>CAWHTY010000014.1:0-883531 GCA_963832435.1 uncultured Actinomycetota bacterium
GAGTGCGTCTCGCGCTACACCGGCTTCCGGTCCGCCGGGGTGGACGCCGACCAGACCCACAACCCGGTCTTCGCCGACGCCGAGCGTCGGACCCGGCAGACCGCGGAGTCGAACCAGACCTGGCACGATCCGCGTACCGACGGCGAGCTGCCCGACATCTACATCGCCATGGGCGAGACCGCGGAGAACGTCGCGACCGCGTACGGGATCAGCCGGGCCGAGCAGGACGAGTTCGGCGTGCGTTCCAGAACAAGGCCGAGCGGGCCATCGCCGCCGGGGTGTTCGAGACGGAGATCGTCCCGGTCACCTGCCCGATGGACGGGTGATCAGCGCCGACGACGGGCCTCGGCCGGGGGTGACGCTGGAGGCGGTGTCGGGGCTGCAAGCCGGTGTTCCGGTCCGACCGTAGGGTCACCGCGGGCAACTGTGCCCGCTGAACGACGGGGCCGCCGCGGTGGTGATCATGAGCGACAATCGGGCGGCGGAGCTGGGACTGGCACCGCTCGCGCGGATCGTGGCGACCGGGGTCAGCGCGCTCAGCCCGGAGATCATGGGCCTCGGTCCGATCGAGGCCTCGCGCCGGGCGCTGCCCCAGGCGGGGATGACCGTGTCCGATTTGGATCTCGTCGAGATCAACGAGGCCTTCGCGGTCCAGGTCGTCGAGTGCCCGCCAGCTCGGCATCCCCGACTAAGCTGAACGTGCACGGCGGAGCGATCGCCCTCGGGCATCCGTTCGGCATGACCGGCGCCCGGATCATGACGACGCTGCTGAACGCGATGCAGCGCCACGACGCCGAGCTCGGCCTGGAGACCATGTGCGTCGGCGGCGGCCAGGGGATGGGCATCATCCTGCAGCGCTGGTGACCCGGACCGTCGAGCGGCCGCGATCCGGGTCGCCGCCCGCCCGGACCGACCGGCGCCGGGCTGAGATTCGGTGAAGATCCCCGGCGCCGACGCCCGTCCGACAGGCCGTTGACTAGTCTCTGTGCTGTTCCGGCGTACCCGCCGGCCCTCCGGGTGGTCCGCCACCCCTTCGACTCCTTCGACGGCGAGAAGATCGAGATGACCCAGACGACCCAGGACGAGGTTCAGCGACGGTTGGCGGAACGACCCCCGAGCGTCGGGGCGATGCTGCAGCAGCAGGTCGAGACCTCGGGCGGGCGGGAGGCCTTCCGCTACCGCGACGGCGAGCGGTGGGTCTCGCTGACCTGGGCGGACACCCGCGACCGCGCCTTCGAGCTGGCCGCCGGCCTGCTGGACCTGGGGGTCGCCCTGGAGGACCGGGTGGCCATCGCGTCCGGTACGCGGATCGAGTGGATCCTGGCCGACCTGGCGGTGATGTGCGCCGGTGGGGCCACCACCACGGTCTACCCGACCACCCAGCACGAGGACGTCGCCTACATCCTCGGCGACTCCGAGGCCAGGGTCGTCTTCGCCGAGGACGACCTGCAGGTGGCCAAGGTGCTCGACCACCTGCACGAGCTGCCCAACCTGACCGCGGTGGTGCAGATCGCGGGCCGGGTCGACCACGAGCTGGTGATCAGCTGGGCGGACCTGTGGAACGCGGCCGCCAGCACCTGGCCGAGCACCCCGGGTCGGTGGAGGCCGCGATCGCGGCGACCGGTCCGGAGACCCTGGCCACGCTGATCTACACCTCCGGCACCACCGGCCGACCGAAGGGGGTCCGGCTGGCCCACGACAGCTGGACCTACCTCGGGGCCGCGGTCGAGATCTACGACATCATCTACCCCGACGACCTGCAGTACCTGTGGCTGCCGCTCAGCCATGTGTTCGGTAAGGCGCTGATCGCCGTCCAGCTGAAGATCGGGTTCGCGACCGCCGTCGACGGCAGCATCGAGAAGATCGTCGAGAACCTCGGGGTCGTCAAGCCCACCTTCATGGCCGGGGCCCCGCGCATCTTCGAGAAGGTCCGGGCCCGGGTGATGATGGGGGCTTCGCACGGGGTGAAGGGCAAGATCTTCGACTGGGCGTTCGCGGTCGGCCTCAAGACGGTGCCATCCGGCTCGCCGGGCAAGCCGTGACGGGGCTGCTCGGGGCCCAGTACGCGCTGGCCGACCGGCTGGTGTTCAGCAAGATCAAGGCCCGGATGGGTGGCAACATCCGGTTCTTCGTGTCGGGCTCGGCCGCGCTCAGCCGCGAGGTCCAGGAGTGGTTCTACGCCGCGGGCCTGCTCGTACTGGAAGGGTACGGGCTGACCGAGACCAGCGCCGCCACCTGCGTGAACAATCCGCGGGCCGCCCGGTTCGGCACCGTGGGACCCGCCGTGCCGGGGACCGAGGTCCGGATCGCCGACGATGGCGAGGTCATGATCAAGGGCGGCGGCGTGATGCGCGGCTACCACAACCTGCCCGAGGCCAGCGCCGAGGCTTTCGTGGACGGCTGGTTGGCCACCGGGGACATCGGGGAGCTGGACAACGGCTACCTGCGCATCACCGACCGCAAGAAGGACCTGATCAAGACCTCGGGCGGCAAGTACGTCGCGCCGCAGAAGGTCGAGGCCGCGGTGAAGACGGCCTGCCCGTACGTGTCGCAGGTGCTCGTCCACGGGGAGGGCCGCAAGTACGTCAGTGCGCTGCTCACCCTCGACCCCGAAGCCATCACCGGCTGGGCCGAGGAGAACGGCCACGACGCGTCCTCCTACGACCGGCTGGTCTCCTCCCAGCCCGTCCGGGACCTGCTCACCGGCTACATCGCGCAGGCCAACCAGCAGCTGGAGCGCTGGGAGACGATCAAGAGGTTCGAGATCCTCACCCACGAGCTGACCGTCGAGGACGGTGAGGTGACGCCGAGCCTGAAGATCCGTCGCAAGGCCGTCGAGACCAAGTACCAGGACGTGCTGAACAGCCTGTACGACTCCGAGTAGGCCGCACCGGAACCGTTCCCGGTCGACCGCCGGCCTCGAACGCCCCGGGCCCCGGGGAGGTCCGGTACGGTCAGGCTGTGGTCGACGGCGCAGGGCCCCCGCGGCCCGGGATTCGGCGCTTCGGGCTCCGGCGGCTGCTCCCGGCCTGGGGCAGTTCCGCGGCTACCAGCGGCGCTGGCTCCGGGGCGACCTGCTCGCCGGGATCACGGTGGCGGCCTACCTCGTCCCGCAGGTGATGGCCTACGCCGAGGTGGCCGGGCTGCCCCCGGTGGTGGGGTTGTGGGCGGTGGTGGGACCGCTGACCGCGTACGCGCTGCTCGGGTCCTCCCGGCTGCTCTCGGTGGGTCCGGAGTCCAGCACCGCCCTGATGACGGCGGTGGCCGTCAGCGGCTTGGTCACCGGCACGCAGAGCTCGCCGGCCGACGCCGCGGCGGCGCTGGCCCTCACCGTCGGGGTGCTGTCGGTCGTGTTCTGGGCCTGCCGGCTCGGTTTCGTCGCGAACCTGCTGTCCTGGCCCGTGCTGACCGGCTACATGGCGGGCATCGCGGTGCTGATGATGGTCAGCCAGCTGGGCAAGATGACCGGGATCGACGTCGACGGGACCTCGGTGGTCTCCGAGCTGGCCTCCGCCGTCAGCCAGCTCGGTCAGATCCACCCGCCGACCGCGATCCTGGCGGGGTCGGTGCTGGTACTGCTGCTGGTCGGCCAACGCCGCTTCCCGCGAGCCCCCGGTCCGCTGATCGCGATGCTGCTCGCGGCGCTGGTGGTGGCCGTGCTGGGTCTCGGTTCGCGTGGGGTCGCGGTGATCGGCAGCATCCCCCGCGGCCTCCCGGTCCCCGAGGTCCCGGACTTCAGCGGGCTCGACGTCGGCGGCCTGCTGCTCGCCGCGCTGGGCGTCACGGTGGTGGGCTACTCCGACAATGTGGTGACCGCCCGGGCGTTCGCGGCCCGGCGGCGGCAGAGCATCGACAGCGACCAGGAGTTCCTCGCGCTGGGGGCCGCCAACGTGCTGGCCGGGCTGTCGCACGGCTTCCCGGTCAGCAGCAGCGGGAGCCGGACGGCCATCGCGGAGGCCGTGGGGGGCCGGACCCAGCTGTACTCCCTGGTGGCGGTGGTGGCGGTGCTGCTCAGCACCGTGTTCCTCGGACCGGTGATCGCCACCTTTCCGGTGGCGGCCCTGGGCGCGGTCGTGGTCTACGCGGCAACCCGGTTGATCGACGTGGCCGGGCTGCGCCGGCTCGCGCACTTCCGCCGCAGCGAGCTGCTGCTCGCGCTCTCCACCACCGCGGCTGTGTTGGCCCTCGACGTCCTCTACGGCGTCGGGGTGGCCATCGCCCTGTCGATCCTGGACCTGCTGCGACGGATCTCCAAGCCCCACGACGGGGTGCTGGGCTTCGTCCCCGGTCTGGCGGGCATGCACGACGTCGACGACTATCCCGTCAGCCGCCAGGTGCCCGGTCTGCTCGTCTACCGGTACGACTCGCCGCTGTTCTTCGCCAACGCCGAGGACTTCCGGCGCCGGGCGCTGGCCGCGGTGGACTCGGCCGACCCGCCGGTGGTCTGGTTCGTGCTCAACGCCGAGGCCATCGTCGAACTCGACCTGACGGCGGCCGACGCCCTGGAGGAGCTGCGCCAGACCCTGGCGGAGCGGGGCGTCGTCTTCGCCCTGGCACGGGTCAAGTACGAGGTCCGGCAGCTGCTGGCCGACGCCGGCTTCCTGGCCGAGGTGGGCGAGGACCGGGTCTTCGCCACCCTCCCCACGGCCGTCGACGCCTTCACCCGGTGGTCGGCCGAACACCCCGGGCCACCGCCCCCGGCCCCGCCGACCACCCCGTGAGCCGCCCGCGCGCCGCTCGCGGGAGTCCAGCAGACCATCCCGGCACCACCGCAGCGGCCGGGGCGGCCGGAGCGTAAGGTCCGAACGGTGACCCGACTCGGCTATCAGATCCCCAACTTCAGCTACCCCGGTGTCGACTCCGCAGGGCTGTTCGACGTGGTGGCGCGGCAGGCGGCCGAGGCCGACCGCAGCGGCTTCGACACCGTGATGGTGATGGACCACTTCTACCAGCTGCCCGGGCTGGGTCAGCCGGGCGACGCCATGATCGAGTGCTACACGTTGCTGTCGGCGCTGGCTCAGCACACCACCACGGTGCGGCTGTCGGCGCTGGTGACCGGCAACACCTACCGCAACCCCACCCTGCTGGCCAAGACGGTGACGGCGCTGGATGTGGTGTCGCACGGCCGCGCCCAGCTGGGGATCGGCGCCGGCTGGTACGAGCTGGAGCACGATGCGCTGGGGTACGAGTTCGGCACGTTCACCGAGCGCTTTCAGCGGCTGGAGGAGTCGCTGCAGATCATCCTCGGGATGCTCGCCGGCGAACGGCCGACCCGGCACGGACGCTGGTACCACGTCCAGGACGCGCTCAACGTGCCGCCGCCGGTGAGCCGGATCCCGATCATGATTGGCGGGTCCGGTGAGCGCAAGACGCTGCGGATGGTGGCCCAGTACGCCGACGAGTCCAACCTGATCTGTGCGCCCAGCGACATCCCGCGCAAGCTCGAGGCGCTGGCCGGCCACTGCGTGGACCTCGGCCGCGACCGGTCCGAGATCACCGTGTCCTACCAGGTGACC
This sequence comes from uncultured Actinomycetota bacterium, assembly GCA_963832435.1. Lineage (GTDB taxonomy): Bacteria > Actinomycetota > Actinomycetes > Propionibacteriales > Propionibacteriaceae > Microlunatus. Next base: position 5,517 of record CAWHTY010000014.1, read on the forward strand.
GCGTGCGTGGCCCCGACCCACGAGGCGGCGGTGGCCGAGGCCGACGCCTTCCTCGTGGGGCGCCCCGGCGCGGACCGGATCCGCGCCGCCGCCTTCGTCGGAACGCCGGACGACGTCGGGGAGCGGATCGCCGCCCTGCTGGAGACCGGCATCGACGGGTTCACCGTCAACGCGCCCGCCAACGGACACCTGGAGGGCCGGGTGGCCCTGCTGGGGGAGACCCTCGCGCCGCTGCTCGCTGCCCGCTGAGACCGGCTGGGCGGCGCTACCCGTCGTCGCCGGCTCGGCGGCCCGCCCGGCGCCGGCGGTCAGGCCTTGGGGCCGCCGGCCACGTAGATGACCTGCCCCGAGACGTACCCGGCCTCCTCGCCGCAGAGGAAGCTGGCCACGGCCGCGATGTCGGCGGGCTGCCCGACCCGGCCGACCGGGATCTCCCGGCTCATGGCCGCCTTCCAGTCCTCGAAGTCGACCCCGAGCCGCTCCGCGGTGGCCTGGGTCATCTCGGTGTCGATGAAGCCGGGGGCGATGGCGTTGGCGGTGACCCCGAACTTGCCGAGCTCCAACGCGAGGGTCTTGGTGAAGCCCTGCAGCCCGGCCTTGGCGGCCGCGTAGTTCACCTGGCCCCGGTTGCCGAGCGCCGAGGTGGAGGACAGGTTGACGATCCGCCCCCATTTCTCCTGGGTCATCATGGCCTGGGCGGCGCGGGTCATCAGGAACGCGCCCCGCAGGTGCACGTCCATCACCGCGCTCCAGTCGTCGAGCGACATCTTGAAGATCAGGTTGTCGCGGATGATGCCGGCGTTGTTGACCAGCACCGTGACCGGGCCGAGCTCGGCGCAGGCCCGGTCCACCGCAGCGGCGGCCGCGCCCTCGTCGGCCACGTCGGCGCCCACGGCGATAGCCAGGCCGCCGGCCTCGACGATGGCGTTCGCGGTCCGGGCGCTGCCGCCCTCGTCCAGGTCGACCACGGCCACGGCCATCCCGTCGCGGGCCAGACGGCGGGCGATGGCCGAGCCGATGCCCCGGGCGGCGCCGGTGACCACCGCGACCCGCCTCGGCGGCGACGGCTGGTCGAGGTCTGAGGTCCGCGGTGAGCTCATGTCTGGACCCTAGGGGATCCGGGGTCGTCGGCGGTGCCGGGACTGCGGCCCGGTCTGGCAGGATGCGGCGGGTGACGCACCGGTACGTCTGCCCGCTGCGTTGGGGCGACATGGACGCCCAGGGCCACCTCAACAACGCCGCCTTCGTGGACTACCTGCAAGAGGCCCGGGTGGACTACCTGCTCAGCGGTCCACCGGTGATGCACGACCTGCTGGCCACCGGGGTCCTCGTGGTGCAGCACCAGGTCGAGTACCGCCGCCCGGTGGTCTTCGGGCCCGACGGACTGCCCATCCGACTCTGGGTGGACGCGGTGGGCGGCAGCCGCTTCCGGATCGGCTACGAGGTCGGGGACGGATCCGAGGTCGCCGTGCGGGCCCGGACCAGCGCCGCCCCGTACGACCTCGCTGACAACCGGCTGCGCCGCCTGCAGGCCGAAGAGCGCAGCGTCCTCGCCCAGGGTCTGGAGCCGGCGGAGCCGCTGCCGTCCTATCCGCGGATCCGCTGGACCGAGGGTGGCCACCGGTTCGGTTTCACCGTCCGGTGGTCGGACCTGGACTCCTACGGGCACGCCAACAACGTGAAGTACTACGACTACGTGCAGGAGGCGCGGATCGCGCTGATGGCCGACACCCTGGGCTGGTCGGCGGCCGAGGAGGCTGCGGCCGATCCCGACGCCGACGTCTGGGTGGTGGTCCGGCAGGACATGGACTACCTGCGACCCCTGGACTTCCGGGTCGCGCCGTACCAGGTGGTCACCGTGGTGACCGCCATCGGGAACCGCTCCGTCACGCTGGCGGCGGAGATCCGTGACCCGGACACCGCCGCCGTGTTCGCGGCGGCCCGGACCGTGCTGGTGGGGCCCCGGCCGCTCACCGAGCCGCAGCGCTTCGCGCTCGGCGTGCACCGGCCCGGGTAGCCGGTGCCGCCACCGTGGCGGGGGCCGGCCGATCTGGCGGGGAACCGGCGCCGGGCGGACTGACCCCGTACCACTGTCTGGATGAGGGTCTGTGGCCCCCGCGGACCTCGGTTGCCGACGTGCAGGGCGTTCCGCGCTCGGGGCGCCGGGTCTAGGGTGAGCGGCGTGACGACCACCGCCGCAGCAGCTGCCCCGACGTCCCAGCGCCAGTCGGTCCTGACCGAGCCGCACGCGATCGAGATCCGCCAGGCCGGCGTCCCCGAGCCCGGTCCCGGCCAGGTGCTGATCGAGGTCGCCGCCGTGGGGATCTGTGGTTCGGACGTGCACTACTTCGACCACGGCCGGATCGCCGACTTCGTGGTCCGGGAGCCGCTGGTGCTGGGTCACGAGGCGTCCGGCACCGTCCGTGCGGTCGGGCCCGAGGTGACCGAGCGGCATCCCGGGCAGCGGGTCGCACTCGAGCCGCAGGAGACGTGCGGACGTTGCGTGCAGTGCCAGAGCGGCCGGTACAACCTCTGCCCGGACGTCGAGTTCTTCGCCACACCACCGATCGACGGCGCGTTCGCCCAGTACGTGGTGCTGTCCGCGCACCGGGCCCATCCGGTACCCGACAGCCTGTCCGACGAGGCCGCGGCGTTGATCGAGCCGCTCTCGGTGGCCGTGTGGGCCAACCGGAAGGCGTCCGTGGAGCCGGGGGACCGCGTGCTGGTCACTGGTGCCGGACCCGTGGGGCTGCTCTGCGCCGACGTGGCCCGGGCCCGGGGCGCGTCCTGGGTGGGGGTCAGCGACACCAACGACAAGCGGCTCGAGGTGGCGAAGCGGCGCGGCGCCGACGAGACCGTCAACGCCATGGCCGGGCCGCTGAGCGAGCAGCTGGCTCCGGTGGACGTGGTGCTGGAGTGCAGCGGCGCCGCCCCGGCGGTACAGGGGGCGTTCGCCGCCTGCGCCCCGGCCGCCCGGATCGTCCTCGTCGGGCTGGGACCGGCGGACATGGAGCTGCCGGTGGCCACCATCCAGGTCAAGGAGCTGGTCGTCACCGGGACGTTCCGGTACGCCAGCTGCTACCCGGCGGCGATCGCCCTGGCCGCCTCGGGGACGGTGGACCTCGACAGCCTGGTGACGGGCCGCTTCGGGCTGGACGAGGTGGCGGATGCGCTGCAGGCCTCGCGGCGGGACCCCGACACCCTGAAGCCGATCGTCTACCCGGGGCGCTGACCCGGAGCCTGCAACGGCAGCCCGGGCAGCGGCGATACCTGCGTCGAGGGCTGGTCCGGCAGCGTGTTGACCATGAAGTGGGCGGCGCGCTCCAGGTAGGTCCAGAGCTCCTGCTCCAGGTCGGACGGCAGCCCGGCCTCCACCACCGCGGCGCGCATGTGACTCAGCCAGCGGTCGCGCTGCTCCGGCGACACCTCGAAGGGGGCGTGCCGCATCCGCAGTCGTGGATGGCCCCGCTGGTCCCCGTAGGTGGTCGGACCGCCCCAGTACTGCTCCAGGAACATCCGGAACCGCTGCTCCGCCGGTCCGAGGTCCTCCTCGGGGTAGAGCGCCCGCAGCGGCGGGTCGCCGGCCACCCCCTGGTAGAACCGGTGGACCAGCCGGGCGAAGAACGGGTGGCCCCCGACGGCGTCGTAGAAGCTGGTGGCGGCTGCGGGATCGGACATCGCCGCCCATTCTCCCGCACCGGGCAATCCCGTTCGGCTCTGCTCGACGTCCTGGGATGGGTGCGGGTCTGAGGGCCCGGCAGCCCCGTGCCCGTGGGGCCGGTGACCCGCCCTGGCAGGATGGGCGGGCAGGTCCATCCAGGCACCGATCAGGAGGAGTCATCCATGGCCACCGTCCGCACCGCCGCCGCCCACTGGGAAGGGTCCCTGATGGAGGGACAGGGTGAGGTCGAGCTCGTCTCGTCCGAGGTGGGCAGCTTCGAGGTCACCTGGGCGTCACGCGCTCAGGAGGCGAACGGCAGGACCAGCCCCGAGGAGCTGATCGCCGCGGCGCACTCGACCTGCTTCTCGATGGCCCTGTCGCACGGCCTGGCCGGCGCCGGGACCCCGCCCACCACGGTCGACACCACCGCCGACGTCACGTTCCAGCCGGGGGAGGGCATCACCGGTATCAAGCTGACCGTCAAGGCCGCCGTGCCGGGCCTGACTGCCGAGCAGTTCGAGGCGGCGGCCCAGGACGCCAAGGCCAACTGCCCGGTCTCGCAAGCCCTGAGCGGTACCACCATCACCCTGGACGCCACGCTGGTGGAGTGACCAGCCTGGGTCCGAGGTGCCCGGCCGCCCCGGCCCCGGCCGCGTCGTCCATCTCGAGTAGGTGCGCGCCGCACCTCACACCCGTCGGGTCGACTTCACACCCCCTGCGGCGGGTGTGATCTCGCTCGGAAGGGTGTGATCTCGCCCACGCCCGGGGATCAGCGGCGGTAGGTCTGGCGGCCGGCCCAGAAGGTGGCCACCACCGGGTCGGGCAGGTCCCGGCCGTGCCACGGGTTGTTGCGGGACAGCGAGGCGGAGGCGTTGCGGTCGACCACGGCGCGGGCGGTCGGGTCGACCAGGGTGAAGGTGGCCGGCTCACCAGGCTGCAGCGGTCTGCCCTGCTCGGCCAGCCGGGCGATCCGGGCCGGAGTCTGCGACAGCACCCGGGCCACACCGGCCCAGTCGAGGCGGCCCGGCAGGACCATCGTCTCCAGCACCACGGCGAGCGCGGTCTCCAGACCGACCATCCCGAACGCGGCGTCTGCGAAGGCGTGCTCCTTGTCGTGCCGCGCGTGCGGGGCGTGGTCGGTGGCCACCGCGTCGATGGTGCCGTCGGCCAGTGCGGCGCGCAGCGCCTCGACGTCGGCGTCGGGACGCAACGGCGGGTTCACCTTGTACGTGGGGTCGTAGCCCCGTACGGCGTCGGTGGTGAGCAGCAGGTGGTGGGGGGCGACCTCGGCGGTGACGTCGATCCCGCGACCGCGGGCCCAGCGCAGCACCGCGACGGTCTCCGCCGTCGACACGTGGCAGATGTGCACGCGGGAGCGGGTCAGCTCGGCCAGCTGGACGTCCCGAGCGACGACGGCGGACTCCGCGACCGCCGGCCAGCCCGGCAGCCCGAGCCGTCCGGACACCTCGCCCTCGTGGCAGCAGGCGTCCGGGCCCGCGAGCCGGGGGTCCTGGGCGTGCTGGGCGATCACCCCGTCGAAGGCCCGGACGTACTCCAGCGCCCGGCGCATCAGCCGCCCGTCGGCCACGCAGTGCCCGTCGTCGGAGTACACCCGCACCCGGGCCGTGGAGCGGGCCATCAGCCCCAGCTCGGCCAGCTCCACCCCGGCCAGGCCCTTGCTCACCGCACCGACCGGGACGACCTGAGCCGATGCGTTCCGGCCCAGCTCAGCGAGGTGGGCGGCGGCCTCGCCGGTGTCGGTCACCGGGTTGGTGTTGGCCATCGCCAACACCGCGGTGAACCCGCCGCGCGCCGCCGCCCGGGTGCCGGAGGCCACTGTCTCGGCGTCCTCCCGGCCGGGCTCGCGCAGGTGGGTGTGCAGGTCCACCAGGCCGGGCAGCGCCACCAGACCGTCGGCGTCCAGCCGTTGCACGTCGCCCCCGGCCTGGGACGGGTCGTGCAGCCGGCCGTCGCGGACGAGCAGGTCGGCCCGACCCGCACCCGCGAGGTCGGCCCCCACCACCAGCAGCTCGTTCATCACGCCACCGCCTCCCGGACCGCATGCAACGGCATCTCGTCCGCGCCACCCAGCAGCTCGTACAGGACGCTCATCCGTACCGCCACGCCGGCCGCGACCTGGTCCAGGATGAGCGAGTCCGCGGCGTCGGCCGCGTCGGCGGAGATCTCGAGACCCCGGTTCATCGGACCGGGATGGCAGATCGCCGTTCCGGGTCTGAGCCCGTCCAGCCGGGGACGGGTGAGGCCGTAGCCGATCGTGTACTCCCGGGCGGTCGGGAAGTAGCCGCCGGACATCCGCTCCCGCTGCACCCGCAGCATCATCACCGCGTCCACCTCGCCGAGCACGGCGTCGAGGTCGGTGCCGACGGTCACCGGCCAGCTGTCCACTCCCGACGGCAGCAGGGTGGGCGGGGCGACGAGGACCACCTCGGCCCCGAGGGTGCTCAGCAGCAGCACGTTGCTGCGGGCGACCCGCGAGTGGGTGATGTCGCCGACGACCGCGATCCGACGGCCGCTCAGCCCCGCCGACGCGCCCGCGCTGCGGCGGAAGTGCCGACGCAGGGTGAACGCGTCCAGCATCGCCTGGGTGGGGTGCTCGTGGGTGCCGTCGCCGGCGTTCACGATGTGCGCGTCGACCCACTGGGCCGCCTGCCACGGGGCGCCGGAAGCGCCGTGCCGGATGACCATCGCGTCCACGCCCATGGCCGCCACGGTGAGCACGGTGTCGCGGAGAGACTCGCCCTTGGAGACCGAGGACCCCTTGGCGCTGATGTTGATCACGTCCGCGGATAGCCACTTGCCGGCGATCTCGAACGAGGACCTGGTTCGGGTCGAGTCCTCGAAGAACAGGTTGACCACGGTGCGGCCCCGCAGGGCGGGCAGCTTCTTGACCGGACGGCCCTGGACCGCGGACATCTCCTCGGCCAGGTCGAGGATGCGGGTCACCTCGTCCGCACTCAGGTCACCGGCGGACAGCAGGTGCCGCATCAGGCCGCCCCGGCGTCGGTGGTCGGGGCATCCGGCACCCGGGAGATCGTCACGTCGCTCACCCCGTCCACCTCCGCCAGCCGCACCCGGACCCGCTCGTGGTCGGCCGTCGGCAGGTTCTTGCCCACGTGGTCGGCCCGGATCGGCAGCTCGCGGTGTCCCCGGTCGATCAGCACCGCCAGCCGCACGGCGCGGGGCCGTCCGATGTCCCCGAGGGCGTCCAGTGCCGCCCGCACGGTCCGACCGGAGTACAGCACGTCGTCGACCAGCACCACCACAGCGTCGTCGATGCCGGTGGGGACCTGGGTCCGACCCACGGCCCGGGTGGGATGGCGGCGCAGGTCGTCGCGGTACATGGTCACGTCCAGCGACCCGGTCGGGATGGGTCGGCCCTCCACCTCGGCCATCGCCGCCGCCAGCCGGTGGGCCAGCGGCACGCCGCGGGTCGGAATGCCCAGCAGCAGCAGTCCCTCGGCGCCCCGGTTGGCCTCCAGCACCTGGTGGGCCATCCGGGCGCAGGCCCGCGAGATCTGGTCGGCGTCCAGGACGACGCGGGAACCCTCGGCCGAGGGGTCAGTCATGCCACCTCCGCATCGTCGACTCGGCTACCGTGGGCCCCGTGGATGAACTGGTGAGCATGCTAGTGCCCTTCGAGACGCTGGGCGGAACGTGGCCGCCGGTGGCCGACCCGCCCATCCTGACCTCGCTGGGGCTGTTGGTCGGGCTTCCGGCCCTGGTGTTCCTGATCATCTTCGGCATCGGCCAGCTGGGGTCGCTGGCCCGGACGGGCCGGGGCCAGGAGCCGGAGCGCAACACCTCGACCTGGGTCGGGGCGCAACCGGGGCAGGTCGAGGGTGCCCCCCGTCGGGCGTTGGACGCCCCCGGCTCCGGCTCGGCGGGTTCCCACGCCTCCGGTCCGGGAACGTCGGGCTCCGGCACCGCCCAGCCTGGTTCCGGCGAGCATGGTACGGGCGGTGCCGGTGCCCGCTGGTGACGCACTGAGCGTCGCCGAACAGGCGCAGATCAGCCGCGCCGTCCGGAACGCCGAGCGGCTGTCCGGCCTGATCTTCTCGGTCTACGTCGGGGCGGCCGGTACGGACGGACGGGCGTACGCACGGCGTCTGCACCAGGCCCTGGAGGACCCGGCCCGCTCCGTCCTGGTGCTGTGCGACCCGCCGTCGAAGGTGCTGGAGGTGGTCACCGGCGAGCAGGCCCGCCGCCAGCTCGACGACGTGTCGTGTGGCCTGGCCGTGGCCTCGATGAAGTCCTTCTTCCTGGGCGGGGACCTGATCGGTGGGCTGGCCTGGGGCGTGCAGCAGCTCGGCGAGGCCGCCCAGCAGCCCCAGACCCTGCACGGCCGCTGATCCGGGGCTTGCCGGCGCGGGATCGCCGGCTCAGTCGGCCTCGACCACGTGCATGCCGATCGGGAAATGGTCGGAGAACCCCGCCGGGTTCACCGGGTCGCCCATCCCGCCGAACGGGACCGGCTTGGGGTAGTCGCCGTCGTCGGTCATGCCGGCGAACCGGATGATCTCCACCGTCTCCTCAGCCGCGCGGATGGCGGCGGCGTCCTCGGCCATCTTCTTGTTCACCAGGAACTGGTCCAGCAGGTTGGGCTGGTTGTTGAAGTAGAACGTGCCGTCCGGCTGCACCGCCCGCCCGCCGACCAGCGGCCACATCAGGTTCCACAGCAGCGGGATCTCGGCGTTCAGCACCCGGTGCTGCTGCCGGGTGCTGAGCGCGTGGGTGACCAGCGAGAGGTCGAACGGCTCATCGTTGAAGTCGCCCATGGCCAGCGCCGGGGTGGCCGGGCCGTGCACCTCCAGCACCCGCTGGTGAAAGTAGCCGAGGGTCTCGCCGGCGATCTGCCGGTAGCCGGAGGACTCGAACTGCCCGCCGCTGCGGGACGGCCAGTGGTTGCCGAACACCGCCCAGATCCGGCCCCCCGGCACGGTGCGGAAGTTGACCTGGACGATCTCCCGGGTGGCGTTGCGGCGCATCACCACGTGGAAGAACGTCTCCTCCGGCGGCACCTGCAGCTTTGCGGTGTCGTAGACGAACGCCACGTCGATCCCGCGGGCGTCGTCGGTGTCGGCGTGCGCGACGCCGTAGGAGCGCCCCGGCAGGCGGGTCCGGACGGCGGCGACCAGCAAGTCGACCACGAACCGGTTCTCCACCTCGCAGACGCCGAGCAGGTCCGGGCCGGCGCCGTGGTTCATCTGGGCGATCACCGACGCGAGCTGGGCCACCTTCTGGTCTCGCAGCTGGGGCGTCCAGCCGGCGATGTCGTCCTTGATCGCCCGCCGCACCTTGTCGCTGCGGCGCTCCGGCGGCGCATGCTCCTCGTCGAACAGGTTCTCCAGGTTCCACCAGGCCACGTAGTAGTCGACGGGCACGGCACCCTCCCAGACTCGAGCTGTCCGACGCAGGTGTCGGACGCAGCTGTCGGGCGCAGCTGTCGGACGCTGCTGTTGATGGGTCGGATCCACCGAGCCCGCGCCGGATACGTCCCGCCCCGGCCGGATCAGGGAAGGTGCCGGGTCCAGGGGTCGGTGCAGATCTTCGACACGTACGTGTCGAGTGCGGTCGCGGTCCGGACCACCCCCGCGGCCACCGGCAGCCACAGCCACTCCGCCGCCCAGTGCGGGAGGTCGATCAGCGCCGGCGCATCGGCCCACGCGCGGGCGTCCTGCGCCGGGTGGTGCCGCAGGTCGGAGGTGACGTACACGTCCGCCCCCGCGGCCCGGGCGAGGTCGAGCAGATCGTCGCCGGCCCCGGCCTGCACCGCGACCGTCCGTACCGAGCGCCCGGGATCACCCGCGACCAGGACTCCGCGCGGTGTGCGCGGGACCGCGTCGACCACGCGACCGGCGAAGGCGCCGAGCGGCACCGGCTCGGCCAGTGTCCCGACCCGGCCCGGCCCGACCTCCGGTCCCGGCACCTCGGCCAGCTCCAGCACGTCGTAGGCCGGAACCTCGTACGGGTGGGCGGCCAGCAGGGCCGCCACCACCTCGGCCCGGAGGCCCCGGGGGAGCACCATCTCGACCCGGGTCTCGGGCACCCGCTCGACCGCACCGACCGTGCCCAGGTACGGCTGCGCGCCGTCCTGCGGGGTGAAGGTGCCCTGGCCAACCGAGCTGAACGCGCACCGACGGTACGCCCCGACCTGCCCGGCACCGGCGGCGGCGAGGGCGTCGATGACCGCTTCGGCGTCGGCGTGCGGGACGAACGTGACGAGCTTGTCCAGCGGCGTGTCCAGCGGCGTGTGCAGAGCCGGTGCGGCGGCGGGCGCCGGCTGGGCCTGCAGCGGTCGCGTCCCGGTCAACCCCAGCCGCTGCGCCAGCACGTCCGCGGTGCCGTCGGGCGGCAGGTCGGCGTTGGTGTGCGCCACGTACACGGCCAGGCCGGCCTGCAGCAGGTCAGCCACCAGCGCACCCTTCGGCGTCTCCAGGTCCACGCCGGGCAGCCCCCGCAGGAACGGTGGGTGGTGGGCGACCAGCAGCTGCGCGCCGGCCGCGGCGGCCTCGGCGACGACGGCGCGGGTCACGTCCACCGTGAAGCCCACCCGCTCGACCGGTGCCGCCCGCGAGCCCACGGCCAGGCCGACACTGTCCCAGTCCTCGGCCAGCCGCGGCGGGTAGCGCTGCTCGAGCGCCGCCATCACATCCCGGACCAGGGCGCCGGTCATCCTCAGCCGCCCGCGGTCTGGCAGCGCAGGGCGCGGAGCGCGTTGTCGCGGCACTCGGTGATGGTGCGGTGCACCGACTCCGACAGGTCCTGCTCGGCCAGCCACGCGTCCAGCCGGACCAGGAACGGCTGCAGGTCCTCCGGCACCGGGAACAGGTACCGGAGCACGTTGCTGCGCAGGGCGTGGCCCCGGCCCTGCCACCCGCCCCGGTTGGCGGAGATGTCCGCCGCCGCGGTCAGGTACGCCTCCGCGTATGGCTCCAGCACGTCGGCCTGACCCCGCTGCCAGAACGCCAGGCAGGCGGCCTGGTGCTTCCCGTTCGGCACGCTGTCGGAGTGCACGGCCAGGTCCCAGGCCTCGGCCTTCGCCGGGGCCGTGGGCCGGGCGGCGCGCGCGGCGACAGCCTGCTGGGCGCCGGTGATGGTCTTGTCGCGCTCCTCCTCGGCGGCGATGGCGTTGGCGTCGAGGCGGCCCAGCCGGGCCAGCGCCACCACCACCGACCAGCGCAGCTCGGGGTCGATCGCCAGCCCCTCCGGCACGTCCCGGTCCTCCAGCCAGCCCTGCAGCCGGTCGGCGGCCGCCTCATCCTCGGCGGCCATCGGGAAGGCCTTGGCCAGCGCCAGCTGGTGGTCCGACCCCGCCGCCGCCGCCGCCAGCAGGTCACCGACCCCCTGCTGCCAGCGGAGCAGCACCGCCGGCCGCCGGGCTCGCGGCGTATAGTGCCGCGCCGCCTGCAGGCCCTGCTGCAGCGTGGAGCGGACGGCGGTGTGGTCGGACTCCGTCGCGACCGCACTGAGCACCAGCTCGACGTAGTCCGCGGCGGCCAGCTCGGCGTCGCGGCACATGTCCCAGGCCGCGGCCCAGCACACCGCGCGGGCCAGCGGGCTGCTGATCTCGGCCAGTCCCGACCGCACCGTGGCCAGGGAGTACGGGTCGAGCCGCAGCTTGGCGTAGGTCAGGTCGTCGTCGTTGACCAGGATCAGCGCGGGTCGGGTCCGCCCCACCAGCTGCGGCACCGGGGTGGACGCTCCGGTCACGTCGGTCTCGGTGCGCTCCGTCCGCCGCAGCAGCCCGTCCCCGCCCCGGTCGTACAGCCCGATGGCGATCCGGTGGCTGCGCAGGGTGGGGGCGCTGGCCGTGGCCGTCTGCTGCACGGCGAACGCGGTGATGGTGCCGTCGGCCGCCGTCTCGACGACGGGCCGCAGGGTGTTGACTCCGGTGGTCTCCAGCCACTCCGCCGACCAGTGGCTCAGGTCCCGGTCGGAGGTCTGCTCCAGAGCGGCCAGCAGGTCCGCCAGGGTCGTGTTGCGGTACGCGTGCTGGGCGAAGTAGGCCCGTGCGCCGGCCAGGAAGCCGGGCCGCCCGACGAACGCCACCAGCTGCTGCAGCACGGACGCGCCCTTGGCGTAGGTGATCCCGTCGAAGTTCTCCTCCACCGCCTCCAGGTCGACGATGTCGGCGGCGATCGGGTGGGTGCTCGGCAGCTGGTCCTGCCGGAAGGCCCAGGTCTTGAACCCGTTGGTGAACCCGGCCCACGCCTCGTCCGGGTCGTCGGCCAGCTCGGCCAGGGCGTAGTTCGCCGCCCAGGTCGCGAAGGACTCCTTGAGCCACAGGTCGTCCCACCAGGCCATGGTGACCAGGTCCCCGAACCACATGTGGGACAGCTCGTGCAGCAGGGTGTCGTCGCGGACCTGGTAGGAGGCGGGGGTGACGCGGCTGCGGAACACGTAGTCGTCGCGGATCGTCACACAGCCGATGTTCTCCATCGCACCGCCGTTGTACTCGGGCACGAACACCTGGTCGTACTTGCCGAACGGGTACGGGACGCCGAAGTGCTCCTCGAACACCCCAAAGCCCTGCTGGGTGATGGCGAACAGCCGCTCGGCGTCCAGGTGCTCGGCCAGGGAGCGGCGGCAGACCAGGGCCATCGGCACCTCCCCGCCCGCCCCGGCGTAGCTGGTCTCGACCCGGTGGTAGTCGCCGGCGACCAGCGCGGTCAGGTAGGTCGACACGCGCGCGGTCTCGGCGAACTCCCAGGTGGCGTTGCCGTCGCCGGTCGCGGTCCGCGCCCGCTCGGCCCCGTTGGAGATGACCGTCCAGGTCTCCGGGGCGTGCACCGTGGTGCTGAAGGTGGCCTTCAGGTCGGGCTGCTCGAAGCAGGGGTAGACCCGACGGGCGTTCGCCGGCTCGAACTGGGTGTACAGGTAGCTGCGGCCGTCGGCCGGGTCCATGAACCGGTGCAGCCCCTCGCCGGTCCGGCTGTAGCGGAACACGGCGCTCACCGTCAGCTCGTGGTCGCCGGCCGTCACCTCCAGCGGTAGCCGGGAGCTCGCGAAGCCGGCCGGATCGAGCGGCCGGGAGTCCAGGCTGGCCGAGGTGACCGCCTCCCCGACCAGGTCGACGTGCAGCGCGCCGTCCCGCCGGGCGGTGAAGGTGATGGTGGCCGTGGAGCTGAACTGGGTGTCGGGGTCGGCGACGTGCCGCCCGGTGAGGTCGATCTCCAGCCGGTAGGCGTGGGTATGGATCAGCTCGGCGCGAGCGCGGGTCTCCGCGCGCGTCAGGTTGTCCGGATAGGCCATGGGGGACCTCCTTGCCGCCCGATCTTGTCATGCGGCCCGACCGGGTCCACGCGGTCCCGGGCCGGGTCCCGCCCCCGACCCGGGGGTGAGCCACGCTCGTAGGGTTGGGTCATGGCCAAGAACGTGGAGCAGGCGTCCAGCTCGAAGTCGGCGTACTCGGTGTTGGCCGCCGGCACCCGGGCCAGCCAGGCCTCAGGGGAGGTGACGACGGTCGACTTCTGGTTCGACCCGAGATGCCCCTGGGCCTGGCTGGCGTCGCGCTGGATGCTGGAGGTCGAGACGGTACGGCCGGTGCGGACGGTCTTCCACGTGATGAGCCTGTCGGTGCTGAACGAGGGCCGGAACCTGTCGGCGGCCTACCAGAAGGCGATGGACCACGGCTGGGGTCCGGTGCGGGTGGCCCTCGGCGTGGAGGAGCGGTACGGCCGGGAGCAGCTGGCCGCGTTCTACACCGCGATCGGGACCCGGATCCACCCCGGCGGCGAAGGGGTCTCCCGGGAGACGACGGAGAAGGCGCTGGTCGATGCCGGGCTGCCGCCGGACCTGGTCGAGCTCGGTGACACCGACGCCAACGACGACGCCCTCCGCGCCTCTCACCAGGCGGGGATGGAGCTGGTCGGGATGGACGTCGGCACCCCGGTGATCAAGGTCGGCGAGTCCGCCTTCTTCGGCCCGGTCGTGACGCCGGCCCCCCGCGGCGAGGACGCGGGGCGGATGTTCGACGGGGTCGTCGCGTTGGCCGGGTACGAGGGCTTCTACGAGCTGAAGCGGACCCGGACCCGGGGGCCGGTCTTCGACTGACCGCCTCGCCCCGCCCGCCCCGGCCCCGATCGGGCCGGGCTCAGTCGCGCGACAACCCGGCCGAGGCGTCCAGGAAGGCCCGCCACCCGGCCGGGTCGGTGAGGTCGTCGGGGGCGTTCAGGCCGTCCAGGATCGCACCGGTGGCCCAGCGGGTGGCCGGGTCCCAGCGCCCGGTGACCTCCACGGGGCGCGACCACAGCTGCGTGCAGATCGTCTGGACCGCCTGCACCTGGCTGGGGGAGCGGGGTTCGAAGACCGACGGCCCGGCGCCGGAACGGCCGTTGTCGACGTGGATGTGGTTGCGGTGTGCGGCGTCGTAGAGGTAGGTCAGCACGTACGCGAAGTCGCGGTGCAGGCTGGCGGCGACCGTCCAGTACCGGCGCAGCTCCCGGCGCAGGGTGGCGCCCCGCTCGGACCGCCACTGGTCGTAGCGGCAGGAGAGGAGGTCGGTGCCCCCCCGGCGGATCCGGGCCAGGTCGAAAGCCCGGCCGGCGTCGTGCCAGGACGAGCAGCTGCGGCCGCCCTCCGTCCCGGTGCCGTCCGTCCATGTGCCGTACGTCCACAGGGCGTCACCGCGGACCCCGCGCTCGGCGGCGCCGGTCAGCCAGGTCTCCAGCCGGCCGGCGAAGGCGGGCTCGATCCAGAACCGGGCCGGCCGGCGCGACACCTCGTACACCAGGTCGAGGCCAGCCAGCTCCCGGCGGCGGTCCAGCTCCGTGGGGCGGACACAGGCCGGGCGCTCGCGCGTCGACGGCCCGACCGGCACCGGCAGCCCGCCCGACCCGCACCCGACGGCGAGGGCGGCGACGCCGCCCGCCCCGAGGGCCAACAGGCCGCGACGGCTCAGCGGCTGGGCTCGCTCGGGCACCCGGCCAGGGTATGCGCTCACCCGGCAGGCCGCCGGGCGAGCTTTCTGGGATAGTTCTGCGCATGCGCGTACACATCGGCAGCGACCACGCCGGCTTCGACCTGAAGAGCTACCTGGTGGCCGAGCTGGGGGCCGAGGGACACGAGGTGGTCGACCACGGTCCGGAGACCTATGAGGCCGAGGACGACTACCCGACCTACTGCATCCCGGCCGCCGAGGCGGCCGTCGCGGAGCCAGGGTCGTTGTGCATCGTCATCGGCGGCTCCGGCAACGGCGAGCAGATCGCCGCGAACAAGGTCACCGGCACCCGGGCCGCGCTCGCCTACGACCGCGACACCGCCACCTTGGCCCGCCAGCACAACGACGCCAACGTGATCTCGATCGGCGCCCGGATGCACACCCAGGAGGAGGCGCTGGAGATGGTCCGGCTCTTCCTGGCCACCCCGTTCAGCGGCGAGGAACGGCACGCCCGCCGGATCCGGCTGCTCGCCGAGTACGAGGCGTCCCGCTAGCGGCAGGCCGGCCGGCCTGGACAGCTGAGCGGCGCGCGGCGGGATCAGCCGCGCCGGCCGTCGACCCGGGCCAGCAGGCTGCCCAGCACCTCCTGGGCGACCGCGTCGGCGTCGGGGTCGGGCCGCGAGACGTCCCGGGCCCGCATCGCCCGGTCGAGGGTCAGCAGCCCCGACACCCCGTCCCGCCCCAGGTCACGGGGCCACAGCTCGCGGTGGTCCGAGCCCGGCGGGTGGCCACGGTCCTGGGCGGGCTCCTGCGGGTGCGGTTGGCCGCGCCCGCGACCGGCTCCGCCGTGCGCCCCCGGGGACCGCCCCCCCGGGGTGGTCGCGCCTGTCATAGTGGTAAGCCTAGGGCCGCGGGCGCGCGCGGCCTGGGAATCGAGACCGAGTTGAGACCTCGGTCGCACGTCGTCCGCAGCAGCCGAGGGGTGTCGATGCCGGAGGGGCACACGCTGCACCGGCTCGCGCTCGACCTGTCGGCCGCCTTCGCCGGCCGCCCGGTCGCGGTCACCAGCCCGCAGGGACGCTTCGCGGAGTCGGCGGCGCTGGTCCACGAATCGGTGCTGACCGGGGCCGGGGCGCACGGCAAGCACCTGTTCTGCGACTTCGCCGGCCGCCACGTGCTGCACGTCCACCTGGGGCTGATCGGCAAGTTCCTGCTCGGCCCGCCCGCGCCACCGTGGGGGGAGGTCCGCGTCCGGATCGCGACACCGGAGGTGGTCGCGGACCTCCGCGGTCCGCAGCTGTGCGTGCTGAGAACCCCGGACGAGGTGGGCGCGGTGATCGCCGAGCTCGGACCCGACCCGCTCCGCGCCGACGCCGACCCCGAGCGGGCCTGGCGGCGGATCGGCCGTTCCGGCCGCCCCATCGGCGCCCTGCTGATGGACCAGAGCATCCTGTCCGGGGTCGGGAACGTCTACCGGGCGGAGGTGCTGTTCCGGAACCGGGTCGACCCGCACCGGGCCGGACGCCAGCTGAGCCGCCGGAGCTGGACGGCGATCTGGGCCGACCTGCGGCTGCTGATGCCGCAGGGCGTCCTGGACAACCGGATCGACACGGTCCGTCCCGAGCACACGCCGGAGGCGATGGGCCGGCCGGCGCGGTCGGACAGCCACGGCGGCGAGGTCTACGTGTACCGGCGCACCGGCCAGCCGTGCCTGGTCTGCGGATCCACCGTCCGGACCGAGGTGCTGGCCGGACGCAACCTGTTCTGGTGCGGGCGTTGCCAACGGCGGGGCTGACCTTCGTCGCCGACCCGGCGGTCGTCTCCTGCACCGAGGACGGCCGGATCAGCGGGATCCGGCACCCGGCGGCACCGCAGGCCCGGTGGCTGCTGGAGCTGGGCCTCGGGGATCTGGTGGTGTCCGGCCGGAGACTCGACTGGGGAGCGCCGCGGGTCACTGTCGACACCGACGAGGTCGAGGTCTGCCGGGAGGCGCCCGGTTTCGGTCACGCCGTGCTGCGGCACAGCTTCGCGGTCGGGTGGACGACCCGCCTGGTGCTGGCCAACGACAGCGACCGGCCGTGGCGGGCGGTCCGGCTCCGGTTGCGGGTGACCACCGCCGACGGCTGTCGGGTCTGGGCCCTGGCCACCGGATCGGCGGCACTGCTGGCGCTGGTCGCGACCGACGGCCGGGCTCCCGTCCTCGGGGCCCGCGTCACCGCGGGCGCGGTCACCGGCGCCGACGCCGACGGGCTCCTGCTCGGCCCGATCGACCTCGGACCGGGAGACCGCTTCGCCACCCAGCTGCAGTGGCACTGGGCGCGGAATCCCCGCGTCTTCACCGAGCGGTGGGTGGGGGCCAACCCGCGTCGCACCGTGTTCCGGCCCGGGGAGGCGCTCGCCCTGCCCGACGACCCGGACACCGCGGTGCTGGTCGAGGCGGTCAGCGACGACGCCGCACCGGCCGAGCTGACCGAGGCACCCGGCCAGCGGGAGGTGGTGGTCCGCGGCGTGGGCCGCTACCGGGTCGGCCTGCGCTCGTCCCGGGGCAGCGCGGACCTCGACGTCCGGTGGGCCCCACCGCCCGCCGACCTGCTCCGGGCCGCGGCCGAGGCGGTGCTGGCCGGACCCCGGACCCGCGCGGGCGTGGTCCGCATCGACGACGTCGGGGCCGCGGTGCTCGTCCAGCACGCGCTGGCCGGTCCCGGCTTCGCGGCCGCAGCCGCCGCGGCCGAGGCGCTCGACCGGTTCACGGCTCGCGCCGACCCGGCCGGAGCACCGCGGACCTCGGGGGCGACCGAGCCGCTGCTGGCGGTCTACCTGGCCGGCGAGCACGACCGGCTCGGCGAGCCGGAGCTGCTGGACCGGGCGGTCGCCCTGCTGGACGCCACCGGGCTGCGGCCCGGTCTGGGGATCGCCGCTGTCCGGGTCTCGGTGGCGCTGCTCCTCGCGGGCCGGGCGCTCGGCGACGCGCTCCGGCCAGTCATCGCCCTGGCCGGCGAGGCGGCCGCGGGGACGGTGTCCCCGGCCGCCCACCCGGGTCTGCCGACCGCCGGTGGGCTCGAGGTCGCGACCACCGAGCTCCGGCTCGCGACCCTGCGGCTCGGTCCGGCCCGACCGGCCGACCTGCAGGCCGCGGTGATCGGACTGGGGCGCCGGCTCGGGGCCGGTCTGCCGGGCCAGCCCGCCCCTGCCGCCGACGCCGCCGAGCTGGCCCACCTGGTCGCGGTCCTCCGGCTCGTCCCCGACGAGCTGCGGGGCGCCCTCTGTACGGACACCGGGTACTCAGCCGACGAGCTGGCCGAGCGCGTCGCCCTCGGGCTCAGCGACCGGCTGCGCCACGCGCCGCCCGGCCCGGCCCACACCTGGCTGGCCCTGGCCGACCAGCCCGCTTGAGCCCGGCCGGGATCGGCCCCGACCCGACCCCGCCCGGACCAGGCGGGGTCGCAGCGCCCGCCGGACGGCACCGGACGGGGATCGGTGCCGCGGGGCCGGGGTCTGACATCGTGGGCCCATGACGACGGCGACGGGCGCCGCGGCCGACCCTTCCGCGGACGGGTCCGTCGCGGTCGTCGGGCCGGTCCGGCCGCGCGACCTGCCGCCCACCCGCCGGCTGCCCAAGCTCCCGTACTGGATGTCCCGGCTGTTCTTCGCCGCGGCCGCGGTGCTGCTGCTGCACTCGGTCTTTCCCGGCGTCGCCTGGCTCGCCGTCCTGGTCGACCTGTTCTCCACCGCGCTCATCCCCATCGACAGCGGGTCCTTCGGCCTGGTCGTGCTGCTGGTGATCATGGGCGGAGTGCTGGCCCGCGGCAAGCGGCTCGGGTGGCTGTTCACCGTGATCGCGTTCGCGGTGATCCTGGTCGGTGACCTGCTCGCGGTCATCCTGCTGGTGGCCTCGTCGCTGGTCGGCTCCATCCAGCTCGTCGACCTGCCGGCGCTGGCCCGGGTGGCGTTCAACCTGGCCTCGCTGGGGTCGCTGCTGTGGGTGCTGGTGATCTACCGGGCCGAGTTCTCCGCCCGACAGCAACCCGGGAACGTGGCCAAGGCGCTGCTCACCCTGGTCGGCGGCCTGGTGTTGACGGTGGGCGTGGGGTTGCTGCTGGTCGGCGTGTTCCCGGGGGACCTGTCGGGGCCGCGGGGTCGCCTCGGCTGGATCGCGATCCGGATCTTCGAGGCCTCGGTGGGCCAGACCACCGGCGTCTCAGTCACCCAGGCCAGCGCCCCGCCGGGTTGGATCGGCACCGTGGTGGGCCTGCTGGCCGGTCTCACCCTGTTCGCCGCCCTGCTGGTGCTGATGCGCTCCCAGCACCGGGCCAGCTTGATGGCGGCGGCCGACGAACCGCGGGTGCGGGCCCTGGTCGGGTTGTCCGACAGCGACTCGCTGGCCTACTTCAACACCCGCCGGGACAAGTCGGTGGTGTTCGAGGACTCGGGTCGGGCCGGGGTGACGTACCGGGTGACGCTCGGCGTCTGCCTGGCCAGCAGTGACCCGATCGGGCCGCGTGACCACTGGCCCGGGGCGATCCGGGCCTGGCTGGAGCTGATCGACACCTACGGCTGGACGCCGGCCGTGATCGGGGCCAGCGAGGCCGGTGCGACCGCGTACGCGGCCGCCGGTCTGCGGGTCATCCGACTCGGGGACGAGGCCGTGCTGGAGACCCGGGAGTTCCGCCTGGACAGTCACGACATGCGCCCGGTCCGGCAGACGGTCCAGCGGCTGGAGCGGATGGGCTACACCACCCGGGTCCGCCGGCACCGCGACATCGCGCCCGAGGAGCTGGCCCGCCTGATCGGCAAGACCGACGCCTGGCGCGACACCGAGACCGAGCGCGGCTTCTCGATGGCGCTGGGGCGGCTGGGCGACCCGGTCGACGGGGACTGCCTGATGGTGGAGGCGCTGTTCCCGCCCGAGCGGGCCGACGCCGCCCCCGCCGGAGACGTGGCCGGGATCCTGTCGTTCGTGCCGTGGGGCACCGACGGCTTCTCCCTGGACGTCATGCGCCGCAGCCCGCGCGCCGACAACGGCGTCACCGAGCTGATGGTGACCGGGGTGATGGCCGCCGGGCGCGAGCAGGGCTTCCGCCAGGTGTCGCTGAACTTCGCGGTCTTCCGCTCCGCGTTTGAGGAGGGCGCCCGGATCGGCGCCGGCCCGATCGTCCGGTTGTGGCGCCGGCTGCTGCTGGTCGCTTCGCGGTGGTGGCAGATCGAGTCCCTGTTCCGCGCCAACGTGAAGTACCGGCCCGAGTGGCGGCCGCGGTTCCTGTGCTTCGCCGAGACCCGCGATATCGCCCTGGTCGGACTCGCCTCGGGGGTCGCCGAGGGCTTCATCGACCTGCCCGGGTTCCTGCACCCGCGGCCCGGAGCGGCCGTGGCGTCGGCGGACTCCGAACCCGAGCACCTGGAGCACGCCGTCCCGGTCGCGGACCTGGTGGTGGCCCCGGCGCCAAGCCTGCGCCTCCTGCCCGAGCAGGTCCGGCTCCGGATGGACGTACGGCAGGCGCTGCTGGACGCCGGCGAGGACCCGTACCCGGTCACGTTCCGGCCGGAGACCCGCTGCGCCGACCTCCGGCTCGGACAGCACACCTCGACCGCGGGCCGGGTGCTCGCGGTCCGCGACCTCGGCGGCGTGGTCTTCGTCCGGATCCAGGACTGGTCCGGACCGGCGCAGCTGCTGCTGAGCGCGGATGGCGCCGGACCCGCCTCCCTGGCGCGGTTCCGGAAGCTGATCGACCTCGGTGACCACGTGGGGGCCGCCGGCACCATGGTGATGTCGCGCAGCGGGGAGCTCTCCCTGGGCGTCGAGCGCTGGCTGCTGACCGCCAAGGCCCTCCGGCCGCTGCCCGACAAGCACCGGGGGATAACCGACCCGGAGGCCCGGGTGCGGCAGCGCTACCTCGACCTGACCATGAACGGTGGCGCCCGGCGTCAGCTCGCGGCCCGCTCCGCCGCGATCCGCGCGGTCCGGGAAACCCTGCAGGGACACGGTTTCCTGGAGGTGGAGACCCCCATCCTGCAGACCGTCCACGGGGGCGCGAACGCCCGGCCGTTCCGCACCCACAGCAACGCCTACGACCTTGAGCTGTACCTGCGGATCGCCCCTGAGCTGTACCTGAAGCGGCTGATGGTGGGGGGCCTGGACCGGATCTTCGAGATCGGCCGCAACTTCCGCAACGAGGGCGTCGACGCGACCCACAACCCCGAGTTCACCATGCTCGAGGCCTACCAGGCCTACGGCGACTACGCCACGATGCGCCCATTGGTCGCCGCCATCATCCGCGCCGCGGCCGTGGCCGCCACCGGGGGGACGGTGGTCCGCGGCACCGACGCGGGCGGCCGGGTCCAGGAGGTGGACCTCAGCGAGCCGTTCCGGGTGATGACGGTGAACGCGGCGATCTCCGGGGCGGCCGGGGTCGAGGTGACGGCGGGCACCGACCGGGGCGCTCTGGTACGGCTGGCCGACCAGCTCCAGATCCCCGTCGACGCCGGGTGGACCCGCGGCCACGTCCTGCTGAAGCTGTACGAGCACCTCTGTGAGCACCCCACCGTGGAGCCGACCTTCTACTGCGACTTCCCCGCCGAGGTGTCGCCGTTGACCCGGCAGCACCGCGACGACCCGCGGCTGGCCGAGCGCTGGGATCTGGTGTGCTTCGGCGCCGAGATCGGCACCGCCTACTCCGAGCTCGTCGACCCGGTGGAGCAGCGCTCTCGGCTGACCACCCAGTCCCTGCTGGCCGCGGGGGGCGACCCGGAGGCGATGGAGCTCGACGAGGACTTCCTGACCGCGCTGGAGCACGCCATGCCGCCCTCGGGCGGGCTCGGCCTGGGGGTCGACCGGTTGATCATGATGCTGACCGGCCGCAGCATCCGCGAGACCATCTCCTTTCCGCTGGTCCGGCCCCGACGTCGTGGCTGAGCGATGGCCGGCGACGTAAGGCTCATCGACGTAGGCTCATAGAGTGACTATCCGGTCGGGTGCGGCGACCCGGTCCGGCGCCGAGCACGACTCGGGCCGGATCGAGGTGCTCGGCGGGCGGGCGGTGCACCTGGTGGAGTCACCGGGACCCTCGCCGGTGATCATCTTCCTGGGCGGTTGCGGCGTTCCGTCCTACCAGTGGGCGGCCGTGGTCCAGGGGATCGGTCCGGCCCACACCCTGCTGATGGACCGACCCGGTCTGCTGGGCACCCGGTGGCCCGGGACGCTGCCCACGCTGGAGGACGAGATCGCTACCCTCACCGACCTGGTCGACCTGGTCGACGGCCCGGTGGTCCTGGTCGCGCACTCGATGGCCGGGGCGCACGTCGAGGCCTTCGCGCGCCGTGACCCGCAGCGGCTCGCGGGCCTGGTGCTGGTGGATGCCAGCGTGGAGTGGCGGAGCCGGCCGCAGCGCTCGGGTGGCCCGTGGCTGGGTGGAGCGCGGTTCGTGTACGCCGCCACGGCCTGGCGCCCACTGCGGCTGATCGGTTCGGCCACCGATCGGGTCGGGGTGGCCCTGATGAGCGACCGGCGGATCACCGACCCGGTGCGACCGGTGGCCCGCGCTGCCTACCGCAACCGGGATCTGATGGCCAGCGTGGTGGCGGAGTCGGCCGCGTACCCGCAGCAGATGCACGACCTCGCGCAGCTGCGGGCCGGGCGCCCGTGGCCCGGGGTGCCCACCATCGTGCTGGCCGCGATGCGCGGACGGGGCCGCCGCTGGCGGCAGCGGCAGCGCTGGCTGGCCGACGAGCTGCACGCCGAGTACCGCGAGCTCAGCCAGTCACGGCACCTGGTGATGATCGACGACCCGGCGGCGATCGCCCAGGCCGCGCGGGCACTGGTCCGGCGGGCCGACCCCGCTGCCCACACTGTTCCGGAGTCCTGAGCGGCCCCGCCCGCCCGGCACCCTCAGGCGGAGAGGCGCATGGCCGCCGACTCCGGCGGCTGGTGCCAGGTGATGGTCCCGGCCCCGATCGGCCGGCCGCGGTTGGCCACCCGGGGGGCCACCGCACGGTTCACCACGTACTTGATCAGCGGCGTCATCGACGAGCCGTCCAGCGAGTGCACCTTGGCCAGCTCGGCCTTGGCGTCGTCGAAGTCGGTCAGCCGGATCCGCTCGATGTCGCTGTGCTCGACCACCCGCAGGAAGCGCCGGTCGCGCAGCAGCACCGGTCGGATCAGCTTGCGGACGGCGCGGATGACGAGGTCGGAGTCCTCGCCCGACCAGCCCCGGAACCGGTCGCTCTCGTCGTAGCCGCCGAGCATCTCGAAGCTGGTCCTGGACAGCGCGACGCGACCCATGCACCCCTTGTACATCCCCATGTTGAGCCGTCGGTCGACCCGGTTGGAGGTGACGATCGAGTTGGGCCGGCGGGAGAACACGGCCCGCAGGTACTCGGTGAATCCGAACCCGACGAAGTTGTCGGCGTCGAGGTTGCAGACGTAGTCGCCGGTGGCCAGGGCGTGGGCCATGTTCTTGGCGTGCGAGTGCCGGAAGTGGGTCTGGCCCTCGCTGCGGGCGAACTTGAGGATGCCGGCGTCCAGGTACGGCTGCAGCCTTGGGTCGGAGGTGATCCAGTCCGCGAGGTCGTCGGGGCTGCTGTAGTCCAGCACCACGAACTCGACCGCGTCGGGCCGCGCCCAGTCGACGGAGTCCGCGAGGTTCCGCGGCAGGGTCTGCTTCAGGTGGTGCGCCCTGCCCATACAGGTCGTGCAAAGAGATAGCTTCATTAGCCGTTCTTTGGTTGGCCGTTGCTGAGTGCGGTGCTGCGGGTGGATGAGGCCCTGCGGGTGGCTTTGTGCAGCATCGTACTCAGGTGTGGGCGCGGAAACTCACATGCGACACGAGGTGCGCGCCGCCCCACAGGCCACTGCCGGCCCCGCCGGGCCGCCCAACCGGGGCACCCTTCGTCGCCTTCGTCGTCGGTTGAGACCTCGTCTGCGTCGTCGGTTCAGACATCGGTCAGTCGTCGTTGCGCAGCAGCGTGCGCCGCACGCTGACGAGCTGGATCTCACCCCGGTCCGCGACCCGGCGCTCGATCTCGTCCAGCACCCCGACCAGGTACGCCCGGTCCCCGCTGACCGCCGCGACGCCGATCGCCGCCCGGCGGTGCAGGTCCTGGTGCCCGACCTCGGCGATACTCACCGGGTAGCGGCGGGTGAGGTCGGCGACCACCGGGCGGACCACCGAACGCTTCTGCTTCAGCGAGTGCACGTCGCCGAGCAGCAGGTCGATCTCCAGGGCCCCGATCCACATCGCCACCCGGCTGAGGATAGTGACCGGCCCGGCCGGGGAGGGTGGCGCGAGCGGCGCGGAGCTGCTCGCGGGGCAGACTGAGACTCATGTCCGACCGACCGCTGATCGGCCTGTCCTGCTACCGGGAGCTGGCCCGCTGGGGCGTCTGGAACACCGCCGCTGATCTGCTCCCCGTCAACTACGTCCGCTCGGTGGAGGCAGCCGGCGGGACGGCCCTGCTGCTGCCGGTGCAGAGCGCGGGCGCCGAGGCCGTACTGGAGGTGGTGGACGGGCTCATCATCAGCGGGGGACCGGACGTCGCTCCCAGCCGATACGGGGCCGAGCCGCATCCGCTCTCGGGGCCCAACCGCCCCGAGCGCGAGGCGTGGGAGGCGGCGCTGCTGGAGGCCGCCGCGGCGGCCGGGCGCCCGGTCCTCGGGATCTGTCACGGCATGCAGCTGATGGCGGTGCAGGCCGGGGGCAGTCTCGAGCAGCACCTGCCCGACGTGGTGGGCCACGAGGAGCACTCGCCCGGGGACGACGCATTCGGCTGGACCTCGATCACCACCCGCGCCGGCTCCCAGGTCCGCACCCTGGTCGGCAGCCACCTGCAGGTGAACTGTCACCATCATCAGGCGGTGGTGTCGCATCCCGGCTTCGAGGTCACCGCTCGCGCCGCCGACGGCACCGTCGAGGCGATCGAGGACCCCGAGCGGCCGTTCTGGCTGGCGGTGCAGTGGCACCCCGAGTACGGCGACGACTACGGGCTGTTCCGCGGGCTGGTGCAGGCCGCCGCCGGCTGAGGTGGCATCGGGGCGCGACCGGGCCGGCGCGCGGGTCACGGCGCAGGGGGATCGGGTGCCGGGGGATCGGGTGCCGGGGGATCGGGTGCCGGGGGATCGGGTGCCGGGGGATCGGGTGTGGGGTGATCGGGGTGGTGACCCAGGTGCAGCCGCGGGTCGTCGTCGGCGAAGGTGGCCACCGGTCCCGGCGGGGTGTGCTGGGTCTCGAACCGCACTGTCACCCGGCCCAGGCCGGATCCCCAGACCCACCCCGGCCCGCGCTCGTCGTGCCGCACGTCGGCTCCGGGCGGCCACCGGCGGGTCCGCGGCCGGGACTCCTCGGCCCGGTGGTCGGGCGGTTCCCGGGACTGGTCGTCGGGCTGGTCGTCGGGTTGCTCGTCGGGTTGCTCGTCGGGTTGGTCATCGGGTTGGTCATCGGGTTCGTCGTCGGGCTGGTCGTCGGCGAACAGCTGGTCCTGCCGGGCGTCGGTCAGCCCGGCCACCCCCACGCCCAGCAGGCGCAGGCCGCCGGTGATGTCGACCGTACTGAGCAGCCCGCGGGCCAGCTCGGCGATCTGGTCGGCGCGGTCGGTGGGCGTGCGAATCGTGCGGGACCGGGTCTGCGTGGTGAAGTCGTGCTGGCGGACCTTCAGGGTCACCGTCCGGGCGAACAGCCGCGCCGCGGTCAGCCGGGCGGCCACCTGGCGGGCGTCGTCCGCGATCACGGCGTGCAGCCGTGTCGGGTCGGTAAGGTCGGACTCGAACGTGTCCTCCACCGAGATGGACTTGGCCTCCCGCTCCGGCTCCACTCCTCGGTCGTCGCGGGCAAAGGCCAGCTCCAGCAAGCCCTGCCCGTGGGCCCGGCCGACGGTCTGGACCAGCTCGGCCAGCCCGGCCGCCCGGAGGTCGGCCACCGTCTGCAGGCCGATCCGGTGGAGCTTGTCGGCGGTGACCGGGCCGACCCCGGGGATCACGGTCAGCGGCAGCGGAGCGAGCAGGGCGACCTCGCGGCCGGGTTCGACGACGTAGACGCCGTCCGGCTTGCCGAGCTCGGTCGCGATCTTGGCGATGAACTTCGACGACCCGACCCCGACCGAGGCGCGCAGCCCTCCGGTGGCCTCGGCGACCTGGGCCTTCAGCTCGGCCACCAGCGTGTGCAGGCCGGCCACGGAGGTGTCGACCGGACGCTGCGCGGCGGCGAGGTCGACGAACGCCTCGTCCAGCGACAGGGGTTCCACCAGGGGAGACAGGGCGCGCAGGATGGTCATCACCTGCCCGCTGGCGGTGCGGTAGACCCCGAACCGGGGGGTCAGGAACGCCGCGTGCGGGCAGCGGCGGCGGGCCTCGTGGGCCGGCATCGCCGACCGGACGCCGAACACCCGGGCCTCGTAGGACGCGGTCGCCACCACCCCCCGCTGGCCCACCCC
Source organism: uncultured Actinomycetota bacterium (assembly GCA_963832435.1). Taxonomy (GTDB): domain Bacteria; phylum Actinomycetota; class Actinomycetes; order Propionibacteriales; family Propionibacteriaceae; genus Microlunatus. The sequence goes on from CAWHTY010000014.1 coordinate 31,496, forward strand.
GCCGACGACGACCGGACGGCCCCGCAGCGACGGCTTGTCCCGCTGCTCGACCGAGGCGAAGAAGGCGTCCAGGTCGAGATGCAACACGGACGCCTCGGCACGCACCGCGCCATTCTGCCCGGGAGCCGACCGCTCCGGAGTCCCGACCCGACCCCGGGCGCGGCTCGAAGTGCACACCGGGGTCGGGTCGGGCATGCTAGCCGACGGGGCGGAGGGCCCGCCGGTGGAGCGCAGCCACGCGACCGTAACCGGGAACGGGTAAGAATGACGTCCGAGGATTCGACGAAAGGCATGTGATGGAGTTCTGGCCCGGCAAGCCGTACCCGCTGGGTGCGACGTTCGACGGCAGCGGGGTGAACTTCGCCATCTTCTCCGAGGCGGCGGACCGGGTCGAGCTGTGCCTGATCGACGACGACCTGACCGAGAAGCGGGTCGACATCACCGAGGTCGACGGCTCGGTCTGGCATCTGTACCTGCCGAACATCCAGCCCGGACAGCGCTACGGCTATCGCGTGCACGGACCCTACGACCTGACCAAGGGCCAGCGGTGCAACCCGGCGAAGCTGCTGATGGACCCGTACGCGAAGGCCATCGACGGCATGATCGACGGCGACGAGTCGCTGTTCTCCTACCGGTTCGACGACCCGACGGCCTTCAACGACCTGGACAGCCTGGGGCACACACTGCTCTCGGTGGTGACCAACCCCTTCTTCGACTGGGGCCACGACCGCCCGCCGCAGCACCAGTACCACGAGTCCGTGATCTACGAGATGCACGTCAAGGGTCTGACCATGACCCACCCCGGTGTGCCCGAGGAGATCCGCGGCACCTACGCCGCCGTGGGTCATCCGGTGATCATCGAGCACCTGAAGTCGCTCGGGGTGACCGCGGTGGAGCTCCTGCCGGTGCACCAGTTCATCAACGACAGCTACCTGGTCAGCAAGGGCCTGTCGAACTACTGGGGCTACAACACGATCGGCTTCCTGGCCCCGCACAACGCGTACTCCAGCACCGGTACCCGCGGCCAGCAGACCACGGAGTTCAAGGCCATGGTCCGCGCCCTGCACGAGGCCGACATCGAAGTGATCTTGGACGTGGTCTACAACCACACCGCCGAAGGCAACGAGCGCGGTCCGACCATCGCCTTCCGCGGTCTCGACAACGCCATGTACTACCGGCTGGTCGACTCCGACAAGGCGCACTACTACGACACCACGGGCACCGGGAACTCGCTGCTGATGCGCAGCCCGCACGTGCTGCAGCTGATCATGGACTCGCTGCGCTACTGGGTCAACGAGATGCACGTGGACGGGTTCCGCTTCGACCTCGCCGCCACCCTCGCGCGCCAGTTCCACGAGGTCGACAAGCTGTCGGCGTTCTTCGACATCATCCAGCAGGACCCGGTGATCAGCCAGGTCAAGCTGATCGCGGAGCCCTGGGACCTCGGTGACGGCGGCTACCAGGTGGGCAACTTCCCGCCGTTGTGGACCGAGTGGAACGGCAAGTACCGGGACACGGTCCGCGACTACTGGCGCGGTGAGCAGGCGGCGCTGGGCGAGTTCGCGTCCCGGCTGACCGGGTCCAGCGACCTCTACAACCACTCCGACCGCCGACCCACCGCCTCGATCAACTTCGTCATCGCCCACGACGGTTTCACGCTGCGCGACCTGGTCTCCTACAACGACAAGCACAACGACGCGAACGGCGAGGACGGCAACGACGGGGAGAGCCACAACCGCTCCTGGAACTGCGGGGTGGAGGGGCCGAGCGACGACCCGGCGATCAACGCCCTGCGGCTGCGGCAGCAGCGCAACTTCCTCAGCACCCTGCTGCTCAGCCAGGGCGTGCCGATGATCGCGCACGGGGATGAGCTGGGGCGGACACAGAGCGGCAACAACAACGTCTACTGCCAGGACAACGAGACCGCCTGGGTGGACTGGAACCTGGCCGAGGAGCAGCAGGAGCTGCTGGACTTCACCTCGGCACTGATCGACCTGCGCAAGCGGCATCCGGTGTTCCGCCGGCGCCGGTTCTTCGCCGGCGACGCCGCTCACGGCGGTCGCAGCCCACTGGGCGACATCGAGTGGTTCAAGCCCGACGGCGCCCCGATGGACGACGCCGACTGGAACTCCGGCTTCGCCCGCTCGCTGATGGTGTTCCTGAACGGGGACGCCATCCCGGAGCTGGACAGCATGGGCCGCCAGGTCACCGACGACCACTTCCTGCTGCTGTTCAACGCCCACTGGGAGCCGATCAGCTTCACCCTGCCGCCCAGGGCGTTCGGCAGCAACTGGCTGCTGCGGCTGGACACCGCCACCGCGGCGGTCGACCCGCCGGAGAAGCCGCGCCGGGCCCGGTCCCGGCACCAGGTGCAGGGCCGGTCGCTGGTCGTGCTGTCCACGGCCCTGGTGCCGGAGCAGGAGCGGGCCGCGTCCAAGTCCCGCGCGCGGCAGGCCACCCCGACCATGGCGCGGCGGTCCGCGCGCCGCTGACCGGTCGGCCGCCCACCAGCCCGTCCGGTACCCGAGCGTCGGGTCGGGTACCACCCGCCGGCGGGTGCCGCCACGTCCTGAGCACGGCAGCGGACCCGCGCGTGCCCGCCGTCAGCACCGCTCAATAGCATGGCGACCATGCCCTATGTCGCCGACGACAACCGCTACGACGTCCAGCCCTACCGCCGCTGCGGCAACAGCGGGCTCCAGCTGCCGGCGGTGTCCCTGGGCTTCTGGCACAACTTCGGCGACGACAAGCCGCTGCAGACCCAGCGGGACATCATGCGCCGCGCGTTCGACCTCGGCGTCACCCACTTCGACCTGGCCAACAACTACGGCCCGCCGTACGGGGCGGCCGAGGCCAACGCGGGGCGGGTGCTGGCCGCCGACTTCGCGCCGTACCGCGACGAGCTGCTGATCTCGACCAAGGCGGGCTACGACATGTGGCCGGGGCCGTACGGCAACTTCGGCTCCCGCAAGTACCTGACGGCGAGCCTGGACCAGTCGCTGCAGCGGCTGGGGCTGGACTACGTGGACATCTTCTACCACCACCGGCCCGACCCTGACACCCCGCTCGAGGAGACCATGGCCGCCCTCGACGCCCTCGTCCGGGCGGGCAAGGCGCTGTACGTGGGGGTGTCCTCCTACTCGCCCGAGCACACGGCGCAGGCCGCCGCCATCCTCCGTGAGCTGGGCACCCCGCTGCTGATCCACCAGCCGTCGTACTCCATGTTCAACCGGTGGATCGAGGACGGCCTGCTCGACGTGCTGGGCCGGGAGGGCGTGGGCTGCATCGCCTTCACCGCGCTGGCCCAGGGGCTGCTGACCGACCGCTATCTGCAAGGGGTCCCGGCGGACTCCCGGGCGGCCCAGGGCAAGTCCCTGGACCCGGACAGCATCAGCGAGGAGAACCTGAAGCGGGTCCGCGGGCTGAACGAGATCGCCGAGCAGCGCGGCCAGTCGCTGGCCCAGATGGCCCTGGCCTGGGTGCTGCGCGACGCCCGGATGACGAGCACGCTGATCGGGGCCAGCAGCGTCCGGCAGCTGGAGGACAACGTCGCGGCCGCCGGCCGGCTCGACTTCAGCCCCGACGAGCTGGCCGAGATCGACGAGTTCGCCGTCGACTCCGGGGTCGACCAGTGGGCGGATGTGCGCTACGCCACGGGGTCGTGATGGCGGGGTCAGTGGGTCAGCCGGACCGGTCCGCCCAGCCGGTCCACCGTCCGCCGGACTGGGTCCGGTACGCGATCTGGTGGCAGGTGTTCCCGCTCGGGATGGTGGGTGCCGAGGACGAGTCCGACGCGGTCCCGTCGGTGCAGCACCGGCTCGGCCGGATCACCGGCTGGCTGGACCACCTGATCACCCTGGGCTGCAACGGCCTGCTGCTCGGCCCGTTGTTCTCGGCCATGAGCCACGGCTACGACACGCTGGACTACTACGCCATCGACCCCCGGCTCGGCGACGACGGGGACTTCGACGAGCTGGTGGCCGCGGCGCACGCGCGCGGGATCCGGGTCGTCCTGGACGGGGTGTTCAACCACGTCGGATCCGGCCATCCGCTGACGGTCGCGGCCCGCGAGCACGGACAGGACTCCGATGCCGGGCGCTGGTTCCGCTGGGCGGAGGGCGAGCTGACCTACTTCGAGGGGCACACCCAGCTGGTCGCCCTGGACCATGACGCGCCGGCGGTCCGCGACGAGATCGTGGCGGTGATGAAGCACTGGCTGGGCCGCGGGGTGGACGGCTGGCGGCTGGACGCCGCGTACTCGGTGCCGACCTCGTTCTGGGCCGAGGTGCTGCCGCGGGTCCGCGAGGAGTACCCGGAGGCCTGGTTCGTGGCGGAGGTGATCCAGGAGGACTTCACCGAGTTCGCGGCCGCGAGCACCGCGGACAGCGTGACCGAGTACGAGCTGTGGAAGGCGACCTGGTCGTCGCTGCGGGACCGCAACCTGTACGAGCTGGACTGGACCCTGAAGCGGCACGCAGACATGGTGGAGTCCTTCCTGCCGCTCACCTTCGTCGGCAACCACGACGTGACCCGGGTGGCCAGCCAGATCCCCGATCGACGGCTGTGGTCGCATGCCGCGGCGCTGCTGCTGTTCCTGCCCGGGGTGCCGAGCATCTACTACGGCGACGAGTTCGGCTTCGAGGCGGTCAAGGAGGAGCGGCTGGGCGGTGACGACGCCATCCGCCCCGAGCTCCCTGAGCAGCCGGGTCAGCTCGACGGCAGCGACCTGCTGAACACCTACAAGGCGCTGATCTCGCTGCGCCGCCAGCAGCCCTGGCTGGTGGACTCGGTGATCACCACCGGCGAGCTGAGCAACACCACCATGGTGGTCACCGCGGTGGCCCGCACCGACGACGCCCAGCGCCTGGTGCTGGCTCTCAACCTGGGTGACCAGCCGGTGGCGGCGCCGCCCGGTGAGGTGCTGATCGGGCCGGTCGCCGACGGCGAGCTGGCGGCCGCCGCCTGGGCCGTGATCCGTCCGGGCCGCTGAGGGACCGACGTGCCGCCCGCCGACCCGACCCGCGCACCATGAGCCTGGCGGGCATCCTGGAGACTCTGCGCGACCTGGACGGCGTCCTGGAGCTCGCCCCCGCCGCGGGCAGCGAGTTCCCCGAGATCGCCTGGGGTGACCACTTCTTCTACTACGCACCGGGGGGGCAGATCCCGGAACGCGTCCAGCCCTTCGCCACCATCGTCACCAAGGACTATCCGGGCGACACCCTGTCCGAGCTCGACCCGCCGGGTCGCTGGCGGCTGAACATCCACGTCGGCCGAGCCCGGTTCACCGAGCTCACCGGGGAGGGTCCCCGGCGGGCGACGGCCGACCGGACCTTCGCCGCGCCCGACGTGATCCTCCCGCACCCGGTCTACCAGGCGCTGGGCTGGATCGCGGTGGTCAACCCCGGCGACCAGACGACCCCGGTCGTGGTCGCGTTGCTGCGGGAGGCGCACCAGGACGCCCGGCGCCGCAGTCTTCGTCGCTCTGACGGCGAGCCGCCAGAGGCCGAGCGTGACGAGGCCGCCGCCGGGCCCGAAAGCTAGGGCGCGTCGGGGGCCGGCTCGGCCCGGACGGGCGGGACCGGGGCGAGCACCACGCCGGCCTCGTCGAAGGCGGTCTTCACCCTGGTCCGCAGCTCCCGCTCGATGCCGCCGTTCTGGTCGGTCCGGCAGGTGCCCAGCACGCGGATGGTCACGCCCGCCGCGGTGATCTTCTCGATCCCGACCAGCTTCGGCGGTTCGATGATCACCTCCGCGAACTCCGGCCGCGCGGCCACCTCGGTGGCCACCCGGGCCAGGATCGCCTGCGCCTGCGCCAGGTCGGTGTCGTAGGCGACCTCCACGTCGAGCACGATCTGCGACCAGCCCTGGCTCTTGTTGCCGACCCGGAGCACCTCACCGTTGCGCACGTACCACACCATCCCGTTGGGGTCCCGCAGCTTGGTGACCCGCAGCCCGACGGCCTCCACCGTCCCCGAGCCCTTGTCCATGTCCACCGCGTCGCCGACCCCGAGCTGGTCCTCCATCAGGAACCCCACCCCGGCGATCAGGTCCTTGATCAGGTTCTGGGCCCCGAAGCCCAGCGCAACCCCGATCACGCCGGCACTGGCCAGCAGCGGCGTCAGGTTGAACCCGAGCACGCCCAGGATGCCGATCAGGATGGACCCAGTGACGATCACGGTGACGATGCTGGTGGCCAGGGAGCCGAGCGCCTGGGCCCGCTGCTCACCGCGCTCGCCGGCCCAGGCGGTCGCCATGGCCAGGGTCCGCCGCCGGACCCGGTTGCGGATCCGCTTCTGGGCCACGGCGTCTCGGACCAGGCGTCGGATCAGCCTGACCACGACGAACCGGACCCCGAGCCCGAAGGCGACGATCAGGACGATCTCGAGGGCACCACGGGTCAGTGGGTTCTCCAGCAGCCACATGGCGACCACCCTAGGTGTAGCCCCGCGGCACCCCGGTGGACGCGTCCGGGCGCGCGACGCAGCCGGGACCCGACTGCCCCCGGAGGGGAGTCAGGTCCCGGCCGCCGGCCGCCGGGGTCAGCCGAAGGGGGTCCGAGCCACCAGGGACTGCGGATCGGATCCCCAGAGCCCCAGGACGGGGATCTGCGTCGGCCCCATCCGGGAGACGACCGTGCGGTGCAGGTCGGCGTAGCTTCCGGTGAACGTGCTGTTGTTCCACACCGCGTTCAGGGTGGTGGTGAACACGCCGTGTCCGCCGACCTCCTGGGACAGCTGGGCATCCTGGCAACCGGAGATCGACAGCCCGTTGGCCCGGACGGTGGCGTGCCCCCGAGCCGTGGCCTGCAGACCGGCGTACAGCGCCGTGTGGTTGGCCACCACGCTGGCGTTGACCTCCAGCGGCATGTTGCGCGTGGTGACGGGCTCGGCCACGCCCCGATCCTGCACCGGTCCCCCGGCCCGCTCGGGGGTGCGTCGCGGAGCGGTCCCGCGCGGAACCTCCCGGCCCCGCAACCGCGGGTAACGCTCCAGGACGGAGACGTAGCCGGACTCGGCCGGCTGCCCCACCCCGGCCCGGAGCAGCCGCTCGAAGGTGGCCGAGGCCCCGTGGAACCGCTGGCACTGCTCGTCCAGGGCCGGGTCCGGGAGGCCACGGGTGCCGTTGCCGGCCGGGCTCGGGAACGACCGGGTGCCACCGACGCTGCTCGCGGAGAGGCCGGCGTAGAACGCCTGCTTGCGAGCCGCGACCTCGAGCTGTACCGGGTCGAAGACACCGCGGAAGACGGTGCCGCTGTGGCAGCTGTCCGAGAGGGTGATGATGTCGACCCCGGGGGCGAACGCGGCGAAAGCCGCCTCGAGCTCGTCGTCGATCAGCATCCGCTCGTAGGTCACCCACGTCTCGTCTTGGTCGTCGACCTCGTCGTCGCCGTTGACGTTCGGCACCTGAGCGCCGTGACCGGCGTAGGTGAGCAGGAAGACGTCTCCGCTGGTGAGGGTCTGCGCCTTGCTCGCGAGCACCGCGAGCACGCGGGCGGCCGTCGCCTCCGCGGTGAGCAGCAGCGTCGTCGCGAAGCCGTCCCGTTGCGCGATCGCCGCCATGGTGCGGGCGTCGTTCTCGCAGCCGGAGAGCTTGCCGTCCCAGCCGTCGTAGTGGTCCGGGTCGACGGCGTTGAGGCCGATGTGCAGGGACTCGAGCCGTCGACCCGCCGGGGGCGTGGTCGGCGCGGGACCCGCCGGTGTCTCCGTGATGCCGAGCGCCCGGAAGGTGAGCGGGCCGACGATGCCGTCGTCGTCGAGTCCCCGACTGCGCTGGAACCGCACCACCGCGGTCCGGGTCGCCGGACCGAAGATGCCGTCCACCGTCAGCCCGAAGTTGCCGATCTCGTTGAGTCGCGCCTGGAGGCGGCGGACGTCCTCGCCCTGCGACCTGATCTGTAGGGTCCTCATGATCTCAACCCGCGTACCAGTAGAAGTCGTACCGGTAGCCGCCGGGCTGCGGCAGCTCGGAGGCGGGCAGCTTGTAGAAGCCGTCCTCCTTGGTGAAGACCACGTACGCCCCTGGTTCGCCCAGGCTGTCGGCCGGCACCCGCACGCGACCCGACTTGACCTCACCCTCGACCTCGACGGAGCCGATCACGGCGTCGTCGGCCCCGCGCACCTGGATCTGCTTCCACCACGCCTTGTGCGGCGGGATCTCCAGGCCGATCTCGACGACCCCGACGTCGTCGATCTCCGACTGGTCGGTCACGGTGATGTTGTCGCCGTGCTCCAGCCTCGTGGTCTGCTCGAGGTCGGACCAGGAGATGGTGCCGTCACCCCGGCTCCGCGGGCCGCCGCTGAACTGCTGGAACAGCTCCGGCAGGCTCGACTGGATGGCGGCGATCGCCCCGCTGAAGGAGGGGGCCCACAGGCGCTGGGCCGTCTCGGGATCGAGCATCAGCGGGTCGATGGTGTTCGCGTCCCGGGTCCCGCTGCGTCCGAGGTACTGCGTTGCCTTGGTGATCGCCCACGGCAGCTCGTCGGCGACCGTGCTGGCGATCTTGCTGAAGGCCTGCTTCCAGAACCGCTCCATGACCTCGTCGTCGGCCGGTCCGCCCTCACCGCGCGCCCCGCGCTCGACGGCGTCGCGTTCCATCTCGTCCAGGACCACCAGCAGCGCAGGCTCGAGGACCTGCTCGACGATGTCGGCCAGCTGGGCGGACTCCACCTCCTGGTCCTCGGCCGCCCGGAGGGCCCGGGCCTGGAACTCGTCGGCGGTCTGCGGCACCTCCCGGAAGAAGCCGGCAGCGAAGCTGCCCGCCTTGCCGCCCAGGGCGGCGCCGACCGGGCCGCCGATGAACCCGCCGGCGGCGGTGCCGGCGGCCGTCAGGCCGGCCTTGACGACGGATCCGCTGACCTTGCCGACCACCTTCTTGGCCGTGCTGGTGACCTTCTTCCAGGCGCTGGACAGCCAACCGCGGGCCTGCTCCTCGGTGAGCCGCCCGTCGGGCGCCGGGGCCACCACGGTCTCGGCCGGGGCGCCGTCGAAGGTCGGGGGGACATCACGAGTGCCGTGGTCGTCGACGGCGACGTGCCCGTTGCCCTGACCGTCGGGCTCGGGCTGGACGACGGGCGGGACGACGGGCGGGGCCGCCGCCGGAGTACGGCGGACCACCGGGGTTTCGATGTTCTGATCAAGCATGGGAGTTCCCTCCTGAGGGATGCGTGTGGTGTGGGCTTTCGTGCGGGGTGCCCGTCTGACGGGCGGGGTCGGCTCGCGCGAGCCGACTGCGGGTGTGCCGGTCCGACCACGGAACCGGCGCCGGCCCCGGTGACCCGGGCGCTCGGCGAGGATGGTGCGAGCCTCCTCTCCACAGGTGGTCGTCTGTGGAGGGAGACCCGCGGCGGCGGCGGGTTGATTACTCCGGGGGCTCGCGGTCCGCGGGGCCGGTCGGCACGCCGTGGGGCGGTACGGGGAGGACGACCTCCAGCCGGGTGCCGGCGGGGCCGGTGCTGATCTGGAGCGTGCCCCCGACTTCCTCCACCCGGGAGCGGATCGAGCTCAGCCCGACGCCGTGTCGTGATCCCACCTCGGCGGTGGGAGCCGCGGGCAACCCTGCGCCGTCGTCGGAGACGGTGACACGGAGCAGCCGGTCTGCCCGTTGCACCGTGACCGCGCACGCGCTGGCACCGGCGTGCTTGGCCACGTTGGTCAGCGCCTCGGTCACGATGCGGTACGCCACGGTCTCGATCGCCGCCGGGAGGGTCTCCAGCCCGAGGTCGAGGTGCAGGACCACCTGCGGCCCCGCTTCCCCCGTGCGGTCCGCGAGATGGCGGACCGCGGGCCCCAGACCGTCGTCGAGCGCCGCCGGTCGCAGGCCGTCGACGAGATCGCGGACCTCCTCCGTGCACGAGTCCAGGTCCGCCGAGAGCTGCTCGAGCAGTCGGCCGGACCGTCCGCCGGCGTCGCGGCGGGCCGCCACGGCCAGCATCCGCGCGCCCACTAGCGCGGAGGCGACCCCGTCGTGCAGGTCCCGCCGGAGGCGGCGGCGCTCCTCCTCCCGGGCGAACACCAGCCGCTCCCGCGCCCGCTGGATCTCCAGTGTTGACCGGCAGGCCTCGGCGGCGACGGCGGCCTGTCCGGCCAGCTCGGCCAGCAGGCCCGTCTCGGTCCGGGAGAACCGGTCGCCGGGGCGGCGGCTGCCGACACGCAGCTCGCCGACCTGCACGCCGTGCGCCCGCATGGCGAAGACCACCGGGGCGTCGGTCCGCCGGCCGTGCTCGACCGTCAGCTCCGGGTCGTCGCCGGACGGCGGCAGCACGATGGCCGCGTACGGCACCCGAAGCTCCTGGACCAGGGTGCTCACGAACCGGGGCAGTACGGCCAGCGGGTCGCGGACCTGCTCGACGTGGCGACCGACCCGGGACAGCACCGCGTACGGGTCGTCCCGCCGCCCGTACACCAGACGTCCCACGGCTCGCTGGGCGAACCGCTCGGCCGGCAGCAGGACCGCGGCGACGAAGGCCCCGACGCCGATCGTGACGGCGAAGGAACCCTGGGTCGCGAACGCCCGCTCGCCGATCCCGACGGCCAGGGCGTAGGCGCCGACGGCCAAACCGGTGAGGATCAGCCAGACCAGGCCCCGATGGATGTACAGGTCCAGGTCGTACAGCCGGTACTGCATGATCGCCAGGGTGAGCCCCAGTGGGAGGCTGACCGCCGCCGGCACCCACCCTCCGGGGACGTTGACGAAGTCCAGGTACAGCCCGACAGCCAGGAACCCGGCGCTGGGCAGCAGGCAGGCCAGCTGGCGCCGTTGCAGGGACGAGGCGGCTCGCCAGCGGACCAGCAACGAGACCAGCACCGTCAGCGAACCGAGGACGAGGACGCCGACGGCCGCCAGCGCGACCCGGACCAGCAGCGCGGCCTCGGGGTCGAGCGCTCCGGCCGTGGGCGACAGCAGGGTCCGGGGAGCCCCGAGCGCCCCCAGTGCCAGGCTGAGCACCGCCACGACCGCCGCCGTGGCCAGCACCACCGCAACCGGCCGCCACCGGCGGGAGGGCAGGGCGCCGTCCGGGAACAGCAGCAGCATCAGCGGCACCAGGGCCAGCGGCGGCAGCCAGAGCCACTGGCTGAACCATGCGGGAACCAGCAGACTCGACCAGCAGACTGCCAGCACGGCACCGGTGGCCAGCCCGCCGCACAGCAGCATCAAGACGCCGAGCGGGTGTCCGGGCACCCGCCGCAGGACGAGCACGGCCAGCGGCGTGAACGCGCCGGCCATGGTCACGGTCATGCCGATCGGACCGGAGCCCGGGACGCGCTGGCCCAGCAGGATCCCGGTGACGGCGAGAATGACGACCAGCACCCCGACGGTCAGCGGCACCGCGAGTGGCAGCCGCGCCAGCCTTCCGGTCACGGCGAACCGTCCTGGTGAGCTGTTGGGTGCCTCCCGATCACCGGCGCCGGCTGCGGTCAGCGATGGGCGAGCCCGGCGGCATGCGCGAGTCGGTGCAGCCAGCCACCGTCGTTGGGGATCTGATCCCCCGGGAAGAAGCCGAACAGGCCGGGCAGGGTGGGCAGCACCTCGGCCAGGGTTCCCGTGGGCCGGGGGACCCGGCGCCCGATCCGGCGATCACGCTCGATCTCCGGCACCGTGCTGGTGTCGAGGATCGCCTGGAGGTAGCCCAGGGCCCGCGACATGCGGATCAGCAGCTGCTCCTCGGGTACGGCCGGACCGGGCCCTCGGGCGAACTCCCCGGTCGGCCCGGGAAACAGCTCGCGGCCGGTCTGGTCGTAGTACTGCCACGCGACCACCTCGACGCCGGCGCCGCTGAACACCGCGTGGTGGAGCTCGAGGTCGTGGACGTCGACCCTGGGACGGCGACCGGTGGTCGCGGTGAGCACGGGGGCGGTGGGAACGGAGGTTGCTCGGCCATGGGTGACGGTCGGCCGGCCCGCCTTGAAGTGCTTGGGGAGACGGTCCCGGGGCACGACATGCAGGACCCGGTCGTCGCCCCCGAGGGCCAGCACGAGATCCTCGTCCATCGGATCCTCCTCCGCCGCGGGCCGATTCGGGGTGACTTCTGAGCGTCGCACACTCGCGTGCGCGCGGCAAGGGTCAGGGTCGCCGCTCAGGGTGGTCGAGGGTCAGGCCCTTGTCCCGGGCGAGCAACGCTGCCTGGAGACGGTCGGCGGCGCCAATCTTGGTCAGCACCGTGGACAGCCGGTTGCGGACCGTCTTCTCGCTGACGCCGAGCCGGGTGGCGATCTGACCATTCGACCGGCCGTCCGCCACCAGGGCCAGCAACCGGAGCTCGACTCCGGAGAGCTGGTTGAGGGGGAACGCGAGCTCACCCGGGCCTCCGGGCAGCGCCGAGGAGGCGACCCCGGGCCCCAGCACCAGTCCGCCGTCCAGGACGGTCTGGATCGCCCGCACGACCATGACCGGGTCGGTGCTCTTCAGCACGTAGCCGGCCGCCCCTGACTCCAGGCACCGGCGGACCACCCGGTCGTCGGAGGTCATCGTCAGCACCAGCACGGCACAGTCGGGGCTTGAGCGACGCACCCGCCGGACCAGCTCGACGCCGTCTCCGTCGGGCAGCCCGAGGTCGACCACAGCCGCCGCCGGGCTCCCGGTCACGGTCAGCTCGACACCCTCCGCGAATGTCGCTGCCTCCAGCACCCGGCCCACCCACGGTTCGGCTTCCAGGAGCGCGAGCAGTCCCCGACGTACCACCGGGTGGTCGTCGACGATCAGGATCGTGGCCCCGCCCACGGTGGTCACGGACCACACCCTAGGGGACCTCGTCCCGGGCCGGGTCGAGAAGTCCCGAGGCCGCCGGGACCTCGTCGCTGGGGGCCGGGACACGCGAGAAACGACCGTCGGGCCATGGATACCACACCGCTCGTTCCTGTTCCCGTCCCTGTTCCCGTCCCTGCTCCCGCCGCCCCTGCCCCCGACCCTGCTCCCGACCCTGCTCCCGACCCTGCTCCTGGTGCCGGATCCGACCGGACCGCCGTCGGCGACCTGGTCCGGCGGGCCGCCACCGGAGACTCCGAGGCGTGGGTGCAGCTGATCAACGACCACGACAACCTGCTGCGCTCGATCGGCTACCGCATGCGGCTGTCCCGGGAGGAGACCGCCGACGCCATGCAGACCACCTGGCTCGCCCTGCTCACCCACATCGACGCGGTACGCGACCCCGATCGCATCGCCGGCTGGCTGGCGACCACGATGCGCAACGCGGGCCTGCGCACCATCCGCCGGCGGCAGCGGGAGACCCTGGTGGACAGCGACATCGACCAGGTCGGCGCCGAACCCGATGTCGACCATGCCCTGCTGAGCGGCCGAGCGCGCCGCCGCGGTCCGGGCCGCCGTGGGCCGCCTCGCGCCTCGCCAGCGGCAGCTGCTGCACGCCCTGCTGTCCACACCGGCGCCCAGCTACCAGCAGATCGCCGCGCAGATGTCGATCTCGATCGGCAGCATCGGGCCGACCCGGCTCCGGGCCCTCCGCCGGCTCCGGCTGATGCTGCGCGAGCAGCTCGACGGGCCGGACCTCGGTCTGTCGGCCTGACCTCGGCCGACCATGATCACGCACGTCCGCCGGCGGGATGGGCATCCGAGCGGCCAGGGTGGATCATGACGAGGTGAAGGTGCTGGTCTCGGTGGTCCCGCTGGCCGGCCACGTGGGGCCGGTCTCGGCCATGGTGGCGGAGCTGGTGCGCCGCGGGCACGAGGTGCGGGTGTACTCGGGTGCCCGCTACGACCAGCGGTTCACCGACCTCGGCGCCCAGGCGGTGCCGCGGTCGGCTGCACCGGACTTCGACGAGAACGACGTCGGTGCCACCTTCCCGCTGGGCCGGCGGGGCGGGCTGTGGGAGGTGGTTGCTCTGGTGCGCGACGCCTTCATCGGCACCGCGCCGGGCCAGGTCGAGGATCTCGGCCGCGCGTTGGACGCAGGATCCGGCCGACGTGGTGGTCGCGGACTCCATGAGCTTCGGGGGAGTGCTGACCGGTGAGCTCCGGGACCTGCCGTGGGCGTTGCTGAACGTCCTGCCGTTCAACGTGGGCTTCACGGCGCAGCCGCCGGGGCGGACCCGGCCCGCCCCCGGCCCGCTCGGGCCGGTCGTGGACCGGATTGGCTGGCTGGGCTACCGTGCGCTGACCTTCCCGTTCGACCGTGCCTACCAGCGCGCCCGGGCCGCGGTCGGTCTGCCCCGCGATCGCCGGCCGTACGGAGCGGTGCTGATGTCGCGTTGGCTGGTGCTGGCCACCGGCTGCCCGAGCCTGGACCCGCTGCGCTCCGATCTCCCCGACACGGTGCACTTCGTCGGCCGGCTCGAGCCGGCGGGGGCGGGACTCCCGGAGGTCGCGCGGGACCGGTTGTCGGCCCGCCCGCTGGTCGTGGTGACGCAGGGTACCCAGGACCTCCACCCGTCGGAGCTGATCCAGCCCGCCCTGGACGGTCTCGCGTCGCTCCCGGTCGACGTGATCGCGACCAGCGGGCGCCGCGGCCGGGTCGACGTGGGCGTGCCGCCACCGGCGAACGCCCGGGTCGTGGACCTGGTCGACTTCCGGTCGCTGCTGCCGCGCACGGCCGTGTTCGTCACCAACGGCGGCTGGGGTGGGGTGCTGGGCAGTCTCGGTGCCGGTGTGCCGCTGGTGGTCGCCGCGGGCCGGACCGCCGACAAGGCCGAGATCGCCGAGCGGGTCGACCGCTCCGGTGCCGGCATCGACCTCCGCTCCCGGCGGCCGCAGCCGGCCGCGGTGGCCGCGGCCGTCCAGCGGGTGCTGGCCGACCCGGGCTACCGCGATCGGGCCCGCCGGCTCGCGGACGAGCTGGCGGGACTGGGTGGCGTCCGGGCGGCGGCCGACCTGGTGGAGCGGCTCGCGCAGACGAGAGCGCCGGTCCTCCGCGTCGGCCACCCGGGGTCGGCCGGGACCCCGGCCCCGTCGGTCGGGGGGCGACGGCGTGGAGCGCCTCCGATCCGCTGGTGGTGAGCACCTCGGGGCCTGAGGTCACGGTGGACAGTGGGTCCCCTCGGGCGGCAGGGCGAGGTCGATCAGGTAGCGCTCGGCCAGCTCAGCGACGCAGGGGGAGTAGGCCAAGGCGGTGTGGTTGCTGCCGTCCCAGGTCAGCAGGGTGGCATTGCCGAGGGTCCGGGTCAGGGCCACGGCGCCGACGTACGGCGTGGCGGCGTCGTGGACCGTGCCGATGACCAGCAACCGGTTCGGGGTGGCGGCGACCGGCGGTGGCAGCACCGAGCGTCGTGGCTGCCAGGTCCGGCAGGCGAACAGGTTGAACGCGCTGTGCTGGCCGAACACGGGGAAGTCGTGGGCCATGGCCCGCGCCCGCCCGCGGATCTGCTCGTCCGTCGGCCCGAAATCCGAGTCGTTGCAGGTGATCACGTACCGCGCGTCGTCCGGGTCGGCGGCCGCCGAGTCGGCGGCCGGGGCGCCGTACACGTTCTCGATCATCGCGAAGATCCCGGCCGAGTTCCCGTACGCGGTCTCGTACAGGATCTCGTCGAGGTCGGGCCAGCGCTCCTCGCTGGTCAGGGCGGCGCGCACCGCGTCGAGCACGTCACTGCCGTCGGCCGGCTGATCATCCTCCACCCGCGTACTCGCGATGGGGGTTGCGTCGGCTCGGGTGATGAGCCGCTTCAGGAAGGCGCGCGGGTCACCCAGCCGGCACTGCGGCCGGGCTGCGCAGCCTTCGGCGTACACGCCGTAAGTGTCCTCGAAGCCCTTGGTCTGCCGGACGTTGCTCTCGAACCAGGTCGTGCTGGGCTCCGACGGTCCGTCCAGGACCGCGGCGCGCACCGAGGCTCGGGAACTGGCGGGCGTACTCGGCCCCCAGCTTGGCGCCGTAGGACCCGCCGATGAAACTCAGAGCCCGGTCGCCGATGGCCGCCCGCAGCCGGTCGACGTCGCGGGCCGCGGTCTCGGTGCTGAAGGACGATGCCCGCGAGGACAGGACCTGGAGGCAGGCGCGGCTCTGCTGCCGCTCCAGGGCGGCCGCCCGCGCGAACCCGGCGTCGGTCAGCACGTTCGGCGAGGTCGTACCGGGGGCGTCAGGTACCGCCGGGCAGTTGATCGGCGCCGACCCACCCGTGCCGCGTGGGTCCAGGCTGACCAGGTCGAAGCGCCTCAGCACCGCCGCCGGCAGCCAGGACAGCAGGAACGGCGTGTACTCCAGGCCGGGCTCTCCCGGACCTCCCGGGTGGAAGATCACCGAGCCGATCCGGTCCGACTGCTGCTGGTGCCGCGCACGGATGATCCGCAGCGTGATCTGCTCACCCGCGGGTCGGGCGTAGTCGAGCGGGACCCCGAGCTCGCCGCACCCCAGCTCGATCTCCTCCGCCAGGTCGGGTGAGAACCGGGCCAGCTCGGCGCCGAGCGCAGCATCGCAGCCGCCGAACGTGAGCGATCCCCGATCGCGGTCGGCGGCCGGCCCGCAGGCCGCCAGGACCAGGGCGACGGCGACCCCCAGGACGGCGCGGCGCGAGCGGCACCGTCGGTTCGTCGAAGAGCTGCCGATCATGCGGTTCCCCTGCCTGGGTCGAGCATCCCACGTATCCCGCGATCCGTAGGCCGTCCCGCTCTGCGGCCGGTGGAGACCGGGGACGGTCCGGCTCGCGCCGCACCCACGCCGCACGCGGGGAATACTCGAGGGGGTGAGACCGTGGTCGAGCGGCCGGCTACGCCGTCGGGTGTTGCGGGGGGTGGCCCTCCTCACCGCCGGCCTGCTGCTGGGCGGCTGCTCGTACGCAACCGAGGAGCCGGGGTTGTTCGGCCGGCCGACCGCCTCCCGCGACGGCGCCCGGCCCCGCACGCTCGAACCCCCGCCCCCGCCGCCCACCAACCCGGCGCTGCCGGTGCTGGCGGAGGAGGTGTGGACCAGCGCCGACGGTCTGGGTGTCCAGGTCCGGATCGGGGTCCACGCCGTCCGCCGGACCAGCGGCGCCACGGTTCTGGACTGGTCGGTCACGCCGCTGAAGGCCCCGAACCTGCGGCCGGGTGACCCGGTCCCGCCGACCGTGGACCTCGGCTTGTCCCGGCCGGCCGACGAGCTGCCCCGCACCTACCTCCTTGACGCCGAAAGCGGCCGGCTGTACCGACCCCTGGCCCGGGCCGGTGAGCCGCGGCGCTGCGTGTGCACCCCACTGTCGTCGGCCCAGCGCCGGCTCCGGATCGGTCGCACCACCGTCCTGCAGGTCGCCTTCCCGGCCCTGCCCGCGGCCGCCGCGGTCATCGACGTGGTGATCGCCACGGTGCCGCCCGTCGGGCAGATGCCGGTGACCCGCACCGGTCAGGTGCCGATCGCGGTCCGACCCACGCAGCTCGCCCGCCCCGCCGATCCGGCTCCGGTCACGGGCGGGTACACCGAGATGTTCCGGTACGGGCCCGGGGAGCAGATCTTCCGCCTCCGGCCGAACCGGGTGCTGGCCGGCCGCGGCTTCAGCACGCTGGAGTGGACCATCTGGTCGGTGACCGGCGGCGCGGGTCTGGACTCGGCCTCCACTCCGCCGTTCGCCGAGCCGGACGCGGCGGGAGTGAAGCCCGCCGACCCGGTCGCGGCCAGCGGTCCCGTCCTGGTCGTGGCGACGGAGCAGGGCCGGGAAACCTTGCGGCCCCGGTTGGTCCGGTCCGACCTGGCCGGCTCAGGCGTACTGGAGTGCCTGTGCAGCCCGCTGCGGACGTGGACGTCGCTGCTGCGTCGGCCCGACAAGCCGGTCACGGTGGTGACAACCTTCCCGCCGTTGCCCGCGGGGACCCAGCGCGTGCAGGTCCGCTTTCCGGACCTGGGCGCCCTGGTGGTGCCGGTGACACCGGCCTCGGATGCGCGCAGCCGGGCCGGCGGGACCCGCCCGTGGGCCCCCACCACCTGGCAGCCCGCCGACCTGCGTTCGGGGTCCGGGTGGACGGCCGACAGCTGGCCCACCCCGGTCCCATCCGCCGACCAGCTGCCCGAGCGGGCCCCCGACCCGTACGCGCTGGAGCGTTGACCGAGCGCTTCGCTCCCCACGGCGCCCCGCGGACCTGCTCGCTCAGCGAATGGGTTCACGTTCCGGGTAGAGGCTGGAGCGCGAATTCCGCTCTCCGAGGAGGTGGGCGACCATCTCCGCCCGGCAGCCGACGTCCAGCTTGGCGAAGATGCGGCGCAGGTGGGTGGACACGGTCCACACGCTGATCTCCAGGGCGGCGGCGATGGCCTGGTTGGTGCCCCCACTGGCCACCATCTGGGCGATCTGCTGCTCGCGCGGGCTCAACCGCGTCGAGAGCACCGGTTGGTGGATGAGCAGCAGACAGCGGACGGCGCCCACGGCGGTGTCGAGCAGCACGCCCTCACCGCGACTGGTGGTGTAGTCGCCGGACCGGACCGAGTCGGCCAGCTGGTCGATGACCCCCAGCAGGTGGGCGCGGGTGAGCGCGTTCTCTCCGAGGCTCGGCGATCGCGCGACGAGCGATACCGGATCCATCTGTCCCGGACCATCCACCATGACGATCCGCCCCCCTCGAGCACCCGTGACGAACCCTCTCCGGCTGAGGAATTTCGTCAATCGGCGGTCCCCGAGACCCCCACCGCGCGCCGATGATGCTACTCCCCGACGGTATTCGGCCTCTAGGGATTGTCCGCCCACGAACGAAAAGGCGTCCCACGTTCGGGCTACCCCGGTCGGGGTCGCCCGCACGGTCGACCACACACGTGCGTCCCTCGCTGATGTGACTGATGCGACCTCGCGGCGTGCGGTGCCATGGAGGACACAACCTGTCCCGGCCGATCGAGGAGGGCCACCATGGCGAGTCAGACCGCGGCCTTGGAGGAAGAGTTCGAGACCGAGCTGGAGTCCGAGCTCGAGTCCGAGTACGAGTCCGAGTGGGAGTCCGAGGACGAGGCAGAGTGGGAGGAGGAAGCCGAGGACGAGTACGAGTACGAGGACGAGGACGAAGCCGAGGAGTTCTTCCCCGGCCTCGGCGGCGTGGTCAACGCGATCGGCGGCCTGCTCGGCGAGGAGGAGGGCGAGTGGGAGGACGAAGGCGAGGACGAGGACGAGTACGAGGCGTTCCTCGGGCTGCTCGGCCCGATCGCCAAGGTGGCGGGCAGCCTCCTCGGTGGCGGTGGTGGCGGTGACGGCGAGTACGAGGACGAGTACGAGGACGAGGCCGAGGCGTTCTTCAAGAAGCTCAAGGGCGTGTTCCGCAGGGCGGCGCCGTTCCTGAAGACGCTGGCGAAGACGGCCGGCCCGCTGGTGGCCACCGCGGTCGGCGGGCCCGCGGCCGGTGCCATCGCGCGGGCCGTCACCTCCCAGCTCGAGGGCGAGTACGAGCTCGAGCTGGAGGCCGAGTTCGAGGACATGGCGGCGCAGCCGCTGGCGCCGACGCAGACCTTCGCCGAGTACCTCGCCGCTCAGGCCGCCGCCACCGAGTCCGAGGCCGAGGCCGAGGCGCTCGGCGGTGCTGCGGCGTTCGCGGCCATCAACCCCGACGACCGGCGTGATCTCGAGCGGCTGCTGCCGCACCTCCTCCGCGGAGCCGCGACGATCACCCGGATGCTGCACGGCAACCGCGGCACCCGACCGGCCGTGCGGCTGGTGCCCGGCATCACCGACGGCACCGCGCGCGCCATCGCGCAACGGGTCGCCGCCGGCGAACCCATCGGCCCGGTGGAGCTCGGCCGGGTGATGGGGGCGGCGACGGCTCGGGCGTTGACCCCTGGCGGTGTGCGGCAGGCCGTGCTGCGGCGGCACGCGCGCGGCCTGGCCGGGTCGCGGCGTCGTTACCACGGCGCGCGCCGCCGGGGGTCGGTGCGCCGCACACCCGGAGTCCGCTACCCGGGCCGGATGCGGCCGGTCAGCCGCCGGTCCGGCCTCGCCGGGCGGCCGACGGTGCGCCGTCAGCCCGTCCGGAGTCGCGCAGTGGGCACCGGTCGGGTGCCCCGCCCTCGCCCCGGGTTCGTCCGGATCACCACGCCTGTGCGGGTGCCGCCGAAGGCCGGTCGGCCGGCTCGGGTGGTCCGGGTGGTCAGCGACGTACGCGTCCCCCGCGGGTCCACCCCCGCCGGTCGGCCGACGAGCACGGCCGGCCGCCGCACCCGATGACCGGGGTCGGATGACCGTGCCCCGAACGACACCGCAGACGCCCAGCGTCGACCCGTGAACCGAGTGGAGGAACCATGGCAACCGCGCTGAGCCGGAGCTACCCCGAGATCCAGGGCGAAGTCGAGCTCGAGGACGAGCTCGAGGCCGAGGAGGAGTTCGAGTCCGAGTTCGAGAGCGAGCTGGAGGCCGAGGACGAGTTCGAGGCCGAAGACGAGGACGAGGACTTCCTCGGCGCGATCGGAGGCATCGGGAAGGCCCTCGGCGGCCTGCTCGGTGGGCGGTGGTGACGGCGAGTACGAGGTCGAGTTCGAGTTCGAGGTCGAGGCCGAGAACGAGGAGGAGGCCGAGGAGGAGTACGAGGACGAGGCCTTCGTCAACCCGGTGCGACGGATCTACCCCGACGCCGAGCTGATGGCCCACCTGTCGACCCGGGCGGCCCTGACCTCCAACGAGGCCGAGGCCGAGGCGTTCCTCGGTGCCCTGGTGCCGATCGCGTCCAAGCTGATCCCGCGAGCGGCCGGCGTGATGGCCCGCAGCGCCCCGGCGCTGATCCGCGGGGCGTCGGCTCTCGGCCGCCGGCTGCGGCGGAACCCGACCACCCGCAAGTACGTCGCGGCCATGCCGGTGATCTTGCAGCGGACCGCGCAGAGCCTCGCCGACCAAGGTGCGTCGGGGCGGCCGGTCACCCCCGACGGCGCAGTCTCCACCATGATCAGGATCGCCGGCCGGGTGCTGCGCACACCCCCCGAGCGGAACCGCGCGGTACGCGCGGTGAACACCTTCGACCGTCGTTACCGGAGGCGGAGCCAGCGGCCGTCGCCGAGGCCGACCGCCGGACGCCGCCGCCGCCGCCCGGCGCCGAGCCCGCGGCGCCGAGCAGCGCGTCGCTGAGGATCGGCCGACACCGGTACCCCGGAGGGAGGGACGATGCCGTACCTCACGGATCTGGCGGCCGTCGCCCGCAAGACCAGTCTCGAGGTGATCGAGGTGCCGGGCTGGGAGACGCGCGGCCGCGGCCAGATGAGCGACGTCCGGGCCGTGGTCTGCCACCACACCGCAACGCTGAACCGCACCGCGGACATGCCGTCGCTCAACACGCTGATCAACGGCCGCCCCGACCTCAGCGGGCCCCTCTCCCACTTCGGGCTGTCCCGGTCCGGGAAGGTCTACGTGATCGCCGCCGGTCGCTGCAACCATGCCGGGACGGTCCGGAACCCGTCGTGGGGCAACAGCCACTCCATCGGCATCGAGGCGGAGGCCACCGGTACGGACGCGACCTGGCCGGAGGTGCAGATGGCGGCGTTCGCGCAGCTCTGCCGGGTGCTCATCGACTTCTTCGGCCTGAGCGTGTCCGCGGTGCTGGGGCACAAGGAGGTGGCCGACCCGCCCGGCCGCAAGATCGACCCCAACTTCGACATGGCGGCCTTCCGCACCCGGATCAGCGCGATCGGCGGCACACCCCCACCCGCACCGACACCGGCGCCCGCCCCGGTGCCGCCGGCGTCACCCCCGACATCGTCACCGACGACCTCGGCCCCGGGGTCGTGGTGGCCGTCCTGGCTGCCATCCCTGCCGTGGTTCGAGGGGGAGGACACCGCCGGCGGTCTCGGCGCCACGCCGGTGGTCCGGCCCGGCGCGGCGAGGCCCCGGCAGGACGTGCTCCCGGTCTACCTGTCCGGCCAGGCGCTGAACGTGCGTCGCCACCTGCATGCCCTGCGGGACTTCCGGCGGGACGAGTTCGGAACCCAGCCGGCCCGGCCGAGCGAGGGTCACGTGCGGGCGGTCAACGCGTTGCTGGCCACGTTGCGGCGGCCGCTGCTGACCCTGGTCGAACGGTTGGACCGCGCCTCCGACGCCGCGCAGGTGCGCCCCACCGAGACCCGGGTGGGTCTGGCGCTGGAGCTGAAGACCCAGGCCCACGACCTGGTCCGGGCCACCGAGCGGGTGTGGGACTTCTACTTCGAGCTGTTCGGCCAGCGACAGAGCGCGTTCGGGGAGTGGCTCGACGCCTGCGACCGGATCACCCTGGACTGCTACCAGCACGTGTTCATGCACCTCGGCAACGAGCGCAGCATCCCTGCACCGCCGCCGTTCTGCTATATGCGGACCGGGTTCTCCCCGGCGACGTTCCGGCGGGGCATCCCGCTGCGTCGGCTCGGCCGGCATCTGAACCCGTTCCCGCTGGTCCAGCTGCCGTACCACCGGATGGTCAACCCCTGGACGATGGGCGCGATCCTGCACGAGGTCAGCCACAACCTGCAGAACGAGCTGCAGCTGGAGCAGGCCGTGCCGTCCTCGATCGCCCGTCGGGTCCGGGCGGCCGGTGTGCCGGAGCCGATCGTGGCCATCTGGGTGCGCTGGAACCGCGAGATCTTCGGCGACATGGTCGGCGGCCTGCTGGGCGGGGAGTCGTTCGTCTCCTCGCTGATGGACGTAATCGGCCGGGCGCCCGCCCAGAGTCTGGGCTACTCGCCGCACGGTGTGCATCCGACCCCGTACCTGCGCACGTTCTTGTCCTGTGAGCTGCTGCGGCGGATGGGGTTCGCCGAGCGCGCCCGCGAGTTCCGGCGGGCCTGGTCGAAGCTCTACCCGTCCCCGCGCGCCTCGACGATGCCGCCCAAGCTGCTGGCCACCGCCGACCGGGCGATCCCCGCGGTGGTGGAGGCGGTCTGCTACTCGCCCTTCGCCGGGCTGGGCGGCAAGGCGCTGCGCGACGTGATCTTCTTCGAGCCGCGGCACCAGTCGATGATCGAGGAGGCCGGGCGCCGGTTGGCCAAGGGCGTCGACCCCGGCGTCGTCCCCGAGCGGTTCCTCATCGGCGCCGTGCGCTCCGCGCTGGACCAGGGTCGCGCCGACCCCGATCGGCTGATGCGCAACTTCTACATCCAGCTGGCCAGGCGGTGATCACCGTGACGGTCGACGAGCGGCGGGCGGCGTTGTACGAGGCTGTGCGCGAGCTGTGGCTCGCGGTGGCCGAACTCGTCCTCAACACCAACGACGACCAGCCGGAGCCGAACGTGCTGGCCCCGGCCGAGGACGTGGCCCAGTCGGCCGTGGAGATCCAGGGACGGCTCGCCGAAGCGCTGGGCGCCTTGTCGTCGGGGGCTCCCGACTCCATCCGGGACGCCATCCACGACGTGTCCGTGGTCGAGCGGACGGTCCGCGAAGCAAACCTCATCTACTGGCGAGACCTGCGCGCCCACCGCCCCGTGGCCCAGGTGCGCAGCTCCACCCGGAGACGGCAAGGGGAGTGGCCCTCCTGGTGGTTCGGGGTTGAGCAGAGCCTCCAACGGTGCGAGAAGCCGTTCGAAGGTGCCGGCTTGGCGATCGGCGCCGCGTTGAACGAGCTCGCCACCCCACCCCAGCCCGACACGACCAGCATGCAGATCCCGAGGAGGTCGTCGTGACCAAGGACAAGAAGCAGCCAGGACTCCCGGTCGTGGAGGTCGACCAAGCCTTCCCCCTGATGACCACGGACGGGGTGTCCCGGTCCGCGTCGTCCACCGGGGCGCTCGGCGACCAGGGGCCGACCGTCTCGGCCGCCATCCGGGACGTCCTGGGCTGGCGTCCCCGGGTGCAGGACCCGAAGGCGTTCACGGCCGCCCTGTCGGCGTCCTTCGAGCTGTCGACGTTCGAGGACCATGTCATCGCGAAGTACGTGCCCCGCGGGGTGGCCGTCCAGGCCGACCTCGGCGGCGTGACCGGCGGCCAGGCCTCGCTGTATCTGCGGGCCAAGGCGGCCCACGAGCAGATCACCCGGATGCTGGACAGCCTGAAGCCGCTGCGGACCGACGCCGACCCCCAGGACTGCGAGGCCTACCGCGGGCTGGTCCGGGACTCGGTGCGGCGCGTGGTGATGGAGTTCGGCCGCGAGGGCGGACCTCGAGTCCCGTTGGTCGACTCGGCGTTCGCGGTCCTGACCGGATACCAGCCGTCGTCGACGACGGCGGCGTCCGCCGGGTTCGTTCCGGGCCCGGTGACCGCGGTGCGCCCCACCCTCGCGGGGATCTTCACCCCGAAGAAGTCGATCGGCAACGTCGGTGGGATCTCCGGCACCGTGCCTTCCGCGACCGCCGAGATCGATCCGGACACAGTCCCCGGGCAGCTCGGCGCGCTCCGGGATCGGTTCGGGCTGGACGACGACCACGTCAACACCGTCGACGAGGAGAAGCAACGGACGAGCTTCTGGACACTGGTCGAGCTCATCACCGACCTGCAACGGTCCTGGGACACCCGCCGGCTCGACTTCACGCTCGCGGCCGGGAGCGGCTTCCTCGGCACCGATCTCGTGCAGATCAGCAGGCTGCTCGCGGCCGCGTCCGAGCAGGTGGACGAGCTGGAGGCGGTGCTGGAGTCCGTCTTGGTCTCCGCCGCGGAACGGCAGACGATCGTGCTCGACCGCGGCACCGGTCTCACCCTCGACGACCTGGTGCAGTGGCTGCGGGTGTTCGTCACCCAGGACGGCCCCAACATCATCCGCGACACCGGTCGCGATGGGTTGGTGTCCTCGTTCACGCCCACGGCTGTCGCCCTGTTGCTCACCCTTCGCGACAAGCTCGTGCGCCGGCTCGTGCCCTGCGGCGGCCCGTCGTGCGCGGGTGGTTGCCAGTGCGGCTCGCGCGGCCAGGTCACCTGTATCCCCCTGGGCTGCTGCACCCCGCTGCCACCCGGCATGTACGCCGGCCGGGTGAAGATCGCTGTGTCGACGCTCTGTGGACTGGTGGAGCGGCTGACCGCCAAGGCGATCAGGATCGGCAGATTCGCTGGTGCGGTGCTGCTGGACCTGGCTGTCGTGCCGTACGAGACAGAGTCTTCGCCAGGCGTGGTGGCCGTCGTCGATGACGTGGTCCGGGTGCAGGTCCGCGGTCTGCATCTTCGGCCCACCTACATTCCAGCCTTCGTCGCCGACGGTGGCAACCCGGCGAACTTCGCCTCTCTGGTGCTTCCCCTCCAAGGCAGCGCCAGCGCCGACAGTGACCAGCTGTCCGGAATCTTCCAGCGGGCTGCGCTTCCGAGCGCACTTCGGACGTTGCTGAACGCTGCAGGTGGTCGCGGGGTCGTGATGGCCGCGAGCGAAGTGCCGCTGGCCCTCATCGATGGCGAGCTGGGTCGCGTGGTGCAGGGTCCCGCCGTGAGCACGTGGCCGAAGCTGCAGCCGGCCGGCGTGGTGACCGGTGACGGGGACGCGGACCTCTGGGACGAGATCGACCCGAACCAGCGCTTTGTGCCCCAGACCCCGCCCGACCCCGTGGATCCCGTGGTGCCGGACGAGTGCCTCGAGGACTGCGGCGAGGACTGCGGAGGCTGCAACTGCGGATGCCATCCCTTCGACACGGTTCGCAAGGGCCTCGACCGCTTCCGGCGAGTCATCGGTGACCCCGATGTGGAGAAGGCGGCGGACGCCGTCCGTACCGATGCCGGGGGGCGAGCGCCGGAGAATGCGGCGGAGTTCCTGCAGCTCCTCGGGAAGGACACCGTCGCCGCCCTCGTCGACGTCATCGCCGACGCCGACCGGCGAGGCCTCCAGGCCCAGGCTGCCGAGGCTCAGGCCCTCACGGCGCAGGAGGCAGCCGCGGCCGAGCTGCACGAGGCGGAAGCCCAGGTGAAGATCGCCGAGTTCAGGGCCGCGCGGTCTCGCGTTGCCAGCGAGCAAGCCGCTGCCACACTCCAGGCGCTGCGGGACCGTCCCCTGGGCCCGCCGCCGACCGACGTCGGTGAGACCGTGAAGGCGGCGGAGCCTACAGCAACCCCGGCGGCACCTGACCCGGGGCAGGCCACGCCCACACCGCCGATGGCGCCGGAGGTTCTGGACGACGGGGGCTGGGCCTTCTCCACCGGGACAACTGATCTCGGCTACCAGGGCTTCGCGACCGGCTACGAGCCGGAGAAGCCCGTGCCCGAACCGGTACCGGTGCCGGTGCCTGTCCCGGTGCCTGTCCCGGTGCCGGAACCTGAACCTGAACCTGATTCCCTGCCGGAGCCGGAGCCGGAGCCGGAGCCGGAGCCGGAGCCGGAGCCTGAGCCGGAGCCGAACCTGATCCAGTGCCGGAGCCCGACGAGGTCGCCGTCGAGGAGTCGGAGACCTTGGCGAGATCCGAGGGCGAGGTCGAGGCGCTGGAGCAGCTCCGCGCCTTCGTCGCCAAACAGAGCGGCCGGCTGGAGTCGATCATCAAGGACAACCAGGACCGGCTCGAGATTCGACGGTTCGTCGTAGCGGCCCTCCGCGCAGCGCCGACCGACACCCGCACGGACGGGAAGGACGACTGACATGCTCTCCGAACGGGACTATCAGGACCTGATCGACCGCATGCAGGCGTTGCGGGGCCAGGTCTCCGAACGCCTCTCCGGCAGCCTGGTCTCCAACCCGGCGCTCGCCGAGGAGATCAACCGCCAGCTCGACGACCTGGTCCAGGCGGCCCGCGAGGCCGACGCCAACGGGCCCCGACCCCCGGACCGTGGGCTCGCCGAGCTGGTCGGGGTCGGCCCTGACGCCGCGCAGAAGTTCGGCGAGGTCAAGATCCCGCAGGGAGTCGCGGAGTACGACGAGAACGTCAACTCCGAGCGGGTCGTCGCGGTCGGCGATCTGTACTACATCTACCAGCACGAGCGGATCGGCGTCTTCCGCGTCGTGCAGAAGCTCAAGCAACTGTTCGAGGCCGGCGCGATCCGGCTCTCCGGTGGCGACGGCGCGTACCGGCTCTACCAGTTCGACCGGCGCGACGTGCTGCGCTACACCAAGAACGACCGGGTGGCCGCGTACCGCCGGGTGCTCGGCTACGGGCGCGGTCTGGGCGCGGGCCAGAGCCGGCCCAACACCGACTTCCACATGCTGTTCTCGCACTTCGTCAACCAGGTGACGCTGTTCTGGCGTGACAAGCGGATCAGCGACGTGATTCGTGAGCGGGCGCTGGACCCCAGCTTCGGCTCGATCGCCGTCGTCCGCCGGGCGGGACTGGACCTGCGGAACAACCTCAAGTTCACCTCCTACGGTCACCTGAACGTGCTCCGGGTCGAGGTCATGCAGCTGTTGGAGGAGTGCTTTGCGATCCTCGGATCGGACGACGTCAAGGACCTGTTCGGGGCGGCCAACGCCTGGGACGTGGTCGACGAGGTGCTGATCCGCTACTTCGACGTCCGGCTGCAGAGCAGCCCGCGCCAGCGGATGGCCGTGAACGGGCGTGAGGTGCTGCGCTGGCTGTCCGGCAGCCACGTGATGGAGACGGGCCGCGGACAGTTCGAGGCCCTGTTGATGGAGATCGCGGAACCGGCCGAGGAGTGGCTGACGTCGGCGCAGGCCATGAGCCTGGCCCGGCGGTCCGGCACGGACCGGGTGATGCCGTGGGAGCAGCTCGGCCAGGCCGGTGTCGCCGCCCGGTACGCCGAGCGGTCACCCAGCCAGCTGCCGGCATCGGCGCGCCGCGGTGGGCCCATCTATCCGCGTCGCAACGGACTGGGCACCTACCGGGGCGGACGGGGCGGGGTCCCGGTCCGGCCGACGCGGTGAGGGATGACGCCGCCGGCGGTGCTCGCCGCTCTTCAGCGATGGCGCGCCGGACGGCTGGACGAGCTGTGCAGCTGGCTGGCGATCCCCTCGGTCAGTGCTGACCCGGCCCGGGCCGGGGACGTCGACCGCGCCGCACGATGGCTGGCGCGGTGGCAGCGGGCGCACGGCGCCCGGGCGCATCTGGTGTCGACACCGGGGGGTCGCCCCGTCGTCCTCGGACATTGGACCGCACCGCCGGGCAGTCCGCTCGTGATCATCTACGGCCACTACGACGTCCAACCCGCCGGCCGCGGCTGGAGGTCCGGGCCGTTCACCCCGGTGGTCCGCGCCGGTCGGCTCTACGCCCGGGGTGCCGGCGACGACAAGGGTCAGCTGTTCGCTCATCTGTGCGCCCTGGCCGCCTGGCGGCAGGCGGGGGCGCTGCCGGTGCAGGTGCTGGTGCTCGCCGAGGGCGCCGAGGAGGTCGGCAGCCCGGGCTTCGGCGCGGTGGTCCGCCGGCTGGCCCGGCGGGTTCGTCCGCGGGCGGTGGTCGTCTCCGACACCGAGCGGCACCACGACGGGACGCCGACCGTCACCGTCAGCCAGCGCGGCCGGCTCGCGGCCCGGCTCGAGGTCGATACCGGAGGACCAAGCGTGCACCCGGGACGGCTGGGCGGGGCGGTGGTGGATCCCAGCCTGGTGCTGGCTGAGGCGCTGCTGCTGCTGCGGACTGAGCTCATCCCCGCTCTCGGCGCCCGGACGTCGGCCCCGGTCGACGACCTGGGCGGGGCCGAGGTGGTAGTCCGGAGCGATGCGGCCCTGTCCCGAGCCGCGGGCGGGCGCGCGACCACCGGTCAGGCGCTGGACGGCCGGGTCACCCGGCGTGGCGCGCTCAGTGTGACCAGACTCGTGGCCGGTGCGCGCGGCGGCGCGCTGCCGCCCCGCAGCACCGCCTGGCTCGACGTCCGGCTGCCGCCGGGCGGGCCGGGTCCGCGGGAGGCGCTGCATCACGCGATCGGCCTGCTCCGCCGGATGGCGCCGCCCGGGGTCACGGTGGGGATCTATGGCTCGGCCGGGACGCCCGGGCTGGACTCGACACCTGATGCGGCCACCCGACGGGCGGCGGATGAGGCGTGCCGGAGCGGTTACGGCCGGTCGCCGGTCTACCTGGGCTCCGGCGGCACCATCCCCGCCGTCGGCCTGATGGCCCGCGCCTTCGGGGTGCCTCCGCTGCTGCTGGGGTTCGGCAGCCCCGGGGGAAACGCCCACGGGCCGAACGAGTTCATCGACCTGGCCGGCTGGGCGGCCGGCGCCGAGACGTCCGCCGCGCTGCTCGCCGCGATCGTGCGTCCGGCCGGCCCCGAGCCGCGACTCCGGTCCCGGGGCGAATGATCGTCGTCAGGGTGGTCGGCCCCGGGTCGTCGCGATGAGCGCGTACGTCAGGGGATGACGGAGGTGGGTGTCTCTCCGGGACAGGGTCGGCGGGAGCGGTCGTACGCGGACCTGCCGCGGCCGGCCACGGACGTCTACCGCGAACCGACCGACGGCGAGCACCTCCGCCATCAGGTGGTCACCGCGCTGCGGGCCATGCTGGATCAGGCGGAGATCCGGACCCTCGACGCCACGACCACCGACAACGGGGTGACGATCATGCTCGAGCACGGCCATGTCCGGTGCGTACTGGTCGTCTCCGCACAGGAGCCGCGGCACACGCTGAGCCCCCGCGAGCTGCAGATCGCCCGCCTGGTCGCCGCGGGTGACACCAACCGCGCGATCGCCCGCACCCTCGACATCAGCCTGTGGACGGTGTCCACCCACATGCGCCGGATCTTCGCCAAGCTCGGTGTGGGCAGCCGGGCTGAGATGGTGGCCCAGTTCTTCGGCGCGGCCGAGAGGAGCTGAGCTCAGGACGTCCCGTTCCGTTGGGCGGCCCGGTGCTTCCGGGACCCGGATTGCGCGTCCCGGACAGCGCCCTAGGCGTAGGTGTCGAGGACTCTCATGGCCATCAGCGTGATCCACCGGTGCGGCTGTCCTGCCTGGGGAGCCGGCAGATGCGTGACCCCCGGGTACCCGCGATTGATCACCCAGCGACCGTCCGGGCGCCGCCGTCGCGCGAGCACGTCGAGCGCATCGTCCATCCGCGGGTCGTGGGCCGACGCCGGCGGCGGCGAACGCGTCAAGGCAACGCAGGATGTCGAAGTGCCACCTCGCCGGGTGGTGCAGCCGGGTGAACTCGTCGTCGATGGGAGCCTGGGACCGTTCGCTGCGATAGAGCCGGTGACGCAGCACGAACTCGACCGCAGCCTGCTCGACCCCCCGAAGATCATCTACCCGGTGCCGGTAGCCACCGCGCCGGTACTGGCTGATGCCCTCGAACACCGACAGCGTGGTGTGCAGGGAGGAGTGCTGCGCGCCGGACCGGTTCAGGCGGCAGTTGAAGCCCCCGTCACCCAGCTGCTGCCCGAGCAGGAAGTCGATCATGCTGACCAGCTGGGTCTCGTCGGCGCCGAAGTAGGCCGCGTAGTTCAGGGCCATGCCGTTGATGCAGGCGTCACTGTGCCGGCCGCCCGGCGTGGGGTCCAGCCCGCCGTCCGCACCCTGCTCCCGGGCGAGGATGAGCTCGACGGTCTCCCGGGCGAGGTCGTTGTCCGGGCTCAGCCCGAGGTTGCTCAGCTCCAGCAGCGTGTAGTGGCTGCTGGTCCACTTCGGCCGGTAGAAGCCGAGGCCCCAGTGCCGGTTCTCACCTCGAGCGGCCAGCAGCGCGGCCCCGTCGCCCTCCTCGGCGATGCGCCGCTGCAGACCGGGGTCGGTCCGGTGCAGCAGGTCGCGGGTGGTCTGGAACTGGACCGCCACATCGCCGGCCAGCAGCCAGCCGGACGACCTCGGATCGGGTCATCCGGCCATCATGCCGGTGAGGCGCTCACCGGTCGGCTGCTGGCCGAAACGGTGGGCCAGCTCGAGGATGCTGGCGCAGACCAGGTCCCAGTCGCCTTCGGCGGTCAGGTCTGTGCGCTGCCCGGGTCCGAGCTCGGTCGGGCGCGGGATGAACGCGGTGCCCAGCCCGGCCCTTCCGCGGCGGCCAGGTCACGGTTGTGGGCGGCCGCGAGCATCACCTGGCCCGGGTCGAGGCGCAGCAGCTGCGCGGCGTGGCGGTATGCCTGGGGCGTGGGCTTGTAGGTCCGGGTGACGTCGGCGCCAGCTGCCTACGCCTCCGCAGCAGCAGGGCGAGGTTGGCGTTCGACAACGGCCCGACGATCACCTGCCGGCGGAGCGCGGTCAGGCCGGCGACGCTGTCGTCCCACGGGTCCAGCCGCTCCCAGGCGGCGACGAGATCGTCCAGCTCGTCGGCGTGGTCGGACGGGTCCAGCCCGAACTCCGGCAGGAGAGTGGTCAGGCTCTCCCGGTGCAGCTGGTCGAGCGGGACGAACTCGCGGGTGCCGGCGCGGATCGGCTCCATCGACGGCTGGTACCGGGCCCGCCAGGCGTCGGCGAACGCCCAGGCGTCGAGATCGACGATGCGGTGCCGTTCGGCGAAGGCGGCGACCTCGCGCGCCACCCCGGTACGCCAGTCGACCACGGTGCCGAAGGTGTCGAAGAGAACCGCCTCGATCCGCTGCCCGGTCGAGGGCGAGGAGTACGCCACAGGGCAGTCTCCTGCGCCACCGCGGGCGGTGCCAACCCGGCCTCGAGCCGGGCCGAGACTCCGCGGCAGGCGGCCGCTCGTGCCGGCGGTGGCCCCGCCGGGAGCGACACGCCACGATGGAGGTCGTCGAGCGTGCTCGGCGTCCGAGCCCAGATTGGAGCCCACCCTCATGCGCGGTGTCTTCCTGCCCGGCAACTCCACCACCGACCTCCGCGAGCTGCCCGACCCCGAGCCCGGGCCCGGGCAGGTGCTGCTGGCCATGCGGGCCTCGACCATCTGCGGCTCCGACATCCGGGCCATCTACCGCGAGCACGTCCAGGGCGATCCGGCGGAGATGTACCAGGGCGTGGTGGCCGGGCACGAGCCCGCCGGCGAGGTGGTGGCGGTGGGTCCCGGACGCCGTCCGGTTGAGGGTGGGCGACCGGGTCTGCGTCTACCACATCAGCGGCTGCGGCCAGTGCGACTCCTGCGTCCGCGGCTACCAGATCAGCTGCTCCTCACCCCAGCGGGCCGCGTACGGGTGGCAGCGCGACGGCGGTCACGCCGATCTGATCCTGGCGACCGAGCGGGACTGCATCCTGCTGCCCGACTTCGTCACCTACCTCGACGGCGCCTGCGTGGCCTGCGGGTTCGGCACCGCCTACGAGGGCCTGCTCCGCGCGCAGGTCAGCGGCCGCGACGCGCTGGCCGTGATCGGCCTCGGGCCCGTCGGGCTGGCCGCCGGGCTGCTGGGGGGCAAGCTCGGCGCCGTCCCGCGGGTGGGCCTGGACCCCAGCCCCGAGCGTCGGGAGCTGGCCGTGCAGCTCGGCGCCGTGGACGCCGCCTTCGCCCCGGCCGACGTCGAAGCCGCCCGGGCCGCCGGCGACGGCGGGGCCCACGTGGCCATCGACTGCTCCGGCAGCGAGCCCGGCCGCGGCACCGCCATCGCCCTGGTCCGCGAGCGCGGCCGCGTAGTGTTCGTCGGCGAGGGCAACGGGCTGCACGTCCCCGAGGTCAGCCCGGCGTTGATCCACCCCTCGATCACGATCCTCGGCTCCTGGGTGACCAGCCTGGAGCACATGCGTGAGCTGGTCTCCCGGCTGCCGGTGTGGAACCTGCATCCCGAGGTGATCGTCTCCGACACGTTCCCCCTCGCCGAGGCCGACGCGGCCTACCGCCTCGCCGACGCCGGCCGGTCCGGCAAGATCGCGCTGGTGCCCTGACGTGGTCATCGGCCAGGTGCCCACAGCGACAATGAGCCCACATCGGAGACCTATCCGATGAACCGACCAGGATCCCCACTGAAGGACGGACGGAGCATGAGTGACAGGAAGGTGTGGTTGGTCACCGGCGCCGGCCGGGGTCTGGGGGTCGAGATCGCCCAGGCTGCGCTGGCCGCGGGTCACGCGGTCGTCGCGACCGGGCGGAACCCGCAGAAGGTGAGCTGGGCGATCGGCGAGCATGATGACCTCCTGGCCGTCCGGCTGGACGTGACCGCTCTCACCGACGCCGAGTCGGCCGTGGCGGCTGCGGTCGACCGGTTCGGCCGGATCGACGTGCTGGTCAACAACGCGGGCAACTTCAACGCCGGCTTCTTCGAGGAGCTGAGCCCGGAGGAGTTCCGGGCCCAGATCGAGACGACCCTGTTCGGCCCGGTCAACGTCACCCGATGCTGGTCGAGCCCGGCTTCTTCCGCACCGAGCTGCTGACGCCCGAGTCGACCAGGTACGCGACGTCGTCGATCGAGGACTACGCGGAGCGGACGGAGCAGACGGTCACCGCCTGGCAGGGCATGAACGGCCAGCAGGGTGGCGATCCGGCGAAGCTCGCCGAGGCGTTGGTCCACCTGAGCATGGTGGCGGAACCGCCACTGCGCTTCGCAGCCGGCGCCGATGCGGTCGCAGCGTTCGAGCGGAAAGCCCAGACCCTGCTCGCCCAGGCCAACGCCTACCGCGACCTGTCCAGCGGCCTCGCCCTCGATCCGGACTGAGGCTGCCGCCTTCGCCGGCGGGCCTGAGCCGCACGGGCCCTGGACGGCGCTGTCGACGCGTGACCTGACCGGACCGATTCGAGCGTGGAGCGGGTGACCAGGATCGAACCGGCATCACCAGCTTGGAAGGCTGGGGCTCTACCATTGAGCTACACCCGCGTGGTGTGTCGGCGACCGGATCGAGCCTGAGGCCCACCGTCTCACCGACGTCGGGGCGACAGGACTCGAACCTGCGATCTTCTGCTCCCAAAGCAGACGCGCTAGCCACTACGCTACGCCCCGTACCCACTCCGCTGCCGACTCCGTGACCGGTGTCGACGGCGGTGCCCGAGAAGTGTAGGGCCCCGGCGACCCGACCTCCAATCCGCCGGTGCGTGATCCAGTGGTGGCGTCGCAACCGATCGACGACTCGCAACGGTGTGAGAGCGACCACTGGGTCGTACGGTCGGGGCCGGTTGCCGGGTCCGCGCGTGATTTGTCCGCCCCCGGGGCCGGCCCTACGATGGGCTGCTGGGCTCCATCCGGGCCCGTTCTGCCGCGGGCGGAGTCCCGCACCCCACAGTCCAGCCAGCGCCAGCCAGGAGTTTCTAGCGTGCCCAGCACCGTCGAGCAGTTGAGCCCCACGCGGGTGAAGATCACCGTCGAGGTCCCCTTCGCGGATCTGCAGCCCAGCATGGACAAGGCCTACGCCGAGGTGGCGAAGACGGTGAACATCCCCGGCTTCCGCAAGGGCAAGGTGCCGCCGATGGTCATCGACCAGCGCTTCGGGCGCGGCACGATCATCCAGGAGGCGCTCAACGACGCGCTGCCGCGCTTCTACGGCGCGGCCGTGACGGAGAACAACCTGAGCCCGCTGGCCCAGCCCGAGGTCGAGGTGACCAAGCTGGAGGACGGCGAGCTGGTCGAGTTCATCGCCGAGGTCGACGTGCGGCCCGACTTCGACGTCCCGGACCCCTCGACCGTGGCGGTCACCGTGGACGCGGTGCAGGTACCCGACAGCCTGGTCGACGAGCAGATCGAGGCCCTCCGCAACCGGTTCGGGTCGCGGACGGTCGTCGAGCGACCCGTGCAGTCCGGCGACGTGGTGACCGTGGACCTGGTCGCCACCAAGGACGGGGAGCCGCTGGAGGACGCCACCGCGGAGGGCATCGACTACGAGGTCGGCTCCGGCTCGATGCTCGACGGCCTGGACGACGCTGTCACCGGGCTGAGCGCCGGGGAGTCCGCCCGGTTCACCTCCACCCTGGTCGGCGGTCCCCGTAAGGACGAGGCGGCCGACATCGACGTGACCCTCACCAAGGTGCAGGAGCAGGAGCTGCCCGAGGTCGACGACGAGTTCGCCCAGCAGGCGTCGGAGTTCGACACCATCGCCGAGCTGCGCGCCGACCTGGCGGACCGGCTGGCCAACGTGGCCCGGCTGGAGCAGGCCGCCAAGGCCCGCGACGCCGTGCTGGAGGCCCTGCTGGCCCGGCTCGACCTGGCGGTGCCCGAGCAGCTGCTGCAGTCCGAGGTCGACGGCCGCAAGGAGCAGATCCGGTCCCAGCTCGACACCGCCGGACTCAGCCTGGAGCAGTACCTGGCCGACAGCGAGGAGGCGTCCGACGAGGACGCGTTCTGGGCCGACATCGAGAAGCGGTCCGCCGACGCGCTGAAGGCCCAGATGATCTTGGACAAGGTCGCCGAGGACCGGCAGATCAGCGTCGACCAGAACGACCTGACGCAGCACATCATCCGCAAGGCCCAGGAGGGTGGGACGGCGCCGCAGGAGGTCGCCAACCACCTGCAGGAGCACCCGCACCACATCGACGAGTACATGCTGGAGATCCGCCGCGGCAAGTCGCTGGCCCTACTGGTCGAGGCGGCTCAGGTCAGCGACAGCAACGGTGAGCCGGTCGATCTCGCCGGCCTGCGTCCCGACGGCACCCTGGGTGAGCCCGAGTCCGCCGAGGCCGCCGGGGACCGGCGACGAGACCCGACGACGAGACCGTCGGCACCGCCGAGACGGCCGACGTTGAGGATGCGCCGAGGCCAAGGCCTGACGGGTCCCCACCCCCCGGCCGGGTGCCGGGGGACGGGTCGGCCGATGTGCGCCGTCAGCGAACATCGGCCGTCGAGCGGCTGCGGGCGGGTCCCCGCGGGGTAGTTTCGTCCCCGTGAACGCACACCAGGGATCCCCACGGGCCGCAGCCGGGCTGCCCACCATGGCCGGCCGGGGCGGCGGCAACATCGGCCTCGACGACAACGTCTACCAGGCGCTGCTGCAGAACCGCATCATCTTCCTCGGCTCCGAGGTCAAGGACGAGAACGCGAACGCGATCTGCGCGCAGATGCTGCTGCTGAACGCCGAGGACCCGACCCGCGACATCTACCTCTACATCAACTCCCCGGGCGGTTCGGTCGACTCCGGGATGGCGATCTACGACACGATGAAGTGGATCTCCAACGACGTCGCCACCGTGGCCATGGGCCTCGCCGCGTCGATGGGCCAGTTCCTGCTCTGTGCCGGCACCAAGGGCAAGCGGTACGCCCTGCCGCACAGCCGGATCATGATGCACCAGCCGTCAGGCGGTCTCGGCGGCACGGCCAGCGACATCCGGATCCAGGCCGAGCAGTCCCTGCACATCAAGGCGACCATGCAGCGGCTGATCGCCGAGCACACCGGCCAGACCCTCGAGCAGATCGAGGCCGACTCCGACCGGGACCGCTGGTTCACCGCCGAGGAGGCCCAGACCTACGGCTTCATCGACCACGTGTACACCGCGGCGGCCCAGATCCCGTCCGCCGAAGCGCCGAACCAGTGAGAGAGCAGACTCCGATGAGCACCTTCGCCCCGGCCATGGACTACTACATCCCGCAGTGGGAGGAGCGCACCTCCTACGGGATGCGGCGCATCGACCCGTACACCAAGCTGTTCGAGGACCGGATCATCTTCCTCGGCACGCCCATCAGCGACGAGATCGCCAACGCGGTGATGGCCCAGCTGCTGTGCCTGCAGCAGATGGACGCGGAACGCCAGATCGACATCTACATCAACTCCCCCGGCGGCTCGTTCACAGCGCTGACGGCGATCTACGACACGATGCGCTACATCAAGCCGGACGTCAGCACGGTCTGCCTCGGTCAGGCCGCGTCCGCCGCCGCGGTGATCCTGGCCGCCGGCACCAAGGGCAAGCGGCTGGCCCTGCCGAACTCCCGCATCCTGATCCACCAGCCGGCCACCGAGGGCGGCTACGGGCAGTCCTCCGACATCGAGATCCAGGCCAGGGAGATCCTGCGGATCCGCTCGCTGATGGAGGACATGCTGGCCACCGACACCGGCAAGAGCACCGAGGAGGTCAGCCGCGACATCGAGCGCGACAAGTACCTCACCGCGGAGCAGGCCCTCGAGTACGGCATCATCGACGAAGTCCTCAGCCCGCTCAAGGCCGTCTCGGTCTGACGTGCCGACTGATCCCGACGCCGCGACCCGGGCCGCCTGATGTACTCCACATCGTCAGCGGCTCGGGCTAGGGTTGGGGCACGTCGAGGCGATCCCGGGAAGCTCGAACAGCTCGGAAAGGAGGCGGTGTGGCGCGCATCGGAGAGAGCGGCGACCTGCTGAAGTGCTCGTTCTGCGGCAAGAGCCAGAAGCAGGTCAAGAAGCTCATCGCGGGCCCTGGGGTCTACATCTGCGACGAGTGCATCGACCTCTGCAACGAGATCATCGAGGAGGAGTTCTCGGAGGGCAGCGAGGTCGGGCTCGGTGAGGAGCTCCCGAAGCCGCACCAGATCCGCCAGTTCCTCGACGGGTACGTCATCGGCCAGTCCGCCGCCAAGAAGGCGTTGGCCGTGGCCGTCTACAACCACTACAAGCGGGTCCAGGCGCAGGCGGCGAACCCTGCCCGCCGGGCCGAGGACGACGGGGTCGAGCTCGGCAAGTCCAACATCCTGCTGATCGGCCCGACCGGCTGCGGCAAGACCTACCTGGCCCAGACGCTGGCCAAGATGCTGAACGTGCCGTTCGCGATCGCCGACGCCACCGCCCTGACCGAGGCCGGGTACGTCGGCGAGGACGTCGAGAACATCCTGCTCAAGCTGATCCAGGCCGCCGACTTCGACGTCAAGAAGGCCGAGACCGGGATCATCTACATCGACGAGGTCGACAAGATCGCCCGCAAGAGCGAGAACCCTTCGATCACCCGTGACGTCTCCGGTGAGGGCGTGCAGCAGGCGCTGCTCAAGATCTTGGAGGGCACCTCGGCGTCGGTGCCGCCGCAGGGCGGCCGCAAGCATCCGCACCAGGACTTCATCCAGATCGACACCACCAACGTGCTGTTCATCGTGGGGGGCGCGTTCGCCGGCCTGGACCACATCATCGCCTCCCGGGTGGGCAAGCGACCGCTCGGCTTCAACAACAGCATCGAGTCCCGCAAGGAGGCCTCGGAGGACCCGTTCGCGGACGTCCGGCCGGAGGACCTGGTCAAGTTCGGGCTGATCCCCGAGTTCATCGGCCGGCTGCCGATGATCTCCTCGGTGT
Source organism: uncultured Actinomycetota bacterium (assembly GCA_963832435.1). GTDB lineage: Bacteria > Actinomycetota > Actinomycetes > Propionibacteriales > Propionibacteriaceae > Microlunatus. The sequence goes on from CAWHTY010000014.1 coordinate 69,153, forward strand.
CCCCGCTGGACCGGGACGCGCTGATCCGGATCCTGATCGAGCCGCGCAACGCGCTGATCAAGCAGTTCAAGAAGCTGTTCGACCTCGACGGCGTGGAGCTGGAGTTCACCGGCGACGCCATCGAGGCCATCGCCGACCTCGCGCTGCTCCGCGGCACCGGGGCCCGTGGGCTGCGGGCCATCCTCGAGGAGGTCCTGCTCAACGTCATGTACGACGTGCCGAGCCGTGAGGACGTGGCCCAGGTCATCATCAACGCCGAGGTGGTCAAGGACTCGGTGCTGCCGACCCTGGTGCCGCGCGAGAAGCTGGCCAAGCGGGAGCGGCGCGAGAAGTCGGCCTGAGCCGCCCCTTGACCCCGCGGCCGCGGTACCTGCGGGGCCGGGGTGTGCTGGGTCTGGTCACCGTGGCCCTCTCGCTGCTCAGCGCAGGGGTCGCCGGCTGGGCGGCGAGCTTCCCGTCCGGGGCGTACACCTGGGGCCTGCTGGCCGTCGGCCTCGCCCTGGTCGCCGCGGCGGTGTGGCTGAGCCTGGGCGTTCTGTGCGTGCTGGCGCGGCGCTTCCACCCGGCCCTGGTGGTGCCCATCCTGATCGGGGCGGTGGGGTTGGTGGCCGTCCGGTTCGACCTACCCCTGCGCGCCCGGTTCGCGGTCGCCCGGCCGGCCTTCGAGCGGGTGATCCTGGACCGCGGCGACGGCGGACCCGAAGGCCCGTGCCCGGGGTGGGTCGGCAGCTACCGGATCCAGGACTGCACCACCACCGGGACCGTCACGCTGTTCCGGGAGCGGGACGGCGGGTTTCTCAACGGGGTCGGGTTCGCCTACGCGCCGGACGGCCATCCGGCCCTGACTGCCCCCGAGGGCGGCGCCTGGCTGTTCACCCAGCTGGACGGTTCGTGGTTCACCTTCGTCGCACCCTGGTAGTCGGACCCACCGGGCGGGCCGGGCCCGTCGCTACGCGGTCGACTCCGACCTGGCGGCCGCCGACCTGCTGGCCCTGGTCACCGCCGCGTCGCTGACGGGCGCCTGCCAGTCCGCCGGCGTCGACCCCGCCACCCTGCCGGCGGCCCGGCGCCACCGCCGGCCCGCCGCCGGGCGGGCGGCGGTGACCTCGATGCTTGCGCCGCCGACCGCCCACCGGGCCTGAGCCCTCCGGGCCCCCGGCGGGTCCGACCCGGGCCGGGGTCAGGCCCGCCCGGGTCATCCCGGCCCAGGGTCAGGCCGGCGTCGGTGCCAGCGTGACGTCGACAGTCACCGGCCCCTCGGTGGGCGCCCAGCTGACCTCTCCGGTGAGTCGACCCACGGCGCGCAGGTCCGGCTCGATCCGGCGGAGCCGGTCGATGGCGGGGGCCGACCCGGCGAAGGCGGCCGCGCTGATCTCGGTCTTCATCGAGGCCTTGGCCTGCGACTTGGCCCCCCGGATGGCGATCAGGGCCTCGGCCAGGTCCTGCAGCAGGGCCGGGTCGCCGCCGACCGCCAGCTCGTCGGTGGTCGGCCAGCTCGCGGTGTGGATCGAGCCCTCCTTCCACCATGACCAGACCTCCTCGGTCACGAACGGCATGATCGGGGCGAGGAGCCGCAGCAAGACGTCCAGGGCCAGCCCGAGGGCAGCCCGGGCCGAGGCCGCGCCCGCCTCCCCCTGGGCGCCGTAGGCACGCTCCTTGACCAGCTCCAGGTAGTCGTCACAGAACTGCCAGAAGAACCTCTCGGTGACGTCGAGGGCGCCGGTGTAGTCGTAGCCGTCGAACGCCGTCGTGGCCTCGGAGACCACGCTCGCCAGCCCGCTGAGCAGGGCCAGGTCGGCCGTCTGCGTGACGGCGTCGCGGTCGCCGCTGGCCCCGAGTCCGAGGACGAACTTGCTCGCGTTGAGCACCTTCAGGGCCAGTCGTCGGCCGACCTTCATCTCGCGCTCGTCGAACGGGGAGTCCAGACCGGGTCGGGCCTTGGCCGCCCGCCACCGCACCGCATCGGAGCCGTACCGCTCGAGCACGTCCGTCGGCACCACCACGTTGCCCTTGGACTTGCTCATCTTCTTGCGGTCCGGGTCCATCACCCAGCCGCTGATCATGGAGCGCGCCCAGGGCAGCGAGTCGTTCTCGTAGTGAGCGCGCACGATCCGGGAGAACAGCCAGGTCCGGATGATCTCGTGCGACTGGGTGTTCAGATCCATCGGGAACGTCAGCCCGAACAGCTCCGGGTCCCGCTCCCAGCCGCAGACGATGTGCGGGCTGAGCGAGGAGGTGGCCCAGGTGTCCATCACGTCGGGATCGGCCATGAACCCGCGCGGCACGCCCCGCTGGTCCTCCCGGTAGCCCGGCGGGGCCACGGCGCTCGGGTCGAGCGGCAGCTCGGCCTCGGTCGGCACGATCGCCGCCTCGTACACCGCCAGGCCCTCCTCGTCCAGCGGGTACCAGACCGGGAACGGCACGCCGAAGAAGCGCTGCCGGGAGATCAGCCAGTCGCCGTTCAGCCCGCCCACCCAGTTGTCGTAGCGGTGCCTCATGTGCGGGGGAGTCCAGGCCAGCTGCGCACCGCGGGCCAGCATGACCTGTTTGAGCTCGGCGTCCCGACCGCCGTTGCGGATGTACCACTGTCGGGTGGAGACGATCTCCAGTGGCTTGTCGCCCTTCTCGTAGAAGTTCGCCTTCCGCTGGGTCGGGGTGGGTTCGCCGTGCAGGTCACCGGAGGCGCGGAGCAGCGCCACCATCGCCTCCCGGGCGCTGAACGTGGTCTTGCCCGCGAGCGCGGACCACGTCTCCGGGTCGGTGATCCACTCCGGCTGGTCCCGCAGGATCCGGCCGTCACGGCCGATGATCACCCGCGTCGGGAGCTGAAGCTCCCGCCACCAGGTCACGTCGGTCAGGTCGCCGAACGTGCAGCACATCACCAGCCCGGATCCCTTGTCGGGCTCGGCGAGCTCGTGGGTGACCACCGGCACGTCGACCCCGAACACCGGGCTCTGCACCCGCTGACCCACCAGGTGGGCGTACCGCTCGTCGTCGGGATGGGCGATCAGGGCCACGCAGGCCCCGATCAGCTCGGGCCGGGTGGTCTCGATGAATACCGGGCCCCCGTCGCTCCGGAAGGACACTCGGTGGTAGTGACCGGGGTAGTCGCGAGCCTCCAGCTCGGCCTGGGCCACCGCGGTCTGGAAGGTGACGTCCCACATGGTCGGTGCCTCGGACAGGTACGCCTCGCCGCGCCGGAAATTGCGCAAGAAGGCCAGCTGGGAGACCCGCAGCGAGTTGTGGCCGATGGTGGTGTAGAGGTCGGGCCAGTTCACGCTGAGGCCCACCCGACGCCACAGGTCCTCGAACGCCTTCTCGTCGATGTGGGTCAGCTCATGACACAGGGCCACGAAGTTGGGCCGGCTGACCGGGAGCTGGCGCTTCGGGTCCGGGCTGGCCGGCGGCACGAAATCGGGGTCGTAGGGCAGCGTGGGGTCGCAGCGCACGCCGTAGTAGTCCTGCACCCGGCGCTCGGTGGGCAGGCCGTTGTCGTCCCAGCCAATGGGGTAGAACACCCGCTGGCCGCGCATCCGCTGATAGCGCGCGATCAGGTCGGTGTGGGTGTAGGAGAACACATGGCCGACGTGCAGCGAGCCCGACACCGTGGGCGGCGGGGTGTCGATGCTGAACACCTGCTCGCGGGTCTCGGGCCGGACGAACGCGTACGTGCCCTCGGCGGACCAACGGTCCCGCCACTTGTCCTCCAGGCCCTCCAGGGCCGGCTTCTCCGGTACGACGACCGCACCGGCGGGCGGCGCGTCGGGTCGGAGGTCGGCAGGCGTGGTGGTCATAGCCGTCAATCCTAAGCAGCCGCCGAGACGGTCGCACGTTCGTTCCGGCGCCGGGACCGGCCGGACCAGGGCGCCCGTCAGCCCCAGCGGCGTGATCGGGCGCGGTGCTGCCGGCCCTAGACTTGGCCCGCCATGACCCAGACTGCGACCCACGCCGAGATCGTCGCCGCCCTCACCCGGCGGTGGCCCGAGCACCGGGTGGCACCCAGCCTTGGTCGGATCGCCGCGCTGACCGACCTGCTGGGCGAGCCGCAACGCGCCTACTCGGTGATCCACCTGACCGGGACGAACGGCAAGGGCAGCACCGCCGCCATGATCGAGTCGCTGCTGCGGGCCGACGGGCTGCGCACGGGTCGTTTCACCAGCCCGCACGTCACCTCGGTCACCGAGCGGATCACCATCGACGGCCAGTCGATCAGCGACGAGCGCTTCGACGCGACCTGGCGCGAGCTCGAGCCGTACGTCGCCATGGTCGACGAGCAGCTGATCGACGGCGTCGTGATGACCTTCTTCGAGATCATCACCGCGATGGCGTACGCCGCCTTCGCGGACGCGCCGGTGGACGTGGCGGTGGTGGAGGTCGGGCTCGGCGGGACCTGGGACGCGACCAACGTGGCCGACGCCGACGTCGCCGTGGTCACCCCGATCGACCTGGACCACACCCACCTGCTGGGGAGCTCGATCCGCGAGATCGCCACCGAGAAGGCCGGCATCATCAAGCCCGGTGCGCAGGCCATCCTCGCCGGGCAGCCGGTCGAGGCCGCCCAGGTGCTGCTGCAGCGGTGCGCCGACGTGGGTGCCCTGGTGCAGCGCGAGGGGATCGAGTTCGGGGTGATCGACCGCCAGGTGGCGGTCGGCGGTCAGCTGCTCCGGCTCAACGGGGCCGGCGGCGCGGTCGACGACGTGTTCCTGCCGCTGCACGGTGCCCACCAGGCGGCCAACGCCGCCCAGGCGCTGGCGGCGGTGGAGGCGTTCCTGGGCATGAAGGCGCTCGACCACGATGTGGTCCGGGAGGGCTTCGCCCAGGTGAGCTTCCCGGGCCGGCTGGAGGTCGTCCGCCGCTCGCCGACGGTGCTGCTGGACGCCGCCCACAACCCGCACGGTGCCCGGGCCACAGCCGAGGCGGTGACCGAGGCCTTCGGCTTCAGCCCACTGGTCGGGGTGGTGGGGGTGATGGCGGACAAGGACGCCACCGGCTTGCTGGGTGTCTTCGAGGAGATCATGCAGCAGGTGGTGGTCACCCAGGTCGCCTCCACCTCGCGCGGGCTGCCGGCCGAGGAGCTGGGCGAGCTTGCCGCCGGGATCTTCGGCGCGGACCGCGTCCATGTGGCGCCCCGGCTGGACGACGCCCTCGAGGCCGCGGTCACGCTGGCCGAGGCCGAGGGGGTCGGCTTGCCGGGGGTTCTGGTCACCGGGTCGGTGGTCCTGGTGGGTGAGGCGCGCACGCTGCTGGTCAGCGGTGCGGCGGCGGGGACCGGCGCCGGCGGCCCTGTCGGCGATCTCGACGGCGACCCCGACGATGACTGGGACGCGGACTTCGCCGACGAGGACTCCGTGGACCCCGACGGCCCGGACGACCCGGAACGGTGATCTCGCTCCCCAACAGCAACCCGATGCGTACGGTGCTGCTCGCCATCTTGATCTTCGAGGTCGTCGTCTTCGGCCTCGCCGTCCCGGTGATGATCTTCGTCTCCGAGGTGCCGGCCGTCGCGGGCGCGGTGTCCGGCGGTGGAGCGGCGCTGCTGGCGCTGCTGTCGTGCGGACTGCTCCGCCGGCCCGCTGGCTATGCCGTGGCCTGGGTGACCCAACTGGTCGGGATCGCGCTCGGCTTCCTGACCCCCGCCATGTTCATCGTCGGGATCATGTTCGCCGGCCTGTGGGTGCTGACCTTCGTGCTCGGCAAGCGGCTGGAGGCCCGCCGGCCGGGCTGACCCGCGCCGCGCCCGCCCGCGTCACTTGGTCCGGGTCACTCGGTCCAGGGTCACTCGGTCCGGGTCACTCGGTCCGGGTCGCCCCGGCCAGCAGCGCGGCCGCGTCGTCGGCGTCCAGGCCCTCGGTCAGGTCGAAGGCGGTGCCCCGCTGGTCCCCGGCGCTGAGCACGGGGTTCGCCACCAGGGCCGAGATGTCCGGCTCGGCCAGGCCGGCAGTGGCCAGTGCGCGGCCGAAGGTCCAGTCGGTCAGGGCCTCGCCGGCGCCGAAGAACCGCTGCAGCTCGGCCAGACCCTCCAGCGGCCCGGCCGACATGTGCACGCCGTTGAAGTTGTAGCTGACCGTCTGCAGCCCGAAGGCGGCCGGGTCGGCGAACAGCCGGCCGCGGACCGAGGCGGCGTCGGCCTTGGCCGGATCGGTGGTGCCGATCAGGTCCGAGCGCAGCACCTCCCACGCTGTCGGGCTGCTGCAGTGCAGGAAGGCGCAGACCGCGTCGTCGGCGGTGAAGAAGCTGAGCTGCCGAGGGTGGAACCCGTTGAGCACGACCACCGGCGTGCCGTCGACCCGGACCAGGCCGGAGTAGGTCCCCGGGCCGAGCCGGGCGACGTCGGCGTTGGCGAACAGCACCCCGAGGGCGTACGGGCTGACCTCGGGGTACTCGGACAGGAACTGGTGACCGCCCAGCACCACCGCGTCGTCGAGCTCGGCGCCGTACTGCTGCTGCAGGGCTTGCTCGGCCGGCTCGGTCAGCGCCGAGCGACCGAGGCGGGAGATCTCGTTGATCACGCCGTAGTGCTGCTGCATGGCGCCGCTGGACTCCAGCTCCGGGCCGGTCAGGATCCGGCTCCGGTGCACCCGCACCCGGTGGGTGCCGAGGAGGTCGGCGAACAGGTCCCAGACCGCGGTCAGCGACGCGCCGGACAGCCGGCCGAGCTCGGGCTTGCTGAAGATCACGAACTCGTTGCCGGCCGGCGCGCTGTCCTCGGCGGCGCGAAAGCGGTCGTCGACGGCGGTGCGGACATCCTCGGCGCTCATGGGGGCCAGCCTGCCGTCCGGATGGTGCCACGGGCAAGCCGAGCCGTCCTGGCGCCCGCGGCGGCGGGGCCGCCTGGCGACCCTCGGTAAGGTCGTACCCGTCACCCCGACCTGTCCCTGCCCGCGCTGCACCGACCCTGCCCCCCGGCCCCGACGACGAGAGACCCAGCGTGACGCTCCTCATCGCCGTTCACTTCGGCGTCGCCTGCCTGGCCCCGCTGCTGACCCGGTGGCTCCGTGCGCGGGCCTTCTTCGTGCTGGCGGTGGCTCCGGCGGTGGCCTTCGGCTGGCTCCTCGCCCAGGCTCCGGTGATCCTGCCGGGCGGCGCGATCGTGGAGTCCTGGTCGTGGATCCCGGGCCTGGGCGTCGAGCTCTCCTACCGGGTGAGCACGCTGCAGTGGGTGCTGGCGCTGCTCGTCACCGGCGTCGGCGCCCTGGTGCTGTTCTACTGCCGCTGGTACTTCGCCGACGGACCGACCCCGGCCCGGACCGGCGGGCTGCTGGTCGCCTTCGCCGGCGCCATGCTGGGCCTGGTCAGCGCCGACGACCTGATCCTGCTGTACGTCTTCTGGGAGCTGACCACGGTCTTCTCTTACCTGCTGGTCGGCCACTACCCGACCCGCAACGCGAACCGCCGGGCAGCCCTCACCGCGCTGCTGGTGACCACTTTCGGCGGCCTGGCCATGCTGGTCGGGATCATCATGCTCGGCACCCGGGCCGGCAGCTACCAGCTGTCGACCATCCTGGCCGACCCCGGGCGTCTCGGCGGCGGGTCGTTGGTGGTGTCGGCCGTGGTGCTGGTGCTGGTCGGCGCGCTGTCCAAGTCCGCCCTGGTCCCGTTCCACTTCTGGTTGCCCGGAGCGATGGCGGCGCCCACCCCGGTCAGTGCGTACCTGCACGCGGCGGCCATGGTCAAGGCCGGCGTGTACCTGGTGGCCCTGCTGGCCCCGGCCTTCGCGGGGGTGCCGGGGTGGCGGCCCATCGTGCTCACCCTGGGCGCCGCGACGATGATCGTCGGCGGCTGGCGGGCGCTGCGGCAGTACGACATCAAGCTGCTGCTCGCCTACGGCACGGTGAGCCAGCTCGGCTTCCTGGTCGCCATGTGCGGCCTGGGGACGCGGTCGGCGCTGCTGGCCGGGGTGGCCATGGTGGTCTCGCATGCCCTCTTCAAGGCCGCGCTGTTCCTGGTGGTCGGCATCGTCGACCACGCGACCGGGACCCGCGACCTGCGGCGGCTGTCGGGCGTCGGCCGGCAGCTGCCGGTGGTGGCCACCTCGGCGGTGGTCGCCGCCGCCTCGATGGCCGCGGTGCCGCCGCTGATCGGCTTCACAGCCAAGGAGGCGGCGTTCGAGTCCCTGGTCTACCTGCTGCCCAGCGGTGACCAGACCGGCATCCCGCCGCTGGCGGCGCTGGCCTTCGCCACCGCCCTGGTGGCCGGCTCGGCCCTGACCGTCGCCTACACCCTCCGGTTCTGCTGGGGCGCGTTCCTCAGCAAGCGCACCGAGGTGACCGACGAGCCGGACACGGCGGTCCGTCCGGTGCCGGCCGGGTTCGTGGCAGCACCGGTTGTCCTCGCCGTGCTGTGCCTGGTCGGCGGGTTCGTCGGCCCCCAGATCACCGCCGCCCTGACCCCGTACGCGGAGCAGACCGCGGTGGGCGAACCCAGCCACGGGATCGCCCTGTGGCACGGGTTCTCGGTCCCGCTGCTGATGTCGGTGACGGCGCTGGCCGCCGGCGTCGTGATGTTCTGGCAGCGGCGCTGGGTGGCCCGCGCCCAGGCCACCTTCCCCAAGACCCGGGAGGCCGAGGCGGTCTACCAGGCCACGATGCGCGCGGTGGACCGGGCGGCGGTCGAGGTGACGTCGCGCGCCCAGCGCGGATCGCTGCCGCTGTACCTCGGCTCGGTGCTGCTGGTGGTGGTCTGCCTGCCCGGCTCGGTGCTGCTGTTGACCACCGAGTGGCCGCGCGGGACCCGGCTGTGGGACACGCCCGCCCAGCTGCTGGTCGGTCTGATCATCGTGGCCGCCGCCTTCCTGGCCGCCGGGTCCCGCGGTCGGCTGAAGGCGATCGTGCTGGTCGGGGTGACCGGCTACGGGACCGCCATGCTGTTCCTGCTGCACGGCGCCCCCGACCTGGCCCTGACCCAGATCCTGGTCGAGACGGTGAGCCTGGTCATCTTCGTGCTGGTGCTGCGCAAGCTGCCGAAGTACTTCACCGACCGTCCGCTGGCCGCGTCGCGCTGGTGGCGGATCGTGATCGCGGGGCTGGTCGGCATCACCGTCGCCGGGCTGGTGTTCGTCGCGGCGGGCGCTCGGACGGCCACGCCGGTCTCGGACGCGTACTACGAGGCCGCGTACACCTTCGGCTACGGTCGCAACATCGTCAACGTGACGCTGGTCGACACCCGGGCCTGGGACACGATGGGGGAGATCTCGGTGCTGGTGGTCGCCGCCACCGGAGTCGCCAGCCTGATCTTCATCCGTCGCCGCTACACCGAGGAGTCCCCACAGCGCAGCCCCGCCCAGCGGCGCCGGGGGCGGCGCTTCGGCCGCCCCGCGCAGGCGGTCCGGCCGACCCCCGGGGGTCGGACCACCTGGCTGCGCGGGACCGTCCAGCTCTCGCCGCTCAAGCGCTCCATCATCTTCGAGGTGATCACCCGGCTGCTGTTCCCCGTGATGGTGCTGTATGCGCTGTTCCTGCTGTTCAGCGGGCACAACAACCCCGGCGGCGGCTTCGCCGGAGGGCTGGTCGCCGGCCTCGCGCTGACCATCCGCTACCTGGCCGGCGGCCCCGCCGAGCTGGACGAGGCCGCGCCGGTCGACGCCGGGCAGGTGCTGGGGGCGGGCCTGCTCGTGGCCGGGTCCAGCGCCGTCGCCCCGGTCCTGGTCGGCGGGCGGATCGGCCAGAGCTACGCGCTGGACATCGCCGCGCCGTACCTCAGCTACCTGCCCACGCCGTGGGGGGAGCTGCCGTTGCTCGGCGACGTGCACCTGGTCAGCTCGCTGGCCTTCGACATCGGCGTCTTCCTGGTGGTGATCGGGGTCATGCTGGACCTGGCCCGCAGCCTGGGGGCCGGCATCGACCAGCACGAGGACGAGGACCGCACGCCCGCGCCCCGCAACGCCGGCATCCGGGCCGCCGCGGCGAGGGCGGCGCGATGAGGGCGCCGCGATGAGCCCCAACCTCACCCTGATGGGGATCGCCGCGATCCTCATCGCCGCCGGCGTCTACCTGATGATGGAGCGGTCCCTGACCCGGGTGCTGGTCGGGGTGCTGCTGGCCGGCAACGGGGTGAACATCGTCTTCCTGGTCGCGTCCGGCCCGGCCCGGGGTGCGCCGTTCATCGGCACCAACCCGGCCGACGGGATCAGCGACCCGCTCCCGCAGGCCATGGTGCTGACCGCCATCGTGATCACGCTGGGGCTGACCGCCTTCCTGCTCACCATGGCCTACCGCAGCTTCCAGCTGAACGGCCACGACGAGGTCCAGGACGACGTCGAGGACCGGCAGATCCGCGACCTCGCCGACTCCGACCTGGCCTCGGCGTCCTACGACGAGACGGACCGCTCGATGCCCTCGGAGGACGGCAGCGAACCGGTGCCCGAGGAGGGCGCCGACTTCGCCGACGAGCCGGCGGGAGCGGGGGAGGTGGAGCGAGCGTGAACAACCTGCTGCCGCTGCCCGTCCTGCTGCCGCTGCTCGGCGCCGGCCTGGCGCTGGTGCTCAGCCGCTACCCGAGAGCCCAGCGCGCGGTGTCGGCCTCCGTCCTGGTCGCGGTCGTCGTGGTGGCCGGCTTCCTGGTCCACCTCAGCGACCGGTTCGGACCGATCGTGCTCTGGGTCGGGGCCTGGCCGGAGCCGCTGGGCATCGCCCTGGTGGCGGACCGGCTGTCGGCCCTGATGCTGCTGGTCTCCACCGTCGTCACCCTGACCGTGCTCGTCTTCGCCATGGGCCAGGACGTGGAGGAACGCAAGCGGGAGACCCCGGTGTCGATCTTCCACCCGACCTTCCTGGTGCTGTCGGCCGGCGTCTCGAACGCGTTCCTGGCCGGCGACCTGTTCAACCTGTTCGTCGGCTTCGAGATCCTGCTGTTCGCCTCCTACGTGCTGCTCACCCTGGGCGGGACCGGGGAGCGGATCCGGGCGGGCACCACCTACGTGGTGGTCAGCGTGCTGTCGTCGCTGCTGTTCCTGACCGCCATCGCCTGCGTCTACGCCGCCACCGGCACGGTCAACCTGGCCCAGCTCTCGCTGCGGCTGGCCGACCTGCCGCCCGGCGTCCAGCTTGGGCTCCAGCTCCTGCTGCTCACGGTGTTCTCGATCAAGGCCGCGGTGTTCCCGCTGTCGGCCTGGCTGCCGGACTCCTACCCGACCGCGCCCGCGCCGGTGACCGCGGTGTTCGCCGGCTTGTTGACCAAGGTCGGCGTGTACGCCATCTTCCGCACCCAGACCGTGCTGTTCCCGGACAGCCCGTTGACCACCGTGTTGATGTGGGCGGCGCTGCTGACCATGGTGATCGGGATCCTGGGGGCGGTGGCCCAGGCCGAGATCAAGCGGATGCTGTCCTTCACCCTGGTCAGCCACATCGGCTACATGATCTTCGGCATCGCCCTGGCCTCCACCGCCGGCTACGCCGGCGCGATCTTCTACACCGTGCACCACATCACCATCCAGACCACCCTGTTCCTGGTCACCGGGCTGATCGAGCGGCGGGGCGGCAGCACCTCCCTCAACGACCTCGGTGGGCTGGCCGCGCTGTCGCCGGTGCTCGGCGTGCTGTTCTTCGTACCGGCGATGAACCTGGCCGGCATCCCGCCGCTGTCGGGCTTCGTCGGCAAGCTGGGGCTGCTGGAGGCCGGCGTGGTCCAGGGATCCTGGCTGGCGTACGTGCTGGTGGCCGGCGGCGTGCTGACCAGCCTGCTGACGCTCTACGCGATGGCCAAGGTCTGGAACCGGGCTTTCTGGCGCGCGGTGCCTGAGTCCGGCATCCCGGCCAGCAACCCGCTGGTCGTCCGCCGGCGGCGGATCCTGATGCCGCGCGGGATGGTGGTCACCGCCGCGTTCCTGGTCCTGGTCGGCATCGGCATCACCTTCGCCGCCGGTCCGTTGTACGGCTACGCGCAGCGCTCGGCGACCGACATGCTGGACGGCCGGCCCTACGTGAGTGCGGTCCTGCCGGCGGGTGTGCGATGAGCCCGGCCCGCTCCTCGCCCCGGCACCGGCCCCCGTGGGCCCGGATCGCGGTCCTGGCGGTGGTCTGGGTGCTGTTCTGGGGTGACCTGTCGTTGGCCAACCTGCTGTCCGGGCTGGTCCTCGGCCTGGTGGTGACCCTGGTCTTCCCGCTGCCGCCGATCGCCTTCTCCGGACGGGTCCGCCCGGTCGCGCTCGCTCGACTCGTCGGCCGTCTGCTGGCGGACCTGGTGCGCTCCAGTCTCACCGTGGCCGCGCAGGCGTTCCGCTTCGGCCGGCCGATGCGCAACGCGGTGGTCCGGGTCGACCTGCGCAGCCGCTCCGACCTGTACCTCACCCTGACCACCGAGCTGGTGTCACTGGTCCCCGGCAGCCTGGTGCTCGAGGCCCGGCGGCAGCAGGGCGTGGTCTACCTGCACGTGATGGACGTCCGCTCCGAGACCGACCTTGAAGACGCGCGTCGCAACGTGCTGGCCGCCGAGGCGCGGGTGCTCCGCGCCTTCGGGTCCGCCGCCGAGATCGCCGCGCTCGACGCCGAACCCGGGAGGTACCGATGACCGCCGCCGGGCTGATCATCGCGGTCGGCGTCGCCGTGCTGGCGGTCGCCGCGGTGCTGACTCTGGTCCGGATGGCCCGCGGCCCCAGCACCCTCGACCGGGTGGTGGCCGCCGACGTGATCATCGCCGTGGTGATCGCCGGGCTGGCCATGGAGGCCAGCCTCAACCACCACCGGACCACGCTGCCGATCATGGTCGTGCTGTCGCTGCTCGGCTTCGCGGGGTCGCTGAGCATGGCGCGGTTCGTGGCCGACCGGGACCAGGCACGCAAGTGGGACCGGCCCGAGGAGGAGCGGCGGCGATGAGCGGGGACGGGATGTGGGACGGGATCTGGGATGTCGTCGGAGCGCTCGTCCTGCTGCTGGGCGCGATGCTCTGCCTGGCCGCGGCGGTCGGTCTGACCCGGTTCCCGGACGTGCTGACCCGGATGCACGCGGCCACCAAACCGCAGACGCTGGGTCTGCTGCTGGCGGTGATCGGCGTGGCTGTGTCGTTGCGTGACCCGCGGGCGCTGGGCCTGCTGCTGGTGGTGGTGGTCGTGCAGCTGCTGACCGCGCCGGTCGCGGCGCACATGGTGGGCCGGACCGCCCACCGGACCGGGCAGGTGCGCGGCGAGCTCACCCAGCCGGACGAGCTGGCCGCGGACCTGTCGCGGGCCGGCTTCCGGCGCAGCGCGGGGGATGACCCACCCACGTCGGACCCGCGGGCCTGACGCGGCGGCTCAGGCCGGCAGGTCCAGAGCGGTCAGGGCCCGGGCGGCGATCTCCTCCGGAGAGCCGGCGATGTCGACCACCACCCCGTCCTCGTCCGCCTCGAGCGGCTCGAGGGTAGCCAGCTGGGAGGTGAGGAGGGTAGTGGGCATGAAGTGCCCTTGCCGCCCGCCCATCCGTTCCGCCAGCAGCTCCGGTGTGCCGTGCAGGTGCAGGAACCGGACCCGGGCGTCGGCGGAGCGGAGCACGGCGCGGTAGGTGCGCCGCAGTGCCGAGCAGGTCAGCACCACGTCCCGGCGCTCGTCGGTGATCCAGTCGCGGAGCGAGGCCAGCCAGGGCGCGCGGTCCTCGTCGGTAAGCGGCACCCCGGACGACATCTTGGCCTTGTTGGCGGGGCTGTGGAAGTCGTCGGCCTCGGCCAGCGGCCAGCCGAGGGCCTCCGCGATCCGTTCGGCGACGGTCGTCTTGCCCGAGCCGGCGACTCCCATCACCACCAGCGCCGTGGGGCGGTCGGCCCGAGTCATCCGTCCAGACCCTCGGGGCTGGGGGAGCGGCCGTCGGACTCGGCGGGGCCGCTGCTCGGGGTGCCGGGTCGGAGCCGGTACAGCACCTCCCCGGCGTGCGGCTCGACGAAGGTGTCCGGGTCGGCCTGGTACGCGGCGATGTCGACGCTGGCGGGATCGAGGTAGTTCAGGCTGACGCCGCGCACCACGTCCTCGGGGATCCCGGTGGCCAGGGTGACGGTCACCCGGTTGCGCTCCCCGTGCTCGGGATCCCAGCTGCCCTGTCCCCGCAGGTGGGTCGAGTGGGCAAGGTCGCCCCACGGCTGGCTCGAGAACCTGTCCCACTGGCCGAGGAAGTAGTCCCGGTTGTGGTACCCGATCTCGCTGATGTGGGGGTGCATCACCGAGACGGTGTCGATGTGGGGGGCGTAGATGATCAGCTCACCCCCGTCGGCCACGATCGGCTCCAGCTTGTAGAACCCCTTCGCCGCGGTCCAGATGTCGGCGTACTTGGTGGGCATCACCGAGAGCACCCGCCGGTAGGGCCGGTCGAGGTAGCTGACGTGGGTCTCCGCCGACACCTCGGCGCACGCCGCCCAGGCGTCCTCGGGCGTCCCGAACGCCGCGGCGTGCAGCGTGTCCGTGCCGGAGGCCACCACCAGGCAGAGCGCCAGCCGGCGGGTCGGGATCATGGCCGCCGCCTCGTTGATCAGGGCCCGGACCGGGGTCACGCCCCGGGTTCCGATCATCTCCGCGCTGGTGATCAAGGCGCCGACCCAGTGGGACAGGTCGATCAGCTCCGGCCCCGACACCCCGGGGAAGAAGTACTTGTTCCCGCCGGAGAAGCCGACCACCTCGTGCGGGAAGACCGGCCCGACGACGACGGCCACGTCGGCCTCCGCGACGTGCCGGTTCACCCGGACCTCCACCGACGTGTCGGTCATCAGGCCGCCGGTCAGCTCGGCCAGCCGGTCGGCGGAGATAGTGCCGACGGAGGCGAACGTCTCCGGCACCCACGACTCGTGGTTGAGGATCCGCCAGCCCGGGTAGGTCGAGTCCGCGTCGTCGGGGGCGTACCCCAGGTGCCGGGCCAGCTCCGGCTCGGTCATGCCCTGGTGGGTGCCCAGGGCGATGACCACGGTGACCTCCTTGGCGCGGCCGGCGAGGGCGTCCCGGAACGCGGTCATCAGCAGCGGCAGCGGGCAGGTCCGGGTGCCGTCGGGCACGACCAGGCAGACCCGCTGGTCGTCGAGGTCGGCGCCGGCCAGGGCGCTCGCCACGAAGGCCGTCACCTCCGCAGTCGGCAGGTGGTGCCCGACACCGCCGATCATCGCCGCCCGGGTCGGGTCCCCGGGGTCGGTGCCGTAGCTCGTCGTTGCGCTCAGGTCCGCCATGTGCACACCCTCCCGCACCACTCCCCGCCGGACAAGATCCGGCGGGTGTCCGGTCCCAGGCGGTTCTCCACCAGGTCCGCGACGCCGGAGATCTGCGGGGAGATGCCCCGGGCGCATCCATCCGGTGCTGGTCCGCCCGGTCGTCGGTTTCTGAACCGAGCCAGCCGGGCTCCCCGGCCCGGATCGTGAGCGACGGCGGGCTGGGGCAGGATGAGGCAGGAGACGATCGAGGACCCGGTGGTGCCGACCCGCGAAAGGTGTTCCGACTGTGAGCGAGACCGAGACTGTGAACAGGCCGGCCGCCCGGCTCAGCCGTGCGCTACCCGGGACACCGAGCGCGCCGCCGGTGCGGATCGTGCACCTCGGTCTGGGAAACTTCCACCGCGCCCACCAGGCCTGGTACACCAGCCACGCCTCCGACGCCGTGGACTGGGGGATCGCCGCGTTCACCGGCCGGCGTCCGGACATGGCCGATGCCCTCGCCCCCCAGGACGGGCTGTACACCCTGATCACCCGCAGCGCCGACGGCGACGCGTTCGAGGTCGTGGGCTCGATCGCCGCGGCGCACCCGGCCGGCGACCACGCCGCCCTGCTGGACTACCTCCGCCGACCCGAGGTGGCGGTGGTCACCATCACGCTGACGGAGGCGGCCTACCTCAGGGGCCCGGATGGCCGGCTCGACGCCGAGCGCGACGACGTCCGATCCGACCTGGCGGCGCTGCGCGCGGACCCGGCCGCCCCGGTGTCCTCGCTGCCGGCTCGGCTGGTGGCCGGTCTGGCCGCCCGCCGCGCGGCCGGGGCCGGCCCGGTCACCGTGTTGTCCTGCGACAACCTCCCCGACAACGGACACGTCACGGCCACCGTGGTCGGCGATCTCGCGGCCGCGCTCGATCCGTCGCTGGCCGGCTGGATCTCCGACACGGTCGACTTCGCCACCTCGATGGTGGACCGGATCACCCCGGCCACCACCGACGGGGACCGTGAGCTCGTGCAGCGGGAGCAGGGCTACGTCGACGCCTCCCCCGTGCCCACCGAGCCGTTCAGCGAGTGGGTGGTGTCCGGGCGGTTCCCGGCCGGGCGGCCGGACTGGGCCAGTGGGGGCGCGAGCTGGTGGACGACGTCACACCGTTCGAGCGCCGCAAGCTGTGGCTGCTGAACGGCTCGCACTCCCTGCTTGCCTACGCCGGGAGCATCCGCGGCCACGAGACGATCGACGCGGCGATCGCCGACCCCGAACCCCGGTCCTGGGTCGAGGCGTTCTGGGACGAGGCCGTGCGGCACCTCGACCTGCCGGGGCCGGCCCTGGCGGAGTACCGGACCGCTCTGCTGGCGCGCTTCGGGAACCCCCGGGTCCGCCACCTGCTGGCCCAGATCGCCGCCGACGGCTCGATGAAGCTGCCGGTCCGGATCGTGCCCACCCTGGTGGCCGAACGGGAGGCGGGGCGGCAGCCGGTCGGCGCCGCCACCGCGGTGGCCGCCTGGGTCCTGCACCTGCGCGGGCACGGGGCTCCGATCAAGGACCCCGCCTCCGGGCCGGCGCAGCAGGCCGCGGCCGCCGAGCCGCTGCGCGCCGCTGTGCAGGGCGTGCTCGAGGTGCTGCGCCCCGGTCTCGGCGCCGACCAGGAGCTGGTCGCCCTGGTCACCGAACGGGCCGAGGTCCTGCCCCCGACCACCTGAACCGCCCGGCCCGGCGTCGGGGAACGCCCGCAGCCGCGTCCCCCACCGATCGTGATGATCGGCGGCAGACGCGGCTGCGGGTGGTCCGGGCCGGAACGTCAACCGGCGAGCTGGGCGGCCTTCCGGGCCTCCGTCTCGTCGCGGATCTGGCGGAACTTCGCGTCCGACAGCGGGTAGCGGACGAAGATCACCATGGCGACCAGGGCGCTCAGGGCCGGCAGCAGGCCGATGGTGGCCTTGATCGCGAGAATGGCGCTCTCGGGCTGCACCGGGGTGGGATCGGCCGCGCTCGCCGCCACGTAGCCGCCGACGGCCAGCGCCCAGGCGCCGAGCGCGCCGCCGAGCGACTGCGTCACCTTGCGGGTGAAGGAGAACAGCGCGTAGGTCGCCCCCTCGCTCCGCTTGCCGGTCTTCCACTCGCCGTACTCCACGGTGTCGGCCTCCAGGCCGAACATCACCGTGTTGATCAGGCTGGCTCCGACGCCCTTGACCGCCAGTGTCACCAGCACCAGCCACAGCATGTTCGCCGGGGCCAGGAAGAGGCCCACGCCGCCCACGATGGTGAACAGGCCGCAGAACTGGTAGACGTTCTTCTTGCCGAACCGGTCGATGACCTTGGGGATGAACGGCGTGACGAGCAGCGAGATGCCCACGTTGACCAGGGTGATCAGACCTACCAGGCCGATGTTGCCGAGCACGTACTGGGCGTAGAAGGCGGTCGCGCCGCCGACCGCGAACAGCCCGATCAGGTAGAAGAAGGAGGACGCACAGAGGTAGGCCAGCGGCTTGTTCTGCCGCAGCGTGGCCAGCGTCTCGCGCACCGTCACCCGGGCCTGGGTCCGGACGACCCGCTCCCGACAGGCCCAGGCGGTGAAGAAGAAGGCGAGCGAGCCGACGACCAGGAACGCCAGGGTCACCTTGACGAACACGCCCTGCACCGCGGCCTGGTAGGCGAGCAGGTCCTCGGGGGAGGAGATCGACCCCTTCTGGCCCTTGAGCTCGCTGATGAAGTGCCCGATCAGGAAGGTGAGCACCACGCCACCCAGGCCGCCGCCGAAGGCGCGGGCCGCGACCAGCTTGGCCCGCTCATGGACCGACTGGGTCACCGCGGAGGCCAGCGAGCCGTAGGGGATGTTGACCAGGGAGTACACCAGCCCCAGCACGGCGTAGGTGCCGTACGCGTAGAGGATCTTGGCCCCGTCGCCGAAGCTGGCCGGCACGTGGAAGACCAGGAAGCTGAGGAACAGCAGCGGGACGCCGCCGAACATCAGGAACGGCCGGAACTTCCCCCAGCGGGTCATGGTCCGGTCGACGACGCGTCCGGCGATCAGGTCCGCGAAGGCGTCCCACAGCCGGACCACCAGGAACATCGTGCCGACCGCGGCGGCGGAGATGCCGGCCACGTCGGTGTAGTAGTACAGCAGGAACGAGGTGCTGAGACTGAAGGCCAGGTTGAAGGCGAAGTCACCGGCGCCGTAGCCGATGATCGTCTTGGCGGGCAGCCGGCCCACCGCTCCCTGCTGCTGACCCTGCTGCCGGCCCTGCTGGCGGTCGAGGTTCGCGATCGTCGCCATCGAGATTGCTCCTTGGTCGTCGGGGCTCGGGCCTGGGGCCGAGCACGAGGTGATGACCAGTAGTCAAGATCGTGGACGGTTGTCGCTCCAACCGATTGCCAGTTGTTGCCGGGGCGGTCAGCGGCGTCGCGGCCCAGTGGAGCGGCGCACGACGAGCCGGGCCGGGACCAGGACCGGCTCGCTGGAGACGGTGGGGTCGCCGGTCCGGGTCCCGCGCAGCAGGTGATGCACGGCGGCCGACCCCAGGCTGACCAGGGGAGCGGCGATGGTGGTCAGCCTCGGGGAGACCAGGGCGGCGTCCACGATGTTGTCGAAGCCGACCACGCTGACGTCGCCGGGGACCGAGCGGCCCGCGGCCTGGACGGCGTGCAGGAAGCCGATGGCGACCAGGTCGTTGTAGGCGACCACCGCGGTGGTGGGCTGGGTCAGCCACTGGTCGGCCGCCGCCGCCCCGCCGCGGATGGTGGGTTGCACCGGCCCGTACCGGCGCACCTTCAGGTCCAGCTCCAGGGCCGCCTCCCGCAGCCCCCGCCACCGCATCCCGTCGGCCCAGGACGCTTCCGGACCGGCAAGGTAGCCGATCGAGACGTGACCGTGGCCGACCAGGTGCTCGACGGCCTTCTTCATCGCGTGGACGTTGTCGCTGGCCACCGAGGCGACCTGGGCGACCATCCGGTTGACCACCACCAGCGGGGTCACCTTCGCCGCGGCCCGGATGGCGGCGTCCGGCAGTCGAGAGGACGCCAGCACCAGCCCGTCGACCACCGGGGCGACTCGTCGCAGCGTGTCCTGCTCGCGCTCCTCCGACTCCTGGGTCTCCACCACCAGCATGGTGAAGCCGGACTCGACGGCGGCCTGCTCGGCTCCGCGGATGATCCCGAAGAAGACCGGGTTGCTGATGTCGGCGACGACCAGGGCGAGCATCGTCGTGCCCCGGGTGGTCAGCTCCCGCTCGAGGCGGTCCGCGCGGTAGCCCAGCTCGCTGGCGACCTCGCGGACCCGCTGGGCGGTCTTGAAGCTGACCCGGCCCGGCTTGGAGAGCGCCCGGGAGACGGTGGACGGGGCCACGCCGGCCACCCGGGCGATGTCGTAGATCGTCGGCTCAGCCACGGGCTCCTCACCGCCCACGCTCGGGTTGTGGGCCTGCTCCCGCAATCTAGCAACCGGGGTCCGGCGGCGGGCGCGGTCGGCGACGGCCTGGGCCGGGGCCGCGGATCCGGTGCGTCCGCCGGGCCTCCGTCACCGAGCCGTTACGGCTTGGTGACCGGCCGCATGTTGACACCGGAAAGGCGACGCCCTACGCTCGGGAAAACGCTTTCTCACCAACGACGAGGGGAAGACATGGCTATCAACAGACGCCAGTTCGTGATCGGCGGACTGGCCGCAGCGGCGGCGGCGGCGGGGCTGACCGCCTGCGCCCCGGGCTCCGGTGGGGCCGGCAGCCAGGGCGGCGGCAGCGGCGCGACCGAGCTGAAGTTCGCCTGGTGGGGCAACGACGTCCGCAACAAGAACACCCAGGCGGCCATCGACGCCTACGTCAAGGCCAATCCCAACGTCAAGATCTCCCCGCAGCCGGGGGAGTTCGCCAGCTACTGGGACAAGCTGGCCACCCAGACCGCCGGCGGGCAGTCGCCGGACGTGATCCAGATGGACATGGCCTACATCGCCGAGTACGGCAACCGCCAGGCCCTGCTGGACCTGTCCAAGGTCGACGTCTCGAAGTTCACCGAGGGCACCGTCGACTCGGGCAAGATCAACGACCAGCTGGTCGGCGTCAACGCCGGCGTGAACAGCGCGCTGATCTTCGCCAACCCGGCCGTCTTCGAGAAGGCCAAGATGGACCTGCCCGACGACACGACCTGGACGTGGGACTCAGATGATCGAGGTGGCGGCCGAGGTCGCGTCCAAGGCGAACGTGCCATTCGGGGTGGTGCAGGCGTTCGCCAGCGACGCGTTCTTCGGTGCGTTCCTCCGGCAGAACGGCAAGGAGCTCTTCACCGCGGACGGTCTGGGGTTCGAGGCCGGTGACGCCCAGGCCTGGTTCGACCTGATGGTCAAGGCCCAGAAGGCGAAGGCGATCGGATCGGCCCAGCAGATCAGCGAGGAGGGCTCGTCCGGCTCGGGCAAGCCGATCGACCAGGGTGCCACGGCGACCGGCAAGACCGCCATGCAGTACTACAACTCCAACCAGCTGCCGGCCGTCACCACGGCCACCGGTAACGAGCTGGCGATGCTGCGCTTCCCGAGCCTGACCGGCAAGGCCACCGAGCGCAAGGCCTGGTACAAGGCCTCCATGCTCTGGTCGGCCTCGGCCAAGACCAAGAGCCCGGACGCCGTCGTCGCACTGATCGACTGGTGGGTGAACTCGCCCGAGTGCGCCGCCATCAACCTGACCGAGCGCGGCGTGCCCTGCAACACAGAGATCCTGGCCGCCATCAAGCCCAAGCTGGACAAGACCCAGCAGGCGGTCGTCAAGTACATCGAGGACATCAAGCCCGAGCTGGCCAACACCCCGATCGCCCCGCCGCCCGGCGGTGGCAAGCTCGGAGACATCATGTTCCGCTACCAGACCGACGTCCTCTTCGGCAAGGCCAGCACCGGCGAAGCCGCCCAGAAGTTCGTGGACGAGATGAAGTCGAACCTGCAGGGCTGATGAGATGAGCGCGATTTCTGAGCTTTCTCACCTCAAGGTCGACAAGGCGAAGACTCCGGAGGAGAAGCGGGCCCAGCGGAAGGAGGCGGGCCGGGACAACAAGGCGGGCTACCTGTTCCTGTTGCCCTGGCTGATCGGCCTGGTGGTGATCACCATCGGCCCGCTGCTGGCCTCGCTGTACCTGTCCTTCACCCGGTACAGCCTGATCCAGGCGCCGCAGTGGATCGGGATCGAGAACTACGTCCGGATGCTCGGCGACGCCCGGTTGCACCAGTCGCTCAAGGTCACCTTCACCTATGTGATCATCGGTGTCCCGCTGCAGCTGATCGTGGCCCTGGCCATCGCCATCCTGTTGAACGAGGGCATGAAGGGACTGGCCTTCTACCGGTCGGTGTTCTACCTGCCGTCCATGCTGGGCGCCTCGGTCGCGATCGCGGTGCTGTGGCGGCAGATGTTCGGCATCGACGGCCTGGTCAACCAGGTCCTGCGGGCGGTCGGCATCAACTCCCAGATCGGCTGGATCTCCGACCCGGACTACGCCCTGTGGTCCCTGATCCTGCTGCACGTGTGGACCTTCGGCTCACCGATGGTGATCTTCCTGGCCGGCCTGCGGCAGATCCCGGGGATGTACTACGAGGCGGCCGCGGTGGACGGCGCCACCCGGTGGACCCGGTTCACCAAGATCACACTGCCGCTGCTGTCGCCGATCATCTTCTTCAACCTGGTGCTGCAGATCATCGGCGCGTTCCAGTCCTTCACCCAGGCCTTCGTGGTGTCGGGCGGCACGGGTGGTCCGTCGGACTCGACCCTGTTCTACGCCGTGTACCTGTACCAGCGCGGCTTCGGGCAGTTCCAGATGGGCTACGCCGCGGCGATGGGCTGGCTGCTGGTCGTCATCGTCGGGGCCTTCACCGCCATCAACTTCTTCCTCTCCAAGTATTGGGTGTTCTACGATGACTGAGCTGCAGACCCGTACCGAGTCCGCGATCCCGCCCGCCAGTCCCGGGCACGAGGCCGCCCAGCGGCAGAAGCTGACCCGCTCCCGGGTCCGCTCCGTGCTGAAGCATGCGGCGCTGATCGCCGTCGGACTCATCATGATCTACCCGCTGCTCTGGCTGATCGTCAGTTCCCTGCGGCCCACCGAGCTCATCTTCCGCACCCCGGGGCTGTGGCTGAACAACGCGATTGTCGGCAACTACACCAAGGGCTGGTTCGCGCTCAACTATCCCTTCACCCAGTACATCATCAACTCGACGATCGTCGTGGTCGGTGCCGTGGCCGGCAACCTGTTCGCTTGCTCCCTGGCCGCCTACGCCTTCGCCCGGCTCAAGTTCCGGCTGAAGACCTTGTGGTTCGCCATCATGCTGATGACGATCATGCTGCCGGTGTACGTCATCGTCGTGCCGCAGTACATCGTGTTCAACGCGCTGGGGTGGGTCAACACGTTCGTGCCGCTGATCCTGCCGAAGTTCCTGGCCACCGACGCCTTCTTCGTGTTCTTGATGGTCCAGTTCATCCGGGGCATCCCCCGCGAGCTGGACGAGGCGGCCCGGATCGACGGGTGCGGGCACTGGCGGATCTTCAGCCGCGTGATGCTGCCCCTGATGGGACCGGCCATCGCCACCACGGCGATCTTCACCTTCATCTGGACCTGGAGCGACTTCTTCACCCCGCTGATCTACCTGACCGACCCGATCAGCTACACCGTCCCGGTTGCGCTCCGTTCCTTCCTTGACTCCACCGAGGGCAGCAACTGGGGCGCCATGTTCGCCATGTCGGTGGTCACCTTGATCCCGCTGTTCCTGGTGTTCCTCTTCGGCCAGCGTTTCCTGGTCAAGGGGATCGCCACCACGGGCGGAAAGTGATGGCGGTGGCAACCCCTCCGGCGAACCGACCCCGCCCACCCCGATCAGAGAGAGCCCAGGCGTGACCTCGAAGCGACGCTACGTGGTGGTCGGTACCGGCCACCGGGTCCAGATGTACCTCGACGCCCTGGTGGGCGAGCACCGCGACGACGCCGAGCTGGTCGGACTCGTGGAGGCCAACCCCGGGCGGTTGGCCTACCACCGGGACCGGCTGGCGGCGGCCGGCCTGGACGTTTCTCGGGTGGTGCCGGGCGGACCGGCGGAGCTGGAGCGGGTGATCAACCAGACCTCGGCCGACCGGCTGATCGTCACCTCGCCCGACCACACCCACGCCGACCTGATCGTGCGCGGCCTCGGGGCCGGGGTCGACGTCGTGGTCGAGAAGCCGCTGACCATCGACCCGCCCGGTGCGCGGCGGATCGCCGAGGCGGTGGACCGCACCGGTCGGCAGGTGGTGGTCACCCACAACTACCGGTACTCTCCGCGCAACTCCGGTCTCAAGGAGCTGATCAAGGGTGGGGCGGTGGGCACGCCGCTGTCGGTGACGTTCGAGTGGGTGCTGGACACCGCGCACGGCGCCGACTACTTCCGTCGCTGGCATCGCGACAAGGCCAACTCAGGCGGGCTGCTGATCCACAAGGCCTCGCACCACTTCGACCTGGTCAACTGGCTGCTGGCCGACGCACCGGCGCAGGTGTACGCCCGCGGCGGGGTCCGGTTCTACGGTGCCGAGGCGGCCGCCGCCCGGGGGCTGCCGCCGCGCCCCGACCGGGGCACCCACGACGGCGAACACACCCCGTGGGAGCTCGACCTGCGAACCGACCCGCGGCTCCGGGAGCTGTACCTCGACAATGAGTCCCACGACGGCTACCGCCGCGACCAGGACGTGTTCGGACCGGGGGTCACCACGGAGGACAACCTGGCGGTGATCGTGGACTATCGGCGCGGCGCGATCCTGAGCTACGCGCTGAACGCCCACGCCCCGTGGGAGGGGTACCGGATAGCCGTCAACGGCGATCAGGGCCGCGCCGAGCTGGAGGTGGTCGAGCGGGCCGCGGTGCTCACCGACGACGACGGCAACGTGGTGGTCGACCCCAGCGCGCTCCCCGCCTCGACCGTGCGGGCCGGCGGGCAGCGGCTCACCCTGCAGCGGCACTGGGAGGCCGCCCAGGACGTGAAGATCGAGGAAGGCGGGGGCGGTCACGGCGGAGGCGACGCGCTCCTGCTGGCCGACGTCTTCCGCGGTGCGGGAGAGGACTGGCTGGAGCGACCCTCGACCTGGGTCGACGGCCTCCGTTCCGTCGCCGTCGGGATGGCCGGCAACGAGTCCCTGCGTACCGGCCTCCCGGTCCGGGTGGACGACCTCGGTCTCGGGGTGGACCTGTCTCGGTGAGCCCCGGGCCCGACCAGGCCCCGGGCCGACGGCCGGCAGGCTGCGGGGCTGGGCTGCGGGAATGGGGCTGCGGGAATGGGCGGGAATGGGGCTCCGGGAATGGGCGGGAATGGGGTTGCGGGTCAGGCCCGCTGGGCCGGGACCGTCGCCATCAGCTGGTCGGCGCGGTGGCGCAGGGCTGCGAGGTCGCCACCGACCAGCGCGTCGGCGAACAGGTACCCGCTGACCCCGACCGCGGCGGCGCCCAGCCGCAGGTACTGCGGCACCTGCTCCAGGGTCACCCCCCCGGTCGGCATCAGGGCGACGTCGGGCAGTGGCCCGCGCAGCTCGCTGAAGTAGTCCGGTCCGCCCACCGGTCCGATGGGCGACACCTTCACCGCGGGCACCCCCGCGTTCCAGGCGGTGACGATCTCGGTGGGGGTGAGGGCCCCCGGCACGTAGGCCAGGCCCAGCTCGGCCGCCGCCGTGATCAGCTCCGGCAGCACGACCTGGCTGACCGCGAAGTCGGCATCGGCGTCGGCGGCCGCCCGGAGATCATCGACGGTCCGTACGGTGCCGACCCCCAGCACCGCGTCGGGCACCGCCACCCGGGCCGAGACCAGTGCGGCCAGCGCTCCCGCGGTGGTCAACGTGTACTCGAAGCAGCGCAGGCCGGCATCGGCCAGCACCCGGGTGGTCGCCAGGAAGTGGTCCGCGTCCGGGGCTCGCATGACCGCCACGACGGCCCCCAGGGGCAGCGCCGACCGGCGGTCCGGCCCAGGGGAGGGCGGGGCGGTGGGGCGGCGCGAGGTGGCGGGAGCGGTGCTCGACATGGGAGGGCCCTTCGACGTCGTCACTGGGTCTGAGAAAGCGTTTACCAAGCGTAACATCTGGCGTTCGCGGTGTCGATGGCACGACCCGGTGGCCATCGACGGCAGCGTCGTGTACGGTGTGAGAAAGCGTTTTCCGAGAGACGCGGGACAACCGCGGGCGAGGGCGGACCACGGTGGGTGCGATGGACGGTACGGGCCGACGAGGGCTCCGCGTGGCAGTTACCGGGGGAGCGGGACGCCTCGGTCGCAGCGTGATCTCCGGGCTGCGCGACGCCGGGCACCGGGTCCTCTCCGTCGACCGCTCCGAGCACGACGACCCGGCACGCGCGATCGTCGACCTCACCGACGCCGAGGCCGCACGGACCGCGTTCGCCGACTTCGGAACCGAGGCCGTGGTCCACCTGGCGGCCATCGCGGTACCGTTCAGCGCCCCCGAGCGGACGATCCTGCTGACCAACGCCAGCCTGGCGTACACCGTGGCGGAGGCCGCCGTGGCGGCGGGCGTCGGCCGGGTGGTGCTGGCCAGCAGCCCCACTGTGTACGGGTACGGGGCCCCGACGGGGTGGGTGCCGCCGTACCTGCCGCTGGACGAGGACGCCCCCACCCGCCCGTGGAACGCCTACAGCCTGTCCAAGCTGCTGCAGGAGTCGATCATGGGGATGTATGTGGCCCAGCTGGGCGACCGGGTCCGGTTCGCGGCCTTCCGACCCTGCTTCGTGATCGCCCCCGAGGAGTGGGCGGGGGCAGTGACCCAGCAGGGGCACACCGTGGCCGAGCGGCTGGCCGACCCGGCGCTGTCCGCGCCGGCGCTCTTCAACTACCTGGATGCCCGGGACGCGGCCACCTTCGTGGACGCCCTGCTGAGCCGTATGCACGAGATCGACAACGGGGAGACGTTCCTGGTCGGCGCGGACGACGCCCTCGCGCGGCAGCCGCTCGCGGAGCTGATGCCGCGGTACCACCCGGACACGGCCCCGGTGGCCGGCGGCCTGACCGGCACCACCCCGGCCTTCTCGAACGCGAAGGCCGAGCGGCTGCTCGGCTGGCGGCCCCGGTACGGCTGGCGCAGCGAGCTGGCCGCCGAACGCCCGGTGACCGGGGCCCGCCGATGACGCCCGCCCGGATCGCGGAGGTGACCACCCGACTGCACGCGCCGGCGCTGCCGCGTCCGTGGGGACCCGACGTCACCCGCAACTTCGTGATCGAGGTCCGGGTCTTCGACACCGAGGGCGGCACCGGGTGCGGGTTCAGCTGGACCCCGACCATCGGGGCGCAGGCCGTGCGTGCCCTGCTCGACCACGACATCCGAGACTTCGCCCTAGGGGCTCCCGCCGACCCGGAGACCGTCTGGCCCGCCCTCTGGGGGCACCTGCACGAGGCCGGCTCCGGCGGACTGACCACCATCGCCATGGCAGGCCTGGACCTCGCCCTGTGGGACCTGGCCGGGCGGCGCCGCGGCCTGCCGCTGACCGCGCTGCTGGGGGGCCGCCGCCGCGACAGCGTCGCGGTGTACGGCAGCGGCGTGAACCTGCACTACTCGACTGAGGAGCTGGTGGCCCAGACCCGGCGCTGGGTCGAGGCCGGCTTCGACAGCGTCAAGATCAAGGTCGGTCGGCCGGAGGTGGCCGAGGACTGCGAGCGGGTCGCGGCCGTCCGTGAGGTGATCGGCCCCGACCGGGGGCTGATGATCGACGCGAACCAGCGCTGGGACCTGGAGCAGGCCACCGCCGCGATGGGCGCCCTGGAGGTGTACGCACCCGGGTGGATCGAGGAACCGCTGCGGGCGGACGACCTGGCCGGGCACGCCGAGCTCCGGCGGCGGATCAGCACCCCGATCGCGATAGGTGAGAACCTGCACACCGTGTACCGGTTCCGGGACGCCCTCGACGCCGAGGCCTGCGACGTGATCCAGCCCAACGTGGTCCGGGTCGGAGGGATCACCCCGTTCCGGGCTGTCGTCGACCTGGCCGACGAGCGCGGGGTCACGCTGCACCCGCACCTGCTGCCTGAGCTCTCCGGACTGTTGGCCCTGACGCTTCCGCGGCCCTGCCTGGTCGAGGCGGTCGAGGACGCCGCGCTGGCCTCGCTCGGACTGCTCGCCGGGCCGGGGCCGGTCTCCATCCAGGACGGTCGGCTGACCGAGCGCGGCCGGGTTGGACTCGGGCTGGAGTTCCGGGACGCGCGCGTCGGGGCGGCGCGATGACAGCCGAGGGGGCCGCCGCGCCCGCCCGGCTTGTGCTGGTGGGTGTCCAGGGCTTCGGTCGGGTCCACGCCGAGCGGATCGCCCGGCTGGCCGGTGAGGGCCTGGTGCAGCTGGTGGCCACCGTGGACCCCGCCCACGTCGCCGACCCGCCCGTCGTCTACGGCGCGCCGCTCTACGCCGACCTGGCTGAGGCCCTGGCCGCCGCCCCGGTCGACGTGGTGATCATCGCCGCCCCCCTGGGCGTGCACTTCCCGCTGGCCCGGGTCGCGCTGGAGGCCGGCGCCGACGTCCTGCTGGAGAAGCCCCCGGTGGCCTCGTTGGCGGACTTCGAGCGCCTGCTGGCCATCCAGCAGGCCACCGGCGGGGCCGTACAGGTGGGCTTCCAGAGCCTGGGTGCCGACGCGCCGCGGCGGTTCGCCGACGACGCGTTCGGGATCGGCGCGGTGACCTCGGTCAGCGCGGTCGGGGCCTGGTCGCGCACCGTCGGCTACTGGGGCCGGTCGCCGTGGGCCGGCCGCCGCAGTCTGAACGGTCGCCCCGTGGTCGACGGCGTGGTCACCAACCCGCTGGCCCACGCGGTGGCCACCGCGCTGGCCGTCGCGGGTGCCCGCCGGTCGGCGGACGTGGACACGGTGCAGACCGACCTGTTCCGGGCCAACGCGATCGACAGCGACGACACCTCGGTGGTCCGGATCCGGACCACCACGGGGATCCCGGTCACCTGTGCTCTCAGCCTGTGCGCGCCGGACACCACCGAGCCGCGGCTGATCATCCAGGGTGCGCACGGCCGCGCCACCCTCGCGTACACCACGGACCGGGTCGAGATCGCGACCGGCGACACCGTGCGGACCGAGACGGTGCCGCGGACCGACCTGCTGGAGAACCTGCTGGCCCACCGCCGGGACGGCACGGCGCTCCGGGTGCCGCTGGCCGACACGGGCGCGTTCATGCGGGTCCTGGACGCCGTGGCCGCGGCCGACGAGCCGGTCCGGATCGACCCGCGGGCCATCCGCTGGAGCGGCGAAGGGGCCGAGCGTCGGCCCGTGGTGGACGACGTCCAGCACTGGCTGGAGACCGCCGCCCGCACCGGGCGGACCTTCACCGAGCTGGGCGTGCCGTGGGCCCATCCGGACCGGGACCGGGTGCTGCTGACGGCCCGGGTCGACCAGACCGCGGTCGCCTCCTACATCGACGGGCGCGGCACGATCCCCACCTCCAGCCCGCGGCCCGTGCTGCACCCTGTGCGGACCCTCGGCGGGGTGGTGCTGACGGCCCGGCACCCGGCCGACCACGACTGGCACCTCGGTCTCGGGGTGGCGATCCCGGACGTGAACGGCAGCAGCTTCTGGGGTGGCGGGACCTACCTGCACGGCCAGGGGTATGTGCTGCTCGACAACCACGGCCAGGTGGTGGGCGAGGAACCCCAGGCCGAGGAGAACGGCTTCACCCAGCGGCTGCGGTGGGTCGGCCGGTCCGGGGCGGTCGAGCTCACCGAGCGGCGCAGCGTCGGGTGGGAGCGCATCGACGAGCGCAGCTGGCGGCTCACCTTCGCCGCCGACCTGAGCAGCGAGACCGGGGCGGTGCTCAACTCGCCCGGCAGCAAGGGACGACCCGGCGGGGGGTACGGGGGACTGTTCTGGCGCTTCCCTGCCTGCTCCGACGTCGAGGTGTTCACCGCCGACGCTCAGGGGTGAGGACGCGGTCCACGGGCAGGTGGCCCCCTGGCTGGCCTGGTCGGCGGACTTCGCGGCCGGCCCGGGGATCAGCGGGCGGGCGACGGTGGTCCTGGTCTCCCCGCAGGCCGCCGCGGCGGGCCGACCGTGGTTCGTCCGGGTCCGCGACTACCCGGGGGTCGGCTCGGCCCTGGCCTGGGAGCAGCCGGTGCAGCTGGGCCCGGGGGAGGTGCTGCCGCTGCGGCTGGACGCGGTGGTGGCCGACGGTCGCCTCGGTCCCGACGACGCCGCCCGGCTGGCCGAGTCGGCCACGGTCCACCATCCACAGCAACCGAGGAGAGAACCAGCATGAGCACGATCGCCTTCATCGGACTCGGCATCATGGGCGCCCCGATGGCCGCCCACCTGGTGCGGGCCGGCCACGACGTGATCGGGGTCAACCGCAGCCCGCAGGCGGTCGACCGGCACGTGCAGGCCGGGGGACGCCGGGCCGCCGGCGTCGCGGCGGCGGTCGGCGAGGCCGAGGTCGTGATCACCATGGTCCCGGACTCCCCGGACGTCGAGAGCCTGGCCCTGGGCCCGGACGGGATCTACGCCAACGCCCGGCCCGGCACGATCCACGTCGACATGTCCTCCATCCGGCCGGACGTGGCCGCCAGGCTCGCCAGCGCCGGAGCCGAGGCCGGCCTGCGGGTGCTGGACGCCCCGGTCAGCGGCGGCGAGACCGGGGCCAAGGAGGCGAAACTGTCGATCATGGTCGGCGGCGAGCCGGACGCCTTCGCCGAGGTCCGCCCGATCCTGGACGTGCTGGGGTCCACGGTGGTCCTGGTCGGCCCGGCCGGGTCCGGCCAGACGGTGAAGGCGGCCAACCAGCTGATCGTCGCCGGCACCTACCAGCTGGTGGCCGAGGCCATCGTCTTCCTGCGTGCCCACGGCGTGGACACCGCGTCCGCGCTGACCGTGCTGGCCGGCGGGCTGGCGGGCAGCACGATCCTGGACCGCAAGGGCGCCGGCATGCTGGCCGGGCAGTTCCAGCCCGGCTTCCGGATCGACCTGCACCACAAGGACATGGGCATCGTCACCGCGGCGGCGCGGGACAAGGGCGTGGCCCTGCCGCTGGGCGCGCTCACCACGCAGCTGGTGGGTGCCCTCCGCGCCCAGGGCGACGGCGGGCTCGACCACTCGGCCCTGCTGCGGGGGGTAGAGCGGCTCTCCGGCCAGCCGGTCAGCGGGTCCTGACCCGCCGGCTCAACCGGCGCTCAGCGCGTACAGGTCGGTGATGATCTTGAGCGACCCGAGGGCCTCGGCCGGCCCGATCCAGAACGGGTCCGGGTCGGCCAGCCGGGCGTAGAAGTCGTTGATCAACAGCTCGTGGGAGACACCCCAGTAGGCCCGCCCGGTCTGGGTGGCCGTCCGTTCGCTGACCCGCTCCGTCCGGCCGTCGGACCAGCTGACGGTGAGGTCGCCGCGGAGCCGGGCGGTGGCGTGCTCACCGACCAGGTCCAGGGTCACCGGCGCGTCGACCACGTGGGCGACGGTGGCGAAGAAGACGCTGCGCGCGCCGCCGGCGTGCTCGAGCACCAGCTGGGCGGTGTCCTCGACGTCGACCACCCCGCCGAGACCGTAGGTGCCGGCCCGCCCGGCCACCCCGGTCACCTGACCCGCCAGCCACTGGACCAGGTCCAGGGTGTGGATGGCCTGGTTGATCAACACCCCGCCACCGCTGTCGGCGCGCCGTCCCCGCCACGGCCGAGCCTGGTAGTAGGCGGGGGTGCGATGCCACAGCACCGTCGCGGCCGTGCCGGCGATCGCGCCCAGCCGACCGGAGTCGACCAGCCGCCGGAGGGCCTGCGCGGTCAGGTTGTAGCGGTTCTGGAAGCAGACCCCGATCTTGGTCTCCGGGTGCTGCCGGGCCGCGGCCACGATCCGCTCGGCCTGCTCGAGGGTGTGGGCCAGCGGCTTCTCCTGCAGCACCGCGACACCGGCCTCCAGACAGGCGATCGCGACGTCGGCGTGCTGGTGGTGCGGAGTGCAGACGTGCACGACGTCGGGGTGGAACTCCTCCAGGAGCTGCCGGTGGTCGGCCACGGCCGGTACGCCCCACTGCGCGGAGGCCGCGGCGGCGCGGTCCGGGTCGACGTCGCACACCGCGACCAGGCGCGCGCCCGGATGGGCGGCGATGCCCGCGAAGTGCACCACCGAGATGTCGCCGCACCCCACCACCGCGACCGTGATCACCGCACGCCTCCGCTGCCCACGGCGCCAACCTACGCCAACGCACGCGTCGGGCCGCGGGTCGCCGGGATCCTAGGGCCGGGCCGACAGCTCAGCCGACCGGTCCGCGACCAGCGAGGGCAGCACCAGGTCGGTCCAGCGCTGCTTCAGGGTGGCCAGCACCTGGTCGGCGTCGGCCGCCCAGATCTCGGCGTTGAAGATCTCGACCTCGACCGGTCCGGGGTAGCCGGCGGCGGTCACCCAGCGGCTGATGGTGGCGAAGTCGATCACGCCGTCGCCCATCATCCCGCGGGAGAGCAGGGCGTCGGCGGCGATCGGCAGGTTGAAGTCGCAGACCTGGTACGAGGCGATCCGCCGCTCGCCGTCCGGCCCGGGCGATCTGCTCCTCCAGCGCCGGGTCCCACCAGACGTGGAAGGTGTCCACGACCACGCCGACCGTCGGCCGCGGGGTACGGCTCCGCGAGGTCCAGGGCCTGGCCGCAGGGTGGAGATCACCGCGCGGTCCGCGGCGTACATCGGGTGCAGGGGTTCGAGCACCAGGCGGACGTCGTGCTCCGCGGCGTAGGGGACCAGCTCGGCGATCCGGTCCGGCCACCCGCTGCCGGGCGGCCCGCAGGTCCTTCTCCCCGTCGGCCGAGGCCGCCGACCACCATGATCAGCTCGCGGGTGCCGAGGGCGGCCGCTTCGCGGATGGCCGGCCGGTTGTCCTCCAGGGCCGCGCGCCGACCCGCTGGGTCGCCGGCGGTCAGGAACCCGCCCCGGCACAGGCTGGTCACCCGCAGGCCCGGCGTCGGCCACCATCCGGGCGGCGGCGGCCAGGCCGACCTCGGCCACCCGGTCGCGCCACAGCCCGACCTGCGAGAGGCCGGCCCGCCGGGCCGCGTCGATCACCTCGGCCAGGGTCAGCCGCTTGGTGGTGGCGGTGTTCAGGGACAGCCGGTCGAGGTCGCCCATCTCAGGCCTCGAACCCGTGGACGGCCAGCAGCAGCCGGAGCCGGTGGGCGGCGAGCTCCGGGTCGAGCAGCAGGCCCGCGCGGTCGGCCAGCCGGAAGGCCTCGAGCAGGTGCGGCAGCGACCGGCTGGCCTGCAGCCCGCCGACCATGCCGAACCCCGGCTGGCGGCCGTTGAGCCAGGCCAGGAAGGCGATCCCGGTCTTGTAGGAGAACGTCGGCGCCGCGAACAGATGTGCGGCCCAGGTCGCGGGTCGCGTCCAGGATGGCCCGCCCCGCCGCCGGGTCGCCGGCGTCGTAGGCCTGCAGGGCGGTGGACGCGGCCGGGTAGATCGCCGCGAAGATGCCCAGCAGGGCGTCGGAGTGGTGGCTGCCGTCGCCGTCGATCAGCTCGGGGTAGTTGAAGTCGTCGCCGGTGTAGAGCCGGACCGGGTCGCCGAGCGCGGCCAGCCGGGCCCGCAGGGCGGTCTCGTGCGCCGCGTCGAGCAGCGACACCTTGACCCCGTCGACCCGGGCGGCGTGCTCGGTGACCAGCTCGACGAAGGTCTCGGTGGCGGCCGCGACGTCCGGGCTGCCCCAGTAGCCGGTCAGGGCGGGGTCGAACATCGGCCCGAGCCAGTGCAGGATCACCGGCTCGGTCGCCTCCGAGAGCACGGCGTCGTAGACCCGGCGGTAGTCCTCCGGGGTGGTCGCCACCCGGGCCAGGGCCCGCGAGGCCATCACGATCACCCGGGCGCCGGCCCCGCTCACCAGGTCGATCTGCTCCCGGTAGGCATCCAGCACCCGCTGCCGGCCCGCGCGCCCGGCCGGCAGCGTGGCGAGGTCGAGCTGGTCGGTCCCGGCCCCGCAGGCCAGCAGCCCGCCGGCGCTGCTCGCCTCGGCACCCGACCGCTTGATCAGCTCCTGGGTGGCCGCCCAGTCCAGCCCCATCCCGCGCTGCGCGGTGTCCATGGCGTCGGCCACGCCGAGACCGTACGACCACAGCTCGTGCCGGAAGGCCAACGTGGTGTCCCAGTCCACGACGGCCGGGGCGCCGGGGGTGTTGTCGGCCAGGGCCACCGGCACCACGTGCGCGGCGGCGTACGCGATCCGGGAGGTCAGCGGCCGGTCCGGGCGGCGCCAGGGTCCGGGGTCGCCGAGCCGGTAGTCGACCCGGGACCCGTCGGGTGAGGGCAGCACGCAGCCCGGTCACAGCGCCAGCTCCGGGATGTCGACGGTGCGCCGCTCGGCCGAGGACTGCAGGCCGAGCTCGGCCAGCTGCACCCCGCGGGCCGCGGACAGCAGGCCGAAGCGGTGCTCGCGACCGGCCACCACGTCCCGCAGGAACTCCTCCCACTGCGCCTTGAAGCCGTTGTCCAGGTCCGCGTTGGCCGGCACCTCCAGCCACTGGTCCGGAAGGACTCCGTCACCGGCAGGTCCGGGTTCCAGACCGGCTTGGGCGTGTGGGCCCGCTGCTGGGCCACGCACCGGTTGAGCCCGGCCACGGCCGAGCCGTGCGTGCCGTCGATCTGGAACTCGACCAGCTCGTCGCGGTGCACCCGGACCGCCCAGGAGGAGTTGATCTGGGCGACCACCGGGTCCCCGCTCGGCGTCTGCAGCTCGAAGATCCCGTAGGCGGCGTCGTCGGCCGTGGCCCGGTACGCGTTGCCCTGCTCGTCCCAGCGGGTGCGGGATGTGGGTCGTGGTGGTCGCGGTGACGCTGCGGACCCGGCCGATGATGCCCTCCAGCACGTAGTTCCAGTGGCAGAACATGTCGGTGGTGATGCCGCCGCCGTCCTCCGCGCGGTAGTTCCAGGAGGGCCGCTGGGCCGGCTGCTGGTCGCCCTCGAAGACCCAGTAGCCGAACTCCCCCCGCAGGGACAGGATCCGGCCGAAGAAGCCCTCGTCGACCAACCGGCGGAGCTTGACCAGCCCCGGCAGGTAGAGCTTGTCGTGCACGACGCCGGCCGTGACCCCGGTGTCGCGGGCGATCCGGGCGAGCTCGATGGCCTCGGCCAGGGTCTCGGCCGTCGGCTTCTCGGTGAAGATGTGCTTGCCGGCGGTCATCGCCCGCCGCAGCGTGGCCGCCCGCAGGCTGGTCATCGACGCGTCGAAGACCACGTCGACGGTCGGGTCGGCGAGCACCGCGTCCAGGTCGGTGCTCCAGTGCTCCACCTTGTGCCGCTCGGCGAGCTCGGTGATCTTGGCCTGGTTCCGACCCACCAGGATCGGCTCGACGGGAACCCGCGTGCCGTCGGGCAGCTCGACCCCGCCCGCATCGCGGATGGGCAGGATCGAGCGCAGCAGGTGCTGGCGGTATCCCATTCGTCCGGTCACACCGTTCATCGCGATCCGCAGGACGTCTGGTCTGGAGTCCGACACGTGGGTCTCCCTCTCCGTGGGGGTGGTTGCGGTGGAAAACGCTTTCCATCATAGACTGGCCGGCAGACGCGGTCAACCACCCGGCAGGGTCGGTCCGGCGGCCGTCAGCAGCGGCGATCAGGGGAGACACCAGGCACATGGCGGCGGTCACGCTCATCGATGTCGCCCGGCACGCCGGGGTGTCTCTGGCCACCGCGTCGCGGGTGCTGAACGGGTCCAGCCGGACCCCGGCCGAGGCGATCGCCGGCCGGGTCCGCGCCTCGGCCCAGGAGCTCGGCTACGTGGCCAACGCCCAGGCCCAGGCCCTGGCCCGCTCGGCCACCGGGCTGGTCGGACTGGTGGTGCACGACATCGCCGACCCGTACTTCTCCACCATCACCCGCGGCGCCCAGCGGTACGCCGGGGAGCGGCGCAGCCAGGTGCTGCTGGCCGGGGCCGAGCGCAGCGAGGGAGCCGAGCTGGCCGCGGTCGCGGCCTTCGCCGCGTACCGGACCGACGCCATCATCCTGGCCGGGTCGCGGCGCCGGCACCCCGAGGACGAGCTCGCCGCCGAGCTCGGCCGCTACCTCCGCAACGGCGGCCGGGTCGTCACGCTCGGAGCCTCGAGCATCCCGCAGGCCCGCCACCTGGAGGTCAGGCACCGGGCCGGAGCCGCCCGGCTGGTCGCCGCGCTGGTCGGCCGCGGGGTCACCTCGTTCGCGATCCTGGCCGGCCCGACGGACCTGAACACCGCGGTCAGCCGGGTCGAGGGGTACCACGACGCGCTCGCCGCGGCGGGACTGACGCCGCTCGCGGTCGTCCCCGGCGACTTCAACCGGGCCGGGGGCCAGGCCTCGGCCCTGGAGTGCTGGCAGCGCCTCGGGCGGCGCGGTACGGCGGAACGCGTCTGCCTGCTGGCCGTCAACGACGTGATGGCCCTGGGCGCCATCGCCGCGCTGCGCTCGCTGGGCCTGTCGGTGCCCGAGGACGTCCAGGTCGCCGGCTTCGACGACATCCCCACCCTGGTGGACTTCACCCCCGCCCTCACCACCGTCCGGCTGCCGCTGGAGCTGATCGGGGAGCGGGCCGCTGAGCTCGCCCTGGCGCCGAGCACCGCGGCGGCGACCGAGACGGTGCCGGCGATCGACGGGGAGCCGATCCTCCGCGACAGCGCCGGCTGATCAGGTCTTTCGATCCGGCCGGCCCGACCCGTCCGGCCCGTTCGCCCGGTCCGGCCCGTTCGCCCGGTCCGGCCCGTTCGCCCGGTCCGGCCCGTCGGCCGCGTCGGCTCGGGCGAGCTGCTCCTCCAGGTTGAACACCTCCGGGACGAGCTCCCAGCTGGCGTCGGGCGCCGCGCCGTCCAGGTCGGCGAACAGCGCGCTCATCCAGGCCTGCCAGCGGGTGTTCACCTCGGTGCGCGCCACCCGCTCCTGGACCTCGGCCAGGTCGTCGGCCTCGGCGTAGCCGATCAGCAGCCCGTCCGCCCGCAGGAACAGCGAGTAGTTCCGCCACCCCGCCTCGGCCAGAGCTCTCAGCAGCTCCGGCCAGACCGCGCGGTGTCGTTCCCGGTACTGCTCGAGGCGGGTCGGGTCGACGTGGCCGAGCAGGCAGTAGCGGGGCATCCGACGTCTCCGTTCACGGGCAGGGCGAGGTCGACGCCGCCACGGTACGCGTCGCCGGTCCGCGTGCCACGACCGCGGCCGGCGCGGACCTCCGCAGACCCGGAGGACGCTGCGATGCTGTCCGCGGAGCACCGGAGTCTCTACTGTCGGAGGCGGACAGAGCGTGCCGCGCGTGGAGGAGAGGAGGCCGTCCTGGCTGGGTCCGACCGCCCTCGGCGCCGCTGGTTCAGCTGGCGGCGGGTCCTCGGGCTGCTCTGGCCCGACCACCCGACGCGCTGGTCCGACGTGCTGCCGCGGCTCCGGCCGCACCTGGTGCAGGTGTTCCGGCTGACCGCGGCCGCGGTGCTGACGTTCCTGATCACCTCCCGGCTGACCAACGGCCTGATCGACCTGACCGGCCCGCTGACCGCCCTGCTGGTCATCCAGGCCTCGGCCTTCTCGACCCTGAAGATGGGTGCGGTGCGGGTCGGTGCGGTCCTGGGCGGGGTGCTGGTGGCCAC
Organism: uncultured Actinomycetota bacterium; assembly: GCA_963832435.1. Classification (GTDB taxonomy): domain Bacteria; phylum Actinomycetota; class Actinomycetes; order Propionibacteriales; family Propionibacteriaceae; genus Microlunatus. The sequence continues at coordinate 105,761 of CAWHTY010000014.1, forward strand.
CCTGCTGTCCACCTGGGTGGGCCTGACCTGGTGGAGCCTGGGGGCGGCCATCGCCGCCTCGCTGCTGCTCGGCAAGCTGCTCCGGCTGGGCGAGCAGCTGCTGGAGACGCCGATCAGCGCGATGCTCATCCTGGGCGTGACGAACCACGACGTGGCGGCCGAGACCCGGGTGCTGAACACCCTGATCGGCGCCGGGCGTGGGCATCGCGTTCAACCTGGTCTACCCGCCGGCGATGCCGACGCGGTCGGCGAGCCGGGCCGTGGTGGAGGTCGTCGGAGTCGGTGGCCGCCCCGCTGGACGCGGCCGGCGACGCGTTCGAGGCGGGCCCGGTGCAGCACGGCCAGGTCGAGGACTGGCTGGGCCAGGCCCGGGCCGCGGACACCCGGGTGGAGCGGGCCCGGGCCGCCGTCGCCGCGCTCAAGGACAGCCGTCGATTCAACCCGCGGGCGCTGGGCACCACCGACGTCGAGCCGGTGCTGGCCAGCGGCCTGCGGACCCAGGAGGCCTGCTTGCTCGCCGTCCGGGCGCTGCTGGCCGCGCTGAGGTCGGAGCTGCCCACGCGACGACGCGCAGCCGGAGGACCCGCTCGGGGAGGAGCTGCGGACGGCGTTCGCGGTGGTCCTGCACGACGTGGCGGACTCGCTGCGCGGGTTCGGCAACCTCGTGGTGGCCGAGGCCGAGGGTCGGGAGGAGGAGAGCGAACGCGCGCTCGACACCAACCTCGAGGTGCTGCGCGAGACGCAGGCGATCCTGACCGAGCTGATCATGGTCGACGCCCGCGAGAATCCGGCGTCCTGGCTGCTGCGCGGCTCCATCCTGGCCGCGGTCGAGCACGTCCTGGACCAGCTCGACCTCGAGGACCGCGCCCGGACCCGGATCGCCTGGAAAGAGGAGCAGGCGATGAAGCCGATGGCCCACCTGCCGATGCTCGTGCAGGCCGCCCTGCCGCACCCGGAGCGCCCCTTCCCGCGGGGGCTGCCGCCGGGGACGGTCAGCCTGTGGCCGACGGCCAAGCGGCGGCCGGACGACACCCCCGGTCGAGCCGGACGACGACGAGCTGAGCGGGCGAGCCGGCCGCGGTGCGCCGTTACCCTGGTCGGGTGACGTCCCCGGATTCGGTGTTCGACCGCCTCGAGCCGCTGCTCGGCTCGGTCAGCAAGCCCATCCAGTACGTCGGCGGTGAGCTGAACAGCGTCCACAAGGACTGGGACGACGTCGACGTGCGGTGGTGCCTGATGTATCCGGACGCCTACGAGGTCGGGCTGCCCAACCAGGGCATCGCCATCCTGTACGAGGTGCTGAACGAGCGGGACTGGATCCTGGCCGAGCGGACCTACGCCGTCTGGGCCGACCTCGAGGCGCTGATGCGGGAGCACCGGATCCCGCAGTTCACGCTGGACAGCCACCGCCCGGTGGCGCGCCTTCGACGTGCTCGGCGTCAGCTTCGCCACCGAGCTCGGCTACACCAACCTGCTGAACGCCCTCGACCTGGCCGGACTGCCCCTGCACGCCCGCGACCGGCGCGAGCACGACCCGATCGTGATGGCCGGGGGTCACGCGGCGTTCAACCCCGAGCCGGTCGCCGACTTCATCGACGCCGCGGTGCTCGGTGACGGCGAGGAGATCGCCCTGAAGATCTCCGCGGTGATCCAGGAGTGGAAGGCCGAGCGGCGGCCGGGCGGACGCGACGGGCTGCTGCTACGGCTGGCCGCCGGCGGCGGGGTCTACGTGCCGCGCTTCTTCGACGTCGACTACGCCGACGACGGGATGATCGAGCGGGTCGTCCCCAACCGGGCCGGGGTCCCGCCGCGGGTGGTCAAGCACACCCTGATGGACCTGGACGCCTGGCCGTACCCGAAGCAGCCGCTTGGTGCCGCTGGCCGAGACGGTGCACGAGCGGTACTCGGTGGAGATCTTCCGCGGCTGCACCCGGGGTTGCCGGTTCTGCCAGGCCGGGATGATCACCCGGCCGGTGCGCGAGCGGAGCATCGAGACGATCGGCGCGATGGTGCAGGCCGGCATCGAGGCCACCGGCCTGGAGGAGGTGGGGCTGCTCAGCCTGTCCAGCGCCGACCACTCCGAGATCGGCCAGGTCACCCGGCAGCTCGCCGACCGCTACGAGGGGAGCAACGTGTCGTTGTCCCTGCCGAGCACGCGGGTGGACGCGTTCAACATCGACCTGGCCAACGAGCTGTCCCGCAACGGCCGACGCTCCGGACTGACCTTCGCCCCCGAAGGGGGATCGGAGCGGCTCCGGAAGGTGATCAACAAGATGGTCAGCGAGCAGGACCTGATCGACACCGTGGCCGCCGCGTACGCCAACGGCTGGCGCCAGGTCAAGCTCTACTTCATGTGCGGGCTGCCGACCGAGACCGACGAGGACGTGCTGGCCATCGCCGAGCTGGCCAAGAAGGTGATCAAGACCGGTCGGGAGGCCAGCGGCCGGCGGGACATCCGCTGCACGGTGAGCATCGGCGGGTTCGTGCCCAAGCCCCACACGCCGTTCCAGTGGGCGGCCCAGGCTGATCACGAGGTGATCGACGCCCGGCTGCACCAGCTGCGGGACACGATCCGCTCCGACCGCCAGTACGGCAAGGCCATCGGCTTCCGCTACCACGACGGCAAGCCCGGGCAGATCGAAGGGACTGCTGAGCCGGGGCGACCGGCGGGTGGGCAAGATCATCGAGGCCGTGTGGGCCGACGGCGGCCGGTTCGACGGGTGGAGCGAGCACTTCTCCTACGAGCGGTGGGTGCGCTGCGCCGAGGTCGCGCTGGCGGGCACCGGCGTCGACCTCGACTGGTACACCACCCGCGAGCGGGCGTTCGCGGAGGTGCTGCCCTGGGACCACCTCGACTCCGGGCTCGACAAGGACTGGCTCTGGCAGGACTGGGAGGACGCGGTCGACGAGGTCGAGGTGGAGGACTGCCGCTGGACCCCCTGCTTCGACTGCGGCGTGTGCCCGGACCTCGGCACCGACATCCAGGTCGGTCCCGACCGGCCGCACGCTGCTGCCCATCAGCCCGGTCGAGGGATCCCGCCGGCTGCAGCTCGCCACCGGAGGAGCGCCGTGACCGCGACCACCGGCGCCCGGGCCGGCGGCACCACCGAGCCAGCAGCGAGATCAGCGAGATCACCGAGATCACCAGCGAGCAGCAGCTGACTCGAGCTGGTCGGGAGCTCCGGTGCAGCAGGTGGTCGACAAGGTGCGGTCGGAGCTGCACGAGCTGGACCGCGCCTGGCTGGCCGCCGCTCCGTTCTGCCTGGTGGCGACCTCCGGCGCCGACGGCAGCTGCGACGTGTCGCCCAAGGGTGACCCACCGGGCCAGCTGGCGTACGTGCTGGACGACACCACGATCGCGATCGCCGAGCGGCCCGGCAACCGGCGCGCGGACGGCTACCGGAACATCCTGGCCAACCCGCACGTCGGCCTGATCTTCCTCATCCCCGGCCGCGGCGACACCCTGCGGATCAACGGGCGGGCCCGGCTGGTCGCCGACGCGCCGTTCTTCGACGCGATGGTGGTCAAGGGCCACCGGCCGGTGCTGGCCGTGGTGGTGGAGATCGACCAGATCTTCCACCACTGCGCGAAGGCGTTCCTGCGCTCGCAGCTGTGGCGGCCCGAGACCTGGCAGGACCCGGTGCCGCCGCGGCCGGTGATCGCCAAGGCGCTCGAGCGCCAGGACGAGCCGCTGGCCGACATCGTGGCCTACTACGGCGAGCAGTACGGCGAGCAGCTGTACTGAGCGGGCGCTATCCGGAAGCCTGGCCGTCCTCGTACAGCCGGGGGATCGGGTGGTTGGCCGCGAACACCCCGTCGGGGTCGACGGCGGAGCGAATGCCGCTCAGCTGCCGGTACGTCCACTCCGAGTAGCCCGACCGGGGGTCGACGGCGGTGTCCACCATGTTGAGGTAGCTCCGGCCGCTGGCCCGGGGGGCCAGGCTGCCGGTCAGCCGCCGGGCGTCGGCCAGCCCGGCCGCCCCGGCCTGCGGCGAGACGGCCAGGGCCACCCCGAAGGCGAGGAACGTGCCCTCCAGGTGGGACAGGGCTCCGCAGCCGGCGTGCGGTCGGGTGAGCGCTCCGCCGAGCTGCCGCAGCTCGGCGCTGAGCAGGGAGGTGGCGGCGCCCGCCCCGACCTCGGTGAGGAAGGCCTGGACGGCCCACTCCGGCAGCCCGCTGAGCAGGACCGAGTCCGACACCGCGGGGGCGCCTCCTTCGGGGTCCAGGTGCAGCCGGGACAGGGCGGCCGCCGGCATCCGGGTGAAGGTGTCGATCTCGGGGCGCAGCGCCCGCAGGTCCCCGATCGTCCGGGCGCCGGCCTCGTCGTCCCCGATCACCGCCCCGTGGATGACCACGACGGTCCGGCCGCGCAGCGGGGCGGGCAGCTCCGGCAACGCCGGCAGCCGCAGGATGCGGAAGGCGGTGGTCACCTCGTCCGGCGCCGTGGCGGCCCACGCCGCCCACCGGCGGAGCACCTCCTCGGCCCGGCTGACGTCCCAGACCAGCATCCCGGCGTACGCACTGGCCACGGGGTAGAGCGAGAACTCCAGGGCGGTGACCACGCCGAAGCTGCCCCCGCCCCCGCGCAGCGCCCAGAACAGCTCCCGGTCGGCGTGCGCGTCGGCGCGCACCGACGTGCCGTCGGCCAGCACCACCTCCACGGCGGTGATGCTGTTCGCGGCCAGGCCGAGCTTGCGGGCGTACCAGCCGATCCCGCCGCCCAGGCTGGACCCGGCGATGCCCACGTCGGGGGAGGAGCCGTGCAGCGCGGCCAGCCCAACGGCACCGGCGGCCTCGACCGCCGGCTGCCACAGCGCGCCGCCCTCGGCCCGACAGATCCGGCGGACGGGGTCGACGCGCACCCCGGTCAGCGCCGAGGTCTTCACCAGCACGACGTCGTGCAGCCCCCGGGCGGCGAGTGGCCCGGCGGCGTGGCCGGTGGTCTGGGGGGCGACCCGCAGGCCGGCCGCCGCGGCGCGGCGGACCACAGCGGCCACCTCGAGGGCGTCCCGCGGCACCGCGACCGCGGCCGGGCGCTGGTCGACGGCCAGGTTCCAGGCCGACCGCGCGGCGTCGAAGCCCGGGTCACCGGGCAGGGTGACGCAGGGCAGGTCCCTCAGCTCCGCCGCCGGCGGGTGAGGTCGCGGAGATCGCCGGCGCGGTCGCGCAAATGGTGGTCAGGGGTGCTGACTCCTCGTCGAGCGGATCGCCGAGCTCCTCCGAGCTGGCCGCCTGGTCGGCGACCGGTGGCGTCGGGCGCGGTCGGGCCAGAGAGGCGGAGGGGATCAGCGGCCGCGGTGAGACGCACGGCTCCTCGACTGCCGCCGGGGCCGTACCGGCGCCGGACCGGGACCTCGGCTCAGGCGGCGAACTGGACGGTCCGCTTGACCAGGTCGAGGGTCTCGTCGGCCCAGGCGATCACGTCCAGGGTGGCTGACACGTTCTGCGGTGGGCGGGTCAGCAAGGTGTCGCGGGCGATCAGCCGGGCGAAGTCCACCTCGGGGACGGTTCCGCACGCCGCCGTTCCGCCGGCGGAACTCGACGCCGGCGCCGCTCATCACGTCGATCACCTCTTGGGCGACGAGGCCGTAGCCGACGGTGGTCGGGTGCACGCCGTCGAGGGAGAACAGGCCACCGGTGGCGCGTCCACCGTTCCCATCGCTGGTCAGGAACCGGGAGCTGAACTCCGGGGTGAGGTCCTGCAGGGCCGGGGGCAGCTCGTACGGGGTCCACCAGTCGGGCCGCGCGGACGGGTCCTCGGTGTAGCGCCGGGTCGCCAGCCGGTCCAGCACTCCGCAGGTGTCGAGCAGCAGCCAGTCGCGGCCCTCGTCGCGGGCCTGCGCCACCGCCTGCTCGATGGCGGCGTTGTAGAGGTCGATGGCGGCGTCGACGGCGCGCGCCTCGGCGGCGGTGATGTGCGGGTCGACCTCGGGGTCGAACGTGTCGTCGGAGATCCAGGGCCGGGTGTAGTACGGGAAGTACCGCGACCCCGGCCGCAGCTTGCCGCCGACCCCCCGGGCGATCGGCGGGATGGTGACGTGCGGCACCGTGCAGAAGATGACGTGCCGCGCCTCGATGGTGCGGACCTGCTCGACGACGGCCTCCAGCTCGCTGCGGAAATGGCTCGGCGCCCAGGCGGTGTAGCCGGCCTTGGCGGCCAGGCTGGTGCAGTCCGGCCCGGTCCAGGCGACCTTCAGCTTGGTCACCGTCTGAAGGGCGTTGTTGGCGCCGAGGAAGACCACGAGGGTCTCGATGCCGCTGTCCTGGTCCGCGCCGTGGTCGGCCCCCATGGCCCGGGCGGCGTCGAACAGGGTCTGGCCGCGGGCCTCGGCCCACTGGGGATAGACCTGGCGGGCCGCGCGCTCGGCGTTGTTCTCGATGATCTGCTTCAGCAGGTTGTCCCTGGGGCGTCCGATGGCGGCCTCGCAGGTGGCGGCGGTCCGTTCCAGGGCGTCCCGCAGATCCCAGCCGTAGACGGCCAGGTCGTGCACGTAGGAGCTGACGACCGGGGTGGCGTTCCCGCCGCCGCGCTCCCAGTAGTCCTCGATCTCGTCGAGCAGCTGCCGGGCCCGAAACAGCGCGAACGGGGTCTCCCACACGCTGACCGCGGTGCCGAACCGGGACTCCAGGTCGCGGAGCAGGTACTCGATGTTCAGGCCGATGCCGCCGAAGCCGGAGTACCGGGGGTGGTGGTAGCCGTCCCAGCCCAGCTCGTGCGCCACGATGGCCGGCCAGGACAGGTCGGTGTTGTAGACCGCCCCGCTCTGGAAGCCGTGGGACAGCGAGTCGCCGATGACCACCAGGCGGTGCTTTGGCTCCGGTCCACCGGGGACGCGGACCGAGGTGCCCAGCGTCGGATCGGTGACGGGCGCCCGGGGCGTCCCCTCCCGGACGGCCGCGATCACCTCGGCGGGCGCGCTGTCGGGTACGTCGAGGCCGGGGGCCTCGGGGACGTCTGGGGTGTGGGGGAGGTCGGGGCTCTGGGGCATGTCCACTCCTTCGTGGGGCTTGTCGTGCTGATCCGTGAGGGGGCCGGCAGATACCCCGGGGGTGGGACAGACCCACCGCTAGGCTCGGCGGGGTGCCGAGCCGCCAGCCCCCCGAGCAGCACGCACCGCCGGTGCAGCGGCTCCGGGTGAAGTACGCGAAACGGGGGCGGGCCCGCTTCACCAGTCACCGCGACTTCGGGCGGGCCTTCGAACGGGCGCTGCGCCGGGCCGGCGTCCCGATGGCCTACTCGTCGGGTTTCTCGCCGCACCCCCGCATCTCCTACGCCAACGCGTCGCCGACCGGGGCGGCCAGCGAGGCCGAGTACCTGGAGATCGGGCTGACGCAGGCCTGCGACCCCGACCGGGTGCGGGCCGCGCTGGACGCCGCCCTGCCGCCCGGTCTGGACATCGTGGCGGTACGGCCGGCGCCGCCGGGGGCGTTGGCCGACGAGCTGACCGGTTCGCTGTGGCGGGTGGACGTGGCCGGCGTCCCGGCCGAGGTGATGGATAGGGCCGTGGACCGGTTCTGCGCCGAGACCTCGGTCACCGTGGAACGGATGACGAAGGCCGGGCTGCGCAGCTTCGACGCCCGGGCCGCCGTGGTCCGTCTCGCCCGGGACGGCGCGACGCTGCGGATGACCGTGCGGCACCAGACGCCGCTGGTCCGACCGGACGACGTGCTGACCGCCTTCGGCCGCCTGGAGCCGGCCTGGTCGCCTCCGACGCCACCGCTGCTGACCCGCCTGCAGCACGGCCGGCTGGACCGGGAGACGGCGAGCATCGCCGAGCCGCTCTGACGCGCTCCTGAGGGCTGCGAGCGGACTGTGGGATACTGGGCCCCGGTGGGAGCGCGCCGCGCTCCAGCTGATGGGCCAGATGTCGTCAGGTGACAGGTGACGACGGCAGGTCCAACCCCTCCACCGCGACGAGCGGGCCCGAGAGTGTGACGACGGCCCTCCGACCGCGGGAGCTGCCGGTTGGGCGCCATCGACACCAGAGGCTTTCCGCAGCCCAGCCTGGCTGGCGCCGCGAACGAGAAGGGGTGCCTTCGCGCACCCGACGAGGAGTCCGGATGCTCGACAACGAGCCCGACACGACCGACCAGCAGACCGAGCAGGCCGGCAGCGCCGCGCCCCGCCGTCGACGGCGGGCCGCGACCCGGCCGGCCGGCCCACCGACCACGCCGCCGCCCGCGGGCGGTGGGGACACGGCGGTGGACCGACCCGCCGCACCGGCCACGGACGGCCCGGAAGTCGTCGCGGAGGGGACCGGGGCCGAAGCCCCGGCGACCCCCGCCCGACGCCGCAGCCCGCGGAAGTCCGCGGCCGAGGGGGGAGCCGCTCCCAAGCGCACCCGGAAGCGGGCGGTCAGCCAGCAGACCCTGCCGGCCGCGGCCGAGGCGCAGGCCGAGCTGCCCGCCGCCCCGCTGGCCGCTGACCAGGACCTGGTCGGGCAGCACCCGACCGAGCCGCCGCTGGAGCCGGCACCGTCCCCGGACCCGGTCGCCGAACCGGCCGCGCCCGAGGGCGCGGTCGCCGTCCCGGAGCCGGTCGCCGAGAACGCCGAAGCGGTCCAGCCCGGGGTGCCCGAGACCGAGGACGGGCCGGTCGTCGCCGAGGCCGGGGGCGAGCCGCTCCCGGCTGACGCCGACTCCCGGGTCGACGCGTTCGAGCCGGAGCCCGTCCAGCCGGAGCCGTTCGCCCAGGACACCGAGGCGACGAGCCCGACGGACGAGCGCGACCGCACCGAGTCCGACGACACGGCCGAGTCCGACGACACGGCCGAGTCCGACGACACGGCCGAGTCCGACGACACGGCCGAGTCCGACGACACGGAGGACACCGACGGCCCGGAGGACACCGACGACGGGGACGACCAGACCGGCTCCGAGGACGCGGAGCACACGGCCGATGACGAGGACGAGGACGGCGGTCCGCGCCGTCGCCGACGTCGGCGTGGCGGGCGTCGGCGCCGTCGCGGCGTCGGGGGAGACTCCGACCAGGCCGCAGACGGGGAGTCCGACGACGAGCAGCCCGAGGCGTCGAGCGGCGGCCGCCGCGAGCAAACCGCGTCGGGTGAGTCGGGCGGGAGCGACCGCGAGGACGCCTCCCCGGACGACGCCGAGGGCACCGACGGGGCCGACGGGACCAGCGAGGGTGGCCGGCGCCGCCGCCGCCGGCGTCGCCGGGGTGAAGATGCGGTGCCCGCCCCGGACGACCCGACCGACGTGGTGGTGCGGGTGCGCGAGCCGCGCTCGCGCCGGCAGGCGGCGTCCGAGGTCACCGGGATCAGCGGGTCGACGCGGATGGAGGCGAAGCGTCAGCGGCGCCGGGAGGGCCGGGAGGCCGGCCGGCGGCGGTCGCCGATCCTCAGCGAGGCCGAGTTCCTCGCTCGGCGGGAGTCCGTGGCCCGACGGATGATCGTCCGCCAGCGCGACGACCTCTCGCAGATCGCCGTGCTCGAGGACGACATCCTGGTCGAGCACTACGTGGACCGGGACTCCGCGGCCAGCCTGATCGGCAACGTCTACCTCGGCCGGGTGCAGAACGTGCTGCCCAGCATGGAGGCCGCGTTCGTCGACATCGGGCGGGGACGCAACGCCGTGCTGTACGCCGGCGAGGTCGACTGGGACTCCTTCGGCGCGAACGGCCCGCAGCGCAAGGTCGAGAACGTGCTGAAGTCCGGCCAGACCGTGCTGGTGCAGGTGACCAAGGACCCGGTTGGCGCCAAGGGTGCGCGGCTGACCAACCACGTGTCCATCCCGGGCCGCTACATCGTGTACGCCCCGGGCGGGCACCTGTCCGGGATCTCCCGCAAGCTGCCGGACACCGAGCGGCGCCGGCTGAAGGACATCCTCTCCGACCTGGTGCCGGAGACGGCCAGCGTGATCGTCCGGACCGCCGCCGAGGGGGCCAGCGAGGACGAGCTGGTCCGGGACGTGAACCGGCTGAAGGCGCAGTGGGAGGATATCGAGCGCAAGGTCAAGGCCGGCAGCGCGCCGCAGCTGCTGTACGGCGAGCCCGACCTCACCGTACGGATCGTGCGGGACCTGTTCACCGAGGACTTCAGCGAGCTGATCATCCAGGGCAACCGGTCCCAGGTGGACTCCTACGACGCGGTGGAGGCCTATGTCAGCCACGTCGCGCCGCACCTGCATGATCGGCTGCGACGGTGGGACGCCGACACCGACGGGGACCTGTTCGGCGCGTTCCGGCTCGACGAGCAGATCGCGAAAGGGCTGGAACGCAAGGTGTTCCTGCCCTCGGGCGGCTCCCTGGTCATCGACCGGACCGAGGCCATGACGGTGATCGACGTGAACACCGGCAAGTTCACCGGGAGCGGGGGCAACCTCGAGGCCACGGTGACCAGCAACAACCTGGAGGCCGCTGAGGAGATCGTCCGTCAGCTCCGACTGCGGGACGTCGGCGGCATCATCGTGATCGACTTCATCGACATGGTGCTGCCCAGCAACCGGGAGCTGCTGCTGCGGCGCCTGGTCGAGTGCCTGGGCCGCGACCGGACCCGGCACCAGGTCGCCGAGGTGACCAGCCTCGGCCTGGTGCAGATGACCCGGAAGAAGATCGGGACCGGGCTGCTGGAGGCGTTCAGCACCGAGTGCGAGCACTGCCACGGGCGGGGCTACGCCATCCACGACCTGCCGGTCGAGTCGCAGAAGCAACCCGACGGCGGGGCTCGCGAGCAGCGGTCTCCCGGCGGCTCCCGGGATGGTGGGCGCAGCCAAGGTGGCGGCGGCGACCAGAGCGCCGACTCCGCGAACGGCCGGGGGTCCGACGACGACAACGGCGGTGGTCGGGGTCGTGGCCGGAGCCGGCGCGGAGGCCGGGGACGCGACGGCGAGCAGCGCGAGACTGACGCGGCCGAGCCGGTGCCCAGCGGGGGCTGAGGCGCCGCTCGGGGCAGGATGGCGTCGTGACCCGCAGTGACCACGGCAGCCCCCGCCCTTTTGTCGTCGCGGTGGTCGGGGCCGGACCGTCCGGGATCTACGCCGCGGAGGCCCTGACCCAGCAGGCCGACGTACCGGTGCAGGTCTGCGTGATCGACCGGCTGCCGGTGCCGTTCGGGCTGGTCCGCTACGGGGTGGCGCCGGACCACCCGTCGATCCGGTCGATCCGTCACACCTTGGAGCGGACCCTCGAGAGGACCGGCGTCCGGTTCTTCGGCGACGTCGCGATCGGCACGGACCTGACCGCCGCCGAGCTGCGCGAGCGGGTCGATGCCGTGGTCTACGCGTTCGGCGCCGGCTCGGACAAGCGGCTCGGCGTCGACGGCGAGGACCTGGTCGGCAGCCTGGCCGCCCCCGACTTCGTCGCCTGGTACTGCGGGCATCCCGACGTGCACCCCGACGTCGAGCGGCCGCTCGCGCCCGATGCCCACCCGGGGGCCACCCAGCGGGAGCTCACCGAGCTGATCGCCACCACGACGCAGGCGGTGGTGGTCGGGGTCGGCAACGTGGCCCTCGACGTCACCCGCGTGCTGATCAAGAACGCCGCCGAGCTGTCCGACACCGACATGGCCGACGAGGTGCTGGAGTCCCTGCAGGACAAGCAGGTGACGGATGTGCACGTACTCGGCCGGCGGGGTCCGGCGTACACGGCCTTCACCACCAAGGAGCTGCGCGAGCTGGGGCAGATCCCCGACCTGGACGTGCTGCTGGACCCCGCCGTCCTCGTCCTGGACCCCTCGAGCGAGGCCGTGGTCGGCCAGGACAAGGTCGCTGCCCGGAATCTCGCCGTGTTCCGCGCGCTGACCGACCGGCCGACCGGTCGCGCGAGCCGACGCGTCCACCTGCACTTCTGGACCCGACCGGTCCGCGTACTGGGCGCCGACCGGGTGACCGGTGTGGAGGTGGAAGGCACCAGGCTCGACCCCGACGGGTCGGTCCGCGGCGACGGCGTCCGGCGGACCATCACCGCTCAGCTGGTGGTGCGGTCGGTGGGCTACCGCGGGGTCCCGCTGGACGGCGTCCCCTACGACCCCGCGACCGGCCGGGTGCCGCACGCCGAGGGCCGGGTGATCCGCGACGGAGCCTTCTCCCCGGACGAGTACGTGACCGGCTGGATCAAGCGAGGCCCCACCGGGGTGATCGGCACCAACAAGTCCGACGCGGTCGAGACGGTCGGCTCCCTGCTGGCCGACATCGCCGACGGAGCGCTGGAGCCCCGGCACGACGTCAGCGAGCTGGAGGACCTGTTGGCCTCCCGGGGCATCACCCCGCTGGACATGCCGGCCTGGCACCGGATCGACGCCGCCGAGATCGAGCTCGGGCACAGCCACGGACGCCAACGCACCACGTTGTCGCACCGCAGCGAGCTGCTGGCCGCCGCCGAGGACCATCACGACCGGGCAATGCAGGACGCGACCCGTCCCGGGGATGTCCGGGTCAACGTCGAGTGATCGTCGTGGCTCGCCGCCGCCGCCGCCCGTAGCGTCTGGCTGGGAGACTGCGGCCCGCACCACGGCGCCGCCTCGGATCCGGTGGAGGTCGGGAATGCAGGTGGTGGCGACGCCGCGGGCAGCACAGCTGGTGGCCCGCGAGTCCGAGCTCGAGCAGGCGTTGCACAGTCTGCGCTTCGGTGGTGGCGTGATGATCACCGGCGAGGCCGGGGTGGGGAAGACCGCCCTGGCAGCGGCCGTCGCGGGGCGGCTGAACGCCCCGCCGGTGGGCTGGGTGGTCGCCACCGCCGCCAGCCGAGGAACTCCGCTCGGCGCGTTGGCGACGCTGCTGCCCTCCGACCTGGCGACGATCCACCCGGCCCTGGTCGCCCAGCACGTCGACGCGCGGCTGCGGGAGCTCGGGCCGGGCCCCCGGTCGAGCGCCCCGCCGGTGCTCGTGGTCGACGACGCCCAGCTGCTGGACGCCCAGTCGGCGGCGGTCCTGCTGTCCCTGGTCTCGGCCCGCGCCGTGCGGCTGCTGGTCACGATGCGGAGCGGCGACGCCCCCTCCGACGCCGTCACCGCACTCTGGAAGGAACGCTTCCTCATCCGGCTCGACCTGATGCCGCTCGGACTGGTCGCGACGCGACGGCTGCTGGAGTCGCTGCTCGACGGTCCGGTCGCCTCGGGCACGGTGGAGATGCTGTGGTCGAGCAGCCACGGCAACCCGCTGTACGTGAGCGAGCTGGCCCGGTTCGGGGCGGACCACGGTGCCCTGGAGCAGCGGGCCGGTGTCTGGTGGTGGCTGGGCGGCACCGACCTGCCGCCCCGGCTCAGCGAGCTGCTGACCCGGCGGATGGCGTCAGTGTCGGAGGAGGGTCGGGAGGCGATCGACTTCCTGGCCCTCGGTGAGCCGCTGCCGTACGAGACGCTGGCCGCGGTGGCGGGTGAGGAGGCGATCATCGAGCTGGACCAGGCCCAGATCCTCACCTCCGACGAGCGGGGCGGGGTGCTCACCGTCCGGTTCGCCCACCCCCTGCTGCACGGGGTCGCCGAGGCCCAGCTGAGTGCTACCCGCCGCCGAAGCCTGGCGGGTCGGCTGCGGAAGGCCCCCGCGCGCCACGTCGACCTGCTCCGACGGGCCACCTGGGAGGACCAGGGCACCGACGAGCCCGACGTCGCCCTGCTGCTGGCCGCCGCCGACCAGGTGATGCTGAACGACGCCACCGCGGCGATCCGGCTGGCGACGCGGGCCCGCCGGGCCGGCGGCGGGATCCGGGCCACGATCGCCCTGGCCGCCGCGCAGGCCGGTGACGGGCGGCCCGACCTGGCCGCCGAGACGCTGCAGCGCGCCCCCGAGGCCACCTCGGCCGACGAGGTGTACGCGCTGCTCAAGGAGCGGCTCGGGTTGGCGCTGTGGGGGCATCGCCGGCCCGACCAGGCCCGGGCAGTCCTGGCGGAGATGCGGGACGCTCTGCCGCCCGGCTTCGCGAACCGGATCCTCGGCGCGGAGGCCGTGGTCACCCTGTTCTCCGGCGGCGGTGCGGCGGCCGTGCCGCTCGCCCGGCAGCTGCTCGCCGGGGATCCGTCGCCCAGCGACCGGGTCCGGGCGCTGACGGTGCTGACCGGGGCGCTGGCCTTCGCCGACCGGGGGCCGGCGGCGATCGAGGCCGGCCAGCAGCTGCTCGACGCCCTCGCCGACACCCGGGTGGCGGCACCGCGCGCCGGCCTGGCCCATGCGCTGATCGCGGTGACCGGGCTGTTCTTCGGTGTCGAGTACCGGCTGCCGCGGGCGGTGGGCCTGCTCGGACGGTGGCCCGACCTGCCCGGCCGGCTCGAGCCGGAGACGCCGGGACCCGCCGCGCTCCGCTCGGCGGCCACCGACGACAGCGGCGAGCTGGGGTGGCCGCTGCTCGTCGGGGTCCGACGTCACCTGGCCGGCGACCTGCTGGGCGCCGTCGGGCCGCTGCGCGAGGCGTACGTGCAGCAGCTGGCCGGGGAGGGCATGTTCTCGTCGGAGGCGACCGCCGAGCTCGTGGTGGTCCTCTCTGAGCTGGGGCACGTCGACGAAGCCGAGGAGATCATGCGGGACCACCCGCCGGACGCGGTGGCCATCATCCCCGGCCTCCGGCCCTGGGCGGAGGCCGCGGTGCAGGCAGCCGCCGGCCGGCACGGGCGGGCGACCGAGCTCGCCCTGGCGGGGGCGCGCGTGGCAGCCTCCCGGGGGGTCTCGGCGATGGCGATGAACTTCCTCACCGACGCCGCCCGGTGGGGTGATGCACGGCAGGCCGCGGCCGCCCTGCCGGCGCTCGGCGTCCCGCTCGACTCCGACGTCCAGCGGGTCCGGGCCGCCGACCTGCTGGCCCGCGCCCGGCGTCGGCCCGACGCCTTGCTGGACGCCGCCGAGGCCCAGCTGCTGGCCGGCTTCTCCCGGCACGCCTTGGAGCTGGCCGAGCTGGCCCGGGAGCACGACGGGTCCGGAGCGTCGGCCCGGCGTGCGGCCGGCGTGCTGCGCCAGGCGCGGGAGCGTCTCGGGGACCAGGGCGGGTCCGCCGCGGCCCCGGCCGCCAACCCCCTGACCCGGCGGGAGACCGAGGTGGCGCGCCTGGCCAGCCGAGGCAACACCGACCGGGAGATCGCTGACGAGCTGTTCCTGTCCATCCGGACCGTGCAGAGCCACCTCGCCTCGGCGTACCGCAAGCTCGGCATCGGCTCCCGGACCGAGCTGGCCGCCATCGCGGTCTGAGGCCCGGAGTCGCTGCTCAGCGCGCGGTCTCTCCGGCGGTCACCAGCCCCCGGACCTCGAACTCCTCGGTGGTGGGCTCCGGCGCGGGGGGCCCTCCGTCGGCGAGCCGCGCCGCGAGCGGCCAGACCACCTCGCGGGTGTAGCGGTCGCACTGCTCCTGGGACTCCCACACCTCGATCACCTCGAAGCCTGCGGTGGTGGGGCGGGCGAGGTGCACCAGCAGGCCCTCGACGGGTGTCCGCATGAGCTCCGCGTGCAGCCCGTCGTACATCTCGACGGGCGCCGGCACGGTCACGATCACGCCGTACGTCATCGCTGTCTCCGTTCGGTTCTGGGTGACCGCTCGCTGGTCACCGCGGCTGGGTTGGTGGTGCCGGGCGAGGCGTCGGGCAGCCGGGCCAGGCCGGCACCGCGCAGGTCGGCGACCGCGGCGGTCCTCCCGGCGGAGACCAGCAGCAGGGAGGCCACCGGGCCGCGGATCTCGGGGCCCGCGCCGCGCGCCCACTGCACGTCGTCCGCGACCAGGCGCAGCCCGCGGAAGCGTCGGGCCGGGAAGAACGGGAACCGGCGCTGCCAGACCCAGTCCAGGGCGGTCCGGGCGGCCTCGGTCGGCATCGCGACCGGCCGGCCGAGCGGGCGGGCGATGTCCTGTGTGTGGACCAGGATGTCGAGCAGCGGGTCGCGCCACACGGTGGCGGGGGCGAGCCGCCGGGAGCCCACGATGGCGCGCAGGTCGTCGACGATCTGGGCCGGCGACCGGGCGGCGGCGCGCTCCCGAGTCGTGAGGTCGATCAGGCGGTCGAGGTCGCCCCGGGCGCGGACGGCCGCCGACAGGACGACCCGGGTGGGGGTCAGAGCGGCGACGCCGAGGTGGGCCGCGACCTCTCGCACGGTCCAACCCGCGCACCAGGACGCCGTGGCCCACTGCTCTGCGGTCAGGGTCTCCAGCAGGTCGGCCAGGACCGCCCGCTGCTCGTCGACGACGCGCCAGCCCTGTGCTCGATCCATGGCATCCACCCTCGAGAGTAGTATGATTCTCTGACCTAATCTAGTCAGATGCTCTGACCATCGTCAAGGCCGTTCTCATACCGAGGAGCCGGATGACCGACCCGAACGTCGGCGTGCTGCTGTTCATCGCCTACCGCGCGTTCGAGCAGCGGGTGCTGGCCGCGCTGCGGGCGGCGGGCTTCGAAGTGACGGCGGCCCAGGGTCGGGTCTTCGCCCGGATCGCACCGTCCGGCACCCGTCTGACGGACCTGGCGGAGATGGCTCAGGTCAGCAAGCAGACGGCAGGCTTCCTGGTGGACCAGCTGGAGAAGGGCGGCTACGTCGAGCGGGTGCCGGACCCCACCGACGCCCGGGCGCGGTTGGTGCGGATCGCACCGCGGGGGCGGGCCGTTCAGGCGGCGGCCGCGGAGGTGGAGCGGCAGGTGGTGGCGGAGTGGACCCGGCATCTGGGGGCGGCGGAGATGACCCGGCTGCAGCGGAGCATGGCCAGGCTGCGGGAGATCACCGACCCGTACGCCGAGTGACCGAGAGTGGCTGGTCAGCGCGGCACGAGGTAGCCGTCGTCGTCGGTGGTCACCGGGATCGGGTCGACGATCTCGAAGCCGTCGCCGCCC
The DNA here is from genome assembly GCA_963832435.1 of uncultured Actinomycetota bacterium. Classification (GTDB taxonomy): domain Bacteria; phylum Actinomycetota; class Actinomycetes; order Propionibacteriales; family Propionibacteriaceae; genus Microlunatus. The sequence goes on from CAWHTY010000014.1 coordinate 122,512, forward strand.
TTCGGCTCCAGGTTGCGGAAGCCGATGAGCACCCAGCTGCCGTCGCGTAGCTGGACCAGCGGCGCGGCGAACAGGTCCGGCTCGGGCGTGAAGGGCCGGGCCAGGTCGATGTCCCACGGACCGGTGGGGCCGGGGGAGGGCACCGACCAGGTGCAGTACTCGCCGGAGCGGGCGATCCGGTCGGGGGTCATCTCCTGGGGGTGGCAGGTGAAGGCCAGCACCGGTCGACCGTCGACGACCTTGTTCTGCAGGACCTCCAGCTGGCCGAACCCGGCGCCGGGGGCGCACAGTGGCGGGCCGAGCTCCCAGTGCACGAGATCCTGGCTGCGCGCGTGCGCGATCACGCCGTCGTCGTTGCGGTCCGCGCCGACGGCACGGGCGGTGATCAGCATGTGCCACCCCGCGCCCCCCGGGTCGGCGAAGACCAGCGGGTCCCGCCACGTCTCGCTGGCCCGCGTCAGGTCCGGGCCGTTGGTAGCCGGCGGGTCCAGCGCGAGCGTCTTGTACCAGCGGCGGTCCACCGGCACGACGGGCTGCTCCGCGTCCGGCGTCCAGTGGTGCAGGTCGGTGGAGGTGGCCGACCCGATCCGCTGGTCGTAGACGTGGTGACCTCCGGTGGAGATGGCGGTGTAGAACATCCGCCAGCGCGAACCGTCGCGGACCACCGACCCGGTCCATAGGGCCAGGTCGTCGAACCTCCCGGCCGCGCCGGGGCCGAGGGTCCGGCCCAGATGCTCCCAGGTGACGAGGTCCGTGGACACGGCGTGGCCGACGGTCGCGTTCACGTGTCGGTGGGCCGGATCGCCGAGCGACCGGGGAGCGGACAGGAAGAACAGGTGGTACCGGTCGCCGTCGTCGGCCACCCAGGAGTCCCATACCCACGCATCGTCGAGTCGCAGCACGACGGTCATTCTGACAGCCGACGGTGCACGCGTGAATTACCGCGTTCGAGCCCTTTTCGTTCGTTCTCGAATTGTTTTGAGCAGCCCGGATCGATATCCTGCTGTATTTGTCTGGGCACGAAAAAGAGCACCGGAAACCGGTGCTCATTTCGAGATTAACCCAGGCGCCGAAGTTCGTCAAGACCCACCGGATTCGGATCAGGAGAGTGCATGACCGAGAGCGCGCTGAGGCAGGAGATCGCCCGTGAACAAGGCTATGTGACGATGCTGTACGACGTGCTGGGCCGCGCCCGCGGGCGGGCGGACGGCGGGCTCCGACGAGTTCACCGCGGCCCGACCACCGAAACCGACCAGGCGGCGACCGAACGCGATTCCTTTGCCCGGTCCTACGCCGCCCGCGCCGACCAGCTGAGCAGAGTCGAGCGCGGACTGTGTTTCGGCCGCCTCGACGCGACAGACGGGACGACGGCCTACATCGGCCGCCTCGGGCTGTTCGACGACGACCACGAGCCGCTGCTGATCGACTGGCGAGCGCCGGTGGCCCAGCCCTTCTACCGGGCGACGACGGCGGACCCGATGGGCATCGTCCGGCGACGGCACATCCGGCTCAGCGGGCGGAGGGTGGTGGCCGTCGACGACGACGTCCTCGACCTGGCCGCGCTGGACGGCGGCGACCCCGGGAGCCTGATCGGCGAGGCGGCGCTGATGGCTTCGCTGACGGCCGACCGCACCGGGCGGATGTCGGAGATCGTGGCCACGATCCAGGCCGAGCAGGACGCGATCATCCGCGCGGGGCTGCCCGGCGTGCTGGTCGTCCAGGGTGGTCCCGGGACCGGCAAGACCGTGGTCGCGTTGCACCGGGCCGCGTACCTGCTCTACACCCACCGCGATCAGCTCGCCCGCCGCGGAGTGCTGGTGGTCGGCCCGAACCCGACCTTCCTGCGCTACATCGAGCAGGTGCTGCCCTCGCTCGGCGAGACCGAGGTGGTGCTGTCGACCGTCGGCCAGCTGCTTCCCGGCGTGGTCGGCTCCGCCACCGAGCCCGCGCAGGCGAGCCGGCTGAAGGGCGGACTCCGGATGGTCGACGTGATCGCCCGCGCCGTCCGCGCCGTCCGGCGCGACCGGAGCCAGGACGTCACACCCGAGCGCCTGCTCACCCGACTCTGGTCGTCACCGGAGCTGCTCGCCGCCGTCGCGCCGGAGCTCACCGCTGCCGAGCGCGCCGCGCTGCACCGTCGGCCCGGGAAGCCCTGGACCCGGGCCGACGTGGCGCTGCTGGACGAGGCGGCCGACCTGCTCGGTGACAGCGAGGCCGTTCGGGGGCGGCGCCGTCGAGCGGCCGCCGAGCGCGAAGCCGCGGACGCTGAACACCTGGCGTACATGAGCGAGGTCATCGACAGCGGACTGGCCGCGAACCGGCTGACCGTCGACCCCCTCGACGTGCAGCCGTTCATCGCACTGATGGCGGAGCAGACCCGGCCCCGCGAGGCTCGCGGCACCATTGCCGAGCAGGCCGCGGCCGACCGCAGCTGGCAGTTCGGCCACGTGATCGTCGACGAGGCGCAGGAGCTGTCGCCGATGGAGTGGCGGATGCTGATGCGCCGCTGCCGACGCCGGTCGATGACGCTGGTCGGTGACCTCGCTCAGGCCGGCAGGGATGACGGGGTGCGGTCCTGGGCGGACCTGCTCGACCGGTACGCGCCCGGCCGCTGGCGCAGCGCCGAGCTGACCGTGAACTATCGGACCCCGGCCGAGATCATGGCGGTGGCGGCCGACGTGCTGAGGTCGGTCGACCCGGCGGCCGCGGCACCGGGGTCGGCCCGGTCCACCGGGGTGCCCCCGTGGAGCCGGTGCGCCCCGGCCGAGGCCTTCGGCCGGACGCTGGTCGACGCCGTCGCCGCCGAGCAGGAGCAGATCGGTGACGGCCGGCTCGCCGTGCTCGTCCCCGGATCGCGGTACGCCGAGCTGACCGCCCTGCTGAGCGCCGCGCGGCCGGGCATCGCACACGGATCCGACCTGGACCTGCTCGACCGCCCGACCGTGATCCTGGAGGTGGACCAGGCGAAGGGTCTGGAGTTCGACGCGGTCCTGATCGCCGACCCGGGTGCGATCCTGCGCGAGTCGCCGCGGGGCGGGTCGGACCTGTACGTCGCGGTGACCCGGGCGACCCGACGGCTCGGCGTGATCGCGGACGGTCCGCTGCCCGACCTCCTGCGCCGGCTGGACCGTCGATGACCACAGGACCGGGGGCGCTCGATCAGCCGGGTGGTCCGACCAGTCGTTGCATCAAGGTGCCGAGGGTGTGCTCCGGGTTGTGGGTGACGCCGGCGTGCACGGGTGAGGGTTGCAGCACGGTGCTGCGCGGTGCGGTCAGCATCCCGAACCGGTGGGCCAGGCCCGCGTTCTCCCGAGCCGACCCGACCGGCTCGTGACAGGCTTCGACCACGGCCTGGGCGGCCCGCCGGACCGCGTCCAGGTCGACAGCCCCGTCCAGCGCCCGCAGCCGGACGTCGTCCACGGCCACCGACGCCCGGAGGAACTCCACCGGCTGGCAGTAGAGCACGATCCCCACGTTCACGAACTCGCCCCGGTCCACCCGGGGGACGGCGCGCAGCACCGCGTACTGGAACGGCATCAGCCGGCGGCTCACGGCAGCCACCGTTCGGCCGCCTCGAGGCGGGCCAGCAGGTAGTCGCGGTAGGCGGCCCGGGCCGACGCCGGGTCAGGCGGTGCCTGCGGATCCGGCCGGGCGGGGTCGGGTCGGAGCCAGTCGTCGGGGACCTCGGCCAGCACGTAGTCCAACAGGTCGGGCGTGACCGCAGCCGCCAGCGCGTCGTGCACGGACCGGGGGTGGCCCCGCCCGCCCAGCACGTGGTCGCCGTAGTCGTACCGTGCGCCCGCGAAGGTGTCGGGACGACCCCACGCGTGGTGGAACCGTAGACAGGCGCCGTGGTCGATCGCCCACAGCGTCTGGTGCCAGATCAGCAGGTTGGTGTTGCGGGCGCTCCGGTCCACGTTGGCCACGAAGGCGTCCAGCCAGACGATCCGGGAGGCGACCGCACCCGCCAGGTCGAAGCTCTTGTCGTAGCCCACCGACCCGGGCAGGAAGTCGACCGCCAGGTTGGTCCCGGCGCTGGCCCCGATCAGCTCCTGGACCTCCTGGTCGGGCTCCCGCCGACCGATCTCCGGGTCGACGTCGATCAGGGCCAGGTCGGGAACCCGCACCCCGAGGGCGCGGCCCAGCTCGCCCACCACGATCTCGGCGACCAGCGCCTTCGCCCCCTGCCCGGCGCCGGTGAACTTGACCACGTAGGTGCCCGAGTCGTCGGCCTCGACCAGCCCGGGCAGCGAGCCGCCTTCTCGCAGCGGGGTCAGGTAGGCCGTCGCGGTGATCTGGGGCAGCACGGCAGCCAGGCTAGGTCGTCGCCCGATCTCGCGTCTGCGGGCCCGGGTCGCCGGCCCGGTGCGCCGCCCAGAACTCCCGTACGCAGCGGCTGAACTCGGCGGGAGCCTCCAGCGGCACCAGGTACGCCGCGCCTTGCACCACCCGGGTCGACCCACACGGGAGCCGGGCGGCCGCTGAACGCAGCTGCGCCGGCGACCAGTCCCGGTGGTCGGAACCGGTGACGAAGAGCGCGGGGGCCCGCACGCCCGGCAGCACCGGGCTGAGGTCGCGCCGACGGAGCGAGATGGAGACGACGGCGTTGGTCAGCCCGGCCCGGTCCGCCGTCACGAAGCCGTCGTGGACCAGGTCCACCGCGCCTGCGTCGGTGGTCCGGGTGTGCTCCGACAGCAGGGCCTCGACGACTGCGTCGGTGAGGAAGCGGGTGGGACCGAACCACCGGTACAGGAACACCAGAAGCTGGGTGCTCAACCGGGCCGCGAGCGCGTAGGCGTGCACCGGCGTCCCGCAGGTGACCAGCGTCCGCACCCGGTGCGGGTGTCGCGCGGTGAACACGAGGCCGACGTGGCCCCCCCAGGCGTTCCCGACCCAGTCGACGGGACCCTCGACCCCCGTCGCCTCGAGCACCTCCACCGCGGCCTCGGCGCAGTCTTCCATCGCGTACCGGTGGCCGAGGTCGCCGCTCGCGCCGTGGCCGGGTCCGGTCACCAGGATGAGCTGCCGGTCCTCGACGAGCTCGGGGACGACGCGCTGCCAGCTGCGTTCGTCCACGAAGAGGCTGTGCCACAAGAGGGCGGTCGGTCGGTGGTCTCCGGCGCCGGCGATGCTCACCTTGAGGCGGCCGACCCTGGTCTGCACCATGAGCTCAGACATCCCATCTCCCTGGTTGACGGCGTCAACCTCCATCGTCCGCTGTAGGGTTGACACTGTCAACCTCTGAGGGGAGGCCGATGTCCCCACCCGCGGACCTCGCCGACCGGCTGGTCCTGGCCGCACTGGAGCTGCTGCAGAACCAGCCCGCCGAACAGCTGAGCATTCGCGCGGTCGCGCTGCGCCTCGGGGTCAGCCACCAGGCGCCGTACGTGCACTTCGGCGACCGGCGTCGCTTCCTGGCCGCCGTGGCCGGAGCGGGCCTGGAGCAGGCGGGGGAGGCCGCCGCCGCGGCGGTGGAGGCGGCCGGAGCCGGTCCCGCCGACCGGCTGCATGCGCTGGTCGACGCCTACGTCGCCTTCCTCGACGAGAGTCCGCACGTCCACGACCTGGCCTACGGACCGCTGGTGGCGATGGCCGACGATCCGCGCCTGCAGGCGGCCGCGATCCGCTACTGGGGGGTGCTGGAGCAGACAGTCGCGGCCAACCAGCCGCCAGGGGTGCCCGGGGCGGAGGTGCTGCGGCGCTGTGCGACAGCGTGGGGAACGGTCTATGGCATCGCCCGCCTCGCGGCGGCCCACAAGATTCCGGCCGCCGTCGACGCCGGCCGGACCCGGCTCCTGCATGAGGGTGTCGAGATGCTGCGGGCTGCGTGGCAGGCCGACGGCCCGGAGCTGTAGACACGCGGGCGCAGGTTCCGGTAACGGTGGCAGCCGCACCGGTGGCGGGCAGGGGACTGGCCCAGGTCAGCGCCGGAGCAGCGGCGCCGTCGCCGGTGGCCGGCGCTCGCGGCTCCGGTCTGCGGGGGCGGCGAACGGCACCACGTCGGTCGGGCAGGTCTGGTCCGGACGCGGCTGGTCCGGGTCGGCCAGGTACGCCGAGGTCAGGGCCAGGGCGCAGACGCTCTGGTCGATGGCGACGTGCCCCCAACCCTGGTGGGTGACCACGGTGGCGCGCGGGAACAGGCCGGCGTACGGGCGGGTGTTGCGGTACGGCGTGGCCGGGTCCCACCGGGTGCCGATCACCAGCACCCGGGCCTGCGTGCGCTGCCGCCAGGGTCCGCGGTAGGCGTCGGCGTCCCGGATGCCCGCCGCCACCAGGTAGCGGCACGGCAGGTCGACCCAGGTTCGGAAGCGGCCGAAGTCGGGGAACCGGCGGTCCTGCGCGTCGGCGACCCGCGGGTAGACCCGCAGCGGCGGGGTCGTCGCATCGACGCAGGTGCTGCCGATGTTTTCGCCGATCGAGGTGTAGTCCTCCCCGCGGGTCTGCGCGGCGCGCGCGGCCAGCTCGGCCCCGGCGCGACCGGCGGCGGTGCGGTCGTTCAGCGCCAGCGCCGCGAGGAAGTCAGCGAGGCTCGTCCATGCCGCGGGGTCGTGGAGCGCGAGGAACGCGGCGTCCACCGCGACCTGGTAGGTGACCAGCCGCGTGGTCTGGCCCGGCAACGGCAGGTTCACCGGCCTGGTCTTGAGCCGGTCGAGCGTCTGCCGTGCCACCGCGGCCGGGTCGCCGGTCGCAGCCAGCGAGCAGCGAGCCGGGCCCGCCGCCGTGCAGCGGCGCAAGAACTCTTGGAACACCTCGGCGCCGCCTTGGCCCTGGTCGATCCGGGCGCCGACCGGCAGCCCCCGGTCCCGGGTGCCGGCGTACTCGCGCGGGTCGATGGTGCCGTCGAGGACCAGGGCGCGGACGCGGGTGGGGAAGAGCCGGGCGTAGGTGGCGCCGAGGTAGGTGCCGTAGGAGAGGCCGAGGTAGGACAGCCGTTGGTCGCCGACCGCCTGGCGGAGCAGATCCAGGTCGCGGGCCACGTTGGCGGTGGAGATGTGCCGGAACCGTCCCGGGGAGGTGGTGGCGCAGGCGGTGCCCAGCTCGCGCGACTCGGCGACGAAGCGCCGCTCCTCGGCGGGGGTCAGCGGGAACAGCAGCGAGCGGGCGCGGAAGCTCGCCTCCTGCTCGGCGGTCGGGAAGCAGGTGGCCGGGTCGGACCGGGCCACGCCGCGGGGGTCGAAGCCCAGCACGTCGAACCGCGCCCGGATGGCGGGCGGGATGGACGCGGCGGCCTGCTGGACGAAGTCCACCCCCGAGCCGCCCGGCCCCCCGGGGTTGACGAACAGGGTGCCGATCCGCCCGGCGGGGGCGCTGGCCGGCAACCGGGTCAGGGAGATCGAGGTGGTGGCGCCCCGGGGCCGGTCGTAGTCGGTGGGCACCTCGGCCGTGGTGCACTGGAAGGCTTCCCGCCCGGGGCCGCAGGACCCCCAGTCCAGCCGCGGCACCGGAGCCGCCCCCTGCGTCCGCCCGGGGTCCTCGGTCGGTGGGCTGCCCGGTGGGGTGGCGTCGGCGGGCCCCGCGAACGCGGCCAGCAGCAGAGCCGCTGCGACCACGGGGACGGCGCAGCGCCAGCGGGTGGCCGGCGGGCGGGGGAAGCCAGACATGGGGATCTCCGCGGAGGGGTGCGGCCGCCCGTTCGCGATCCGGACCCGGGGCGCCTGTTCCGACCGTACGGGAGATGGTCGCGGGGCGGAAGCCGGTTTGACCGGCCTTCCGCTGCGCGCGTAGCCTTGACCCTCGGTGTGCGCTGACGCGCGCCCGCAACGAGATGCGCGACCCGACCCTCCCGGTTGCCGGTCGGCATGGGAAATCGACATCGAAGAGAGTAGGTCAGGCGTGTACGCGATCGTGCGCAGTGGCGGCCGCCAGCACAAGGTTGCCGTCGGCGACGTCATCGAGATCGACAAGATCGGCGAGTCCGCGGGAACCAGCGTGAGCCTGCAGCCGCTCCTGCTGGTCGACGGGGACGCGGTGACCTCCGACGCTTCGGCGCTCGGTTCGGCCACGGTCACCGCCGAGGTGCTCGCCGAGACGAAGGGTCCGAAGATCCGGATCCTGAAGTTCAAGAACAAGACCGGCTACCGCAAGCGCCAGGGCCACCGCCAGCGCTACACGCAGGTCCGGGTCACCGGCATCGAGAGCTGAGAGAGCAGACATGGCACACAAGAAGGGCGCGTCCTCGACCCGGAACGGTCGCGACTCCAACGCGCAGCGCCTCGGCGTCAAGCGGTTCGGCGGGCAGCTGGTGAGCGCCGGCGAGATCATCGTCCGGCAGCGCGGCACCCACTTCCACCCCGGGGACGGCGTCGGCCGTGGCGGGGACGACACGTTGTTCGCGCTGGTCGAGGGGCACGTGTCCTTCGGCACCCGGCGGGGCCGTCGCGTCGTCAACGTGAGCTCCGCCGCCCCGGTCCCGACCGAGGCCACCACATCGGCCTGATCACCGTCCTGCGCTCGGTGGACCGCGTGTCCTGAGCGCCGCAGGACCGAACAGAGCAACGCCCGAGGGTGGCCCAGCGCGACGCTGGGCCACCCTTTCGCATGATCAGCCGTCCACCGGTCCGAGACGACCGCCCGAGAGGAGGAGCCCGATGGCGATCCCCAGCTTCGTCGACCAGGTCACCCTGCACATCCAGGCCGGGGACGGCGGGAACGGCTGCGCCTCCGTGCACCGGGAGAAGTTCAAGCCGCTCGGTGGCCCCGACGGCGGCAACGGCGGTAACGGCGGATCGGTGATCCTGCGGGTCGACCCCGGAGTGACCACCCTGGTCGACTACCACCGGCAGTCGCACCGGCGCGCCGCCAACGGCCAGCCCGGCCGCGGCGACCACGCCAACGGCGGCAACGGGGAGGACATCCTGCTCGGCGTACCGGACGGGACGGTCGTCACCGACGCCGAGACCGGCACGGTGCTGGCCGACCTGACCAACCTCGACACTGAGCTGGTCGTGGCCCAGGGAGGCCGCGGCGGGCTCGGCAACGCCGCACTCGCCTCCTCGGCCCGCAAGGCGCCCGGGTTCGCGCTGCTCGGCGAGCAGGGCGAGGCCCGGACCGTCACCCTCGAGCTCAAGGTGGTGGCCGATGTGGGTCTGGTCGGCTTCCCGAGCGCGGGGAAGTCCTCGCTGGTCGCCGCCATCTCCCGGGCCCGGCCCAAGATCGCGGACTACCCGTTCACCACGCTGGTCCCCAACCTTGGCGTGGTGGTGGCCGGCGACGTGACCTACACCGTGGCCGACGTGCCCGGCCTGATCGAGGGGGCCAGCGAGGGTCGAGGGTTGGGCCACGACTTCCTCCGGCACATCGAGCGGTGCGCCGCGCTGGTCCACGTGGTCGACTGCGCCACCTTCGACCCCGGGCGGGACCCACTGAGCGACCTGGACGTGATCGAGGCCGAGCTCAGCGCCCACGGCGGTCTGGAGGACCGGCCGCGGCTGGTCGCCCTGAACAAGGTGGACGTGCCCGACGCCGCGGAGCTGGTCGAGCTGGTGTCGTCGGACCTGCAGGCCCGGGGGCACCGCGTGTACCCGGTCTCCACCAAGAGCGGTGCGGGACTGCAGGCGCTGGTCTTCGCGATGGCGGAGCTGGTGGCCGCCCGGCGCGCGGCGGCCCCGCCGCCGGCGCCCGCACGGATCGTCATCCGCCCCGCCCCGGTCCGCGGTGGGGGCGAGGAGTTCACCATCCGTCGGGAGGGTGAGCTGTGGCGGGTCCGTGGCACCAAGCCGGAGCGATGGGTGGGCCAGACCGACTTCGGCAACCCCGAGGCCGTCGGCTACCTCGCGGACCGGCTCAACCGGATCGGCATCGAGGACCGGCTGCTCGAGCTCGGTGCCCGGTCCGGCGAAGGGGTGGCCATCGGGGGCGAGGATGCGGTGGTGTTCGACTTCGCCCCGCAGATCGAGGTCGGGGCCGAGATCCTCAGCCGCCGGGGTGAGGACCAGCGGCTGGAGACCGAGCGCCCGGCCGCCGCGCGGCGGCGGCAGAAGGACCGTGCCTACCACGCCGCGGAGGAGGACGCCGTCGACGCATGGGCCGACGCCGTCGCGGTCTCCGAGACCGACGCGGACTCGGTCGAGGCTCCCGCCGGTGGCCACGCGACGGACTCCGGGCGCGATGCGTGAGGAGATCGCCGCAGCGCATCGCGTGGTGGTCAAGATCGGCTCGTCGTCGCTGACCACCGGTAGCGGGGGAATCGACCCGGCCCGGATCGGGACCCTGGTCGACGCCCTGGTCGATGCCCGCACGGCCGGCCGGGAGGTGGTCCTGGTCTCGTCCGGGGCGATCGCGGCCGGCCTGGCCCCGCTGGCGCTCCGCACCCGGCCGCAGGACCTGGCCACCCAGCAGGCGGCGGCCTCTGTGGGGCAGGGGCTGCTGATGGGTTACTACACCCATCTGTTCGGTGTCCACGGGCTCGGCGTCGGGCAGGTGCTGCTCACCGTCGACGACGTCACCCGGCGCGGGCACTACCGCAACGCGTACCGGACGTTCGGACGGCTGCTCGAGCTCGGGGTGGTGCCGATCGTCAACGAGAACGACACGGTCGCCACCCATGAGATCCGGTTCGGGGACAACGACCGGCTGGCGGCGCTGGTGGCGCACCTGGTGCACGCGGACGCGCTGGTCCTGCTCACCGACATCGACGGCCTCTACACCGCCCACCCCCGGCTGCCCTCCTCCCGCCGGCTGAGTGACGTCCGGAGCGCCGAGGACCTGGAGGGGGTGGACATCGCCACGCGCGGCACCGCGGTCGGCACCGGCGGCATGGTGACGAAGGTCGACGCCGCGCGGATCGCCACCTCGGCCGGCATCCCGACCGTCCTGACGTCGGCGGACCGGGCCGGGGCGGCGCTGGCCGGGGAGCCGGTCGGCACCCTGTTCCACCCGACCGGCAGGCGCCGCCCGACCCGGCAGCTGTGGCTGCGGCACGCCAGCGACGCCCGCGGGGAGCTGGTGCTCGACGCCGGGGCGGTCCGGGCCGTGGTGTCCCGCAACGCCTCCCTGCTGCCCGCCGGCGTGACCGCCGTGCACGGCCAGTTCACGGCCGGCGAGGCGGTCAACCTGACCGACCCCGACGGGCGCGTGATCGGCCGGGGCCTGGTCAACTTCGACGCCGACGAGCTGCCGGGTCTGCTGGGCAAGACCACCGGGCAGATCGCCACCGAGCTCGGCACCGGCTACGACCGGACCGTGGTGCACCGGGACGCCCTGGTCGTCCTCGTCGACCCCTGATCGCAGCGGTTCTCGACCCGTGCGTCACGGGAGGACGGGTTTCGCTCACGTCACAAACCGGCGCCGATCGGCACCAACCCACCGAGGCTGAGATACTCTCAGCCGGTCACCGGTCACGACCGCAGTGATCGTCTGAGGCGATCCGGCGAGATCCGGGAGATTTGGCTTCTCGGGGCGAAGGGGGCGGGAGATCGACCAGCGAAAATCCACGCCGGCCGGAGGAATCACTGACCGCGTGGGCACCCCCCGATGACGGTCCCGTTCGAGGTCGGCACCGAGGAGGCCACCCCGAGTCCCGAGGCCCTGCTGGCCGGGCATGAAGCAGGTCGAGGGCCGCTCACTCGGCCAGATCGCCTGGCTGCGGCTCCGGCGGGACAAGGTCGCGCTGGGCGGCGCCGTCGTCCTGGTCTTCCTGATCCTGGTCGCCGTGTTCGCCCCGCTGATCGTCAGCCTGCTCGGTGACGACCCCAACGAGTTCCACCAGGACCTGATCGACACCGCGGGCGGCACCCTGACGCCGATCGGGCCGTTCGGCGGGATCAGCTGGGACCACCTGATGGGGGTCGAGCCGGTGAACGGCCGCGACATCTTCAGCCGCATCGTCTACGGCAGCCGGATCTCCCTGCTGATCGCGTTCCTGGCCACCCTGCTGTCGGTGGTGATCGGGTCGACGCTGGGGATCGTGGCCGGGTTCTTCGGCGGCTGGGTCGACGGGCTGATCAGCCGGCTGATGGACATCTTCCTGGCCTTCCCGGTGCTGGTCTTCGCCATGGCCCTGGCCGGGGTGTTCCCCGACCAGGCGTTCGGGCTGGAGGGCAACGCGCTGCGGATCGCCCTGCTGATCTTCATCATCGGCTTCTTCAACTGGCCCTACATCGGCCGGATCATCCGCGGCCAGACGTTCTCGCTGCGGGAGCGGGAGTACGTCGAGGCGGCGCGGAGCATCGGCGCCCGGCGACCGTACATCCTGGTCCGGGAGATCCTGCCCAACCTGATCGCGCCGATCCTCGTCTACTCGACGCTGCTGATCCCCAGCAACATCCTGTTCGAGGCGGCGCTGTCGTTCCTGGGGGTGGGGATCCGGCCGCCCACCGCCAGCTGGGGCGGGATGCTGTCCGACGCGGTCGCGTACTACACGCAGCCGTACTTCATGCTGTGGCCCGGGCTGGCGATCTTCGTCACCGTCTTGGCCTTCAACCTCTTCGGGGACGGCCTCCGGGACGCCCTCGACCCGCGAGCCAACCGCTCGTGACCGACAGAGCCTGCAATGAGATCGACTCTGATCAATCCCGACCGTCCCCGGCTCCGCCGGGGATCGACCAGAAAGTGAGCACATGGTGAGTCAACGACCCAGGCGGAGGCTGGCCTCCGTCGCGCTGGCCGCGGCGGCCGCGCTGCTCGTCACGGCGTGTGGCGGTGGCGGCGGCACCGGACAGGGCACCGGAGGGCAGACCTCCGGCAGCGAGTTCAACGCCGCCCTGACCGGCATCGTCAACCCGTCCGAGACCAAGGGCGGCACCCTCAAGATCGCCAACGCCGGCGACTGGGACACCCTCGACCCGGGTGAGACCTACTACGGCTACTCGTGGAACTTCGCCCGGCTGTACGGCCGCTCCCTGCTGATGTTCAAGGTGGCGCCGGGCAGCGCGAGCAACGAGCTGGTGCCCGACCTCGCCGAGGGTCTCGGGGAGGCCAGCCAGGACGGCAAGTCCTGGACGTACAAGATCAAGAAGGGGATCAAGTACGAGGACGGCACCGAGATCACCTCGGCCGACGTCAAGTACGCGGTGCTGCGCTCCACCGACAAGGCGACCTTCCCCAACGGGCCCGCCTACTTCGAGGACCTGCTCGACCTGCCGGAGGACTACAAGGGTCCCTACAAGTCGCCGAACGTGGACACCGACTCCGGCATCGAGACCCCGGACAAGTACACGATCGTGTTCCACACCAAGAAGCCCTTCGCCAGCTTCGACTACCTGGCGCAGCTGACCCAGACGATGCCGGTGCCCGAAGGCCAAGGACTCGGGCACCAAGTACAAGAACGAGATCGTCTCCAGCGGGCCGTACAAGTTCGAGGGCCTGCAGCCGGGCAAGAGCTTCAAGCTGGTGCGCAACGACCAGTGGGACGCCGCGACCGACGAGAACCGCAAGGCGCTGCCGGACTCCTACGACGTGGCGCTCAACGTCAACGCCGACGACATCGACAACCGGCTGATCAGCGGGGACCTCGACATCGACGTGGCCGGCACCGGCGCCCAGCCCGCCTCGCTGGCCCGGGTGCTGCAGGACCCGGCCCTGAAGGCCAACTCCGACAACCCGTTCATCCCGCGGCTCTGGTACACCTCGATCGTCCCGACCGTGGCCCCGTTCGACAACATCGAGTGCCGCAAGGCGGTGCTGTACGGGATGGACCAGACCGGCTACCAGACCGCCTACGGCGGCGCGTTCGCCGGCGGCGACCTGGCCACCACCCTGCTGCCGCCGCAGATCCCCGGGCACACCAAGTTCGACCTGTACCCCAACGGGCAGGACCACAAGGGTGACGTGGAGGCGGCGAAGGCGGCGCTGACCAAGTGCGGGCAGCCGAACGGCTTCGCCACCAACATCTCCTACCGGGCCGAGCGCCCGAAGGAGAAGGCCACCGCCGAGGCCTTCCAGCAGGCCCTGTCCCGGATCGGGATCAAGCTGACCCTGAAGCCGTACCCGCAGGGCGACTACTTCTCCACCTACGCCGGCAACCCGCCGTACGTGAAGAAGAACAACCTGGGCCTGATCGTCAACGGCTGGGGTGCGGACTGGAACGACGGCTTCGGCTTCCTGTCCCAGATGGTCGACTCGCGGGTGATCCGGGAGACCGGCGGTTCGTCCAACACCAGCGTGCGCATCCCGGAGGTGGACTCCAAGCTCGACGCCGCACTGCAGGAGCTCGACGAGACCAAGCGCAACGCCGACTGGGGCGCGATCGACAAGCGGGTGATGGAGGAGGGCGTGATCTACCCGGGCGTGTACGCCAAGAGCCTGCTGATCCGGCCGAAGAACGCGACCAACGTCTTCGTCAGCGACGCGTTCGGGATGTACGACTACCTCGCGCTGGGCGCACAGAAGTAGCGCCTGCCGGTGCGGCCGGTTCCGGCCCGGGACAGCGATCCCGGGCCGGAACCGACACCGCACGAGGGACGTTTCGAGCACCCGGCCCGACCGGGACGGACCCAGAGAGGGAGGGTAGGTGCTCGCCTACATCGCGCGCCGGCTGCTCGGCGCCGTCGGACTGCTGTTCGTCCTCAGCGTGATCACCTTCTCGATCTTCTACCTGGTGCCGCGGATGGCGGGCGCCACGCCGGAGACGCTGGCCACCCGCTACGTCGGTCGGGCCGCCACCGAGGACACGGTCAAGGTCACCGCCGAGCGGCTCGGTTTCTACGAGCCGGTGCCCGTGCAGTACGGACGCTGGATCAAGGGCGTCTTCGTCGGCGCCGAGTACGACTACGGCGCCGGCGTGGAGCGGTGCCCCGCGCCGTGCCTGGGCTACTCCTTCATCACCAAGCAGCCGGTCTGGCCGGAGCTGCTGGACCGGGCCCCCGTCACCGCGTCGCTCGCCGTGGGCGCCGCCCTGCTCTGGCTGGTGGCCGGGGTGTCGGTGGGGGTGCTCTCGGCCCTGCGGCGCGGCAGCATCTTCGACCGGACGGCCATGACCATCGCCCTGGCCGGGGTGTCGCTGCCGATCTTCTTCACCGGCCTGATCGCGCTGTCCTTCTTCAGCTACCAGCTGCGCTGGACCGCGCCCGGCGGCACCTACGTGCCGTTCACCCAGAACCCGCTGCAGTGGGCCTACGCGCTGGTGCTGCCGTGGATCACGCTGGCCTTCCTGTTCTCCGCGCAGTACGCCCGGCTGACCCGGGCCGGGATGCTGGACACCATGAGCGAGGACTACATCCGCACCGCCCGGGCGAAGGGCCTGCCCGAGCAGACCGTGGTGGTCAAGCACGGGCTCCGGGGCGCGCTGACCCCGATCCTGACCATCTTCGGCCTGGACGTGGGGCTGCTGCTCGGTGGGGCGGTGCTGACCGAGAAGACGTTCTCCCTGAACGGGATCGGCAAGTACGGCTTCGACGCCATCGTGGCCGGTGACCTGCCCAAGATCCTGGGCGTCACGCTGGTGGCCGGCTTCGTCGTGATCATCGCCAACCTGGTGGTCGACCTGCTCTACGCGGTGATCGACCCGAGAGTGAGGCTCGGATGACCGAGACGCTGCTGCGGGACGGGCCGCCGCCGCCGCGGGAGGGCCAGTCCTTCCTGGACGTCCGCGACCTCCGGGTCCAGTTCGCCACCGACGACGGGCTGGTGAAGTCGGTCGACGGGCTCAGCTTCGGCGTCGACCGCGGGCGGACGCTGGGCATCGTGGGGGAGTCGGGGTCGGGCAAGAGCGTCACCAGCCTGGCCGTGATGGGCCTGCACAAGGCGGCCGGAGGCGGGGCCGCGGCTCGGCCAAGCCCGGATCCGCCCAGCCCGCCACCCGGATCACCGGGGAGATCTTCCTGGACGGGGTGGACCTGGTCAGCCGGAGCGCCGACTACGTCCGGTCGCTGCGGGGCAAGCGGATGGCGATGATCTTCCAGGACCCGCTGTCGGCCATGCACCCCTACTACACGGTCGGCCAGCAGATCGTCGAGGCGTACCGGATCCACAACCACGTCAGCCATCAGGCCGCGCGGGCGCACGCCATCGACATGCTCGGCCGGGTCGGGATCCCGGAGCCCCGGCGGCGGGTCGACGCCTACCCGCACCAGTTCTCCGGCGGGATGCGGCAGCGGGCCATGATCGCGATGGCGCTGTCCTGCGATCCCGACCTGCTGATCGCCGACGAGCCGACCACCGCGCTGGACGTCACCGTGCAGGCCCAGATCCTCGACCTGATCCGCGACCTGCAGCGCGAGTTCAACTCGGCGGTGATCATCATCACCCACGACCTGGGCGTGGTGGCCCAGCTGTCGGACGACATCCTGGTGATGTACGCCGGCCGGGCCGTGGAGTACGCCGCGGCCGACGCGCTGTTCAACGGCCCGCTGCACCCCTACACCTGGGGACTGCTCGGCTCCCTGCCCCGTTTCGACACCCCCCAGCAGGAGCGGCTGATCCCGATCCCGGGCTCCCCGCCCAGCCTGATCAACGTGCCGCCGGGATGCCCGTTCCACCCGCGGTGCGCCTACCGCGACCTGAACGGGGGCCGCAGCGAGACCGAGCGCCCCGAGCTGGTCGCGGTCAGCCCCGGGCACCGGGTGGCCTGCCACCTGTCGCCGTCCGACCGCCACCGGGTGTGGACCGAAGAGATCGAGCCGCGACTGTGACCGAGACGACGGCGCGGGCCGGGGCGTCCGGCCGGCGAGCCGGAGGGCGAGTACCTGCTCACCGTGGACGGGCTGGTGAAGCACTTCCCGATCCGCAAGGGCCTGCTGCAGCGGCAGGTCGGGGCGGTGCAGGCGGTCGACGGCGTGACGTTCGGCGTCCGGCGGCAGGAGACGTTCTCCATCGTGGGGGAGTCGGGCTGCGGGAAGAGCACCACCGGTCGGCTGCTGACCCGGCTGCTGGAGCCGACCGCGGGCCGCATCGTCCTCGAGGGCCGCGACATCACCCATCTGTCCGACGCGGCCATGCGGCCGCTTCGGCGCGACGTGCAGATGATCTTCCAGGACCCGTACTCCTCGCTCAACCCGCGGCACACCGTCGGCACGATCGTCGGGGCCCCGTTCCGGCTGCAGAACGTGTCGCCGGACGGCGGTGTGAAGCGGGCGGTGCAGGACCTGCTCGAGGCGGTGGGTCTCAACCCGGAGCACTACAACCGGTACCCGCACGAGTTCTCCGGTGGCCAGCGGCAGCGGATCGGGATCGCCCGGACGCTGGCGTTGCGGCCGCGGCTGATCGTGGCCGACGAGCCGGTGTCGGCGCTCGACGTCTCCATCCAGGCCCAGATCATCAACCTGCTCGAGGACCTGCAGTCGGAGTTCAAGCTGACCTACGTGATGATCGCCCACGACCTGTCGGTGGTGCGGCACGTCTCGGACCGGGTGGCGGTGATGTACCTCGGCAAGATCGTCGAGCTGGCCGACCGGGACGCGCTCTACGCCACGCCGATGCACCCGTACACGACAGCGCTGATGTCGGCAGTGCCGGTGCCGAACACCCGCGGCCGGGAACAGCGGGAACGGATCCGGCTGATCGGGGACGTGCCGAGCCCGATCAACCCGCCCCCGGCCTGCCGGTTCCACACCCGGTGCTGGAAGGCGCAGGACATCTGCCGGACGACCGAGCCACCGCTGGTGGCGCTCGCGCCCGGCCACGAGGTCGCCTGCCACTTCCCGGAGAACCAGCCGGGGGATGCGCCGCACCGTGCCGTCGCTGCGATGACCGGGCCGACGTACTTCGACGCCTACGACACCCAGGTGGGGGTGGTCGGGGTGGTGGCGCGTTCGGACGGTGTGCTGCGGACCGGGTGGGGTCTGCGACCCGACGGGGCCTCGACCGAGCCGGACGCGATGGTCCAGCGGGCGCTGGGGCAGCTGCGGGAGTACTTCGCCGGCCAGCGGCGCACGTTCGACCTGCCGCTGCTGCTGCCGGACGCTGGACCCCACCACCCGTGCCGTGCTGACCACACTGGCCACGACCGTCGGGTTCGGGGAGACGATCACCTACGGGGAGCTGGCCCGGCGCAGCGGCACGGGTCTGCCGGCCCGGGCCATCGGGTCGGTGCTGGGCGCCAACCCGCTGCCGATCCTGATCCCGTGCCACCGGGTGGTGGCCGCCGACGGCCTCGGTGGCTACTCCGGCGGCGACCCCGGACACGAGCTGGAGACCAAGCGGTGGCTGCTGGAGAACGAGGGCGCGCTGCCCCCGCGGCTGGTCTGAGCCCGGCCACGGAAGGGTATCCGGGCGGCGGTGAGCCAGCTGGCGAGCGATCGTCACGAGACTCGTACGAAATCGGGGCTTGGTCTGGGCCCGGCGTTCTATCCTGGGGCGGACCGAGGGTCGGTGAACCCGTCGGCGGGCCGACCCGGAGGTCGGGCTCCCTGAGTACCCGAGCGTGAGGATGACCATGTCGACGCTGTCCGAGGCGTACTGGCGCGCCACGGTGCAACGGACCGAGCGGCTGTCGTCGGTGATGCGCCGGGTGGTGCTCGGCGGCCACGGTCTCGCCGACTGGGAGTCCTCCGGGGCGCCGGACGAGTGGCTGCGCCTGATGGTGCCGACCCAGCCCCCGACCCAGCCTCAGACCCAGCCCCCGATTCAGGACGAGGCCCAGCTGCCGGTCCGGGCCGGGCAGCACTGGGTGTTCCCCAACCCGCAGCCCGCGCCGCGCTGGTACAGCGTCCGTCGCTGGGACGCCGGGCGCCACGAGCTGACCATCGACCTGGTGCTGCACACCGGAGGCGTCGCCACCCGGTGGGCGCGAGACCGTGCGGCCCGGCCACCAGGTGGTGGTCTCCCAGCCGCACGGTCGGCTGCACGAGCTGACCGCCGACTGGATCATGGTCGTCGCCGACCAGACCGGCGTCCCGGCCGCCAGCCGGATCCTGGAGGAGCTGCCCGCCGGCCTGTTCGCGCACGCGGTGCTCGAGGCGCCCGAGGAGGCGGCCACCTTCACGCCGCAGAGCGCGGCCGACCTCAAGACGTGCTGGGTGTACAACCCGAGCCCGGCCACGATCCCGAGCCCGCTGGCGCCGGCCATCCGCACCATCGACCTGCCGCCGGGGCGGGGCTTCGTCTGGATGGCGGGGGAGGCGTCGAGCGCCCGCGACATCCGCCGCTACTTCCGCCACGAGCTGCGGTGGCGATCCCAGCACTACGACATCGTCGGGTACTGGCGGCCGCAGGCCGAGGCGTACCAGCGGCGCTACGCCGAGGTGTCGGACCAGGTGGGCCGGATCTACGAGCGAGGGCTGGCCTCGGGTCGCGACAGCGAGGAGATCCTGGACGACGTGTTCGACGTGATGGAGTCGCGCGGTCTCTGAGCCGGCCGGACCGGCGGGTGTCGAAGGACACACCCGCGACACCACGACACGCCTGAAACGATTTTGATGCGGAGCGTCGCCGGGCCGTAGGCTGGTGTCACCGACCCCTGATCGTGCTCATTCGAGCCGGACGGGTCGTGATCACCGGCAGTGTCGCCCCGCCCACCATTCCCGTTTGCGGCCTGCCCGCAGAGAGCTCGATTCCCGTGTTCGTCACTGCCCTGGGCTGGGTTGCCGCCCTGCTCGCCGCCACTCTCGCCCTGCCCCAGCTCGTCCGGCTGCTGCGGACCCGCAGCACCGCCGGCGTCTCGGTGATCGCTTGGCGGCTGACCTTGGCGGCAAACATTGCCTGGACCCTGCACGGGCTGTACACCGCGCACCTGAACGTGCTGGTGCCAAACCTGGTCTTCGCCGGTCTGAGCTTCACCATCCTGCTGACCCTCGCGTCGCGACCGTCGGCTGCCGATCGTGCCGCTGCTGGCGCCGAGCGTGCTGCTGGCCGTGGTCACCTTCGGGCTGGACGTATGGCTCGGCCCGATCGCCTTCGCTGTGTCGGCCGGTCTGCCGTCGCTGCTCGCCCAGCTGATGCAGCTCCGCGAGCTGGTCGTCGCCCCCCGGATCACGGGGGTGTCGCTGCCGTTCCTCGCGTTGAACGTCATCAACCAGGTGTGCTGGTTCAGCTGGTCGCTGCTCGCGGCCGAGCTCTCGGTGACGCTGTGCGCGTCGACCATCGGGTCGGTGATGGCCCTCAACCTGGTCTGGGCCCTGCTCCGCCGCCATCGGGTCGTGCGGGCCCGGCTCGCGGTGCTGTCGGCCTGACGCGCCGAACGCCGGCGCCGGGGCGACTGTCTGAGCGGTCCGTCTAGATTGGCCGGGTGAGCGTACGAGATCAGGCCGAGCGCGCCCGGGCGGCGGCACGGGTGCTGGCCAAGGCGACCCGGGGGACCAAGGACAAGGCGCTGCACGCGATGGCCGACGCCCTGGCCAAGGCCGAGACGCAGGTGCTGGAGGCCAACGGACGCGACGTGGCTCGGGCGGTGGAGTCCGGCACGTCGGCGGCCCTGGTCGACCGGCTGCGGCTGACCTCCGATCGGGTCGCGGGCATGGTCGACGGCCTGCGGGACCTGGCCGGGCTGCCCGACCCGGTCGGCGACGTGGTCCGCGGCTGGACCAACCCCAACGGTGTCCAGGTCCGGCAGGTACGGGTGCCGTTCGGCGTGGTCGGCATCATCTACGAGGCGCGGCCCAACGTGACCGCCGACGCCGGCGGGATCTGCCTGAAGTCCGGCAACGCGGCGCTGCTGCGGGGCTCGTCCTCGGCGGCCGACAGCAACGCCGCCGTGGTGGAGGCGCTGCGGGCGGGACTGGCCGACGCGGACCTGCCGAGCGACGCGATCCAGCTGGTGCCCGGGCCGCGCGAGGTGACCAACGAGCTGATGGCCGCCCGCGGCCTGGTGGACGTGCTCATCCCGCGCGGCGGGGCCGGGCTGATCGACACCGTGGTGCGCAACAGCCAGGTGCCGGTGATCGAGACCGGGGTCGGCAACTGCCACCTGTACGTCGACGCCGGCGCCGATGCAGGACATGGCGCTGCGGATCCTGCTGAACGCCAAGACCCAGCGGCCGTCGGTGTGCAACGCGGTGGAGACCCTGCTGGTGCACGCCGACGCCGCCGACAGCTTCGTGCCGCGCGCCCTGACCGCCCTGGCCGAGGCCGGGGTGCGGGTGCACGGCGACGCCCGGGTGGCCGGCTACGGGGCGGTCGAGGCCGGCCACCGAGGAGGACTTCGCCGTGGAATACCTGTCCCTGGACCTGGCGGTGGCGGTGGTCGACGACCTGGACGCCGCGCTGGCCCACATCCGGCGCTACTCGACCGGGCACAGCGAGACGATCGTCACCGATTCCCAGAGCGCCGCCCAGCGTTTTGTCGCCGAGGTGGACGCGGCCGCCGTCCTGGTCAACGCCTCCAGCCGTTTCGTCGACGGCGCGGAGTTCGGGTTCGGCGCGGAGATCGGCATCTCGACCCAGAAGCTGCACGCCCGCGGGCCGATGGGACTGCCGGAGATGACGTCGACCAAGTACGTCGTCACCGGTGCCGGTCAGGTCCGCTAGGCTGCGGGCATGACCAGAATGCGGGAGCGCAGCGACCTCCAGCCCCTGCCGCGAGCAGTGTCATGATCCTCGCCTTCGTCCTGCTCGAAGCCGAGGCGCACCGCGAGCTGCCCGTCCCGGCCTGGGCGTTCGGCGTGATCGCCTTCGTCGTCCTGCTCTTCATGCTCGGTGTCACCCTCTCGATCGGCAAGGGACGCCCGCACAGCTAATGACGCGGTGACGGAGCAGGTCCAGCGCGCACCGGCCACCGGGCTGGCGCGCAGCCCCGGTGCCACCCCGGGGCAGCGACATCGGCTCGGGGTGATGGGTGGCACCTTCGACCCCATCCACCACGGGCACCTGGTGGCCGCCAGCGAGGTGGCCAGCCGGTTCGACCTGGACGAGGTCGTGTTCGTCCCCACCGGGCAGCCGTGGCAGAAGGCGGACCGGGAGGTCTCCGCGGCGGAGGACCGCTACCTGATGACGGTGATCGCCACGGCGTCCAACCCGCGGTTCAGCGTCAGCCGGGTCGACATCGACCGGCCCGGGCTCACCTACACCGTCGACACGCTGCGGGACCTGCGCGCCGAGCGGGGTGACGACGTGGACCTGTACTTCATCACCGGCGCGGACGCGATGACCCAGATCCTGACCTGGCGCAACATCGCCGAGCTGTTCGGGATGGCCCACTTCATCGGCTGCACCCGGCCCGGGGTGGAGCTGGAGTCGACGGCCATCGCCCAGCTGCCCGCCGACCGCATCACGTTGATGGAGGTGCCGGCCCTGGCCATCTCCTCCACCGACTGCCGCGAGCGCGTGATGGGTCGCGACCCCATCTGGTACCTGGTGCCGGACGGCATCGTGCAGTACATCGCGAAGCGCGGCCTGTACCGCCTCCGCTGACACCGACTCCGACCGAAGAGGACCTTTGTGACCGCCACCGACCATGCCCTGCAGCTGACCCAGTCCGCCGCGGCTGCGGCCGCCGACAAGCTCGGCACCGACATCGTCGCCTACGACGTGTCGGACCAGCTCGCCATCACCGACGTGTTCCTGGTCGTCACGGCCAGCAACGAGCGTCAGGTGGGGGCGGTGGTCGACGGCATCGAGGAGGCGCTGCGCGACCTGGACGCCAAGCCCGTACGGCGCGAGGGGGACCGCGAGCAGCGCTGGGTGCTGCTGGACTACCTCGACCTGGTGGTGCACGTGCAGCACAGCGACGAGCGCACGTTCTACGCCCTGGAGCGACTGTGGCACGACTGCCCGGAGATCGCGCTCCAGGCCGACCAGCGCCGATGACGCCGATGGACGCGGCGAGGCACCGGTGAGCGCGGAACAGCTGATCGTGCTGCGGCACGGTCGGACCCGGTGGAACGCGCTCGGCCGCTTCCAGGGCCAGGCCGACATCGAGCTGGACAGCCGGGGCCGGGCCCAGGCACGGCAGGCGGCGTTGGTGCTGGCCGAGCTGGCCCCGTCCGCGATCGTGGCCAGTGACCTGTCCCGGGCCCGGCAGACCGCCGCGGCGCTGGCCGGCCTGACCGGGCTGGAGGTCGCCACCGACCCCCGGCTCCGGGAGATCCACGTCGGCTCCTGGGAGGGGCTGACCCAGGACCAGGTGGTCGCCGAGGATCCGGAGCTGGGCCGCCGCTACCTGGCGGGGGAGGACGTCCGCCGGTCCGCCACCGGGGAGACGGTCGCCGAGGTCGCCGACCGGGTGGCCGTGGCCCTGGAGGAGATCGGTGCGGCCGGCGCCCCCGGCAGCACCGTCGTCGTGGTGATGCACGGGCTGGCGGCCCGGGTCGGCGTGTGCCGTCTGCTCGGCCTGCCGGAGCAGACCTGGCGGATGCTCGGCAGCCTGCACAACTGCGCCTGGATCGCGCTCGGCCGGCACCGCAGCGGCGACTACTGGCGGATGACCGAGTACAACGTGACCGCCCCGCGGGCACCGTCGTCGATTTCGTGACGCCGCCGCCGGCGCGCTAGTATCTCGGGGTCCTGCTCACCGGGTGATCGGCTCGGGGACAGGCTGCGGGGCTATGGCGCAGTTGGTAGCGCGCTTCCATGGCATGGAAGAGGTCAGGGGTTCGAATCCCCTTAGCTCCACCCCAAGTCAGAGCGATTTGATCATGGAATCGGAAGTCGAAACGGCGACCTGTGTTGGGCACTGAGGGTCTAGCTGTGGTCCAACTGAGGGTTTACGGTTGGCAGTTCCCGACCTCGAACACCCCTCTGCGCGGCCATGATTCGAACATGCTGCTGTTCGATTCCTGAGTGTTTGCGTTTGTCGGAGCGCTTTCGAGTCGCGTTTGCTCACCCGACAGGACGACGGTCAACTCGGTGTCATCGCTGACTTCTTCCGTGGTTTGGAAGCGCAGACAGCCTTTGAGGTCGCGGCGTCGGTGTCGGCGGACCTCAGGCCTCTGGTTCGGTCCGGAAGGCCGGATCGAGGACTTCGGCGACGAGTTCGACTTGTGCGTCGAGCAGTTCCTCGGAGGTGGCTTCGAGGTGTTGTTTGCGTCGCCAGGCGGCCCATTTGAGCTGCCCGACTTGTCCGTATCCGGCGAGGTGGGGGGTGATGGGTTCGAGGGTGATGCCGCGGTGTCGGGCGACGGCTTGGGCGGCGCGGCGGAGTTGCACGGTGTCGATGCCCTGGGCGGCGAGTTGGACGATGTCGACGTAGTCGCGCCACCGGGTGCTCGTGATCCCGCGTTCCAGGATGGTCACACCCTTCTCGGCGACTGCGGTCTCGGCTGAGTACCCGAGGAGTTGCAGCGGCGGGCCGAGCAGTCGTTCGAGACGGACGAGGCGTGGGGCGGGCACGATGGGGTCTCCGGTGGAGACGTCCCAGGTGGCGGTGCCGCGCCAGGCTCCGATGCTGGCCGGCACGCGCACCCGATAGGCCGGATACTCCGCGTGCTCGCGGATCTCGCGCACCTCGATCGCGGTGACCTCGAACACGACACCGTCTGGGGCGTCGACGGCGGCGATGTCGTGGACGACGCGGATCAACTGGTTGTCGGTGACGTCGGCGTTGATGGCGTTCGCGTCGACGTCCTTGGTGGGGCGGCGTGCCCCGTACGCAGTGAGCAGGATTCCGCCTTTGAGGACGAACCCGTCTGCATGGCTGGTGCGGCCGAGGCGGTCGAGGAAGGACTCGAGGAGGTGCCGGGTCAGGTACTCCTGAGTCGGAGCTGGGATTGCGGTTCTGGCGGCAGTGGAGCGGGCGGCGGCCTGCAATGCACGGAACGTCTGTTCGCCGCCGGTCATGTCCGGCTGATGATCATCGGTTTCCGGCGCGGTCATGCGAGAGCGTCGAGAGTCGTGAGGATGGGGCCTTTGGCGCGGGGGAGTGCGGCGGCGATCTTGATGAAGCTGTGCCGGTTTGCCGCCGCGTCGCAGCCACTCTTTCAAGGCGTCCTTGGCGAGTTCGTACCCGTGCTGCCCGCGGAGGCGGAACATGTCGGCGATCGACCTCTCGGCGGAGTACAGCCCGATGCTGGTCTCGGTGCCGGGTATCGGGATGAGGTCGCGACCGAGGTCGAAGGTCGCTTTGTCGAACGAGTGCCAGGCGATGGGGGTGTCGCCGGTCGGGATGGCGGGTGCCGCGCGGGATGGCGATGTCCAGCGACGCCGGGATCTCGTCGGTCAGGTCGTGGTGAGCGAGGGCAGAGACGAGGCAGATCGTGGTGTCGGGCCGCCGCGTGGTGGCTTCGATCCAGTTCCAGTCCGCAGCTGCGGCGTCGGCGGCGAGGTAGATGCCGCGGCGATCCGTGCAGTCGCCCGTCACCGGCGGCGCGGTACAGGCCGCTTCGCGACAGGCCGTGTTGGGTCGCGGCGTCCGCGTCAGGATCATGGTGGGCGCACCTCCTTTCGCTTGAAACTAAACGCTAAGAGATAACTCTATCTGATGGCGATTTGTTCCGCATCTGACGGCCTAGCCAGCGTGAAGCACCCGCTCGGTGAGAGCGAGAACCCTCACCGACACTCCCAACGCGGAAGAGGTCGAGAGACTGTGCGGTGTGCCAGCCGAGTTCGACGTCTTTGAGGGCTGGTGCTCGCCGACAACCCGCTCGCTCGAGTTTTGCGGTGGCCCGGCTCGGCGCTGCGCCGCGATCCATGAGGTTCGTCCGTCTGGACATCTCTCAATCTGTTGGGTGTATCGAGGATGCGACCGAGGTCGCGGAGCGACGGCGGTGTGACAGACCCTCGGCCATGGTCCTGGCTTGCAGGCTGGCCGTGTTCGATTTCCGTGGCTGCATGCGCGTGGTGGAGTTGAGCGGCCGTCAGGGCCGTGCCGAGGCCGCGGCGTCGGAATGCCTCCTGGGTGGAGACGTTGTAGATGCCGGAGTCGCTGCCTCGGTCGTAGGCGAGGCACGTGGCGACGATCTCGTCCCCGACGCGGGCGACGAGAGGGTGGAAGGCCGCGTGGTCGGCGCCGGCGAGGGACGTTGGCGTAGCTGTTCGGCTCGTAGGTACTCCTGCCAGTTCGCCGAATTGAGAGACCTGTGCTGGGGCTCGCAGGTGGAGCTCGTCAGGGCCATCCTATCGCGCGGGTCGTGGTGCTCGAGGTGGTAGGCGTTGCGTTCCAGGCTCCAGCGCGACGACAGGTCGATCAATGCTCAGACGGCGCAGCGGGTGACACCTGCGCTGGCGTACGCGGCTTCGAGCATGTCGAGGGCAGCCATCCGAGCCACGTCGCTCAGATATCGCGTTCGAGGAGGGCGTTGTTGTAGATGTCGCGCTCCGGCTCGTTCGGGAACACGGCCGCGGCCACACCGGGCAGCAGGTGCACCTGGCGCCCTCGAAGTCGCCGACGCCACGCCTTCCACGAGGCGATGAGCGTGTGGGTGCCCGGGCGTACAGCTCCGCGTCAGTCAGCTGGCGATCGTCTCCGCGTCAGCGGCGGATGCACCACCGTTTCATGATCACTTGCCGATCAGCTTGAAGGCGTGGTGTCTTGCCGGTGAGTACCGACCAGGCGAGGCTGAGGGCCTCGAGCCAACGGCAATTCCGATTCCGCCGAGGTCGATCACGGGCCAGCCGACTGGGTGAGCAGCCGGGTCACGACTGCTTGGCAGGATCGCTGTCTCCGGCGATGAACTGTCGGGCTCTCCGCCGGCGACGCCGGGTCGACGATGACATCGGCCAGCACATGTCAGGCCTTGACGATGTCGCGCGAGGCGCGAGCCGTTGGAGGCGCTCACCGAGAGTCGGCGCCCAGGAGACCGGCGGCCGGAGGAGAACTCGAGGCGTTGACGGCGTTCAGCAGCCCTCGCCGGCCAGGGTGTTCGATCGACGGCGCGGATGACGTCTTCGGCGGCGGCGCCGAGGACCGACAGCCGATCAGATCGGCGAAGTCAACTGTGTCGTCGAGAGTGCCGACCGACCCGGAGAGCGTCAGCACTGCGCCACGCCTGGAGCTTGGCCGGGTCGCGGAACTCATCATCACCGGGTGACCGAGGCCGAGGAATCCCCTGGCCAGGTCCGGCCGGCGGGACCGGAGCCGAGAACTCCGATCTTGCGATTTTTTGATCATGGGTCGTCATTCTACCAGCGGTGGGAAGGCCGGAAGTCGGCGAAGCTGTCGTCGAGGTAAAAGACGGCGACGCCTCCCGGTGAGACGATCTGATCGATCGCGTCGAGCAGACTGTCGTCGAGGGTCATCGAGCGCCGCCATTGGTTCGAGCTGACGATCATCCGTCGAGGACCACGCTGGTGACTCGGGCTGCATCGTCCAGGCCAGGCTGAGGGCCGTCAGGGTGGCAGACTTGGCGGGCGAGGTCGGCCAGCTGTGCCACGGTGGTGGCCGCCTGCGGCGAAGGGCCGCGCGCTCCCAGTGCTCCGTCGCCGACAGACGGGCACCGGCAGCAGGCTGGCCGATGTACTTGCCGGTGAGCAGTCCGCCGGCCAACGGCGACCACACCATGAGCGCGGTCGCGTGGGTTATGCGTGGTGGGGACCAGGTCGCGCTCCGCTCGGCGATCCAGGAGGTGGTATGCCATCTGTTCGACCACCGGTCGGTGGAGCCCGAGGTCGTGGGCGGCCCACAGGGTGTTTACCAGTTGCCAGCCGGACGTTCCTGACGTGCCGATTTTTTTTTTTTTTTTTTTTTTTTTTTTTTTTTTTTTTTTTTTTTTTTTTTTTTTTTTTTTTTTTTTTTTTTTTTTTTTTTTTTTTTTTTTTTTTTTTTTTTTTTTTTTTTTTTTTTTTTTTTTTTTTTTTTTTTTTTTTTTTTTTTTTTTTTTTTTTTTTTTTTTTTTTTTTTTTTTTTTTTTTTTTTTTTTTTTTTTTTTTTTTTTTTTTTTTTTTTTTTTTTTTTTTTTTTTTTTTTTTTTTTTTTTTTTTTTTTTTTTTTTTTTTTTTTTTTTTTTTTTTTTTTTTTTTTTTTTTTTTTTTTTTTTTTTTTTTTTTTTTTTTTTTTTTTTTTTTTTTTTTTTTTTTTTTTTTTTTTTTTTTTTTTTTTTTTTTTTTTTTTTTTTTTTTTTTTTTTTTTTTTTTTTTTTTTTTTTTTTTTTTTTTTTTTTTTTTTTTTTTTTTTTTTTTTTTTTTTTTTTTTTTTTTTTTTTTTTTTTTTTTTTTTTTTTTTTTTTTTTTTTTTTTTTTTTTTTTTTTTTTTTTTTTTTTTTTTTTTTTTTTTTTTTTTTTTTTTTTTTTTTTTTTTTTTTTTTTTTTTTTTTTTTTTTTTTTTTTTTTTTTTTTTTTTTTTTTTTTTTTTTTTTTTTTTTTTTTTTTTTTTTTTTTTTTTTTTTTTTTTTTTTTTTTTTTTTTTTTTTTTTTTTTTTTTTTTTTTTTTTTTTTTTTTTTTTTTTTTTTTTTTTTTTTTTTTTTTTTTTTTTTTTTTTTTTTTTTTTTTTTTTTTTTTTTTTTTTTTTTTTTTTTTTTTTTTTTTTTTTTTTTTTTTTTTTTTTTTTTTTTTTTTTTTTTTTTTTTTTTTTTTTTTTTTTTTTTTTTTTTTTTTTTTTTTTTTTTTTTTTTTTTTTTTTTTTTTTTTTTTTTTTTTTTTTTTTTTTTTTTTTTTTTTTTTTTTTTTTTTTTTTTTTTTTTTTTTTTTTTTTTTTTTTTTTTTTTTTTTTTTTTTTTTTTTTTTTTTTTTTTTTTTTTTTTTTTTTTTTTTTTTTTTTTTTTTTTTTTTTTTTTTTTTTTTTTTTTTTTTTTTTTTTTTTTTTTTTTTTTTTTTTTTTTTTTTTTTTTTTTTTTTTTTTTTTTTTTTTTTTTTTTTTTTTTTTTTTTTTTTTTTTTTTTTTTTTTTTTTTTTTTTTTTTTTTTTTTTTTTTTTTTTTTTTTTTTTTTTTTTTTTTTTTTTTTTTTTTTTTTTTTTTTTTTTTTTTTTTTTTTTTTTTTTTTTTTTTTTTTTTTTTTTTTTTTTTTTTTTTTTTTTTTTTTTTTTTTTTTTTTTTTTTTTTTTTTTTTTTTTTTTTTTTTTTTTTTTTTTTTTTTTTTTTTTTTTTTTTTTTTTTTTTTTTTTTTTTTTTTTTTTTTTTTTTTTTTTTTTTTTTTTTTTTTTTTTTTTTTTTTTTTTTTTTTTTTTTACTGTTCCCGCGGGTGCCGATGCGGCAGTGGCGATCTCGGCTGCTGGCGCAGCGACTGGCTGAGGAGGTACGGCTGCCTCGGCTCGGCCTGCACGAGGTCGGGGCGATGACGACGTTGCTGCTGGGCGGATCCCTCCGGCTCCTCGTCCGCTGGTGGAGTCGCTTTTCCAGCGCAGCAACGGGATCCCCCTGCATGTGGAGGAACTGTTGGCCGCCGCTACGGACGGGCAGCAGCCAGCCGAGTTCGCCGTGCCGGACACATTGCGCGAGGCGGTGTTGAGTCGGTCGGCGATGCTGTCTCTGGACGCGGCCGAAGTGGGTGAGCGGCCTCGGTGGTCGGGCGGAGCTTTGACCTGGCAATCTTGGTGGCGGTTGCCGGCCGACCTGTCGTCGAGGTGGCAGGTGGTGTGGAAGAGCTGGTGGAGAGGGCTTTCGTGGAGTCAGCTCCGGACGGCTGGTACGACTTTCGCCACGTCCTGATCCGGAGGCGTTGCAGAGTGCGGTGCCGCTGGCCCGGCGCCGCGAGCTGCATGCCAGAGTTGCGGCCGTCGCCGTGGATCGCCCCGACCTGGGCGGAGCGGCATTCCGCTCAGAGCACGAGGAGGCCGCCGGCAATGATCAGGCAGCGCACACGCTCGCACTAGAAGCGGCAATCCAGGCGGTGTCGCTGTCGAACCACAGAGAAGCACTCGCCCTCTACCGTCGGGCCGTACGCCGCGCCCGGTCAACCTTCCCCCGGAGCAGCTTGCCGCGCTGTTGATCCGAAGGGGCGTGGCGGCCTCGGCGACCGACGACAACGCGGACGCCGTCCAAGACTTCACGCGGGCCTACCAGATGTTGATCGACATCGCCAGCCGCTCGCGGCGGTCGAAGTGCTGCCGAGCCTGGTTGCTGCCCGTCATCTGCTGGGTGACGGGCTCACCGCCGTACTGCCTTGCTCGAGCAGGGATTGGCCGTCCTGGCGGCCGCCGAAGCCCCAGCCGAGCAGGCTGAGGCGGTGCGTGGCCGACCGAACCTGCGCTAGCGGAGGCGACCATGCTCGATCTTCGGCTCGAGCAGTCGATCGAGTACGCGAAGGTGCTCTGGCCGCGCTCGGGCCGCTGGTGATGAGGTGACCGAGCTCGACTCCGACAACCCTGGGTGCGGACCTGGTTCACGCCGGACGCGGCCGAGGGGTGTCGCACCTCGAGGACGCCGTTCGTGCCGCCCGCACTCGGCGGTGGGAGGGGAAGGCCGCTCGCGCCTATCGGTTCTCGGCGCCAGTGCTTCCGCGCTGGTGGAGTATCGGCGGGCCGAGCAGTGGCTGCGCGAGGGCATCGAGTACGCGGAGCGGACCGAGCAATGGAACCACCGGCACTTCATGGCGGCCCACCTCGGCCACGTCCTCTGGGCGACCGGACGGTGGGCCGAAGCGGACACGGTGGTCGACCGCGCCCTCGCCGATGGCCGCGGCGGCGTCACCACCTACGTCACGGCCCTGCACGTGCGGGGCTTCCTGGCGCTCGGCCGCTCGGCCAACAGGCCGTGGACGCGTTCGAGCAGGCGGTCGATATCGGCGAGCAGATGGGCGAAGTGCCTCGGGTGCTGCCTGCGTTGTGGGGCTGGCCGAACAAGCCATTCTCGACAGACGCTGGACCGATGCGGCTCACTTCTGCGACCGGGTCAGGTCGCCTGCGCCGCGGTCAACGATCGGCCCACCTCTACCCGCTGCTGGTTCCCGGCCCCGGGCTTGATCGAAGTCGCGGACCCGGTCGCCGCGGAGCAGTGGGTGACCACAGTCGCCGCCGCCGCGGCATCGCTCCATTCCGGGCACGCTGCCCGCCATCGATCATGCTCAAGGTTTGTTGCAGCTCGCCGCGGGCCACACCGGCTTGGCGTACCGCGCCCTGCGATCGGCAGTGACGGGTTGGCAGGACCGGCAACGGATCTGGGAGGCACAGTGGGCGGCCGTGGATCTGGCCCGCTGCGCCTATCGGTCGACCGGGGTGCCGAAGCGGCCCGGCTGCGGCAACTCGTCCGTGAGGTGGCGACCGACCTGCGTGCGCCGCCGCTGGTCGAGGCGGCCGCCGAGCCCGCGGCCCGAAGCCAGCGCGAAGCCCCAGTGCTCCCTGGGCTCCGCTGACCGCGCGGGAGTTCGAGGTGGCCCAGCTGATCACCGCCGGACGTACCAATCGGGAGATCGGCGCGGCATTGCCGTGACCGCCAAGACGGCCGCCACTCACGTGGACACATCCTGCTGAAGCTCGGCGCCGGCGCCGCGTCGAGATCGCCGCCTGGGTGGCGGAATCCGCCCGGATGAGAGCCGTGGAGTGGTGTCCCTGATGCCGGCCGTCGGTCACTCGACTGAGACTCGATCGGTTGCTCTCCCGATGCGACCGCCGCGCCGAGACGCAGGGTTGAGGGATGACCCTCAACCTCTGGACTACCCGGCCGATCTCTGGCCACACTTGGTGGAGATCGAGGCCCGCCGCGAGCAGGTCAGTCGTGACTGGGCCACGTCCGACATCGACCCGGAGCGTGGCCGTCGATACCGTCATGCTGCCCGGACTGCTGAGACTGCTCGGACCGCTCACGCGTCAACGACGCAACCAGACCCCGGCCATCTCGGCCGTCCGCCGTTGTCTGCGCGGACGCCGGTGAGGACGACGAGATCCACATCTGCCGAGGCGAGAACCTCCGATCGGCCACCCGGCCCGCGGCCTGTTGAGCCGACTCGATGGCCAGTCCGGATCTCCCGCGTACCGTTGCTGCCGGTACCGCGGACGGCGCTCATGTCCTGCGAGCCGAGGAAACCCACCGGCCTCCGGCTGCGCCCGACTGCCGTCGGCGCGCCGTGCTGAGCTGTGACGTGTGACGCCCAGCTCTGCCTCGCTCTGGTGGGTGGTGCCCCGCTCGATCCGCCAGCCCACGACGTGCCGCCGCGGCCTGACCCTCAGCCCGCCCGCGTACGCTGCTGGCTGCACCGGCCGGCTGCCGCCCCTGCTGCCGCGCCCGGCCGACGGCGCCCGCCCGCCGGACCGGCGACCACCCCGCCCTGCCCACCGACGCTGCCACAGCCACAGCGACCGTCGACGTGCGCCGTGCCCGCCCCGCCCCAGAGCGCCCCCCCCGTGACCAGCGACGCCGCCCGAAGCCGGCAGCGGGGTGAGACTCCAGGCGTTTGAGGAAGTCTTCGGTGCGGTCCAGCATCGAGGGACAGCACAGGAGGAGGTAGCGCCCCGGGTAGTCGGCCGGGAGCTCCCCATGTCGATGCGTAGGTCGTTCAGGGGTGGCTCGCGCAGTCATCACCGGGTCGCCATTGCCAGTCGACGCCTGTCCTCCTTCGGGTCGTTAGGCTTTGGTCATGACCACCCTGTCGCCGACTACCAGGCGGCTGCGCGCCGCCCTGCAGCAGCACAGGGGCAGGATGTCGGCGATCTTGGAGGCGTACGGGGCGACGAACCCGCGTGTTTTCGGCTCGGTGGCACGCGGCGACGCCCGCGAGTCGAGCGATGTCGATCTGCTCGTGGATCTCCTGCCCAATGGGGCAACGAGTTGATGCGGTTAGCCGGGATCTCCGAGGAACTGTCGATGCTGCTCGGTGTGCAGGTCGATGTCGTGGCCGACGGCCTGCTACGTCGCGAGGTGTCGGCGACCGCCCTCGCGGATGCGGTGGCCGTGTGACTCGGTCTGACCGCGAGCGTCTGGCTGATATCGGGGCAGCGGTCGAACGCTGCCAGCAGTACCGGACCCACCTCGATTCGCCTGAGCTCGGATCGATGGCCTATGACGCGGGCTCCGGAACCTGGCCGTCATCGGGGAAGCCGTCAAGTCTCTATCCGGCGACTTCAAGGCGACCCATCCCGAGATTCCGTGGGCGTCGATCGCGGGCCTTCGCAACATCGTGATCCACGAGTACTTCCCGGTGAACTCGGATCTGATCCGCGACATCCTGGCGGATCCGTTGACACTGCTTGCTCGCATTGTCCGCGACGAGGAGGTCAAGCCCCGGGGAGTGGTGTAGCGGTTGATCCTCCGTGTTGATGGTCAGAGGGGCTTGTCTCCATTCTGTTGAGGTTGGGCGTGGGTGGTGAAGTCGGGTGGCCAGGGTGCGGGGATGCCGTGGTCGTGCCGGCATCGGGTTCGGTGGCCGGCGGCGGGGGCGTGGAGGTACTGGTCCTGGGTGATGCCGGGACGGGTGGTCATGTGACGGCCTCGAGTTCGAGCTGTTGGCCGGCGGTCGGTTCGGCGGTCGGTTCGGCTGTCGGGTTCGGCTGTCGGGTTCGGCTGTCGGTTCGGCTGTCGGTTCGGCTGTCGGTTCGGCTGTCGGTTCGGCTGTCGGTTCGGCTGTCGGTTTGGGCCTGGCGGCAGCGGTGGTTCGGCCTCGGGTGAGGACGTCGAGGCCGAGGTAGCGGCAGCCTTCGGCCCATTCGTCGTGTTGCTCGGCGAGGACGGCGCCGACGAGGCGGGTGACGGCATCGCGGTCGGGGACAATCCCGACCACGTCCGTGCGGCGGCGGATCTCTCAATTCAGCCGTTCTTGGGGGTTGTTCGCTGCGTAGTGGGTGCGGAACCGCTGCTGGTCACCTCCGACGCCCACCACGGGCTGGTCGACGCGATCACGGCCAACGCGGTCCCCTCAGCGGGACTGTCGGACGGAGAATCACGGCGGTGATGGGTTTCGCGTTCGAGTTCGGCCAGCTCAGGGTGTCATGTCGACGCGTCTCTCACCGGGATCGACGATCTGGCCGTTTCGCGGTAGTGAGCGCCGAAAGGTCAATGGCACCGCATTGGCGTGTTCGATGTTGAGATTGTCAATGGCCTGGATATGGACGTGGGGTTCGGTGCTGTTGCCGGAGTTCCCACACCGACCGAGTGGGTCGCCCGCTCTCACCTGTTGTCCCAGTCGAACCTGGAGGCTGCCCTGTCGGAGGTGGCAGAGGGCGACGACAACACCGCTGTGGTCGATCAGCACGTGATTGCCGGCCAAAGCCACCCACCCAGCTGCTGCTCGGCGCCGCTGGGAAAGGGCGTAGCCGATGGAGGGAAGCCCGCGATGTGCGGGGTGGTCGGCCTCGACGTCGTGCGCAGCCACGATCACTCCCCCGATCGGCGCTACGATCGGGCGCTCGAAGCCAGGGAACTTCTGGGGTGCTTCCGGGCGCAGAAGAGTGCTCAGTGTGACCGGGCCTGTGCGTCCGGTGTTGTCCACAGGTACGAAGTCGATCGCGTAGGACGTCGCAAACAGGGTCGTGCCGTGGCTGGGCACGCGGTTGGCAGGGCTGTTTCGGACAAGCCAACAACCAGCGAATGGATAGTCCAGATCAATCGATCCAACCATCTGGCTCCTCACCAGGAATCCGACGCCGGGCCATCTGGCAGACGAAACCGGCCCGGACCCATGATAATGCAGCTCCAGCTCGAAGGAGCGGAATCCCGCCGCGTCAGACCCTGGCTTGCGCTGCTTATATACGTATACGTATAGTGAGATGATGAGTTACGATGATCACGTGCCGAACAAGACGATCTACGTCTCCGACGCCGACCTGCCCCTGTTCCAGCGGGCCCAAGAACTCACCGGCGACAACCTCTCGGCGACCATCGTCCGAGCCCTGCGTCGGCTGGTCGAGATCGAGGAGGGCCGCGGGGAGGGCTTCGAGGAGATCACCGTGCGGGTCGGCACCGGCGGCGGCCGGCGGCAGCGGTTCGTCGGGGTCCTGCTGGTCGAGTGGAGCCGCTCGACCAGCGAACGGGAGGAGACCTACCGGGTCTACCGCTCGCGGAGCGGAAAGTACGTGCTGCACCTCAAACGTTCGTCGGAGTCGGTCTGGACCGCCGGACCCGACGGCCAGGCCACGGGCTGGCGCAAGCATCTTCGCCAGCGACCAGCAGTGGGGGACGTTGCCCAAGACGGCCTCCCTGCAGGTCTTCGACGATCTTTACTCGCTCCGTGATCACGTGCCGCACGAGGTGTACACCCTGGTCGAAGCCGCGGCCGAGCAGCCGGTCATCGAGGACCTCGACATCTGATCGTGGCGGCGCAGGGGCAGCACCCATCTCATCACCTCGGCCGGCCCGCCCCGGTGCGATCACCGCTGCCCCGATCGCGGTCGACGACGCATGGGGGGCATCCTCCGCGACCGAAGGTGGATTCACCCGGATGTCGATGGACTGACTGAGGCCTGAATCCGCTTGTTTCAGGCTCTCAGTCACGTTCTGCGCACAGTGGAAGATTTCGACAGCCTCCCGGGCTAGATCAAGATGTCCCCCCGCGGAATGACAAGCCCGTGGACCTCGAAGGTTTCGATGTTTGCTCGACCGGGGGCGCAGGTTGGTCGCCCGCCAGCTTCTGCATCAGCGGGAGGACGATGTCGGCGTTGGCGCGGTCGTAGTGCTCTCTGGACTCCCACACCTCCAGCACCTCGAACCCGTCGGGAGTTGCCCGCCCGACGTGCACCAGCAGCCGTCGACAGATGCGCCGCTCTGCCCTTCATCGTCAGCATCTCAGCGTGCATACCGTCGTACATCTCGACGGGTGCCGGCACCGTGATGATCACTCCGTACATCTGCTGACCTCCTCTTTCGTTGTTCGGGCCTCTGCTACTAACGAGTCGACCGGGTCGGGTACGGCCTGGCGGTCGCTGCGCATGTACCCACCGCACAGTGCGCCGACGAGGAGGACGACGCCTCCCCATCGACCGAGCCAGACGCCGAGATCGTGGCGGCTGCGTGACCGGGCCGCCCACGAACCTAGGAAGACGAGCGTCGCGACGGCGTTCGCCGTGGCGTGGACGATCCCCACACGTCGGGTGCCGCGGTCGGCCCGCGCCCACTCGGCCCAACCGGCCAGTGCGGTCGGGATCGCCGCCACAACCCCCAGCCCGACGAGACGGGTGGCGGCTCGCCGCATGCCGTCATCGGGAAACAGATCGAGGAACTGAGCCATCCACCACGCGCCCAAGGCGGGTCGGTGAGAATGATGTGCAGCGGGATCCTGTGGCATCGCCATGAAGCACCCGACGGAGCCGCTCGTTGGCAACGATCCGGCCGGCGAGCGGCTCGACGCCGCGGACGACGGGGTCAAGACCTTCCGAGCGCTCCAGTCGACCGAGCAGCCGAATGAAGGCACTCGGCGTCGGGATCTGCGGGGACTCCTCGGCGGCCGCATCGATCCGCAGCGGAGCGTCTGCGCACATGGTGCATCCCTCCGATTCCGCGGGTATCGAACGCCGGAAGCGTCACCGAGCTGACGATCTCCCGCTCACCCAAGGTACTACAATCACAGTGTCCTGTCACTACATATATAGTGGCGCATGACTGCCATCAAGAGCCGTGCCGTTGAGGCTGCGGTCGACCTTGTCGGCACGAGGGTCTACGTGCACTCACCCATGCCCGCGTTGATCAGCGGGCCGGCCTACCCAAAGGCTCGACGTCCAACTACTTCCGCAGCCATCAGGCCCTACTGTCAGGCGTGGTCGACGGCATCGTCGACCGCGAGCTTCCCTCCGTCGGCGTCGCGTTCTCGCCCAGCACCCCGGATGAGCTGGTCGGCGCGCTCTGCGCCGTGTTCGAGCACCTCACCACGGTGAACCGAACGGTGACCACAGCGCGGTTGGTGCTCTTCATGGAGGCCAGCCACAATGCTGCCCTCCGCGAGGCGCTGTCGCGGGGGCGGGCAGCGATGGAAGCCTTGGGCGTCGTCGCCCTGGCCCGCCTCGGAGCCCGCGAACCCACACGGCCGGGATTGCCGTCGCCGCCTGCTTCGAGGGACTCCTGCTCCACCGGATCGCGCGGCATGACCCAACTGATCCGCGGCCCACCTTCGAACTGGTCGTTCGGGCGGCTCTCGCCTGACCAGGGATCGCACCGAGTCGAGGCCGCCAGCCGCCGGGGCGATCGATGGGGCTGTGGGTGCGTCCGGTCAGCGGAGGCGGGGGATGAGGCGGCCGGTGCGGTCCATGTAGGAGCGGTTGTCGTCGCCGAAGCGGTCGACCATCATCACCTCCTCCGTGTCCACGCGGTTCAGGTAGAAGTGGGTCAGGACTGCGGCGAGGGGAAGGCTGACGAGCCAGTTGGCGGTCAGGCCCAAGAGAGTGCCGAGAGCGCTGAGGAAGAACGACGCGTACATCGGGTGCCGGATCTGCCGGTAGGGGCCGCACGCGACGAGTTCGTGCTCGGGTGCGAGCGCGGACTCAGCGGTCCAGTACTGGTCAGGCGCGCGGTGCGATGCCGCGAACAGGACCAGGCCGCCGACCGCTGGGATCGCTCCGATCCAGCGCAGCGGCCGGGGGATAGGCAGGTGCGCCCGATCAACCAGTGGGGTCAGCGCGAACAGCAGGGTTGCCGCCAGCGCGTACGAGGGAAGGGTGTCTGCCTTGGAGTCGGGAGCGGTGACCTTCGGCACCTGTCCGGCGAGGCTTCTCGTAGTGGGCGCGCACCACGACGGTGGCCGCCACCGCGGCTGCGGTCATGATCTTGAACGGCACCTCAGAGGGACGCTGCTCCGTCACGGTGGATCCTTCCCACCGAGGAACCGCGCATCCCCTTCACGCGTCATGCCGATCCCCATCGTCGCACTCAACCGGCGGGCTGGACATCCTCGACGTTCGGCGGGGCGGGCCGATCCTCACCTAGACGAAGGGGCAGGCCATGCTGCCGCGCTCGAGGGCCGCTGCCTCGCGGCGTGGTCGCTCGACCCCACCGGCGGTACAAGGCGCGCTGCGGACAGGCCCTCGCGCCCGCTCGGGAACGCGAGCGAGCACCATGGACGAGTACAGCCGCGGTCCATGGCCGCGACGAGGCGCGACTGATCTGATGGAGGAGCGGTCTGGTGCGGGATGAGGGCGGCGTTGCGACGGTGTGCGCCCCGGGACTGCGGTTCACGTACGCGCGGCTGGCTCCTCGCGCCGGTGCGGGAGGCCGACGCAGACGCCGCGCGGGCAGATCGGTGTCGCGTTCACCGCTCATCCGCGCCTGGTGTGCGCGGTGAACGGGTCGACGCGACGGGTGGACGTTCCCCCGCTGCGACGTACCTGACCGGGACGGGCCGATCGAGTGGCTCGAGGTGCACGGTCCGACCGAGGCGATCGAGATGCACGTCGATGCCGATCTGCTGTCTCCCGTCGGTGCTGATCGGGCGGAGAACGCGTTCGCGGTCGACGACGCGGTCGTGCTCGCCGCTGCGACTCAGCTGCGGGCGGCGTACCTCTTCACCGGTGGCGTCGACGACCTGCTCGCGAACACGATCGCCCATCGACTGGCCGTCCACATCGCCGTCCGGTACGCCGGCGTCTCGTTGCCGTGCGGCCGGCGGCCGCGCCTCAGCTGGCGGGAGGTGGAGACGCTGCATGAGTTCGTGCGCGACCGGCTGGCGACCCCGCTGACGCTCGACCTCCTGGCCGCGCAGGTCCACCGCAGCGTGTTCGACTTCGCGCGCGTCTTCAAGGACGCCACCGGGCTTCCCCCGCACCGGTTCCTCACCATGCTGCGCATGCACCACGCGCTGGAGCTGTTGAGGTCAGGCGCCACGGTGAGCGCCGCCGCCGACGCGGTCGGTTACGCCAGCCGGTACCACTTCCGACAGCAGTTCCGCGCCACGACCCGGACCGAACCGACGGAGATCGTCGCAGCGATCGCGCAAGAACGGAGCCACTCAGGGCGTGGGTGACGTTGCATGCTGGCAGGCATGGACGGCACGACGTACGCGTTCCACACGCCCTGGGGAGTCCTCGATGGGCGCATCTACGAGCCCGAGGATGGTGACGCGGCAGGAGTCGTGACCGTCACCGGGTCGTGGCTGACCGTCAAGGAGCAGATGGCGGCTCGCTACGCGGAGGCTCTGTCCCGGCGTGGCCTCACCGCCGTGACCTTCGACTTCCCCGGGTTCGGGGCCAGCGGCGGCGAGCCGCGACAGGCCGAGCTCCCGGCGGTGAAGTCGGCCGTGATCGCCGACGTCGCGCGTCAGGTGGCGTCGCTCGGACTCGCGCCGAGTCGAGACGTGGGGCACCTCGCGGTGTGCGCCAGCGCCCAGTACGCGCTGGCCGCAATCGCCGACGGGGCGCCGATCAGCGCGCTGGCCTGCGTCGCCGGATGGTTCCACGACCCGCGCACCGTCAGCGTGCTCTACGGCGGCGACGAGGGGGTCCACGACCGGATCTCCCGCGGCCGGCGGGCCGCGGCTCGCCACCTCGCCGAGGGCACCGTGGACGCCGTGCCCGCGTACCGCGAGGGCGACGACCGGGCGGCGATGTTCATCGAGCTCGACTACTACGCCGACCCGTCACGCGGTGCCGTCCCGGGGTGGCGCAACGAGATGGCCGAGCTCAGCTGGGAACCGTGGCTGCGCTTCGACGGCCTCTCGGCCGCGGCGCACGTCACGGTGCCGGTGCTGCTGGTGCACGGCGAGGACTGTGTCCTCCCCGCCAACGTGCGCTGGGTCGCCGACCGGCTGCAGGATGCGTCGGTGGTGTGGACGGAGGGTTTCCAGACGGACTTCTACGACCTCGACCCTGCGGTGTCGCGGGCTGCTGATGCCGCCGCCGACCACTTCCGCCGGCATCTGGCCGGGGGATCGCGATGAGCGGTGGCGATGCGCTCGTCCGTCTCGTGCACGCCATCGACCGGCTCGACTGGGACGGGATCCGTGCGTGCCTGGCCGACACCGTTCAGGTGGACTACTCCGAGCTGTTCGACACACCCGCCGCGCCCACGCCCGCCGAGGATCTCATCGACCAGTGGCAGGCCTTGCTGCCCGGCTTCACGTCCACCCAGCATCTCCTCGGGCCGATCCTCGTCGAGACCGGTCCCAGCAGCGGCCCTGCGGCCCACGCCCACGTCCGAGCCTGGCATCACCTGCCCGACGCTGAGCCGTGGGTCGTCGCCGGCCACTACGAGGCCCTCCTCGACGCGGAGGGTCGGATCGCCGGGCTCACGTTGCGGGTCTTCCACGTCGACGGGCCCCACGATGCCACCGAACGCGCGAGTGCCCGAGCCGGAGCCCACCCGCGCACGGAACGCTGACGTCCTCGACACCGGCCCGCGTACCGATGGTCGACCGGGATGCGCCCTCTCGGGCGTCCGCCTCGCGGGCAGACGGGGCCGCGGGCAGGGCGCACCTGTCGCGATCCGCATCGGAGACGTTCCCGCGGGAACGCTTGTCGACTGGCTTCGGCGTCCGAGTCGCCGGGACGGGACGAATCTCACAGCCTCAGCAGAGGTCCCGGGCGGCTGGACTGGCCATACTGGACGGATGCTCCATCGACATCCTGTGCTGAGCCTGCTCACCGGGGGGTACCTCGTGTTCCTCGCCTGGGTGACCCTGACCCCGCAGGCCTATGCCGCCGAGCACATCGCGATCATCTATCGGGTCCTCGCCGTCCTGCACCGGCACGGCCACCTGATGTCCATCGACGACAGCCGACTGGAGTTCCTGGCCAACATCGCCTTGTTCGTGCCGGTCGGGATGTTCCTGCTCCTGCTCTTCGGTACGCGCCTGTGGTGGGTCGCCCTCGGGGCGTCGTTCGGCATGACCACGGCCATCGAAATCGCCCAGCGAAGCATTCCCGGCCGTGTCCCGGACGAGCGGGACCTGCTCGCCAACGGGCTGGGAGCCATCATCGGTGTGCTCGTGGCGCTGGTCCTGACCGCGCCCGCCGCCCTGCGCCGCCGTCGACGGCGACGCGCGACGGCCGGCCGCGTCGACCGTGTCGCCGTGGCCTGAGCCCACCCCTGGAGTCACCGTGGAGGCTGGC
This sequence comes from uncultured Actinomycetota bacterium, assembly GCA_963832435.1. Classification (GTDB taxonomy): domain Bacteria; phylum Actinomycetota; class Actinomycetes; order Propionibacteriales; family Propionibacteriaceae; genus Microlunatus. Next base: position 163,088 of record CAWHTY010000014.1, read on the forward strand.
GCAGCTCGTAGCCGTCGACGCGCAATCGGAGCGGCCAGCTCTCGATCTCGGTGGCCGTGGACGCGGCGTAGCCGCGACCCCGGCCGAACCGGGTCGGGAGGGCGTAGTGACCGCTGCCCAGATGCTCCAGCACGATCTGCTGCCAGGCCAGGTTGCGGCCCCGGGAGAGTGTCGTGCCGCGGGAGGTGTGGTGGGAGTAGCCACCGAGGTCCACGACCAGCTCGCAGTCGCGGTCGACGTTGCGACCCACGACGCCCAGCCGCAGCAGGTTGTTCGGGTCGTCGGTGGTCAGACATTCCGGCGCCGGGTGCACCGCCGCTTCCAGCTCCGGTGGCACCTGGTCCCCCGAACGGATCCGGGACAGGGCCACCGCATCGACGGCCAGGCACGCGCAGCCGATGATCACGACGGCGACCCGCCAGCCCGTCCGCCCGGGCCGCGAGGTCAACATCCCGGTCGCCACCCCGATCACCAGGGCCACCGGGACCGCCAGCGCCCCCACGTAGTGCGGGAAGAAGGTCGGGGAGATCAACAACAACGCGACGACGCTCGCGAGCACCGGCACGACCAGGCGGAACGGCCGGGACCGCCAGGCGACGACGGAGCACCCGAGCAGACCGCCGAAGACCACGATCATCACCGCGAACGCGACGCCGCCTTCCGAGGCACGACCCATGGTGGCGATCCTCGGCCCGGGACAGCAGATCGACGCCCTGAGAGCGCCCGAGCTGGTCGAGGACGACCATCTGCCACATCGGGTCCGGAGCGGCGAGGAAGAACGGCAGGCAGACCACCGTGATCGCGACTGCGGCACCGCCGGCGATCGCGAGACCAGCCCGGACGCCGAGGACCACGACCGCGAACCCGCACACCACGGTCAACGGCACCACGCCGGAGATCTTGACGGTCGTCGCGAACCCCAGCAGGGCACCGGCGGCGGCCGAGATCGGCAGTCCGCCGGTGCGGGGGAGGCCGACCGCCGCTGACGTCGAGGCGAGCTGGCGGATCAGCAGGGCCAGGGCGAGGGCACAGCAGAGATTGGTGAGGCCTTCCAGGAGGGTGGTCCGTTCGACCAGCACCGCACCGGGGAACACGGCGTAGGCGCACCCCGCCACCGCGGCCGGCAGCCGACCCATGGGGAGGAGGATGCTCGCCACGATTAGGCTCGTGGCACACCCCATCAGCATCCAGACCAGCCGCGACGCCTCCCACCCGGCGACCTCACCGATCCATCGGCCGACCGCGGCTACGGGCGCCAACGTCAGCAGAACACCCGGCGGATGCAGCAGCAGGAAGTCCCGGTACGGCATCCGCCCGTGGACCAGGCCCACCGCGCCGGCGTGGTACACGGCATCGTCGTAGCCGAGCACCCCCGACAGGCCGGCGCCGCGGAGCACCGGCAGCAGGCGATTTCCCAGCGCGACCACGAAGACGGCCGCGAACGCCGGTGCGACGGTCCGCCGCCGGGAGGGGGCCACGGCCCGCTCACCCCCCACCACGCCGTCGAGGGGTACGGACCCGCGCGGAGCCGTCACGGCGCGCGCCTCGCCGGGCGCTGATCAAATCTCGGCATCGGCCAGGGAACCATCCGTGATGGCTGGGCGGCACGCCAGCATCCCATTTCTAACGGGGCGGACCGGAACTGGCAACCCTCGAGGTGTTCCGCCGTTCTGGTCAGGCTGCCTCGCCTGCGCGATACTCACGCCATGAAGCCCCCGCACGGCCGGCACCGTCACGGGGTCGTCGCGAGCGTCGGCACGTCCGGCAGCACCGCCGTCGCGGGCAGCGCGGACACCTCGGAGAGCAGCGCAGTCGCCGGGAGCAGCCGGACGACCGGCAGCACCGGTGTGGCGGGCAGCACCCGGACCTCCGACAGCGCAGCGGTCTCGGGCAGCGCGGCCAGCCGCCGGAGTGTGGCCGTGGCGGGCAGCATCGGGACCGTGAGCAGTGTCGCTGTCGCCGGGAGCGCCGCGACGAGCAGCAGCGTTGCCGTAGCGGGCAGTGCGGCGACGGTCGGGAGCGTCGGCGTGGTGGCCAGTGTGCTCACCGTGCTCAGCGGCGCCGTCGTCGCGTGCGTCGGCTGCCTGGCCTGCCTGCGCTGCCGCCGGTGCATCGCCTGCGTCGCGTGCCTCGACTGTGTGGACTGCATCGGCTGCGTGGGTTGCGTCGGTCTGCGCGGGGCCGTCGGCCGTCGCGGGGAGAGCGCCTGATGATCACCTCAGGCTCCCCGTCCCGCTGCTGATCGTCGGGGGATCGACCCCATCTTTCGCGACCGGTGGAGTGCGGCGCAACTCTTCTGAGACCGGCTGTCGATTTCCCCCGGCCCGGGACGTAGACGCTATGACGCCAACCATCGCCGACCGGCACGGGCCGGCCGGCTCGACCGGAGGAGACATCATGGCGAAGTTCGTGTACGTGTACAGCGGGGGACAGATGGCCGAGACGCCCGAAGCCCAAGAGGCGTCGGTGCAGGCCTGGGGTGCCTGGTTCGGCACCCTCGGCGACTCGGTCCTCGACGTCGGCAACCCGTTCGGTTCCAGCTCGACGGTCACCGCTGACGGCGGTTCGGACGGCGGCGCGTCGGAGCTGGGCGGCTACTCGATCATCTCCGCCGCCTCGCTGGAGGAGGCCGCCGCCCGGGCCGCCGGCTGCCCCGTGCTGCAGTCCGGCGGCCGCGTCGAGGTCTACGACACGATTCCGATGTGACACCGGAGAGCGGCCCGACGCCACCCAGCTCGGCGGGGGTGGCCCACACCGTTCTGCGGCGAGTCCTGCCGTTGACCGCGCCGGGACGCAGGCCACCCTCACGGGGGGTGAACGGCGGCGGCCCCAGGAACTGATCCCGCCGTGGCGCGCGCCCGCCGAGGCGACCCGGTCGGCGTCGACCAGGCCCGACGTCGTGGCGGGGTCGATGGGGTCGCTGGCGCCCCGGTAGAACGCCTCGCACGTGCCGGGGGTGTGGAAGCAGAGCACCCGGGCGCCACCTGCGGAGACGACCCTGAACGCGTGCGGCACGCCGCGCGGAGCGAAAGCCAGGCCGCCGACGGTGACCGGGAACTCGCTGCCGTCCAGGTGCACGAGGAGCTTGCCCTCGAGGACGTACAGGGACTCGTCGGCCGGATGGGTGTGCAGAGGTGTGGCCTTCCCCCGCTCCATCGCCATCTCGCACAGCAGGAACGCGCTCCCCGTGTCCTCGGCCCCGGCCAGCCAGGTGTGGACCCCGCCACCTGCGAACCACCGGCGCTCGGCGTCGGCGGCATTGCGGACCAGAACGGGGGGAACGCTCGTTGTGCTCATGGGGCGCCTACTTCTCGCTGGATCCACCTGTTTGGTACTCATGTACCAATTTGATACTCGCGTACCATCGACAGCATGTCAATCCCGTACGAGCAAGGCGGCTACGCCAACCTGAAGCGACGCAACCGCCAGGCACTCGTCGCGGCCGCCCGGGAGCTTCTGGCCCGCGGCATCACTCCGACCGTGGAGCAGGTCGCCGAGGCGGCGGCCATCTCCCGCACCACCGCGTACCGCTACTTCCCCACCAAGGCCGCACTCCTGGTGGCTGCCCACCCCGAGGTCGGGACCAGATCGCTCCTCGATGACGACGCCCCGCACGACCCAGCGGCACGACTGGACACGGTGATCGACAGGTTCGTCGACCTCGTGGTGAGCACCGAGGTTCAGCAGCGAGCGATGCTGCGGCTCTCGCTCGAATCCGAGCCGGGTGCCGACCGCCCTGAGCTCCCGCTGCGCCAGGGCCGTGCGATCGCCTGGATCGGTGAAGCATCGAACCCCTGCGGGACCGACTCAGTCAGCCCGAGATCCACCGGCTGACCCTGGCGGTCCGCAGCGCGGTCGGCATCGAGGCCCTGGTGTGGCTGTGCGACGTCGGTGGCCTGGCCCGGGGCGATGCCGCTCAGCTCATGCGCTGGTCAGCCCGGTCCCTGCTCCGGGCAGCCCTGATGTCGGCCCCACCCGTGGACGGCAGCCGCGCGCCGGACTCGCCGTCCGCGGCGGGCCCCGAGATCGCCTGAGGTCCCGCGCCACCGTCGGTTCCACTCTCCCCGCAGTGAGGCTCCGCTCCCGCGCGGGTACCGGGGGTGGCATCCCATCCCCAACCCGACCACGGGGTGTCCGGTGATCGACTGACGCCCGGCACCGAGCCGGCCACAGCGATTCAGGTCCGTGACCCGTGACCATCCGGGTGACGGTGACCGACCTCCACGTCTCGGGCAGCGGCGAGGTCGTCGTGGCGGTCAGCGACGAGCTCATGATCGACATCAGCGGCTCCGGCTCGGTCACCTATATCGGCGATCCGAAGGTCGAGCAGGAGATCAGCGGGTCGGGCAAGGTCGTCGGACGCTAGGCCGCAGCGCGGCGCCCGGGTCCCGCCCGGCTCGTCGGTTCGGCCCACCGTCGCCCCGCGGTGCCCGGATCGGCAGCAGAACCGACGAATTGCCCGTAGCCTGGGACCGCCGGATCGGGGACCGGCGGCACACACCGTGCATCGGTCTCCCGTCCTTCATCGGCGCAGAGATGCGCCGTCGTCTCGGGGGGGACCAAAATGAACATCGTCGACGCCATCATCGGACTCGGTGCGGTCGCGGTCGTGCTGCCGCTCGTCCTGATCGCGCTCATCGTCGGAGCCGTCATCTCTGTCTCGGCGGGTGGTGCGCGGACCCGCCGCCAGAACGACGCCGCCACCGCGGTGCCGGTCTGGTGGGACAGCACCGGCAGCTGACCTGCGCCCCGCCCGGGCTCAGTCACTCCGACCCACGGAGCCCGCCGTCACCGATCGGCCGGGGCCGGGCGCCGGCCCCGAAGGTACAGCCGCTCGGTCTGCGCCTCCTGCGGCAGCGGGCTCCGGCGGTACCACTCGAGCTCGGTCAGCCCGGCCGACCCGGCCGCGGTGATCACCGCCTCGGGGTCGTGCAGCACGAAGTCCAGGTCGGTGGCGACCCCCCACAGGTGGCCGGGGTGCTCGACCGCATCGCCGACGTGGGTGGCGAGCGCCAGGACGCCGCCCGGACGTAGCACCCGGGCCAGGGCGATGATCGTCGGGGCCAGCTCGGAGGCCGCGAGATGCACGAACGCGTACCAGGCGGTGACCAGCGCCCAGCCGGGGTTCCGCGGGTCGCCGCCGCGGGGCATCGGCGGCACGGCGAAGCTCCCCTGCAGGACCGGGATCCCGGGCCGGGCGGCCCGGGCGTACGCGACCATCTCCGGCGACAGGTCGAGACCGGTCATCGCCACCCCGCGATCGGCCAGGTAGCCGGTGACCTGACCCGGCCCGCAGCCGACGTCCAGCCCCGGACCGCCGCCGACCTCGGCTGCGAGCCGGTCGAGCACCCACCGGTCGAACAGCTTGCCGTCGAGCTCCTCGACCAGGGCTTCGGCGTACCGCTCGGTCAGCCGGTCGTACTCGGCCGCCACCTTGCGGTCACGGGCTCCGGTGCCGGCCGCCAGCACCTGCTCCCGGTCGACCGGCGCGGGGACGACGGAGGGTTCGGGCGGGTCGGCCCCGAGCAGGTGCACCCACCGCCGGTCCTGGCGGCCCGGCTGTCGTTCCAGCTCCCGCACCAGCGGCGGATCGAGGACCGCCAGGCCGCGCAGCGCGGCTTCGACCGCCTCACGGTCGGCGAACGCGTGCATACGCTCGGTCCGCGTCCGGAGCTCGCCCGCGGTCTGCGGACCGCGCAACAGCAGCACGGCGATCAGCGCGGCCTGGGGGGCGTCGAGCCCCAGCTGCTCTTCGAGGCGCTGGTGGTACTTCACCACGCGGATCCCGGTGGTCTTCACGAACCGGACCAGCTGGCGGTCACGGAGCGCCCCGAGGGTGTCGACCAGATCCGTCTCCGGGTAGCTGACCACCGGGTCCCGGCTGGTGGCCTGGTTGCAGGCCGTCCGCAGGGCGTTGAGCGAGAGCGGGTAGCTGTCCGGCACCGTGCGCTGCTTCTCCAGCAGAGACCCGAGAACACGCTGCTCGACGGGGTCCAGCTCCGGGCGCTCGGGCACCCGCTCAGCCTGTCACGGCGGGGTTCCGCGCGACCTCCCGGGTGCGGCTGGTCAAGGCGGTCCGGACGTCCTCGGCGCTGACCGGCAGCGAGAACATCGGGTAGTCGAAGCTGATCGCGTTGTCGTGCTCGGCCTGCGAGGTGGCCGCAACGCAGTCGGTCAGCGTGATCACCCGGTAGCCGTTCTCGTACCCGGTGCGCATCGTGGACTCGACGCAGCAGTTGGTCAGGAACCCGCCCAGCACGATCGTGGTGATGCCCTTGCTGCGCAGGATGAAGTCGAGGTTCGTGCTGGCGAAGGTGTCGAGCCCGCGCTTGCCTTCGACCACGATGTCGCCGGGCTGCGGTGCCAGCACGTCGACGATGGCGGCACCCCAGCTGTCCTTGACGAAGGCGTTCCCGTCCACCACCCCCTTGAGGATGCCGTAGGGGTGCGACGTGAGCTCGTGGTAGCCCTCCACGAAGGTGATCGGGGCGTGCATGATCGTGGCGCCGGCCCGCCGGGCCGCCGCGACCAGGGCCACGGTGTTCTCCAGCATGCCGGTCGACTCCATCACCTCCGCGACCGCTCCGTGCAGCGCGCCACCGGGCGTGGTGAAGTCGTTCTGGTACTCGATCAGCACGAGTGCGGTCGAGCGGGGATCCAATGCGAGTGCCATCTCATCCCTCCAACGGTGCCCGGTGCGGACCCTCCGGCCGGTCCTGAGGCCATCAAACCCCCAGCGCCCGGCGGCGGACAAGCGACGGACAAACGGACTGACCCCGGACTGACACGGGAGAGCCGGAAGGGAGGCGAACCGGGGAATAGGCGACCGGGGGTCGGAGGTTTACAAAGGCAGACAAACTATCTATCAACCTCTGATCGAGCTACGTGTCGGCTGAGCCCGAGACCCCGTGCTCGCGACCCTGAGGAGTCACCTGTGACGACCACCCTGACGACCACCGACGACCCCCGGAGCCACCTCCGGGACCGCGCGGACTTCTGGTTCGACCCGCTGTGCCCGTTCTGCTGGATCACCTCGCGCTGGATCCTCGAGGTCGAGAAGGTGCGGGACATCGAGGTGGAGTTCCACGTGATGAGCCTGGGCGTGCTGAACGAGGGCACGGAGGTGTCCGAGGAGTACCGCAGCCTGCTGGCGTCCTCGTGGGGGCCGGTGCGGGTGGCCATCGCGGCGGCCCAGTTCAAGGGCGAGGAGATCCTGGCCCCGCTGTACACGGCGATGGGCACCCGGATCCACAACCAGGGCAACAAGGACCTGGTCCAGGTGGTGGCGGAGTCACTCGACGAGCTGGGGCTGCCCCTTGAGCTCGCCGACGCCGCGGGCTCCACCGACTACGACGCCGCGTTGCGGCACAGCCACCACGCCGGGATGGACAAGGTCGGCACGGGCGTGGGGACCCCGACCATCCACGTCAACGGGGTGGCGTTCTTCGGCCCCGTCATGACGCGCATCCCGCGGGGCGAGGAGGCCGGTCGGCTGTGGGACGCGACCGTCACCCTCGCCGGCTACCCGTACTTCTTCGAGCTGAAGCGGGAGCGGACCGACTCGCTGCACTTCGCCTGACCCTCACTCGCCCGCCCCGGTGGCCGGCGACGAGCCGGACTCACCGCCTCGACCACCACTCAGGCGGCGAGGCGGGCGAGTTGGCCGCGCTCGGTGCCGGTCCGCGGCCCAGGAGGGCAAGCAGCTCGGCGACGGTGTCGCGATCGATCTGTCCGGCCACCGCCGGTCCCGCTCGGCGCCGACGTCACTGTCACTCACCGAGGTCTCGGCACGCTGACCGTCACCCCCAGGCCCGTCCGCTCAGCGAGGTCGACGCGACCCGGACAGCACCCCTCGCCCCCGACGCCCGAATCGTCGTGCCGCCGCGACCGCGGTCGGGCGTCCCACATTTGACGGGTGTTGTTCTTACCCGTTGAAATAGCCTCCTCTGGGCAGAGAGGGCACGCCATGGACCGGCCACCCGCCGCCGAGGCGTCCCTGCGGCGCCAGACGTCACGCGACCTGCGGCACGCCAGTCGGTTCGCCGTCCTGCGGGGCATCTACACCCTGCGCACCCCGACCCGCCAGGAGCTCAGCGCTCTGACCGGGCTGAGCTTCGCCACCGTGTCCACCGTGGTCACCGAGCTGCTGCGGGTGGGCATGATCGTCGAGGCCGGTCGGGAGAACTCCAACGGCGGCCGCCCCCGGGCCCGGCTGCGGGCCTCCCCCCGGCGCGGCGTGCTGTTGGGTGTCGACGTCGCCGAGACCTACGTCCACGTGGACGCCTACGACACCGCTCTGCGCCGGCTGTCGCGGCACGAACACCAGATCACCGAGCGGTCCGAGCCCCCGTACGTGATCGCCGAGATCGCCGGCTGCGTGCAGGAGGCGATCGTGGCCCACTCCCGCCGGGAGATCCTCGGCGTCGGGGTCAGCATGCCGGGGCAGGTGGAGCCCGTGTCCGGGGTGTCGGTGTTCGCCCCCAACTGGAACTGGGCGGACGTGCCGGTCCGTGAGCTGCTGCTCGAACGGCTCCCGGTGCCGGTCAACGTGGACAACCCGCTGAAGGCGACCACCGTGGCCGAGCTGTGGTTCGGTCATGGCCGGGAGGTCTACGACCTGGTCACGATCAACCTGGGCACCGGGGTGGGAGCCGGACTGGCGATCGGGGGCGAGCTGGTCCGAGGGGTGACCAACAACGCCGGGGAGTGGGGTCACACGACGCTGGTGATGGACGGGCGGCTGTGCCGCTGCGGCCGCCGCGGCTGCGTGGAGGCCTACGTGGGCGTGCCGGGGCTGATGGCCATGTTCGAGACCGAGTACCCCGACCACCCCTACAGCCACGACGGCCAGCGGGGCTTCGTCGAGCACGTTCGGTCCGGGCTGGAGACGGGTGCGCCGGAGGCCGCCTGGCTGATCAGGCAGATGGCCCACCACCTGGGCGCCGCCCTGGCCAACCTGGTCAACCTGGTCAACCCCGAGCGGCTGGTGCTGACCAGCTGGACCGTTGCCGCACTTGGGCCCTGGCTGCTCGAGCCGACTCGCGAGCGGATGCTGTCCGAGTCCATCTCGGGGTCGGCCGCGGCGGCCCGGCTGGTGGTGACCCAGATCGAGGAGAACCCGGTCAGCCTGGGCATGGCCACCCTGGCCCTGGAGCAGTTCCTGGAGCAGATAGGGCTGCCCAGCCGGTCGAGGCCGACCCGCCCGGTCACGGTCTGAGCACAGTCGGCCGACACGGCGCCCGGACTTTTGACAGTGCAAAAAACAAGGGCTATGTTTCGAGCCACTTCGCCCGCCGATCGACCCGGCACCCGTGGTTCGGGGTCCTCGGCCCGCGTCCCCGGCGGTCGCTCCACGGCCGCGCGTCATCACGAGGGAGTGATCGATGTCTGACCGGATCCTCAGCCGCCGGCGCGTGCTCGCCGGCTTCGGACTCGCCGCCGCGGCCCTGGGCGGCGCACCGCTGCTCGCCGCCTGCGGAGGTGGCAGCTCCGGTCTGTCCGGCGACCCCGGCGGGGGCAGCAGCGGGGGCAGTAAGCCCACGCTGAACCAGTGGTACCACCAGTACGGCGAGGCCGGCACCCAGCAGGCGGTGACGCGTTACGCCAAGGAGTACACCGAGGCCACGGTCAAGGTGCAGTGGACCCCCGGCGACTACGCCTCCAAGCTGAACAGCGGGCTACTGTCCAGCTCGGGCCCGGACGTGTTCGAGTCCAGTCCGAACATCGACCAGGTGAAGAGCGGCCAGGTGGTGGCGCTGGACGACATCATCGCCGACGTGAAGGACGACTACACCGAGGCCGACCTCAAGTCCTCGACCGTCGACGGCAAGATCTACCAGATCAAGATGGTCGACGACATGGGCGTGCTGTACTACCGCAAGAGCGTGCTGGACAAGGCAGGGGTGCAGCCCCCGACCACGATGGACGAGCTGATCGCCGCGTCGAAGGAGCTCACCACCAAGGACCAGAAGGGCCTGTTCATCGGCAACGACGCCGGGGTCACGCCGTCGTTCGGGGGCGGCTCCCTGCTGGGCCAGATCCTGTGGTGCGTCGGCAGTGACTACCTCACCGCCGACAACAAGCCGGGGTTCGTCTCGGGCGAGGCCAAGCAGTCCTTCGCCAAGCTCCGCGAGCTGTTCACCTCGGACTCGCTGCTGCTCGGTGCCCCCACCGACTGGTGGGATCCGTCCTCCTTCACCCAGGGCCTGGCCGCCATGCAGTGGTGCGGCCTGTGGGCGATGCCCGGCATCCAGAAGGCGGTGGGCGACGACTTCGGCGTGGTGCCGTGGCCCGCCTACAGCAGCAGCGTCGGCAAGCCTTCGACCTTCGCCGGCGGCTGGGGGGCGATGGTGAGTGCGAAGTCCAAGAACGTGGAGGCGGCCAAGGCGTTCATCAAGTGGCTGTGGATCGACAACGCGGCGAACCAGGAGGACTTCAACCTCAGCTACGGCTTCCACATCCCGCCGCGCAAGTCCCTGGCGGCCAAGGCGGCCAAGCTGCAGTCCGGACCGGCCGCCGACGCGCTGAAGATCTTCAACGAGTACGCCGTCGCCGGCAACCCGGCCTGGACACCGAAGATGAACAACGCCTACGCCGACGCGGCCACCGCGATCGTCCGCAAGGGCGGTGACATCGACGACAACCTGGCCAAGACCGAGAAGGTCGTCAACGCCGAGCTGTCGCGACTCTTCGGCTGACATGGCGACGCCCGTCGCCGCCCGGACCACCCCCCGGGTCCCGGTTGCCGCGCCGCCCCGCCGGCGGCGCGGCATCGCCGGGGTCACCGGGGCGTTCTGGCTGTTCGTCGGCCCGTTCCTGGTCGGGTTGATCGTCTTCGTCTACCTGCCGATCATCTGGTCGGTGGTGCTCAGCTTCGCCAGCGCCCAGAACACGGTGACCCCGACCGCGTGGGTCGGGCTGCAGAACTACGTCGACCTCCTCCGGCCGGGTCCGTTCCTGGACAGCCTGGTCACCTTCACCGTCTTCGCGGTCTTCATCGTGCCGCTGACCTTCGCCCTGTCGATGGGCCTGGCCCTGCTGCTGAACCGGATCACGGTGGCCCGGGCCTTCTTCCGGTCGGCCTTCTTCCTGCCCACCGCCTGCTCGTACGTGGTCGCCTCGCTGGTCTGGAAGCTGTCGATCTTCAACGGCGTCCGTTTCGGGCTGGCCAACAAGGTGATCGGCTGGTTCGGCATCGACAACATCCCGTGGCTGGCCACCACCGACCCACCCTGGTACTGGCTGGTCATCGTCAGCCTCCGGCTCTGGCTCCAGGTCGGCTTCTACATGATCTTGTTCCTGGCCGGCCTGCAGCGGATCTCGCCCGAGCTCTACGAGGCGGCCGAGGTGGACGGGGCCAAGCGGGGCTGGCAGACGTTCCGCTACATCACCTTCCCCCAGCTGCGCGCCACCTCGGTCGCGGTCCTCCTGCTGCTGCTGATCGCCGCGTACCAGGCCTTCGACGAGTTCTTCAACCTGCTCGGCAACTCCTCCTTCGCCCGCCCGCCGCTGGTCTACCTGTACTACACCGCGCAGGGCAACCAGGACTTCGGGCACGGCAGCGCCGGCGCCGTCATCCTGGCGCTGCTGATCATGATCGTGACCCTGGCCCAGGGCAAGATCTTCGGCTTCGGCAAGGCGGCCGAGTGAGCACCGCGGCGGCACGGCCCGGCACGGCGGAGGCGCCGGTCGGCCGGGGGCGGGCCGGCCACCGGGGGCATCGGGGACACCGGGGGAGTCGTCCCGTCGGCACGGCGCTCACCTACCTGCTGCTCGCGTTCGCCGCCGTGCTGTTCCTGATCCCGTTCTACCTGATCCTCCGCAACGCCCTGGCCACCGACCTCGAGATCACCTCTCCGGGCTGGACCGTCTTCCCCTCCGACCTGCGGTGGGAGAACTTCACCGAGCTGTTCACCGACCCGGCCGTCAACATCCTGCAGAGCCTGGGCAACTCGGCGATCATCGCGGTCCTGCAGACCGCGGGGCAGCTGCTGTTCTCCTCGATGGCCGGCTACGGGTTGGCCCGCATCCCGTACCGGCACGCGACCGCGATCTTCTACGCCATCCTGATCACCCTGATGATCCCCCCGGCCGTCACCTTCATCCCCTCCTTCATCATCGTGTCCCAGCTGCAGTGGGTGGACACCCTCCAGGGGATCATCGTGCCGGTGCTGTTCTCGGGGTTCACCACCTTCTTGTTCCGGCAGTACTTCCTGAGCTTCCCCCGGGAGCTGGAGGAGGCTGCCCGGGTCGACGGGCTGGGCTACTTCGGGGCGTTCTGGCGGGTGGTCGTGCCGAACTCCGGTGCCTTCTTCGCCGCCATCGCCGTGATCACCTTCATCGCCAGCTGGAACGCCTTCCTGTGGCCGCTGGTGATCGGCCAGGACTCCTCCAAGTGGACGGTCCAGGTGGCACTGTCGACCTTCCTGACCGCGCAGACCATCAACCTGCACGAGCTGTTCCTGGCCGCGGCGGTGTCCATCGCCCCGCTGGTGCTGGTGTTCGTCTTCCTGCAGCGCTACCTGGTCCAGGGGGTGGCCGAGACCGGCATCAAGGGGTGACCGGGCGGATCGGCCTGCGGATGTCGGGGCCGGCTGGCACGATGGCGGCATGATCGACCATCTCGGGATCCAGTGCGCCGACCTGGCCGCCAGCGCGGCCTTCTACGACCGGGTCCTCGCCCCGCTGGGCGGGGAGCGGGTGATGGACTTCGGCGTCGCCATCGGGTACGGGGTGCCGCCGCACCCCGACTTCTGGATCGGCCGGTTCGACTCCGGCGACGGCTTCCGGGAGTCCCACCTCGCCTTCGCGGCGCCCGACCGGGAGGCCGTGCGGGCGTTCTTCGCCGCGGCCACCGAGCTCGGGGCCGAGGTGCTGCACGAGCCCCGGCTGTGGCCGGAGTACCACGAGACGTACTACGGCGCCTTCGTCCGGGACCCCGACGGCAACAACGTCGAGGCGGTCTGCCACCGGCCGGAGGGCTGAGGGCTCAGGGCGCCTCCGCGTCCCGGGCCAGCGGTCCGGGGGTCGGCCCGAGGACTCCCGCCACCGCGGGCACGGTCTCGACCCGACCCTGACGGCGGGCCCGCTCGGCCGCCCAGACGATCCGGTGGGTGTGCAGGCTCTCGGCCGGGGTGGTCGGCACCAGGCTCGGGTCGCCACCCTCGACCGCCGCCAGGAACGCGGCCGTCAGCGCCTCGTCGGCCCCCAGGTGACCCTGACCGGCGGCCGGGTCGTCGGGGTCGAGCAGCTGGATCCGCTCCGTCGTGGCGGTCAGGAAGTCGAACACCTCGATCACGTAGCCGTCGCCCTGCACCGAGCCCCGGGTCCCGAAGACCCGGGTCTGCCGGAACCCCATCGGGGTGAAACCGGTCATCGTCAAGGACGCGGTCACCCCGCCGGCGTACTGGATGTCGACGACCTGATGGTCGACCACGTCGTTGTCGCAGTCGTAGACGCACCGCCCGTACGGTCCGTCCCGGAGGGCGGTGGTCACCCCCTCGGTCGTCACGTCCTCGGTGAGCACGCTCAGCGGCCACGCCCGGGCCTGCGGGTCGTCGAGCCGCTCGAGGTAGATCCGTTTCGCCGAGTAGGGGCACTCCCGCTCCACCGCACAGTCCAGGCAGCGCTCACTCGCCCCGGCCGGCTTGTGCTCCGGGGTGAAGTGAGCCAGGCCGCCGAAGGAGCTGACCCGCTCCGCCGGGCGCCCCACCAGGTGGGAGAGCCAGTCCACGTCGTGACAGCACTTGGCCAGCAGCATCGAGCTGGACTCGTCCTCGCGTCGCCAGTTCCCGCGGACGAAGGAGTGCGCCTGGTGCCACCAGCCGACCGGCTCCAGGTGCTGGATGCTGACCACATCCCCGATCCGGCCGCCGTCGATGATCTGCTTCATCATCCGGGTGTACGGCGTGTACCGCAGGACGTGCGCGACACAGACCAGCACCTGATGCCGCTCAGCGGCCGCGACGATGCGGACCGCCTCCGCCTCGGTCGGGGCCATCGGCTTCTCCAGCAGCAGCGGCAGCCCGCGCTCGATGAAGGCGACCGCGGCGTCGGCGTGCAGCCGGTCCGGGGTGGCCAGCACGACGGCCTCGACCCCCAGGTCGTCCCGGCCCAGCAGCTCACGCCAGTCGGAGAACCGGCCGGCCGGCCCGACGCCGAAGGTCGCCGCCGCCGCGGCCAGCCGACCGGCGCGTGGCTCGGCGATCGCCACCACCCGGGCACCGGAGCTCTCGACCGCGTGCCCGGCGTACGTGAGGCCCCGCACACCGGCCCCGACCACCGCAAGGTTCACCACCCCGGCAGAGTCTCACGGCGGTGTCGGGTGGGTGTCGGCCGGTTCGTCCGGCCACGGGCCCACCGGGCCGGGATCCCAGCGCCGCCGTGGTCAGCCGAGCGTGGTCGCGGTGAGCGACCAGGGCTCGACGCGCACCACCCGCTCCGCCCCCGGTCCGCGCAGCATCAGCTCCCGCGGGCGGTCGGCGAGGTTGCCGAGCAGCACCCGCACGCCCTCGTCGACGGCCACCGCCAGGACGGCCAGATCGTCGGGGTGGCGGACGTGCAGCGTGCGGCGGCCCCGGAGGCCGGCCGCCGCCGCCAGCACCCGGCCGGCCGGCGTGAGGTCTCCGCCGTCGGTCTGGATGCCGCGGGCCCCGGCCGCTTCGAAGTAGCAGACGCTGGCCACCCCGTCGACGGCGAGGGCGGCGAGGCTGCCCACGACCCACGCACCCGCGAACGCGGTGGGCTGCAGCGGGTCGACCGCCCGCTGAGCGTCCGCCGCGGGCCCGGGGGTGAGGCCGGTGGCGACCGCGTTGAACCGCCGGGCCAGCGTGACCGGTCCGATGTGCAGCGGCCGTCCGGCGGCGAGCCGCCGTGCGTTGTCGACGACGGTGCGCTGGGTGGCCAGGCTGTCGACGATGTGTGGCACCTCCGTCGCGTGCATCTGCGGGGTGAGGCTGAAGGTGAGCGCCGGCAGGTCCCGGGGGAGCAGGTGCTGCTGACGGTTGAGCTCGGTGAAGTGTGCGCGGGTGCCGCCGACCAGCTCCGGGGTCGGCGCACGGTCCCGGACCGAGGTCTGCAGCGCCGACCACAGCCCGGCACCGGTGCTGTGACCCGCGGTGTCGAACACCCCGAGCCGGCGGACCGGCAGGCCGCTCAGCAGGGCGACCGCGCGGGCCACGGCGCCCTCCTCGGCGGTGACCACCCGGACGTCGAGCGCGGTCCGCAGCGCCGCGGCCTGGGCCGCGGCCGCCGAGAGCCGGTCCGGCCAGCCCGGCTCGGGACCGACCAGCTCCACCAGCAGGGCGTCCAGTCCGGGGAGGGCGACCCGGGACGGGACGGCCGGGTCGAGCGCGGCGCCCACGGCGACGGCCGGTACGCGCCCGAGCGTGTCGGGGCCGACGGTGACCACGTCCGGCGGGACCGGCCGGGCGGGCGGCGGCGGGCCGCCGGCGCTCAGCCGGACCTGCTGGCGGCACTCGTCCCCGGCCGGGACGCGGACCGGGAACGGCCGGGCCAGCGGTGTGCCGTACGTCTTGTACGAGGCGTCGGTCCAGTTGCGCTGGTCCTCGGTCTCGAACACCTCACCGGCCAGCTCCAGGCGGGCCCTGACCCCGTCGCGGGTCCAGGCGAACCCCGCGACGTCCCGGAACGGCTGGTGGGCACTGATCGCCACCGGCCACCGGGCCGTCTCCTGGGTGCCGTCGGTGTGCGTCACGGTGACCGGGTGACCGGCCTCGGTCGCGGGGTGGAGCACGACCAGGCCGATCCGGTTCCGCTCGAACGCGGTCAGGGCCCGTCCCAGCAGGCCCACCGTGACGTCGGTGTCGCCGAGATGCACCTGCAGCGTGCCCCGGTAGGAGACGGCGCCGTCGTCGAAGCGCAGCTCGGCGTCCAGGCCGTCCTGCCCGGCGGCGACCCGGTGGCCGAGCACGCGGACCGGCACGGTGTTCCAGTCCCGGTCCCGCACCACCGGCCGGACGGCGCGCAGCAGCCGCAGCCCCCCGTACCGCAGATCGGCCACCTCGTCACCGCGGACCACCAGCGACCACGGCCCGCGCCGCAGCCGGGTCCACGGCTCACCCAGCCTCCTCCGGAGCGGGTCCAGCTGGGAGGTCACGTCCGGTCGCCGAGCGAGCCGAGCAGCCGCCGGCCGGCGCTGTCCATGTGCACGCTCATCGCCTCGGCCGCAGCCGCGGCGTCGCGGGCGGTCAGGGCTCGGACCACGGCCTGGTGCTCGGTGCAGGTCACCTGAGCGTGGCGGGAGTCGTTGAGGGCCCGCTCCACCCAGACCCGGAGCAGCGA
This sequence comes from uncultured Actinomycetota bacterium, assembly GCA_963832435.1. Lineage (GTDB taxonomy): Bacteria > Actinomycetota > Actinomycetes > Propionibacteriales > Propionibacteriaceae > Microlunatus. The sequence goes on from CAWHTY010000014.1 coordinate 179,390, forward strand.
CCGGACACTCTGCAGCATCTCCTCCAGCAGCGCGTTCGCGGCCGCATGGGCCACCTCCTGGTGGAACTGCAGGTCGGCCGCGACGAACGCGGTGTAGTCGGTCTTGCTGGCCCTCATCGTCTTGAGGTGCCCACGCAGCCTGGCCAGGCCGTCCTCGGTGATCAGCTCGGCGGCGAGGCGGGCGGCCTGGACCTCCAGACCGTGCCGGACCCCGATCAGCTCCCGGGTCTGAGGGGAGCCCAGCAGCATCCCCCAGGACAGGGTCCGGGGCAGCAGCTCCGACGTGCTGCCCCGGAGGTAGGTGCCGGAGCCCGGCCGGACGTCCACCACCCCCAGCACCTCCAGCGCGGCCAGGGCCTCCCGGATGGCAGACCGCCCGACGCCCATCGAGGCCGCGAGCTGGCGTTCCGGCGGCAGCCGGTCCCCGGCGGCGATCGACCCGCCGGTGAAGTAGTCCAGCAACCGTCGGGTGACCTCGCTGACTGCCGTCGTGCTGGTGATACTGCCGCCGAGGGCGAGGCTCAGCTCGGCAGCGTCGGTCGCCGGGTGGGTGGGCACCCGCCCATCGTACGGAGGTCGGCCACGCGGCGGAAGTGGGTCACCGGTTGACCGAAGTGACATACCGGTTGACCAAAAATTGGTCAACCGGTTGACAAGTGGCGATTGGGCGGAGCATCCTGGACCGCACCACCCGTCGTCATCGCCCTGTGGGAGTCACTGTGGACACCGTCCCCCCGATCACCGCGCCGACCAGCGTCGAGCGCTCCGCCATCCGCAAGGTCGCCGTCCGGCTGGTGCCGTTCGTGGCCCTGATGTTCTTCATCAACTACCTCGACCGCACCGCCATCGGCTTCGCCGCGCCGAACGGCATGAACACCGACCTGGCCCTCTCGGCCGCCCAGTTCGGGTTCGCGTCGGGCGTCTTCTTCATCGGCTACATCCTGTTGGAGGTGCCCAGCAACCTCGCCCTGCACCGGTTCGGCGCCCGTCGCTGGCTCGCTCGGATCATGGTCACCTGGGGGATCGTGGCGGTGTTGTTCACCTGGGTGCAGTCCTTCGCCCAGCTGAGCATCCTGCGGTTCCTCCTCGGGGTCGCCGAGGCCGGGTTCTTCCCCGGCGCGATCTTGTTCCTCAGCCTGTGGGTGCCGGCCCGGTACCGCAGCCGGATCCTGGGGCTGTTCTACCTGGCCCAGCCGCTGACCACGGTGATCGGCGCCCCGCTGGCCGGCTGGCTGATCAGCCAGCACGGCGTCTTCTTCGGCCTGGAGGGCTGGCGCTTCATGTTCTTGGGCGTCGGCATCCCGGCGATCATCGTTGGGGTCGTCGCCTGGTTCTACCTGGCCGACAGCCCCGCCCAGGCCCGCTGGCTGACCAAGGACGAGGCGGACTGGCTGACCGACGAGCTCGCGGTCGAGCACAGCGCCAAGACCGGCCACGGTGAGCACCCCAGCATCCGTTCGGCGTTCAGCAACGGCCGGGTCTGGGTGCTCGGGCTGATCTACTTCGGCTTCATCTACGGCCTGTACACGCTGGCCTTCTTCCTGCCGACGATCATCGGCGGCTTCGAGGCCCAGTTCGGGACGAAGTTCGGGTTCGTCGAGAAGGGTCTGATCACGGCCATCCCGTACCTGCCGGCTGCGATCGCCTTGTTCTTCGTCACCCGACACGCCACCCGGTACGGGGTGCGCCCTGCCCACATCATCATCCCGGCGCTGCTGGGTGCCGCCAGCATTCCGCTGGCCCTGTTCGCCGGCTCGCCGGTGCTGACCATCGCCATCATCACCGTCACGGCGTGCGCGATCTTCTCCGCGCTGCCGAACTTCTGGACCGTGCCGACGCAGTTCCTGACCGGTGTCGCGGCGGCGGCAGGGATCGCGTTGATCAACACGATGGGCAACATCGCCGGCTTCACCGCGCCGTACCTGACCGGGTTCCTGAAAGACCTGACCGGGGACTACAAGGTGCCGATGTTCGTGGTCGGAGGCTTCATGCTCCTCTCCGCGGTCTTGATGGTGGTCCTCAGCCGCCGCAGCCGGGTGGAGACCCCGGCCGCCGCCGAGCCGGTCATCCACTGAGCGGCCGGGCCATGATCGGGGTCAGCACCTACGCGCTCTTCTGGCAGTGGCAGCCGACGGCGGACGAGCCGCTCAGCCTGGCGCAGATGATCGACAAGACCGCCGGCTGGGACGTCGGGCTGTTCCAGGTCTGCGACTACCCGGAGATCGAGGGCTGGTCGTCCGACCAGCTCGACGCCCTCCGCCGGCACGCCGACGAGCGGGGGGTGCGGCTGGAGCTGGGCACCCGAGGGGTGGCCCCCCAGCACCTCCGGCACTACCTGGCCATCGCCCAGCGACTGGGTGTGAGCCTGGTCCGGTCGATGGTCAACAGCGCCGACCACCGGCCGGACGTCGACGAGGCCGTGGGGTTGCTGCGGCAGGTCGTCGGCGACTACGCGGCCGCCGGGGTCAGCCTGGCCCTGGAGACCTACGAGCAGGTCCCGGTGGACAGGGTCGTGGAGATCGTCACGCGGGTCGGGTCGCCCGCTCTCGGCATCTGCCTGGACCCCGGCAACTGCGTGGCCGCCCTGGAGCTGCCGGCTGATACCGTCCGCCGGACCGCCCCGTACGTGAAGAACCTGCACGTCAAGGACTTCTGCTTCAGCCGCCGCGACGGCTGGGTGGGGTTCACATTCGCCGGCTGCCCGCTGGGGGAGGGCCTGTTGGACTACGACAGCATGGTCGAGGTGGTCCGACCGGCCGAGCGAGGCATCAACCAGATCATCGAGCACTGGCTGCCCTGGCAGGGAGACAGTGCCACCACCATCGATCTCGAGGACCGGTGGACCGAACACAACCTTTCCTACCTGAGGAGCAAGAGCGCATGAGCGAGCACATCGACGGATCCCTGACCATCGCCGTCATCGGTGCCGGCGGAAAGATGGGGATGCGGGTGTCGGACAACCTGCAGCGCAGTGCCCACAACCTCCGCTACGCCGAGAACTCCGACGCCGGACGTCAGCGGACCGTTGCAGCCGGCCGGGAGGTGACCGACAGCGCGACCGCGGTGGCCGACGCCGACGTGGTCATCCTCGCCGTCCCCGACATCGCGCTGGCCCCGGTGTCTGCCGACCTGGTCCCGCGGCTGCGGGCCGGGACGGTGGTGCTGACCCTCGACCCGGCGGCGGCGTACGCCAACCTGCTGTTCCAGCGCGACGACATCGAGTACGCGGTCGCGCACCCCTGCCACCCGTCGGTGTTCCTGCAGCGCCGGACCGAGGCCGAGCTGAACGACACCTTCGGTGGGATCGCGGCCCCGCAGAACGTCGTCGCCGCGTTGGAGTCCGGTGACGCGGCCAAGACCGCTGTCGCCGAGGAGGTCATCCGGCTGATGTACGCACCGGTCATCGACGTGCACTGGGTGACGGTGAAGCAGCTCGCCTACCTCGAGCCCACCCTGGTCGAGGTGGTGGCCTGCATGGTCGGCGACCTGCTGAACGACGCCCTGCAGGAGACTGTACGGACGGTGGGGGTGCCCGAACCGGCCGCGCGCGCCATGCTGCTGGGTCACATCCAGGTCGCCCTGGCCAACGGCCTGCGCGGCGACAACCCGTTCTCCGACGCCTGCCTGATCGCCATGGACTACGGCCGCGAGAAGATCATCAAGGACGACTGGAAGTCGATCTTCGACGACGCCGAGCTCGACCACGTGCTCAAGCAGATGCTCCACCTGGAGACGATCGAGCGCTGATGAGCGAGCGACTGGCAGGCAAGACGGCGCTGGTCACCGGGGCCGGGTCAGGCATCGGACGCCAGGTCGCGGCCCGCTTCGTCCGCGAGGGCGCACGGGTCGTGTTCACCGACCGGGACACCGCCGCCGCCGAGCAGGCCGCCGGGGACGGCGCCCAGACCTTGGCGGTCACGCTGGATGTGGCCGAGGAGGAGAGCGTCCGGTCGGGATTCGCTGCGGCCGCCGACGCCGGGTTCTCCCCCGATGTGGTGGTGGCCAACGCCGGGGTCCAGCTGTTCGGGCAGGACGCCCCGATCGCCGACCTGGAGCTGGCGGTCTGGCAGCGGACCATCGCGGTGAACCTGACCGGGACGTTCCTGACCGTCAAGCACGCCGTCCGCGCGATGCTCGGACGTCCGGGCTCGATCATCGTCACCGGGTCACCGACCGGGCTGAACGGCGAGGGTCGGGACTTCACGGCGTACAGCAGCTCGAAGGCCGGCACGCATGGACTGGCCCGGGCCGTGGCCGCCGCGTACGCGACCCGGGGGATCCGGGTGAACACGGTGGTGCCGGGTTACACCGAGACTCCGCTGGTCAGCGCGATCTCGGGCAGCGCCGAGGACCGAGCCGCGATCGTGTCGCGGATCCCGCTGGGCCGGCCCGGGACGGCGTCGGACGTGGAGGGCATCATGGTCTATCTGGCCAGCGACGAGTCGAACTACGCCACCGGGGCGATCTTCCGGGTGGACGGCGGGATGACCACGCTCTGACGACCCCCGGAGCACGCTCCCGGTCACCGGCCCGCGGCGCCGGGACCAGGGGTGCGTACGCGGTGGTCGCGGACCGGGAGTAGGAACGAGTCATGGCCAGGGACCGCGACCCCGCGGGTCGGGCCCGCAACGCGCGACCGCGGGACGGGCTGGGCCGGCCGCTGCCGCACGGGGCGGCCGGCGTGCCGCGGGTGCCCGACGACCTCGTGCTGCCGCCCGGGCCGGCCCTCCGCGAGGCGCAGCGGCTGCTCGACGAGGGACTGCCCTTCCACGCCCACGAGGTCCTGGAGGGCACCTGGAAGCAGGCGGCGCCCGCCGAGCGCGACCTGTGGCAGGGTCTCGCGCAGCTGGCGGTCGGTCTGACCCACCTGTACCGGGGCAACCCGCGGGGGGCGGTCACGCTGCTGGAGCGCGGGCGGCGGCGGATCAGCGGGTACGCCGAGCGGCCGCCGTACCGGATCGACATCGCCGGGCTGGTGGCCTGGTCCGACCGGGTGCTGGCCGGGTTGGCCGAGGCCGTGCCCGACCCGGATACGGTCGATCCGCCCCGGCTGCAGCACCCGCCGACCGGGCCGGCTGAGCCGGAGGGCGGGGACTCAGTGTGCTGGCTGGACCGGGTGTGCCCTGCCTGCGGCGGACTCAGCGAGCAGCTGGGGTCGACCTGCCCGCGGTGCGGTGCGGCTCTGCCGTCCGAGGCACCGGGGAGCGCGGGCTCTTGAGTGTAGGAGCCCGGGCCGACGCCGCCTGCACCGGCGGCGCGCTGAGCAGACCACCGGCGAGTCCGGTGCTGAGCACCGTTCCGGCTACCCGAACCGAAGGACTGGCAGGTCGAATTCCCTCGTTCGTGGCAGCCCCGGTGGGCTGTCCTGGCTCCTGTACGCCGGGGCCGGCGCACCGTTTGGCGGGGCGACGACCCGTCGGGCGGTCCGGGTTCGGCGGTCAGACCGGGCCGCGACGGCCTGCCCCGGACGACCGGCGCCGGTCCGGCGCACCAGCGGGCCGGAGCATCCTCCGGCCCCCGGCCGCGGGGTAACGGCGGCCGGACTCAGCGCACGGTGGCGGTGTAGCCGAGTGCTGAGGTCGATCGCTCGGCTCGACAGGTGAGCTGCGCCGCGGGCCGTGGGGTGGTCACCACCTCCACCTGGTGGCGCCCGCCGCCCGGCACGCGCACCTCGACCAGCCAGCTGTCGGCGCGGAGCTGCCGCAGCGCGCCGACCTCCACCGCCGCCGCGGCGTACGGTCCGGATTGACCGTGAACCGCGCCGATCGCGACCTGCGCCACCGGCGGGAACCGGGCCATCCCGCGGAGGTGTGCGGCATCCACCCGTCCGGCGAGGTGGTCGCGGACGACGGCCGTCGCCGTAGCCGGGTCCAGGTTGCCGTAGTAGGTCCCGTCGGGCAGCACGACGACGTTGCCCGCGAACCGGTCCCCGCCCAGGTGGCTGCACTCCCAGGTCGCCTCCGGCCACTGCTGCTCCAGGGCATGCGCCACCGGACGGCCGCGGAGTGCGCAGCAGATGTCGTGGACGCCGTGCGTGCACACCAGCAGCACCGGGTCGCGGCTGCCCTCGACTGGCTCCGGTCCGCCGAGCAGGTCGGCCGCGGTGGCCAGGTCGTGGGGGTGCTCCCAGGTGCCCCAGCGGGTGGCGCCGCCGACGCTGCTGACGGCCCAGGCCCAGGCCCGCCGGTTGCGGCGCTGGCGGCCCGGTCGTCGGATGAGCAGCACCCGGCCCCGCGCCCGGCGGGCCGCCGCGTGCAGACCCCCCAGGACGTCGACCGGCAGCCCGGAGCCGGCCAGCGCGTCGACCCGCCATGGGCCCGGGTGCTCCACGAGCAGCCAGCGGGCCGTCTGGGGTGCCGTGCCCAGCAGGGAGTCCCGGCGGTCCCGGGCGGCATCAGTGCAGCGGAACGAGGACTCGGTGCTCACGCCGTGACGGCCAGCCCCGCCAGGATCATCCGGCGGGCCAGGTCCAGGCCGAGCTTCTCCGCGTCGAGCGACCCTTGGGCGAGCAGCGCCTCCACCCCTGGCAGCTCGGTCTCGCTCAGGGTCAGCTCCCCGGCCCGGCTGCGTACCAGCGGTGGTTGGCCCGCCGGCCGGTGCACGGTGGCGGCCAGATGCGGCCGGAGCTGCACCGTGGCGTCACCGGTCAGCGTCTCCGCCGCCCGCAGCTGCCGCAGCGGACCGACCGGGGCGGCGCGCTGGGTGTCGCGCCATGCCCGCAGCAACCCCGCGGACAGTTGCCCGGCGTCGAGGGTGGCCAGCGCCGCCTGCAGCGCCCCGCGGACGGCCTCCAGGTCGGCCGCCAGGGCCGTGGGGTCGGTGAAGCTGACTCCCAGCGGCAGCGAGCTTCGCACCGACTCCTCGGTCGCGGCTGCGGCCAGCGTGGCCTGCAGCAGCCGCTCGGCCAGCGCGTACCGGGTCCAGGTGTGCACGCCGAGGGTGAGGTGGCTGCTGACGCCGCCCCGGGCGCGGGCGGCGTGCAGGAACCCCCGCGGCAGGTACAGGCAGTCGCCGGGGTGCAGCGTCGCCGAGATCACCGGGGCCTCGGTGGCCCGCTGCTCGACCGCCGCGCGACGGTCGGTCCACGGCTGGTCCCGCAGCGGGGCCGGGTGGACCGGGGTGTGGATGGTCCACTCCTTCTCCCCGGCGACCTGCAGCACGAACACGTCGTGCACGTCGTAGTGGTTGCTGAAACCCTGGTTCTGCGGCGGGGTGACGTAGGCGTTCGCCTGGACCGGGTGGCCGAGGTCCTCGGCGAGCTGCTGGCAGAAGTCGATGATCGGCGGCCACACCCGGTGCAGTGCCTGCAGCACCATCGTCGCACCGCCGGCGAACAGCCCGACCAGCTTGTCGTCGCTGACCTGGTCGCCGATCGAGGCGCCGACCCCGCCGGGGGCGGTGAAAGCCTTGTCGGCCAGCGTGGTCCCGTCCCGCGCGACGCGCAGGAACGGGGTCCGCAACCCGCGTTCGGAGACCAGGCTGTCGACGACCGTCTCGTCGAGCAGGTCACCGAACGGCTGCGGCAGGTCAGCGGCCCGGCTGAGCAGCGCCTCCCGACCCCAGTACCGGTCCCCGAACTCCTCGGGCGAGCAGGAGATCAGCCGACGCAGCGCCGGGGGGCCCGGCTGCGCGCCGAGCCCCCCGCCCTGCTGCTCCTCCGTGGAGGTCAGACCCATCGCTCAGACGCTCTGGTCCGCACCACCGTCGGCACCGCCGTCGTGGACGCCGGGCACGCCCTCGGCTCCGCCGTCGGCCGGGCCCTCGGCCCCGCTGTCGGCACCGCCGTCCGCGCCACCGTCGGCACCGCCGTCCGAGACGCCGGGCACGCCCTCGGCGCCGCCGTCGGCCGGGCCCTCGGCCCCGCTGTCGGCACCGCCGTCCGCGCCACCGTCCTGGATGCCGGGAACCGCGTCGGCACCACCGTCGGCCGGACCCTCCAGGTCCTCGACGCCATCGCTGGGGCCTGTGGTTGAGTCACTCATCGATCCTCCTGTGGATGTGGGGTGAGTCCCGCGGGGCCGCGGGTGGAGTGGTGCGACCCGCCGTCGCGGGACCCACGATGCCACGGGTCCGGCCGCCTGCGCGGGGAGGGTGGGCACCCTGCACCCGGAGCCGTGGGGGGGCCCGGCTGCGCTAGGTTGCGACCATGAACGGTCCCCGACTTCTCGCCACCGCCAGCAGCGACGTCCACGTCCCGGGCTACGACCGATCGGCGATCACGACCGGCATCGTGCATTTCGGTGTCGGCGGCTTCCACCGGGCTCACCAGGCGCTGGTGATCGACAAGCTGCTGACCGACGGACTGGCCGACGAGTGGGGCATCTGCGGGGTCGGCCTGATGCCGGGCGACCGCCGGATGCAGCAGGTGCTGGACGCCCAGGACCGGCTGTACACCCTGGTCGAGAAGGCGCCGGACGGGAGCCGGACCGCCCGGGTGATCGGCGCCATCGTGGACTACCTGTACGCCCCGGACGACGTCGAGGCGGTGATCGAGCGGCTGGCCGACCCGGTCACCCGGATCGTGTCGCTGACCGTCACCGAGGGCGGGTACAACTTCTCGCCGGTGACCGGGGAGTTCCAGCTCGGTACGCCCGCCGTCGCCGCCGACCTGCAGCCGGGCGCGCAGCCGCAGACCACCTTCGGGCTGGTCATCGAGGCCCTGCGCCGGCGGCGCGAACGCGACCTCGGCCCCTTCACCGTGATGTCCTGCGACAACATCCAGGGCAACGGCGAGGTGGCCCACCGGGCGTTCACCGCGTTCGCCCGCGCGCGCGACGCCGAGCTGGGTGCGTGGGTCGATGAGCATGTCGCCTTCCCCAACGCCATGGTGGACCGGATCACGCCGGTGACGACCGACGCGGACCGGGCCGAGATCGCCGAGCAGTTCGGCATCGAGGACGGCTGGCCGGTGGTCGCCGAGCCGTTCTTCCAGTGGGTGCTGGAGGACCGCTTCGTGGCCGGCCGGCCGCCGTTCGAGGCCGCCGGGGTGCAGATGGTCGCCGACGTCGAGCCCTATGAGCTGATGAAGCTCCGGCTGCTGAACGCCGGCCACCAGGGGATCGCCTACTTCGGCCACCTGATGGGCTACACCTATGCCGACGAGGCGGCCAGCGACCCGACCTTCGCCCGCTACCTGCTGAACTACATGCACTCCGAGGCCATCCCGACCCTGAAGCCGGTGCCCGGCATCGACCTCGACGAGTACTGCGCGACCCTGATCGAACGGTTCTCCAACACCGAGGTGAAGGACACCGTCGCGCGGCTGGCAGCCGAGTCGTCGGACCGGATCCCCAAGTGGCTGGTCCCGGTGATCAGCGAGAACCTCCGGGCCGGCAGGTCGGTCCGGATCTCGGCAGCGATCGTGGCCAGCTGGGCCCGCTACGCCGAGGGCGTCGACGAGCACGGCGCGCCGATCACGGTGGTCGACCAGCTGGCCGAGCAGCGGACGGCGGCGGCCAAGGCCCAGCAGGACGACCCGCTGGCCTTTGTCCGGGACGCCGACCTGTTCGGCACCATCGCCGACGACCCGCGCTTCGTGGAGGCCTACACCTGGGCGCTGGACTCGCTGCACCAGCGGGGGGCCGCCGCGACCGTGGCGGACCTCGCCGGCTCCTGACCAAGCCTGACCCTCCGCCCGGGGCCCTTTCGATCGGCGGCGCCGTCGGCACCGCGGCCTAACATGGGCGGGCGATGGACCTCTCGACGGACCTCTCCACCCTGCTCGGCAACGCGGCGATCATCACCATGGTCGGCCACGAGGCGTTCGCCCGCGGGATGGTGTACGCCCGCAACGGCAAGGTCACCGACGTCGAGCTCGACCCCCAGACCCTGGTCGTGTCCGGCCGGGTGCAGGGCGGCTACCGCGACGGGTACGCCACCTCGGTGCAGCTGGTCGGGTCCGACAGCGGTTGGACCGGCCACCAAGGGCGCTGCACCTGCCCGGTGGCGATGGACTGCAAGCACGCCGCCGCGCTGCTGGTGGTGGCCCGCGGCCTGCTGGCGCAGACCGCGGTGCCGGACCGGTCGCCCTGGGAGGTGGCGCTCGGACGGCTCATCGATGCGCCCGCGCCGGCCGTCTCGGCGCGGCCCGCCGAGCTGGGGCTCGAGCTCGCGGTGGAGACCGTCCCGACGTACGGTGTGCACCGCAGCCGCACCCAGCTGCGGATGCGTCCGGTGCGCCGTTCCGGCACCGGCAAATGGCTGCGCAGCGGGGTGTCCTGGGACGAGCTGGACTTCGCCTCCCGCGACTACCGGCCCGAGCACCGCGACCTGCTCCTGCAGCTGCGCTCGGCGGCCGGCGCGGCGGCTCGGTTCAGCCTGCCGCGCACCCCGTGGCTGGGCCTCGGGGAGGTGTCGGCCGGCTGGTGGTCGCTGCTCGGGGAGGCCGCCCGGGCCGGACTGGAGCTGGTCGTGGACGGGCGGACCGTCGCGGACCTGGTCGCGACCCGGCCGGCCCGGCTGGTGCTCGACACCCGGCAGCTGGTGGACGGCACCCTGTCCGTGGTGCCGCGGGTGCTGCTGGACGGCGAGCCACTGGCGGCCGGCACCTGGGGGCTGCTGGGCGACCCCGCCCACGGGATCTACCTGCACCGCAACCGGCTCATGCTCGCCCGACTGGCGGAGCCGGTCAGCCGTGAGCTGAGACGCCTGCTGGACGACCCGGCCACGGTGCTCGTGCCCGCCGCGGACCGCGACCGCTTCGTCAGCGACTTCGTGCCGGCCCTGCGCCGCCGGGCGGTTCTGGTCAGCACCGACAGCTCGTTCGCGGTGCCACCGGCGGCCGAGCCGGACCTGGAGCTGACCGTCAGCTACCGGCCCGAGCACCGCGTGCGGATGGACTGGGCGTTCGGCTACGACACCGCCGGGGGTCGGCGGCACTTCGATCTCGGCGACCCGCCGGAGCCGACCCCGTTCCGGGACCCGGTGGCCGAGCGCCGGCTGCTGGCGGCCCTGCCGATCCCGGACGAACGGCTGCCGCAGCTCGGTACGGCCGACGGGCCGGTCGGGCACGTCCTGCTGGCCGGGATGGAGGCGGCCGTCTTCGTCGAGCAGGTGCTACCCGGGCTGCGCGCGGCCGGGGTCGTGCTGACCGAGCTCGGCGAGCGGGTGGAGTACCGGCGCAGCGATGCCGCGCTGGAGGTGGAGCTGGCGACCGCGCCCACCCCGTCCGCGGACTGGTTCGACCTGCACGTGACCGTCCGGGTCGAAGGCGAGCCGGTGCCCTTCGAGGACCTGTTCGTGGCCGTCAGCCGGGGGGAGGAGTTCCTCGTCCTGGACACCGGGGTCTACCTGCCGCTGGACCGGCCCGAGCTGGAGGTGCTGCGCGGGCTGATCGAGGAGGCGCGGCTGCTCGGCGACGACGGGGGAGGGTCGCTGCAGATCAACCGGGTGCAGTCCGCGCTGTGGGAGGAGCTGGTGCAGCTGGGGGTGGTGGGCCAGCAGGCTGAACGGTGGATCAGGGCCGTCGAGGCGTTGGCCCCCCTCGCTGCGTCCGCCGACGGCTCGGGAGCGGCGGGGCCGGCGGTGCCCGCGGGCGTGCGGGCCGAGCTCCGCCCGTACCAGGTCGACGGGTTCGGCTGGCTGGCCCGGCTGTGGGCGGCCGACCTGGGCGGGATCCTGGCCGACGACATGGGGTTGGGCAAGACGCTGCAGACCCTGGCGCTGGTGGCGCACGCCCGGGCGGTGCGGCCGGGCGGCGCGCCCTTCCTGGTGGTGGCACCCACCAGTGTGGTGCCCAACTGGGCGGTCGAGGCGTCGCGGTTCGTGCCCGACCTGTCGGTGGTCACCGTGGCGGCCTCCCAGGCCCGGGACCGCCGCCCGCTGGCCGAGACGGTCGCCCGCGCCGACCTGGTCGTCACCTCCTACGCCCTGCTGCGGCTGGACGCCGACGCGTACGCCGGGCTCGACTGGTCGGGCCTGGTGCTGGACGAGGCGCAGTTCGTCAAGAACCACCGGGCCCGGACCTACGCCGCGGCCCGTCGGGTCGCCGCGCCGTTCAGCCTGGCCATCACCGGCACGCCGCTGGAGAACAGCCTGATGGACCTGTGGGCGCTGTTCTCGATCACCGCACCGGGCCTGTTCCCGGACCCGGAGCGGTTTTCGGAGTACTACCGCCGCCCGATCGAGCGCGACCACGACGCGGAGCGGCTGGGCCAGCTGCGGCGGCGGGTCCGTCCCCTGATGTTGCGCAGGACCAAGGAGGCGGTGGCCACCGAGCTGCCCCCCAAGCAGGAGCAGGTGGTGGACGTGGTCCTGCAGCCGCGGCACCAGCGGATCTACCAGACGTACCTGCAGCGAGAGCGGCAGAAGGTCCTCGGGCTGATCGACGACCTGGAGGGCAACCGGTTCACGATCCTGCGGTCCCTGACCCTGCTGCGACAGCTCAGCCTCGACCCGGCCCTGGTCGACCCGCAGTACGAGGGCGCGCCAGCCAGCAAGGTCGAGGTGCTGCTGGAGATGCTCGAGGAGGTCGTGGGCGAGGGCCATCAGGCGTTGGTGTTCAGCCAGTTCACCGGCTTCCTGGACCGCGTCCAGGTGCGGCTGGCCGGGGCCGGCATCCCGCTGGCCCGGCTGGACGGGCGGACCCGCCGCCGGGGGGAGGTCGTCGACCGGTTCCGCCGGGGGGAGGCGCGGGTGTTCCTGGTCAGTCTGAAGGCCGGCGGGTTCGGGCTCAACCTGACCGAGGCCGGGTACTGCTTCGTGCTCGACCCGTGGTGGAACCCGGCGGCCGAGACGCAGGCCGTGGACCGGGCCCACCGGATCGGGCAGGACAAGACGGTGCACGTCTACCGGCTGGTCGCCCGGGACACCATCGAGCAGAAGGTGATGGACCTGAAGGCCCGCAAGTCGCGGTTGTTCGAGGCCGTGCTGGGCGGTGACGCCCTGGATTCCGCCGGTCTCGGCGAGGCCGACATCCGCGAGATCCTGAGCCTGCCGGCCGCCCCGGAGCCCGCACCGCCGGGGGCGGTGGCCCGGCGGCGCGGGGCCTGACAGCCCACCGGTGGAGCCGAGGTCGACGACGTTGTCGCAGCCCATGTCCGGATCAGGACGTGAGTGTCCCTTTTTGGACATAGCCGATGGATGACAGTTCAACGAAAGTGCTCGACACCGGAGCCGGGCGACGAATAACTTCTGTCCATACCGGTCAGAGAGCAGGTCGCGGACCGGGGCACGAACGGGTCGCTGACCTGCACACTCCGGTGTCTCTCAGAGGGGGAGAGAGTCGTCGGAGGCGGCCCGGAGTATCGCCCTCAGTGGTGATGAGGATCCACTCACGCTCCTCATGATCACTGGGCGCGGTACTGCTACGGACACAACCGCGGTTCGCCGCGGGTTCGGGGGAAGTCGGGGCCCGTCGCCATCGGCGACGGGCCTTGACATTGGTACGGAGCCGGCGGGTCGGTCCGTCGGGTGCGTCAGGGCACCCGGCGTGTCCGACCCGCCGGCTGCGGGCTGTCCCGCTCAGCCGCCTCGGCGCCGGCTCACCACGCGTAGTCCTCGGGGGCGGTCCGGTGGCCGGGGAAGATCGTGTCCAGGGTGTCGAGGGTCTCCTGGGCCAGCTTCACGTCGACCGCCCGCACGGCTCCATCGAGCTGGGCGTCGATCCGGGGGCCGATGATCGGTGCGGTGACCGCCGGCTGGTGCAGCAGCCAGGCCAGCGCCAGGTCGCCCGGCTCGTGGCCGAGCTCCGCGGCCAGGCTTTCGTACGCCTCGATCTGCTGCCGGTGCTCGGCCAGCGTCTCCGCGGCCCGGCCCTCCAGCCGGCGTACGCCCTCGTTCTGCTTCCGGATGACCCCGCCGAGGAGTCCACCCTGCAGCGGGGACCACGGAATGATGCCCAGCCCGTAGTGCTCGGCGGCGGGGATGACCTCGAGCTCCACCGTGCGCGCCATCAGGTTGTACAGCGACTGCTCACTGGCCAGCCCGACGAAGTTGCGGCGGGCGGCCGCCTCCTGGGCCTGGGCGATGTGCCAGCCCCCGAAGTTGCTGCTGCCGGCGTACAGCACCTTGCCCTGGCTCACCGCCACCTCCATGGCCTGCCAGATCTCCTCCCACGGCGTGGCGCGGTCGATGTGGTGGAACTGGTACAGGTCGACATAGTCGGTCTGCAGCCGCCGGAGGCTGGCGTCCAGGGCGCGCCGGATGTTCAGCGCCGACAGCTTGCCCTCGTTGGGCCACGGTCCCATGTCCCCGTACAGCTTGGTCGCCAGCACGGTGCGGTCCCGCCGACCGCCGCCGCGGTTGAACCAGCGGCCGATGATCTCCTCGGTGTGCCCCTTGTGCTCCGCGCCGCCGTAGGCGTTGGCGGTGTCGAAGAAGTTGATGCCGTACTCGTGGGCGGTGTCCATGATGCGGTGGGCGTCGGCCTCCTCGGTCTGGGGTCCGAAGTTCATGGTGCCCAGGCAGAGACGGGAGACGGTCAGGCCGGTGCGGCCGAGATGAGTGAACTCCATGCCACCCACCCTGCCACCGACGTCTCAGTCGGCGCCGAGCGCCCGGTGCTGGGCGGCCAGCTCCACGTAGATCTCGGCGTTGCGTCGCACCCGCTCGAACTCGGCGTCGTCCAGGGTGCGCCGCACCCGGCCCGGGACCCCGGCGACCAGCGACCGGGCCGGGATCACGGTGCCCTCCAGGATGACCGTGCCGGCGGCGACCAGCGACCCGGTGCCGACGACGGCCCCGTTGAGCACGGTGGCGTGCATGCCGATCAGCACGTCGTCCTCGACGGTGCAGCCGTGCACGACCGCACCGTGCCCCACGCTGACCCCGGACCCGATCCGGGTTGGGAAGCCGAAGTCGGTGTGCACCACCACGTTGTCCTGCAGGTTGCTGGCCGCCCCGAGCTCGACGAGGTCCATGTCGGCCCGGACGACGGCGCCGTAGAACACGCTGGCCCGGGCGGCGATCCGCGCCCGGCCGATCACCGTGGCGTTGCGCGCGACCCAGGCCTCGCGGTCGACGGTGGGCCGGTCGTCTCCGTACGGCAGCAGCATGCGCGTCAGCCTACGGGCGCCGCCCGGGACCAGACATCGGCGCTTCGCCGCAGCCAGGGTCGGCTGGACGTTCGGGGCGGGCGCGCCGTCGGGCGGGGCGGCGAGCTCACTCGTGGATCGGTCGCGGGATGCTGCGGTTGGCGATCCGGTTCTCGGAGTCGATCATCCAGGCGAGCTGCTCGACCCGCTCCAGGATGCTGTGCAGCAGGTCGGCCGTGGTCGGGTCCTCGGCGTCGACGTCGTCGTGGATCCGGCGCGCGGTGCCGGCCACCGCGTACAGCGCGGCGGTGATCAGGTCCACCGTCTCGCCGGTGTCGACCTCATCGGCTGGGAAGGGCGCCAGGCTGGTGCGGGCCGCGATGGTGGCCGCCCGCCCGTCGGGGGTGACGTAGACCGCCCGCATCCGCTCGGCGACAGTGTCGGAGAACTCCCGGGCCGCCTCGACGACCTCGTCGAGCTGCAGGTGCAGGTCGCGGAAGTTCTTGCCGACCACGTTCCAGTGCGCCTGCTTGCCCTGCAGGTGCAGGTCGATCAGGTCCACGTGCAGCTGTTGCAGGTGGTCGGCCAGCTGCTGGGACGCCTGGAACGCCGGGTGCGAGGTGTGGTCGGTCGAGGTGTTCAGGGTGTCGGTCATCGCAGGTCCTTCGGTCGGGGTCGCTTCCCACCGTAGTCCCAGTGATTGGAACGATTCCAGCAAAGTTAGCCTCCCCTCAGTCAGGCTGCGGGGGTTCGCTCGGAGCGTCACGGTCGGCTGCTCCACGCCGTCGGCCGAGGTCCGGGTCACGCTCCCCCGGTCGGCCGGCTCGTGGTCGGCGAGCAGGTCGGTCCGGTCCTCGTCGCCGAGCACCCACCGGCCGTCCAGCGCGGTCACCAGGGTCCCCGGCGGACAGGCCGGCCCCGCTGTCGACAGGGGACCGCCCCAGTCCCCGGGGAGCACGTCCTACCACCGACCACACCCCGAGCGAGCCAAACGACGCGCCGCTCAAACACCTCGCCGCCCTCGGCTACAAGCTCTCCATCGCTGCCGCCTAACCACCTGTGGCCAGCGAGTCTTCGTACCAGACGAACAACGCACAGCGACCGTGGGACAAGGACGACGCGGCCGACGCCGGGGCTACCGGCCCCCGCTCACAGCCCGGATGGCGGGGTCAGCTCGAGAAGCCCGTTGGCCACCTGCCAGTCCACCGCTTCGCGGGCGGCCGCCTCCGGCTCGTAGCGGGGCCGGTAGCCGAGCAGGTCGCGGGCCAGGGCGGGGGTGGCGTACTGGCTGCGGGACAGGTGCTGCCAGCTCTGGTCGGCGTACTCCGCGCTGGTGGCGGCCCGGTACTCCGGCCAGGACACGCTGCGGAGCTGCGGCTGCCGACCGAACCAGCTGGCGGCCAGGCCGGCGAAGCCGCGCACGGTGAGGGCGGAGTCGGCGGTGACGTGGAACATCCGGCCCGCGACAACGTCGGGCTGCTCCACCGCCAGGGCGAAGCCCTGGGCGACGTCGTCGGCGTGCACGTGGTGCAGCAGCTCGGCGCCTATCCCCGGCACCAGCACCTCGGCGCCGGTGGCCAGCCGGGCCCACACGTCGGGGTCCAGGTTGCCGAGCGGGTTGATCGGCGGCCAGCCGGGCCCGCTGATGTGACCGGGATGCAGGGATGCGGTGCGCAGACCGCTCGACCGAGTCTCCTCCCGCAGCAGCCGGGCGATGGCGGCCTTGCCCAGCCCGTACGCCCCGAACGGCTCGGTCACCGACTCCTCCGTCAGCGGGACCTTCAGGCTTGGGCCGTGCATCCAGATCGACCCGCAGTGCAGCAGCAGGTCGACGCGACCGCGCAGTGCATCGACCAGGTGCCGGGCGGAGTCCTCGGTGAAGCAGATCAGGTCCACCACCACGTCGGCGCCCAGCTCGACCATCCGCGTGCCGAAGGTGCCCTCGGCGTCGGCCGCCGCCCGGTCGATCGCGACCCGCTCGACTCCGTCCCAGGCCTCGTCGTGCCCGTACGGCTTCCGATGGCCCCGGCTGATCGCGACCACCTCGTGTCCGGCGCGGACCAGCCGCGGAACCAGGAAGCTCCCGATGTGCCCACTGGCTCCGATCACCGCGACGCGCATGACTGCAGTCTGTCGCACTCGAGCCCGAGGCGAATCTTGAGCCAATCTTGAGCCAGGCCTTGCGCTGCCCGCAGAGACGGTTGAGGTCACCCCGGCATGGTTGTCCCATCGACGTCGACGGGGGTCGACCGCGACGCGGGCCACGGGGGTGGTTCGCCGCAGTCAGGGGGATGTTCGTGTTCTACCCAGGTGTCGGTCCGGTGACCCGGATAGGGGAAGCCGGGTTCGGTGTCGCGGGATGGCCGAGGGGGGCGTCGATGGGGATCGACGGTCGGCCGAGCGTGACCGGGACAGCCGGCGCCATGACGGGGTGTGGTCTCTCGGGGGAAGAGGCCACACTCCCGGTCCCCGGGCCGGTCGGGTTCTCTGGGGGGCAGCCCGACTCGGCCCGGACCGCCGGGATCCACCGCCAGCACGCAGCACACGGACAAGGCACGCCGACCGCCCGAGGGGACGGTGTCGGCGACCCAGGATCTGTCGGTCGTGACCGCCAGCAAGAAGCGGGCGGGCTGACCGGCACGGTGGGCGGGGAGGTGGCCGATGGGGGATCGGCCACCTCCCCGACAGCCGCCTACGTGACCACCTCGAGCCCTGTGCCGGGGTCGCATGACGCCGACAGCGACGGCGAGATGATGGCGCGGTTCCTGCGCGAGTACCTGGACCTGCTCGATGGTCGCCTGGACGCGATCCGGGCCAGCATCCGGTCCGGCGAGGTGGACGACGCCCGGGTGGCGCTGCTCTCCCTGGAGTCGACCAGCGGGATGATCGGGGAGCGGGAGCTCGTCCGTCATCTGCACGAGCTGCGGCACGCGCTGGGCACCGCCTCGACTCCTCAGCAGGAGGCGCTGATCGCCGTGATCGAGTCCGAGGCCGAACGCGTCCGCGGTCGGCGAGCCGCGGCCTGACTTCCACCGGCGTCAGCGGTGACCCGCGGTGGGCAGACCTCGACCGTGATGGGGCCGCCGCGCAGACCCGCTGAACGCCGGTGACTGCCGGCCGCTGGCCGCCTCAGCCAGCTGGAGATGGACCAACGCCGGGCGCCGCCTGCCGAACTGAGTCAGCGGGCCTCGGCGAGCCGGTAGCCGACGCCGCGGACGGTCTCGACGTAGCGCGGCGAGCTGACCGGGTCGCTCAGCTTGCGACGCAGGTTGGCCACGTGCACCTCGACGGCCCGTCGGTCCGCGTCGCTGACGTAGCTGCTGTTGACGTAGTCCCCCCGCAGCTCCAGGGCGAGCGCGTCCTTGGTCACCACCCGGCGCCGGCTGGACATCAGCGCCAGCAGCAGGTCGAACTCGCTGCGGGTCAGCACCAGCGGCACGCCGTCGAGCTCACAGCGCCACATCTCGGCGTTGATCCGCAACCCGTTGTGACTGAGCCATCCGGCGGTGTCCTCGGCCGGGTCCGGGCCGCCGCTCGGCTCCGCAGCTGGAGGCGGCGCGGGTCCCGCGGCCGTCGGGGCTGCCGCCGCCCCCGGCTCGGCGTCGGAGGTGCCCGGATCGGGTCGAGGGCCGCCGCCGGCGGAGACGGTCACCGCGCGCCCGCCCCCGGGGCGGGTGACCGGGGTCGCCGGTGACCCGGCCGGGTCGTGCCGGTGGTAACGGCGCAGCATCGCCTCGATCCGCGCGCGCAGCTCGCGCGGCCGGAACGGTTTGGTGAGGTAGTCGTCGGCCCCGGCGTCGAGGCCCATCAACGTGTCGATCTCCTCGTCGCGCGCCGACAGCATGATGATGTACGTCCGGCTGAAGCTGCGGATCCGGCGCGCCACCTCGAACCCGTCGATGCCGGGCAGGCTCACGTCCAGCGTCGTCAGGATGGGGTCGTAGGTGCGGATGGCCTCCAGGCCACCCGGCCCGGAGTCGGCGGCGTAGCAGGTGAAGCCCGCCTGGCCGAGGATCGCCTCGAGCAGGTGCCGGATGTCGGGATCGTCCTCGATCACGACTGCGACGCGCTGGGTACCCGTGGGCATGGGCCCTACCGTACCCAGCGTCGGTTGCCGACGCGTCACCCAGGACCGGTGTCCGGTGCGAGATTCGGACCGGACAACCCGGGTGCGGCAGCCTCCGGCGGCCCACTCCCGCGCTCCGATCAGCGGCCCGGCCTGCCCTCAGCCGACCCGACGGCCCCCGACGGCCGAGGCCGTACGGGGGGCCGATCAACGGTCCGGGTGGGTGGCCGTACCCCGTCGCGGGCCACCGGGGGCTGCTGGTCGTGGACCCGCGGCAGGGTGAAGCGGAACAGCGCCCCGCCCTCGGGCCGGTTCGCCGCCCACAGCCGGCCACCGAGCCGCTCGACCATGCTCCGGCTGATGGCCAGCCCCAGCCCGGTGCCGCCCTTGTCCCGGGCGTCGGAGGAGTCGACCTGGTGGAACCGGGTGAAGATCGCCTCCAGGTGGTCCTCCGGGATCCCCCGCCCGGAGTCGGCGACCGAGAACTCGACCTGCTGCTCGCGGGCCACCGCCTCGACCACGACCTGCTGCCCGCCGGGGGAGAACTTCACCGCGTTGCCGATCAGGTTCACCAGGGTGCGCTCGACCTGGTCGACGTCAGCCAGCACCACCCCGTCGGTGCGGCCGACGACGATCCGCACCCCCGCCTGCTCGGCGAGCACCCCGAGCTCAGCGGCCGCCGTCCGCACCAGCTTGTCGGCGTCGTGCTCGCCCAGCTCGATCGGGAGGGTGCCGGACTCGATCCGCTCGAGGTCGAGGATCTGGTTGATCATCCGGGTCAGCCGTTCCGAGCTGTCCATGGCGATCTCGACCATCCGGGTGGCCGCCGAGGGCAGCTCCCCGAGCGCCCCACCGGCGAGCAGTCCGAGCGAGCCGCGGATGGCGGTCAGCGGGGTCTTCAGCTCGTGGCTGACCATGGACACGAACTCGTTCTTGAGCCGGTCCACCTCTCGACGCTGCGTCACGTCCCGGAAGACCACCACCGCACCGCGGGCCCGGATGTCCCGGGCCAGCGGGCTGGCGGTCACCTCCACCGGCAGCCGGCGACCGTCCCGGGCCAGGTAGACGTCCTCGGCGGCGGAGACCGGCCCACCCGTCCGCAGGACCCGGCTGACGTAGCACCCCTCCGCCGAGCTCTGCGGATCCAGGCCAGCGTGGTCGTGGAACAGGCTGTGCGCCTCCCGGCCCAGGAGCTCGCGCGGCCGGTAGCCGAGGGCCAGTGCGGCGGCCGGGTTGACGAAGGTCACCAGGCCACGGTCGTCGACGCCGTACACCCCGTCGCCCACCGAGTCGACCAGCAGGTCGGTGCGCTGGGTCACCTCGGCCAGCTCGGTGCTCCGCTCCCGTACCCGTCGCTCCAGGTCGCGGCGGAGACCGTCGTTGTCCCGGATGACCAGAGCCTGCCGGACAGCGACCGAGAGCAGCACGGCGACGAGCAGCAGGCTGGACCCGCCGGCCAGGGTGGCGCCACCGCGAGTGAGGTGCAGCACCATCGCGGCGAGGAACAGCCCGAACATCACCACCGTGCTGGTCAGGCCCGACTGGTTGCGTGGCAGCTCCGACCCGGGGCTCCTGCTCCAGCGGACCCCGATCGCGATCAGCGTGAAGCCGGCGATCCAGCCGAGGTCGACGAGGGTCCCGCCCGGCAGGACGCCGTGCTCGGCGCGGTAGGCGCCCGAGATCACGTCGGCCACCGCCAGCAGGCCGAACCCGGTACCCGCCAGGGCCAGCGGCAGCCGGTCGGCGCGTGGAGCGCGCAGCAGCATCAGGACCGTCACGGTGGCCAGCACCAGCTCGAAGACCGGGGCGACGGCCGGCGCGAGCTGACGGAACAGGCTGGTGTCCGCGGCCCCCAGGATCAGGGGCATCACGGTGTCGTTGGCGATCACCAGCAGCGACCCGCCGAGCACCAGGCCGTCGAGCACCATCCGGGCCAGGCCACGGGCGCCGCCGGGCGTCACGGGGTAGGCGACCAGCCCGGCGATGGCGAGCAGCAGGGCCAGCACCAGAGCGACGTCACCGGGGGCCACCACGCGGTCGACGGCGTACCACCCGACGCCGGCCGACCCAGGCGTTGCCGAGCGCGGCACAGGCGGCGGCGAGGGTGAACAGCATCCAGGCGAGCTGGCGTCGCCCTGTGCTGCGGCGGTACCGGTACCGGCATGCCGCGGCGACGGTCAGACTGGCCGCCACCACGGCCACCCCGCTGACCGTGCGACGGAGCTCGGGGGGCAGACCGCTCGCCAGCACGGCGCCGACCGCGAGCAGCACCAGCAGGGCGATGAGGAGGTGGCGGACGGGTTGTCGGCGGGCGGGGGCTGCCGCGTCCCCTCGGGCGCCCCCAGACATGCCGCGAACGCTATCACCGGGCGACCCGTACGATGTCGACCACGAACGCACCCCTCGGACGGGCGGACTGGTGATCGGCGGGCAGACGCGGAAGGTGCTGGTGGTCGACGACGACGACGTGATCCGGGAGCTCGCCACCGTCGCACTCGAGGTCGTCGGCGGCTGGGCCGTGCTGACCGCGGGCAACGGTCACCAGGCCCAGGAGCTCGCGGAACGTGAGCACCCCGACGTCGTGCTGCTGGACGTGATGATGCCCGGCCGGGACGGCCCCGAGACGGTGGCGGCCCTGAGCGAGGACCCCAGGACGCACAGCATCCCGGTGGTGTTCCTGACCGCGAAGCACGGCGACGTCGACGACGGGCTGGCCAAGGCCCCGAACCTGGCCGGGGTGATCGCCAAGCCGTTCGACCCGATGACCCTGGCCGAGCAGATCCGGACCCTGCTCGGGTGGCAGCCGTGAGTGACGAGGCGATGACCCGGGCCCTGGCGGGCATCCAGTCCCGGGCCCGGGTGCGGAACCTGACCCGGGCGCGTCTGGTCGGCAGGGCCCTGGACGCCGCCGCCGGGGTGGGAGATCGGCGCTGGGACCGGGAAGCGGCCGTGACGGCCGCGCACCAGCTGGCCGGCTCGGCGGGCACCTTCGGCCACTGGGTCGCCTCCGAGCGCGCCCACGAGCTCGAGCACTATCTCCGCGACCCCGATCCCGGCCGGGTGGACTGGGCCCGGGAACGGTTGGCGGAGCTGGTGGACGACCTGAACGCGCATCCCAGCCTGGACGAGTGACCGGCGCTCACCGCGCTCGCGGCAGGGCTGCGCCCCAGCTCAGCGAGGGCGGTAGCCGGCCGGCGGGCGGGGAGCGGGCGAGCGCCGGTGCAGCAGCCAGGCGGCGACCACCCCCCCGACCGCGCCGCCGAGGTGGGCCTGCCAGGAGACCCCGGCCGCACCGGGCAGCACGCCCCAGATCAGACCCCCGTAGACCACCAGGACCAGGACGGCGATGACGATCTGAGCCACCTGCCGCGACCACAGGGCCCGGGCCAGGAGGTAGGTCAGCCACCCGAAGATCAGCCCGCTGGCGCCGAGCACGATGGTGTTCACCGGGGTCAGGAACCAGGCTGCCAGCCCCGAGGAGACGATGCTGATCGCGGACGCGGCCAGCCAGCGGGCCAGCCCCCCGAGCAGGACCAGGAAGCCGAGCACCGCGAACGGCAGCGAGTTGCTGATCAGGTGGTCGAAGCCGCCGTGCAGGAACGGGGCGGTGGCGATCTCGGGCAGGCCGTCCAGCTCGCGGGCCCGGATGCCGTACGCGTCGAGGGCGTTGCCGCTCAGCTGGTCCACGATCTCCAGCACCCACAGACCCGCCAGCAGCAGCAGCATGGTCACGGCCGCCGGCCCGGGCGCTGTCCGCCGCTGCAGCCGGGACGCCGTCGGACTCGACACGCTCACGATGTCACCTCTCGTCTCCTGCTGGTCGTCCCCGGCGGGTACCCGCGCGGGCCCGGCTCACGCGCTGCCTCCAGGGTGCCGGACCGGGCCAAACCCCGCCGCCCCGGGCTCTGCCGCCCGATCGGGCCCAACCGCCGACCGCTCAGGGCCGACCCGTCCGCGGTATCTCAGCGCCGACGGCGCCATCTGAACAGGTGAGCGCACCGGGAGCGACCCGGCACACCGAGACCACGGACCGCACCATGACCACCGACCCGAACCGCAGCACCAGTGGAACCCCGACCGGCCACCCACTGCTCGACCAGGCCCGCGCGGCCGGACTGCTGAGCCGCCGAGAGCTGGCCGGTGGGGTGGTCCGGATCCGGCCCGCCGCCCGGCGCCCCGGCGTCAGCAGCGTGCTGGTCGGAGGCCACCCGGTGGCGTACGTCCGGGAGGCCGAGGACGCGACCCCGAGCGCCACCCAGCGCGAGCGCGCCGTGCTGCGTGCCGTCGGCCCGCTCGACGTGGCGCCGCCGCTGATCGGCGGCGCCGTCGGACCGCAGCTGTGGGTCGGCGCCGTCGCCGGGGTCGAGCTCGACGCGCTGGCCGGCGACGTGACCACCTTGGCCCGGGCCTGCCAGGCCTTGGGTACAGCCCTCGCCGACCTGCACACCGCCGCCCCGGCCGGTGCGGGGCGCTGGGCGGCACCCCGGCCGTGGCTGCTCCGCCCCGAGCGTGCCGGCAGCTACCGGACGGTGCTCGGCAGTGCCGCCGATCGGGTCCGCCGGACGGTGGCCGCGGACCGCAACCTGCGCCGCGTGGCCGAAGACGTGGCCGACCGGTGGACCGAGCAGGCCTGGATCCACGGCGACCTGCGCCCCGACCGGGTGCTGGTGGCCGGGGGCGCCGATCCGGTGGTGCGGTTCGTCGACTTCTCCGGCGCGGGCCTCGGCGACCCGGGCTGGGACGTGGCCGCTGCCAGCGTGGGGATCACGATCCTGGCCGAGGACCGCGGCGTCCTGCCGGACGTGCTCGAGTCCTACTTCCTGCGGGCCTACCGGCGCGGCGGTGGTCCCGGCCGGCTGGACCCCGGTCTGCGGTCGCTGCAGTACGTGGCCGCGGCCTGGCGGACAGCGACCGGCCCCGGATGCCGACGCCGGGGCGGAGGGCACCGTGTCCCGCTGGCTGGGTCGGGCTCGGGACCTGGCCGTCCGAGCCGGGCACCGCGGGCTGCTGGCCGCCTGAGCGTGGCGACGGTCTCGACGGGTTCGACGAGTTCGTCGAGTCCGCCGCTGGGTCCGGCCCTCCCCGGGGCGCCGGGTTCAGCTGATTCGCAGGCTTAGGTGGGCGGTCCGGGTCACGCCCGGGTGGATCCGCAGCGAGGTGGCTGAGATCCGGCGGACGTCGTGGATCCCGAGGGCGGGCCAGCTGCTGCTCGGGGTCAGCCGGAGGAAGTGCCCGGTTCCGAACCACGGCCAGTCCCGGACGCCCCCGGTCTCCAGCTCGTACCAGACGTAGGGCCAGATGTCGCCGTCCCACTCCAACGCCACCACGAGGTCCAACGCCGGGTTGCGGACGGTCAGCCTCGGCTCGGCGTGCTCGCCGAGATAGGCGCGGCGGGTCTGCGGGCCGACCGGGACGGACCGGAGGTTCACCACGCCGTCGGCGCCGTACGCCCGGGGCCACGGCAGGATGTCGTCGTAGGAGGCGCTGCCGGCCGTCCGGGGGTCGGAGTGGACCAGGGCGGCGGAGGCGTCCACGACGGTGGCCGGGCCGACCAGCGGCGCGCCGAAAGCCACCTGCTGGCCCCAGACCACGTCCACCGCCTCGGTGCCGACGTTCTTGGCCGTCTCGCCCACCGTGACCTCGCCGCCCCGCACGGAGATGATCTTGGTCAGCTCGAAGGGGGACCGTAGCAGCCGGGTGCGCATCAGCACCGAGGACCCGCTGGTCTGCCAGTCGTACCAGGCAACCCGCGCTTCCCCGTCGTGGGCCCACTCGGCGCCGTCCACCACTGCGGAGTCGCTGCCGTTGGGGAAGATCGTCTGCCAGCCGCCCGGGTAGGAGTCGACCATGGCCGCCTCGGCGCTGCCCCGGAGCGGGGTGGCGGCCGGCGGGCGCAGCCCCCACGGCGTGCGCCACAGCAGCTCCAGGTCGCCGCGGCGGCGGCGGAGTGAGACCAGCGTGCCGCCGAGACCGGGGACGACGTCGAGGGTCAGTTCGTCGGTGGTCAGCCGGAGCACCTCGCGGTCGGCGACCAGCCGCCGCTCCAGCTCGCTCACGACCGACCACCCTACGGCCCGGGCGCCCCCACCGCCCTCAGCCGGGGATCTTCAGAGCGGTCGCGGGCTCGGACGCGACGCTGAACAGCAGGGTGACGTCCCCACGCGGGACGTCGAAGGTGATCCGGCCGCGGATGCGGTCACCGGGGAACAGGGTCGTGGTGTCCAACGGCGCCCCGGGTCGGTCCACATCGGTGACGTCGAACAGGTCACCACCGGCGTCGAACAGCTGGAAGCTCTGCGCCTCCACGTCCAGCTGCCCGTTCTCGCACCGCAGCTCGACGGTGATGTCGAGGTAGGCGTTCTCGGGCGCCGGGGAGCCCGTGGACGACCAGGTGTGCCGGACGAGGACCAGCAGGCCGTCGCCGTAGGGGTTGCTGATCTCGATCCGGTCGTTGCCGGCGGGGGTCGGCGACGCCGACGCCGGCCGGGTCGGCGGGGTGCTCGAGACCGGGGGGCGGGCATCGTCCCGGGCGGCGACCACGCTCGCCACGGCGACGATCGCGCCGACCACCAGCACGGCCACCAGCGTGAGCAGGGTGGCCAGCCGGTTGCCCGAGGCCGGCCGCCGGGGCGGACCGGGCGGTCCGGCCGGCTCGTTTGGGCCGGCGGCGCACTTCGCGGCGCGCTCCGGGGGGGACGCCCGGCGGACCCGATGAGCCGGGGCCCGGGGGTGGGCGAGGGGGCGAAGGAGGGTCCGCTGGGCCGCGCGCCCATCCCCTCGGGCGGGGACCCGGGTCCGGGCGTCTCGGTGGCGGCGGCCGGGCGCTCGTCCGGACCGAGGCTCGCCCACCCGCTCTCTCACCCGCTCACGCTACCCCGCAGACCGGCAACCGGCGCCGTCCACAGGGGCGTCGGGGCGGACGCGGTGTCCACAGGCCGCCGCCGCGGTGAACCGACCGCTCGGGTGGTGCCCAGCGTGTGGCCATGACGCCTTCCCGACGCCCGAGCCGCCGACGCCCGCACCGCCCGCGGCCGCACCGGAGCCACCCGAGCCGAGCGTGCGGTTGCGGCTGCGGAAGAGCTCCGACGTCGTCGCGCTGGTCCCGTACCTGCTCGGTTTCCACCCGCGCGACTCCCTGGTCGCGGTGCTGCTGGCCGCCGGCCGCGTCCGGCTGACCGCGAGGATGGATCTCCGAGACGACACCCCGATGCCCGTGCTGGCGGCCGAGCTGACGCGGATCCGCGCCCGGGTGGGGGCGAGCGACCAGATCCTGCTCGGCTTCGGCGACGTCCCGGTGCGGGCCCGGCTGCAGGAGCTGGCCGACCTGGTCGGCCCGGAGACCCTCGACGTGCTGGGGGTCACCGGCGACCGGTTCTGGTCGCTGCTCGGACCCGAGGGCGCCTGTCCCGAGGAGGGCACCCCCTACGACCCGGGGTGCCATCCGCTGGTCGCCGAGGCCGTGCTGGCCGGGCTCTCGGCATCGCCGGGTCGGAACGCGGTCGAGGCGATGGTGGCCGGCCCGGCCGAGGACCGCCGGGCCGACCTCGAGCGCCTCGCCGCCGACGCCGCGGCCGAGCTGGCCGGACGGGTCGCGCGCGGAGCGGCAGCAGCAGATGGCGGGGCTGGTGGGGGCGGCGGTCACCTCCGGCGCGCCGCAGGAGCCGGCGCCGGCGCTGGTTCTGGGCGATCGCGACGCCGTCTTGTTCGCGGTGCTGGCCACCGACCTCGCCGTCCGCGACGTGGCGTGGCTGGCGATGAGCCGGGCGGACGCGGCCCGGCACGTCGACCTGTGGCGCGCCGTCGTCGCTCGGACGCCGGAGCCGTTGGCGGCCGCGCCGTTGTGCCTGCTCGGCGATGGCGGGCTGGCTGAGCGGCAACGGTGCGCTGCTGAACTGCTGCATCGCCCGGGCCGAGCAGGGCCACGACGGATACTCGATGCTGGACCTCTGCCGCGACATCAGCGACCGCGCGGTCCCGCCCGAGGTGTGGGACGAGCTGAGCGCCGCGATGCGTGCGGAGCCGTCGCTCCTGGTCGGCTAGCGGTCAGGCACGTTACGTTGGCCCCATGACGCGCTTCGTGGTGTGCGGGGAGACTCTGATCGACCTGGTCCAGGCCCCCGACCAACCTTCCGACACCTTCAGCTCCACCTGGCTCGCGCTGTCCGCGGGTGGGCCGATGAACAGCGCCGTTGCGCTCGGCCGGCTGGGGGCCGACAGCCACTTCCTCGGGCGTCTGTCGCGGGACTCCTTCGGCGCGCAGCTCCGCGGCCACATCGAGAAGGCCGGGGTCAAGCTGGACCTGGCCACCGAGTCGTCCCAATCCACCTCGATCGCCGTGGTCAGTCTCAACTCGGCGGGGGTGGCCAGCTACACGTTCCACTTCGCCGAGACCGCGAACTTCGGCTGGCAGGCCGAGGACCTTCCGGTCCTCACCGGCGACGACTGGCTGCACATCGCGTCGCTGGCCTGCGTGGTCCGGCCGGGCTGCGGCGTGCTGCTCGACTGGGTGCAGACCACCCGGGCCGGCATCTCCTACGACATCAACGTCCGGCCGACCGTGATCACCGACCCCGACGAGTACTGGGGCGAGGTCAAGCCGTGGCTCCGCATCGTGGGCCAGCACGGTGGGGTGGTGAAGGCCAGTGACGAGGACGTCGAGTTCCTCGCCAAGGCCGACGGTGGGGGCGACCCGGCCGACGTGCTGTCGCGGTGGGTGGACCAGTACGGCCTGCGGCTCGGCGTGCTGACCCTCGGCCCGGGCGGCGCGGTGGCCATCGAACAGGGTGACCGGCGGACGGCGGTCGACGGCTTCCCGACCACGGTGGTCGACACTGTCGGGGCGGGGGACACCTTCATGGCCGGCTTCCTGGAGGGGTACGTCGGGCGTGGGCACGACCTGGCCGCGTCACTGACCCGGGGAGCGGCCGCCGCGTCCATCGTCTGCGGGCGGCGCGGGGCGCAGCCCCCGACGCTGGAGGAGCTCGACGAGCTCCTGGCCACCCGCGTCTGAGCCCGGCAGGACAACCAGCCGGCGCGGTCAGCCGCCGGCCGCGGCCTGGGCGGCGTCGACCCCGGCCGCCGCGGCGGACAGCACCGCCGCCGCCGTGGCCGCCCGGTCGGCACTGGGTGGGCTGCCGTCCTCCTCGGTCACGTAGAAGGTGTCGACCGCCTGCCCGGCCAGGGTGCTGACGTGGGCGGAGCGGATGGACAGCCGCTCCGCCGCCAGCGACCGGCCGAGGGCGAACAGCAGCCCGGACCGGTCACCCGTCCGGACCTCGACCACGGTGGCCGTCCGGCTGGCGTCGGGCACGACCTCCACGAACGGGGTCGGCGGCTCGGTCACCCGCGCTTCCCGCCGACGGACCGACCTCAGCACGGCGGTGTCCCCCGCCTCGAGCCGTTCGAGCTCCTGGACCAGGAACGCCGGGTCGGGGAGGTCCGCGACCAGCTGCTTGTCCACCCGCCAGGTGTTGACGGCGACACCCTCGACGGTGGTCATCACCGCCGAGCGGACCGAGACCGCCTGCGCGGCGAGCAGCCCGGCCACCTCGCTGAACAGCCCAATCCGGTCCCGGGCGGCGACCACCACCTGGATGCCCCCCGGCTTGGGCTCGTAGCGGACCCGGGGCCGGCCGTCCAGCACCACCGTACGGGCGAGTCCGACGTCGCTCAGGTTGCTGACCGGGGCCTCCGGGTCGTCGTCGACGAGCCGGCTCTCGGCCACGTCGGCCAGGGCCGTGATCAGCTGGGCCCGCCACGGCGACCACGCGGCCGGGCCGGCGGCGCGCGCGTCAGCCTCAGTCAGCCAGCGGAGCATCTGCAGCGTCTCCAGCCGCCCGTCCACCGCCTCGACCAGGGCGTCCAGGGTGGCGGGGTCGGCGTGGTCACGGCGGGTGGCCAGCTCGGCCAGGGTCAGGTGGTGCAGCACGAGCCGCTCGACCAGCGCGACGTCCGGCTCGGGGAGGCCGATCCGCTCGGCCACCCGGCGAGCGATCGGGGCGCCGACCCGGGCGTGGTCGACCCCGGCCCCCGGCACCTTGCCGATGTCGTGCAGCAGGCAGGTCAGCAGCAGCAGGTCGGGCCGGTCGACCCGGTTCAGGTACGGGTGGACCTCGGCGGCGCACTGCACCGAGTGCCGGTCGACGGTGTGCCGGTGAACCGGATTGTGCTGGGGCTGCTGGCTGATCAGCTGCCACTCGGGGATCCAGCGGACGATGCAGCCGGCCAGATCAAGCGCCTCCCAGACCGGGACCAGGGCCTGGCCCGTGCCCAGCATGCTGAACAGCGCCTCGCGCGCCTCCTCCGGCCACGGCTCGGGGATCGGCGCCGCGTGGGTGCCGAGATTCTCCGCCGTGACCGGTGACAGCACCAGCCCGCGCTCGGCCGCCAGCGCCCCCGCCCGCAGCCCCAGCAGCGGCTCCGCCGGGCCGGTCTGCCGGTCCAGGCCCACCTCGCCCGCATGGATGATCAACCCGTGCGCCGCCCTGGTGTACACCGGGCGTCGCTCCTTGCGGGCGAAGTTCAGCACCCGCCGCGGCGGGACGATCACCTGCCGCGCGGCCCGCACGGTCAGGTCGACCGCGTGCCCGACCCGCCGGGCCGCCAGGCTGACCGCGCGGCGCAGGGCGTCGGTGTCGCCGAAGCCCATCAGCCGGGCCACATCGTCGACCTCCGAGGCGAGCAGCCGGTCGAGCGTGCGGCCCGAGGTGAGGTGCAGGGCGTCGCGGACGTCCAGCAGCCGCTCGTACGGCTCCCGGATGCCGATGTGCGGGCGGTCGGTGAGCCAGGTGGCCGACAGGGCCCGGAGCAAGATCATGTCCCGGAACCCGCCCCGGGCCTCCTTCAGGTCGGGTTCCAGCAGGTAGGCGGCGTCCCCGAACTGCTCCGACCGCTCGTCCAGGGAGGCCAGCAGCTCCGGGAGACGCTTCCGGGCGTTGCCCCGCCACCCCGCCAGCAGGGAGCTGCGGGCCTGGTCGACGAGCGCGCGGTCGCCGGCGACGAGCCGCAGGTCGAGCAGGCCGACCCCGGCACTCAGCTCGACCCCGGCCACCTCGGTGCACTCGGCCGGAGTCCGGACCGAGTGGTCCAGCCGGATCCGCGCGTCCCACAGCGGGTACCAGATCTGCTCGGCCAGCCGGCCGGTCCGCCTGCGGTCTCTGCCGTCGTGCAACAGCACCAGGTCCACGTCGGAACGTGGCCCGAGCTCGCGCCGGGCCATGCTGCCGACGGTGGCCAGCGCGACGCCGGCGGCGGGACCGCCGGCGTCACGGTAGAGCTCGACCAGGGCGTCCTCGACGCAGCTGGTCATCAAACGCCGACGATCCGGCCCTGACGTGGTTTCCCACGCGGACCGGATCGCGACGTTGAGGCGCTCGGTGGTCAGGTCACGCTTCAGAGCGCGTCCAGCCCGCGCTCACCCGTCCGTACGCGGACGATGTCGTCCACGGGGACAGACCAGACCTTGCCGTCACCGATGCGGCCGGTCCGAGCGCTCTTGACCAGGACGTCGATGATGTCCTTGGCATCCTCGTCGTCCACGAGCACCTCAAGTCTCACCTTGGGCACCAGGTCGACGGTGTACTCCGCCCCCCGGTAGACCTCGGTGTGTCCCCGCTGCCGGCCGAAGCCCTGAGCCTCGGAGACCGTCATCCCCTCGACCCCGAAGGACTCCAGGGCCGTCTTCACTTCGTCGAGCATGTGTGGCTTGATGATCGCGGTCACGAGCTTCATGCCTTCACCTCCTGATCATGGTTGGTGGGCTCATCGCGTCGGGTGGCGTTGCCGAAGGCGACGCCCCGCCCGACCGCGCCGAGCGTACCGAGGTCGTACGCGGTCTCCGCGTGCTCGGTGTTGTCGACGCCGGCGAGCTCGTCGTCCTCGGTGACGCGGAACCCGATGGTCTTCTGCAGGATGAACCCGATCAACAGGGTCAGCACGAAGCTGTAGATCAGCACCGCGAAGGCCCCGACGGCCTGCCGCCACAGCTGGTCCACACCGCCGCCGTAGAGCAGGCCATTGACCCCGGCCGGAGCGGCGTCGGTGGCCAGCAGGCCGACCGCCAGGGTGCCCCACAGGCCGCCGACCAGGTGAACGCCCACCACGTCGAGCGAGTCGTCGTAACCGAACTTGTACTTCAGGCCGACCGCCAGCGCACACAGCACGCCCGCGATGGCCCCCAGGATGATCGCCCCGACCGGGCTCACCGACGAGCAGGACGGGGTGATGGCGACCAGACCCGCAACCACACCGGACGCCGCACCCAAGGAGGTGGCGTGGCCGTCGCGGAGGCGCTCGGTGAGCAGCCAGCCGAGAGCGGCGGCGGCGGTGGCGACCAGGGTGTTGACCCAGACCACCGACGCGGTGTTGTTGGCGGCCACGGCCGAGCCGGCGTTGAAGCCGAACCAGCCGAACCAGAGCAGGCCGGCGCCGATCATGACCAGCGTGAGGTTGTGCGGACGCATCGGGTCGCGCTTCCAGCCGACCCGCTTGCCCAGCACGATGGCCAGCGCGAGACCAGCCACACCGGCGTTGATGTGCACCGCGGT
This sequence comes from uncultured Actinomycetota bacterium, assembly GCA_963832435.1. Taxonomy (GTDB): domain Bacteria; phylum Actinomycetota; class Actinomycetes; order Propionibacteriales; family Propionibacteriaceae; genus Microlunatus. The sequence goes on from CAWHTY010000014.1 coordinate 210,973, forward strand.
GCCACCGGCGAAGTCGATGGCCTTCAGGTTGTTGGCGATCCAACCGCCGACGTGCGCGTCGAGGCTGAAGTCGAAGACCCAGTGCGCCACCGGGAAGTAGACGATGGTGGCCCACAGGCCGGAGAACAGCAGCCAGGTGCCGAACCTGGCCCGGTCCGCGATCGCGCCCGAGATCAGGGCGACAGTGATGATCGCGAACACGGCCTGGAAGCCGACGAAGGCCATCGCGGGCAGGGCCGCGTCGGTGTCCTCCATCAGGCCGCTGAGCCCGAGGTACTGGGTCGGGTTGCCGAGCACGCCGCCGCCCACGTCGTCGCCGAAGGCGATCGAGTAGCCGTAGAGCACCCAGAGGACGGAGATCAGCGCCAGGGCGCCGAAGCTCATCATCATCATGTTGAGCACGCTCTTCGCGCGGACCATGCCGCCGTAGAAGAGCGCCAGGCCGGGTGTCATCAACAACACCAGAGCCGCCGAGGTGAGGATCCAGGCAGTGTTGCCCGAATCGAGTTCGATGGGAGTCATGCCGCTTCTTTCGGTGAAGGGAGCTGGACGGTGGGTGAGCGGCCCCGGCGCGGCTGGATCCGAGGACGCCCGAGGTTACCGAGCACTCTGCAAGGTTGATGTTGCGCGCAGGGGGCCGCGGGTTACAGCGGCGTGACGATGTGAGTCCGTTGTGTGACAGGCGTGTTTCCGTTCCCGGCGGGCCGCGGACAAATCCGTGAGCCTGCGGGTGGGAACGGGCGTCTCAGCCGGGCAACACTGGCGGATCGACGCCCAGGTTCTTCCAGACAAACCCCGGGATCCGGGCCAGGAACCCGTGGGCGAGGTCGGCACACCGGCCGATCTGGAGGGTGTCGTGCTCGTCGACGCGGAACCGGAGCTGCCGGCCCTCGATCCGGAACGCGGGCGGGCGGGCGTGCAGCAGGAACTCCATCTGGCGGGGATGGATGACGTCGGAGGCGAACCGGGGATCGTCGGTGCGGAGCGGGTACGCCTCGTCGAAGTCGGTGCTCTCCGAGCCGACCTTGGTGCCCTCCCAGCCGAAGCCGCGACCCACCGCCAGCAGGGGCAGCGGGTGCGGCAGCCAGAACCCGAGCACCGTCTCGTCGTGGTGCTCGGTGACCGTGCGGGTCTGGGTGCGGCCCTCGGAGTCGGTGCTGGTCTCGGTCCGCGTCGTCGCCCACCGGTGCACGAAGGCGTCCAGGACCAGCCCGCGGTCGGACCCGCCGAGCACGTCCTCGGTCCGGTGGCCGTGGCCCACCCGGGTCAGCCCCCAGGCCTCGATCCGGCTGTCGTCGCGGCCGACGTAGACCCAGTCCGGGCGTCCGTAGAAGTCGAAGGCCGGCGGGCGGGGCGCGATCGCATACCCGGGGGTGGCTGCAGTGAGCCCCCCGGCCACCGCGTCGAGCGCCTCGAGGTACGGCCCCAGCTCGTCAGCGTCCTTGGGCGCGTCCACCGCGACCAGGTGGTCGCCGTCGACGGCCAGGTCGATGCCCCGGCCCGGCTGCCGGAGGGCCAGGGCCTGGATCGCCGTCACGGTTCCCCCGCCCAGAGCGGCCCGGGCGTAGGTCGGCTCGAGGGCGTGCACCGTCAGCTCCGGGGTGACGTCGACGCTCGGCAGCTGCACCCCGTTCCGCGGCGGTCCGGCGGCGACGAACAGCTCCGGCAGGGCGTGGGGCAGACGAAGGCTGGCCAGCCGCTCGTCGAACCGCGGGCCGGCGCCGGTGTAGGCGTACTCGAAGACCCGGAACTCGCGACCCGACGCCGTCCGCCCGCTGACCAGCTCGTCCGGCTTCCGGTCGAAACCCAGCCCGAACGGGGGGACGTGATGGTCGAGCACGAGCGCCAGCTCGGGTCGCGGGTCGAAGGTCCAGCCCTGTTCGCGCAGGCTCCGGGTGTAGGCGACCCGTCGCCCGATCAGCAGGGCGGCCACGGCCAGGATCGCCACGACGACCGCGACGACCACCCAGGTGGTGGTGCTCACCGCGGTCCCGCCGCTCGCCTCACCGCGACATCCCGGCCGGGGTCCGGACTCGGCGGCGACACCCGGTCAGTCCGAGCGGCCGGCGTCATCGGTGCGATCCGGCGTGGCCTCGGCCGCCTGGCGGGCCGCCCACGCCGAGGACACCATCTCGTCGACGGTGTGCCGCATCCGCCAGTCCAGGTCGCGGGCCGCCAGCTCGCCGGTGGCCACGATCTGGGCCGGATCCCCCGGCCGGGGCGGCTTGACCGCCGGGGTGAAGTCGATGCCGGTGCCGCGGGCGACGGCGTCCATGATCTCGCGGACCGACAGGCCGGTGCCGCTGCCCAGGTTGTACACCGGCTCGAGCGGGCGGCCTTCGGCCAGGGCCCGGGCCGCCGCCACGTGCGAGACGGCCAGATCGGCGACGTGCACGTAGTCGCGGACGCAGGTGCCGTCCGGGGTGGGGTAGCTGTCCCCGTTGATGTGCGGGACGCGGCCGGCCACCAGGGCGTCGAACACCAGCGGGAACAGGTTGTGCGGGCTGGTGTCGCGCAGGTCCACCGAGCCGGAGCCGACCACGTTGAAGTACCGCAGCGAGGTGTGGGCCAAGGTGGCGGCCCGGGCCTGGTCGCGGAGCAGCCACTCGCCGACCAGCTTGGACTCCCCGTACGGCGACTCGGGCCGGGTCGGGTTCTGCTCGGTGACCACGCCGCTGTCAGGGGTGCCGTAGACGGCGGCGCTGGAGGAGAACACGCAGCGGGTCACGTCGTGCTCGGTCATCGCGGCCAGCAGGGTGACCATCGCCGTCACGTTCTGGGTGTAGGTGTGCAGCGGTCGGCTGACCGACACCCCGGCGTACTTGAACCCGGCCAGATGCACGACGCCGGCGATCTCGTGCCGGCGGAAGATCTGGCGGAGCAGGTCGTCGTTGCCGACGCTGCCCCGGTAGAAGGGGACCTCGGGGTCGACGAACTCACGGTGACCGCTGGACAGGTCGTCGATCACCACCGGCGGGATGTCCTGCGCCTGAAAGGCGCGGACCACATGCGCTCCGATGTATCCGGCACCACCGGTCACCAACCAGCTCACGCAGGGCCTCCTCGCGACGACGACGGACCCGACCCTACCGAGGTCCTGGGCGCGTCGCGGACCGACGGGGAGTTCCGGGCCGGTGCAACATCGCCGACGGTGCCGACCCCGGGGTGGCCCGGGGCGGGGAGCGGGCGACCACCGCGACCTCTCCGCCGGCGCCTGCGTGAGGTCCGGCGCGGACCACCCGTTCGCCGTGCTGGCCGACCCGGTCCGCCGCCGGCTGCTCGAGCACATCGGGCCCGGTGAGGTGACCGCCGGCGCCCTCGCCGACCTGGTCGCAGCCGAGTTCGGGCTCAGCCAGCCCGCCTCGTCGCTGCACCTGCGGGTGCTCCGTCGGGCCGGGCGGTCGAGGTGCGGGCCGTGGGCACCCGGCGGTGGTACCGGGCGCGCCGGAGGTGCTGGCGGAGACGGGCCGGTGGTTCGACCGGTTCGCAGCCCCCGTCGAGCAGCCGTTGGACGCGCTGGTCACCGAGCTGGCGCGGGGCCGCCGGGACCGGGGCCCGCGCGGCCGGAGCGGCCGGGGTGGAGCCGTCTCAACGCTCGGCCTCGGGCGGCTGAGCGGTGACCACCCCCAGCACGATCAGCAGCTGAGCGGCGAGGTAGGTGCTCATGATGGCCAGGTCGGAGTACCGGACCGGGCCGGGGACCACGAACGCCGTGACGGCGATGGTGAGGTCGGAGACCACGAACAGCGCCGCGCCCATCCCGGCCAGCCCGCCCAGACCGCTGGCCAGCACCGCCATGGCCCCGAGCGCGGCGCCGTAGACCACCACGGCCGGGGCCAGCGATCCGGTGGCGGGCACCACCCAGGCCAGCGGGCCGCCGACCGCGACCCCGTACGCCACGAGTCGGCCGGGCCGCCGCAGCACGCGCCGACGCCACGGCCAGAAGGCGGCGACGTAGGCGGCGTGCGCGGCCAGGAAGCAGCCCAGCTTCACCTCCAGCCCGCCGAGGTCGCCAGCCCAGTCACCCAGCCAGCTGAAGCCGAGCGCCACCAGCACCAGGCCCTGGAGCCGGTCGCGGACCCGCGCCGCGAGCAGCACCACCGCCAGGGTCGGCATCGCCAGCACCAGCCCGGCGAAGGCGAGGTCGTCGACGGGGACGGTCACCCCGACCAGCTCCAGGGCGGTGACCGCGGCGTAGGCCACCAGGCCGGCCGCGCCGGTCCGGGAGAGGGCGGGCATCGCAGAGCCTCCCTTCCGGTCGCGCCGGGTCGTGGTGGCGACCAGCATCGTCGGCTCGGAGGCCCCCCGCCAGGGACCGGGTCTCGGCAGGGCGGGCTCCACGGACAAGCTCAGGCGGGGCGGCGGACCCGGACGTCGGTGACGGTCAGCGGCAGCACCCGGGCGAGGTCGGCCGCCGGCGCGTCGAACCGGTCGGTGGCCAGCAGGCGGTGGGGCGGCAGCATGGTGACCTCGAGGTCGGTCCGCCGACCACGGGTCACGGTGCGCCAGGTGGCGACGATCCGTCCATCGTCCAGTACCACGGGGGAGAACAGCCCGTTCGTCGAGGCCCACACCAGGGGCAGCTGCTCCGCGGACAGGAACCGGGTCCGGTTGCGGCCCTGGTAGCCCAGCAGCAGCCCGTCGAACTCCGCGAGCAGCCGCAGCCCCGGGTCGACCCGGCCCCCGGCGGGGGGGTCGGCCAGGTCGAGGTAGTTGTCGGAGTCCGGCCCGCGCAGCCGGGTCACCTCGTCCCCGAGACGCCCCACCGCGGCCGCCACCTGCTGGGGGGTGACGCCGAAGAAGAAGGCTAGGTCCTCGGTCAGCAGCGGACCGTACGCGGCGAGATGGCGGCGGACCAGGGACACCAGGGCATCCGCGACCGGCACCGGGTGCAGGTCGATGAGGGCCGAGGCCGTCCGCCGCAGGGAGTCGGTCCGGCGCTCCCACGCGCCGTCGTACGGACGGCGGAGCAGGCCACTATGGCCCCAGAGGTAGGCCTCCAGGCCGATCCCCACGATGGCCTCGGCGGCCGCCGAGGACTCGTGCTCGGTCAGCCAGCCGCGGCCGTGGGCCACCACCTCGTCGCGGGTCCGCCAGGTGTCGCGGCAGAACCGCTCGATCTCGGCGGTCAGCTCGGCCGGCGTGACCCGCTGCAGCCCCAGCGTCCGGGTCATCGGCCCGGCCCGGGTGCTGCGGGCCACCGCGTGCAGCTCGGCGGTCCGGTCGGCGGTGCTGGTGTGGACGGTCCCGCGCAAAGTGCTCGCCTTGGTCAGCCGGTGGTCCTCGAGCAGGCCACTGACCGTGGCGTAGGTGACGCCGGGCAGCCGGGACGACGCGGCCAGGAACGGGGCCCGGGGAACCTGGGACTGCACTGGCCCGATCCGGTCGAACAGGTCCAGGACGGCCGCCGGCCCGCGGCCGCGGATGCTCGGGAACTGGCGGCGGAGGGTGGACCGGGCCAGCTGCTCGCGGGTCCAGCGACGCATGGCGTCACCGTACCGGCCTGACGAGGCCGGCAGCCGAGCGAGCCTACGAACATACAGTCGATGACCGTGGAAGTCCGAGCGCTACCGCAACCGGCTGCCGACCGACGCCGCCGAGGTCCGGAGACCACCGACCGACAGCTGCTGTCGATCCCCGAGGCGTGGCGGCTCGCGGGCCAGGCAGAGGTGATCTCGACCGTGCTGAGCCCGACCGGTCGGCCCCTTCTGCCGCTCGGCCGGCAGCGCCGGCTGGTCTCCAGCTCCCAGACCTACGTCCTGATCACCCGGGACGGCGGCTGCTCCTTTCCTGGGTGGACGGTCAGGCCGAGGTGGTGCGACCGCCACGCCCAGCGCGACTGGGCCGATGGCGGGTGCACCGACCCCGACGACCTGACGCTGTGCCGCTACCACCACACGCACGTCGTCACCGCCGGCTGGGTCGGCCGGCGTCGCCGCCTGGTGCAGAGACCGGATCCGGGAGAGGCGCCGGGTGCTCGAGGACGGGATGACGACCCGGGCGGCCGGACGAATATCCCGCGGCCTGATGGCGGCAGGTGCGCTACCCTGAGGGCATGTGTCGCGTCGACCTTCTCGCCTAGCCGCGCAGTCCCGTACTGCGCGGCCACCCCTCGTGCCTCGGCACCGGAGGGGTTTTTTTCTGCCCGGGCGGGGTGACCGACGCCAGCCGCGACGAGAGATGACCGGAGAGAGATGACCGAGCAAGCCGAGCGCACCGACCAGCGCATGGGCTACGACGCCGTCGCCGCCCAGCAGCGCTGGCAGGAGTTCTGGGAGGACGACGCCACCTTCACCCCGGCCGACGACGGCGCCCGGGAGCGGCGCTACGTCCTGGACATGTTCCCCTACCCCTCCGGCGACCTGCACATGGGCCACGCCGAGGCGTTCGTGATGGCCGACGTGATCGCCCGGTACTGGCGGCTGCGGGGGTACGACGTGATGCACCCGATCGGCTGGGACTCCTTCGGCCTGCCCGCCGAGAACGCCGCCATCCAGCGCGGCATCCACCCCGAGCCGTGGACCTACGCCAACATCGAGACCCAGGCGACCTCCTTCAAGCGGTACGGCCTGAGCCTGGACTGGAGCCGGCGCCTGCACACCTCCGACCCCGAGTACTACCGGTGGACGCAGTGGCTGTTCCTGCGCTTCCGCGAGCGGGGCCTGGCCTACCGCAAGCCGAGCCAGGTCAACTGGTGCCCCCAGGACCAGACGGTGCTGGCCAACGAGCAGGTGGTCGCCGGACTGTGCGAGCGCTGCGGATCCGTGGTCACCAAGCGGCGGCTGACCCAGTGGTACTTCAAGATCACCGACTACGCCGACCAGCTGCTGGCCGACATGGAGCCGCTGGCCGGGGGCTGGCCGGACCGGGTGCTGACCATGCAGCGGAACTGGATCGGTCGTTCGGAGGGGGCCTACGTCGGCTTCCGGATCGAGGGTCGGGACGAGCCCGTGACCGTGTTCACCACCCGCCCGGACACCCTGTTCGGCGCCACCTTCTTCGTCGTCGCCCCGGACGCCCCGCTGGCCGGTGAGATCGTCAGCGACGAGCAGCGCGCCGCGTTCGAGGCGTACGTGGCGCAGACCGCGCGGGTCTCCGAGATCGAGCGCCAGTCCACCGAGCGGCCGAAGACCGGCGTGTTCCTGGGGGTGCACGCGACCAACCCGGTGAATGGAGAGCAGATCCCGGTCTACGCCGCCGACTACGTGCTGGCCGAGTACGGCACCGGCGCGATCATGGCCGTCCCGGCCCACGACCAGCGCGACCTGGACTTCGCCCGCACCTTCGGGCTGCCGGTGCGGACCGTCGTCGACACCGGCGGGGAGGACCCCGCAGCCACCGGCATCGCCACCCCCGGCGACGGCACGTACGTCAACTCTGCCGGCCTGGACGGGCTGGGCGACACCGCGGCCGGCATCAGCCGGATCGTGGCCCAGCTGGAGGCCGAGGGCGTCGGCACCGGCGCGGTCACCTACCGGCTGCGGGACTGGCTGCTGAGCCGCCAGCGCTACTGGGGCGCGCCGATCCCGATCATCCACTGCGACGCGTGTGGGGAGGTGCCGGTGCCCGACGCGGAGCTGCCTGTGGAGCTGCCCCACCTGACGGGCACCGCCCTCGCCCCCAAGGGCACCTCGCCGCTGGCGGCGGCGACCGACTGGGTGAACGTCAGCTGCCCCACCTGCGGGGGGCCGGCGAAACGCGACACCGACACGATGGACACCTTCGTGGACTCGTCGTGGTACTTCTTCCGCTACTGCTCGCCGCACTACACCGACGGTCCGTTCGACCCGGCCGACGTGGCCCGCTGGATGCCGGTGGCCCAGTACGTGGGTGGGGTGGAGCACGCGATCCTGCACCTGCTGTACATGCGGTTCTTCACCAAGGTCCTGCGGGACATGGGGATGGTCGACTTCGACGAGCCGATGCTGCGGCTGCTGAACCAGGGCCAGGTGATCAACCAGGGCAAGTCGATGAGCAAGTCGCTGGGGAACGGGGTCGACCTGGGCGCCCAGATCGACGCGTTCGGTGTCGACGCGATCCGGCTGACGGTGGTCTTCGCCGGGCCGCCGGAGGAGGACGTGGACTGGGCCGACGTGTCACCGGGCGGGTCGCTGCGGTTCCTGCAGCGCGCCTACCGGCTCGCGGCCGAGGTGACCAGCTCACCGGGCGTCGACCCGGCCACCGGCGACGAGGCCCTGCGGCGCGACACCCACCGGCTGCTGGCCGACGTCACCGCCGCCGTCGAGACCCAACGCTTCAACGTCGCGGTGGCGCGGGTGATGGAGCTGGTCAACGCGGCCCGCAAGGCGGTCGACAGCGGCCCCGGGGCAGCCGATCCCGCCGTCCGGGAGGCGGTCGAGGTCGTCACGGTCGCGCTGAGCCTGGTCTCGCCCTACATCGCCGAGGAGATGTGGGAGCTGCTGGGCCACCGGCCCTCGGTCGCCAACGCGAGCTGGCCGAGCGTCGACCCGTCGCTGCTGGTCGCCGAGAGGGTCACCTGCGTGGTCCAGGTCCAGGGCAAGGTCCGGGGCCGGCTGGAGGTCCCGCCGGGGATCGCGGAGGACGAGCTGCGCCGGCTGGCGCTGGCCGACCCCGGCGTGGTCCGGGCCCTGGCCGGCCGCGAGGTGGCCAAGGTGATCGTCCGCGCGCCCAAGCTGGTCAGCATCGTGCCGGCCTGAGCCTCGGCTGAGGACCTGCGGCTGGCCGGCCCGCGCGCTCAGCCGGTGCCCGCGATGACGGCGCGGACGCCGAGGTGGTCGGTGCCGTCGATCCGCACCGTGCCGATCGAGGTGGCGGTCAGGTCATCGTTGAGCAGTACGTGGTCGATCGGCAGCAGCGGCGGGATCACCGAGTTGGCGGGCCAGGTAGGCAGCCAGCCGGCCCCGACCAGGTCGGTGGCGCTCCGCAGCCCGGTGGCGTAAAGCTGCCGCATCGGCCCGTGGTCGTCGATGGCGTTGTAGTCGCCGGCGATCACCAGGGGACCCTCGTCGGCCGCTTCGGCGGCCGCGGCGCGGAGCACGGCGTGCTCACGGGTCCAGGCGTTGCCCCCGCAGAACGGGTTGCATGGGTGCACAGCGAGCAGCCGCACATCACCGACCCCGGGGACCTCGACGGTCGTCGCCCACTGCTGGAACGAGCTGGCCGGCAGCGCGGCGCTGTTCCGCAGCGGGAACCGCGAGTACACCACTGAGCCGTTGTTGGCCTCCTGGGTCGAGCCCGTGACGTACGGGAACCGGACCCGCAGGCCTCGGGCGTCGAGCTGGGCCATGGCGTCCGGGGTGGCCTCCACCAGCACCACGACGTCGGCGGTCCGGGCCTCGGCGGCCAGCTGCGCCGGGTCGGCCTGGCCGTACTGCGTGTTGAGCGTGAAGACGCTGAAGCCCGAGGAGGTCGGCCCTCGCTGGTCGGGGACGAAGTAGGGCACCAGGGTGGCGGTGTGGTAAGCCAGCCCCGCGGCCGAGACCAGCGCCACCACGCCGAGGGCTGCCCGGCGCCGGGCCCTGAGCAGGGCCACCACCAGCAGCACCGTCGCGGCCAGGTAGCCGATGATGCCGAACGGGACGAACGAGGCGAGCAGGGCCGGCCGGTCATCGACCGGCGGGAACACCCGCAACGCCGTGGCGAGCAGCCCCGGCAGCAGGAAACCGACGGCCAGCGTGACGATCAGACCCTGCCCAGGCCGGGTCGGGTGGACCGTGTCCCAGGCCGGGGCCGGTCGCTCGGCGGTGGCTGTCATGCGACAAGCCTGCCCGATGACCGAAGCGCGCGGGGCCGGCTCCACGTTCTGGCCGGCTCAGGGCGGCGCGAGATCAGCGCCCGAAGACGAGCCGGTAGCTCAGCCGCCCGGTCAGCGACCGCGTCGCGGTGCGCTCGGGTTGGCCCGCTCCATCCGGACCTCGTCCGGGTAGGGCGGGAACTCCGCCTGACCGGTATCGGCGGTGGTGGTCCAGCCGCGCGCGGCGTAGAAGGCGCGGGCCACCGTGTTCTCCGTCAGCACCCAGAGCTCTGCTTTCGGCGCTCCGCTGCCGAAGATCTCCTCGACCGCATACGCCAGCAGCACCGACCCGAAGCCGCGGCGGCTCTGGTGGGGGACGACCCCGAGATGACGGAGAACGCCTTCGGTCTCGTAGGCCAGGTAGCCGATCGGGACATCGAACAGCTCGAGCACCCTGACCTGCACCACCGGGTCGCGCAGCAGCCGGTGCCACCGGCGCCGGACGTCGTCGGTGGGGTAGGGGTAGCGGGCGGCCGGGAAGATGTGGCCCAGCGCCGCCTCGCTCGCCGTCCGCTCGAGCCGGGTGAGGAGATCGAGGTCACTGATCCGGGCCCGGCGGATCCGCAGCCCGGTCACCTCGTCCAGCAGCGGCGGGTCGTGGCGGTCCCGCAGGTCCGCGAGGGTGTCCACGATCTCGTCGGCGCGGGTACGACGTCCCTTACGGGTCGACCAGTTCGACTTCTGCACGCACCAGGCTTCCGCGACGGCCCGCTCGGAGCCGATCAGCAGGCCGTCGGGCCCGGGGGCGATCACCGTCACGTCCTCCCATGCGAACGACGTCCGCCGCCGCGGGTTGACGACGGTGAGGCGGCGCTCGTCGGCGATCACCCGCGGATGCAGCCCGAACCGCCAGGCGTACACCAGACCCGCGACCGCGAGCAGCAGCAGCAGGATCGGCAGCAGGAGCTGCTGCCGGGTGCTGTAGAGCACGTACGCCAGGCCGGGGACCCCCACCCCGCAGGCGAGGGCGAACAGGGCCACGACGACCAGCGTGCCCGGCGCCGCCCGCCAGACCCGCCGCGAACGGACGGCCATGCTCATCTCCTCCACGCCCCCGGGTCGGGGCGACGCGGCGGCGCGTGGACCCGGGGAGCGACCTGCGCAGCAGGCCTGGTGTCTAGTCTGACGCCATGGGCGGCGTCGCGGTGGTGACCGACTCTACGGCCTCGCTGGGGGCGGACGCGGCTCGGCGCGGTGTCCGCGTCGTCGACCTGCAGGTGGTGGTGAACGGCGTCAGCCATCCCGAGTCCGATCCGGAGGTCAGCGGACGCCGGGTGGCGCAGGCCCTGCGGTCCGGGGCGGTGGTCTCCACCTCACGCCCCGCGCCGGAGGCGTTCGCCTCGCTGTACGAGGAGCTGGCCGCGGGCGGCGCCACCGCTGTCGTCTCGGTCCACCTGTCCAGCCGGGTGTCCGGGACCTGCGACGCCGCGCTGCTGGCAGCGGCCTCAGCGCCGGTCCCGGTGACGGTGGTCGACAGCCGCACCATCGCCCTGGCCACCGGCTTCGCCGCGCTCAGCGGGGCTGCCGCCGCCGAGGCCGGCGCAACGGCCGAGGAGGTGGCCGCCACGGTCCGCGAGCGCGCGGAGACGGCGACAACGTACTTCTACGTGGACACCTTGGAGTACCTGCGGCGGGGTGGGCGGATCGGCGCCGCGCAGGCACTGCTGGGGTCGGCCCTGGCCGTCAAGCCGCTGCTGAGCATCACCGACGGGGCCATCGCGCCGTACGAGCGGGTCCGGACCCGGACCAAGGCGCTGAGCCGGCTGGTGGAGCTGGCGGCCGCCGCGGTGCCGGCCGAGGGGGTGGTGGACGTGGCGGTGCACCATCTGGACGACCCAGGCGGGGCGGACCGGCTGTTGGCCGAGCTGCTCGACCTGCTCGCCCGGCGCCGGTCAGCGGTGACGGTCCGGGAGGCCCGCGTCGCGGAGGTCAGTGCGGTGCTCGGGGTGCATGTGGGTCCCGGCACGTTGGGCGTGGTCGTCGCACCGACCCGCTCCGACTGAGGGCGGCCCCGGACCGGTCATCCCCAGGGTGCTCGCCGGCCCGGGCGCGATCCACAGGCCGCTCGCCGCCCGAACCGGCGGCGGCCGCGTCCTTAGCGTGACGGCATGGCGCGACGCGACCGGATCGACCCGGAGACCGCCCGGCTGATCGAGGCCCGGCTGGAGGCGCTGCTGGCCGAGCACCCGCCGCACCCTCCCCGGCGCGACGACCCGGACGCGGGTCTGCGGCAGGCTCGGCCGGAGAGCACCGCCGGAACAGTCCGGGTGTCGGCCCGGGGGCGGCGTGCGGCCGAGCCCGCTGACACCGAGCAGCGGAAGGAGCCGACGGGGAAGGGGCCGACGGAGGACCAGCCGACGGAGTGGGTCGGGAACCGGGTGGCCGCGTTCACCCGCGCCCACCTCGGCGTGGTCGCGGTGCTGGCCGTGCTGGGCGTGCTGACCGGTGGCTGGGCCGTGCTACGGGCCCGGCCGGTGGCGCTGGCCACGCCGACGGCCGGCGAGCTGCCGCTGCCCACTGCCGTCCGCCCGTCGCCGACCCCGCGGGCCGGTGCCGGCCCCAGCAGCCGGCCGACCACTGTCGTCGTGCACGTCCTGGGGGCCGTCCACCACCCGGGTCTGGTCACCCTCGCGGACCGGGCGCGCGTCCAGGACGCCATCGACGCGGCCGGCGGGCTGCGCCGGAGCGCCGACCCCGGCCGGCTCAACCTGGCCCAGCTCGTGCAGGACGGTCAGCAGATCCTGGTCGGCACCAAGACCGACCCGGCCGGGGAGGTGCGCGACGGTGCCGCATCCGGCGGCGGACCGGGCCGGCCCGGGTCATCGAGTGGGGCCGGCGGCGGTGCCGTGGTGGATCTCAACACCGCCACCGCGGCCCAGCTGGAGGAGCTTCCGGGGGTGGGGCCGGTGACGGCCGCCAAGATCATCGCCTGGCGGACCGAGCACGGACGGTTCAGCCGGCTGGAGGAGCTGCAGGAGGTTTCCGGGATCGGCCCGAAGACGTACGCCGAGATCGCGCCGCACTGCCGGGTGTGACGGGGTTGGAGCGCCCGGACCGGGTCGACACCCGGCTGGTGCCGGTGGCGGCCGCCGCCTGGGCCGGGGCGTGGGCGGGGACCGCCGGGACCTTGGGGCCGGTTGCGGCCGCGTTCGGCGGTGCGGCCGGGTTGGGCCTCGCCGCGGGTCTGCGCCGCTCACCGCGGGCCGCGGCGGTCGCCGTGGTGCTGCTGGTGTGTGCGCTGGTCGGGATGCTGCACGCCTACCGCGTCACCTCCGGACCGACCACCGCGCTCGCTCGCGAACGGGCGGTCGTGGTGGTCGAGGCGGTGCTCACCGCCGACCCGCGGACTAGCGAGGTCGGGCCGCGGAACAGCTACCTGACAGCGCGCGTCCGCTCGGTGGAGCTGGCCGGCCGGGGCAGCACCTGGGCCGTGGGCGCACCGCTGCTGGTCGTGGCCACCGGGTCGGCGGCGATGGAGCCCTGGCGCGGCCTGCCGGTGGGGAGCCGGGTGCGCTTCACGGCCCGGCTGCAGGCCCCCGATCCCGGCTCGGAGGTCTCCGCGGTGGCGCGGGTACGGGACCGGGCGGTCGTGGTCGCGCCGCCGGGACCCACGCTGCGTGCGGTGGAGACCGTACGGGCCGGGCTCCGCGACGCGGTCCGGACCCGGCCCCCGGAGCCGCGCGCCCTGGTGCCGGCCCTGGTGCTGGGCGACACCTCGGCGATGAGCCCGGCCCTGGAGGCCGACTTCCGGACCACGGGGCTGACCCACCTCACCGCGGTCTCGGGGGCGAACCTCACGCTGCTGCTTGCGTTCCTGCTGCTGGCGGCCCGCTGGCTGGGCGTCCGCGGCTGGTGGCTGCGCGCGGTCGGGCTGGCCGGGGTGGCGGTGTTCGTCGCGCTGTGCCGGACCGAGCCGAGCGTGCTGCGGGCCGCGGCCATGGGCCTGGTGGCGCTCGCGGCGCTCGGCACCGGAAGCCGTCGGCGTGGCCTGCGGCACCTCGGTGTGGCCGTACTGGTGCTGGTGCTGGTCGACCCGTTCCTCGGCCGCTCGCTCGGCTTCACGCTCTCGGTGTTGGCCAGCGCGGGCATCGTCTGGTGGGCTGGCCGCTGGGCCGACCTGCTCGCCGGCTGGCTCCCGCGTCCGGTGGCGGAGTCGGTCGCGGTGCCGCTGGCCGCGCACCTGGCGACGCTGCCGGTGGTGGCCGCCGTGTCCGGGCAGGTCAGCGTGGTCGGGGTGGTGACCAACGCACTGGCCGGGCCTCTGGTCGGGCCTGCCACGGTGCTCGGGTTCGCCGCCGCGGGAGCCTCCGTAATCGCCCCGCCGCTGGCGGAGCTGCTGGGCTGGGCGGCGTCGTGGTGTGCTCAGGGCATTCTCTGGGTCGCGCACGCGGGTGCCGTGCTGCCGGGGTCGGCGTGGCGCTGGCCGGCCGAGCCCCGGGCCCTCGTCCTGCTCGGTGCGGTCGTGCTGCTGGGGGCCGCCGTGCTGCCGGTGGTGCTGGCCCGCTGGTGGGCGGGGGTGCTGCTGAGCGTGGTCATGGTGACCGGCCTGCTGGCCGGTCCGGTCCAGCCGGGATGGCCGCCGCGGGACTGGATCCTCGTGGCCTGCGACGTGGGCCAGGGGGACGGCCTGGTCGTCTCGGCCGGCGCCGGGGCGGCCGTCGTGGTCGACGTCGGTCCAGATCCGGAGGCGATGAACCGCTGCCTGGGTCAGCTGCACGTCCGCACCATCCCCGTGCTCGTCCTCACCCACTTCCACGCCGACCACGTCGGCGGCCTGGCCGGAGCCCTCGACGGCCGGGCGGTCGACCAGATCTGGGTCAGCCCGCTCGGCTCACCGCCGACGGAGGCCGCCGCGGTGCACCGGGTCGGCGTCGCGGCCGGAGCCGAGGTGTTGAGCCCCGCGGTCGGTGAGCGGGGCGGCCTCCCCGGCGTGGGCTGGGAGGTGCTGGGACCGGTGGGTGCCGACGTCCCCGCCGGCGACGGCACGGACCCGGAGTCGGCGGCCGAGAACGACGCCAGCCTGGTGCTGCGGCTGAGTGCGCGGGGGGTACGCATCCTGCTCACCGGCGACGTCGAGCCCGAGGGCCAGGCCCGGATCCTGGCCGCCGGAGGCGACCTTCGCGCCGACGTGCTGAAGGTGCCCCACCACGGCTCTGCCCGGCAGGACCCGGCGTTCCTGGCCGCCACCGGTGCCCGGGTCGCGGTGGCCAGCGCCGGCCAGCGCAACGACTACGGGCACCCGGCGCCGAGGACGGTGCAGCTGCTGACCGGCCTCGGGATGAGCCTGCTCCGCACCGACGAGCAGGGCTCGGTCGCGCTGACCCTGCACGGGGGGCGACTCGCCGCCGTCACCCAGCGACGCTGAGCACGGTCGCCGGACTCAGGCGCCCAGCGAGAGCCGGTTGAGATCCGCCTCGGACAGCACGATCTCACCGACCGCGAGGTTCTCCTCCAGGTGCGCGATCGAGGACGTGCCGGGGATGAGCAGGATGTTCGGCGAGCGGGCCAGCAGCCAGGCCAGCCCGATCTGCGCCGGAGACACCCCTCGCTCCCCGGCGAGCGCCAGCACGGTGGGGTCCGCGGTGACCTTGGGGGTGCCCGGGAACGCCGAACCCAGCGGGAAGTACGGCACGTACGCGATGCCGGCGGCGGCGCACCGCTCGAGCACCGGATCGTCGTCGCGGGACAGCAGGCTGTACGCATTCTGGACACAGACCAGGTCGGCCGTGGCGATGGCGGTCTCGACCTCCGCGAGCGGGACGGTGGAGATCCCCACACCGCCGATCTTGCCCTCCTCGCGCAGGGCCACCAGCTCCCCGAGCTGGTCGGCGACCGGGATCCGCTGGTCCGGCGGGGGTGGGGCGTGCTCGTCCATCCGGCGCAGGTTGACCGCGGCGAGCCGCTCGACGCCCAGCGTGTGCAGATTCTCCTCGACGGCGGCCCGGAGCTGATCGGGTCGCTGCGCCGCCAGCCACCCGCCCTTGGCGTCGCGTGCGGCCCCGACCTTGGAGACCAGGGCGAGCTCGTCCGGGTAGGGGTACAGCGCCTCCCGGATCAGCTCGTTGGCGACGGCCGGGCCGTAGTACTGGGCGGTGTCGATGTGGTTGACGCCGAGCTCCACGGCCCGGCGGAGCACGGCGACGGCGGCGTCGTGGTCGCGGGGCGGGCCGAGCACGCCGCGTCCCGGGAGCTGCATGGCCCCGAAGCCGATCCGGTTGACGGTGCGGCCGGCGAGGGCGAAGGTGCCGGCGGCGGTTGCGGTAGATGTCACCTCGTCGACGCTACCCGCGCCCCCCACGCCGGCCGGCCGGGGTCAGCCGCGCAGCGGGCGGCCGGTCCGCGGGTCCAGTCGCAGCGACTGGTTCGTGCACGAGACCACCACGGTCGACCGCTCACCGATCTCGGTGAACCGGCCGGCGTCCAGGTCCTCCCCACCGGTCGCGGCCGCGAACCGGAGGCTCATCGACCGGTCGTCGTCGCAGCGGAACGTCCAGCGGACCCGTCCGTCCCGCAGCCCGACGCCCTGCAGCTGCTCCAGCCCGGCGTCCAGCCCGCCCGAGCTGCCCAGCACCACGAGTTCGCCGAACTGGCCGCTGACCACCCGGGTGGTGATCCGGTGCCCGGCCGGGGTGCTCGCCCGGACCGGCACCAGGGGCACGTCGAGCCGGGACTCCCCGACTTTCGCGTACCCCGCGTACCGGACCAGGCGCTGGCAGCCCCGGCCCTGGGCCACGACGGTGAGCACCGGGCGGGCCGGATCGGGCAGGGTCCAGGCCGCGCAGGCGCCGGGGAGATCGACGGCCGGGCTGCCGTGCGCGATCTGCTCGGCCCGTGCCGCGCCCAGGCGGTCGGCGGCGCTCGCGCTGACCACTAGCCCCAGCCCGCACAGGGCCAGGATGAGAAGGCGTCGGACCAGCGGGTTGCCGGGCTCTGACGTGCGCACCCACGGCACCCGGAGCGGTCGGACCGGGGGCACCAGCATGGCCACGGCCCAGCCGACCAGCGCCAGCCCGACCCCGGCGGCGTAGACGGCGACGGAGGCCGAGGTGTGCAGGGCGGCCAGCCGTACGCTCGGGTCGCCGTCGGCCAGGCCCCGCGCCGCCGCCGTCAGCTCCGGAGCGAACAGGGCTCGGCCGGCAGCCATCGGTAGCGGGTGCAGCAGGGCGTACAGGACCACGAGCCACAGCAGCCGGGTCGGTCGGCCCGGCAGGTCGTCGACCCGGACCCGCAGGGAGCGCCACACCGTCACGGCGGCCGCCGCGACCCATCCGGTCAACAGCACCATGCCTACCCAGGACGCGGCGAGGGTCCCGCGGGCCAGCAGCCCGAGCAGAGTCACCACCCACCCCACCGCGCCCAGGTAGCAGATCGCCGTCGGCGCCAGCACGCGCAGCGCGAACCGGTGGCTCCGGACCAGGAACGGCAGCAGTGCGGCGGTGACCAGCAGAACGGTGGCGACCAGGCTTCCCCGGCCCTGCTGCACCGCCACCACCGGCTCCGACCGGCTGGTCAGTGCCATGGACGCGAGCGGCGTGAGCTGGGTCAGCAACGTGTCGTGTCCGGGGAAGCGGGAGTACTCCGGCAGCCACCAGACGACCAGGAAGACCGCGTTCACGCCCACCGAGACCGCCAGCGGCACGGCCGCGAAGCGCAGGGCCCGGGCCGGGCTGCCGCGGTCGGGTCCCGCAGGGCCGCCCCCCGGCGAGCCCAGCTCCGCGGGGGGGACCTCGTCCCGGTCGAAGGTGATCGCGCTCGTCATCGCGCCGCCGTGGCGGTCAGCTCGACCAGCCGGTGGGGGAGCAGCCGCCGCAAGGCCTCCAGCTCCGAGCCCTCGGCGCTCGGACGCCCACGTCGGGCGAGGGAAGGCTGCGCCAGCGGGCCGTCCAACCGGACCCGGAGCAGGTCGCCACCCTTCAACGTGTCGGCGCCGAGGACCCGGACATGACCGTGGTCGACCTGGGCGAGCCAGTCGGCGACCAGGGCGGCGTAGTCGCGGGCGGAGCTGACCACCAGCACCAGGCCGCGGTCGCCGTACAGGTCGGCGTACGCCTCCTGGAGTCGGCTCGTCGTGTACGCGCTCACCGGCTCGGCGCCGACGGCGACCACGGTGGCTTCCCGACCGACCCGGGCGCCGGCGATCCCGGTCACCGCCACCGTCGACCCCCGCGCCCAGATCCGCCGCAGCCGGGCGTCCACCGACAGCTCCAGCCCGGCCGGGCGGGGTTCGCCCAGCACCGCGGCGAGCGGCGGGGCGGGCCGGGGCCCGCTGCGGGGCGGGTCCCGGTGCGGCTCCGGCGGCACCACGGATGGCCCGGGGGCGGCGCCGGCGGCCGGCCCAGCGGTTGGCGCGGCAGCCGAAGCCGACGCTGGCGCGGGGGACCAGCGCACGTCGGTCACGGTCAAGCCTCGGCGGACGACGGCCCCGCCGAGG
This sequence comes from uncultured Actinomycetota bacterium, assembly GCA_963832435.1. Classification (GTDB taxonomy): domain Bacteria; phylum Actinomycetota; class Actinomycetes; order Propionibacteriales; family Propionibacteriaceae; genus Microlunatus. Next base: position 229,179 of record CAWHTY010000014.1, read on the forward strand.
AAGTGCCGGGGTACCCAGCGGTCGTCGAGCACCACCGCCAGACCGCCGCGCCGCAGCTCGGGCCGGGTGTGCATCCGCAGCGCCCCGCGGACCCCGGCCTCGACGCCGGCCTGCAGCTCGGTCATCACGTACCGGCCGAACGACGGCCCGTACCGCGCGGCGAGCTCGGCCGCCACCGCGAACCCGTCGGCCTCCGCGAGCTGGACCGGCACCCGCAGGGTGACGCGCTCCACCCGCTCCCCGTCGAAGGTGACCAGATCGTCGACCGCGACCCGGAGCGGGATCACGGCGGTGCACACCGGCAGCAGCACCGGCGCGGCCCGGAACGGGTTGAGTCCGGGCAGCAGGGTCTCACCGGGGCGTCGCACGGTGGGCCGGTCGTCGCCGAGAACCAGCACCACGGTGTCCGGCTGGACCCGCAGGACCTGCTCCAGGCGACGGGGCCGGCCGGTGAAGGGCTGGTCAGGGTCCTCCGCCGGACCCTGACCGTGGCCCGCGCGGGCGCGAGCACCGGGGGGACTGGACACGGGGCATCCTCCGTCCGGGCTGCGCAGGTCCGGCGGCCCGCGGCTCGGCCACCGTTGGGTTCTGTATACCAACGCGGGTCCGCCGGGCCGCGGAGGTCGACGGCACAGCGGTGATGTCGGGCTCGGCCCTCGGGGAGGTGTCCTCCACCCTGGGTGTGTCGTCCGGGCCTGGCATGCTGAGCCACGTGCCGCGCACCCCCTCACCGTTCGGACGGGTCGTCCTGGTCGTCGGTCCGGAGTCGCTGCTGGCCGACCGGGCGGTCACCGCCGTGCTGCAGCGGGTCCGCGGCGAGGATCCGGGTACCGAGGTGACCGAGACCGAGGCCGGCCGCCTCGACCCCGGCCGGCTGGCCGAGATCACCGGCGCCTCGCTGTTCTCCACCCGGCGGGCCGTCGTGGTGACCGAGCTGGCCGAGCTGCCGGCCGAGCTCGCCGACCCGGTGGCCCGGCTCGCGGCCGAGCCGGTCGAGGATCTCGCGCTGGTCCTCGTCCACAACGGCGGCCCGAAGGGCAAGAACCTGCTCGACCGGGTCAAGCGGTCCGGGGCGGAGGTGCTGGAGTGCCCGACGACCAAGCCCTGGGAGCTGCCCCGGTTCGTCCAGGCCGAGGCCAAGCGCGCCGGCGGCAGTCTCGACGCCGACGCCGCCCGGCTGCTGGTGGAGTCGGTCGGCCACGACCTGAGGACCCTGGCCGCCGGCGCCGAGCAGCTGGTGGCCGACAGCGAGAGCTCGGCGGTCGACAGCGCCGACGTGCGTCGCTACTTCGCCGGCCGGGCCGAGGTGACGAGCTTCGCCGTGGCCGACGCGGTGCTCTCCGGGCGTACCGGACCGGCCATGGAGCAGCTGAGGTGGGCGGCGGCTACCGGGGTGGCCCCGGTGCTGCTGACCAGTGCCCTGGCCAGCGGGCTCCGGGGACTGGGGCGGCTGGTGACCGCGCCGACCGGGCTCCGGGAGGCCGACCTGGCGCGAGAGGTCGGGGTGCCGCCGTGGAAGCTCAAGTCGATGCGCGCGCAGGCGCGGGGGTGGGACCAGCGAGGGCTGGCCACCGCGCTGCAGGCGGTCGCGGTGGCCGACGCCGAGGTCAAAGGGGCCGCCGACGACGCGGAGTTCGCGCTGGAGCAGGCCGTGCTGTCGGTCGCTCGGGCCCGCCGCGGCTGACCACCGTCCGGGTCGAAGCCCCGAAAAGCGCCCGGGGAACCAGAAACGTCCCGACCGCCGAGGCGGATCGGGACGAGACGGACCCGGACGGGTCTGAGGTGCGGGGGGTCGCTCAGCCGAGGCCGGCGGCGCGGGCCGCAACCGAGGACTTGCGGTTCGCGGCCTGGTTCTTGTGGATGACGCCCTTGGAGGCGGCCTTGTCCAGTGCGCGGTTCGCCGCGGCGGCGAGCTCGGCGGCCTTCGCGGCGTCACCGGCCTCGACGGCCTCCCGGAAGCGGCGGACGTGCGTCTTCAACGCGGACTTGACCGCCTTGTTGCGCTGGTGCGACTTCTCGTTGGTCTTGATCCGCTTGATCTGGGACTTGATGTTGGCCACGTGGAATTTCCTCGACAGACGGTTTCCGGGGTGCGCCCGGCGACCCGGGCACAGCGGACCACGGTACCAGCGCGGCGCAGGGCGACCCAAATCAGCGCGGCCGATCCGGTCCGGGTCGATCCGCGCGACCGGCCCCGCGGCGGTCGGACGAGCCGCACGTTCCCGATCGTTCACCTGAACGTGCCAGGATCCGCACCATGGCCCCCACTCGCCCCCTCGACGCCGCGTCGACCACCTGGAACGACTACGTCGGCACGGCCGCCGCCGACGATGCGGACGCCACGCTCGGTACCCGCAGCCTGTACGACCTGGCCGCGCTGGACCGGGACCGCTGGATCATCGTCGGTGTGGACCTGTCGGTCCGCAGCACCAAGCCCGAGGTCACCGTCTACGCGTTGGACCGCTCCGCCGCCGAGCCGGGGGAGGAGCCGTTCGACGTCGACACCGTGATCGCCCGGCACGGCCACGTGCCGCTGACCGCGGTCCGGCTGGCCTCGGACACCCAGATCGAGAACTTCCTGAACGAGGCGTTCCGGCGGGTCTCCGTCCGGCTGGTGGCCCGGGGGTTCCGGGACGAGGCCCTGGTGGTGCAGGAACAGGTCAGCGCAGCCGGACCGCGCTGAGCATCCGGTCGCGACGGCCGGCTGCCCGCCGGGCCGCCCCGGCGCCAGGAATCGGAGGCCGGGGCTGCGGGGGACGCGTGGGATGATGGCCGTTCGGGTTCGCGCCCGACCGACCCGACGACCGACCCCACTCGACAGATCAGGACCGCTGTTGACCTCGCCCGCCCGCGCCCCGGGCCTCACCGGCCAGCCGACGCCGGGGCGCACCGACCCGTCGGTGATCCGCAACTTCTCCATCATCGCCCACATCGACCACGGCAAGTCGACCTTGGCCGACCGGATGCTGCAGCTCACCGGCGTCGTCGACGACCGGGCCATGCGCGCGCAGTACCTGGATCGGATGGATATCGAGCGCGAGCGTGGCATCACCATCAAGTCGCAGGCCGTGCGGATGCCCTGGGTGGTGGACGGCACCACCCACGTCCTGAACATGATCGACACCCCGGGTCACGTGGACTTCACCTACGAGGTGTCACGCTCGCTGGCCGCCTGCGAGGGGGCCGTGCTCCTGGTGGACGCGGCGCAGGGCATCGAGGCGCAGACGCTGGCCAACCTGTACCTCGCGCTGGATGCCGACCTGCTCATCATCCCGGTGCTGAACAAGATCGACCTGCCCAGCGCGCAGCCCGAGAAGTACGCCGCTGAGCTGGCCGGCATCATCGGCTGCGACCCGGCCGAGGTGCTGCGGGTGTCGGCCAAGACCGGCGAGGGGGTGGCCGCGCTGCTCGACCAGATCGTCACCCAGGTGCCGGCTCCGGTCGGCACCCCCGACGCCCCGGCGCGGGCACTGATCTTCGACTCCGTCTACGACACGTACCGGGGGGTGATCACGTACGTGCGGGTCATCGACGGCGAGCTCTCGCACCGCGAGCGCGTGCTGATGATGTCGACCAAGGCCACGCACGAGACCCTCGAGGTGGGCGTCATCGCGCCGGAGCCGACCAAGGCCCCCAGCCTGCGGCGTGGGCGAGGTGGGGTACCTGATCACCGGCGTCAAGGACGTCCGGCAGTCCCGGGTCGGCGACACGGTGACCTCCGCCGCGCGGCCCGCCGCCCAGGACCTGGGCGGCTACCGGCACCCGAACCCGATGGTGTTCGCCGGGCTGTACCCGATCGACGGCGCGGACTACCCGGAGCTGCGGGAGGCGCTGGACAAGCTGCAGCTCAACGACGCGGCCCTGGTCTACGAGCCGGAGACCTCCGGGGCGCTCGGCTTCGGCTTCCGGATCGGCTTCCTCGGCCTGCTGCACATGGAGATCGTCCGCGAGCGGCTGGAGCGGGAGTTCGACCTGGACCTGATCTCCACCGCCCCCAACGTGGTCTACCGGGTGGTGATGGAGAGCGGTGCGGAGATCGAGGTCACCAACCCGTCGGAGTACCCGGTCGACGGCAAGATCGCCGAGGTGTACGAGCCGGTGGTCAAGGCCACGATCCTGTCCCCGGCCGAGTACATCGGGACGATCATGGAGCTCTGCCAGGCCCGGCGCGGCGTCCAGCACGGGATGGACTACCTGTCGGCGGACCGGGTGGAGATCCGCTACACCCTGCCGCTGGCCGAGATCGTCTTCGACTTCTTCGACGCGCTGAAGTCGCGGACCAAGGGGTACGCCAGTCTGGACTACGAGCCCTCCGGCACCCAGCCGTCGGACCTGGTCAAGGTGGACATCCTGCTGCACGGCGACCCCGTGGACGCCTTCTCGGCCGTCGTGCACAAGGACAAGGCGTACGCCTACGGCGTGCGGATGGCTGAGAAGCTCAAGGAGCTGATCCCCCGGCAGCAGTTCGAGGTGCCCATCCAGGCGGCCATCGGAGCGCGGATCATCGCCCGGGAGACGATCCGGGCCATCCGCAAGGACGTGCTGGCCAAGTGCTACGGCGGCGACATCACGCGGAAGCGGAAGCTGCTCGAGAAGCAGAAGGAAGGCAAGAAGCGGATGAAGATGGTCGGCCGCGTGGAGGTGCCGCAGGAGGCGTTCGTCGCCGCGCTGTCCACCACCGAACCGACCAAGGGTGAGAAGAAGGCCTGACCGCGCCCGGGACTGCGGCCGATGAGTTCTGCCCGGAGCGGGAGTCTGCACCGTGAACCGAACGCGCGGAGGACGCAGATGACCAGATCGAAGATCACCGGGCTGCACACGGTGGGCATCCCGGTCACCGACCAGGACCGGGCACTGGAGTTCTACAGCCGTCGGCTCGGTCTGGAGACCCGGATGGACGCCCCGGTCGAGCAGCTCGGCGGGCGGTGGATCGAGGTCGCACCAGCCGGCTCGGCGACCACGCTGGCCCTGGTGCCCGCGAAGCCCGACCTGCCGGCCGGCGCGGAGACCGGCATCCGGCTCAGCGCCGAGGACCCGGCCGCGCTGCACGCCGAGCTTGCCGGGAGCGGTGTGGACGTCGGCGAGCTCCTCCGGTGGCCCGGAGTACCGGTGATGTTCGCGCTGCGGGACCCCGACGGCAACGGTCTGGAGATCGTCGAGGGCTGAGACCGCCGCCGCGGGCGGGCGCGCATCCGGCATCCGGGTGCGGAGGCTCGTCGGGCTCAGCGCGGTGCCGCCGGCGTCCTCCCCGGGCGCCGAGAGCCGGGGCCTGATCCCGCCGGCAGGCGGGCCGCCCCGGCCGTCCGGGCTCGGTGCCGGTACCAGCCATGGGCGATGGCGGCGCAGGCGACACCGATCAGCAGTCCGGCCGCGACGTCGGTCAGGTGGTGCATCCCGCGGTACAGGCGGGCGAAGCCAACCAGCAGCGGCGCGGTGAGGCAGATGACGATGACGGTCCGCCGCAGCCCGGTGCGGGCGATGCCCAGCGCCAGCAGCGCGAGGGCGACGTACAGCGCGGTCGCGGCCCCCACGTGCCCGCTGGGGTAGCTGGTCAGCGGGGGCAGGGTGTCCAGCGGGTCGACCGAGGGCCGCTGCCGGCTGACCAGTGCGGTGATCGTCAGGTAGATGGCGAGCTGGAGGAGGATCGCGATCACCGGCACCACGGCTCGTCGCCAGTCCCGCGTCCACCACACCACGACGGCGGAGACGAGAAGGCCGACGCCGGCCACGGCCTCGGTGCTGCCCAGGTAGGACCACACCAGCGTGATCGTGTTCCACAGACCGGTCCGGTTCGCGGCCAGGTCCGCGTTGACCGCGTCCTCGGCCTGCAGCGGCCCGGTGAGCGGGCCGGTCAGCATCAGACCGATGCCGTAGAAGAGGGCGCAGATCAGGAGCGCCGGGCCGACGGCTCGGACGAGGAGGTCCCGCCCGTCCGCCGCACGAACCCGATCCATGACGAGACCGTAATGCAACAACCCAGGACGTACCCGGCCAGGACGTCCGACGGGAAGTGCACACCGAGGAAGATCCGGTCCAGGCCCACGGCCAGAACGACGACGACCGCCCCCCCGACCCCCAGCACCCGGGCGGACACCGACAGCAGGGGCCACAGCAGGATGAGCAGGACGGTGGTGGCGACGGTGATGTTCAGGGCGTGGCCGGACGGGAAGGAGTAACCGCCCGGGTGGGACAGCGGTGGGTCCAGGACAGGTCGCACCCGGCGGACGACCAGCTTCATCAGCTCACCCACACCCCAGCCCACCATCATGGTGCTGAACGCCCAGACCGCCCGGGCGCTCCACCCCTTCGCGATCCGTACCCAGACCACGACCAGGGTCGCCGCGACGTAGACCACCGACGGGTGACTGACCGCCTGGAGCACGATCAAGGCGGCGGCCAGGCCCCGAGCGCGGGTGATGTCAGTCGCCGTCGTGGTCACGGCCTGGTCGACGGCGAGCATGGGCGGGTAGCCCTGCCGCACCGCCAGCGCGAGCAGCAGCACAGGGAAGCCGAACCCCCCGACCGAGAGGGCCGCCCGCATCACGCGCTCGCTTCGCGACCGGACCAGTGCACTGACGGGCGGGGCACCCATGACCGCACGCTAACGAGGGGAGCAGCCGAGGTCGAGGGGGCGCACCCGTGAGGGGGGCCGCCACCGCGCCGTCTTGCGGGGGGCCTGGAACACCCGGGGTCCGCAGGTATGGTGAGTAGGGATATTTCTGTTGCGCACGTATGAGATTTCATCTATCGTCTGCGACGAAGCGGACACGTGGAGAGAAGGACAACGGTGGTCGACGGGACCAGCTCCGACCCGCCGGACCCCGGCGCTGACCGGGCGGTCTACACCATCTCGGTCGCTGCGGAGCTGGTGGGGACCAGTGCCCAGAACCTGCGGGCCTACGAGCGCGCCGGTCTGGTCACACCGGACCGTACTCACGGGGGAACGCGGCGTTACAGCCCGAACAACATCAAGCGACTGCGTCGCGTGGCGGGTCTGCTGGCCTCTGGGGTCAACCTGGCGGGGATCGAGATGGTCCTCGAGCTGCAGGACGACAACCGGGAGCTACGAGACGCCGCCGATGACCTGGCGGGCGGGTGGTCGTCGTCGAGCACGTCCGGGTCAGGTCGAGAAGGTTGACGACCTCGGGTAGCTCTCCAGGGCGGAGGTAGCGATGGACAAGCTGTTGAGGGACCCGGGAGCGACCCCGGGACCCATCCGGGGCGTGGACAGCGACCTGTCCGCCCGGGTCTCCGAGTGGGTCGGTTACCACTACCCCTCGGTCGTCGACGAGATCGTGACCGACGAGATCATGGCGGCGTTGGAGTCGGTGGCCGCCGAGCTGCGCAGGGAGGCCGACGCCGAACCGGAAAGCCCGCGAGCGTCCGGACTGCGCAGGGCGGCCACCGTATTGACCGACACCGCCGCTGGCCTCCGCGCCGGGCAATCCACCACGGGTGCGAACCGAGCGGGCCGCGGACGGTGAGCTGGTCGGGACGTCGACCGGGTCCATCCTGCGGCATCGGAGCGGGGGGCTGAGCTCCTGACCGTGACCAGGGGCGTGCCGGCTAGTGCAGACCGCGGAGGACGAAGGCGACGATCACGACCACATCGATCAGGTTGAGCACGACATGGGCGAGCAGACCGGGGAGGATGCTGCGGGTTCGCAGCGCGATGTAGGTGAGCGGGAGGACAGCGAGGATCCGGCTCGGCACCAGCCAGGGGGTCGAGACGTGGTACACCGCGAAGAGGGCGGTGTGCACGAGCGGGGCGGCACGTCCGAGCCGTACCGGCATCCGTGGTAGCAGGAATCCTCGGAAGTAGGCCTCCTCCACCGGGGCGGCGACCAAGGCGCTGCCGAGCAGGAGCAGGACCGCTGTCCACACCAACGCACTCGCGCTGTAGCCATCCGTGGTCCCCAGCTGGGGTTTCCACTGTTCGGGCCAAGCGCCGAACAGCGACTGCTCGAGCCAGGCGGTCACCGGTCGCGCCAGGCCGAACGCGGCGGCCGCCGCGAGCATCATCACGGTTGCCCACCCGAGGGTCACGCCGACGGGTGGTACGCGCCGCAGCGCGATGGTCGGTTCCCGCCGCCGGCGCCGGGAGACGAGGATCAGGATGACGAGGAGCAGCGGGCCGGTGACGGCGACGGCGGAGGCGCCGAGGGCGGCCGCGGACGGCAGTCCCCAGACCCTGGCCACCGGCACCAGCGCCAGGTACGCAGCAGCGTTCACCACCCCGGGCCCCAGATGGAGCAGCACCGACTCCAGCGGGCTGTGCGGCGCCGGGGCGGCCGTTCCGCCAGCCGCACCCGGATCGTGCTGTGGTGACCCGCTCCTCGGATCCTGGGTCATGACGGCAAACCCGGACCGAGGAGCAGCCTGTGCCGCCCGCGAGCGCACCGACGCGTGGGCCGGGGTTCACACCGTTCGCTGGCCATGGAGGGTCCTAGCCGCTCAGCAGTTCGGGTGGCTCCGGGAAGGCTCGTAGCCACAGCTCGGCGGCCGCAGCGTGCAGGCTGAACGAGAGCCAGAAGGCTGGACCGAAGCTCGACGCGAAGTCCAACAGGCCACTTCCTTGGAACAGTCCAAGCCAGACTCTGATGGTGCCGATGCCGAGACCGATGGCGAAGGCTCGGAGCATCCATCGACGATGTCGGACGACGTCGTGGGCCCGGATGGCCCGAACGGCAAGCACGAGGCAGACCAGGAACCACAGACCGAACACGACCGTCGCCGAGGCCTCCGACCAGCCGCCGTAGGCGAACAGGCCGCCGAAGATCAACGCGAAGATCCCGCTGAGCATCCCGGCGCCGGCGAGCAGCCGCCCCAGCCGGCGATGGGTGGGGTAGTGGTGGCGGCGGAACCGGTGGGAGAGCTGCAACGGCGCCAGGAACAGGTACAGCACGCCAGGGACGATATGCAGGTAGGCCACCCACGGCTGGGCCACGTAGCGACGGTCGAAGTCGTCCGCCGGCACCGTCCCGGCCGCGAGGTGCGGCACATCGATGACGAACCGCTTCAGAACCGACCAGAGAACGATCAGCAGCAGCGCACTCGCCAGGACCTGCACCGCTCGCAGTCGCTTGGTGCCCAGCGCCGGCTGGCCCGTCACGGTCTCCACAGTAGAACCTCACGGAGGGCAACCGGCCGATTGCGACCACGCCGTTCTCGCCAGAGGCGCGCTGCCGGGTCTGACGGGAGTCGGGCCGGGGTGGTCGGCGGCGGGTAGCGTCAGGGCATGCGCGGCACCGCCACGCCGGCACCTGATGAGGTTCGTACGGCAGAGGTGATCGGGTCATTGAGTCTCGCGACTGATCTGGCCATCGGGCTGCCGTTCGAGCACGGGCTGCAGAGCACTCTGGTCGCCCTGCGGCTGGCCGAGCGACTGGGTGTCGACACCGACATCGTGGCGGAGACCTACTACGGCTGCCTGCTGTTCTACGCCGGCTGCACGACGGATGCGGACGTGGCGGCCGCACTGTTCCCCGAGGGCGCACTGCTGCGGCACTTCAACCCGGTGATGTACGGATCGCCGTCGCAGACGATGCGCGGGATCCTGCGAGCCCTAGCCGACCCGACTCGACCGCCGGCGGTTCGCGTGGTGCGGTCCGCAGCTCGCCTGCCGGCGGCGGCACGAGGGCACGAGCAGCACATCGCGGCCATGTGCGAGGTGGCCGAGATGCTCACCGACCGGCTCGGCGTGCCCGCGCAGGTCAGAACCCACTTCCGCGGGTTCACGGCTCGGTGGGACGGCAAGGGCACACCGCGCGGTCTCGGCGGTGAGAGCATCCCGCTGGCGGCGCGGATCATCCAGGTGGCCCGGGATGCCACGCTGCAGCTGTGGATCGGCGGTCGCGACCACGCGGTCGCAGTGGTCGGGGAGCGAGCGGGTCGGGCGTTCGACCCGGAGGTCGTGAAAGCCCTGCTCGCCGACGGTGGCGAGGCGCTCGTCCCTCCGGGCGCCCGGTCACTGTGGGCGGAGACGCTGGGTCGGGAACCGACGCGACTGATGCTGGCCGGCGCACAGGTGGACCGTGCGCTGGCCGCGATGGGCGATTTCGCCGACCTGGTCTCGCCACACTTCGTCGGCCACTCCGCGGGCGTGGCGCAGCTGGCCGGCGACGCGGCGACCCGGCTCGACCTCACGGCCGACGAGGAAGTCGTCGTTCGCCGAGCGGGCTACCTCCATGATCTCGGCCGGGTGGCGATCAGCACGTCGATCTGGAACACGTCCGGACCCCTGTCCGCCGACGAATGGGAGCGGATCCGGCTGCACCCGTACCACACCGAACGCGTGACGGCAGCCTCACCCGTGCTGGCCCGGCTGGCCGCGGTTGCCGGTGTCCACCACGAGCGGCTGGACGGCAGCGGGTACCACCGAGGGCTGCCGGGATCGATGCTGTCCCGCCCAGGTCGGCTGTTGGCCGCGGCCGATGCCTATCGCACGATGCTCGAACGGCGTCCGCACCGGCCGGCCAGCTCACACCGCGACGCCGGGAGGGCACTGGCCGACGCGGCCACTGCGGGTCGCCTCGACCCGGACGCGGTGGCCGCCGTCATCGCAGCGGCTGGGCAGGCCGTGCCGAGGATGACCCGACCATCAGGTCTCACCGTGCGCGAGACCGAGGTCATCGCCCTGGTGGCCCTGGGGCTGCAGACCAAGCAGATCGGGCGGAGTCTCGGCATCTCGACCAAGACAGCCGACCATCACCTCCAGAACGCCTACGCCAAGATCGGCGTCTCGACCCGGGCGGCGGCGGCCCTGTTCGCGATGCAGCACGGCCTCACCTCCTGGGGAGAACTCCCCATACCGCCCGCCAGCCGGATTTCCTAGCCTCGACGTGGGTGCAGATGCCGCCCAGCCGCTGGCAAGGAGGTCCCCTCATGACACGTCGCACCACAGCGTCCCCCCTCCTCCGGACACCGGCGATGAGGCGCGCTCCGCGCGCGTTGCTCGCCTGGGCCGGCGTCGTGGGGCCGGTGCTCTTCACCGTGGCGTTTCTGCTGCAGGAGGCCTTTCGGCGCGACCAGTACGATCCCCTCGCCGAACCGGTGAGCGCCTTGGAGGTCGGTCCGGCCGGCTGGATCCAACAGGTCAACTTCGTGATCTTCGGCGTGCTGACCATCGCTCATGCGATCGGACAACACTCCGGGATGCTGTCGACACGCGGTGGGGTCGCCGGTCCTGTCCTGCTGGGGACCACCGGCGTGGGGTGTCTGCTGTCCGCGGCCTTCCCGCTGTTCGACGACGCCGCCGGGGTCACCCAGTTCCCCCCCGGGCACCTGCTGGGCGGCCTGACCTTCTTCCTGGTGAGCCCTCTGGCGTTGATCGTCCTGTCCGCTCGGATGCGGCACGACCCGGCGTGGCGCTCGCTGGCGTTGTACACGTTCGTCTCGGGCCTGGTCCTGGTCGGCCTGGACCTGGTCTCCCTGCGGTTGGTCTTCCCCGACGACGCTCTGCTGCACGACTGGGCCGGCCTGGCCCAGCGCGTGACGATCCTGGTGGTGTTGTTCCCCTGCCGGATTGCCCTCGCGGCACGGCTGATGAGCATCACCCACGACCGGGTCCGCCAGCGTGCTGAGGCTTGAGCAGCCCGAGCGGCCTCCCCTGGGGTCGCCGAGCTCGGCGCGCGTAGGGCAGGCCCGTCCCCCTCGGGCAGCACCACCCGCGACCGTTCTTCAGCGGAGGGCCGCCGCGGTCAGTCGATGCCGGACCGCTCCACGCCTTGCACCAGCCAGCGCTGGAGGAACACGAACACCGCCAGCACCGGCAGGATCGCGACCGCAGCACCGAGGAACAGCTGGGTGTAGTCGACACGTTGGGAGGTGAGGAACTGGCTGAGTGCGACCTGGACCGTGCGGAAGTCGCGGTCCTGGCCGATCAGCAACGGCCACAGGAACGCGTTCCAGGCGCCGATGAACGTGATTGTGCCGACCGCGGCGCAGGTGCCGTACGTGTTGGGCAGCACCACCCGCCAGAACGTCCGCCAGGGGCCCGCCCCGTCCACTGCTGCCGCGTCCTCCAGCTCGCGGGGGAAGCCGAGGAACGCCTGACGGAACAGGAAGGTGGCGAACGCCGAGAACACCACCGGGATGATCAGCCCGCGCAGCGTGGAGATCCAGCCCAGGCTCGACACCATCACGAAGCTGGGCACGAAGGTGACGGCGGCCGGCACCATCAGGGTCAGCACGGTCAGGCCGATGACGATCCTGTTCAGCCGGTTGTCGATCCGGGCCAGCCCGTACCCGGCCATCGCCGAGATCACCACCGTCGCGACCGTCTGCACGGCGGCGACGATCGCAGAGTTCAGCAGGCTCCGCCCGAGCGCGACGTTCTCGTTGGCGAACAGCCGCCGCAGCCCGGCGCCGTTGATCTCGCTGGGCCACCACACCCACCGGGCCGACGCGATCTCCGGCTGGGTCGCGAACGCGTTCCGCAGCAGCAGGTAGAACGGCAGCAGGAACAACCCGGCCAGCAGCACGAGCACCCCGTAGCGCACGGCCGACAGGCCCGGACGGGTCCGAACCCCCCCTCTGGTCATGCGCGGTCCTCCCGGGACGACGCGAATCCGAAGATCCGCAGCTGGGCGACTCCGATCACCGCCACCACGAGGGTCAGGATCACCGTGCCGGCGCTCCCGATGCCGAGGTCCTGGGTGCCCTGGCCCAGCGAGATGAGGTAGAGGTAGACCAGCGGCGGGCGAGCGAAGGGCGGGTAGCTGCCCACCGATATCAGCGTGTTGTAGAACTCGTCGAAGGCCTGGAAGGCCCCGATCAGCAGCAGCAGCACCACAGCGATGGACGTGGCCCGCAGCTGTGGCAGGGTGATGTAGCCGAACACCCGCCAACCGGTTGCGCCGTCGATGGCCGCCGCCTCGTAGGTGTCGCCCGGGATGCGCTGCAACCCGGCGATGAACAAGATCATGTAGAAGCCGACCTGGAGCCACAGCCGCAACGAGACCAGCACCACCCAGTACAGGTAGTGCTCGCCGCCCAGCCAGTTGACCGGCTCGAACCCCAGCGCCCGCAGCCCCGAGTTGACCAGCCCGAAGCGTGCGCCGTTGAAGATCGTCAGGCGCCAGATCATCGACGCGATCACGTACGAGCACGCCGTGGGCAGGAAGAACGCGGAGCGGAAGAACGCCCGCGCGACCCGCGCCCGGTTGACCAGCAGGGCCAGGCCCAGCGACAGCGCGAAGGTGGTGGGCACGATGAACGCGGCGAAGACGACGAAGGTCCCCATCGAGGTCAGGAACGCCCGGTCGCTCAACAGGTACGCGTAGTTGCCCAGACCCACGAACCGGGTCGGGGTGACCGTGTTCCGGGCGTCGAAGAACGACAGGTAGACACTCCACATCACCGGGACGTAGACGAACACGAGCAACCCGAGCAGGAAGGGGCCCACGAACGCCAGGTACCACAGGTTCCGGTTCTGCCGACCGCGGACGGCCGCCAGCCACGTCACGGCTCGCTCACCCGTTGACGCGCTTGATCTCGCTCTTGGCCTTGGCGGCGACGTCGCCGATCTCCGACCTGGGGTCGGCGTTCTTGGTCAGCACGTTGGTGATGGCCCCGGTCATGGCCTGGCCGATGGCCGGCGTCCACAGCTTGTCCGGGGCGTGGCCGAGCTGGTCGACGAAGCCGGCCGCCTCCTTGCCCGCCCCGTCGGCGATCTTGTCGGCCTCGGGGACCAGTGCGGGCTTCGCGGGGATGTGCGTCCCGTACGCGTTGGAGAAGTCGACCTGGTCGGCCTCCCGGTCGACCCACAGCCACTTCACGAACGCCTCCGCGGCCGCCACGTTCTTGCCCTTGGCGCTCACCGCCGCCGAGAACGCTCCGAACGGCACGGCCTGGCGTCCCTCTGAGCCGATCGCCGGGAACGGCAGCACCCCGAAGTCGTCGCCGAGCGCCTCCTGCACGTCGGGCAGCACCCACAGACCGCTCCACTGCATGGCCGTCTCCCCGTTGACGAATGGGTCGGGGTCGAACCAGTCCTTGGACGCGCTGGTCAGCAGGCCCCCGGAGGTCCGCAGCTCCCGGTACTTGGCCAGCGCCTGGTACCCGGCGGCGTCGTCGAAGCCGATGCCGCTCTGCTCGGAGTTGATCATTTCCCGGCCCGCCGACCAGATCAGCATCTGGCCGAGGACGCCGACCCCACTGTCGTTGCCGGCGAAGAACCCGCCCATGTCCTTGGTCTTGACGACCTTGGCCGCGGCGATCAGCTCGTCCATCGTCTTGGGCGGGGCGACGCCGGCCTTCTCCAGCACTGACGTGCGGTAGTAGAGCATCTGCATGTCGATGGTCTGCGGGATGGCGTAGATCTTGTCCTGCCACGACACCGCCTTGATCACCGGCGCGGAGAACTGCGACACCGCCGCGCCGAGCGTCGCCGTCAGGTCGACGACCTGGCCGGCCTTGATCATGTCCAGGGTGGGGCCGTTGCCGTACTCGAACACGTCTGGCACGTTGGCGGTGAGCAGGGCGGCCGAGACCAGCTTCTCGTAGTCACCGGGGTTCCACTTCACGGTCACGGTGGCTTCCGGGTAGGCGGCGGCGTACCGCTTGACCGCGGCCTCGACGCCGTCCTCGCCGTACTCGTGATACCACTGACTGAGCGCGGGCTTGGCACCGCCGGCGGCGGGGGAGGAGGCTCCTGTCTCGGGGCGGCCGGTGTTCGAGCCGCAGGCCGCCAGGCCGGCGGCGGCCGCGAGACCACCGCCCAGGGAGAGCAAGGCCCGTCGGGGGATGGGCCGGGGAGTAGCCATGCCGGGACTCTAGTTGAGCCGGCTGACGCCAGCAGCGCAGGACCCGACGCCGGGAGGCAGATCGATGAAAGCAGCTCAGTTCAGTGAGTACGGCGGCCCAGAGGTGCTTCGGGTGGCCGAGGCCCCCGAGCCGCACGCCGGCCCGGGCCAGGTCCGCATCAAGGTCAAGGCCTCGAGCGTCAACCCGATGGACTGGAAGATCCGGGCCGGCTATCTGGCCGAGGACAAGGTGCTGCCCGAGCCGGTGGTGGTCGGCTTCGACGCGGCCGGGTACGTCGACGAGGTCGGGGAGGGCGTGACCGACGCGTCGGTGGGCGACGAGGTCTTCGGTCAGGGTCGAGCCGCCAATGCCGAGCTGGCCGTGCTGAACGCCTGGGCGCTCAAGCCGTCCTCGGTGGACTGGGCGGTCGCGGCCGCCGCCGGGGTGGCCGGTGAGACGGCGGTCCGCGGGCTGAACCTCCTCGGCGTCGGGCCGGGCAGCACGCTGTTCGTCGACGGCGGGGCCGGCGGGGTCGGTGCGATCGCGGTCCAGGTCGCGGTGGCGCGGGGCGCCTCGGTTGTGGCGTCCGCCGGCGACGGCAACCTCGACTACCTGCGCGAGATCCGGGCCACCCCGGTGGTCTACGGCAGCGGCGTGGTCGAGCGGGTCCGCGCGGCCGTGGGTCGGGACCAGGTCGACGCCGTCTTCGACGTGGCCGGGAAGACGCCAGTCGAGGATCTGGTCGCGCTGGCCCCGGAGCCCGCGCAGGTCGTGTCCATCGCCAACTTCAACGTCGGCGACTCCGGCGTCCGGGTGACCGGTGGCGGCGAGGGTGACCCGAAGGCAGCCCTGCGCGAGATCGCCGGCCACCTCGAGCACTCCCGGGTCGTCATCAAGGTGCAGACCTTCCCGCTCGACCGGGTGGCCGAGGCGCATCGGATCAGCCAGGGGGGCCATCTGCGCGGCAAGCTCGTCCTGCTGCCCTGAACCGGCTCGGCGCGCGGGGGCAGTCGCACCAGGGCTGCCGGGCGGCTCGCTAGGCTCGGCCGGTGAGTGAGCAGCGGGCCGAGATCGGCATCATCGGCGGGTCGGGCTTCTACACGTTCCTGGCCGACGCCGACCTGGTCACCGTCGGCACCCCGTTCGGACCGCCCAGTGGCCCGCTGGCGCTGGGTGAGGTCTCGGGTCGGCGGGTCGCCTTCCTGCCCCGGCACGGCGCCCAGCACCAGTACCCGCCGCACCGGGTCAACTACCGCGCCAACCTGTGGGCGCTGCGGTCGGTCGGCGTCCGCCAGGTGTTGGGACCCTGCGCCGTCGGGTCTCTGGACGCCGCGCTCGGGCCCGGCACCTTCGTCGTGCCCGACCAGGTGGTGGACCGGACGTGGGGCCGCGAGCACACCGTGTACGGGGAGGTCGGCCCGGTCGTGCACACCGGGTTCGGGGACCCGTACTGCCCGCGCGGTCGGGCCGCAGTGCTGGCGGTCTGCGGGGAGTCGGGCGGGGAGTCGGGCGGGGAGTCGGGGGGGAGTCGGCGGGGAGTCGGTCGGCGGGGCGGCGGTTGACGGCGGCACCTTGGTGGTCGTGAACGGGCCCCGGTTCTCCAGCCGCGCGGAGTCGCAGTGGCACGCCGCGCAGGGCTGGTCGCTGGTCGGGATGACCGGCCAGCCCGAGGCTGCGCTCGCCCGCGAGCTGGCCCTCTGCTACACCTCGGTGGCGTTGGTCACCGACCTGGACGCCGGCATCGAGGGGGGCTCCGCGGTCACTCACGCCGAGGTACTGGAGATGTTCGCGGCCAACGTCGACCGACTCAAGCGGCTGCTGGCCCGGACGGTCGCCCACCTCCCCGGGGCGGAGCCCGACGACCAGGCCGGCTGCGCCTGCCGGCGCGCGCTGGACGGCCTGACCCTGCCGTTCGCCCTGCCGTGAGCCGCTGATGCCCTCGACTCTCCCGGACGGCG
The DNA here is from genome assembly GCA_963832435.1 of uncultured Actinomycetota bacterium. Taxonomy (GTDB): domain Bacteria; phylum Actinomycetota; class Actinomycetes; order Propionibacteriales; family Propionibacteriaceae; genus Microlunatus. The sequence continues at coordinate 245,882 of CAWHTY010000014.1, forward strand.
ACCCGCCGCCGGCGGACGGACGGCTCGGGCAGCCGGCCCTGGCCGAGCTGGCCACCCGGCCGCTCGGCCTCTATCTGCACGTCCCGTTCTGCAGCACCCGCTGCGGGTACTGCGACTTCAACACCTACACCGCCAGCGAGCTGGGCAGCACGCCCGGCGCCAGTCGGGCCTCCTACGTCCAGGCCGCCGTCGCCGAGATCGACCTGGCCCACCGGGTGCTCGGCCCCGGAGCCCCGTTGGTGTCCACCGTGTTCGTCGGCGGCGGCACCCCGACCCTGCTGCCGGCGGCCGGCCTGGTCACCCTGCTGGCCTCGGTCCGGGCGTGCTTCGGGCTCGACCCCGGAGCGGAGGTCACCACCGAGTCCAACCCCGAGTCCGTCGACGCGGCCGACCTCGAACAGCTCCGGGCCGGCGGCTTCACCCGGATCTCGTTCGGCATGCAGTCCGCCGTCCCGCACGTCCTGGCCACCCTGGATCGCGTGCACTCACCCGGCCGGCCGCAGCGGGCGGTGGCCGAGGCCAAGGCGGCCGGGTTCTCCAGCACCAGCCTGGATCTCATCTACGGCACCCCGGGCGAGTCGCTCGACGACTGGCGCCGCAGCCTGGACGACGCCCTGGCCGCGGAGCCGGACCACGTGAGCGCGTACGCGCTGATCGTGGAGGACGGGACCCGGCTGGCCGCCCGCGTGCGGCGCGGTGAGGTGCCGGCGCCGGACGATGACGACCTGGCCGACAAGTACCTGCTGGCCGAGGCGGCGCTCACCGCGGCCGGCCTGCAGGCCTACGAGGTGAGCAACTGGGCCCGCTCGGCCGAGCACCGTTGCCGGCACAACCTGGGGTACTGGCGGGGAGACAGCTGGTGGGGGGTGGGCCCGGGTGCGCACAGCCACGTCGGCGGCACCCGCTGGTGGAACGTCAAGCACCCGGCGGCCTACGCCCGCCGGATCGCCGACGCCGTCTCCCCGGCCCACGCCCGGGAGGTGTTGACCGCGGAGGAGCGCTACCAGGAGCGCCTGCTGCTCGAGGTCCGGCTGGCCGACGGCCTGGACTTCGAGCTGCTCACCGCGGCGGGCCGGGCCCGGGTGCCCGAGCTCGCCCGGCGCGGGTGGGTCGACCTGCGCCATGGCCGGCTGCGGCTCACCCTGACCGGCCGGCTGATGGCCGACGCCGTGGTGCGCGAGCTGGTGGACTGACGCGCGGGGGCCGGTCTCAGCCGGGGGCGTGGTCGGCGGTGACGAAGTCGATCACGGTCTCCACCGGGGTCAGCAGGTCGCGCTCGAGGTCGGTCCAGGTCGCGACCCGGGCCAGGATGGTCCGCCAGGCGCGGGCGATGTCGGCCTGGTCGGCGTGCGGCCACCCGAGGGCCGCGCAGACCCCGTGCTTCCAGTCCGTGCCGCGCGGGATGCTGGGCCACTCCCGCAGCCCCAGCCGGGCCGGCTTCACGGCCTGCCAGATGTCGATGAACGGGTGCCCCACCACCAGCACGGCGTCGCCGTGCCGGCCCTGCGCCACCGCGTCGGCGATCCGGGACTCCTTGCTGCCGGGCACCAGGTGGTCGACCAGCACCCCCAGCCGGCGGCCGGCGGCGGGGGCGAACTCGGCGACGATGCCGGGCAGGTCGTCGACGCCCCCCAGGAACTCGACCACGACTCCGACGTGGCGCAGGTCGTCGCCCCAGATCTTCTCCACCAGCTCGGCATCGTGCCGGCCCTCGACGAAGATGCGGCTCGGCAGGGCCACCTTGGCCCGGGTCGGCGCGCCGGCCACCGAGCCCGACGCGGTCCGGGTCGGCTGGACCGGGCCCCGGGCCGGCACCCGCAGGCTGACCGGCCGGCCCTCCAGCAGGAAGCCGGCGCCCAGCGGGAAGCTCCGCCGCTTCCGGCGCCGGTCCTCCAACACCACCAGACCGTTCTCCCAGCGCACCACCGCACCGCAGAAGCCGCTGGTGGCGTCCTCGACCACCAGACCGGTGGCCAGCTCGACGTCGCGGCTGGTCGGTCGGCGAGGCCGCTGCCAGCCCGCGGCCAGCACGTCGGTGGGGTAGCGGTTGCCCGGCGTGGTCACCGCGGCAGCCTAGGCTGCCGGCCCCGCCGCGCCCGGCAGGACCGACGGCTCGGTGTGTCCGCCCGCTGGGGCGGCCTGTGGTTGGCTGGCCGGGTGCCGACACTGCCGATGTTCCCGCTCGGGTCGGTGCTCTTCCCGGGCATGCCGATCCAGCTCCGGGTCTTCGAGCAGCGCTACCTGGTCATGCTGGACCAGATGCTGCGCGGTGGGTCCGCCGAGTTCGGGGTGGTGCTGATCGAGCGCGGCCAGGAGGTCGGCGGCGGTGAGCAGCGGTTCGGCTACGGGACCGTCGCCGAGATCACCTCGCTTGGCTCCCAGCAGGGCTTTGTGGGGCTGGTGGCCATGGGCCGCCGCCGGATCCGGATCGACGCCTGGCTGCCCGAGGACCCCTACCCGCGGGCCGAGGTGACGGTGCTGGCGGACCTGGTCTGGGATGAGGCCATGCGGGACGAGCTGACCGCCGCGGTCCGGGTCGTCCGCCGGACGCTCGCCCTGGCCAGCGAGTTCTCCGAGCCGGTCTGGCCGGTCGACTTCGAGCTCGCCGAGGATCCGGTCGCCGCGGGCTGGCAGCTGGCCGGCATCGCCCCGGTCGGCCCGCTGGACCAGCTGGCCCTGCTCCGCGCGACCTCGGTCAGCGAGCTGCTGGCCGGCGTGGTGACGGCCTGCCGTCAGGTCAGCGAGACCTACACCGGCGAGCGCTCGGTCGCGGAACCGGGCGAGGAACCGGGCGAGGAACCGGGCGAGGGACCGGGCGAGCCCTGACAGCTTCCCCCGCCCGTCGGGTCAGCCGCGCGGGGCGCCGGTGCTGGCCCGCCGGACCAGCTCGGTCGGCAGCAGCACCTGGTGCGCTTCGCCGTCCGGCTCCAGCAGCAGCCGGCCGACCTCCCGCCCCTTCTCGGTGATCGGCTGCCGGACCGTGGTCAGTCCCCAGCCGGCGGCATCGGGGACGTCGTCGAACCCGCACACCGAGATGTCCGCCGGTGCGCGCAGACCCGCGGCCGCCATGGCCTGCAGGACGCCGTAGGCGACCACGTCGCTGAGCCCGACGATCGCGGTCGGCCGGATAGCCGCGGCGATCAGGGCCCGCCCGGCCGCGACTCCGGACTCGACCGCGTTGTGCCCGCCGGAGACGATGCTCACCCGACCCGGCATGGTGGCCAGCAGCCCGCGGATCCGGGCCGAGCAGTCGATGCAGCTGACGTCCTCGGGCCGCAGGTCGGCCGTCACCGTGCCCGCCGGGCGGCCGGTGTCGGCGATCACGGTCACGTCGCGGTGACCGAGCCCGGCCAGGTGCTCACCGACCGACCGTCCGGCGGCCACGTCGTCGATCGCCACCCAGGCCGCCCCCGGGTCATGGGTGATGTCGGTGGCGACGATCCGGATGCCCCGGCTGCGGGCGATCTGCGCGGCCGGGTGGTCGTTCTGGATGCAGAGCAGGGTCATGGCGTCGATGTTGGCCTGCCGCACCGCCGTCAGGTCCGGGCCGTCGTCGTCCTGGGCCAGCGGCATCAGCACGATGCTCGTCCGGTGCCGCTCGACGACCTCGCTCAGCCCGGCCAGGAAGCCGATCGCGTACGGGTCGGAGAACGCGTAGGACAGCCGCTGGGTGAGCAGGACCCCGACCGCGTTGGCCTTGCCGCTGCGCAGCGACCGGCCGGCCGCGTCCGGTCCGGCGTACCCGAGCTCGGCGGCCGTGGCGAGGATCCGGTCGCGCAGCTCGGCGGACAGCTGGTCCGGGCGGTTGTAGGCGTTCGACACCGTGGAGGCCGACACCCCGACGGCCTCGGCCAGCGTCTTCACCGTGATCCGGCCCATGTCCGTCGGTACGTCCCCTTGGTCAGGCTTGAACGATTCAGTCCAGCCTACCGGCCGGTGGACGCACCACCCCCGCTCGCCTACCCCCGCGGCGACGTCGCCGGCCGCGTTCGGGCGGGGCGCGACCGCGGGGGTCTCGGATCCGGGTGGGGCCGCCGGTCAGCGGCGATTCTTCCTCGGCTGCGGGTAGGTCTCCGCGCCCGGGGTCCAGTTGAGGACGCTGGCGCGCTCCATGAACTCATCGGCGGAGATGTCGCCGTTGGCGAACCGGTCGGCGAGGATCTTCTTGGCCTCGGTCTCCGGCGCCCGGTGAGCGCCAGCCCAGGGCGGTGGGCTGACCCGGCCGGTGCGGACCAGGTAGAAGAACACGCCGGCGGCGAGCAGCAGGAACAGCAGGAACACGGCAACTCCTAGGAAGGGGACGAAGGGCGGCGGGCCGCCGCCCCAGTGCGGACCCGGATGCCCGATCGGGACATCCAGCGGGACGAGAGGTGATCCGGTCATGCCTCCAGCGTCGGCGACCGGTGCCGCGCGCACATCGGCCTGCCGACGACATCTCCACTACGTCACCGGACGTACGCGCCGTCCTCGTCCGGACGTCCGGGGTCGCCGACGGCGTCAGCGCACCGCCGGCTGTCCGACGGGTCGGTGCAGGTTCCAGGGCGGGAACGACTGGACCACCGCCCGCCCGCCGACCCGGATCGCCCCGGCCCGGACCGCCGCCTGGCCGAGGCCCGCCGGGTGCTGACCCCTCCACGGACGCCGAGGATGCGGTGTCCTTCCCGGCCCCGGCGCCGGTGGCCAGCGGCACGCGGCGGGGCCGAGGACGCCGCGGACCTCACCGGGGCCCGCGGCCGACGCGGTACGTCCCGTGACGTAGCCCGTGCTGCGTCCCCGGACCGATGCCGAGAGCCCGCCGGCGCGTCTACGCTCGGGACGCAGCAGCCACGACGCGAGGAGGGACGGTGCGCGGATCGGCCCGGTACGTCCTCGACGTCGGCGTCGCCGTTCTGGTCGGGGCGTTGGTCTGGGCCGCGGCCCAGGCCTCCCGCCGGATGGGCATGGATCTGGACCGCACTGGCCCGTGGCGCCGCGGCGGGCCGGTGCCGGGCGGGCACGACTGGTCGGGCGCGGTGTGGTGGACGCCGCTCCCGTTCGTGGCGGCCCTGGTCCTCGGTCTGGCCGTCCGCCGGCTCAGCCCGCGCGCCGGCTTCTGCCTGGTGGTGGCGGCCGTCGCCGGCTACCTGGCCGTCGGGGGTCCGCTCGGCCCGGTCCTGCTGGGGCCGGCGCTGGCCGTGTACGCGATGAGCGTGACGCTGCCCCCGCGGGCGTGGGTGCCCTACACCGGGCTGCTGCTGCCGATGCTGGCCGCGGGGTGGTGGGACCAGCCGTACCTCGGGCTGTTCGACCCCGGCGCCTGGGCCGGGGTGATCGTCGGTGTCGCGGTCAGCCTGGTCCCGGCGATGGTCGGGCTGTTGCGCCGCAACCGGCAGCAGGTGGCGCGGGCGGAGCGGGCCGCCGAGCTGCGCCGGCACGGCTACGAGGAGCGCCTGCGGGTGGCCCGCGAGGTGCACGACGTGGTCGGCCACAGCCTGTCGGTGATCTCGATGCAGGCCGGCGTGGCGCTACACGTCCTTGCCACCCGTCCGGAGCAGGTCGCGGAGTCGCTGACCGCCATCCGCAGCACCAGCAAGCAGGCCCTGGCCGAGCTGCGGACCACCCTCGACGTCTTCCGGGACCCCGACGCGCCGCTGGCCCCGTCGCCGGGTCTGGCCCGCCTGCCGGAGCTGGTGTCCTCGCTGCGCGCCGCCGGCCGCGACGTGACCGTGACGGACCGTCGGACCGGCGTACCGGTGCCGGCGGCCGTCGACCTGGCGGCGCTGCGGATCGTCCAGGAGTCGCTGACCAACGTGGTCCGGCACACCGCCGCGGCCGCGGTCGAGGTGGAGCTCAGCGACGCCGACGGCCGGCTGCGGATCGACATCCACGACGACGGCCCGGGAACCAGTGGCCTGCGGGAGGGCAGCGGGATCACCGGGATGCGGGAGCGGGCCCGAACCGTCGGCGGGTCGCTCCGGGTCGGACCGGGGGTCGGCGGCGGGGTCCGGGTCGAGGCCGAGCTGCCCCTGGTGCCGGCTCGGGCCGAGGAGGTCTCGTGACCATCACGGTGGCGGTGGCCGACGACCAGGCCCTGGTCCGGATGGGGCTGCGGGTGCTGGTCGACTCCGAGGCCGGCCTGAGCCTGGTCGGGGAGGCCGAGAACGGCCGCCAGGCGGTCGAGCTGGTCCGGCGGACCCGACCCGACGTGGTGCTGATGGACATCCGGATGCCCGGCCTGGACGGGATCTCCGCCCTGCGGGACATCACCGGCGACCCCGAGCTGGCCGGCACCCGGGTGGTGGTGCTGACCACCTTCGAGCTCGACAGCTACGTCTACGACGCACTGCGGGCCGGCGCCGCCGGGTTCCTGACCAAGGACAGCGAGCCGGCCGAGCTGCTCCGGGCGATCCGGCTCGCGGCGGCGGGGGAGTCCCTGCTGTCGCCGTCGATCACCCGCCGCGTGATCGAGTCGTACGTCTCCCGGGCGCCCGCCCGGCAGCGGGTCCATCCCCGCCTCGGTGACCTGACCGATCGCGAGCGGGAGGTGCTGGGCCTGGTCGGGGAGGGCTTGAACAACGACGAGATCGCCGCCCGTCTGGTGGTCAGCAAGGCCACGGCGCGGACCCACGTCAGCCGGGTGATGATCAAGCTCGGCGCCCGGGACCGCGCCCAGCTGGTGGTCGTGGCGTACCAGTCCGGCCTGGTCTCCTGACCCTCCGCCCGCCGGCGCACCCCTGGCCGCTTGCGCACCCTCTGTCCGCAGCCGCACCCTCGCGAGCGGGTGCGTCGGCGCCTCGAAGGTGCGGCTACGCGGGGCCCGACGATACGGCGGGCGGGAGGGGCCATGGGCCGCCGGGCCTCAGACCAGCGGCAGGCGCGGCCGACCGCCGGGCGGGACGTCCAGCAGCGCGTAGCCGCGGCGGACGCCGTCGGCGACCGCGGACTCCGGGTACGCCCACGACCCCCGGCCCAGCGCATCGTCGACCGCGACCCCCGACTCGGCCAGCCGTCGGATCTCCCCGGCCACGGCGGCCACCCGACCGCGGGCGTCGAACACGAACTCGCGGTCCACCGGGTGCCCGTGGCCGGGCACGGCTCGGGTGCTCTCGGTCATCAGTCCGATCAGGCCGTCCAGGGTGGACGCCCACTCGTCGGGGTAGCAGTCGTCGCCGAACTGGGGCGGCCCGCTGGACTCGATCAGGTCGCCGGCGAAGACCAGGTCGGCGTCGGGCACCACCACCAGCAGGTCACCGGCGGTGTGCCCGCGGCCGAGCTGCGCGATCTCCACCCGGCGCCCGCCCAGGTCCACCGCCGTGGCCACCACCAGCTCGCGGTTCGGCAGGGCCAGGGTGTCCGGGTCGACCCCCAGCTCGCGGGCCTCGGCCAGGCCGGCGCCGGAGGTGAGACGACCGCGGACGGACTCGTGCGCGATGGTGGTCAGGTCGGCGAACCCGGCCAGCCCGAACGCGTGGTCGTAGTGGCCGTGGGTGGCCACCGCAGCGACCAGCGGCCGGTCGGTCACCGCGGCCACCGCCGCTCGCAGCCGGCGGCCCTGCTCTGGGCTGGAGCCGGTGTCGACGACCAGACAGCGTTCCGAGCCGACCACCAGGCCCAGGTTCACCGCCGCCGGCTCGGCCACCGCGACGTACACCCCGGGCGCCACCTCGGTCCACGGGCCGGGAGCGGCGGCGGGTCTCGGGTGACTCATGCGGCTAGACTGGCACTCTGTCCGCGGGAGTGCCAAGCCGGCCGAGATGAGCGGTCCGGCGCCCAGGGTGCGGACCACTCCGGTGCGAGAGGAGGGGAACGCCATGGACGACCGCAAGCTGCAGGTGCTGCGGGCCATCGTCACCGACTACGTCTCCTCGCAGGAGCCGGTCGGCTCCAAGGCCCTGGTCGAGAAGCACGACCTCGGCGTCTCTCCGGCCACCGTCCGCAACGACATGGCGGCGCTGGAGGAGGAGGGCTACATCACCCAGCCCCACACCAGCGCGGGCCGGATCCCGACCGACAAGGGCTACCGGCTGTTCGTGGACCGGCTGGGCTCGGTCAAGCCGCTGTCGCTCGCCGAGCAGCGGGCCATCCAGTCCTTCCTGTCCGGCGCGATCGACCTCGACGACGTCCTGCTGCGGACCGTACGGCTGCTCGCCCAGGTCACCCAGCAGGTGGCGATCGTGCAGTACCCGACCCTCAGCCACTCGACGGTGCGGCACGTCGAGGTGGTGGCCCTGTCCAGCCAGCGGATCATGCTGATCCTGATCACCTCGACCGGGCGGATCGAGCAGCGGGCCCTGGAGATCGCCGACCACGACGAGGAGACGCTGGCCCAGCTCCGAGCGCACCTGAACGCCGCCACCGTCGGCAACTCCTCCTCCAACGCGGCCGGGCGGCTCAGCCACCTCGCCGGCGAGCTGCCGCCCACCCTGCAGACCATCGGCCAGCCGGCCATCGCCACCCTGCTGGAGATGCTCAGCAGCGAGACCTCCAGCCGGATCGTGGTCGGCGGGATGCCGAACCTGACCCGGTACGGCGACGAGTTCGAGACCACGGTCCGTCCGGTGCTGGAGGCGCTGGAGGAGCAGGTGGTGCTGCTCCGGCTGCTGGGGGAGGCGACCACCTCCGACGCCGTGCTGGTCCGGATCGGGCAGGAGAACCCGTACAAGGAGCTGCAGACCACGTCGATGGTGGCCAGCGGGTACGGCAGCCCGGTTGACACCTGGGCGACGATGGGAGTCGTCGGCCCGACCCGGATGGACTATCCCTCGACCATGGCCTCGGTGCGCGCCGTTGCGCGCTACGTCGGCCGGTTCCTGTCCGAAGGCTGAGGCGACATGTCCCACCGATGACCCGAAGGCCCCCGATGAACACGACAGATATGAGCTTGCTGATCCATGAGTGACTACTACGAGATCCTCGGCGTGCCGAGGGACGCCTCGGCGGAGCAGATCAAGAAGGCCTATCGGCGGTTGGCCATGAAGCTGCACCCCGACGTCGCGACCGAGCCGGACGCGTCCGACCGCTTCAAGCAGGTCGCCGAGGCGTACGAGGTGCTGGCCGACCCCAAGAAGCGTGACCTGTACGACCGCGGCGGTGACCCGCTCGGCGGCGGCATGGGCGGCTTCAACGGCGGCGGCTTCGGCACCGCCGGGGGGTTCGACTTCACCAACCTGGTGGACGCCATGTTCGGCCAGCAGGCCTCCCGCGGCCCGCGGTCGCGGACCCGCCGGGGCCAGGACGCGCTGGTCCGCCTCGACCTCGAGCTGGCCGAGGCCGCGTTCGGCACCACCAAGCCGCTCCGCGTCGACACCGCCGTGCTGTGTCCGCGCTGCAGCGGCTCGGGCGCCGCCCCCGGGTCGAAGCCGGTCCGCTGCTCGACCTGCAACGGGTTGGGCGACGTCACCCACGTCCAGCGGTCGTTCATCGGCGACATCCGCACCACCCAGCCGTGCCCGACCTGCCGGGGGTACGGGACGGTGATCCCGGAGCCGTGCACCGAGTGCTCCGGGGACGGCCGGGTCCGCTCGGCCCGCACCATCAACGTGAAGATCCCGGCCGGGGTGAGCACCGGCAACCGGATCCACCTGGCCGCGCACGGCGAGGTCGGCCCCGGCGGCGGCCCGGCCGGCGACCTGTACGTGGAGCTGAACGTGGCGCCGCACGAGATCTTCAAGCGCGAGGGCGACGACCTGGAGGTGGTGGTCAAGATCCCGATGACCGCCGCCGCTCTCGGCACCGAGGTCAGCGTGGCCACCCTCGAGGCCGACCTGCCCGACGCCGACCCCGACAGCACCACGGTCCGGGTCGCCGTACCGGCGGGCACCCAGTCGGGCACCCGGATCGCCCTCGACGGCCAGGGTGTGCCCCGGCTGCGGGCCGGTGGCCGCGGCCAGCTGGGGGTCACCCTGCTGGTCCAGACCCCGACCCGGATCGACGGCGAGCAGGCCGAGCTGCTCCGCCAGCTGGCCGAGCTGCGCGAGGAGACCCGGCCGGAGGTCACCGTGCAGAAGCACGGGCGCGGCGTGTTCGGGCGGCTGCGGGACGCGTTCGCCGGGCAGTGACCGACCCGCTCTTCCTGGCCGAGGACCTGGCCGACCCGCTGCCCCCGGTCGGCTCGACGGTGACCCTGGCCGGACCCGAGGGCCGGCACGCGAGTGTGGTGAAGCGGATCCGCAGCGGGGAGCGGGTGCTGCTCGCCGACGGGCGGGGTCGTGCCGTCCGCGGCCGGGTCACCGGCAGCGAGCGGGAGCGGCTCGAGGTCGAGGTGCTCGAGCATGTTCGGCCCGCCCAGCCGCCGCTGCGGTACGTGGTCGCCCAGGCCCTGGCCAAGGGCGACCGCTCCGAGTCGGCCGTGGAGATGCTGACCGAGGTCGGCGTGGCCGAGATCGTCCCCTGGCAGGCGGCGCGCAGCATCGTCCGCTGGAGCGCCGAGCGGAGTGAGCGGTCGCGGGCCAGGTGGCAGGCCACCGCCCGTGAGGCCACCAAGCAGGCCCGTCGGCTGCGGATCCCGGTCGTCGCCGACGTCGTCTCCACCCGGGCGCTGGCCGACCGGGTCGCCGCCGCCGAGACCGCGCTGGTCCTGCACGAGGAGGCGACCGGGCAGCTCGCCGACGTCGAGCTGCCCGCCGCCGGGACGGTGCTGCTGGTGGTCGGCCCGGAGGGCGGTATCGACCCCACCGAGCTGGCCACCCTGGTGACCGCCGGCGCCCGCCCGGTCCTGGTCAGCGACGGCGTGCTCCGCACCTCCACCGCCGGCGTGGTGGCCTGCGCGGGGCTGATGCTGCGGTGACCCCGACAACCCCCAGCGCCACGCCCCCACGCCCCGCGCCCCCGCCCAGATACACGCGATTCGTCCAGATGCGCGCGAACATTCGCGCGCATCTGGACGAATCGCGTGTATGGGGCGGGGGCAGGGCGGGGCTCCCGGGGCGGGCGCGGGGGGCGCACCGATGACGGGCGGACTGGGCTTCCGGGTCACGGCCCGCCTGCCGGGGCGGCGCGGCCGGACGGGCGTGATCACCACTCCGCACGGGCCGATCCGGACCCCCGCCTTCGTCGCCGTCGGCACCAAGGCGACCGTCAAGGCCGTGCTGCCGGAGGCCCTGGCCGCCCTGGGCGCCCAGGCGGTGCTGGCCAACGCGTACCACCTGTACCTGCAGCCGGGGCCCGACGTGGTCGAGGCCGCCGGCGGCCTCGGCGCGTTCATGAACTGGCCCGGCCCCACCTTCACCGACAGCGGCGGCTTCCAGGTGATGAGCCTGGGCGTCGGGTTCAAGAAGGTGCTGGCCATGGACACCACGGGGCTCGCCGACGATGACGTGATCGCCGCCGGCACCACCCGCAAGGCCCAGGTTGACGACGACGGCGTGACCTTCACCTCGCACCTCAACGGCAGCCGCCACCGCTTCACCCCCGAGGCGTCGATGCGCATCCAGCAGCAGCTCGGGGCCGACATCGTGTTCGCCTTCGACGAGCTGACCACGCTGAGAAACACCCGCGGCTACCAGGAGCAGTCCGTGGCCCGCACCCAGGCCTGGGCCGTCCGGTGCCTGACCGAGCACCACCACCTCGCCGGCCAGCACCCCGGCCGCCCGTACCAGGCGCTGTACGGCGTGGTCCAGGGCGCCCAGTACGAGGACCTCCGCCGCCAGGCCGCCCACGACCTGGCCCGCACCGCGGTCGAGGGCCGCCCGTTCGACGGGTACGGGATCGGCGGTGCCCTGGAGAAGGAGAACCTGGGCACCATCACCGGGTGGGTCGCTGACGAGCTGCCGGAGGACCGGCCCCGGCACATGCTGGGCATCTCCGAGCCGGACGACCTGTTCACCTGCGTCGAGAACGGCGCCGACACCTTCGACTGCGTGTCGCCGTCCCGGGTGGCGCGCAACGCCGCCGTCTACACCCGCGACGGCCGGTTCAACGTCAACACGGCGGCGTCCCGCCGGGCCTTCGTCCCGGTCGACGCCGACTGCGACTGCTACACCTGTGCCCACTACACGCGTGCCTACCTGCACCACCTGTTCAAGGCGGGAGAGATGCTGGCCTCCACCCTGTGCACCATCCACAACGAGCGATTCGTGGTCCGGCTCGTCGACGACATCCGCTCCTCGATCGAGGGCGGCACCTTCGACCGGCTCCGGTCCGAGGTGCTGGGCCGCTACTACGCGAGGTCACGGTGAGCGCCAAGAAGCGGCGGCGCTCTGGCCGCCCGGGTGGCCCGCCGCCCGCGCCGCCGCCTCGCTACGTCGACTGGGCCGTGGCGACCTGGGGCACCCCGGTGGTCGTGCTCGCGCTGTTCTGGCTGGCCGCGGCGGTGGCGGCGCTGGTGCCGGCGGGCGGCTCGGCGGCGGTCGCGGCCGGTGCGGTCGTCGGGCTCGTCCTGCTCGCCGGTGGTGCCGCCCTGGTCCTGCGGGCGGGTTCCCGGCTCCGCGGGTTCGGGACCGCGCTGCTGGCCGGAACCGGTCTGGGGCTCGCCCTTGCCCTGGGTACGGTGCTGGCGTGAGCCGCGCGCGGAAGCGGTCGTTGCGCCGCCGGTGGCACGGACCGGCCAGCATCCCCGGCGTCCTGGTCGGCTTGGCCTGGAGCCTGAGCCAGCTGCTGGGGCTGGTCGACCTGCCTGGACCGCCCTGGCTGGTCTGGGCGGGCGCCGCGGTCGGTCTGCTGCTGCTGCCGTTCCGGGGCTGGCCGCGGCACCTGGGCACCGGGCTGCTGGTCTCGCTGGTCGGCTACCCGCTGGTGCTGCTCAGCCTGGGTGTCGTCAACCCGTTCTGACTCCCCGCGCTCGAGTCCGGGCGCGCGTCGCGCGGCAGCCCCCTCACCGCTCGATCTGGTGGTCCAGCTCGGTGAACACCGTGATCTGGGTGTCCGCCGGCGCGGCCAGCCGGGCGTTCCGCGAGCGCCAGGGGGTCTCGGTCGGCCCGGCGATCACCTCGGCTCCGGCGGCGGCCAGCCGACGGGTGACCGCGGCCGCGTCCGTCACCTCGAAGGCCAGCCGGATGTGCGGTGCCACCCCGGTCCGCCCGACCTCGACGCGGTCGATCAGGTCGCGCTGCGCGGCGTTGGACAGCTCCAGCGTGGCCCGGCCGGCGCCCAGGATCAGCACCCGCGCGGCGCCGGTGGTGTAGGCCTCCTCCGTCACCAGGCCCAGCTCGTCGCGGTAGAACCGCACCGCCGTGTCGAAGTCGTCGGCACCGACCACCACCCGGAGCTGCTGGACCGCGGGCGCCGCGGGCCCGGCCCGGTACCCCGGCTCCCGGCGTTTGACGGCCCGGATCACGGCGTACGTCACCGGCAGGCACACCACCTCGATCAGCACCTTGTACAGGTAGCCGGTGACCACGTAGTTGAGCAGCGTCGACCCCGACACCAGACCGCCGAACGCCACCACGCAGAACACGGCGGTGTCGGCCAGCTCGCCGACCACGGTGGATCCGATCAGCCGGGCCCACAGCGTGCGTTCGCGGGTCAGCTGCTTGATCGTGACCAGCACGTACGCGTTCAGGAACTGTCCGGCCAGGTAGCCCAGCAGGCTGGCCAGCACGATCCGCGGCACGAAGCCGAGCACCGCCTGCCACGCCTGCTGGTGGGGCCACTCCGGCGCTGGCGGGGTGACGCTGACCAGCCAGAACGTGATCGAAGCCAGCGCGGCCAGCACGAAGCCGGTGACAATTGCCCGCCGGGCCTTTCGCAGTCCGTACACCTCGGCGAGCACGTCGCCCAGGACGTAGGTCAACGGGAACAGGAACGCTCCACCGTCGGTGATGATCATGGCCGGCCAGCCGAGCCCGGTGTCGAAGCCGATCAGCTTGGTGGCCCCCACGTTGGAGATCAGCAGCAGGCCGCAGAAGGTGGCGACCACGAGGTCGTAGTTGCCCTGCACCCCGGCGGCGAACTGCGCCGTGTCGGTGCTCCGGACGGTCCCTTGGGGGCGGCTGGTGGTCACAGCCGATCGTAGCGGGGCGGCTGCTCCGCTGAGCGGTCCCGCCGGGCCGCGCGGCCCCGTCAGACCCGCCGCAGCGTCTGGGTGGCCATCCAGCCGACCCCGTCGGTGCACGACGCGCTGTAGACCGGTCGGAAGTACTGGTAGCGGTTGTGCGGGTCGCGGATGACCGGCCCGCTGCAGGGTCCGGTGACCCGATCCCAGATGTGCTTGTACCTGCGGATGACCGAGCGGCTGCTCGGGTTCTCCCGGACCGGGGCGACTGCCTTGCGGACCTCGAAGGTGCAGCCCGCGGCGGCCGCTGTGGGGGTCGAGACCGGGGACACCGTGAGGGCGGAGGTGGCCAGCAGCGTCGTCGCGGTCCCGAGAACCAGCTTCGTCGATGTGCGCATGGGCCCAGTGCAACACGCCCGGGGGCCGCCCACCGATCCGCCCACCGATCCGCTCGCCGATCCGCTCGCCGATCCGCTCGCCGATCCGCCCGCCGACATCGGTCGCGCGACCGATGTCCCGGCGGTCGCGATGCCCTACCGTCGGGGGCGTGGCGCACGCTGACCTGTGGCGGGCGGTCCGGCGCGGCTGGGCCGCACCCCCGCGGGCCGACATCGCGATCGCCGGCGCGTTCCTGCTGATCGTGCTGGCCGAGGCCCGGTTCAGCCCAGCAGTGTCCTCGCCGGGACCGTTCGTGCTGGTGGCCGGGCTGTCCTGCGTGCTGCTGGCCTGGCGGCGCCGGTTCCCGCTGATGGTTGCCGTGGTGCTGGTGGTCACCAACCTGGTGATCAACCCCGACGGCGAGCTGTCGACCCTGCTGGCGCTGGTCCTGGTCTGCTTCACCCTCGGCAGCGAGACGTCCCCGCCGCGGAGCTGGATCGGGTTGCTGGTCGTCGTCGTCCCGTTCGTGCTGGTCAACGTGTTCTCCGGCCTGGAGCCGAGCGACTTCGCGGCCGGGCTGGTGTTCTTCGTCGGGCCGTGGCTGGTCGGCGCGGCGGTCCAGTCGCGAACGGCGCGGACCGCGGAGGCGGAGGCGCGGGCCCAGCGGATGGCGGCCGAGGCCGAGACGGAGGCCGCCCGCGCCGTGGCCGAGGAACGGACCCGGATCGCCCGCGAGCTGCACGACATCGTCTCCCACTCGATCAGCGTGGTGGCCATCCAGACCCAGGCCGTCCGGCGACGCCTCGCCCCTCACCAGGTCCGGGAGGCCGCCGACCTGGCCGCGGTGGAGGCGACGGCCCGGGACGCGATGACCGAGATGCGCCGGCTGTTCGGGATGCTGCGCGCCAAGGACGAGTCGGTGGCCCTGGCGCCCCAGCCGGGTCTCGGCGAGCTGGACCGGCTGGTCGCCCAGGCGGGCGCGGGCGAGGCGACCGTCACGTTGCGGATCGAGGGCGAGCCGGTGCCGCTGCCGGCCGGCCTGGACCTGACCGCGTACCGGATCCTCCAGGAGGGGGTGACCAACGCGCTCCGGCACGCCGCGGCCCGGCAGATCGACGTCGTCGTCCGGTACGGCGCCCGCGAGCTCGAGCTGGAGGTCGTCGACGACGGCCGCGGCCTGGGCGAGCCGGCCGCCGGCGGTCACGGCCTGATTGGCATCCGCGAGCGGGTCGCGCTGTACGGCGGCTCGATCGACCTCGCGGCCGGGCCCGGCCGCGGCACCCGGCTGACCGCCCGGCTGCCGCTGACGGTCGCCGCGTGATCTCGCTCGTCATCGCCGACGACCAGGGGATGGTCCGAGCCGGGTTCCGGTCGCTGCTGGACGCCGAGCCGGACCTGAGTGTGGTGGGGGAGGCCGCCGACGGTGAGCAGGCCGTCGCGGTGGTGCAGCGTCTGGTGCCCGACGTCGTGCTGATGGACATCCGGATGCCCCGCCTCGACGGGCTGGCCGCGACCGGGCGGATCGTCGCGGCCGGCCTCGCCACCCGGGTGCTGGTGCTAACCACCTTCGACCTCGACGAGTACGTGTTCGAGGCCCTTCGGGTCGGTGCTTCCGGCTTCCTGCTGAAGGACGCGCCGGCCGAGGAGCTGGCGGCGGCGATCCGGGTGGTGGCCGCCGGCAACTCGCTGCTGGCCCCGGGCGTGACCCGCCGGGTGATCGACGCCTTCGTCCGCCGTCCGCCACCGACCCGGACCACGGACCCCCGGCTGGCCACGCTGACCGCCCGGGAGGCCGAGGTGCTCGGGCTGCTGGCCCGTGGGCTGCCCAACCTGGACATCGCGGAGCGGCTGTTCGTCTCCGAGGGCACCACGAAGACCCACGTCAGCAACGTGCTGATGAAGCTGGGCCTGCGCGACCGGGTCCAGGCGGTCATCTACGCGTACGAGAACGGGGTCGTCCAGCCGGGGGGCCAGGCCCAGCAGTGACGGCCCGCCGAGGCCCAGATCAGCCGTGCGACGGAGGCGGATCTCGGTCCCGCGCCGGATCCGGTTGAGGTCCCGGTTGAGCAGAGTTGGGTCACGCCAACCCGGCGGAACCCGAGCCGGACACGTCAGCCGGCCCAGCCGAGGAGTCCACAGATGAGCAGCACCAGCCGCCTCGCCAGCGCACCCCACCGCCCCCTGACCGGTCCGCCCGGCAGCCCGAGGGCCGACACCCCAGCGGACACCCCGCTCCCCGGCGCGACGGCCGACCGCGCGCCCCGGGCGGTGGCCGCCCGGCGCGCGTTTCTGGTCGCCTGCCCGCTGCTGGCGGGGGCCTTCGCCGTCGTCGCGGCGGTCGCCGACCCGGCGTCGGGCCTGTCCGGCCGGCCGATGACCGAGCTCTACATCGCCCATCCCGATCCGCTGCAGTGGAAGTCGACCGGCTACCACTGGGCGTACGCGTTCTGGATCGCGCCCGCGCTGTTGCTGGCCGGGCTCGTCCGCGGCAAGGGGGCCTGGCTGGCCAACGCGGCCGCGGTGCTCGGGTTCGCCGGGATGGTGACCCTGCCGGGGATGCTGATCGTCGACTGGTACCAGTCCGCGGTCGGCCAGCTGCACGGCATCGACGCCACCCTGGCCCTGGAGGAGCACATGATGGCCACCATGTGGGGCCCGGCCGGGTTCATGACCGTCGGCATGGCCGGGTTCGTGCTCGGTCTGCCGCTGGCCGTCGCCGCCCAGTGGCGGGCGGGCCGGATGCGGTGGTGGGCCTTCGCCGCGACGCTCGCCGCCTACGCCGCATTCCTGGTCGGCAACTCGACCTGGTGGGGCTGCGCGGTTGCCGCCGTCTTCCTGGCCGTGCTGGCCGTGGCCATCGCCCGGGCCACCCGGAGCACCGAGCCGGCCTGACCCTCCGCCCTGCCGGGCCGGTGGCTCTCGATGCCGTCGGCCCGGCGTGGCAGGGTTGCCTCATGACCGAGATGGACGACGACCGTTCCGAGCAGCTGGACCAGGATCAGCTGGACCCGATCGACAACCTGGACGGCGGCGGGGTGGACGACTTCCTGGACGAGGGGTACTCCCCGCCCGAGAAGCCGTCGCACCTGACCCGCTACGGCGACGAGCGGGAGACCCTCGACGAGCGGCTGGCCGAGGAGGAGCCGGAGGTCTGGGACCAGCCCGAGCGCAACGACACCGTCAACGACGGCGAGGTCGGCGACCAGCGGGCCGGTCGGCTGGTGGACCCGAACGGCGGCATCGGGGAGGACACCGAGAAGGACCTGGTCGGCGAGGACGTCGGGATCGACGGCGCCGGGGCCAGCGCGGAGGAGGCGGCGGTCCACATCGTCCCCGACGACCGGGAGCTCTGAGGGCGCGGGCCCGAGCGGAGCGCAGGTGGTGACGCTCTACCCGCCGGTCGAGCCGTACGCGAGCGGGCTGCTCGACGTCGGCGACGGCCACCAGGTCTACTGGGAGGAGTGCGGGGACCCCGACGGCAAGCCGGCGGTGTTCCTGCACGGAGGACCCGGCGGCGGGGCCACCCCCGACGTCCGGCGGTTGTTCGACCCCGCCCGGTACCGCGTGCTGCTGACCGACCAGCGGGGCTGCGGCCGGAGCATCCCGCACGCCAGCCGGCCCGGCGCCGACCTGTCCACCAACACCACCTGGCACCTGGTCGCCGACCTGGAGCGGCTGCGGTCGGCCCGGGGTGTCCGGGCCTGGCAGGTCTTCGGCGGCTCCTGGGGGAGCGCGCTCGCCCTCGCCTACGCGGAGACCTATCCCGAACGGGTCACCGAGCTGGTGCTGCGCGGCATCTTCACGCTGCGGCGACGGGAGCTGGACTTCTACTACAACGGGGGCGCCGGACTGCTCTTCCCGGAGCGCTACGAGCAGTTCCTGGCCCCGCTGGGCGGACCGTCGTTCACCGGCGACACGATCACGGCCTTCCACGCGCTGCTGTTCGACCCGGACCCGTCCGTGCACGGGCCGGCGGCGGTGGCGTGGTCCGGCTGGGAGGCCGCCACCATCACCTTGGAGACCGACCACGAGCTGGTGGCCCGGTTCGCCGAGCCCGGCTACGCGCTGGCGTTCGCGCGCATCGAGAACCACTACTTCACCCACGGCGGGTGGTTCACCGAGGGTCAGCTGATCGCCGAGGCCGGCCGGATCGCCGACATCCCCGGGGTCATCGTGCAGGGCCGCTACGACGTGGCCACCCCGGTGGCGACCGCCTGGGACCTGCACCGGGCCTGGCCGGGAGCCGACCTGCGGATCGTTCCGGTGGCGGGCCACGCGCACAGCGAGCCGGGCATCACCGCGGAGCTGGTGGCCGCCACCGACCGGTTCGCCACCCGCCCCCCGTGACCCCCGCCCGACGCCCGGCCGAAAGCCCGTGTCGCCGGTTCGGCCGGGTCTATAGAATGGGCCGGTACGTCAGCCGATCGATGTGAGGAAATCTCTGCCCAGGTCAGACAACCGAGCCACCGTCCCCGGCCGTCCCGGCGAGCTGTCCGTCTCGCGCGGCCCCGAGCTGGCGGAGGCCGACCTGCCGGGTTCCCGCCGGATCAGCGTGCCGCCCTCCATCGACATGGTGAACGTGCTCGGCCCCAGCGACGAGTTCCTGCGCATCCTCGAGCGGGAGCTCGATGCAGACGTGCACGTCCGCGGCAACGAGATCACTCTCTCCGGGACCGGGTCGGCGGTGAACCTGGCCGCGGAGGTGATCACCGAGCTGGTGACCGTGCTGCGCACCGGTCAGGGCCTCAGCCCGGACGCGGTGGAGCGGATCGTCGGCATGCTCACCGAGCGTGAGGACACCCGCCCGGCGGACGTGCTCACCCATAACATCCTGTCCTCGCGGGGCAAGACCATCCGGCCCAAGACCCTGAACCAGAAGCGGTACGTCGACGCCATCGACAAGCACACCGTGGTCTTCGGCATCGGCCCGGCCGGGACCGGCAAGACCTACCTCGCGGTGGCCAAGGCGGTACAGGCCCTGCAGGACAAGCAGGTCACCCGGATCATCCTCACCCGTCCGGCGGTGGAGGCGGGGGAGCGGCTCGGCTTCCTGCCCGGCACCCTCAACGACAAGATCGACCCGTACCTGCGACCGCTGTACGACGCGCTGCACGACATGCTCGACCCCGACTCGATCCCCCGGCTGCTGACCGCCGGCACGATCGAGGTGGCCCCGCTGGCCTACATGCGGGGACGCACGCTCAACGACGCGTTCATCATCCTGGACGAGGCGCAGAACACCTCGATGGAGCAGATGAAGATGTTCCTGACCCGGCTCGGGTTCGGGTCCAGGATCGTGGTCACCGGCGACGTGACCCAGGTCGACCTCCCCGGCGGCACCCGGTCCGGGCTGCGGATGGTCCAGGGGGTCCTCGACGACGTGGACGACATCTCGTTCAACTTCCTCACCAACCACGACGTCGTCCGGCACAAGCTGGTCGGGCGGATCGTGGCGGCCTACGACAAGTACGAGGCCGCGCAGCCCGTACCGGGGTCGCGACCCTCATGATCACCCAGCAAAGCGACCTCCGGATCCCCGAGCGCAGCGACGTGCGGCGAGCTCAGTCGTGAGCGTCGACGTCAACAACGAGTCCGGTCTGGAGGCCGACACCGTCGGCCTGGCCCGGCTGGCCACCTTCGCCCTCGACCAGCTGCGGATCCACCCACAGGCCGAGCTGTCGATCCTGCTCGTGGACGAGGGGACGATGAGCGCCTACCACGAGAAGTACATGGGCGAACCCGGCGCCACCGACGTGCTGTCGTTCCCGATGGACGAGCTCCGGCCGCCCGGCGAGGAGGACGAGCCGCCCGAGGGCCTGCTCGGCGACGTCGTGCTCTGCCCGGCGGTGACCGACCGGCAGGCGGCTGAGCACGGGCGGACCAGCACCGCGGAGGCCGAGTATCTGCTCGTCCACGGGATCCTGCACCTGCTGGGCTTCGACCACGCCGAGCCGGAGGAGAAGGCCGCCATGTTCGGCCTGAAAGACAAGATCATCGCCGCCTGGGCCGACAGCCGTCCGGACCGCGCGCGGGCCACCGGCCGATCTCGATGAACCCCACCGACTGGATCCAGCTGGGCGTCGCGCTCGTCCTGGTGGTTCTGGCCGGAGTGATGGCCGCCGGTGAGGCTGCGCTGTCCTCGTTCTCCAAGGCGCGGGCCGACCGGCTGGTGGCCGACGAGCTCCCCGGCGCGGAGCGGGTCCGCAAGATCGTCGACGACCCGCCCCGGTTCCTCAACACCGCGCTGTTCGTCCGGACCATCTTCGAGATCTCCGCGATCGTGCTCGTCGCCTTGGTCGTGTTCGGGATCTTCACCCACACCTGGGAGCGGGTGCTGATCACCGCCGGCTCGATGATCGTGGTCTCCTACGTGTTCTGGGGTGTCGCGCCCCGCACGCTCGGTCAGCAGCATCACGACCGCGTGGCGGCCGCCGTGGCCGGCCCGCTGGTCCTGCTGACCACGGTGCTCGGTCCGCTGCCACGGTTGCTGATCCTGATCGGCAACGCGTTGACGCCGGGCAAGGGTTTCGAGGAGGGCCCGTTCGCCACCGAGGCCGAGCTCCGCGAGCTGGTCGACCTGGCGGCCAAGAGCGAGGTGATCGAGTCGGGTGAGAGCCGGATGATCCACTCCGTCTTCGACCTGGGTGACACCATCGTCCGCGAGGTCATGGTGCCCCGGACGGACATGGTCTTCATCGAGGACTACAAGACGCTCCGGCAGGCCGTGTCGTTGGCGCTGCGCTCGGGCTTCAGCCGGATCCCGGTGATCAAGGATGGGCTGGACGACGTGGTCGGCGTGCTCTACCTCAAGGACGTGATCAAGCGGGTCTACGACTCCCCGGACGCGCAGACCTCGGAGCGGGTCGCGTCGATGATGCGCAAGCCCGTCTGGTGCCCGGACTCCAAGCCCGTCGACGAGCTGCTGCAGGAGATGCAGCTCAAGCGGGTGCACCTGGTGATCGTCGTCGACGAGTTCGGCGGCACCGCGGGGATGGCCAGCATCGAGGACATCCTGGAGGAGATCGTCGGCGAGATCGTCGACGAGTACGACGAGGAGAGCGCCGACGTGAGCCAGCTGGGCGAAGGCCGGTTTCGGGTCTCGTCGCGCTACCCGATCGACGACCTGGGCGACCTGTTCGGGCTCAAGCTGGACGACGACGACGTGGAGACGGTCGGTGGGCTGATGGCCAAGGTGCTGAACAAGGTGCCGATCGCCGGGTCGGTCGTCACCTACGACGGGCTGGAGCTGGTGGCCGAGCGGACCATCGGCCGGCGCAACAAGATCGGCACCGTGATCGTCAGCCGGGTCGAGGCCGCGGACGGGCAGGACAGCGACGTCGAGCGCGACCGGCACCGGGTGGAAGCCGCCACCCGGATCGCCTCGGACCAGACCGCGAAGGCCTCATGAGTCCCGAGCCGGGCACCCAGACCAGCCCGGAGCAGCCCGCCGACCCGGAGGACGTCAAGATCATCACCCTGGCCCGGGCCGCCCGTGCCCGCGCCGGGTCGGCCCAGGGGGCCTGCGTGCGCGACGTCGACGGCCGGACCTACTCCGCCACCGACGTCGACCTGGCCCATCTGCGGCTGCCGGCGCTGTCGGTGGCCGTGGCGATGGCTGTCTCCTCCGGCGCACCCGGCCTGGAAGCGGCCGCCCTGTCGTCGGCCACTCCGCCCAGCGCGACCGACCTCGCCGTGGTCGGGGACCTGCCGGGTCGCGGGGT
The DNA here is from genome assembly GCA_963832435.1 of uncultured Actinomycetota bacterium. Classification (GTDB taxonomy): domain Bacteria; phylum Actinomycetota; class Actinomycetes; order Propionibacteriales; family Propionibacteriaceae; genus Microlunatus. The sequence continues at coordinate 267,890 of CAWHTY010000014.1, forward strand.
GCGGGTCTGGTACACCGACGCCGCCGGGGCCGTCCTCGCGGTGGTCGATCTCGATGGCTGACCCAGGGCCCGGCCTCGCCGAGGGGTTCCGCTCCGGCTTCGCCTGCTTCGTGGGCCGCCCCAACGCGGGAAAGTCCACGCTCACCAACGCACTGGTGGGCAGCAAGGTCGCGATCGCGTCGTCCAAGCCGCAGACCACCCGGCACGCCATCCGCGGCATCGTGCACCGCCCCGACGCCCAGCTGGTCCTGATCGACACCCCGGGTCTGCACCGCCCACGCACGCTGCTGGGGGAGCGACTGAACGACCTGGTCCGCGGCACCTGGACCGAGGTGGACGTGGTCGGGGTGTGCCTGCCGGCCAACGAGCGGATCGGGCCGGGGGACAACTACCTGGTCGGCGAGATCGCGGCCCTCCCGAAACACCCGGTGCTGGTCGCGGTGGCCACCAAGTCCGACCTGGTCCCGCCGGCCCGGATGGCCCAGCACCTGCTGGCCATCCAGGCTATGGAGGAGGCGCAGGGCGTCTCGTGGGCCCACATCATCCCCGTCTCGGCCACCGCCGGCGACCAGGTCGACGTGCTGGCCGACACGTTGGTGTCGCTGCTGCCGGAGGGTCCGCCGCTGTACCCCGCCGGCGAGGTCACCGACGAGCCGGAGCAGACCCTGGTCGCCGAGCTGATCCGGGAGGCGGCCCTGGAGGGGGTCCGCGACGAGCTCCCGCACTCGATCACCGTGCAGGTGGAGGAGATGGGCCTGCGGCCCGACCGCCCGGACGACAAGCCCCTGCTCGACGTGTACGCCTCGATGATCGTGGAACGGGACTCGCAGAAGGGCATCATCATCGGCCACCGCGGCAGCCGGCTGCGGGAGATCGGCGCCGCCGCCCGCCGGCAGATCGAGGCCCTGCTCGGCACCCCCGTCTACCTCGACCTCCGGGTCAAGGTGCTGAAGGAGTGGCAGCGCGACCCCAAGCACCTGAACCGCCTCGGCTTCTGACCCGGCCTCCCGTACCCCCTACCCCGGGGCGGGGCAGGGGGCGCGGAAGCTCAGGCCCGGGCCTGCGCCAGGGCCGGCTCGGCGGCCGCGACCCCGGCCGGCAGCTGCCGCTCGTACATGGCGAAGACCCGCGACAGCCGGTAGCCGATCGACTCGTTCACGCTGATCATGAACGTGTTGTCGGCCTGGTTCCAGGTCTCGATCGCGGTGAGCTGGGGCTCGGCCTCGGCCAGCCAGCGCATCATCTCCACCTTCAGCAGCAGGCCGAGCCGGTGGCCGCGGTGGGCGCGGCTGACCGCGGTGTCGCCCTGCCCGCCGAACTGGGGGAAGAACGGGTTGATCACCACCACCGTGTGGCCGCCGATCTCGCCGGTGTCGCGCCGCCGGGCCACCACCCGGTAGATCCGGTCGCCCCGGCCGGCGGCCGCGGCCTCCACGGCCTGGATCCGCTCCAGGTCGAACTTCTCGTCCTCATAGGTGAGGTCGCCCATCGGGGCGTCGTTGATCGCGGCCGTGACCTCGACCAGCTCGGCCAGCAGCTCGTCGGTGAACGGCGGCCGGAGCCGCTCGAGCTGGTACTCCGAGGCGCGGGGCAGGGCCGCAGCGTGCAGCCGCTGCACCTCGGCCTGGTCGACGTCGGCCAGCACCTGGCGGCGACGCGCGTCATGGCTGGCGTAGCTGAACCCGAGCCGCTCCGCGAACGCGCGGGCCCCGGCGTCGTCCTCGCCGGTGCCTGCCCAGACCGTCGTCCGGCCCAGCTCCGACGCCCTCCGCAACCCCTCGGTGAGCAGGCGGGTGCCGTGCCCGCGGCGGCGGCGGTCCGGCCGGACAGTCACCTCGACCACCATCAGGTGCAGGTTGTCGCGGCTCGGGACGTCCAGGTCGAGCACGCCGATCGGCTCGTCCTCACCGTCGGGAACATAGAGGAATCGCTGGGTGGGCTCCAGGTCCCAGCCGAACTCCAACCAGCGCGCCTCCCGCTCGGGGGTGGTCGGCCAGCGGTCGGGGTCGTCGACCACGCGCGCGGCCTCGAGGATCGCCCAGGCGGCGCGGACGAGCTCGCGGTCTTGCGACGGTACGGGTACGAAAGGCATTCCCCCAGGGTGCCGGAGCGGATCCGTTGCCCGCCACCGATTTCCGGCGGGCGCCCCCGGGAAGGGGGGCCGAGACGGTTGGCCGGGCGGACCGGGTGCGTTATGGTGACGACGTGGTATCGCCTCGAGCGCCGAACCGGCCTCCTTCTTCGCTGCCGCAGCGAGGCCCGCTAAGGGCCGGCCTCCTCGCTGCGGAGTCCGTGCGTGTCCGGCCCCTCCATCCGCTGCAGCGAGGAACGTGAGAACCCGATGTCTGATCCTGTCCCGCACCCGGCGTCCGACCCCGTGCCGAGTCCGTTCGGCACGCGCGCCCAGCGCGTACCCACCCAGCAGCCGTCGCCGATGCCCTTCCGGCGCTACCGCGCCTTCCCGCCCATCGACATCCCCGACCGCACCTGGCCCGACCAGCAGATCACCCGCGCCCCGCGTTGGCTGAGCACCGACTTGCGCGACGGCAACCAGGCCCTGATCGACCCGATGACCCCGGCCCGCAAGCTCAAGATGTTCGAGCTGCTCGTCCGGATGGGCTACAAGGAGATCGAGATCGGGTTCCCGTCGGCCAGCCGGACCGACTTCGACTTCGTCCGGCAGCTGATCGAGCAGGACAAGATCCCCGACGACGTGACGGTGTCAGTGCTGACCCAGGCCCGCGAGGACCTGATCGAGCGCACCGCCGAGTCGCTGGTCGGGCGCCAAGACCGCGACCATCCACATGTACAACGCGACCGCCCCGCTGTTCCGCCGGGTGGTGTTCAACGTCGACAAGGCCGAGTGCCTGGCACTGGCGACCCGCGGCACCGAGCTGGTGATGAAGTACGCCGAGGAGCACCTGGGCGACGTCGAGTTCGGCTACCAGTACTCCCCGGAGATCTTCACCGGCACCGAGCTGGACTTCGCCGTCGACGTCTGCAACGCGGTGATGGACGTCTGGCAGCCCTCCGCCGGGCGCGAGATCATCCTCAACCTGCCGGCCACGGTGGAGATGTGCACCCCCAACACCTACGCCGACCAGATCGAGTGGTTCTCCCGGCACGTCCGCCACCGCGAGCACGTGGCCGTCTCCCTGCACCCGCACAACGACCGCGGGGCGGCGGTCGCCGCCACCGAGCTGGCCCTGATGGCCGGTGCCGACCGGGTCGAGGGCTGCCTGTTCGGTCACGGCGAGCGGACCGGCAACGTCGACCTGGTGACGCTGGGCATGAACCTGTTCTCCCAGGGCATCGACCCCAAGATCGACTTCTCCGACATCGACGAGATCCGTCGCACGGTGGAGTACTGCACCAACCTGCCGGTCCACCCGCGCCATCCCTACGCGGGCGACCTGGTCTACACCGCCTTCTCCGGCTCCCACCAGGACGCCATCAAGAAGGGGCTGGAGGACCTCGACCGCCGGGCCCGGGACGGCCGGCGTGCCGGTCGCGGAGTTCGCCTGGGAGGCCCCGTACCTGCCGATCGACCCGCACGACGTGGGCCGGACGTACGAGGCCGTGATCCGGGTCAACAGCCAGTCCGGCAAGGGCGGCGTGGCCTACATCATGAAGGCCGAGCACAACCTGGACCTGCCGCGGCGGCTGCAGATCGAGTTCTCCCGGGCCGTGCAGGCCCACACCGACGCCGGCGGGGGCGAGGTGTCCGCCGCCACCCTGTGGACGATCTTCCAGGCGGAGTACGTCGAGCCGGCCGAGCCGCTGCGGCTGGTCGAGGTGGACAGCGCGACCGGCCGGGGCCGGATCGACTCGGTCACCGCCACGGTGGTCGACCACGGTCGCGAGCGGACCATCGCGCGGCGAGGGCAACGGGCCGGTCTCGGCCTTCGTCGACGCGATCTCCACGCTCGGCTACCACGTCCGCGTGCTCGACTACAGCGAGCACGCCCTGTCCGCCGGCGGGGACGCCCTCGCCGCCGCGTACGTGGAGTGCGAGGTCGGCGACGGGGAGAGCAGCCAGGTGCTGTGGGGGGTGGGCATGGACGCCAACATCGTCACGGCCTCCCTCAAGGCCGTGGTCAGCGCGGTCGACCGGGCCGCCGCCCGCTGACCCGGCGCTCCCAGGCCCCGGGGCTGAGCCCGCGGCGGTCCGCGGCCCGGGCGGCGGCTGACCCTGGGATCGGGGAGTAGCCGGTGCCGGGCGCGGTGGGACCGCCGGGTCCGTACGGGTCCGCCCACGGCGTCCGGTAGCCGGGCTCGGCCGATCGGGCGGACCGTACCGGACCGCCGCCGGCGAGGTGGGCAGCGCGCACAGCACGATCACGACCAGCCCGCCGACGTACGGGATGAGGTTGAGCAGCACCATCCAGCCGCTGTAGCCGGCGTCGTGCAGCCGGCGCACGCTGACCGACAGGCTCGGCACGATGGTGGCCAGGTAGCACAGGCCGGTGAGGCCCAGCAGCACAGCGCCGGCTGGGCCGATCGGTCGGCTGCCGTCGGCGGTGACCGGTCCTGGGGAGGTCGCCACCCCGATCAGGGCGGACAGGAGCCCGAGCACGATCAGGCCCAGGAACACGAAGACCACGAACCACCAGTACTCGCCCCGGCTGGCGCGGCCGGAGAACGTGGCGTACTTGCGGAAGGCCCGCCGAGCGGCCGGCAGGAAGCCGATGCCGTAGTGCGGCCAGTCCAGCGGAGGGTCGGTGGGGGCCGAGGTCGGCAGGCTCACGGGGGACGTCTCCTCGTCGGAGGCAGGAGCGGCACAGGTTACGCCGGGGCTGGGGTCAGCGCATCCCGGTGGGCGGTGCTCGGCACCGGGGGCCGCCCGGCCAGGTCAGCGGAACCCGTTGGCCGCGGTCCGGGCCGGGGCGGTCGGCGCGAAGATCCAGGCCTGGAAGAAGGGCACCAGGTCGGTCGTGGTGTAGGACTGGGCCTTGATCATCCACTCCTCGAGGCTGCGGGTGCCGGGCTCGGCCGACCAGTCCCGGGCCAGCTTGAAGAACGCGTCGTCGCCCAGCACGGTGCGCAGGGCCTGCAGCGCCATCGGGCCGCGGACGTAGACGGTGTCGAACATCCGGTCCTTGCCGGGGTCGATCATGGTCACCTGCCAGAACGCGGCGTTGCCCTTGGTCCGCTCGTACGTCCGGTCGAGCAGGTCGGCCGCGGCCGGGCCGCCGGCCCGCTCGTCGTAGCCCCACTCCGCCCACGACGCGTACGCCTCGTTGACGAAGATGTCGTTCCACTGCCGGAGCGTGACCTGGTCGCCGAACCACATGTGGGCCAGCTCGTGGGTGATCAGCTGGGGGGCGAAGTCCCGGTCCAGCATCGACGTCGCGTTGTACACCGGCCGGGTCTGGGTCTCCAGCCCGCCGAACCACAGCTTGTGCGCCGGCGACGATGCCGCCCAGCTCGGTGAACGGGTACGGCCCGAACAGCTGCTCCAGCCCGCGCACCACGGCCCCGGAGGACTGCAGCCGGCTCATCACCGTCCGGCGGTCCTCGGCCGACAGCTGCTGACTGACCGCGTACACGTACGGGCGGCCGTCGACCTGTCCCTCGGCGAGGTCGTACTGCCCGATGCTGACGAAGGCGAGGTAGGTCGCCATCGGCTGCGAGGCCACCCAGTGCCAGGTGTCCCAGTCCGGCTCCTGGGCGGTGTCGCGGGAGGCCAGCCGGCCGACGCTGATCGCCTCGGTCCCGGCCGGGACACGGATCGAGACGTCCATCAGGGCCGGGTCGGAGGGGTGGTCGTTGGCCGGGAACCACCAGGCCGAGCTCTCCGGCTCGCCGGCCACCGTCCACTCCTGGCCGGTGGCCCACCAGGCGGTCTTCTGGTCCCGGTGCACGTCGCCGGGCCGGCCGGCGTAGGTCACCGCGACCTCGAAGGTGGCGCCGGCCGCCACCGGCTGGGCGGGGGTGATGGCGACGTCCTGGAACCCCTGCTGGGTGAACGTGGCGGGGGCGCCGTCGACCGTGACCTGCGGTGACCCCAGGGCGAGGTCGACGTAGAAGCTCTCGCAGCGGCTGGGTGGCCCGGGCGGTGATGGTCGTGGTGGCGCTGAGCACCCCGCTGCCGGGGTCGAAGGTCATCACGATCCGGTACCGGGCGGCGTCGTAGCCGCTGCTGCCGTAGTCCGGGAAGTACGGGTCGCCGACCCCCGGCTGGCCCTGGTCGGCCGACGGGGTGGCCGGCGCCGCCGGGCCGCCGGCCGGACGGCGGTCGGCCCGGGCCCACAGCACCCCGGCGGGCAGCACCAGCCCGGCCACCAGCAGCAGCGGCAGCACCGCGGCCAGGACGTAGCCGAGCGCCCGCGGACGGTACTCGACCGGCGCCGGCCAGCGCGGGTCAACGTTCGACATGCGCCAGGGATCTCAGGTTCCGGTCGAGGTGCCAGGTGACGAAGGCGGCGGTGGTGCCGCTGGCCTCCCGGGTGATCCGCGGGTCGACGTCGCGGGTGGCGTCCCAGCGGCCCTCCAGCAGCGCGCCGAGCAGCGCGAACGTCTCCGGCGGCCGGGCGGGAGGAGCCGGCGGGCCGGCAGGTCTCGCAGACCGCCCCGCCGGCCGCCGGGGCGAAGGCCCGGTGCGGGCCGACCACCCCGCAGCGGGCGCAGTCGGTGAAGGACGGGGCGTAACCGGCCACGGCCAGCGCGCGCAGCAGGTAGGAGTCCAGGATCATCGCCGCCGGCCGCGGCCCGTCCGCGGTGCCCCGGTTCAGCACCCGCAGCGCACCGACCAGCAGCTGGTACTGCTGGACGGCGGGCTCGCCCTCCTCGGTCGACCAGCCGGTCGGCGGTCTCCAGCATCACCTGGCCCGCGGTGTAGGCGGGGTAGTCGTGGCCCAGCCGGTCGCCGAACGCGTCCAGGGACTCCACCTGGGTGACCACGTCCAGGGTGCGGCCCTCCGCGAACTGCAGGTCGACGTGGGAGAACGGCTCCAGCCGGGCGCCGAACTTCGACGACGTCCGGCGGACACCCTTGGCCACCGCCCGGATCTTGCCGCGGCCGCGGCTGAGCAGCGTGATGATGCGGTCCGCCTCGCCCAGCTTGTGCGTCCGCAGCACCACGGCTTCGTCGCGGTAGGTGGGCACCCGGCCATTGTCCCGTACCGGGAAAGGATCGGCCTGGCGCCCGGCCGGTCGCGGCGGCGACCCGGCTCCGTTCGCAGCTCAGGCGGTGCCGACCGCGCACCAGGCGTGCGCCTCCAGGGTGAACGAGCCCGCCGGCCGGCCCAGCAGCTCGCGGCAGCGGTCCTGGACGAGCCGCGCGGCGGTCGGGGGTCAGCGACTGCTGGTAGGCGCCGACCGGCCCGGCCCCGCCGGTGAAGGAGGACCAGTAGTCCTCGAAGTCGGCGTAGGTCGCCGACGCCGCCAGGCTGGTCTCGCGCACCTCGCCGGCCCCGGCCCGCTCCAGCAGCGCCACGAGCTGGCCCTGCCGCCGGCCCAGCCGCTCGGCCTCGCCCCGCTCGCCGGGCTCCACCGCGGCCACCGCCCGCCAGAACGTGTTGATCAACGGCATCCGCTCCAGGTCCCAGAAGCAGAGGGCCAGCCGGCCGCCGGGCCGGGTCACCCGCCGCATCTGGGCCACCCCGGCCGACGGCGTCGGTCATGAAGCCCACCACCAGCGAGGCGAGGGCCGCGTCGAAGCGTGTCGTCGGGGTAGGGCAGCTGCTCGGCCGCGCCCTGCCGCACGTCGACGCCGGGGTGGCGCTGCCGGCAGGCTCGACGAACGGCGGCGACGGGTCGATCGCGGCGACCTGGCCGGCGTCCCAGCCGGTCCACCAGGACCGAGGTCAGCCCGCCCGGCCCGCAGCCGACGTCGAGCGCGGTCATCCCGCCGGTGATGCCGGCCGCGTCGGCGAACACCGGACCGAGGCTCGGCAGGTACCGGCCCATCAACCGGTCGTACGCGGTCGCGGCCACGGCGAACATCCGCGCCGTCTCCGGTTCCGCTGGTCCGCGCTCCACCATGGTCGACCTCCCGCGCCGGGTACCGTCTCGGCTCGACCCTAGGCCCACGATCGCGGCGGCGCAGCGGTTCCGGCGACCTGGCGGCCGGCGGCTAGAGTCCCCTCGTGCCTCGGACGCCCCGACCGCCCAGGCCGCACCCCAGCGGGGCGCGGCCGCCGGCCATCCCCAGAGCCAAGCTGCCCCGGCACGTGGCCATCGTGATGGACGGCAACGGCCGCTGGGCGAAGGCGCGGGGGCTGCCGCGGACCGAGGGCCACGCGATGGGGGAGGCGTCCCTGTTCGACGTCATCGAGGGCGCCATCGAGATCGGCGTCCCGTACCTGTCGGCCTACGCGTTCTCCACCGAGAACTGGCGCCGCTCGCCGGACGAGGTGCGCTGGCTGATGGGCTTCAACCGCGACGTGATCCGCCGCCGGCGCGACCAGATGGACGCCATGGGGGTGCGGGTCCGCTGGGCGGGCCGCCGGCCGCGGCTGTGGCGCAGCGTGATCAACGAGCTGGAGGAGGCCGAGCGGCGCACGGTCGACAACCACGTGCTGACCCTGCAGTTCTGCGTCAACTACGGGGGCCGGGCCGAGATCGTCGACGCCACCCGACGGATCGCCGAGCTCGCCGCGGCCGGCCGGCTGGATCCGGCCAAGCTCACCGAGGCCCGGTTCGCGCAGTTCCTGGACGAGCCGGACATCCCCGACGTCGACCTGTTCGTCCGGTCCTCCGGCGAGCAGCGCACCTCGAACTTCCTGCTCTGGCAGTCGGCGTACGCCGAGCTGATCTTCCTGGACCGGCTGTGGCCCGACTTCGACCGCCGGGACCTGTGGCGCGCCGTCGAGCAGTACGCCGACCGGGACCGCCGCTACGGTGGCGCGGTGCCCAACGAGGTCCGCGACGACCGCTGAGGCCTTCAGCGCATCGTCGCCGGCGCGCGGGCGGACCGGTGCCGTCGGAACCGCACCTGCTGCCCGGGCCGGACCTGGGCCAGGGCCGGGAGGTCGTCGCTGACCAGCACCGCGATCACCGGGTAGCCCCCGGTGATCGGGTGGTCGGCCAGGAACACGACCGGCTCACCGCTGGGCGGCACCTGGACGGCCCCCAGCGGCATGCCCTCGGTGGGCAGCTCGCCCTGGGTGCGCCGGGTCAGCGGCGGCGAGCCCTCGGGGCGGTCCAACCGGACCCCCACCCGGTCGAGCCGGTCGCTCACCACCCAGTGGTCCCGGCACAGGTCGGTGGGTTCGGCGAACCACTCGTCGCGGGGGCCCATCACCACCCGGGCGGTGACCGGGCCGGTGCCGATCGGTCGGACGGGGGCGACCTCGACCGTCGGCCAGCGATCCGGCGGCGGGCCGACGGGCAGCTCGCGGCCGGCCTGCAGGGGCTCCGGGCCCAGGCCGGCCAGCGTGTCCCGGCTGCGCGAGCCCAGCACCGGCTCCACGGCCACGCCCCCGCGGACGCCGAGGTAGACCCGCATGCCGGCCGGAGCGAGCCCGAGCCGCAGCTGCTGGCCGGCGGCCAGCTGGATCACCGACGCGTGGGCGAACGGCGTCGCGTCGACGGTGACCGGCGCGGGGGCCCCGGTCACGGCGACGGTCAGCGTGCGCAGCGCCTAGCACCTCCAGCCCGCCCAGGACGCACTCGATGCCGGCCAGGTCCTCGTCGTTGCCGACCAGCCGGTTCGCCAGCCGCAGCGACGCGGTGTCGGCGGCCCCGGAGACGCCCACCCCGACCGAGAACCAGCCGGGCCGGCCGAGGTCCTGGACGGTGGCGCCGGGCCCGCTGGCCAGGATCCGCAGGGCCGGGATCATCGACCCTCGACCGCGACGAACCGGACCCGGGTGCCGGCGGTGAGCAGCGCCGGCCGGGGGCGGGCGAGGTCCCACATCGCCAGCTCGGTGGACCCGATCAGCTGCCAGCCGCCCGGGGCCCGGCGTGGGTAGACCGCGCTGTACCCGTCGGCCAGGGCGACCGCACCGGCGGGCACCGCGGTCCGCGACTGCGCGCGGCGAGGCACGCTCAGGTTCGCGCCGTCCGACTCCAGGTACCCGAACCCGGCGGTGAACCCGATGAAGCGGCACCGCCACACCCGGTCGGTGTGCCGGGCGACGACCTCCTCGACGCTGACGTCGAGCAGCCCGGCGACCTGGTCCAGGTCGGCTCCGTCGTAGCGCACCGGGACGGTCACCTCCTCGGTCTCCGCCCCGATGTCCGCGGCGGCCGGCGCAGAGGCCGCCAGCCGGCGCAGGTCCCGCTCGACCGCCGCGGCGTCGGCGCCGGGCTGCAGCACCACCAGCACGGTCTCGGCGGCGGGCAGGAAGTCCTGGACGTCGCTGAGCCCGGCCCCCCGCAGCCGGTCCACCAGGCCGCTCAGCTGCTCGGCGGGTGCGGGCGGCACGACCAGCAGGGCGCGGTCGCCGGCCGGCAGGATCCGCAGCCCGGCGTCGTCGCCGCTCATGCGAACGCCTGGAGGCTGATGCCTCGATCCAGCAGCGCCGCCCGGACCCGGCGGACCATCTCGACGGCGCCCGGGGAGTCGCCGTGCACGCACACCGACCGGGCCGTGAGCTCGACGTCGACCCCGTCCACCGAGCGGACCACACCCTCGGTGACCATCCGGACCACCCGCTCGCGCCACCTCGCCGGCGTCGGCCACCAGGGCTCCCGGCTCGGGTGCGCGGGACGAGGGTCCCCGAGGCAGGTATAGCCACGGTCGGCGAACGCCTCCCCGACGACGGCCAGACCCGCCTGCTCGGCGAGCCGCAGCCAGGCCGAGCCGGGCAGCCCGAGCACGGGCAGCGAGGCGTCGTACGCCCGGACCGCGGCGACCACCGCCGCCGCCTGGGTCTCGTCGTGCCCGATCCGGTTGTAGAGGGCGCCGTGCGGCTTGACGTAGCGGACCCGGGTGCCGGCCACCCGGGCGAACCCGTCCAGGGCTCCGAGCTGGTAGATCACGTCGTTGGTCAGGCTCTCGGCGGGCAGGTCGATGGGCCGCCGCCCGAACCCGGCCAGGTCGCGGTAGCCGACCTGGGCGCCGATCACCACCCCGCGCTCCGCGGCGCCGGCGCACACCCGGCGCAGGATGTCGGGGTCGCCGGCGTGGAAGCCGCAGGCCACGTTGGCGCTGGTCACCAGGTCGAGCAGGGCGTCGTCGTCGCCGAGCCGCCAGACCCCGAAGCCCTCGCCCAGGTCGCTGTTGAGGTCCAGCGGCGCGGTCACCGGGGTCGCCATTGTCGAGGCGTCACCGGTGAGCGCGGCGCGGGGTCGGCGTGCAGGTCGATCGTGGAGGTCTCCGGGGCGGCCACCACGCAGACGATGGTGACCAGCAGCATGGCCACCGCGTAGACCGACACCACCAGCGAGGTGTCGAACCGGTCGAGCAGCGCGACCGAGATGATCGGGGCGAGGGCGCCGCCCAGGATGCCGGCCAGCTGGTAGCCCATCGAGGCACCGGTGTAGCGGACCTTGGTCGGGAACATCTCGGCGATGAAGGCGGCCTGCGGCCCGTACATGGCGGCGTGGAAGATCAGCGCCACCACCGCGGCCAGCACGATCAGCCCGAACTGGCCGGTGTCGAGCAGGGCGAAGAAGGCGAACACCCAGACCCCCGCGCCGACGCGCGCCGATCAGGTAGATCGGCCGGCGGGCGAACCGGTCGGACAGATGTCCGAAGACCGGGATGGCCACGACCTGGATCGCCGCCGCGATCAGCACGGCGTTCAGGGCGTACTGGCGCGGCAGCTGCAGGTAGGTGGCGATGTAGGTGGTGATGAACAGCACGAACGTGTAGAAGGCGACGTCGACCCCGACCCGGGCGCCGATGGCCAGCAGCACCTGCCGGGGGTAGCGGCGCAGCACCTCGACGATCGGCGCGGCCGCCTTGGTCGTCCGTCGTCTCGACCTCCGCGGAACAGCGGGCTCTCCGCGATGGTCATCCGGATCCACAGCCCGACCAGCACCAGCAGCCCGCTGAGCAGGAACGGCACCCGCCACCCCCAGGCCAGGAAGGCGTCGTTGGAGGTCACCGCGCCCATCAGCGACAGCACGCCGTTGGCCAGCAGCAGCCCGATCGGCACCCCGACCTGCGGCCAGCTCGCGTTGAGGCCGCGCCGCTGCGGGTGGCCGGACTCCAGCGTCATCAGGACCGCGCCGCCCCACTCCCCGCCCAGGCCCAGGCCCTGCAGGAACCGCAGCACGACCAGCAGCACCGGCGCCCAGACCCCGATCACCGCGTGGGTGGGCAGCAGGCCGATCAGGAACGTCGAGATGCCCATCAGCAGCAGGGTGACCACCAGCACGTTCTTGCGGCCGAGCTTGTCGCCGTAGTGGCCGAACACCACGCCGCCGAGGGGGCGGGCGACGAAGCCGACCGCGTAGGTGGCGAAGGCGAGCAGCGTGCCCACCAGCGGCTCGAAGCTGGGGAAGAACAGCTGGTTGAACACCAGCGCGGCGGCGGTGCCGTAGATGAAGAAGTCGTACCACTCCAGGGAGGTGCCGATCAGGCTGGCCACGACCACCTTGCGGACCGAGGAGGGCTGGCGGGCGGGGGCGGCTCCCGCGGGCCGGGGCGGGGTTGTCGCGGACATCGACCGACCTCCCATCGGGCGCGGACCCGCGCCGACGCGAGCAATCTAGCGCTGCGACCCGGCGGTGCCGCGACCGGCGGCTGAGCGGCGCAGCGCTACGAGCCGCCGAAGCGTCGCGAGGAAGCGGTCCCGGAAGGTGTCCATCGGCCAGACCGGCGCAGACGGCCGGGGCCGAAGCCCGGTCGGACCAACGCCACCCCGACAGCTGCCGGAGCACCGCCGGGTCGCGAGCCACGATGCTGACCGGCACCTCCCGGCCCGCATCGGGCCCGGTCACGATCGGCGACGGCTGGTGGTCGCCGAGGATGACCATCACCAGGTCGTCGCCGGCCTGCGTCTCCAGGTAGCCGACCAGGGTCTGTAGCGAGTACTCGACGGAGCGCCGGTAGTCGGCCCGCACCCGCTCCGGGTCGCGGGTCAGGATGGCCGACGGCGGGTCACCGCCGGGGGTGGTCTGGCGGCTGAAGACCGACCCGTCGCCCACCTCGGGTCCATTCGACCAGCCGGGGGACCGGGGACCACGGGGCGTGGCTGGACACCAGCGGCACGACCGCCATCACCGGGGCCCGCGGCGCGCGGCTGCGCTCCAGCCGGTCGAACGCGGCCAGCGTGTACTGGTCGGGCATTCGGGACCAGCTGAAGTTCGGTCCGCGGTAGTCGAGGTGGTCGGCGTCGTGCACCTCCTGGTAGGAGAAGAAGTCCCCTTCGGGCCAGGCCGAGGTGACCCCCGGCATGACGCCGACGGTCCGCCAGCCCGCCCGGCGGAACGCACCGCTGAGGGTCAGCCGCTCGCTGGAGACCACGTCGCGGTAGCGCTGCTGGTCGTCGACCCAGAGCCCGGACAGCAGTGTGGTGTGGGCCAGCCAGCTGCCGCCGCCGGAGGTGGGCGAGGTCAGGAACGCGCTCCGCGAGCTGTACCCGGCGGCTCGCAGCCGGTCGCTGCCCGCGGCCAGCACGGCCTGCACGCCGGGGCCCAGCCCCGGGTCCTCGACTGCCGTCCGGCCGTAGCTCTCGACGAAGGCGACCACGACGTCCTTGCCGCGCAGACCGGTCAGCAGGTCCCCCGGCGGGACTCCGGCGTACGTGTCGCGCCCGATCTGGGCCAGGAAGCCCTGCCGGTCCTGCCAGCTGGCTCGTGGCCTGCCGGGCGTGGTCGGCGACCAGGGTCGCGGTGCTCCGGGCGGCGAGGGGGACTCCGGGGGCGACCCGGACGTTGAGTCCGGCGGCGGTGACCCACAGCAGCGCGAGGACCGCGACCGTCCGGCCCGCGGTGGCGTCGTGACGCTCCACCAGCCGGCCGACCCGGAGCACCGAGCCGGCCACCAGCACGGCCAGCGCCAGGCCCGCGGCGAGCCCGACGACGACGGCGACCGTGGCGGCCTGCGGCCCGAGGGTGTCGCGGAGGAAGTTCATCGCGTCCCCCAGCAGCACCCAGTCGATCACCGGGTCGAACGGTCGGGACAGCACCCAGCGGAAGCCCAGGTCGAGCAGCTTCACGATGCTCAGCAGGCCCAGGGCGACCGCGGCGACCAGCGCCGCCGGGCGCCGCGCGGCCCGCGGCAGGACGAGCAGCACCCCGACCCCGACCAGGGCCTCCACCGGCACGGCGACCACGGCGGCCGCGGTGAGCTGGGAGGGGGAGGCGGGTAGCAGCAGGGCCAGCACCACCACGGCACCGGCCAGCAGGTCTCTCAGCCGACCGCTCACCCCAGACGCCCCCTACCGTTGCGGTGCCGCGAGCGGGCCGCCGGCACCGAGCCGGTCGGCCCGGAGCGCGTACACGTCCCCGGACCGGTCGTCCCCGGCCGCGGACAGCTCGCGTAGTCGCTCGATCATGGTAGGCCCGTCCATCCACCGTGGGTCGGACCATCGATGGGTCTCCACCCGGGAGCGGCGGAAGCGGTAGTCGCCGAGCTCGAGCGACCGCTGGACGCAGGACACCGCGCGCTCGGCGACCACCGGGATGTACTCGAAGGAGAGCGCGGCGAGCGGCCGGCTGAGCCCGTCCAGGGCCTCGAGCTCGAACCCCTCGACGTCGATCTTGCAGAACGCCGGCTCGCCGTGGCGGGCCACCAGCGCGTCGAGGGTGACCAGCGGCACGGTGGCCTCCGCGTCCCAGTGCACCCGGCCGAACCGGGCGTCGGCGCTGACCTGGCGGATCCACGACTCCGCGAAGCTGGAGACCGTCGGCGTCCGGGTACTGAGCCGCAGGGTGCCGGTGCCCGCCCGGGCGGCCACCCCGCACGGCTCCAGCACCACCGCCGGGTCCCGCCCGTACAGGGTGCGCAGGACCGCGACCAGGTCGGGCTGCGGTTCGACTGCCACCACCCGGGCCCCGATCCGACGGAAGACCCCGACCCGGTTGCCGACGTGGGCGCCCACGTCGAAGGCCAGGTCGCCGGGCTGCAGGAACTGCCGGTAGAAAGCGGTCAGGCGGCGGCGACGCCAGAGCGGGCCGTAGTACATCAGCAGCGAGCGGCTGATTCCGACGACCCGGCGCACGGACCCTCCTGCCGACATCCCGGCCCCCCGCCGTCACGGCCCCCGGCGTCCCGGCGGGACGCGCGGGCGCCGGTGGTGCTGGCCTGGACGGAGCCTAGGCCACCCCGGCCCTCCCCGGCCCTCCCCGTGCCGAGCCGGTCCCGAGCCGGTGCCGGTCAGCGTCGGAAGCGCAGGGTGAGCAGCTCGAACGGCCGCAGCTCCAGGTCGATGGCACCGCCGACCGCGCTCACCCCGTCGGCGAGCCGTCGTTCCAGCAGGTCCGTGGCCTGGACCGACGCGACCTCCACGTCGGTGGCGACGGTGGCCGTGGCCCGTCCGCCGCGTGACTCGTACAGCCGGACCACGAGGTCCCCGCTGCCGTCCTCGGCCAGCTTGACCGCCTCCACCACCACGGCCGGGTCGCTGACGGTGAGGATCGGCGCCACCGCCCGCGAGCCGTACAGGCGGCGGACCGGCAGGTTGGTGCGGTACCCCTCCTCGACGGCGTCCGCGATCTCCGCGCCTGGGCGCACGGTGGTCCGCAGCACGTGCCGCCCCTGGTCCGCCTGCGGGTCGGGGTACAGCGGGGCACGCAGCAGGGACTGCCGCACCGTCGTGGTCGTCCCGCCCCCGGCCCGGGACTGCCGGCTGACGTCGTGGCCGTAGGTCGAGTCGTTGGTCACCGCCACCCCGTACCCGGGCTCGCCGACGTGCAGGAACCGGTGGGCGCAGATCTCGAACCGGGCGAACTCCCAGGACGTGTTGGTGTGGGTGGGCCGGAAGACGTGGCCGAACTGGGTCTCGGCCGCGGAACGGTCGGCGTGCACGTCGAAACCGAAGCCGAGCTTCAGCAGCTTCTGCCGCTCGTGCCAGTCCAGCGTGGTGGTGATCTCCAGCGACGGCGAGCCGGCCGCCAGGGCGATCCGCTGCTCGACCCGGGACGCGCCGAACGAGCGGACCACGACCACGGCCGCTTCCTCGGGCTTGCTCTCCAACCGGATCTCGTCGACGCCGTCGATCTCCCGCACCGTTCGCCGGTAGTGCTCGTCGACGTCCCAGGCGTCCCACTGGTTGGGGATGTCGCGGTGCAGCTGGAGCCGGTTGCCGAGCTCACCGGGGGCGATCGCCTCCCGCCCGGACCCTGCGTCGACCAGCGAGGTGATCTGGCCCCGGCGGTTGATCACGGCACGGACCACGCCGTTGTCCACGGTGTAGCCGTCGTCGTCCTCGCCGGCCGCCACGTCGCGCCCGCGGGCGGCCGGGGTGGCGATGCCGAGGGCGGGGACGCCGTCGTGGGCGTGCGGGCTGGCGTTCACGGCCAGGGGCTGGGCCCCGTCGCCGACCACCGCGGCCAGGGCGGCGGCGATGATCGTCTCGGCCCGCTCGGCGATCGCGGCGTAGTTGCGCTCGGCGTCCGAGTGCACCCAGGCGATCGAGCTGCCGGGCAGGATGTCGTGGAACTGCTGCAGCAGCACGAGCTGCCACAGCTCGCGCAGCTCCTCGGCCGGGTACGGGTGGCCCGCCCGCAGCGCAGCGGTCGCCGACCACAGCTCGGCCTCGCGGAGCAGGTGCTCGCTGCGCCGGTTGCCCTGCTTGGTGCGGGCTTGGCTGGTGTAGGTGCCGCGGTGCAGCTCGAGGTACATCTCGCCGCTCCACACCGGGGCGTCGGGGTACTCGGCCTCCGCGTCGGCAAAGAACGCGGCGGGGCTGTCCACCCGTACGGTGGGGGAGCCCTCCAGCGAGGAGAGTCGGTGGGCGGCCGCCATCATGTCCCGGTTCGGCCCGCCGCCCCCGTCGCCGTAGCCGAACAGCATCAGCGAGGTGGTGCCCCGGCCTTTCTCGGCGTACTGCCGCTCCGCGCGGCCGAGCTCCCCGCCGGACAGCTCGGAGTTGTAGGTGTCGGCCGGCGGGAAGTGGGTGAACACCCGGCTGCCGTCGATGCCCTCCCACCAGAACGTGTGGTGCGGCATCTTGTTGACCTGGTTCCAGGAGATCTTCTGGGTCAGGAACCAGCGCGAGCCGGAGGCCCGCACGATCTGGGGCAGGGCCGCGGAGTAGCCGAAGGAGTCCGGCAGCCAGACCTCCTCGGTCTCCACGCCGAAGTTGTCCAGGAAGAAGCCCTTGCCGGCCACGAACTGCCGCGCCATCGCCTCGCCGCCGGGCATGTTGGTGTCGGACTCCACCCACATCCCGCCCACCGGGATGAACTGGCCGGTCCGCACCTTCGCGGTGATCCGGGCGAACAGCTCGGGGTAGAACTCCTTGATCCAGGCGTACTGCTGGGCCGACGAGCAGGCGAACCGGAAGTCGGGGTCGGCGTCGGCGAGCTGCACCACGTTGGAGAACGTCCGGGCGCACTTGCGGATCGTCTCGCGCACCGGCCACAACCAGGCGCTGTCGATGTGGGCGTGACCCACCGCGACGGCGCGGTGCGCGCTGGCCGCCGCCGGTCGGCGCAGCACCTCCCGCAGCTCCGCCCGGGCAGCGGCCGCGGTGCCGGCCATGTCGTCCGGGTCGGCCACGTCGACGGCCCGCTGCAGGGCGAACAGGATCTCCGCCCGGCGACTGGACGCCAGCGGCAGCTCCGCCATCAGCCCGGACAGGGTCCAGATGTCGGCCCGGAGGTCCCACACCTCGACGTCGCGGAGCACCAGGTCCAGCGTCTTGATCACGTACAGCGGCTCGTCGACCGCGGTGGCCAGATCGCCGTTGGGGGTCGGGTTGAAGTCGGTGGTGGCCACGTCAGGGTTGGCGGCCGCCTCCAGGTAGAAGTCGACCGGCTCGGCGGGGGACACCGGGACGTGGTTGTTGAACGGGGAGACCGCCTTGATCGTGCTGCCGTCCGGCCGGTAGGCCAGCCCCTCGGCCTGGAAGCCGGCCGCGCGGGTGAAGCCGAGGTCGACCAGCACCTCGGGCTCGGTCCCGACCCCGCCCAGCCACTCCGCCGGCACCTCCCCGGTGACGTGGATCCACACCGTGCTCCACGGACGACCCCACCGGGTGCCGACCTCGACCGGTGTATAGCTCTGCCGGACCGCCTCCGCGAACGGCACCGGCTCGCCGGGGACCGGCCACCAGGTCAGGGTCAGCGGCGCCCGGGCCCGGTGCACCGCCCGGTCGAGGTGGTCGCGGCCGAATCGGCTGAGGCGGGCTTCGAGCAGCTCACGAGCATCGTGCATGACGTCCTCGTCGGGTGGGCGGATGGGTCGAGATCACATTAATTCAATCGAATGGACTTTGCGAGGCTGACCTGGGTGAAGTTAGTCCATCAGCAGCACCGAGGGTCGGGGGGACAGGAAGTGGTCCAGCACCAGGGCGGCGGCGCCCTGGGCCGCGACGTGCTCGCCGACCGCCGACCCCTCCACGATCAGCGGTCGCCGCGCCGCCACCAGCTGCGGCTGGATCAGCCCCGGCAGCAGCTGCAGCATGCGGCTGCTGATCCGGGACCAGATCGGGCCCCCGAGCACGACCCGGTCGACGTCGAGGGCGTTGACCAGCACGGCGAGCCCGGCGGCCAGGCCGGTGGCCGCCTCGTCGAGCAGCGCCAGGCAGGCCGGGTCCTGGGCGTAGGCCCGCTCGCAGATCTCGGTGAACGCCTGGTCCACGGCCACGAAGTCCTCCGGGGCGACCCCGGCGGCCCCGAGCCCGCGGCGCTGCGCCCGCACCACCAGCGCCTGCGGCAGGCAGGTGGCCGCCAGCGTGCCGCGCAGCCCGATGCCGACCTCCTCGCCGTCGGGGTCGACCACGATGTTGCCGATCTCGCCGATGTTGTTGCTCACCCCCCGCAGCACCACGTCGTCCAGCACGATTCCGGCCCCCACACCGGACCCGAGGTAGCAGAACACGAAGTGATGACGGGCGCCGTCCAGGGCCCAGCGCTCGCCCGTCGCCGCCGCCGTGACGTCCTTGTCCACCAGGACATGCAGGCCGGTCCTGGCGTGCAGGTCGGAGCGCAGCCGGACCCGGTCCCAGCCCACCAGCTGCGGCGGGCTCAGCAGCACACCCTGCACCACGTCCAGCGGGCCCGGTGCGGCCACGCCGACGCCGAGCACGGCCGACTCCGGCACCCCGGAGGTCGCGATCAGGGTGCGGACCTGCTCGGCGATGGTGGCCACCACCTGTTGGGGGTCCCGGGCGGACAGCGTCGGGCGGCGGGCGTAGGCCAGCACCCGGCCCTCCAGGTCGATCAGCACGAAGGTCAGTGTGGCCGGGTCGACGTGCACGCCGACGGCGAGCTTCGCCGCCGGTCGGACCTTGAGCAGCATGCGCGGCTTGCCCCGGGTGGCCGACGGGACCCGGCCGCCCTCCACGATGAGCTCCGCGTCCAGCAGACGGCGGACGATGTTGCTGACGGTCTGGGCAGTCAGCCCCGTCTCGGCGACCAGCTCCACCCGGCTGGTGCCGCCCCGGGCCCGGCGGATCGCGTCGAACAGCACGGTCTGGTTGAAGTCGCCGAGCCGGGTGAGGTTGGAGCCGCGGGCCATGGTCGGGCTCCTTGTCCACCGAGGCGGGGCAGCGCAGCGGGCGCGTGTCGTTGACGAGGGCAGGAGCGTACCGTACGCTCGCGAGCGAATAACTCAATCGAAGTGAGCTATTACTTCCCCTGATCTGCAGGCCCCGTGCCGTGCTGGCCATGAGCCCCGTCCGGGCGGTCGTCCCGGATGCCAGTTCGGCCCGTCCCGAAGGAGAGACGTGCGTAGACGCGATTTCATTCTGACCGCTGCGGGGCTGGGTGCCGCCGCCACCGTGGCCGGCTGCGGTACCAGCAGCAGCGGCGGCTCCCCGGGGGCCGCTGCCAGCAGCTCCGGGGAGATCACCGGTGAGGTGAAGGTGACCTTCCAGCAGTTCGGCAACTCCAAGATCCAGGCCAACTTCCTGGGCTCGATGGCCAAGAAGTTCACCGCCGCCCATCCGCAGGCGACGGTGAAGCTGCAGCCGATCGTGGCCTCGGAGAACGACTACTACACCAAGCTGCAGCTGGCCATGCGCTCGCCGCGGACCGCGCCGGACATGTGCTACGAGGACACGTTCCTGATCAACTCCGACATCTCGGCGGGCTACCTGACCGCCCTGGACGACCGGCTCAGCGGCTGGGCGGACTGGAGCCAGTTCAAGGACACCGCCAAGGGTGCGGCCCAGGCACTGGACGGCAAGACGTACGGGATCCCCGACGGCACCGACGTCCGGGCCATCTGGTTCAACAAGAAGATCTTCGAGAAGGCCGGTCTGCCTACGGACTGGCAGCCCAAGAGCTGGGCCGACATCGCCAGCGCCGCGCAGGCGATCAAGTCCAAAGTGTCCGACGTCATCCCGCTGAACGTCTACGCCGGCACCGGGGTCGGCGAGGCCGCCTCCATGCAGGGCTTCGAGATGCTGCTCTACGGCACCCCGAACGGCACCCTGTTCGACAAGGACAGCCAGAAGTGGGTGATCGGATCCAAGGGGTTCGTGGACGCGCTGACCTTCTACCAGCAGATCTACGGCGAGGGCCTGGGCCCGACCCCGCAGCAGGCGCTCGCCCCGACCTGGGGCAACACCGTGGGCCAGGAGCTGCTGCCCAAGAGCAAGCTGGCCATCGACGTGGACGGCAGCTGGCTGTCCGGCAACTGGCTGGCCTCGGGCGCCGCGCCGTGGCCGGAGTGGAACGAGACCCTCGGCAACGCCTACATGCCCACCCAGAACGGCGAGGGCAGCGGCAAGATCACGATGTCCGGCGGCTGGACCTGGGCCATCCCCAAGAACGCCCAGAACCCCAACGCGGCCTGGGAGTTCATCAAGATGCTCACCTCAAAGGAGGGGGAGCTGGAGTTCGACATCAAGGGCGTGCAGATCCCGGTCCGCACCGACGTGGCCAAGGACCCGTCCTACGTCAAGGCCAACCCGACGAACGCGTTCTTCTCCGAGCTGGTGGAGAGCACGATCTACCGCCCGGCCTACGCCGAGTACGCCAAGATCTCGCTGCTGATCCAGCAGGCCACCGAGAAGGTCGTGACCAAGACCGCCGACCCGGCGGCCGCGGCCAAGTTCTACGACGACGGCGTCACCCAGATCGTCGGCCAGGACAAGGTCACCACGGGCTGATGGCGAGCTGGGCCGAGACCCGCCCCACCGCGCCGCCGCGGCAGCAGCCGGCGCAGCATCCGCGGCGGACGCTGCTGCGAGGGCTGCCGGTGCTGCCGTCGGTGGTGCTGCTTGCCGTGTTCCTGGCGGGACCCATCGTCTACTGCGTCTACGCCGCCTTCACCAACATGGCGCTGACCGGCCAGGTGGGCACCGACTTCGTCGGCTTCGACAACTTCGTCCGGGCCTTCACCGACCCCGCCTTCAAGAACTCGGTCTGGCTGACCCTGGTGTTCACCATCGTCTCCGCGATCATCGGGCAGAACGTGCTGGGGATGATCTTGGCCCTGCTGATGCGGTCGGGCTACGCGGTGGTGCGCGCCTTCACCTCGGCCGTGGTGATCGGGGCCTGGGTGCTGCCGGAGGTGGTCGCTGCCTACCTGTGGACGGCGGTGCTCGGTCCGGACGGGTCCTGGAACACGATCAGCGGGCTCCTGCATCTGCCGCCCCAGAACTGGCTCTACACCACGCCCATCGTGGCGGTGTCGATCGCCAACATCTGGCGGGGGACCGCCTTCTCCATGCTGGTCTACTCGGCGGCGCTGTCGGAGGTGCCGCGCGATCTGGAGGAGGCCGCGCTGGTCGACGGGGCGGGCCGCCTCCGGCTGCTGACCTCGATCACGCATCCCGCTGGTGCGGCGCACCATCGCCACCAACCTGATGCTGATCACGCTGCAGACCCTCTCGGTGTTCGGCCTGATCTACACCATGACCAAGGGCGGGCCGAGCGACAAGAGCATGACCCTGCCGCTGTTCGCCTACAACCAGGCGTTCGTCTCCGCCGACCTCGGGTACGGGACGGCGATCGCCCTGCTGCTGTTGCTGATCGGCGGGATCTTCTCGGTGGTGTACCTGCGGGCCCTGCGCACCTCGGAGGTGGGCCGGTGACCGCGACCACCGCGCCCGGAGACCGCCACCGTCGCGCCGGTGACGGCCACCCGGGCCGGGCGGGCGCGGCTGACCGGGCGGATGATCGCCAGCCTGGTCCTGCTGGTCATCGCGGCCGGCTTCATCGTGCCGCTGCTGTGGGTGCTGCTGGCCGCGGTGAACGGCAACCCCGGCCAGGGCATCAGCATCAGCTGGCCGGACCCCTTCACCCTGGACAACTTCCGGGCGGTGATGACACCGGAGACGACCTACCGGCCGCTGCTCAACGGCGCGGTGCTGTGCGCCGGCGGCACGCTGGTCACCATGATCTGTGCCACCCTGGCCGCGTACCCGCTGTCGCGCTACCGCTCGCGCCTGAAGCGGCCGTTCCTGGTGACGATCCTGTTCTCCACCGGGCTGCCGATCACCGCGATCATGGTGCCCGTCTACGGCCTGTTCGTGCAGCTGGCCCTCGACGACTCGGTGCTGGCGACCATGGTCTTCATGGCCACCACCGCCCTGCCGATCTCCATCTGGCTGACCAAGAACTTCATGGACGGGGTGCCGATCGAGCTGGAGGAGGCGGCCTGGACCGACGGCGCCAGCCCGATGCAGGGGCTCCGCAAGATCATCATGCCACTGATGGCCCCCGGGCTGTCGGTGGTCGCGATCTACACCTTCATCGGCCTGTGGGGGAACTTCTTCGTCCCGTTCATCCTGCTGCTGACCCCGGAGAAGCAGCCCATGTCGGTGACGATCTACACCTTCTTCGGTCAGTACGGACAGGTGGTGTACGGGCAGCTGGCCGCGTACTCGCTGCTGTACTCGCTGCCCTCGGTGCTCCTCTACCTGCTGCTGAACCGCCGGCTCGGCGGCGCCTTCGCCTTCGGCGGCGGCGTCAAGGGCTGACCGCCGCGGCCCGCCCGACCACCGGTTCGGGGCCGTGCCGCTCCTCCTCCCGCTCCGCCCGCTCGGCCTGTTCCGCGCGCTGCGCCCGGTCGGCGTCCGGTTCCGGGCGGCCGAGCGGGGCGAGCAGATAGCCGGTGCCGTTCACGGCCAGCCGGGCGAACAGGCCGCCCGAGAAGCCGAGCACCAGCGCGACGGTGAGGGCCTCGACACTCTGGCTCGAGGTCCACACGTCTTGGACCACGTCGCCGAGCAGGTCGACGTTGTCGGTGGCCAGGAACGCGACCAGCAGCACCCCGCCGACGGCGTTCAGCGCGCCCGCCACCGGGCTGAGGATGATGGCCTCCGGCGCCAGCTTCTGCCGGCGGGTCAGGGCCGCCAGCTGACCCAGCAGGCCACCCAGGGCCCCGGCCAACAGGATCGCGTCGCGGTTCACCGCCACACTGACCGCCAGCACCGCCATCAACCCCACCAGGGTGAGCCATAGCGCGACCCGGGTCCGTTCGGCCTCCCGTTCGGCCGGCTCGTCGACCGCGGCATGGATCGTGATCAGCGCGGCGGTGGCCAGCCGCCGGATCGCGGCCGCGTCGACCGGGGCAGGCGCCGTCAGCTGCTGGTGCAGCTCGGCCGACAGCTCGGGCGCCCGCCGGGTGGCGGCCAGCCGGACGGCGATCTGGCCGGCGCGCAATTGCAGCAGCTGATCGTCGAGCCGTTCGACCAGGCCGATCTCGGCCGCGTTGAGGATGCGGGTGGCCCGGAACAGCCGGGTCAGGGGAGCGGCGAAGACCAGCGCGCCGACCCGGACCACGGCGGCCTGCTGCGCGGAGGCGACCAGCGACCTGAGCTCGGGCCCGACCGGCCGCGCCACGTCAGCCGTCACGATGGCGCTGTCCAGCACCCGGATCCGCGACTGCAGCAGCCGGTACCGCGGGGCGCCGATCAGCCAGGTGTTGGTGACCAGCACGATGACCACGTACACCCCGCAGGCGACCGCCGCGGCCGAGACCGGCTGGGCGACCAGCCAGCGGGCGGCGGCGCCGACCGGGCCCGCCCAGCCCTGCGGCCAGCCGGCCCACGCCGGCGACCCGGCCAGCACGTAGCCCACCCCGCCGCCGACGGCGGCCAGGCCCAGCGACCGGGCGATGTCGTGCTCGGCGACGGTTCGGTCCTCGCTCCCGGTGGTGACGCTCCGGCTGCCGCGGAGTCCGCCGACCAGCGACCCCACGCGGACCAGCGACAGCAGGGCGAACGCGACGCCCAGGAAGATCAGGAAGTGACGGAGGTGCTCCAGCATCGGAACTCGATTCGGTCGTATCGCCCTGCTGCGAATGACCTCCAGAACCGGCTGGACCGGAATTGATACCGACGCCGGACGATCACCGCGGCCGCCGGCTCAGCAGCGGTCGCAGGTGCCGAAGATCTCCAGGTCGTGGCTGACGTCGCGGAAGCCGTGCTCGGTGGCGACCGCCGACGCCCAGCGCTCGACCGCAGGCCCGGACACCTCGACGGCCCGGCCGCAGGTGCGGCAGACCAGGTGGTGGTGGTGGCCGGTGGAGCAGCGGCGGTAAGCGGTCTCGCCGTCGCCGGTGCGGAGCGCGTCCACCTCACCGGCCTCGGCCATGGCCTGCAGGGTGCGGTACACGGTGGTCAGCCCGACGCTGCCGCCGGAGTGCCGCAGCTGGTCGTGGATCTCCTGCGCCGTCCGGAACTCGGTCAGCTCGGACAGCACCTCGTCGACCGCCACCCGTTGCCGGGTGCGGCGTGCGCCGGACCCGGCGGGGGTGCTGGTGGGGGTGCGGCTGTTGATGGGGGTGGGGCTGGGCTGCGGGCCGGCGGCGGTCATCGGGTCGGGTCCGGGCTCAGTGCTCGTCGTAGTGGTCGGCGTGCTGGGCGTGCCGGTGCCCCTCGTGGAGGTAGTCGGTGTGGTTTCCGTGCTGGACGGGCTGGTGACCGCAGTCGGGGCCGTGGCGATGGGCGTGGGCGTCGGCCACCTCGTGCGGCGGGGGCAGCGCGTCGTCGTCGTCCACCAGCTCCGGAAGCACGGGCGCCACCCTACGACGGCGCGACACCAGGATCGAGATCGGCCAGCTGAGCGCGAACAGCGCGATCGCCAGCACCACGATCAGGGCGCCGGGGGCGGCGTCGGCGTAGTAGGAGCCGACCGCGCCACCGACCGAGGCCACCACCCCGACGGCCATCGCGCAGCCCAGCGCGGCGGTGAACCCGCGCACCAGGTTGTTGGCGGCGGCGACCGGGACGACCATCAAGGCGCTGACCAGCAGCAGCCCGACCGTCCGCATGGCGAGGGTGACCGTGACCGCGGCCAGCACGACGATCAGCACGTTGTAGAACCGGGTGCGGAGTCCCTGGGTCCGGGCCAGCTCCTCGTCGGCGCAGACCGCGAACAGCCGGGGGGCCAGTCCCAGCGTCGGGACCAGCACCAGCACGGCCAACACCGCGATCAGGGCCAGGTCGGCGGCCGTCACCGTGGTCAGGGACCCGAACAGGTACGCCGAGAGGGCCCCGGTGCCGGCTCCGGCGATCCCGGACATCAGCACCCCGGCGGCCAGGCCGCCGTAGAACAGGATGGCCAGCCCGACGTCCCCGGTGGCCTTGCCCTGCTGGCGGAGCACCTCCACCACGACGGCGCCGACCACGGTCACCAGCACCGCCATCGGGGTGGGGGCTCGGCCGGTGAGCAGGGCCAGGCCGACACCGGCGATCGCCACGTGGCCGAGTCCGTCGCCGAGCAGGCTGAGCCGACGCTGGACGATGTAGGTCCCGATGGCCGGCGCGATCAGCCCGGTGAGCAGGGCGGCCAGCAGCGCGCGCTGCATGAACGGGAAGCCGAGGATCTCGCTCATCCGGGCCCGCTCGTGGCGGGCCAGGCCGGTCGCGGGGCCAGCGGGCCCTGGTGCTCGTGCCGCCCGAGGTCGGCGTGGCTGCGGTGCCGGCCCAGCAGCCCCGGATCGCCGTCGTGCACCACCCGGCCCTCGCGCAGCACCACGGCCCGGTCGACCAGGGGTCCGAGGTCACCCACCTCGTGCAGCACCACCAGCACCCCGACCCCGGCCGCCATCCGGGCGCGGATGACCTCGGCCAGCACCCGCTGGTGTTCCAGGTCGACCCCGGCGGTCGGCTCGTCCAGCACCAGCAGCTCGGGCTGGGCCGCGAGGGCGCGGGCGATCATCACCCGCTGCTGCTGGCCGCCGGACAGCTCCCGTACGTCGGAGCGGGCCCGGCCGGCCATGCCCACCAGGTCGAGGGCGGCGGCGACCGCGTCGACGTCCACCCGCCGTCGGGGGACGAAGGGCGGGCGCAGCGCCAGCCGCCCCGAGGCCACCACCTCGGCGACGGTGGCCCCGCTCTGCACGGCGGTGGTGCGCTGCGGGACATACCCGATCCGGGACCAGCTGCGGAACCGGGACAACGGGTCTCCGAACAGCTCGACGGTGCCGCGCCGGATCGGGGTCAGCCCCAGCACGGCCCGCACCAGGGTCGACTTCCCCGACCCGTTCCCGCCGAGCAGGGCCACCGTCTCGCCGGCTTGGACGCGCACCGACACCCGGCGCAGGACCGGCAGCCCGCCCAGCTCGACCGTGAGGTCGTCGGCGGCCAGCAGGGTGCTGGCCGGCGGGGCGGCTACCGACATGCGTTGGCCGTCCGCAGCGCCGTCAGGTTGGCCCGCATGACCGAAAGGTAGTCCCGGCCCCGCGACTGATCGGTGATGCCCTCGACCGGGTCGAGCACGTCGGTCCGCAGCCGCAGGTCGGCGGCGATGGACTGCGCCACAGCCGGCGACACCAGGGTCTCGTAGAAGATCGTGGTCACCTGGTGCTCGGTCGCCTCGCGCTGAACCTCCGCGATCCGGGCCGGGGAGGGCTCGGAGTCAGGGCTGAGGCCGGTGACGCCGATCTGGGTCAGGCCGTAGCGGCGGGCGAGGTAGCCGAACGCCGCATGAGTGGTGATGAACTCCGAGCGCCGGCAGGACTGCAGTCCGGTCCGGAGCTCGTGGTCGAGGGTCGTCAGCGCGACCCCGAGCGAGGCCGCGTTGTCGCGGAAGTCGGCGGCGTGGGTGGGGTCGGCGGCCGCCAGCCGGTCGGCGGCGGCGGTGGCGATCCTGGCCAGGTTGGTCGGGTCGAGCCACACGTGCGGGTCCAGGCCGTTGGCCTCCGCATCGTGGGCGTGACCGTCCTCGCCGGTCTGCTCGTCCTGGTGGCCCTGCTCTGCGGCGCCGCCGGCCGGGGGCTGCAGCGGCACCACGGTGGTGGTCTCGAGGACGTGGCTGCTGCCGCTCTGGTCGACCGCCTCGTCGACGGCCGGCTGGAACCCGCGCTCGTACAGCACCAGATCGGCCTGGCTGAGCGAGCCGACCTGCCGGGGGGTGAGCTCCAGGTCGTGCGGCTCGGCCCCGGGGGCGGTCAGGCTGGTGACGTTGGCGTGGGGTCCGGCGACGCGCTCGGCCACGAACTGGAACGGGTAGAACGCCGCCACGATCTGCGCCCGGCCGGCCCGCTCACCGGTGGGTCCGGGGGCTCCGCCGCAGGCCGCGGCCAGCATCAGCACGGCCGTGGTCGTCAGCGCGGCCCACCCGCGGAACGCCAACATGAAAATCATTTTCATGTAGGCGGTGAGGCCCCGTCAAGTCGGGGAGACGGCTCACACCGCCGGCGGTTCCGACGAAGCGGCGGGTCCCCGAGCGGGCGCCCGCTCAGGAGGCCGTCATCGATCTCCGCCGCCGGACCACCACCAGCGTGCCCATCGTGAGGGCGAGGCCGACCCCGGCAGCCGCGGCCAGCAGGGGCTGTCCGGCGCCGGCCGCGCCGATGACGCCGCCGACGAACGCCCAGGCCACCGCCGCGGCGTACGGCAGCAGCCCGCGGGTCCAGCTGAGGATGACCATCGCGGTGCCGGTGGCGCCGGCGAGGATGGCCAGCTGGGCGAGCGTGCCGACCGTGCCGTCGATCGGCGCGCCGCTGCCGGCCATCCCGGTGGCCAGGTTGAGCCAGATGGCGATGCTGCTCCAGCCCAGGTAGAGACCGATCGTCACCCACAGCAGCGCCTGGCCGAGCTTGGGCCAGCCGGCGATGGTGGCCCGCTCTTGGAGTGCGATCGTCATCGCCTTGAGCAGGCCGACGAGCATCACCACGAACACCGCCAGCGTCGTCCAGTTGGGCTCGACCTCGGCCGCCACGATCCAGACGCTGAAGCCGGCGAAGACCACCACCAGCGGGACGCTGAGCCGGTCCACCAGCCGGGTGTGGCCCGTGCCGCGCCACCACAGCGCCCAGATGGCGTACGCCAGGCTGACCACCTCGATCAGCCCCCAGATGGAGAACGTGTAGCCGGCAGGCACGATCGGCGGCTCGCCGGCGCGGTCGGCGGTGGTGAACGCCCCGCCGAACAGGCCGGAGAAGACGGGACTGACGAACTGGCCCACCGCCAGGATGAGTACGAGGGCCGCGGCCAGGCTGGGCCGCGGCCGGGTGGTCGGCCGGGTGGCGGCCGCGGTGTCGACGTCGGTCATGACAGTCCTTCTGTGATGTTGATTGTCGATGTTAATTGACCGTATAGTCAATTTGCTTAAGTATCTACGACTAGGCTAGCAGGGTGAGCAGCGAGAGCGAAGGGTCCACCCGCGGCGGGCTTCGAGATCTGACCGAGGAGGCGGCTGCGGACCAGCCGGGGGAACAGGCCTGGTGGCGGGTCGAGCCGGAGACGCAGGCGCTCCGGACCCTGCAGACGGCGATGGCCGAGGCCGAGCTGGCCGTGGCCCGCCGGATGCGGCTCGGGCAGACCGACCTCGCGGCCATGAGCCATCTGGCCGCGGCGGACCACCCGGTCGGTCCCGGGTGGCTCAGCCAGCGGCTGGGCGTGACCCCGGCCGCCGCCACCGAGCTGGTCGACCGGCTCGAGCGGGCCGGGCACCTGGAGCGGCGACGCGACACCGCCGACCGCCGGCGGGTGCAGCTGATCCCGACGGCGTCGGCGCTGAGCGAGGTCGGCCAGCAGCTGCTGCCCCTGCTCCGGGTGCTCGACCAGAAGGCGGTGGACTTCGCGGCGGAGGAGCGGGCCGTCATCGGTCGCTACCTCACCGGGGTGGCGCAGACGTACGCGCAGTTCGCGGAAGACCCGCCGGCCCCCGCTGACCCGCCCCGTGAGACCGCCGGCGACCGCTGAGCGGATCCGGGGACGCCGGTGAGTCTGGGAGGATGGGCGGGTGCCGCAGCCCGAGACGTCGCCGACCCTCCGCAGCCGGGTGGAGGGGGTCAGCCGGCCCGTGCTGGTCAGCCTGACCTCGCTGCCGCGGCTGGTGGTCCCGCTGCTGACCGTGGCGCTGGTCGCGGTCGGGATGCTCGCCCCGGTGCCGGTCGCGTTGGTGGCGCTGCTGCTGGTGGCGGTGTTCGTCACCTGGATCGCCTACCTGGCCTGGCCGGTGGTGAGCGCCGGCGGCAAGGTCATCCGGGTGGTGATGGTCGCCCTGGTGCTGGGTCTCGCCGCCCTGCGGCTCTGACCGCCGATCTCTGACGGGCGTTCCTCCGGGTCCTCAGGCCACTAGCGTGCTGCGGCCCCACTGCACGGGCGGACCCGACTGCGTCTCCGCCCAGGCGGCGGCCAGCCGACGGACGGCATCGCGGAGCACGTCGGGGTCGTGGTCGGCGTAGGGCAGCCGGACGAAGCGCTCCATGCCCCCCTCGACGGCGAACAGCGCCCCGGCGGCCAGCAGCACCCCCCGCCGCTCGGCCGCCACGGTCAGGGCGGTGGACCTCGGCTCGGGCAGCTCCACCCACAGCGAGAGGCCCCCGTCCGGGGTGCGGAACGCCCAGTCCGGCAGGTGCTCGGCCAGCGCCTCGACCAGCGCATCCCGGCTGGCCCGCACCCGCTCACGGCGCCGGGCGAGGATCTCCGCACGGTGCGGGAGCAGCTCCACCATCACCAGCTGCTCGAGCAGCGGGGCGCTCAGGTCCATCGTCAGCCGGGCGTCGGCGACCACGCCCAGCAGCTCCCGCGGGGCCCGCAGCCAGCCGATCCGCAGCCCACCCCAGTACGTCTTGCTCGCGCCGCCGATGCTCACCGTGCGGGGGTGGAACGCCGCCATCGGCCGGGTTCCCGGGTCCTCCCCCAGGGCCAGGTCGGCCAGCGTCTCGTCGACGATCGGCACCGTGTGGGTGGCCAGCAGGGCACGGCCGATCTCGCGCCGCTGGGCGTTTGACATCAGCGCGCCGGTCGGGTTGTGGAAGTCGGGGATGAGGTACGCCGCCCGCGGGGCGGTCTGGCGGAGCGCGGCCGCCACCGCCGAGGTGCTCCAGCCGTCGGGATCCAGCGGCAGGGCGACCGGGCGGGCGCCGCTGCGCCGGGCCGCCTCCACGGCGTTGGGATAGGTCGGGCTCTCCATCAGGATCCGGTCGCCGGTGGTCAGCAGGGCCCGCGTGGTCGCCGCGAAGGCGGCCAGCGCGCCCGAGGTGATCATCACCTGGTCGGGGTCGGTGGGCAGCCCCCGGGCCGTGTAGCTCTCCGCCACCGCCGCCCGGAGCTCCGGCAGCCCCTGGGGGTGGTACCCGCGGCCGGCGAGATGCCGCGGCAGCGCGGACACCGCCGCCTCCGACGCGGCCAGCAGCCCTGGCGCCGCGGTCAGAGCCGCACAGGTGAGGTCGATCACCGCCGGGCCGCCGTCGCCCGGCCGCAGGGTGCTGGGGAGGCGCACGGCCGGGCCGGGCAGCACGGCCATGGTGCCGGAGCCCCGGCGGGCGGTCAGGTACCCGCGGTCCCGCAGCAGGCCGTAGGCACGGGTGACGGTCGTCCGGCTCACCCCCAGGGCCTGGGTGAGGTCGCGCTCGCTGGGCAGCCGGACCCCGGCCGGCACCCGGCCGTCGGCGATCAGCAGCCGGATGCCGTCGGCCAGTCCCTGGTAGGCCGGGCTCGCGTCGACGGCGGAGCCGACCAGCTCCACCAGGCGGACAGCGGACAGGTGACGCGGCATGCAGACCACTTTCTCACAATTGGCTATCGATCAACAGGCCACCAGGTGCCAATATCGGAGCCGTGTCGTCGTCCCGTCCGCTCGGTCCCCTTGGTCCGCTCGCCCAGGTCCGGGCCGGGCGGCTCGCCCGTCGACTGCCCCAGCTGTACGCGGGGCTGACCCTGTACGGCCTGTCGATGGCCATGATGATCCGGTCCGGTCTCGGCCTCGACCCGTGGGACGTGTTCCACTACGGCGTCGCTCGGCACCTGGACCTGTCGTTCGGCACGATCGTCATCCTGGTCGGGGTGGTCGTCCTGCTGCTGTGGATCCCGCTGCGGCAGTGGCCGGGGCTGGGCACCCTCAGCAACGTCGTGGTCATCGGCGTGGTCAGCGATTTGGCGCTGGCCGTGATCACCACCCCCGCCGCCCTGCCCGCCCGGGTGGCTCTGGTGCTGGGCGGCATCCTGCTCAACGGGGTGGCGGGGGCGATGTACATCGGCAGCCAGCTCGGGGCCGGGCCCCGCGATGGGCTGATGACCGGCCTGGTCCGACGGACCGGCCGCAGCGTGCGGCTGGTCCGCACGGTGATCGAGATCAGCGTGCTGGCGGTGGGCTGGCTGCTCGGGGGCGTGGTCGGGGTCGGCACGGTGTTGTACGCCCTGCTGATCGGGCCCTTGGTGCAGGCGTTCCTCCCGTTGCTGACCGTGCCGGTGGACCGGACGACCCGCAGCGGCCCGGGGCCGGCACCTCCCGGCTCGGCCGGGGAGCACGCCGCCGGCGGGGAGTCGACGGCGAGCCGCGGACTGCTCAGACGACGCTGAGGTGCTGCCGGTCCGGCTGGGTCAGCCACTCGTTCAGCGGGCTGATCAGCCGGTCGAAGACCAGCCGGCGGTCGAACTGCAGGGCGTACTCCCGGGCTCGGGCGGCCAGCGCCACCCGGTCCGCCTCCGACATCGCCATCGCCTGGTCGAGGGCGGCCGCGATGGCCGCCGGGTCCTCGACCGGCACGATCATGGCGGTGTCGCCGACGGCCTCGCCGATGCCGCCGGTGTCGGTGGTGATCACCGGGCCGCCGCCGGCCAGCATCTTCTCGACCAGGGCGATGCCGAACGTCTCGACGAACTCGGGCCGCGGCTTGCTGGGCAGCACGAAGGCCGCGGTGGCCGCCATCAGCGGGCCCTTCTCGTCGTCGTCGACATCGTCCAGGAAGCGGATTCGGTCCGCCGCCGGCGAGGCGGCCGCGATCGCCCGGAGCTCGGTGGCCTGCGGCCCGCTGCCGGCCACCACCAAGGTCTGGTCGGCACAGGCCGCGCTGGCGGCGAAGCCGGCGATCAGGTCGTCGACGCCCTTGGCGTGGGCCAGCCGGGACAGGAACAGCACGTACCGGCCGGCGGTCAGCCCGCGCCGCTGCAGCACCTCGACCACCCGGGACGGCTGCGGGTCGAGGAAGTCGGCGGAGTTGATGGCCGGGTAGGAGATGGCCACCCGCTCTTGGCACTGGGCGGCGAACCGGGTCCCGTAGCGGGCGTCGATCTCCTCGGCGGAGGAGATCACCAGCCGCCGGGTGTAGTCGGAGACCGCCACCGCGCAGTCGCTGCTCAGGTATGCCGACAGGATGTGGGCGGCGGCCCCGAACCGGTTCTCCGCGATGCAGGACCGGACGACGTTGGTCACGTCGGAGCCCACCGCCTCCGCGATGGTGCGGACCCGGACCGGCAGCCCGGTCGCCTCCGCGGCCCGCATCGCGTCGCTGACCGCGATGGTGTGCGGGCTCAGGTACAGCGACATGCAGACGGTGGGCACGCCGTCGGTGAACAGCTCCACCAGCCGCCCGGTCAACCCGGCCAGGTACCGGCCGTCCGGCACCTTGTAGTCGCCGACCGGCTCGGGTCGCTCCACGGTGATGCCCTCGCTGTAGGGCAGCACCCCGTCCAGCGGCTTCAGCGGCAGTCCGGTGGCGACCAGCCGTTCCAGCGGCCAGGTGACGATCGTGACCTCGGTGAAGTCGCTGTCCATGGCCGCCTCGGCCAGGTTGCGAGCCTCACCGGAGTGGCCGCAGATCACCGGGTCGGCGCGCACCACGATGACCAGCCGCCGTCTCGGTTCGACGGGCCTGGCCACGGTCGGCTGCGGGGTCAGGGTCTCGGTCATGAGCGGAGCCTCCTGGGAGTGAGGAGTGAGTCGGGACGACACGCTTTCCGTCGTCCGGACTCGCGATCGAACGAGCAGGATGGGGCGGAGCTCGTGACCGCGGAGCGCGGAGCGCGACCGAACAGTACGGTCATGAGCGGAGCCTCCTGGGAGTGAGGAGTGAGTCGGGACGACACGCTTTCCGTCGTCCGGACTCGCGATCGAACGAGCAGGATGGGGCGGAGCTCGTGACCGCGGAGCGCGGAGCGCGACCGAACAGTACGGTCATGAGCGGAGCCTCCTGGGAGTGAGGAGTGGTTCGGGTGGTCGCCTTCACGCGGTCACCTCCGCGGGCAGCGGTGCCGCGTTCGCCTCCGGGTAGCCGGTGCCGGGCCGCGACACCGACGGGGGCAGGTGCTGGGTGCCCCAGTCACCGGGCTCGGGACCGAGTGCGATCTGCAGCCGCCCGCCGCGGTGCAGGTGCTGGGCGGTGATCCAGGAGCGGTCCAGCGGGACCCCGTTGAACGTCACCCCCTGCACGTACTGGGCGGGTCCGTCGGGGGTGGGCTCGACGAACCCGCTGGTCTCGATGGTCAGCGCACGTTCGGGCAGGTCCAGCCGGGCCCAGCCGAACGACGGCGCGTTGATCAGGTACAGGCTCTGCCCAGCGACCGGGAACAGCCCGAGGGAGGCCCACACGTACCAGGAGCTCAGGCCGCCGGAGTCGTCGTTGCCGGGCAGCCCGCCCCGGCCCAGGCCGAACATGTTGTTGATCGCGGCGTGGGTCACCTCGGCGGTCCGGTCCGGGCGACCCACGTAGTGGTACGCCCACGGCGCCTCCATGTCGGGCTCGTTGTTCAGGCCCTCGAACCGGTTGAGCGCGTAGCCGGCCAGCATGTCGTCGACCCCCGGGCGTTCCCCGACCTGCTTCACCGGGTCCGCGCCGTACCCGAAGAAGTCGTCGAGCATGCCGCGGAACCGGTCGGCGCCGCCGGCCAGCTCGATCCGCGCCTGCATGTCGTGCAGCAGCCGGAACGAGTAGTTCCACTTGCCGCCCTCGTAGTAGGAGGAGTCGACCAGCAGGCCGTCGTCCGGGTCGAACGCGTTGACCCACCGGGTGGCCAGGCCCTCGAACTGCTTGGCCAGCTGGACGTCCCCGACGTGCCGGGCCACCTTGGCGGTGCACTGGTAACCGAAGGCCAGGTCGAGGGTGTGGGTGATCGGGTGGGTGATGCCGCGCAGCAGGTACTCCTCGCCGTAGGCGCGGCGCAGGTCGGTGTCCATGTGGCACAGAGCCCAGTCCCAGTCCACCCCGGTGGTGCCGAGCTGGCACAGGTCGGCCAGGAAGGTGTGGGCCAGCGCACTGCCCTGGCGGGAGAAGCGGTCCGCGCCCTTGGCCATCCGGTAGCCGATCGGGAGGTTGCCCTCCTCCTCGCAGATGTTGAGCATCGCGTTGGCCAGCTCCACCGCCCGCTCCGGGAACAGCGCGGTGATCAACGGCAGCTGGGTCCGGTAGATGTCCCACATGGTGCAGATGTCGAACACGAACGCCCCGCTGGTCGGCCAGAACGGGCTCTCGTCCTCGGCGAAGCAGGGCTTGATCAGCGAGTGGTAGAGGGCGGTGGAGAACACCGCCTCCCGCTCGGGGTTGGTGGTCTGCACGGTCACCTTGTCCAGGTGCTCCCGCCAGGTGTCGGCGGTCTGGCGGCGGCGGCTGTCGAAGGCCGCCACACCGGATCCGCAGTCGCTGTGCAGGTTCTCCCGGGCCTGCTCGACTCCGCGCAGCGAGAAGCCGAAGCGGACCTCGACGACCTGGCCGGGCTTGGTCCGGCCCCGCCAGATCAGCCCGAACGGGCGCAGGGTGGTGGGCCGGATCCGGTCGAAGTCGAGCCGGGTGCCGCCGGGCATCAGGCGGCGGTCGTACCACAGCATCTGCCGCCAGTCGCCGGCGTCGCACTCCAGGTGCACGGCCAGCGGCGTGCCCTCCACCACCGTCTCGGCCTGGGCCATGCCGGGTCCCAGCTCGGCCAGGTGCGCGCGCAGCGGCACCGTCGAGCCGTAGGGGATGGCCAGCCCGCCCATCGAGAAGTCGATCACCAGCCGGGCGTCGTCGTGAGCCGGGTAGGTGTAGCGGTGCACGGCGCTCTTGGGGCCGACGGTGATCTCGCAGCGCACCCCCGAGCCCAGGGTGGCGGCGTAGTAGCCGGGCTCGGCCACCTCCTCGGTCAGGTCCCAGGTGGCGCCCAGCGCGTCCAGCGGCTCCAGCATCGGGGTGACCCGGAAGTAGTTGTAGTACTTGCGGATGGCCCCGGTGCCCGACTGCTGGAAGTGGGTGAAGCCGGAGGCCAGCTGCTGTTCGTACATCCGGGGCGGGACGCCCTCGGTGTTCAGCTCGTACAGCCCGTACCCGCTGGGGTAGGCCCCGGAGTAGGGGCAGGCCGACACCATGCCGAACGGGACGGTGGCCCCCGGATGGGTGTTGCCGACCTGGGGCTTGGGCCACCACCAGGTGGCGGCCAGCCCGCGGGCGGCGGGCAGGTCCGTGGCCCCGGTCCCCACGAACGGATCGACGTGCTCGAACATGACAGCCTCCCGAGCGGACGCCGGCTCTGGAGTTGAAATCTAGGCGGCGGATGTTTCGTAGAGGTTTCCGCGACATCACGAATCGCCTGCGCCTGGCGGGATCCTGAGGGCGACCTGTGACCCGGAGGCGGGTGGCTCAGCGCTGACATAGGTTGGTGCCGCTCGTGTCCGCTCCGCTCCAGCGAAGGTGATCCCTGCGATGTCGTCGTTGACCCGGCTCAGTCTCGCCAACCGGCTGATCGTCGGACTGGCTGCCCTGGCCGTCGTGGTGTTCGGGATCTCGGCCACCCTGTCGCTGCGCCAGGAGCTGCTGCCCTCGACCGACGTGCCGACCGCCGCGGTCACCGCCACCTACCCGGGCGCCTCGCCGGCCATCGTGGCCGACGACGTGGCGAAGCCCCTGGAGCAGGCCATCGGCGGAGTCGACGGCGTGACCACGGTGCGCGCCACCTCGACCAACGGGGTGGCCAGCCTGGTTGTGGAGTGGGAGTTCGGCCTGGACTCCGACAAGGTCACCAACGAGATCCGCTCCGCCGTCGACGGGGTCCCCGACCTGCCGGAGGCGGTGGAGACCCAGGTGCTGGCCATCAGCACCGACGACATCCCCGTGCAGGTGGTCGCGGTCTCCTCCGACATGAGCATCGCCGAGCTGGGCAAGCTGGTCGACGACGTCGCCGTCCCGCAGCTGACCGGGGTCGACGGCGTTCGCGACGTGCAGGTCGCAGGGCAGAACATCACCGAACTGGCGGTCACCCTCAAGCCTGCCCAGCTGCAGAAGTACGACGTGACAGCGGCGGCGGTCACCCAGGCGATCCGGGCCCAGGCGACGGTCGTCCCGGCCGGCACGAGCTACGACAAGAACCTGGAGCTGGCCATCGAGGTCGGCTCCAACCCGACCACCGCCGCACAGGTGGCGAAGTGGCCGATCCCCGCTCCGGACGGGCCCCGGCAGCTGGGCACGCTGGCCGACGTTCGGGTGCAGTCCATCGACGCGACCTCGGTGGCCCGCTCGGACGGCCGGCCCGCGCTCAGCCTGAACATCCTCAAGGACAGCGCCGCCGACGCGGTCGGGATCTCGCACGCGGTGGACGACCTACTACCGCAGCTGTCCCGCAGCCTGGGGCAGGGCACCGAGTTCCAGACGGTGTTCAGCCAGGCGCCCTCGATCGAGAAGTCGATCAAGGACCTGGCCACCGAGGGGGCCCTGGGCCTGACCTTCGCGGTCATCATCATCCTGGTCTTCCTGCTGTCGCTCCGCTCGACTCTGATCACGGCTCTGTCCATCCCGATCTCGCTGCTGGTGGCCATGATCGGCCTGCAGGTCGGCGACTTCTCGCTGAACATCTTCACCCTGGCCGCGCTCACCGTCGCCGTCGGCCGGGTGGTCGACGACTCGATCGTGGTGATCGAGAACATCAAGCGCCGCGACACCGGGGCCGAGCTGACTCCGGGCTCGATCGTCGCCTCGGTGCAGGAGGTGGCCGGGGCGGTCACCGCCTCCACCCTGACCACCGTCGCGGTGTTCGTGCCGCTGGCCCTGGTCGGCGGGATCAGCGGCGAGCTGCTGCGGCCGTTCGCGCTGACCGTGGCCATCGCCCTGGGGGCCTCGCTGATCGTCGCCCTGACCATCGTGCCGGTGCTGGCCTACTGGTTCCTGCGCTCGGCCAAGCGGGCCCGGGTCCCGGTGGACCCCGACGCGCACGCCGAGGACAGCGTCACCCGGCTCCAGCGGGGGTACCTGCCCGTGATCGGGTTCGCGATCCGGCGGCCGCTGATCGTGGTGCTGAGCGCGGTGCTGGTCTTCGTCGGCACCATGGCCTCCGCCACCTTGCTGAAGACCGACTTCATCGGGTCCTTCGCCGACAAGACCAGCCTGCAGATCTCCCTGGAGCTGCCGGTCGGCAGCCGGCTGAGCGTAACCAGCGCAGCGACCCAGAAGGTGGAGGCCGCCCTCCGGGCCCGGCCCGAGGTGGGCAACTACCTGGCCACCGTCGGCGGCGGCGGCGTCGGGTCGATCGGGGGCGGGAGCTCCAACCAGGCGTCGCTGTTCGTGCACGTCATCGACGAGGCCGGGTACGACCGGATGGTCGCCGAGCTGCAGCAGCGGTTCGACGAGGACCCGAGCCTGGGCGAGGTGACCGTCGGGCAGGCCGGCGGGCAGCCTGGCACCACCAACGACGTCACGGTGACCGTCCGCGGCCCCGACGACACCAGCCTGCGGGCCGCCACCACCGCCGTCTCGGAGGCCCTCGGCTCGGTGCCCGGGCTGACTGACGTCCGCGACGACCTGAGCGACCGGCGGCCGGTGCTCAAGGTCGAGGTCGACCGGGTCAAGGCGGCCCGGCTGGGCTTCACCCCGGTGGAGATCGGCCAGGCCATCGCGGACGCCTCCCGCGGCACCCAGATCGGCACCATCGTGCTGCAGGGCGCCAGTCGCGACATCATGGTGCGGCCGCAGAGCACCGGCAACGAGAGCCCGAAGGCGATCGGCAACCTGGAGCTCCCGGTCAGCCAGCTGCAGCAGCAGCGGCTGATCGACAAGGCCACCGACGACCTGGAGAAGGAGCAGGACGCACTGAAGGAGGACCAGGACGCCCTGAAGGACGACCAGGACGAGCTGACCTCAGCCCAGGAGAACGTCGGCGACCAGCAGCAGGCGCTGGGGGACCGGCAGAAGGCGTTGGGGGAGAAGCAGCAGGCGGCCCAGGAGGACCAGGTCGACAAGGCGACCGAGGCGCAGGCCGACCAGCTGAAGAAGCTGCGGGACTCTCGCGCCGATGCGCGCAGGGGGCTGTCGAGAGGCCCGCAAGGCACGCTGGCCAGCCGTCGAGGACGGCCGCTCCTGCACCGTCGCCATGCGATCAACGTGCCCGACGGCCCCACCAGCGGTCCGGTTGCAGCCGACCGCTGAGTCGTGGACCCGAGTGCAGCAGATCAGCGCTGTACCAGCAGCAGCTTGGCCAGGCCACCGCCGCGGTCCGAGCAGGCCGAGGCGGGGTTGGATCAGCTCGACGAGCAGCTGGACGCGGCTATCGAGCAGCAGAGCGACAGCAAGGAGCAGCGGGCCGACGCCGACAAGCTGACCCGCGAGGGCGACCGGATCTCCGACGACCAGGAGAGCATCGCCGACGAGCAGAGCCGGCTGCAGGATCTGCAGAAGGCACTCGGCGACCGCCAGGCCGACCTGGGCGAGGAGCAGCAGGACCTGGCCGAGCAGCAGGCCGACATCCAGGACCTGCGGGCCAAGCCGATCCAGGTCCGCGACGTGGCCACCGTCAAGGCGGTGCAGGCGCCCAGCACCATCACCCAGATCGACGGCGACCAGGCCGTCACGGTCACCGCGACCCCGGACACCGACGACCTGGGGGCGGTGACCGCCGCCGCCCAGGCCAAGCTGGCGTCGCTGGAGCTGCCGCGGGCCACCACCGCCGAGATCGGGGGGGTCAGCTCCGACCAGGCCGACTCGTTCCGGCAGCTGGGTCTGGCCATGCTGGTCGCCATCGTGATCGTGTTCCTGATCATGGTGGCCACCTTCCGCAGCCTGGTGCAGCCGCTGATCCTGCTCACCTCCATCCCGTTCGCAGCCACCGGTGCGGTGGCCGGCCTGCTGATCTTCGACATCCCCCTCGGGGTGCCCGCCATGGTCGGCCTGCTGCTGCTGATCGGCATCGTGGTGACCAACGCCATCGTGCTCATCGACCTGATCAACAAGCTCCGCGAGCGCGGCGAGACGCTGGAGTCGGCGGTCACCCATGGGGCCCGGCTGCGGCTGCGGCCGATCATCATGACCGCGACGGCGACCATCTGCGCCCTCTTCCCGCTGGCCCTCGCCCTCACCGGCGGCGGCGCGTTCATCTCCCAGCCGCTGGCCGTGGTGGTGATCGGCGGTCTGGTCTCCTCGACCCTGCTGACCCTGGTCCTGGTCCCGGCGCTGTACGTGCTGACCCAGCGGCGGGGCGAGCGGAAGCGCCAGCAGGCGGCTGCGGTGGCGGCCGGGTGATCGTGCTCAGCCGGTTCCGCGTGCCGGACCCAGAGCAGCGCCGGTTCCGGGACCAGGCCGAGGCGGCGGTGGCGGTGCTGGCGGCCCGGGACGGCTTCCGCAGCGCCGACCTGGGCCGCAACCTGGACGACCCGGGCCTGTGGACGCTGACCACCCGGTGGGCCGACGTGGGCTCCTACCGGCGGGCCCTGCAGGGGTACGAGGCCAAGGCGCGTGGTGGTGCCGATGCTCTCCTTGGCCATCGACGAGCCGTCCGCGTACGAGCATCCCGACCTGGTGGGGGAGAACCGGGCCAGGGTCACCGACTGAGTACCGACTGAGTGCGAGATCGTGCGGGGTCCGTCCGGATTCCCCGCGACCCGGCCCGACAGCGGCTACCCTGGAGCGTCTGTCCTCATCCCAGCCGGGGGTGGGGACCCGCGTCATGTCTGGAGAGATTTCTGATGTCCCCGTCCCGCCTGGACTCCGTGGCCCGCCTCGAGCAGGTCATCAGCCTCTGCAAGCGCCGGGGGTTCGTGTTCCCCTCCGGTGAGATCTACGGGGGGACGCGCTCGGCCTGGGACTACGGGCCGTTCGGGGTGGAGCTGAAGGAGAACATCAAGAAGCAGTGGTGGCGCTCCGTGGTCACCTCCCGCGACGATGTGGTGGGAATCGACTCCTCGGTGATCCTGCCCCGGCAGGTGTGGGTCGCCTCCGGTCATGTCGGGGTCTTCACCGACCCGCTGACAGAGTGCCAGCAGTGCCACCGGCGGTTCCGCGCCGACCACCTGCAGGAGGCCTATGCGGCCAAGCACGATGTGGTCGACCCCGACGGGGTCCTGCTCACCGCCGTCGCCTGCCCCAACTGCGGCACCCGGGGGCAGTGGACCGAGCCGCGGGACTTCAACATGATGCTGAAGACCTACCTCGGCCCGGTGGAGGACGAGGGCGGTCTGCACTACCTCCGCCCAGAGACAGCGCAGGGCATCTTCGTCAACTTCGCTCAGGTCGTGAACGTGACCCGGAAGAAGCCGCCGTTCGGCATCGGCCAGGTCGGCAAGTCGTTCCGGAACGAGATCACGCCCGGCAACTTCATCTTCCGTACCCGCGAGTTCGAGCAGATGGAGATGGAGTTCTTCGTCGAGCCGGGCAGCGACGAGGAGTGGCACCAGTACTGGATCGACGAGCGGACCCGTTGGTACGTCGACCTGGGCGTCTCCCCGGAGAACCTGCGGCACTTCGAGCACCCGAAGGAGAAGCTGTCGCACTACTCGAAGCGCACCGTCGACATCGAGTACCGGTTCGGCTTCCAGGGCAACGAGTGGGGCGAGCTGGAGGGCATCGCCAACCGGACCGACTTCGACCTGTCCACCCACAGCCAGCACTCGGGCACTGACCTGTCGTTCTTCGACCAGGCCAAGGGCGAGCGGTACTTCCCGTACGTGATCGAGCCGGCCGCCGGCCTGACCCGGTCGCTGATGACCTTCCTGGTGGAGGCCTACACCGAGGACGAGGCGCCCAACACCAAGGGCGGGGTGGACAAGCGGACGGTGTTGCGGCTCGACCCGCGGCTGTCCCCGGTCAAGGTCGCCGTGCTGCCGCTGTCCCGCAACGAGGCGCTGTCGCCCAAGGCCCGGGACCTGGCCGCCGAGCTGCGGAAGTACTGGAACGTCGACTTCGACGACGCCCAGGCGATTGGCCGCCGCTACCGGCGCCAGGACGAGATCGGCACGCCGTTCTGCGTCACGGTGGACTTCGACACCCTCGAGGACGGGGCCGTCACCATCCGGGAGCGCGACACCATGGCCCAGGAGCGGATCTCGCTCGACAAGGTCACGGAGTACCTGTCGGTGCGCCTGCTCGGCTGCTGATCATGGTCGCCGTCTCGCCGTTCGACACCGCTCGGGGCGGCGGCGACCCGCGTCCCGCCCACCTCGCTGCGTTGGCTGACGCTCAGTCCGCTCGGAACGCCGCACCGCGTCCTGGCGCGGGTCGCCGCCACCACGAGCGCGACCACCCGCCGGGCGACCCGCCCCCCGCCGAGCCCGCTGGGGGCGGTCGGCCCGGGCTGTCGATCGGGAACATCACCGTCGAGACGCCGGTGGTGCTGGCGCCGATGGCGGGGATCACGAATGCGGCGTACCGGCAGCTCTGCCGGGAGCAGGCCGAGGCGGGTGTCGGTGAGGGGCT
Organism: uncultured Actinomycetota bacterium; assembly: GCA_963832435.1. Lineage (GTDB taxonomy): Bacteria > Actinomycetota > Actinomycetes > Propionibacteriales > Propionibacteriaceae > Microlunatus. The sequence continues at coordinate 309,669 of CAWHTY010000014.1, forward strand.
CGGGGGGCTGTTCGTCTGCGAGATGATCACCAGCCGGGGGATCGTCGAGGGTGACCGCAAGACCATCAGCATGCTGCAGTTCGACCCGGGGGAGCGCGTCCGGTCGGTGCAGCTGTACGGGGTCGACCCGGTGATCATGGCCCGGGCGACGGAGATCCTGGTCACCGAGCACGGGGTCGACCACGTGGACCTGAACTTCGGTTGCCCGGTGCCCAAGGTCACCCGTAAGGGCGGCGGGGCCGCGCTGCCGTACAAGCGGGACCTGCTGCGGGAGATCCTCACCGCCACCGTCGCGGCCGCGGACCGGCACGGCGTGCCGGTGACCATGAAGACCCGGATCGGCATCGACGACGACCACCACACCTACCTGGACGCGGGCCGGATCGCCGAGCAGAGCGGCTGCGCCGCCGTCGCCCTGCACGGGCGGACCGCGCAGCAGTCCTACTCCGGTGCGGCCGACTGGTCAGCGATCGCCCGGCTCAAGGAGCACGTCGCCATCCCGGTGCTCGGCAACGGCGACATCTGGGAGGCGACCGACGGCCGGCGGATGATGCGGCAGACCGGCGCGGACGGCGTGGTCGTGGGCCGCGGCTGCCTCGGCCGGCCCTGGCTGTTCCGTGACCTCGCCCGGGCCTTCGCCGACGACCACCCGGAGCGCTGCCTGCCCAGCCTTGGCGAGGTGGCTGCGATGGTCCGCCGGCACGGCGAGCTGCTGACCGGCCTGCGGGACGAGCCGCACGGGCTGGCCGACCTGCGCAAGCACATGGCCTGGTACTTCAAGGGTTTCCCGGTGGGCGGTGAGATCCGGCGCGCGCTGGCTTCGGTGGCGAGCTTCGCCGACCTCGACGCCCAGCTCGGCCGCCTCGACCCGCACGCCGCCTTCCCGGTCTCGGAGCTCGGCGCGCCCCGCGGGCGGCAGGGCACCCCGCGCTCCCGGGTGGCCCTCCCGGACGGGTGGCTGGACGACGCGTGCGGGACGGACCTGGACCTGACCGGAGCCGAGGTGGGCGTCTCCGGTGGTTGAGCCGGCCCCCCCGGGCGGAGCGTCCGAGCGGGCCCGGCAGTGGGCCGCCACCATGACCGGCCACGGGTCCGACGGGCTGGTCCGGGCCCACGCCGGTTCGCACGCCGCCCTCGGCCGGGGGCCGGTGGTCGGGCGGCTGCTGCGGGAGCAGCGGGAACGGGAGCTGCTGCGCCCCGGGGCCACCCTGGCCGCCGGTGCCGGGCACCGCGCGCGGCCGGAAGAGCCGGACGTGGAGCGCACCTGCTTCGAACGGGACCGGGACCGGATCGTCCACTCCACGGCGTTCCGGCGGCTGGCCGGCAAGACGCAGGTCGTGGTCTACCCCAGCGACCACCAGCGCACCCGGCTGACCCACGCCCTCGAGGTGGCCCAGGTGGCCACCTCGATCGCCCGCGGAACCGGGGTGAACGTGGCCCTGACCGAGGCGATCGCCCTCGGCCACGACTGCGGCCACGGACCCGGCGGCCACGCCAGCGAGGACGCGTTCGACGCGTTCGTGCCCGGCGGCTACGACCACGGGCCGTGGGGCGCCGACGTCGTGCTGGCCCCGCTCAACCTGTGCGCCGAGACCCTGGACGGCATCCGCAACCACTCCTGGTCGCGGCCGGCACCGGGCACCGTCGAGGGCGAGATCGTCAGCTGGGCCGACCGGATCGCCTACTGCGCGCACGACCTGGAGGACGCGGTGCACGCCGGCATCGTGGCGCCGCGCGACATCCCCGCCGAGGTGGTCGAGGTGGCCGGCGCCAGCCGACGCGAGCAGCTGGGCTGCTTCGTCCGCGCGGTTGTCGGGGCCGTCGACGCCCGCGGCGAGGTCGGCATGCCGGCCGCCGAGGCAGGCGCCCTAGCCGCCCTGCGCGCCTTCAACTACGAGCGGATCTACGTCCGGCCGGCGTCGCTGGCCCAGTCCCGCGCCGTGGTGCAGGTGCTCCGCGCGCTGGTCGAGTTCTACGCCGAGCAGCCCATCCACCCCGGCGCCCGCCGGGGCACCGTCCCGGGCAGCGACGAGGCGGTGCGGGCCGCGGTGGCCTACGTGGCGGGGATGACCGACCGGTACGCCTTCGACAACGCCGTCGAGCAGCTCGGCTGGGACGCGGCCCGGCTGCCCCGGGGAATCGACCGGGACGGCTGAGACCGCCGGTCACGGGCTGGCAGCGGCTGGCAGCCGTCTGGCAGAAGCCTGACAGCGGCCCTGCCTAGCCTGCGAGCGTCACCTCTTCGGAAGGAACGGTCCATGACCAGCACGCTCCGCAACCTCGACAGCCTCGACTCCAGCCCCGACACCAGCCCTGACACCAGCCCCGACACCAGCCCCGCGACGCCCGCTCCCGGCCCGACCGCCGAGGCGTACGCGGAGGAGCTGTTCGGCGCGACCCTCGGCACCCTGCAGGTGCTCAGCACCTTCGTTGGGGAACGGCTCGGCTGGTACCGCGCCCTGGCCGAGCACGGCCCCACCACCGCCGACGAGCTGGCCGAGATCACCAGGACCCAACCGCGGTACTGCCGGGAGTGGCTGGAGATGCAGGCCAGCTTCGGCACCCTGCTCTGCACCGACGCGCCCCTCCGCGCCGAGCGCCGGTTCACCCTGCCGGCCGGGCCGGCCGAGGTGCTCACCGACGAGCACAGCCTGTCCTACCTCGGCGCCCTGCCTCGGCTGGTCGCGGCCGTCGGCCCGCGGCTGGACGACCTGCTGAACGCCTACCGGCACGGCGGCGGCGTCAGCTGGGCCGAGCTCGGCGACCACGCCCGCGAGGCTCAGGGGGCCCTCAACCGGCCCTGGTTCGAGTCCCGCCTGGGCGACGCGCTCGGCGGCGTCCCCGAGGCTCACGCCGTGCTGTCGGCCCCCGGCGCGCGGATCGCCGACGTCGGCTGCGGGGTCGGCTGGTCGACCATCGCGCTGGCCCGGGCCTACCCGGAAGCGACGCTGGTCGGGCTGGACGTCGACCCGCCGTCGGTGGAGGCCGCCCGGGCGGCGGCCCGGCGGGCCGGGGTCGCGGACCGGGTCACCTTCCGGCTGGCGGGCGGGGAGACGCTGACCGAGCCCGACACCTTCGACGCGGCGTTCGCCTTCGAGTGCCTGCACGACATGCCCCGGCCGGTCGAGGTGCTCGCCGCGCTCCGGGCCAGCGTCCGCCCCGATGGGCTCGTGGTGATCATGGACGAGGCGGTGGCCGACGAGTTCGCCGCCCCCGGGGACGAGGTCGACCGGTTCATGTACGGCTGCAGCCTGTTCATCTGCCTCCCCGACGGGCTGTCCGCCACCCCGTCGGCGGGCACCGGGACGGTGTTCCGGAAGCCGATCCTGCAGGAGTACGCCACCGAGGCCGGCTTCGACCGGGTCGAGGTGCTGCCCATCGAGGACTTCAGCTTCTTCCGGTTCTACCGGCTGATGGGCTAGGGCCTCGACAGGGTGGCCAGCACGAACTGCACCACGGCGTCGTCGTCGAGGGAGTGGGCCCGTGCCCGCAGCTCGGCGTGCTGCTCGGGACCGAGCTCCCGGGCCAAGGCGGCGGCGCTGTCGGTCAGCCGCGCCGCGTCGGCGCCGTAGCCGGTCGCGGCCCGCCCGGAGTCGAGCAGGGCCTCGGCCAGCACCGCCGCCGGCTCGGTCCGGCCGGTCCGCACCCACAGGTCGAGCACGTTGCGGAGCGTCGTCCACTGATGGGTCCAGTTGCCCTGGCCCCGCCAGTGCCGGACCACCTCGACGAACAGCTGCCGCGCCTGCTCGGGGTCGCCGTGGCGGGAGCGGATGGAGGCCGCCGAGACCAGCGCGACGCCGTACAGGTACCGCTCGTCGAGGTCGCGGGCCTGGCGCAGGGCCTCCTCGAGCAGGCCGTCGGCCTGCTCGGGGTCACGGTCGCGGAGCAGCTCGCCCCGTACGTACGTGGCCCACGCTGCCACCACCGGCCAGCCGTGGCGGTGCGCCAGAGCCTGCAGGTCCCGAGCCCGGGCGGCTGCGGTCACCTCACCGCCGTACCCCTCGGCCAGCAGCACCGCGCCGTCCAGCATGGCCAGCATCGGCCGCACCCGTGGGTCGTCCCCGGCCCGGGCCTGGGCATCGTCGCGGTGCCGCGGCACCGCGTCCAGGTCGCCGGCGAAGAAGTCGGTCTCGCTCAGCATGGAGATGGCGTACACGGCCCCCGGCACGTCGTCACCGGCCAGGTCCCTGGCCTGTCGGGCCAGCGTCGCCGCCCGTCCCAGGTTCCCGCCGAACCGCTGGCCGGAGGCGGCCACGGCGAACACCCGGGCCGACGGCTGCGGACCGTGACCGCCGGCGGCCGCGATCAGCTGGTCGGCCCAGCCGGCGACCTCCCCGACCAGCTTGTGCTCCACCAGCACGGCCAGGTTTCCGACCAGCCGGCCGGCCAGCGGCAGGTCCCGCGGCACGCTCCACCAGAAGGCGGTCCGCAGCTCCTCCATCGCCGCCTCCAGTCGGGCCAGCTGGGCGAGATGGCTGGGTCCGTACAGGTCCGGGAAGCCGTCCTCGGCGATGCGGGCGTACAGCTCGGCGTGCGCCCGGGCCACCGCGTCGCCGCGCGGGCCGGCCGCCAGCCGTTCGCGGCCGTAGGTCCGCAGGGTCTCCAGCACCAGGGACGTCCCGGTGTCCGCCGTCCGGGTGATCATGGACTGCTCGATCAGGCTGGCCAGGTCGGCGACCAGGTCACCCGGCCCCGACGCCGCCGACGGCACGCCGGCGAGCAGGGCCTCGACGTCGGCCAGCCGGAACGAGCCGGCGAACACGCTGACGGTCTCGAACAGCTCCTGCTCGGACGGGCTGAGCCGGTCGAACGACCAGTCGACCAGGGCCCGCAGGGTGCGGTGCCGTGGGTCCGTGCCTGGGCCCGCTCGGAGCACGGTCAGCCGCCAGGGCAGCCGCTCGAGCAGCTCCTCCGGCGACAGCGCCGCCATCTGGCTGGCCGCGAGCTCGATGGCCAGCGGCAGCCCGTCGAGCCGGCGGCACAGCGCGGCGACCGGTCGCAGCCGGTCGTCGTCGGCGGTGAAGTCCCGGGCCCGTTGGCGGGCCCGGGTGAGGAACAGCTGCACCGCGGGACTGGCCCGCAGCTCGTCGAAGCCGGCATGCAGCGGATCGGGGGGCAGCAGCGGGGGCGGGGTGTGGACCAGCTCGTCCGGCAGCCGCAGCGGCACCCGGGAGGTGGTCAACAGCCGGACCCGCGGGCACTCCCGCAGCAGGGTGGCGGCGATCTGCGCCACCTCGGCGACCAGGTGCTCGCAGTTGTCGAGCAGCACGAGCAGCTCACGGTCGCCCAGTGCGGTCAGCAGCCGAGCGACCGCGTCCTCCTGGCCACGGGCCGGCACGCGCAGCATCGTGCACAGGGCGGCGGGCAGGGTGGCGCCGGTCGGGACCCCAGTCAGTTCGCACACCGCGGTCGCCCCCGGGAACCGGTCGGCCAGGTCGGCCAGCACCTGCCGGGCCAGACTGGTCTTGCCCAGGCCGCCCGGGCCGAGGACGGTGACGAGCCGGGACTGGTCCAGCAGCGCGACGACCTCGTCACGTTCCCGGTCCCGCCCGATCAACGGTCCCGGGCGGGGCGGCACCGGCCAGGGCCCGGGTGCGCCGCCCGGCTGAGGGTCGGCGGCCAGCCGGGGGGCGTCGTTGAGGATGTCCTGCTGCAGTGCGACCAGATCGGATGAGGGTTCCAGGCCCAGCTCGTCGAGCATGCGGCGCCGGAGCGCGGTGTACGTCTCGAGCGCCTCCGCGGTCCGTCCGGAGCGGTACTGGGCCAGCATCAGCAGCCGGTGCGGTGCCTCCCGGAAGGGATGCTCGCGGGCCAGGGCGCTGACGGCGGACAGGGCGGCCGCTGGGCGACCCCGTGCGAGGTCAAGCTCGGCCAGGTCCTCCCGCGCCACGGTGCGGAGCTCGGTCAGCCGGGCGGCCTCGGCTTCGGCGAACTCCAGGTCGGCGTAGTCGGCGTAGGCCGGACCCCGCCACAACCCGACCGCCCGCTGCAGCAGATCGCGGCGGCGGCGCGGGTCGTCGTCGGTCTGGGCCGCCGCGACAAGCCGGTCGAACCGGGCCGCGTCGACGGCGTCCGCCGCCGTGGTGAGGGCGTACCCGGTCGCCCGGGTGACGACGGCCACGCCGTCGACGCCGCGCAGCGCCGCCCGTAGCCGCGACACGACCGTCTGCAGGGCCGCCTCGGGGGCACCCGGAGCGTCCATACCCCAGACGGCCTCGACCAGCCAGTCGGAGGAGGCGACCGCGCCGGCCCGGACCGTCAGCGCCGCCAACAACCGTCGGACCCGGGGGGAGAGGCCGATGACCTCCTCGTCACCGGTCACCAGCTCCACCCCGCCCAGCACCCTGACCCGCGGACCGGACGGGCTGTGCGAGCTCGACGGGCCGGACGGGCCGGTCGGACCGGCGGGGTCCAGGGCGGGCATGCCTCATGGTCGCACCGGGGCGGCCGGCTCGCCGGATCCGCCGGTCCGCGGTCAGGCCGAACACCAGCAGCCATAGGCTGAGCGCTCCTTCCGCCAGCGGTGCGGGGAGCTGGATCCACGGCGTCAAGGGGGCAGCCAGGCTCGGCGCCAGGATGACGGTGAAGCTGTAGACCAGGTAACCGAGACCGTCCACGGCCAGCAGGACGGCGATGGTGCGGGGCAGGAGACCTGATCTGAACGCCAGGTAGGACAGACAGAGGATGTCGAGACCGAAGAACACGGTGAAGACGGCGTAGTCCATCTGCGCCAGGTAGCCCGTCACCCAGACGAGGGCCTCCTGCTGCTCGCCGGAGACGGTCGCGGCGCCGGTGCTGCCCAGGGCCGCCAAGGGAGCGAACAGGGCGACCAGCCCGGCGGCCTCGACCGCCGTCGCCACCAAGATCAAGAACGCGTCCAGGAGTGCCAGTCGGCGGTTCACGTGCTTGAACAGCTCGTAGAAGATCACGGCCAGTGGGACGTTGGTCACGGTGACGACGATGTGCGCCGCCAGGCCCGACCGATACAGCAGCTCATGCGACTGGATCGTGGCGACCGTGGCGGTCGGATCCGAGCCGAACATCGCCGTCTGGACGTAGCCGATCGCGTAGGCGCCGGCGAGGACGTTGAGCAGGTAGAGGGCCCCGGCCACCCGGGCCAGGACGTTGGGCGAAGCATCCGAAGAGGGCGCGATCACCGGCTGGGCCACGCGAGCGTCACTCATCGCGCCGGGTCGCTGCCGCGATGGCCGGCCCTGGTACGCCAACGGTCACCCGGCTCCAGGACCAGCTGCCTGACGACATGACGCCAGGGGACGACGGCGAGCACGATCAGCACGACCAGGCAGGAGTAGAAGACCTGCAGCGTGGCGGCATCCAGGGCACCGTCCGCCCACAGCGGCAGGACGACGACGCCCACCCAGATGAACTTCCACCCCAGCTCGAACAGCAGGATGGGCAGCATCCTCAGCGGGTACCGGAGCCCGAGGAACGACAGCAGTGACAAGGCCACCAGCATGCACGTCTCGACCCCCTCCATCAGCGGCCACGGGTCAGGGTGGTTGATGATCAAGGGCCACTTGGTCAGCACCAGGCCGACGGCCATCACCAGATAGCCGAGCCGCAACAGGTAGAGGCGGGGCAACGAGACGCTGCCGGCCGGAATGCTGCCGTCGTGGTCGTGCTGGCTGTCACGGAGAGCGGTTGAGGTGGTCATGCCTCAAGGCTGGCCCGACGGATGCCCCCGCACATCGGTCAGCGGGTCAGGCCCGCCAGTCCTCAGCAGGGCCCGACGGCTCAGCCGGCACCGCCTTTCGTCACCGGCACCTCGACCTTGGTCGGTATCCGACCGACGCAGCGGCCTCTACGGTGGGGTGATGGCCCCGTCGCCCCGGTTGTGGGTTGAGCTCGTCCGCCCGGCGTCGCTGGCGAACGGGGGCGATCTCACGCCACCGGGCTCGACGGGCCGGCAGACCCGTCGGGACCGGGTCGTCGACGCCGCCGCCTGCGTGCTCGCCATGGCGCTGGGAGCGCTGTTCCTGAGCCCCGCCCTGCACGGGCAGGTCGCACCCTTGCCGGCCGCGCAGGTGGTCGTCGACATCGCGTCCGGGGTGCTGGCCTGCGCTGCACTGTGGTGGCGGCGCCGCTGGGCGCTCGGCGTCGCGCTCGTCTGCGTCGGTCTCGGCACCGTCTCGATCTCGGCCACACCAGCCGGGTTGATGGCGCTGTTCTCGCTCGCGGTGCACCGTCCCGTCCGTCCGGCGCTGCTCGTTGCCGCCCTGTTCGTCGGTTCCGCGCTGGTCTTCGCGGCCTACAGCCCCACCACCGACCCGCTGGCCGTGTTCCTGCGGGTCACTCCCTTGGTGCTCGGGGTGACCGCCTGGGGGATGCTCATCCGGGCCCGGCGGCAGCTCCTGCTCAGCCTGCGGGAGCGGGCCCAGCGGGCCGAGGCCGACCGGCTCCTCCACGAGGAGCAGGCGCGGCTGGCCGAACGCACCCGGATCGCGCGGGAGATGCACGACGTACTGGCCCACCGCATCTCGTTGCTGGCCCTGCATGCCGGCGCGCTCGAGGTCCGGCCGGACCTGCCTCCGGCGAAGGTGCGCGAGACCGCCGAGCTGCTCCGTGCGACCGCCCGCCAGGCGCTCGAGGAGCTCCGCGGGGTAATCGGAGTGCTGCGCGAGGAGCCGGACCGGGAGGTCACCGTGCCCGCGCCGCAGCCCACGCTGACCGACCTGCCTCGCCTGGTCGAGGAGAGCCGACCAACCGGCGCGATCGTCGAGCTCGAGATGCTCGTGGATCAGGCGGACAGCGTGCCGGGTGTCACGGGACGTGACGCCTACCGCATCGTGCAGGAAGCCCTCACCAACATTCGCAAACACGCCGCCGGGGCCGAGACGCGGGTACGGGTCAGCGGCGGCCCCGGCCACGGCCTGCGGGTCGCCGTCCGCAACCGCGAGCCGGTCCACGCCACGCCCGGGCCGGCGCTGCCGGGATCGGGCGCCGGCCTGCTCGGCCTGGAGGAACGCGTGGCACTGGCCGGCGGCACGCTCCGGCATGGTCGCGACCCGTCCGGTGACTTCGTCGTGGAAGCCGAGCTGCCGTGGTGACGGTGAAGGTGTTGCTGGTCGACGACGACGCGCTGGTACGAGCGGGGCTACGGATCATCCTGTCCTCGGCCGAGGACCTCGAGGTCGTGGGCGAGGCGGACGACGGCGCCGGTGCGGTGGCCGCCGTCCGGCAGTATCGGCCCGATGTCGTGTTGATGGACATCCGGATGGCCCGGATGGACGGCATCACGGCCACCGCAGCGGTGCGCCGCCTCGACCCGCCTCCGCAGGTGATCGTGCTGACCACCTTCCAGGCGGACGAGCAGGTGATGAGCGCGCTCCGGGCCGGCGCGAGCGGGTTCCTGGTCAAGGACACCCCACCGGCCCAGATCATCGACGCCGTGCGGGTGGTCGCCTCGGGCGAGGCGATCATCTCCCCGTCGGTGACACGCACCCTGCTGGCCCACTTCGGCGACGGCCAGGCCTCCGACCGCCGACGTGCCGCCGCGCGACGGCTGGCCGATCTCACCGATCGTGAGCGTGAGGTGGCCGCCGCCGTCGGATCCGGTGCCTCCAACGCCGAGGTGGCCGCCGCCTTGTTCATGAGCGAGGCGACGGTCAAGGCCCATGTGTCGCGCCTGTTCACCAAGCTCGACGTCGCCAACCGCGTCCAGGTCGCCATTCTCGTGCACGACGCCGACCAGTCCTGACGGCCTGGGTTCACGCCCGCGAGGTCCGGGCCGGGTGCGACCTCAGACCAGGCCGGCGAGTGTGCCACCGATCAGCGGCCGCGCTCGCAGCAGGGCCAGGAACTCCTCGTTCTGCTGAAGGCGCGTGACCAGCGCGGGGCTGAGCCCGGCGGCCACCAGCGCCTCCGTCACGGCAGAGCTCTCCGCGGCTCCGGTGGACTCGGCGGTCGATCGCTCCAGCCTGGTGATCACCGCGGCCAGCACGTCGGGGCCGTGGTCGGCCAGCCGGCCGATCAGCCCGGGCCAGCGCAGGTTGATCACGGCGATCTTGGCCAGGCAACCGAGGGCTCCGGCCCGGTTGAGCCCCTGGTCGCCGCGTTCGTGGTTGATCATCACCAGGAAGCGGAACAGGTTGACGAACCGCTTGATCTCGCGCGGGTTGGCATCGAGGTGGCGCATCCCGACCGCCAGGGCCGCCTTCACCTCGGGTGTCTGGGCGGTCAGACTGTCCCGGACGGCACGGCGGGCAGCCTCCCGCCCGACCGCACCGGGGGCGATCTCGGAGGCGGCCGAGGCCACCTGCGTCAGTGGGACGTCGGCCAGCTGCTCCTGTGCCGCCCGGATCGCCTCTTCGTTGGGGGGTTGCTCCGGCGTCTCCGGTTGGCCAGTGTCCGTACCGGTGGGGCCGGAGTCGAAGAACGAGGCGTAGAACGCGTCCCGACGCGCCACTTCCATCACCGGCAGCGTGAGGGGCAGCTGGATGACCTTCTCCAGGAAGCGCCAGCCGAGCTCGTCGGCCGGGTCGGCGCGTCCGGTGCCACGCGCCATCCGATCCACCACTCCCTGGTAGGCGGTCTCGATATGGGCGGCGACGACCTCCGGGTCCATGGCGAGCACGAAGATGCAGTTGGTCAGCTGGCCGGCCAGGAACAGGTTGACGGCCTCGATCACTTGCACCACGGTGCTCGGCGTACAGCGGTCGAGGTCGTCGACGAAGATCACCAGCGGACGCTCCGGGGTGGCGACCAGGTCCACGACCCGCTCGATGTCGGTGTGCATGAGGTAGAACGAGCCGGTCCGACTCCGGTACTCCGGCGACTCGATCAGGTCGCGCTGGCCGGCGCGCAGCTGATCGGCGGCCAGGTCGCTGACCTCCCCGGCCGCCGAGACCAGGGGGCGGAAGACCGCCGACGCCGGCGCCGACAGCACCTGGCGGCGGGTGAGGAGCGCAGCCAGGCTGACGCCCACCGGACCGCCGGCCAGCAAGGTGCCGGTGAGGAGCTGAGGGCCCTGCAGGGCGAGGGCGATGACCCCGGCCACCAGGACGAGGACGCCGGTGATCAGGACGGGGACCATCCGCTCGAGAACCAGCTGGTGGATCTTGTGGCGCACGGCTTGCTCGTCGATCCGGCTACGACGCAGGTAGAGCCAGAACAGCTCGCGCTCCAGCGGCTTCATCCGGCCGGTGACCTGGCTGATGATCTCATGGGCCAGCCCGGCCCAGACCTGCTCACCGGTCTGGTACATCCACGGGTTGAACCACACCGTCGGGCGCCACGGGCCCGCGGCGGGGGGCACCGCCGTCAGCGTTCCGCCGTTGTGCTTGCGGGCGCTGGTGGTCAGCACGGTCCGGTTGGTCACGTGGGCAGCGCGGGCGGCTGCTCGTCCGTCGGGTGTCGCGGCGGTCGCCGTACGTACCCGGTGCTTGCTGTCCTGGCTCAGGCCGATGCGCGGCATGGTGGTGGTGACGGCCGGGCGGGAGTGCTCCTCGGGCCACTCGAGCCGGTGTCGCACCATCCTCATCAGCGAGGTCTTCCCCGCCCCCCACGGCGCCTTGATCCCGATCGTCAGCGGCCCGCGCGTCATCGGGTGCTGGATGCCGAAGGCGATGGCGTTGGCGAACACGTCGTAGCCGAGGGCGTCCTCAGTGGTCCAGTAGTCGGTGCTGATGGCCTGCTCGCCGTAGCGCCCGAGCTGGCCGACCAGGAGGTCGTCCCACACCGCGCCGTCCTCGGTGGGCCACCGGCGCTCGACGCCGCGGCGCAACGCCTGGCGGAGCTCGTCCTGGGTGGCCGCGAGCGCGGCCAGGACCTGGTCCGGAAGCGGGGTGTCCAGCGCCGCGGCGACCAGGTGGTGGCTCAGCACCTCGGGGGCCCCCACCCGAGCCGCGACCGTTCGGGCGGCGCCGACCAGGTCGCCGTCGAGCAGCGCGGTCACGTCCGTGGGCAGGGCAGCGTCGACGATGGTGCCGGGGTCGATGTGGTGGGCGGCCAGCGCGGCGTCGACCTGGCGGTCCGCCGGCGACGGCAGGACACTCTTCAGCTCGTGCGTCGCTCCGGCGGCCAGCTCGGTCCGGTTCAGCTTCGTCAGGCGTTCGCGGACCAGCGCCGCCAGCACGACGTCGGTGGCGATCACGCCGGTACCTCCGCGGCGGCCGTTCAGCAGGGTAGCCACCCGGAGCAGCTCGGTCGCGCCGGGACGAAGGCGTGTGCCGCCGGTCGACGACGTCGCCCGCGCGGCGGCGGCCGGTTCAGGGCGGGGCGGTGGTGCGGTCGTCACGGCTGCGTGGTCCCAGGCCGAGACGATGGCCTGTGTCGTGGCCCGGTCCAGGCTGACCAGCACCAGCTGACGCAGCGGCAGCCCGGTCGACGACCTCAGCAGCTCCGTCGCGGCCCGGACGACGACGTCGGCCATCTGGGTGGTCGAACCGCCGAGCGCGCCGGCCCCGAGCAGGGGCATGCCGAGCCTCGACAGCTCGGACCGGGCCGCCAGCCGGACGGCTTCGACGGTCGCCTCGGCCACCGACCGGGTGGTGGGTCGCTCGTTGCGGACCGGGTGCGGGGTGGCGGCGATGATCGCTCGCACGGACGAGGACCGGGCCGACGAGGGCTCGAGCTCGAGCAGCTGCGGGGTCTGCGGCGTGATCGAGGCGTACTTGATGGCGCCCCAGCACGGGTCCTTGACCCGTCGGCGCATGGCCGTCCCCAGCCCGCCGAGTCCGTCGCCGACGGAGATCACCAGGGCGTCGATGGGCAGCAGCCACGGCTGGTCACCCTCGGCGACGAGGACCTCGACGGTGCCGATCCGGCCCAGCGGGCGCAGGTCCGCGGCCTCCTTCGGGGCGTCCGGGGGCGCCTTCTCCATGGGTCCCGCCATGTCCGCTCCCCGCTTCCCGGCCGTACGGTGTCAACCGGAGGAGTGGTGGCGAGCTGCGCTGATACCCCGCGCCCGCGGGCCGGGGCCTGCTGGCTCACGGCACTAGCGTTGCCTGGAGGTCCTCCGGTAGCAGCCGTGCGCTGCAGATCAGCCGGTGGGCGACGACGACGGTGACCGCCTGGGTGGACAGCAGTCCGACCAGGACCAGGACCTGGGTGGCTCCGGCCTGCAGCGCGGTTCCGCCGCCGAGCAGCACCCCCACGAATGCCCCGGGCAGGGTGACCAGGCCGACTGTGCGGGTCTGGTCCAGACCAGGCACGAGCGCCTCCGGCAGACGCCGGGCGATCACCTCGCTGATGGCCTCGCCGCGCGGGAGCCCGATGGACAGTGCAGCTTCGTAGGTGCCGCGTTCTTCGCGCAGAGCCGCGAAGGCCCGTCGGCCGGTGAGGGAGCAGGCCGTCATGCCCCCGCCGATGACGATCCCCGCGACGGGAACGAGGGCTGCGCCGGTCAGCGGCACGGCCCTCGAGGCGAAGATCACGGCCAGAGTGGGGACCACGCCGCCTGCAACCGCGACACCCACCCAGGGCCAGGCTCGGCGGGCGCCGATGCGGCTCGCCGAGGTACCGGTGGCGACGGCCAGCATGAACGCGGCGAAGACCGCCGACCAGGCGATGTGGGAGAGCACCGCAGCGATGACCAGGGAGACGACGGCGAGCTGGACCAGAGCCCGCACCGAGGCCGTGGCGATGTCGGCGGCGACTGGGAGCCGGCCGACCCAGGCCGCGCCCAGGGCCACGGCGAGCAGCACCGCCAGCGCGAGGGCCAGTCCCGGGCCCGGCTGGTGTGGCATCGACTCACCCGGGCCGGGGCGTCAGCGACGTGCCTCCGCGGCTGGAGTCGGATGTCACCTGCCCAAATCTAGCGTCCCTGAACCGGCCCCCGTCCCTACCGGCGCTGGCAGGGCAGCAGCTGGCAGATGGATGGCGCTTCGCCCTCCGGACTCGGGTCGAGTCGAGCTGCGGGCCGAGTGGAAGCCGTTCGACTCGGCCGCCAGGCGGTCCGTCGCGCGACCAGCTCATCGCGGGCCGGGCCACGGCGACGATCATCACGCTCCCTGGGGACGGCGGAGCCGATGCAGAGCCGCCGTCGACGTGCGGGCAGCGCGGCCTGGTAGCCGCGGCGACCGGACATTCCCCGTGTCCGGCCGCCGCGGCAGCTTCATTCCGCCGGCACGGCCACGGTCTCCAGCGGGGCCGGGGCCTGCTCACCACGGCGCAGCAGCCCGATGCCGAGCAGGGTCAGGGCCAGCAGGAGGTAGCCGAGGGCTACGTACGGGGACGCGGCCCAGCGGATCTCTTCGGCGTGCAGCAGGCCGATGAAGGACAGCGCGGCGCCGGCCCCGGCGGCGATCGCGGCCTTCACCAGCTGGCGGTCCAGGATGAAGGTGACGATGGCCCCGAGCACGATGCCGGCCAGCACCGCGCCCTGACCGAGCACGTGCAGCCCGTGGTAGACCAGCCCGGCGTCGGTGAGCGGCTGCTCCCCGAGCTCCGCGGCGGAGGTGCCCGCCGCGGCCAGCGCGTTGTCGATCAGGCCCGCACCCCAGGCCGCCAGGTTCGGGATGATGGCCGCCACCACCGCCGCCGCGTGCAGCCGGGGCACGGCACGGAAGGCCTGGGCGCCGATCAGCAGGCCGATGTAGAGCAGGATCGGCACGATCGCCGGCAGCGGCAGGATGGCCGACAGCAGCCCGAACAGGCCGAGGAAGCAGAGCACGGCGATGACCAGCCCGCTGGCCATCGAGTAGCCCGCCCGGCCCCCGGCCTCCTTCCACCCAGGGTGGCCGATGTAGACCGCCGGGGGGAACGGGGAGCCCAGCGCCGAGCCGACGATGGCTCCGGCCCCGTCGGCGAGCAGCACACTGCGCAGGTTGTAGCTGTCCCCGGCGGCCGCTGCGCTCTCCACGTTGCTCATCGCCTCCAGGAAGTTGTAGACCCCGAGCGGGATGGCCGTGGCCAACAGCGGGGCGATGTTGCTCAGCCCGCTGGCCAGCAGCCCAAGATTGAGGGTAGGCAACGCGACGGCGATGTCGGTCACGGCCGCGCCGACGTCCGGTACCGACATGTAGCCGCCGATCCACCCGATCGCGGTGCCGACCAACAGGGCGGCGAGACCGACGGGGATGTTGCCCGGCAGCTTGAGGTCGGTGAAGAAGCCGACCAGGATGATGCCCAGCACGGGCAGGCCGATCCAGGCCGCCTCCCAGATCTGGGCCGCTGGGCGCATGGAGATGAAGCTCAGCGAGATGCCGGCCAGCGTGCCCAGCAGCGCGGCCCGTGGCGTGATCCGGCGGATAGCCGGACCGATGAAGGCCCCGATCAGCACGATCACGCCGATCACGAACGCCCAGGCCAGACCGGCCTCCCAGGCCTTGATCGGGTCGTTGGTGCTGAGGTAGATCGGCAGCATGATCACGAACACCACGATGAACATGTGCGGCACGCTGGGCCCGTAGGGCATGGCGGTCACGTCCAGCCGCTGCTCGCGGCGGGCCAGGCGCCTGGCCAGGTAGGTGTAGTAGACGTTGCCGACGATCAGCGCGATCCCCAGGGCGGGCAGTACCGTGCCCAGCACCAGCTCGGACGGGACCTTGACCACGAAGATCAACAGCGCGGTCAGGGTGAGCACGTTGACCAGGATGTTGAAGGCCAGCCCGAAGAAGGCGTTGGTGTCGCCGCGGGTCCACCACGGCACCTTGAAGCCGGTGTCCGGCGTGATCTTGGAACGAAGTGTGGCGAGGTTCATGGCTGTCCTCCGAGTGGTCAGGCCGCCGTGGTGGCGGGTTGTGCCAGCTGCTGCAGCAGGGCGGCCGAGTCGGCCACCCAACCGAAGATCCCGCCCTGGGCGGCGATCATGTCCAGGCCTACCCGCTGGAACTCGGGGAAGTAGGAGCCGACGCAGTCGGACAGCACTAGCACCTCGTACCCGCGGTCGTTGGCCTCCCGCACCGTGGTGTGCACGCACACCTCGGTGGTCACGCCGGTGACCACCAGGTGGGTGATGCCCGCCGCGGTGAGTCGTTCGGCCAGGTCGGTCCCGTAGAAGGAGCCCTTGCCGGGCTTGTCGATGACCAGCTCGCCGGGCGCCGGGGTGAGCTCGTCGATGATGTCGTGGCCGTACTCGCCGCGGATCAGGATGCGCCCGTACGGACCTGGGTCACCGATCCGCAGCGACGGCCTGCCACGCCGTTGCTTGGCGGGCGGCAGGTCGGTCAGGTCGGGCCGGTGACCCTCGCGGGTGTGGATGATCATCATCCCGGCGGCACGGGCCGCGGCCAGCACCCGCTGCAGGGGAGGGATGACGACGGTGAGCTGGCCGACGTCGTTGCCCAGGGTCTCCCCGAACCCGCCGGGGAGCAGGAAGTCCCGCTGCATGTCGATCACCACCAGAGCGACCCGGCCCGGCGGCAGCGGGAACGGTCCGGGCGTGGCCTCGACGGTCGGCGGGGCGTCGGCGTCGGTCATCAGGTCTCCTTCGGCGGGGGTGGCGCGGGTCGGGTGAGGTCAGGGGAGCGGAGCGGTGCCGGCGGCGGCCAGCCCGGCGGCCACGGCCAGCACGGTGTCGTCGGCCAGGGCCGGCCCGAGGACCATGGCGCTGGCCGGCCGGCCGTCGGTGGTGGTGCCCATCGGTACGGCCGTGGCGCATAGGTCGAGCAGGTTGCCGCAGTGCGTGTAGTGGCCGAGCGCGGTGTTCGTGGCGATCGGCTCGGCACGGACCTGCTCGACGGTGAACGTGGTACCGATGGTCGGCAGCACGACCACGTCCACGGTCGCGAAGATCTCGGCCACCACAGACCGGAGCTCGGCGAGCCGGTACTGGGCCCGGAAGGTGTCGGCGGCGCTGAACCGGGCGCCACCGAGGATGATCTCGGCGATCACCGGCAGCGCCGCGTCGGGGCGCTCGGTCAGGAACTGGCCGAACTCGACGTACCGCTCGGCCACCCACGGCCCTTGGTACAGCAGCGACCCGGCCTGCAGGAAGGGGTGCAGCGGCACCGGAACGGTGCTGAACGCCCGGCCGGCCGCCGCTCGGGCCTCGGCGTGTGCGTCAGCCATCGCCTGGTCGTCGAAGAACTCCAGCTCGCCGCCGGGCGGCAGTCCGACCCGCACGGACGCGGGGTCGACCGCCACGTGCTGCCGCGGCCGGCTCCAGGGGTCGCGCCGGTCCGGTGCGGCCACCAGGTCGAGTAGCAACGCCAGGTCCGCGACCGTGCCGGCCATCAGGCTGATGCAGTCCAGGGAGCGGCAGGCCGGCACCAGACCGACCGTGCTGATCAGCCCACGGGACGGCTTGAAGCCGAGGATCCCGTTCAGCGCCGGCGGCACCCGTCCGGACCCGGCGGTGTCGGTCGCCACGGCGAACGGAACCTCGCCCAACGCGACGGACAGCGCGGACCCCGAGCTCGACCCGCCCGAGATCAGCTCTGCGGAGTACACGCTGCGCGGGACGGTGAACGGTGTCCTGGTGCCGTTCAGGCCGGTGGCGAACTGGTCCAGGTTGGTCTTGCCGATCAGCACGGCCCCCGCCTCGAGCAGGGCGGCGACCACCGGGGCGGTCTCGATCGCGACGTAGGCGTACTCGGGGCAGGCCACCGTGGTGGGCCAGCCCTGGATGTCGATGCTGTCCTTGACCGCGAACGGGATCCCGTACAGCGGCAGCGTCCTGCGGTCGGGCCGGGCGGCCAGCTCGGCGCAGCGCTGCTGCACGGCGGACTCCGGGGCGACGGTGATCCAGACCCCGTCGTCGCCCCGCGCTTGGATGGTGGCCAGGACGTCCGCGCAGTACTGCGCGGGGGAGGTGTCCCCGGCGGCATAGCGCGCGGCGAGCTCGGCGATGGAGGGTCCCAGCTGAGGGCCGCGTACGGTCGTCAGCGCCGAGGGGAGAACCATGTCGTCGATTGTCGACAGAATGTATGACGGCGGGCGGCGCGACGCGTTACAGGTGCGTTTCAGGTCGGCGGGTCTGGTCGGGTGGGGTCGTCACCCATCGCGTGATGGCCGCCGGGGCGGCCTCGTGCCCCGGCCCCGAGCGTTGTCCATCTCGAGATGAGGACACGCCGGGAATCGGCGCTGTTGTCGGCGTGTCGTCCAGCTCGAGACGGATGAGCGCGGGCCAGGTGACCGCGGGCGTAACCGGCACCAGGCGTCAGACGGCGACCGGGTCCCCGGCGAGATAGCGGCGGGAGCCGTGCTGCTCCAGCGCCGCCAGCACCACAGCCGGGTCGTCGCTCTCCAGGGCCGTCAGCAGCAGCTCGTGCCGCCGGATGCCGGCGTGGCGGCCGTTCAGGGCCGTCTCCCGCCGCAGGTTGGCCGCCATCGGCCGCTGCAGCCGGAGCAGGATGGGCTCGATCGCCAGGTCGAGCTGGTGGTTCCCGGCCAGTGCCACGATCGCGGCGTGGAAGGCGCGGTGCGCGTCGTCCTTCTCCAGGTCGTCGCCGGCCGCGTCCGCGCGGCGCATGGCGTCGAGCTGGGCACGAACGGTCGCGAGCGGGTCGGCGCCGGCCCCACGCCGCAGCGGCAGGGCGCAGCTGATCGCGTGCCGTTCCAGCAGCACCCGCAGGTCGAACAGCTCGTCGATGTCCTGGCGGGACAGCTCGGTCACCCGGGTGCCGCGGCGGGGGAGATGCTCAACCAGGCCCTGGTTGGCCAGCGTGCGCAACGCCTCTCGCAGGGGGGCGCGGCTGATCGCGAACCGCTGCCGGATCTGCTCCTCGACCAGCCGCTCGCCGGGGGCCAGCTCGCCGGACAGGATCTCGGCCCGCAGCCGCCGGGTGGTCACCTCCACCAGGCTGGGGGCGTACAGCGCGTCGCCGTCGTGATCGGCCACACCCGCCCCTCTCTGACGATCAGCTCGCCGAGCATCGGCACCTCGACTGCCGCCCGGTCGACCCGTCGGTTACCGCCACCGGACGGTGTGCGGACAGTGTAGGTGTGAGGAGTGTGCACAGCCGTCACCGAGCGGCGTCGGCGGCGCCTCGAAGACGTAGACTCGCGCCGTGCCGGGCCGGATCAACGACGAGGACATCGCCACGGTCCGGGAGCGAGCGCGGATCGACGAGGTGGTGGGTGCCTACGTGGCCCTGCGCAACGCCGGCGGCGGCTCGATGAAGGGCCTGTGTCCCTTCCACGACGAGAAGACCCCGAGCTTCCAGGTGACCCCGGCCCGTGGCTTCTTCTACTGCTTCGGCTGCGGTGAGGGCGGCGACGTGATCACCTTCATGCAGAAGGTCGACAACCTGTCGTTCACCGAGGCGGTCGAGCGGCTGGCCGACACGGTCGGCGTCCAGCTCCGCTACACCGAGGACGGCGGGCCGCGGACCGAACCCGGCCTGCGGGTCCGGCTGATGGAGGCCCATCAGGCGGCCGCGGACTACTTCGCCGAGCAGCTGGGCAGTCCGGAGGCGGTGATCGGCCGCCAGTTCCTGGACGAGCGGGGGTTCGACCGCGCCGCCGCGGAGCGGTTCTCGGTCGGGTACGCCCCGCAGGACGGCAAGGCGCTCAAGCGGCACCTGAACGGGCGCGGCTTCCGCGACTCCGAGCTGGTCGCCGGCGGGCTGGTCCGCGAGTCCGGCTGGGACTACTTCCAGGGCCGGCTGCTGTGGCCGATCCGGGACTCGGGCCGCCAGGTGGTCGGCTTCGGCGCCCGGCGGCTGCGCGACGACGACCGGATGCCGGCCAAGTACATCAACACCCCGGAAACCGCGCTCTACAAGAAGTCGCACGTGCTGTACGGCCTCGACCTGGCCCGGCAGCAGATCGGCAAGAAGAGCCAGGCGGTGGTGGTGGAGGGCTACACCGACGTGATGGCAGCCCACCTGTCAGGGGTCGACACCGCGGTGGCGTCCTGCGGAACGGCCTTCGGCGACGACCACGCCCGGCTGCTGCGTCGGCTGATGGGCAACCACGACGCGTTCCACGGCGAGGTGATCTTCACCTTCGACGGTGACGCCGCCGGTCAGGCGGCCGCGATCAAGGTGTTCGGCGGGGACCAGAACTTCATCGCTCAGACCTACGTCGCGGTGGAACCGACCGGGCTGGATCCCTGCGACCTGCGGCTCCAGCACGGGGATGCGGCGGTCCGCGAGCTGGTGGCGCGGCGGGTGCCCCTCTACCGGTTCGTGATGGCCAACGTGCTCGGCCGACACGACCTCGACCGCGCCGACGGCCGGCTGGCCGCCCTCCGGGAGGCGGCGCCGCTGGTGGCCAGCATCCGCGACACCGCTCTGGTCGGCGGCTACGTCCGCGAGCTGTCCGGGATGCTCGGGATGGACATCGACGAGGTCCGGGGCGAGGTGATGCGAGCCGCCGGCCGGCACGGGCGCGCGGTGGCCGCCGAGTCGGCCGAGGCCGCCAACGAGGCCCGGTCGCGCAGCGTGATGCCCGACCCGCACGACCGGCTGCTGGCCACCGAGCGGGAGACCGCGAAGCTGTTGCTGCAGGCGCCGCAGCTGTTCGAGGGCGGCTGGCAGGGGCTGACCGCCGCCGACTTCACCCACCCGGCGTACGCATCGGTGCTGACCAGCGTGGAGAAGGCCCAGGCGGAGGCCGCCGGCGGGGCCTGGGTGCACCGGGTCACGGCCGCCGCCGAGAACGACCTCGTCCGCAGCCTGCTCGCCGCCCTGGCCGTGGAGCCCCTGTCGCTGACCGGGGCGCCCGAACGCCGGTACGTGACGGCGAACGCCGCCAAGCTGCAGCTGCTCAGCGTGATGCGTCGGATCGCGGCGCTGAAGTCGAAGCTTCAGCGCACCAACCCGGTGGACAGTGCCACCACGTACAACCAGATGTTCTCCGAGCTGGTGGTCCTGGAGGCCCGTCGCAAGGAGCTGCAGAACCGGAGCCTGGGCGCCCAGGACTGAGCCCCGTCCCAGCCCCGACGGTCCCGACAGGGCTGTCCACAGATCTCCCCACGCGGGTTCCCCCGGTCACCCGCGGTGATCATCGTGGAGGCATGTCGAGCCTCCCCACCGCCCTGCCCCGCGGTCTGCTGGCCGCCGACGAGGAGGCGGACCTGGCCGCCCGGATGGAGGCCGGCGTGCTGGCGGCCGACGCGCTGGCTCGCGGCGCCCGGCCGGCCGGGGCTTCGGCCGTCGAGCTCGGGCTGCTGGTGGAGCGCGGCGAGGTGGCCCGCCGCCGGCTGATCGAGACCAACCTGCGGCTGGTGGCCATGGTCACCTTCCAGTCGTCCGGCCGGAGCGGTCTGCCCGCGGCGGACCTGTTCCAGGAGGGCTGCCTCGGCCTGGTGCAGGCGGTGCTGCGCTTCGACCACCGCCGCGGCTGCCGGTTCGCCACCTACGCGCTGTTCTGGATCCGGGCCTTTGTGTCGGCGGCGTCGGCCGCCCGGCTCGGTGATCTCAACCTGCCGGCCAGCCGGGCCGCGCAGCTGCGGACCGTACGCGGCGTGGAGAGCCTGCTCACCCAGCAGCTGGGACGCCCCGCGACGGTCGCCGAGATCGCCGCCGCCGTCGGCCGCTCCGTGGAGTGGACCGGTCGGCTGTTGGCCCAGCAGGCGCCGGAGCCGCTCGACCTGGCCACCGAGGCGGAGCTGCTGGCCGCGCCGGAGCCCGGTTCGCCGGCCGAGGCGGTGCAGCGGGCCGAGGTGGTCCGCGACCTGCTCGGCCGGCTGCCGCCCGCGGACCGACGGCTGCTGGAGCTCCGGCTGGGCTTCACCACCGGCGAGCCGCTCAGCTATGCGGCCGTGGCGAGCCGCCTCGGGCTCAGCATCAGCCGGGTCCGCCGTGCCGAGCGGGCCGCGCTGGCGGCGCTGCGCGGCGTCTGCCCCCAGTCGGCGGCCGCGCACCTGTGAACTCGATCCGGCAGCATCGGCGGCGCCCGGCGATCCGGGAGAATCGATGGGTGACCGGGGACCGCAGGCAGACAGGCCGTTGGTGGGGCCGGGGCCGGGGCCTGCCCCGGGACGTGTTCGACGACTGGTCCTCCGCGGTGGCCGCCGCCGGCGGGCCGGCCCGGATCCTGGCCTGGACGCACATTGCCGGGGACACGGCCAGCGCGTACGCCATCGGCAGCCCGGCCGCCCTGTCGACCGGCCGGCCGGGGGACTGGCGCCACGTCGGGTGGCACACCATCGAGCACGGCGGGTGGAACGCCGAGACCGGCCGGCTGACCTGGAGGGAGTACGGCGGTCGGCGCGGTGCGGTGGCCCTGCCCACCCCGGCGAGGCTGCCGGAGCTCTTCCGGGAACGCGTCGCGGCCAGCATCGTGGTGGAACGCTTCCTGCCGGTCCGCGGCGACCGGGGGATCGTGGTGCACGGCCGCCGCGACCTCGGTCGCGACGACCAGCCGATTGCCTGGCACACCTCCCTCGGGCGCGGCCTCAGCTGGTCGATTCCCGGGCTGCGGGAGGCGGCCGACCGGGCCGTCGCCGAGCTCCGGCTCGAGTACGATCCCGCCCAGAATCGCTGGTAAGGTACCTATCCGCGCCTGCGCGATCCCCTGTAGCTCAATTGGCAGAGCAGCCGGCTGTTAACCGGCAGGTTGTTGGTTCGAGTCCAACCGGGGGAGCACACTCAGCCCCTGGCGGGCTCGTCGCCCGGCCCGCGGTCGCCCCGTCGGGCGACGTACACGGTCAGGTACATCCGGTGCGCGGTGACCACCACCCCCAGCCACGCCAGGCCCAGCACCCAGCCCACCATCACGTCGGTCAGCCAGTGGTGCCCCAGGAAGACTCGGCTGAGCCCGATGGAGACCGCCCACAGCCCGGCCAGGGTGATGGTCAGCACCTTCGCCAGCCGCCGCTGCAGGTGGAGCACCACCAGGTACGCGACCATGCCGGCGATCGCCGTGCTGTTCAGGGCGTGCCCGCTGGGGAACGAAGGACTGGTCTCGTACGGCGGGACGGCGTCGACCTGCGGCGGCCGCACCCGGCCGATGATCGCCTTGCCGACCATCGTCATCAGCAGCGATCCGGCGACGGTGATCACCATCAGCAGCAACGGGGTCCAGGACCGCCAGCGCAGCATCATCAGGACCGTGACGGCGGTGGCGATGATCGTCATGCCCAGTGGCCCGCCGAGGTGGGTGAACCAGGTCAGGTAACGGTCGAGGTCGGGGCTGCGCCAGCCCAGCACCTGCTGCAGCACCGGACGGTCGAAGGTGGAGACCCCGTCGCCGTCCTCGACCGCCTCATAGATCGACCCCGCCGCCATCGTGAGCAGCACCACCAGCACGCCGCCGATGCCGGCGGTCAGGAACAGCACGCCGGGCGAGCTGACCCGGCGGGCGATCCGCAGCGCGAGCTCGACCAGTGGGTGGCCGCGGCGCCGCCGCAGGTGACGGAGCTCGTCCCCGCCGATCCTGGTCTCGGCCGGGCTGGTGTCGTCGAGATTCATCGCGTCCTTCGGGGCGCTCAGTCGGGCAGGGCACAGACGCAGAACGCGTTGCCCTCGGGGTCGGCCAGCACGACGTAGTCGTCGTCCGGGTCTTCGTGGTGGCGCACCAGGGTGGCCCCCAAGGCCAGCAGCCGGGAGACCTCGGCCCCCTGCTCGTGGGTGTAGAGGTCCAGGTGCATCTGGTCCCGGCCGGTCACCGGGGTCTCGGTCACCTGCAGCCCGAGCTGCACGATCTCTCCGGCGAGCATCCGGAAGCCGCCGTTGTCCGACAGCGGGCCGACCCGCAGGTCCAGGGCCTGCGACCAGAACGCGGTCATGGTCTCGATATTGGCGCAGTTGATCACCACGCTGCCCAGCCGCAGGCTCACTGGGGACCCTCCGCCGTGTCGACGCCGCCGAGGTCCTCCAGGAACCGGTTCGCCCAGTGGTCGATGTCGTGCTCGAACACCTGTCGGCGCATGATCCGCATCCGGCGGGCCTTATTGCGGTCGGAGTCGCGCATGGCGGTCACCAGCGTCTCCTTCAAGCCGTTGATGTCGTGCGGGTTCACCAGGTAGGCCTGCCGCAGCTCCTTGGCGGCCCCGGCGAACTCGCTCAGCACCAGGGCGCCGTTGTCGCCGTCGCGGCAGGCCACGAACTCCTTCGCCACCAGGTTCATCCCGTCGCGCAGCGGGGTCACGATCATCACGTCGCTCTCCCGGTACAGCGCGGCCATCTCCTCGCGGGGGAAGGAGGAGTGCAGGTAGGTGATCGGTGGCCGCCCGAGCCGGCCGATGTCGCCGTTGATCCGGCCCACCAGCCGGTCGATGTCGTCGCGCAGCACCCGGTACTGGTCGACCCGCTCGCGGGACGGGGTGGCCACCTGGACCAGGACGGCCTCCTCCGGGTCGATGGTGCCCTCGGCGACGAGCTCCCCGAAGGCGCGGATCCGCTCCGGAAGTCCCTTGGTGTAGTCGAGCCGGTCGACGCCGAGGAAGATGTACCGCGGATCGCCGAGATCGTGGCGGATCTGTCGGCCGCGCTCCTCGATCTCCGGCCGCATGGCCATCTCGTTGAACTCGCGGCCCTGGATGGAGATGGGGTAGGCCCGGGCCGTGACCATGCGGCCGTCGGGCAGATGGATGTGGTCGCGCCGCGTGTCGTACGACAGCCGCTGCCGGACCAGCCGGACGAAGTTCTGCGCACCGCCGGGCAGCTGGAAGCCGACCAGGTCCGCCCCGAGCAGCCCCTCCAGGATCTGGTTGCGCCAGGGCAGCTGGACGAACAGCTCGGTGGGCGGGAACGGGATGTGCAGGAAGTAGCCGATCCGCAGGTCGGGACGCCGCCGGCGCAGCATCTGCGGCACCAGCTGCAGCTGGTAGTCCTGAACCCAGACCACCGCATCCTGCTCGGCCACCTCGGCCGCCCGGTCGGCGAACCGCTGGTTGATGGTGACGTAGGCGTCCCACCATTCCCGGTGGTACACGGGGGTGGCGACCACGTCGTGGTACAGCGGCCACAGGGTGGCGTTGGAGAAGCCCTCGTAGTACTCCTCGACCTCCTGGGCCGACAGCGGTACCGGGACCAGCTCCAGGCCGGAGTTCGAGAACGGCTCCAGGGTCTCGTCGGGCGCCCCGTGCCAGCCGACCCAGGCGCCGTGGTGGGAGCGCATCACCGGCTCGAAGGCGGTGACCAGCCCGCCCGGTGAGGTCCGCCAGTCCACGCTGCCGTCCGGGTTCTCCACCCGGTCCACCGGCAACCGGTTGGCGACCACCACGAACGAGGCCTTCGTCACCTTCCGCGGAGCCGTCCGCGGCCGGGACGTCCTCGGCGACTTCCTCGGCTGTGCCGTAGTCATGAAACGACGTGCCTCCCAACGACCTCGCCGTCGACCATAGCCGCACGTCCGGACCAGCGAGCCACCCGGCCGTTCCGCGCAGGGCCGGCCGAGCCCGGTGGACGGCCGGCCCGGCCGGTCTGTCAGGCTCGGATCATGACCCCGACCGGGCCCGTCTCCGACTCCGGTGTCCAGGCCATGCAGGCGATCATCCGGCGGCCCCAGGACACTCTGATCGGCGTCGACTTCGACGGCACGCTGGCCCCGATCATCGACGACCCGGAGAGCGCGTACGCCAACCCGGCGGCGGTGGCGGCCCTCGGTCGGCTCGGCTCGGTGGTCGGCACCGTGGTGGTGATCACCGGGCGCCCGGCCCGGACCGCGGTGCGGCTCGGGGGCTTCGCCGAGGTCGCCGGCCTGCAGTCGATGATCGTGCTGGGGCAGTACGGGGTGGAGCGCTGGGACGCCACCACCGGGGAGTACAGCCTGCCGCCCGAGCCGGACGAGATCGTGCGGATCTCCGAAGAGCTGCCGGCCGTGCTGTCCTCGGTGGGGTTGGGGGACGCGCGGATCGAGCACAAGGGCCGGGCGATCGGCGTGCACACCCGCGAGCTGGCCGACTCCTCCGACGCGTTCGACGCGCTGCGGGCGCCCATCGCCGAGCTGGCCGAGCGGTACGGCCTGCACGTGGAGCCGGGCAAGAACGTGCTGGAGATCCGGGCGCCGGGATTCGACAAGGGTGACGCGCTGCGCGCCATCGTGGCTGAACGCCGGGCCCGGGTGGTGATCTTCGCCGGTGACGACCTGGGGGACCTGCCGGCCTTCCGCGCCGTCCAGCAGCTGCGCACCGAGGGGGTCGACGGCCTCCTGGTCTGCTCGGCCTCGCACGAGGAGGACGCGCTGACCGCCATCTCCGACCTGATCCTCGACGGCCCGGTGGGCGTCGCCGAGTGGCTGAGCCGACTGGCCGACAGTCTCGGCGCCGACTGACCCGGCGCCTACTCGACCTGCAGCTCGCCCATCGCGTCCCAGCCGTCGCCGTCGACCTGCCGGCTGATGATCTTGGGCGTGGACCGGACGGCCTGGCGCATGGCGGCCAGCCCGGCCTTGAAGTGGTCGCTGTTCACGTGCGGGCCGGCGCCGTCGTCGGTGAAGGCTTCGACCAGCACGAACTCGGTCGGGTCCTCGACGCTGCGGGACCACTCGAACCACAGGTTGCCGGGCTCCTGCCGGGTCGCCTGGGTGAACTCGTGGACCAGGTCGAGCCAGCGGTCGCTCCACTCGGGCTTGGTGGGGAACTTGACGACGATGAAGTACATCGGGACCTCCGGTTCGGCTGCGCGAGGGTGCATCGTTGGTGCAACAGCCCGGATCGTACTGTGTGATCCAGACCACAGCTGACGCGCCGGGAGGCCGCTGCCGCCGAGCCGTGAGCTGTGCCGCCGTGCGATCGACGAGGAGGCACCGTGGCCCAGGACAAGACGGCCAGCACCACCGACGTGGGCCAGCAGACCCGCCACCTGAGCGAACGACAGAGCAAGACCCTGCTCCGGCTGCTCCGGGTCGCCTACCCGCATCCGTCGTTCCCCGACGCGCCCTACGAGCGGGCGGCGAAGACCGTCCAGGAGGCCGGCGCCACCGACGACGTGCTGGCCGCCGGCCTCGACGACCTGGACCGCCGGTCCGGCGGCGACTTCACCGCCCTGGACGACGAGCAGGCCACCGCCGTGGTGGAGCAGGTGGGCCGGTCCGCATTCTTCGCCACGGTGCACGCGACCACGGTGGTGGCGCTCTACGACGATCACGAGGTGTGGGACGTGCTCGGGTACGAGGGCCCCTCGTACGCGAAGGGTGGCTACCTGCACCGCGGCTTCGACGACCTCGACTGGCTGCCGGCGCCCAGGGTCACCGAGTACGAGGGGGAGCCCCGCGTCGAGCTGGTCACCGAGGGGAGCGGGTCGTGAACCTGACCGAGCCGACGACGAAGACCTACGGCCGGGTGATCGAGGAGGCCGACCCCGTGGTGGTGATCATCGGCTCCGGCGCGGGCGGCGGGACCGTGGCCCACGAGCTCGCCACCCGCGGCGTGCGCTGCGTGGTGCTGGAGGCCGGGCCGTACCTGACCGCCGGCGACTACGAGAACGACGAGTGGGCCGCCTTCGCGCAGATGGCGTGGCTGGACATGCGGACCACCAGCGGGTCGTGGCGGGTGGCGCGCGACTTCCCGAACCTGCCGGCCTGGATCGTGAAGGCGGTGGGCGGGTCGACCACCCACTGGTCCGGAGCAACGCCACGGTTCCTGCGGCACGAGTTCGCGGCCAGGACCACCTACGGCGGCATCGACGGCGCCAACCTGCTGGACTGGCCGCTGACGTTGGAGGAGATGGGGCCCTGGTACGACCGGGCGGAACGGGCGATCGGCTCCACCCATCGGCACGGGCGCCCCCCGCTGCCGGCCAACAACAACTACATCGTGTTCGCCAACGGGGCCGAACGGGCCGGCTACCGGTACTACGCGACCGGCCCGTACGGGACCAACGCCGAGCCGTACGACGGCCGGCCGGCCAGCATCCAGGACGGGTTCAACTTCCAGGGTGACAAGAACGAGTCGAAGTGGTCGACCCGGGTCCGGGAGGTGCCCCGGGCCCTGGACTCGGGCCACTGCGAGCTCCGGCCGAACTGCCACGCGGCCAAGATCACCCACGACGACGCCGGCCGGGTCGACGGGGTGGAGTACGTCGACGCGGCCGGGAACCTGCACCGGCAGGCGGCCCGGGTGGTGTGTCTGGCCGGCAACTCGCTGGAGTCGCCGCGGCTGCTGCTGCTCAGCGCCAGCGCGCTGCACCCCGACGGCCTGGCCAACTCCTCCGGACAGGTCGGCTGCAACTACATGCGGCACACGACGGGCTCGGCGTACGCGGTCTTCGACAAGCCGGTGCGGATGTACCGCGGGGAGACGATGGCCGGGATCATCGCCGACGAGGCGAAGCACGACACCTCACGGGGGTTCGCCGGCGGCTACTACATGGAGACGCTGTCGCTCGGCGTGCCGTTCTACGCCAGCTTCGTGGAGCCGGGGGAGTGGGGACGCTCGTTCACCGAGAAGCTGGACGCGTACGAGCGGACCGCCGGGATGTGGATCGTCGGCGAGGACATGCCGCAGGAGTCCAACCGGAGTCACCCTGAGCGAGGCGAAGGACCAGCACGGTCTGCCGGTGGTGAACGTCCACTTCGACGACCATCCCAACGACGTGGCGATGCGGGACCACGGGTACGCCGCCGCCGACCGGATCTACGAGGCGGTGGGGGCACTGTCGGTGCACCACACCCCGCCGTACCCCTCGACTCACAACCTGGGCAGCTGCCGGATGAGCGAACGCCCCGAGGACGGCGTGGTCGACCGCTGGGGCCGGGCACATGACGTGCCGAACCTGTTCGTCAGCGACGGCTCGGTGATGACCACCGGCGGAGCCGCGAACCCGACCCTGACCATCGTGGCCCTGGCCATGCGGCAGGCGGACCACATCGCGGCCGAGCTGGCGGCCGGGCGGCTCTGACCCGGCCGGCGCAGGGAGTCGGACCTGAACGCGGCCAGGCCGGGCCCGGGCGCGATCAGCCAGTGGGCTGCACCCGGGCGCCCAGCTGCTCGAGCAGGCTCTCCGCGTCGTAGTAGGACGTGACGTCGGTGATCCGGTCGCCGACGAGGGTGACGAAGGCCGCGCCCCGGTTCGAGGTGCGGCGCCCGGTCGCCGGGACCGAGAGGAACTCGCCGGTGTGGGTGCCGTTGATGGTCCAGTGCACCGCAACCGCCCCGTCCTCGGCCACCAGCTCGTCGACCACCAGGGTCCGGTCGGTGAACGGGAAGTCTGCCATCGCGGTGCGCCAGGTGTCGGCGACCTCCGGCTCGCAGATCTCGTCCAGGTCGTCGAGGTCACCCCGGCTCTCGAGGGCGGCCATGAACCGCCGCACCAGGTCCTTGTGCGTGTCTGTGCCCATGCCATTCCCTCCGCAGCCCGTGTGCGCCACCTTTGCGCCTGTCCGACGGCGCGTCAATCGCGGGGGTGGCAAACACCAACGCAGTGCGCAGGTTGAGCAGCTGGTGGACGACCGGCCAGGGATGCGCGTCGGTATCATCGACGGGCGCGAGGGGCGGTAGCTCAGCCGGTCAGAGCAGGGGACTCATAATCCCTGGGTCGCGGGTTCGAGCCCCGCCCGCCCCACCCGGTGCGAGGCCACCTGCCAGGTCGGAGCGCAGCGCACAGCTCGATGCGCCCGGCCGGTCAGTTCCCTGTCCATCTTCGCTGAGAGAGTCACCGACCGCGCTCGAACTCGACCCGAAAGGTCGGATGGCTTGCCGCGATCGCGGCGAACTGGTCCAGCGTTCCGGACAGTCCGACCGCGACGTGGGGCCTGGAACCCGGCACCCGTCGAACGTATTGCTTGAGGATGCTCGCGCGCTCGGGCGCCGGAATGTCGACCAGGTGCACCGCGCCGCCGTGACGTCCTCGGAGAGTGGCCCTTCCGCCCGCAGCGCGGACGTTCCGCACCCAGTTGCACTCGCCGAGCATCGACACGAGGTACCAGTTCCCGCCGAGGTCCGCCATCCCGAGGGGGAACCGTGTCCGAGTGCCGCTCCTTCGGCCGGGGACTTCCAGGACGACCCATCGCCGCGGGAGGACGCCGAGGGGAATGATCCGAGCCCACCACCGGGCCCAGCGGAGCGCCCGCGCGTCTGCCCGGCCGCCGGGATACATCGACCGGAGCTTCGCGTCCCTGCGTCTCCCCATGCTCCGTTTCCCTCCGTACGTGTCCGGCGCCCCGTCCCGGAGGGCCTGGATCTCACCGCAGCAGGACTCGACGATGAGGACGACGCGCGGCGAGGCGGACGAGACTGGCGCGCTCATGGCGATCCCCAGGAAGGATGTCCGACGGCGACGGCGTTGAGCGCTTCGACCAGCACGATCGCCGCCGTGGCGATCGTGGCGCAGGAGGCGATCGCGACGATCCCGCCACCGATCGACATCCGCACGCTCCACGTGCCGCGGGCGGGACGTAGCACGCTCCAGACGGTCGCGAGCACCGCGATGGAGAGCGCGAAGACCGCGAGGGTCAGGATGTCGCTGCCGTGCGCGTGGGCCTGCGCGGCGGCGATCTCCCCGGTGGAGCCGGTGGCCTCGACCGCTTCGAGGAGGGGCTTGGCGGCCTCGCCCGCAACCACCGAGCAGGCAAAGGCGAGGGCCGAAGCGACCACGAGCGGCCAGCGCAGCGCAAGCCGGCTGCCGATCGCGGCCACGTAGATGAGGCCGAGCACGCCGGCGATGCACGCCACCGTGATCGCGGCGACTCCGAGCACAGCGTGTGGAGGCACGGTCTCGATCCCCTTTCGATCATGTGAGACATAATGTCTCAAATGCAATGCTATGGACATGGTCCGACCACGTCAAGGGAGCCGCAAAGACGCGGGCGAGCTGGTTGTGGAGGCCGCTCTCGCGGGGGTGCGCACGCAGGGCCTGTCGGTCGCCTTGGACCAGATCAGCCTGGAACAGGCGATCGCCGCGTCGGGTGTCGCTCGCGCAACGGCCTACCGTCGATGGCCGAACCGGATCGACTTTCAGCGGGAGGTGCTGCTGCGGGTGGCGCGCGACGTGCGGCTGGAGGCGGAAGGGGAGGAGGAGATCGCCGCCATCCTGGCTCTCGTCCAGGCCCGATCGCCGGAGCTGCTGACCGAGGAAGGTCGACGGACGCTCGTCGTGGAGAGTTTCCGCCTGGCCGCGGTGGCCGACTTTGCCCGCCTGGCCGCGTCGCGCGCGTGGCGTGATCACCTCGCGTTGCGCGCCACCTGGGCGTCGCTACCGGCGGGCCAGCTGCGCGACACCGTCGGCGGCGAGCTGAGGGCCGCCGAGGAGCGTTTCGAACGGCAGCGGGCGCGGGTGTACGCGCGACTCCCCGCCGTGATCGGGTACCGGCTGCGTCCGTGGCTCGACCCGGAGGGGGGCTTCAGGCTCATGTCCGACACCGTGGGCGCGCTGATGGTCGGCCTCGTGATCCGCTCCGGACTCGCCCCGGCCCGGGACACCTTCAGACTGCGCGCGTTCGGTGCGACCATCGAGGCGGAGTGGACGGCCGAATCCTACGGACTGGTCAGCGGGCTCCTGGCCTACCTGGAGCCCGATCCCGACATCGTGTGGGACCAGGCGCGCGTCGACGCGGCGCTCCGAGGATCCCAGCTCCTCGTCGACCACGCCCGGTCCCAGCGGGCCGAGGACACATCGCGGCCCTAGCTCGTCATGGTGCCTCCTCGGCGCAGCAGATCAGACGGGCGGACGCGCCACACCTCCTCATGAAGAGGTGCGGGTAGCGGAGCGGCGCCCGGGCACGGCCGGTGCACTAGTCTTCCTGCGATGACGGCCGTCGTTCGCGCACTCCGCCGAACGGCGCGGCGGATACGGGCCCTGGCGTCGAAACCCAGCTCACCGGCTCGGCCAGCAGCCGCCCCCCTCAACCAGCGCCGCGAGCTCCATCGCGCCGCCCTCGAGTCGGTACCGCAGCCGGTGACCGACATCGTGGTGATCAGCCGGCGCCCCGCCCTGAAGCTGGTGCGCGAGCTGGCCGCCGAGTACGCCTCCGCCACGATCCACCTGCTGGCCGTGGCCCCGGTCAAAGCGGGCCCGGTGGCAGGACCTGCCGCCGAACGTCATCCACCGTCGATGCCGCACGGTGGAGGAGCGGCTGCGCTACCTGTCGACGGTCGCCCAGCCCCAGGTGATCATGGAATCGGGGTTGGAACGCTCGGGCGACCGTACCGAGACCTTCCGAGAGCTGTTCGGGTCGTTGACCGACGGGGGACGGTACGTCCTGCGGTCGGTGCCGGCGGCGAAGGCCACCCCGGCGGAGTCGGCGGAGTCCCGACGTTGGACTGACCTGCTGGCCGAGCTCGCTGCCCTCGGCCACCAGCGCCCCGCCGGTGAACGGTCCTCGACCGAGGCGCTCGCCCAGAGCCTCGAGCTGACCGAGGAGCTGGCGGGTGGCTGGGTCGTCCGCAAGCGGCTCGCCCACCAGTGGAAGCTGCGGGACAGCCGGGCCACCACGGTGCTCGGCCGGCGCTGCGGCGCGGGCTGGGGCGAGGTGATCACCAGCAAGCCCGCCGTCTCGTACGCGTCGAGGGCCCGGCCCCAGGTCCACGGTGACGGGCTGCGCACCCTGAAACCGACGATCCGCGTTCCGGAGCGGTGGCTGCGGAGCTATCGCGACGTCACGTGCTACGCCCGGAAACGCGTGCGGATGGGGGACTACTGGCTCCCGGACACCTTCCGCAACCCCAAGATGCGGGTGCTCGGCCACCGGGCCCTGGAGAGCGTGAGCCCCTATCTGGCCCGGCTGCCCGTGGAGTCGGAGCCGCCCGTCCGCACGGCTCCGGGAGCCTTCTTCTATCTCGACTCGGAGTACCCCAGCCACTTCGGGCACGTGATGACCGACGTGGTCGCGAACAGCTGGGGTTGGCCGATCGTCAAGGAACGGGTCCCGCACGTCCGGCCGCTGCTCAGCCTGCCCGCCGGCCAGACCTCGATCCCCGAGTTCCAACGCCGCATCTTCACGGCGCTGGAGATCGACGTCGACACCATCGAGTACGTGGTGCCCGGCGAGGGCGTGCGCGTGGAGGAGCTGTACGGCTGCACCTCGGACTGGGCCATTCCCGGCTACGGCGCCCCCGAGCTCGCCTCGGTCTGGGACCGCATCCGGACGGGCTGTCTCCGGACCGGGCCGTCACCGGCCGGCTCCTCGGCTCGGATCTTCGTGAGCCGCCGGCCGCGGGGCGTCCGTACCTGCCTGAACACCGCCGAGGTCGAGCACTTCTTCGCCGGGCTCGGATTCCAGGTGCTCTATCCCGAGACGCTCGACTTCGGTGATCAAGTCGCCGTCTTCTCCCAGGCCGAGGTGATCGCCGGGTTCGCCGGCAGCGCCATGTTCAACGCGGTGTTCGCACCCGACGCCACGATGC
Source organism: uncultured Actinomycetota bacterium (assembly GCA_963832435.1). Classification (GTDB taxonomy): domain Bacteria; phylum Actinomycetota; class Actinomycetes; order Propionibacteriales; family Propionibacteriaceae; genus Microlunatus. The sequence goes on from CAWHTY010000014.1 coordinate 342,745, forward strand.
TGGTGCTGACGGGTTCCAGCTACACCGCCCTCAACGAGTACCTGATCAAGTCGATCATCGGCGGCGACATCCACTACTTCTGGACTCCCTCGGAGCTGACCCATCCGGCCAGCGGCTGGACCTGGGAGGCGTACCGGTCGAACTTCGTCTTCGATCTTGACCGGTTCGGGCCCGCGATCGAAGCCGTGCTGGACCCCCTTCCCCGCTGAGGGAGGGCGTCGAGAACTCCGACGTCCGGCCAGGCGGGCCTCCCGGTCGCCAACGACACCCCAATTGTCGGTCGGGCCGCTATCACTCTCGCGCGCCTCGCTCCGGGGTAACCCGTCCCGGATGCGGCCGGGATGAGGGAGGGGTCGACCGGCCCAGGGTGCTCTCACGGAGCTGCAGCCGCCACGGGACGGTCGGGCGCTGCGGCGCTTCCGCGGTGTGCTCGATCCGGCGGAGCAGCAGCCGGAGCGCCTCCTGGGTCAAGACGTCGATGTCGGCGGCGACAGTGGTCAGGGTCGGGGTCGAGAACCGGCCCTCGGCGATGTCGTCGAAACCGGCGATGGCGACGTCCTCCGGCACCCGACGCCGGCGTCGGCGCAGGCCCGCAGGGCGCCGATGGCCATCAGGTCGTTGAAGCAGAACACCGCGTCCGGTGGCTCCTCCGAGGCCAGCAGCGTCTGCATCGCCGCCTTGCCCGCCGAGCGCTGTACTCGCTCACTCCGATGACCAGGTCGCGGTCGTAGCCGATGCCCGGCCTCAGCGAGCGCCTGTCGGTAGCCCTCGCAGCCGCACCGAAGCCGTCCCGGCACGATTCGCGGCCGATCGCGGCAACCCGGCGCCGACCCGTCGCGAGAGGTGGTCGGTCATGGCCTGAGCGGCCGCCACCGAGTCGACCGCGACGTGGTCGCAGCCCGGTGAGACGCGCGCTCGCCGAGCAGGACCATCGGCAGGTCATCGCCGCGGGCGGCGACCTCGCGGCGCGTGACGGTCAGCGGGGAGAAGATCAATGCCGTCGATGACATGTGAGCCGCACCCCGTCGAGCACGGTCCGCTCGGCATCCGGATCGGCCCCGGTGATGTCCAGCAGCAGGATGTAGCCGCGCCGTCGCCTCCGCGCTGAGCCGCGGTGGCGAGCTCGGCGAAGTACGGTGCGTCGAGCTGGGGCACGGCAAGGGCCAGGAAGCCGGACCGGCCGTGCTTGAGCTGGCGGGCGCTCTCGTTGCGGCCGGTAGCGCAGCTCGCCGAATGGCATCTTCCACCCGGGCTCGGGTTGACGGCTTGACGTGCGGGTAGTGGTTGATCACGTTCGATGCGGTCTTGACACTGACGCCGGCGAACTCGGCGACGTCTCGCAGTCGTGCGGCCATCGGTCCCGCCTCTCGCCTAGACATCGTCTGAAGAAGATGCAGCTTCCTCTTGCGTCAAAGTTAACCGTTGTAGAAATAGTCCCAAGCAGTCAAAGTAACCGTTGTAATTCCCGAGTGGCGGCGTTCTGGCTCCGCGGTGACATCGGCTCAAATGAGAGAAGGGACCCCTCATGACCTCACCCACCCGCCGCGCGCTTGACCCGCCGCGGCTTCCTCGCCGCCGGCCTCGGCGCCGCCGCCACCGTCGGGCTGGCCGCCTGCGGCGGCGCGGCTCGGCCGGCGTGCCCGGCGGGAACCAGCCGCGCCCGCAGGGGACGGCGGCGCGGCCGGCTACGACGGCCCGGCGGTCGACCTGAAGTTCTGGAACGGCTTCACCGGCGGCGACGGCCCGATCATGAAGAAGCTGGTCACGCAGTTCAAGACCGAGCACGACAACATCAAGGTCACCATGAACACGATGCAGTGGGCGGACTACTACGCCAAGCTGCCGAGTGCGGTGACCGCGGGCAAGGGACCCGACATCGCGATCATGCACGTCGACTCGGTGGCCACCAACGCCGCCCGCCGGGTGATCCAGCCGCTGGACGACGTGGCCACCGCGCTGAAGCTCAGCGAGGCCGACTTCGCGCCGGTGCCGTGGAAGGCCGGGCATCTACAAGGACAAGCGCTACGCGATCCCGCTGGACGTGCACCCGCTCGGCTTCTTCTACAACAAGACCGTGATGGAGAAGGCCGGGCTGGACCCGGAGAAGCCGCCGACCAACGCCGAGGAGTACGGCACGGCGCTGGACGCGCTGAAGAGCAAGGGCATCGAGGGCCACTGGGCCACCCCGTTCCCGTTCACCGGGTCGATGACCGTGCAGTCGCTGCTCTGGCAGTTCGGCGGCGAGCTGTTCTCCGCGGACGCCACGCGCCGCGACCTGGGCGGACGAGCCGGGGTGCAAGGCGATGACCTGGTACATCGACCTGGTCAAGAACGGCCACTCCCCGGGCAAGATCGCCCAGGACGCCGACTTCATCGCCTTGCAGAACGGCAAGAACGCGTTCAACTGGAACGGCATCTGGACCATCAACACCCTGAAGGAGAAGAGCGAGCCTGCAGTGGGGGGTGGCGGCGCTGCCCAACATCGGCGGCAAGCCAGGCCGCCTGGGCCGGTTCGCACCAGTTCGTGCTGCCGACCCAGAAGACGCCGGACGAGAACAAGAGCACCGCGTCCCGGGTGTTCCTCAACTGGATCAGCCAGCAGTCGCTGGAGTGGGCCAAGGCCGGTCAGGTGCCGGCCCGCAACTCGGTCCGCGAGTCCGCGGAGTTCAAGGCGCTGAAGGACCAGGCGACGCTCGGCGCCCAGATCAACGACCTGCACTTCCCGCCCCCGGTGGCCGGCATCGGTGACGCCATGCTCGAGTGGGAGAAGGCGCTCAACGAGGCCGTGCTCGGCACCAAGGACCCGCAGGCCGCCCTGTCGGACGCCGCCGGTCGGGCCAACAAGATCCTGGAGGCGAACAAGCAAGAAGTACGGCGGCTAGGCCGCCATGGCCGACCGCGACCATCGCCGCCGGCGCGGCGCGCGAGGCCGCCGGTCCCGGCGCCGACGGAGCCGTCGCGGTTCGGCGGGGTGCACGGGTCCCGGGCCACCCCGTACCTGTTCCTGCTGCCCTATCTGGTGCTGTTCCTCACCTTCGTGGCCGTTCCGGCGGTGTTCGGGATCTGGATCAGCCTGCACAACTGGGACTTCCTGCTGCCGGGCAAGCCGTTCGTCGGGCTGGACAACTACACCGCGCTGGTCGACCCGACGTCGGTGCAGTTCGAGCCGTTCTGGCACAGCATGCGGGCCACGGCGATCTTCACCGTGGCCAGCGTGCCGTTCCTGGTCACCATCCCCCTCGGCCTGGCCGTGCTGCTCAACCGAAGTTCCCGGGCCGGACCTTCTTCCGCGCGACCTTCTTCGCCCCCTACGTGCTGGGGGTCGCGGTCATCGGTCTGATGTGGCGCTACCTGCTGGACCCGTCCTTCGGCGTGGTCAACGGCCTGCTCAACGTCGTCGGGCTGCCGGCCGTCCCGTGGATCACGGCCCAGCCGTGGGCCTGGATCTCGCTGGTCGGCGGTCACCGTCTGGTGGACGATCGGCTTCAACGCCGATCATCTACCTGGCCGGACTGGGCGACATCACGCGCCGACCAGTACGAGGCGGCCTAGCTGGACGGCGCCTCGACGTGGCAGCAGTTCCGCCACATCACCGTGCCCGGTCTGCGGCCGGTGATGATCTTCGTCATCACCATCACCATCCTGGCCAGCGCCAACATGTTCGGGCAGAGCTACCTGATCACCCAGGGCGGGCCCGGGCGACTCGACCCGGACGGCGATCATCGAGATCACCGAGCGCGGCCTGCAGTCAGTACCGGATGGGCGAGGCGGCGGCGATGAGCTACGTGCTGGCGATCTTCCTCGGTCTGATCGCCATGATCAACTTCTACCTGCTGCGGGAGAAGAAATGACCACCACGACCACGCCGGCCGACCGGCCGTCGCGCTCGGCCGACGGCACCGGCCGCCGGCCGGCGGCGCGGCACGCCGGAAGCGGCGCAACCCGGTGTTCTGGGTCGTGATGGTCTGCTGACCGCTGATCTTCATCGTGCCCGCTGCTCTACATGCTGCTGACCTCCTTCAAGTCCGCCGTCGAGGCCCGCTCGGTGCCGCCGACCCTGTTCCCGGCTCAGCCGACGCTGCGCGCCTTCCGCACCCTGTTCTTCGCCGACGACGCCAGCCCGGTGCTGCTGTGGTTGGCTGAACTCCTTCATGGCCGCCACCGCGCACGCGGCTGCTGGTGGTGGTCATCTGCTCGATGGCCGGCTACGCCCTGGCCCGGATGGAGTTCCCGTTCAAGAAGGTCATGTTCGGCATGCATCATCGCCACCTTGTTCGTGCCCGGCTTCATCTTCTTGATGCCGAACTTCTTGATCCTGAACCAGCTCGGCTGGCTGGACACCCTGTGGGCGCTGATCGTGTCCCGGTGCGGCCGGCGCCTTCGGGGTGTTCTTCATGCGGCAGTTCTTCAGCGACCTGCCGGTGGAGTTCGAGGAGAGCGCGCGGATCGACGGCGCCGGGCCGTGGCGGACCTTCTTCCTCGATCGTGCTGCCGCAACGCCCGGCCGGCGATCGTCACCTTGGCGGTGCTGTCGTTCCTGGCCAACTGGAACGACTTCATCTGGCCGATCTACGTGCTGTTCTCGCCGGAGCGGCTGACCCTCCCGGTCGGGCTGAGCAAGCTGCAGGGCGCCTACACGATCGACTACCCGGTCATCATGGCCGGGGCCGCGATCGCCGCGGTCCCGGTGTTGATCTTGTACGTGTTCGTCCAGCGCTACGTCATCGAGGGCGTGGCCAGCAGCGGGGTCAAGGGATGAGCGTCCGCCACCGCGGCGACTCGCCGCTGCGGGCGGCCGCGCGTCCACCGGGCTCCGTCGACCTACCGCAACCCGGTCTACGACGGCTACTTCGCCGACCCGTTCGTGCTGGCCTGGGAGGACGGCTACCTCGCGTACGGCACCGGGGCTCACGGTCGACGGGCGGGTCTTCGAGATGCTGCGCTCGACCGACCTGGTCGCACTGGACCCGGGTCGGCGGCGCGCTGGAGCCGCTCGCCGGCGAGCTGCGGCAGCGACTACTGGGCGCCGGAGGTCGTCGCAGCCGACGGCCGGTTCTGGCTGTACTACTCGGTCGGCCACGGCGACCGCCGGCACCACCTGCGGGTCGCCGTCGCCGACTCCCCGCTCGGGCCCGTTCACCGACATCGGCGTCAACCTGACCCCGGACGAGCGGTTCGCGATCGACCCGCACCCGTTCCGCGACGCCGACGGCACCTGGTACCTCTTCTACGCCCGCGACGTCCTCGACGCCGAGCGGGTCGGCACCCACCTCGCCGTCGCCGAGCTCGGCGAGCATGACCGCGCCTGGCCGGCCCGGCCACGCACGGTGCTGGCGCCCACCGCCGACTGGCAGATCTTCCAACGCGACCGGGCGATGTACGGCGCACGTCTACGACTGGCACACCCTCGAGGGCCCGTCCGTGCGCCGGCACGACGGCCGGTACTACTGCATCTACTCCGGCGGCTCCTGGCTGAGCGAGAGCTACCACGTCGCCTGGGCGTCGGCGCCGCACCCGCTCGGGCCGTGGACCGAGCCGCCGGCGGTCGCGCGCCGGCTGCTGGCCACCGTGCCCGGCCACGTCCGCGGCCCCGGCCACAACAGCATCGTCACCACCCCGGCCGGCACCGACATGCTCGTCTACCACGCCTGGAACGCCGACGGCACGCCAGCGGCAGATGTGCATCGACCCGCTGCGTCTGGAACGCCGACGGGCCGACCACCGCCGGCCCCAGCTGGACCGAGCAGCCCCTTCCCGACTAGCCCGCACTGACCCGCCGCACGGCGGCAGCCCCCACCGAAGTGAGGTCGTCGATGTCCGTTCCTGCGTTGCGCCGCCCGGCGGCGGTGCTGGTCGCGTTGGCCCTGCTGGGCACCCTCAGCAGCCCGAGCAGCGCGGCGCCGCCGCCGACGTACGAGAACCCGGTGAGTGCGTCGTACGCGGACACGTTCGCCGATCCCGCGATCATCGAGGCCAAGGACGGGTGGTGGTACGCCTACTCCACGGCCGATCCGCTGCGGTCGGGGGACCGGCCGGGGATCATGCACATCGCCCGGACGCGTGACTTCGTCGACCTGGCAGTACCAGGGCACCGTCTTCGACCGAGCAACCGTCCCGCCTGGGCCGCCCCTGACCCCGGCCTCTGGGCCCCGGACGTCCGCTACGTCAACGGTCAGTACGTCATCTACTTCACCGTCACCGACACCACCACCGATCCCGACAACGCCGACTCGGCGATCGGCGTGGCCACCGCAGCCACCCCGGTCGGACCCTGGACGCCGTCGGAACGGCCGGTGGTCGGTCCGACGCCACCCGGGACGACCCGGCCGCCCGCGGCTTCCTGTGGACCTTCGATCCCAGCGGGTTCACCGACGTCGACGGGCAGCGCTACCTGTACTTCGGCAGCTACAACGGCGGGGTCTGGGCCACCCGGGTCAGCGGGGACGGGCTGAGGGCCATCGGTGAGCCGACGATGGTGGCCATCGACAACAAGTTCGAGGGCAGCCATGTGGTGCGCCACGGCGGCTACTACTACTTGATGGCGTCCTCGGCGAACTGCTGCGCCGGGCCGGCCACCGGATACTCCGTCTTCGCGGGACGGGCTCGGTCTCCACTGGGCCCGTTCGTCGACGCCGACGGCATCTCCCTCACGGCCTCGAAGGCCGGCGGCACGATCGTGGTCACCCAGAACGGCAATCGCTGGATCGGGACCGGGCATCACGCCGTCGCCACCGACCACGCCGGTCGGGACTTCCTCGTCTACCACGCCCTGGACCGGAACAACCCGTGGCTGGACCAGCCGTTCGGGATCAACCGGCGCCCGATGCTGCTGGACCGGATCGACTGGATCGACGGATGGCCCCGGGTCCGCGCCGGGGCCGGAGCCAGCGACACCCCCCAGCGTGCCCCGGTGACCGGGAGCGACCTCGGTCTGGACTCCGCCGACCCGGCCGCGGGCGGCTTCAGCGGTCTGAGCCGTGGGCCCGCCGATCCGCAGGCGGGCGCGACCGGCCGCCTCCGTGGCGTAGCCAGCACCCGCGCCGACGTGGCGACCGGGGCCGTCCGGGTCCGACTCGACGTCCGCGTCGACCGGCCGCTGCAGGTCGAGCTGGGTGACCGCCGCAACCGGGTGGTCGCCACCGTCGACCCGCAGGCCGCGGCGCTGACCGTGACCGCGGCGGGCCGGACCGGGAGCGCCGCCATCACGCTGCCGAGCGCCGGCTGGCGCACCCTGGCCCTCGAGGTCGGCCCGGGCGAAGCCGTCGCCCGGCTCAGCGAGGACGACCTCAACGATCCGCTCGCCGAGGTCCGGGTGCGTCGTCCGGGTCTCGACGTGTCCGACGCCCCGTTGCGGCTGCGCAGTGCGGAAGCCCTGGTCGACAACATCACCATCCGCGGCCTGGCCCAGTCGCTCACCGAGCCGGTGCCGGATCCCCAGACGCGCGGGCTGGTGTACCGCGACGAGTTCCGCGACGCGCTGTCGCAGGACTGGCGGTGGATCCGACGTGATCCCGACGCCGCCGTCGCGGGGGGTCGCCTGACCTGGCCGGTCCAGGCCGCGGACCTGGTCGACCAGCCCGGCTCGGCCAGCAACGACACCGCCGGTGTGGTGCTCAACGACGCCACGCCCCGGCGGCAGCTGGATCGCCGAGACCGAGCTGCACCTCGATCTCGGGGAGGACCAGGTCCGCAACTTCCAGCAGGCCGGCCTGATCGTCTACGAGAACGACGACGACTTCGCCCGGCTCTCCTCGGTCGCCATCTGGAACACCCGCCAGGCCGAGTACGGTCGCGAGCTGGCCGGCGCCCCGGACGGCCGGACCAGCTACGGCGGGGCCATCATCGGAACGCCCGCCCCGACCATCTGGCTGCGGATCGCCCACACCCGCAACCGCGGCGGCGAGCATCTCTACCGGGCCGCGACCAGCCGTGACGGCCGGCACTGGACCTGGGGTGCGGTCTGGGCCTTCGCGGCCGACACGCGTCCGCGGATCGGACTCGTCGCCCACGGCGGCGACACGCCCGCCGTCGTCGCCCAGTTCGAGTACCTCCGGTTCTACCGGTCCATCTGGACGGGGCCGACCGGATGAGACGGGCCTGGCTGGTGGGCATCGGGCTGCTGGCGATGGTCCTGCCCGGATGCGCGGGGGCCGGCGGGGGGCCGAGCGCCGAGACGGCCGCGGCGGGCTTCCGCAATCCGGTCTGGGACAGCAACTTCCCGGACCCGATGATCATCGACGGCGGTTCCGGCACGTACTGGGCGTTCGCGACCAACGGCAACGGGGCCAACGTGCAGACGTTGCGGAGCACCGACCTGGTGAGCTGGGAGCAGGGTCCTGACGCCCTGCCGGAGCTGGCCCGCTGGTCGGCGCCGGGTGACGTCTGGGCGCCGGAGGTGGCCGTGCAGTCGGCCGACCGTTTCGTCATGTACTACACGACTCGGGCGCCGGGCGGTGCGGTCCAGTGCATCTCGCTCGCCGTGGCCGAGCAACCGGAGGGCCCCTACGTCGCCTCCAGCACGGCTCCGCTCGTCTGCGAGCGGGCCGCGGGCGGCTCCATCGACGCGCACCCGTTCACCACGGCCGCGGGGCAGCGCTACCTCTACTGGAAGAACGACGGCAACCGCGTCGGCGTGGACACCTGGATCTCGGTGCAGCGGCTGGACGACACCGGCACCCGGCTGGTCGGCCGAGCGAAGCGGCTCTTCTCCCAGGACCAACCGTGGGAAGGCGACCTCGTCGAGGGGCCGTTCGTGTGGGAGGTCGACGGCCGGTTCGTGATGTTCTACTCGGCGAACGCCTACGCCTCGGCCGACTACGCCGTCGGGATCGCGACCTCGACGTCACCGACCGGCCCGTTCGAGAAGCAGCCGGACCCCGTCCTGACGTCCAATGACGTGGCCGCGGGTCCCGGGCACTGTGCGCTTTTCGAGCGCAACGGCACGGTCTGGATGGTGTACCACGCCTGGGCACCGGACGCGATCGGCTCGGAGCTGCCCGGCCGCACGATGTGGCTGAGCGAGGTCACCTTCGCCCAGGACGGCAGCGTGTCGGTCACCCCGCCGACCCTCGACCACCCCGACCACCCCTGAGCTCGGTCACGGACGGCGACGCCGTCCCCCGAAGCGACAGCCGAGCATTCGGCGGCATGCCGCGGGCTCAGGGCACGGTCGGCGGATCCGGCGGCCGCGGGTCGCGCGCCTCCCCGTCGTCCCGGCTGGTGAGAACGGTGAGGGGCACCGCCGTTCGGCGTCGGAGGCGGTGCGGGAGGTCCAGGGCCAGCCACCGGGAGATCCCCGGCGGCAACGTGGAGAGGATGATCTCGTCGAAGCTCCGCGTGGCCAGCGCGGTCTCGATGGCGGTCAGCGGGTCGGGGTCGCCGACGCCGCCGTCCGCGGTGGCGCCGAGCGCGCGGAGCCGCTGGAGTTCGGTGTCGAGCCTGGACCGCGCCTCGGCCGAGCCGTGCTCGCCGGTCGTCGGCGTCGGCGGCGCTGGGCAGCGATGTCGGGGTCGACCGGGAACGCGCAGCTGAGCGCGTTGAAGTCGTTGATCAGATGGGTGCTGGGCGTGGCCGGCACGAGGACCCAGAACGCGGCCGGCCCGCGGGCCATCCGGTCGCGGATCGCGTCGAGCAGCTCCGGGCCGCCGAGCGTGCGGTTGGCGACGACGAGGTACTGATGCACGGCGGGCTCCTCAGTCGGTCGGGCAGGCTCGACGGTGCGGTCGGCCGGGGGGCGGGCCACGACCAGGTAGGAGAACAGCGACCCGGCGACGCCGACGAGCATGACCCAGATCATCGGGGCGGCGGTGTCGGCGCCGCCGGAGCTGGCCAGCGGGGCGGAGACGGCCATCGCGATGGCCTGGGCGACGCCGAGGACGGCGGAGGCGGCACCGGCGACCTGCGGCGCCTGGCCGGCGGCCAGCGCGCTGGCGTTGCCGAAGATGAACGCCTGGACCGCCATCAGCACCAGGAACCCGGCGCAGGTCAGCAGCAGCGGGGTGTCCAGCGCGAACGACGCCGACGCGTCAGGGCGGCGACCGCCACCGTCGGCGAGGCTGAGCCCGAACCCGATCAGGGTCCGCGGCCGGAACCGACCGACGATCTTGGCGTTCACGAGGGACAGCAGGACCTGCGACAGGGCGGTGGCGGCGAAGAACAGCGCGAACGGCATCGGCTGCAGGCCCTTCTGCTCCTGCAGCACGTAGGAGGAGTTCGCGATGTAGGCCATCATCGTGAACCCCGACAGCGACGCGGTGAGGGTGTAGCCGACGAACATCCGGATCCTGATCACCTGGCTCAGACCGGTCGCGAACTGACGCAGACCACCGCCGTGGCGGCGCTCCGGCGGCAGCGACTCGGGCACGAACACGATGGCGGTGATCATCATCGCCAACCCGAAGCCGACCAGGACCCAGAACACCGTCCGCCAGGTCCCGCCGAAGGTGAGGACCGCGCCGCCGAGCACGGGGGCGACCATCGGCGCCAGCCCGCCGAGGGCCATCATGATCGACATCACCCGGGCCAGCACGTCGCCGCGGGCGACATCGACCACGACGGCGCGGGCGACGACCGCCGCCACGCCGCCGCCGAAGCCCTGCACCACGCGGAACACGATCAGCCAGCCGATCGAGGGGGCCAGCGCACAGCCGACCGCGCCGAGGGTGCAGATCAGCCCGCCGGCGATGATCGGCACCCGCCGGCCGCGCTGGTCCGACAGCGGCCCGCCGAGCAGCTGTCCCAACGCCATGCCGAGGAAGAACGTGGTCAGCGTCAAGCCCACCAGCGACGCCGAGGTGGCCAGGTCGGCGGTCACCCGCGGGAAGGCCGGGGTGTACATGTCGGTCGCGAAGGGCGGCACCGCACTCTGCAGCGCCAAGCGTCAGCACCAACGACATCGACACCGCAGCACCGGCGGCCCCGGACCCGCCGGCCGTCGATCCACCGGTGTCGGCAGACCGCGGGGGGTGAGACGCCGAGCCGCGGTGGGCGGTCATGCCGAAAGATACAACGGGACGGTGGTGCCGCCGGCCCGGGGCCGGCGACCCGTCGACCGGGGCGAGCAGGTACTGGCAGTGCCTTCCTCAGGTCGGGGGCGGCCTCGTAGCGTCAGGGTATGGACCGCCGAGCCGTGCACGACTTCCTGACCAGTCGCCGGGCCCGGATCACCCCGGAGCAGGTCGGGTTGCCGACCTACGGGGAGAAGCGGCGAGTGCCCGGGCTGCGGCGCGAGGAGGTCGCCTCACTGGCCGGGGTGAGCTTCGACTACTACGCCCGGCTCGAACGCGGCGACCTGTCGGGGGTCTCGGACGCGGTCCTGGAGGCCCTGGCCCGGGCGTTGCGGCTGGACGAGGCGGAGCGGCAGCACCTGTTCGACCTGGCCAAGGCGGCCGCCGCGCCCGCGTTCCGGTCGCGGCCCGCCCGGCCGCCGGTGACCCGCGTGCGGCCGGCCGTGCTCAGCATCCTGGAGGGGATGACCGGCACGCCGGCGTACGTGCGGAACGCGCGGATGGACCTGCTGGCCGCCAACGACCTGTGCCTGGCGCTCTACGACGGGGTGGTGACCCGGGACCAGCTGCCGTTCAACCTGGCGCGGTTCATGTTCCTGGACCCGTACGCCAAGGCGTTCTTCGTGGACTGGGAGACCGTGGCGCAGGACATGGTCGGCGCCCTGCGCGGCCAGGCCGGTCGCGACCCCTCGGACCGCGGCCTGAGCGACCTGATCGGGGAACTGGTGACGCGCAGCGAGGGCTTCGCCGCCCGGTGGTCCCGCCAGGACGTCCGGCTGCACCGGACCGCGCGGAAGCGGCTGGCCACCCGGGTGGTGGGAGAGATCGAGCTGACCGGTGACGCGCTCGAGCTGGCCGGCGACGGGCTGACGGTGATCGCCTACTCGGCGGAGCGGGGCAGCCAGGCCGAGGACCAGCTGAAGCTGCTGGCGACCTGGACCGCCACCGCGGGCCCCGCCGACGCCGAGCCCGCCGACGTGGCGACCAGGCCGGAGCCCGCCGGGTGAGCGACGCCTCGTGAGGGTCCCCACCGCCCACCACGTCCCGATCGGAGCGGCCGCGTGAAGCGTGTCCTCGTGCCCACGGCCGCATTGCTGTGGGGCCTGCAGATCGCCTTCCTGGTCCCGGCGCTGGCGCTGATCCTGGTCAACCTGTACGACGCCTCGACCGCGGAGGTCGGGTGGGTGCTCGCCGTCTACAACGCCAGCGGGTTCCTGGCCTCGCTGCTGGTCCCGGCCTACGCCGACCGCCGCCAGGACTACCTGCGGCCGATGCTGGCCTGCGGGGTGCTGACCATCGTCCTCGCGATCGTCCTGGCCTCGACGACCTCGCTCCCGGTGGCGGTGATCGCCCTCGTCGTGGTGGGCGGCCCCGCCGGCGTGGGCAACGCGATGCTGTTCGCGCACCTGCGTCACTCCGGCGCCACCCCCGCCGACATCGTGAACACCCGGGCGATCGTCTCGGTGGCCTGGATCGCCGGACCGCCGCTGGCCACGTTGATCATCGGCGCCCTCGGGAACCGGGCCATCCTGCTGGCCATCGGCGCGGTCGCCGTGCTGGCCAGCGCCAGCACCGCGGTGATGATCGTCCAGCAGTCCGCCGCGCGGGCCGCCGACGGCCCGGCGCGGCCGGCGCACGACGACCACCTGCCCCTGGGGCGGGTGTCCGTGGTGCTGATCGTGGCGGCCTTCGTGCTGCTGCAGGCCGGGAACGCCACGGTCACCTCGATCATGACCGTGTTCGTCTCCGAGACCGTCGGGATCGAGATCATCTGGGCCGGGATCGCCCTGGGCGTCGCCGCCGGGCTCGAGGTGCCCGCCCTGGTGCTGATCGGCCGGCTGAGTCTCCGCGTCTCCAGCCTCCGGCTGATCGCCACCGGCTGCCTCGCCGGGATCGCCTACTACGTCGGCATCGCCTACGTCACCGGACCCGTCCTGCTGCTCGTCCTGCAGCCGCTCAACGCCTGGTGCTTCGCCGCCATCGCCGGGGTGGGGCTCACCCTCTTCCAGCAGATGATCCCCCGGCCGGGACTGTCGACCGGCCTGTACATGAACACCCGTCGGATCGGTGCCATCGTCTCCGGGCCGGTGATCGCGCTCGGCTCGACCACGGTGCTCGGAAACCGCGGCATCTTCTTGGCCTGCGGGCTGCTCACCCTGCTGGCCCTGCTGGTCATCGCCGTGGCCGCCCGGCGCACCCGGCCGTGACCGACCCGATGGGCGGCCCACTTCGGATCGACCGGGTGGGGGTGAGCCGCCCCCGCGCGCAACGGAATTCGGATGCCGATCGCTCGGCTAGAGTGGGGGGCAACAGAGGTGGGGTGACAGCACGTGTCGAATGACGAGTGCATCCATGGCATGACGACGGCGTGGTGTGCGACCTGCTCGGGCCGCAACGGCGTGGCCGAGGTACCGATCGGCAAGCCGCTGCACGGCAGCCGCTCCAAGCAGAACCTGCTCGACGACCTGTGCGACGACCTCCAGGTCGCTCGCTATTCGGTCCGTCCCGGCAGCACCCTTCCGCAGCGGATCTTCCACGCCGCCGCGACCAGGGCCAAGGTCCAGCACGGCAGCACGCTCACCGTGAGCGCGGCCATCGCGGCCAAGGCCGGTCTGGACTGGGGTCCCGAGTGCGCGACCCGCACCGGCCGGAAGGACGTCCCCACGGTGACCCGGGAAGGCCTCGAGGTCGTCGTACGCGCGCTGGGCATCCTGGCCAAGGCCCCGGTGGCCAAGCGAGCACGCGCCGTCGCCACCAAAGCCCCCCGGGTCCGCGCCGCCCGCTGACCCGATCAGCTACAGGGGGGTGAGCCTACGCTGCCGCCCGGGCGCGACTACTTCTTGATCTACGTCAGTGCGGCGACGACGCTGTTCTCGCGTCGCCAGCTCGACCCGATCCTCAGCGTCAGCCGCCGCAACAACGAGGCCGCGGGATGACCGGGATGCTGCTCGACAAACGGAACTATATCGCGGTGACCACACCGTCCGGGCAACAGCGCGTTCCTCAACACGCCGCTGACCGCCGAGCACCTCGGCAGCCTGCGGGACGGCGGCCGGCCGGTCCCGGCGACCGTCGCGTACGGTCGAGGGATGAGCCAGACAGATCCGGAGCGGGACGACGAGCGCGTGGCGGAGCGGGCGCATCTGCTGCCCGAGGAGGACGTGGCCGGCAGCGTCGACCCCGAGGGTCAGGCGGCAGCCATCCTGGCCGAGTCCGATGAGCGGACCGAGCACCCGGAGCAGACGCGCGACACGTCCAGCCAGACGCCCTGACGGCGTAGGTTGGCGGGATGGCCACCGAGGACGACGTCCGGCGGATCGCGCTGAGCCTGCCGGAGACGGCCGAAGGGCACCTGGTACGGGACGCCGGGCTACACGGTGCGGGGCAAGGGGTTCCTGCGGTTCCGGACCGAGGCCGAGGGCGCGCTGGTCTGCCTGGTGGCGGACCTGGGCGAGAAGGAGGCCCTGCTGGCCGCCGATCCCGACGTGTACTCCACGACGCCGCACTACGACGGCCACGCCTCGGTGCTGGTGGACCTGGTGCGGATCGCCGCGGACGAGCTCGCCGAGATGATCACCGAGTCCTGGCTGCAGAAGGCGCCGCCGACCTTGGCCCGTCAGCTGCGGGCCGCCGGTGGCCCGGAGGGCTAGCCTCGCGGCGTCCGACCGGCCCGGACCTAGCCCCACAGCCGGAGACCACCCGACGACTGACCCAGGAGAGCGATGCCCGACCACCTGCCGGCCGAGTTCGTGGTCCTGGACGCCCGGTTCGCCGGCACCGGGGGCGATCGCACCCTGGCCCGCGTCTTCGGGGACGGCCGCTGGCTGGAGGGCCCGGCCTACCATGCGGCGGGCCGGTTCCTGCTGTTCAGCGACATCCCGAACGACCGGGTGCTGCGCTACGACGAGATCACCGGCCGTACCGACGTGTTCGACAGCCCCTGCGGCTTCACCAACGGCCGGACGACCGACCGACAGGGCCGGTTCGTCACCTGCGAGCACGGCGGCCGCCGGGTGACCCGGCTGGAGCACGACGGGTCGGTGACGGTCCTGGCCGACGCGTACCGGGGACGCCGGTTGAACAGCCCCAACGACGTCGTCGTCGCACTCCGACGGGTCGGTGTGGTTCACCGACCCGAGCTACGGGATCCTCAGCGACTACGAGGGCCACCAGGCCGAGGAGGAGGTCGGCGGGCACTACGTCTACCGGCTCGACCCGGCCGGCGAGCTGGTGGTGGTCGCCGACGACTTCAGCCAGCCCAACGGGCTCGCATTCAGCGCCGACGAGCAGCGGCTGTTCGTCGTGGACAGCGACCAGCACCTGATCCGGCGTCTTCGAGGTGGACGGGGGCGGGCTCAGCGGCGGCGACATATTCGCCGCGGACGCGAAGGGCTACGACGGCATCCGCTTCGACCACCGCGGGCGGCTCTGGGCGGCGGCTCACGACGGCGTGCACTGCTTCGACCCCGACGGCACGCTGGTCGGCAAGCTGCTGGTCCCCGAGGTGGTGGCGAATCTGGCCTTCGGCGGTCCGCAGGGCAACCACCTCTACCTCACCGCCACGCGATCGCTGTACACCCTGCGGGTCAACTTCCGCGGCGCCACCTACCCCGACTGACCCGCCCGGCCGGAGATCTGCCCCACCTACCGCGATTCATCCAGATCCGCGCGAAGTATCGCGCGGATCTGGACGAATCGCGTGTAGGTGGGGGGCAGCGCCGGGGCGGCGGGCGACGAGCGCCGCACCGACGAGCAGCGCCACCCCGAGCAGGGCGGTGACCGAGGCGAGGGCGTGCTGCCACCAGGCCCAGCGCAGCTCCAGGTCGGCCCCGTTGGGCAGCTGGCGGTACGGCGAGACCAGCACCCAGCCGACGAAGACCCAGCCGAGCCAGACGAACCCGAACGGCGCCACGCGGCGTCGGGTAGATCGACCAGGCACAGCGCCAACGGGACGACCCAGACGAAGTGGTGCAGCCACGACACCGGCGAGGCCAGCAGCCCGGCGATACCGCACAGGGTGACCGCGAGCCGGACCTCACCGACGCGGTGCCACAGCGCCGCGGCCCACACGCCGAGCAGCGCTACCACCCCCGACAGCGCCAGCCCGACGAGCGTCGCCCACCCCGCCAGCCGGCCTGCCCGCACGATGTCGGCCAGCACCGACTGGTTGGTGTAGTAGATCAGGCTGTGGCCCAGCCCGGTGTCGCCGTGCGCCAGCCGACCCCAGAAGTCCGCCGACGGCCCAGGCAGCGCCAGCCACGCCACCGCGGTCAGTGCCACGGCGACCACCATCGCCGTCACCGCCGCCCGCCAGCGCCGCGCCGCCAGCAGGTAGACCACGAAGATCGCCGGGGTGAGCTTGAGAACGGTCGCGATGGCGGTCCACACCCCGGCCGGAAGCAGGCGGCGGCTCAGCACCCGCGGTCCGGGAGCCAGATCCAGCACCACCAGCGCCACCAGCACGATGCCCAGCTGCCCGAACGCCAAGGTCTGGCTGACCGGTTCGACGAGGTACACCGCGGCGGTGGAGACCAGCTGACAGCCGCCAGCCGGTCAGGCCGAAGCGGTGCACCACGGCGACCAGAGCCAGGATCCCGGCGACCGTCCAGCCGACCTGGACGACGGCGGCCGGCAGCGCGGCGAGCGGCACGGCCAGCAGAGCGGCGAACGGGGGGTACAGGAACTGCAGGGGCCCGGGCAGCCGGTAGAAGTCACCGCCCTGCAGCACGACCCGGCCGGCCTGCCGGTACACGTCCAGGTCCACCATCACCGGGTGCCAGGGGAGCAGCGTCCCGCCCGGGAACGTGACGGCCGCGACGTACAGCCCGACCAGCAGCGGCGGCAGGCACACCCCGACCGCGCCGGCGCCTCGCTGCCATCGCCCACCGAGCCGCGGGCCAGCCGACCGCTCGGTCAGGACAGCCACTGCCGGATCGCCCGGCCCACCCCGGAGTCGGCGTTGCTGCCGACGGTGAGGTAGCCGAGCTCGCGGAGGGCCGGGTGGGCGTTGGCCACGATCCGCGGCATCCCGACCCAGCTGAGCATGCCGACATCATTCGGCATGTCACCGAACGCGGCAACGTCGGCGGCGGCCACGCCCAGTCGTTCGCAGACCCGCGCCAGCATCGCGCCCTTGTGCACCCCGGGCGCGCTCACCTCCACCAGCCCGTAGCCCCGGGTGGCCGAGTGGGTGGCCGTCAGGATGTCACCCAGCGCGTCCTGGACGGCCGCCAACAACGTGTCGCTGGGCAGGTCCCGTGACTGAACCAGCACCTTGACGAAGTCCTCGCCGGCGGAGATCTCCTCCAACGGTCCGCTGAACACGGCCGGGTCGGCGCCGTCGTCGTCGGCCCAGGTGGTGTAGGACGCCTCGTAGCCGAACCGGGTACCGGACTCGAATGCGAAGCTGGCGTCGCCGACCGCGGTCCGGATCCGGTCCACCGCCTCCAGTGCCAGGTCCGGTCGGATGCAGATCCGGTCCAGCGCCCGGCCGGCGCCCAGGTCGTACAGCACGGCGCCGTTGCTGGCGATCACCGTCGGGTGCGCGCCGGGCAGGTCGGCGATCACGTCCAGCCAGCGCACCGGCCGGCCGGTGGCGAACACGACCGGGATTCCCGCTGCCTGCGCGGCCAGCACGGCCTCCGCGTTCTCACCGCTGACCTCGCCCTCGGGCGACAGGAACGTGCCGTCCAGGTCGGTGGCGATCAGCCCGGGCCGGCCCGACCCGGGGGGCGCGGGGTCAGCGGACCCGGTCACAGCCGGGACCCCGGCGAGCTGGCGGCCGGCGACCCGGATCCACCCGGGGTGCCGCCACCGCCGTCGGGGACTCGCTGGGGGTCTGTGAGCCGGTGTTGGAGCCCGACGGGGACCCGGACTGCGAGCCCGACTGCGAGCCCGACGGCGAGCCGACGGGGAGGCGGGCGAACCCGACTGGGAGCCCGACGGCGAGCCGGACTGTGGCGAGGCCGACGCTGACTGCGGCGGGGGACTGCCGGAGCCGCCCGTCGGCGGCGGCGGGGCCTGCGGCGGCTGGTTGCGGAAGATCAGGATGGCGATCAGCACCGCCAGAGCGGCCAGCAGCAGCATCAGCAGCCAGGAGACCAGGATGGTCTGCCAGCCGGCGCGGTCGTAGCGACCGGGCCAGGGCAGCGGCCACAGCCGGGCCAGCCCGGGCTTGACCTTCTCCACCCAGTAGTGCCGGTAGTCCGGCCCCGACGGCGACCCCTGCGGACCCAGCGAAGCCAGCTGCACCTCGTCGAGCACCCGGGTCGCCTCCGCCGCCGCGGCGGGCGAGCCGTCGTAGGCCAGAGCGACCCAGGGCGCCACGATCCGCTCATCCGGCGGCACCGGGTCGTCGTCCTCGGAGCGGTACCGCCGACCGAGCCGGCCGGTGTCCTGCCCGTGCCCGCCCCGGGCGATGACGGTGTCGATGTGCATTCGGTTGACCACGCCGGCCAGCCGGTCCCGCGCGGCCGCGTCGGCTGCGGCACCCTCGGCCAGCAGGATGACCATCACGGCGTGGCCGCCATCGTCGTGACCGGTGAACGCCACCCCCGACGGCATGGCGGTCAGCCGGGCGTCGAGCCAGAAGTCCCCGATCCGGGGCGGGTCCTCCGCCTGCAGCGGGTGCACGGGGACGTACGCCTGCTCGGGGGCGTCCTCCGGTGGCTCGGGCGGCGGGGTCGACATCGGTCCTCATCTCGTCACGGGTGCCACGGCGGCCTCGGTCGCGGCGGCGCGTCGGGCCGGACCACGCGTCGCGCGCCTGGTCATGGCCGGCCGCAGCGAGTCTATTCGGGGGCGAGGGCCGCCCGGCTTCGCGAACCGCGCTCGGGGCGCTGCTTGGGGAGGTCTGCGAGAATGGCGGGTGGTGCCACCCCGAGCGGGTAGTTTCGAACCCGAATCAGGACCCGGCGCCGACGCGGTGCCGCCGGGGAGGAACCCGCCGGGGCCGCGTTCCCTCGTCACGCGACGAGTGTCCCCATGACATACGACGGGTGGTCCTCGGTGGCCACCGCCGAGCACAGGAGCAGCTGAGTGAGCAGTCCCTCGCACGGACAGCCCGACCGATCCGCGAACGGGCAGACCGGCGACGTCCGGCAGGCGTCGCGGCTGCTGGGCGAGGCGATCTCGCAGGTGCAGCGGGTGATCGTCGGCCAGGAGCACATGGTCGAGCAGCTGATGGTCGGCCTGCTGGCCAAGGGCCACATCCTGCTCGAGGGCGTGCCGGGCGTGGCCAAGACGCTGGCCGTGCGGAGCTTCGCCACCGTGGTCGGCGGCGACTTCGCCCGGATCCAGTTCACCCCCGACCTGGTGCCCTCCGACATCGTCGGCACGCGGATCTACAAGGCCAGCCAGGAGGGGTTCGACGTCGAGCTCGGGCCGGTCTTCGTGAACTTCATCCTGGCCGACGAGATCAACCGCGCGCCGGCCAAGGTGCAGGCCGCGATGTTGGAGCTGATGGCCGAGAAGCAGGTCTCCATCGGCGGCCGGACGTACCCGATGTACGACCCGTTCATCGTGATCGCCACCCAGAACCCGGTCGAGTCCGAAGGCGTCTACCCGCTGCCGGAGGCCCAGCGCGACCGGTTCCTGCTCAAGGTCGACGTGCCGTACCCGCGGGGCAACGAGGAGTTCGAGATCCTGCGCCGGATGAGCGTGGACCCGCCGACCTCCCAGCCGGTGCTCGACCCGCAGAAGGTCGTCGCCCTGCAGCGGCAGGCCTCCGAGGTCTTCGTGCACAACCTGGTCGCGGAGTACATCGTCCGGCTGGTGCTCGCCACCCGGACCCCGGACGAGTTCAACCTGCCCGACCTGACCTCGGTGATCCAGATCGGCTGCAGCCCGCGCGCCACCCTGGGCCTGGTCGCCGCGGCCCGCGCGCTGGCCCTGATCCACGGCCGGGACTACGTGCTGCCGACCGACGTCCAGGCCGTCGCCCGGGACGTGATGTCACACCGGCTGGTGCTGGGCTTCGACGCGGTGGCCGACAACATCGAGCCGGCCCAGGTGATCGAGCGGATCGTGGCCATGGTGCCCCCGCCCACCCCGGTGTGGAACGGCCAGCAGCCGGGCGGGAGCCACCCGCCGCAACAGCAGCCGTACCAGCAGGCGGGTCAGCGGCCGGCCCAGCCGGACTTCAGCTGAGGGCCGCGCGCCGGCGTGTCCGCTCCCAGCTTCCCTCCGCCCACCGGACCGCCGGTGCAGTTCGCCGCGCCCGACCGCGGTGAGCTGGGGGCGGTGGGGTCGGTGGTCGGTCAGCCGACCCGGGCCACCATCCCGCTGAACAAGCTGGCTCCCGAGGCCGCCCTGCGGCGGTTGGAGCTGGCCATCGTCCGCCGCCTGGAGGGATTCCTGCACGGCGACCACATGGGCCTGCTGCCCGGCCCGGGCTCGGAGACCAACGACGCCCGGGTCTACCAGCCGGGTGAGGACGACGTCCGCCGGATCGACTGGGCGGTGACCGCCCGCACCCAGGTTCCCTACGTGCGCGACACCATCTCCGACCGCGAGCTCGAGGTGTGGGCCCTGCTCGACGTCACCCCGTCGATGAACTGGGGGACCGAGGGGGTGACCAAGCGGGACCTCGGGATCGCCGCCATCGCCACCATCGGCTTCCTGTCCCAGAAGATGGGTGACCGGTTCGGTGGCTACATCATGCGGCCCGACCGGCTGCGGCGGCTGCCGGCGCTGTCCGGCCGGTCGGCCCTGTACGGCCTGCTGCGCAAGATGCTGACCGAGCCGTTCGTCGCCGACCACGCCACCGGCCCGATGACCCTGGCCCACTCGGTCGAGCAGCTGTCCCGGACGCAGCGGCGGCGCGGCCTGCGGGTCGTGGTCTCGGACTTCCTCACCCCCGGCGACCACGAGCTGGACCCGAACGTCGAGCCGGAGTGGGAGCGCCCGATGCGGCGCCTCGGGGTCCGCAACCAGGTGCTCGCGGTCGAGGTCGTGGACCGTCGCGAGATCGAGTTCCCCGACGTCGGCGACATGCTGATCCGGGATCCGGAGACCGACTTCGAGCGCTACGTCAACACCGCCGACGCCGACGCCCGGGCCCGGATGGACGCCGCCAGCGCCGCCCAGCGGGAACGAATCCGGATCGCCCTTCGTCGTGCAGGTGTAGGGCACATCCAGCTCCGTACCGACCGGGACTGGGTGCAGGACATCGCCCGTTTCGTGCTGGCGTACCGACGCGTGGCGAGCATGCTGCACGCACCGCCGCAGGGAGTAGCCAAGTGATCGCCGTCGTTCCCCAGATCGCGTTCATCGCGCCGGGCAACCTGTGGTGGCTGCTGGTCATCCCGGCGTTGATCATCGCCTACGTGTTCGCCACCCGGCGCAAGAACCGCCGGGGCATGCGCTTCACCAACACCTCCATGCTGGACGTGGTGGTGCCCAAACAGTCGCAGTGGCGGCGGCACCTGGCGGTGGCCCTGTCGTTGTTGAGCCTGGTCACGCTGACCACGGCCTTCGCCCGCCCCAAGATGGTGGTCGACGTGCCGCGGGAGCGGGCCACCGTGGTGATCGTGCTGGACGCCTCGCTGTCGATGCAGGCCACCGACGTCAAGCCGACCCGGCTGGACGCGGCCAAGGCGGCGGCCATCGAGTTCGTCCAGAAGCTGCCGGAGAAGTACAACGTGTCCATCGTCTCGATGGCCGGCAACTCCTCGATCCTGGTCCCGCCGACCCTGGCGCACAACACAGTCGAGAACGCGATCACCAGCATCCGGCTGCAGGACTCCACCGCCATCGGGGAGGGCATCTACACCGCGCTCCGCGCCCTGCAGCAAGCGCCCCGGGGTGACAACCCCGACGACGTCGCGCCGGGCGCGATCGTGATGCTGACCGACGGCACCAACACCGTCGGACGCTCCCCGCAGCAGGCCGCGACTGCCGCCCGCAACGCCAAGGTGCCGATCTACACCATCGCCTACGGCACCGAGAACGGCTACGTGGACCTCGACGGCAAGCGGCGAGCCGGTGCCGGTGGATCACGACCTGATGAAGACCGTCGCCCAGATCAGCAACGGCCAGTACTTCGCCGCCGCCACCGCCGACCAGCTGAAGACGGTGTACGCCAACATCGGCTCCGAGGTGGGGTACGAGAAGGCGGACCGGGAGGTCACCTCACGGTTCGCGGGTTACGGGCTGGCCTTCGCGGTGCTGGCCGCGCTGGGGGCGATCTCCCTCGGAGCGAGGTGGCCCTGATGACGTTGCTGGCTTTCCTGGAGCCGAACCGGCTGTGGTTGCTGCTGATCATCCCGGCCCTGGTCGGGACCTACCTGGCGCTGGTCCGCCGCCGCCGGGTCCGCCGGCAGACGATGGGGCGGACGATGTTCGACCTGGTCATCCCCCGGGACCGCACCTGGGTCCGGCACGTGGCCGTCGGGCTGTCCATCCTCAGCCTCGCCACCTTGACCATGGCCTTCGCCAAGCCGAAGGACCAGGTGTCGGTCCCGCGGGAACGGGCCACCGTGGTGGTGACCATCGACGTGTCGCTGTCGATGGAGGCCGAGGACGTGGAGCCGAACCGGCTGGAGGCGGCCAAGTCCGCCGCCGAGGCGTTCGTGACTTCGCTACCGCCCAAGTTCAACGTGTCCCTGGTGTCGTTCGCCGGCACAGCGACCACCCTGGTGCCGCCAACCCTGGACCGGGGCGCCGTCACGGCCGCGATCCAGGCCCTGCAACCACAGCCCTCGACCGCCATCGGGGAGGGCATCTACACCTCGCTGGCCGCCCTCAGCCAGGTGCCGCCCGACCCGAGCGACCCGCAGGCCTCGGTGCCGGCCCGGATCGTGCTGCTCAGTGACGGCAAGACCCAGGTCGGTCGTCCCTCGGACCGGGCGGCGCGCGAGGCCAAGGATCGCCAGGTGCCGATCTACACCATCGCCTACGGCACCGACGACGGATACATCGAGGTCAACGGGCGGCGCGAGCCGGTGCCGGTCGACCGGGCCGAGCTGAAACGGGTCTCGACCATCTCCGGCGGCGAGGCGTACACGGCGACCTCCGCCGGGCAGCTCAAGGACGTCTACCGGGACATCGGCACCTCCGTGGGCACCGAGAAGGTCGACCAGGAGGTCACCGGACGCTGGGCCGGGTTCGGTCTCGGTTTCGCGATCCTGGCGGCCCTGGGGATGATCTCGCTCGGCGCCCGTTGGCCGTAGGGCGCTGACGGCCGGGTCGGTCGCGTCGCCCGCCGCACCCCTGACTCGAGGGCGGAGCGCCGGCCGGTGACGTCGACCTCCCCCAGCTGGTCCGCTCGGGGCGCGGTTCCGGCCCGGGGGATCGGGGGTGCCGACTAGGGTGACGGCGTGGGGGTGGCGGAGAACCTGGCGGCGGTCCGGGAGCGGATCGCGGTGGCCTGCCGGCAGGCGGGGCGGGAGCCGGCGGAGGTACGGCTGATCGCGGTGAGCAAGACCCACGGCGAGGACCGGATCCGGGAGGCGTACGCCGCCGGCGCCCGGCTGTTCGGGGAGAACAAGGCCCAGGAGGCGGTCGAGAAGGCGGCGGCGCTCGGCGGCCTCGCGGACCTGCGCTGGGCGATGATCGGACACCTGCAGACCAACAAGGCACGAGACGTGGCCGCCTTCGCCGCGGAGTTCCACGCCCTGGACTCGATCAAGATCGCCGCCGCCCTGGACCGGCGCCTGCACGACCGGGGCCGTTCGCTGGACGTGTTCGTGCAGGTCAACTCCTCCGGCGAGGACTCCAAGTTCGGTCTGCCACCGACCGAGGTGGAGGGCTTCGTCGGGCAGCTCGCGCCGTTCCACAGCCTCCGCGTCCGGGGCCTGATGACGCTGGCCGTGTTCTCCGAGGTCACCGAGCGGGTGCGGGCCTGCTTCGTCCGGATGCAGGAGCTGCAGGAGCGTCTCCGCAACCTCGACGCGGCCCCGGGACGCTATGACGAGCTGTCGATGGGGATGTCGAACGACTTCGAGCTGGCCATCGCCCACGGGGCGACGACCGTCCGGGTCGGAGAGGCGATCTTCGGGGCACGGCTCCGGCCCCAGGACTACTGGCCGACCTGACCTGCGGGCCGCACCGCTTCCTCGTGCAGGTCCCGCCGCAACCGGATCGACCGTTCGACCAGGCTGCGCAGCACCCCCAGATCGACGTCCCGCAGCCGCTTCACGTACAGACAGCCCTTGCCGGTGGTGTGCGGTCCGAGCCGGGCCAGGTCGTCGGCGTCGTCGGTGTCGAAGTACCCGACGAGATAGATGACCAGATGCTGCTTGCGCGGCGCGAAGCAGGCGAGCGCCGTTACGCCCTCGTGGCCGCTCGGATAGCGGTAGCGGGCGGAGCCGAACCCGATGATGCCTGAGCCCCACACGGCGGCGGGCTCGCCGGTCAGCTCGGTCATCACCGTGATCAGGGTGCGCGCGTCGGCCCGGCGCTCTCCGTCGGTGACCGAGGCCAGCAAGGTCTCGACTGCGTCGTCGCCGGCGCTGGCAGCAGGGGTTCCGGCCATGGGGTGATCGTCCCGTCTCCGCCGGGGCGGGTCAACGGCGCGGCGGCAGGTTGTCGATGGGGATCTCCGGCAGCCGGTCGGCCGGGGTGAAGCCGAGCACCCGACCCAGGAAGTACAGCTCCGCCTCGGCCGCCGCCTGGATGGTCTCGGCGCGCCGGAACCCGTGCCCCTCGCCCGCGAAGATGATCAACGCCACCGGCAGACCCTTGGCCCGGACCGCGGCGGCCATCGCCTCGGCCTGGTTGGGGGGCACCACGGCGTCGTCGGATCCCTGCAGCAGCAGCAGCGGAGAGCTGAGCTCGTCGACGTGGTTCACCGGTGACCGCTCCTCGTACACCGCGGCGTCCTCGGGGTAGCGCCCGATCAGGCCGTCGAGGTACCGCGACTC
Source organism: uncultured Actinomycetota bacterium (assembly GCA_963832435.1). GTDB lineage: Bacteria > Actinomycetota > Actinomycetes > Propionibacteriales > Propionibacteriaceae > Microlunatus. The sequence goes on from CAWHTY010000014.1 coordinate 367,613, forward strand.
GAACTTGTGGGTGTCCCGGGCCAAGGCCCCCAGGTCACCGACGCCGTACCGGCTGATCCCGGCGGCGAATGCGTCGGTTGTGGTCAGGGCCCGCAGCGTCGTGTAGCCGCCCGCGCTGCCGCCGCTGATCACCAGGCGGTCCCGGTCGGCGAGCCCGCGGTCGGCCAGCGCAAGGGCGCCCGCCACACAGTCGGCCACGTCCACCAGCCCCCAACGCCCCCGCAACCGCTCCCGGTAGGCGCGGCCGAACCCCGCGCTGCCGCCGTAGTTGACGTCCAGCACCGCGATTCCGCGGGAGGTCCAGTACTGGTAGCCCACCCGGAAGTCCGAGGTGGTCATCCCGGTCGGCCCCCCGTGGGAGTAGACGATCATCGGCGGTCGGTCCTCCGCGGGGCCGGTCGTCTCCGGGCTCGTCGGGGGGTAGTACCAGCCGTAGACCTCGCCGAGGTCGCTGGACCAGCTGACGGCCCGGGCGAGGGACACCCGGTCGGGTTCCAGCGGGGCGTCGCCGGCCGCCCGGATGGTCTGCCAGTCGCCCTGGCCCGACCCGGGCCCCAAGTCGGGGTCCAGGACCGCCACCCGGGCGGGCGAGGCGGCGGAGGTCAGCACGCCGGCGACCAGGCCCGCCCCGACCGCGACCGCGCCGGCAGTGTCGCCGTCGGCGGTCAGACGGCCGAGCTGGCCCGTGTTGAGGTCCAGCAGCCCGACCCAGCTCCGGCTCTGCTCGGTCACCGTGCAGACCAGCCGGCCGGCGTCCAGCACCGCGTACGGCTGCTGGCCGAGCCGCCAGAGCGGGAGGTCGAAGTCGGCGTCCCGGCGGCAGACCGGCTCGGGCGCGTCCCCGGACCAGGCGTACAGGTTCCAGAAGCCGGTCCGGTCGCTGGTCAGCATCAGCCGCCCGCCCGGCAGCCAGCGCGGGTGCAGGGCCGACTCCGTGGGTCCGCCGGCGACGGTGACCGGGTCTTGGACGCCGTTGGGGGTCAGCCGACCGACGTGCACGGTGGCGGCGTCCCAGGGCATCGCCGGGTGGTCCCACTGGGTCCAGGCGAGCCGACCGTCGCCACCGAGCTCGGGATCGGCGTAGAAGTCGGCGCCCGAGCAGATCACCCGGCCGCCGTCCGGGTTCTCGGTGTCGAGGCTCAGCTCGACGATGGTGGTCACCGCCTCGCCGTCGGACCGGTGGTCCTCACGGACCGCGAGGATGATCCCCAGCCCGGCGTGCAGCCGCAGGTCGCCGAACCGCAGGTCGGCGCCTGCCGGGGTGATCGGCTCCGGGTCGCGGGCCGGGCCGAGCCGGTACAGCCGCCCGTCCGCGAAGTGGGAGAACACCACCAGGCCGGCGTCGACGGCGAACTCGCCACCGCCGTACTCGTACACCCGGGTCCGGACGTTGAACGGCTCGGGGGTGAGCTCGACCAGCGCGCCGCTGTCCGGTCGGTGCCACAGGCTGACCCGCCCACCCTGGTCCGGGCGGGCCTCCAGCCAGTACAGGTCGGATCCGTCCCAGGCCGGCGCGGACAGCCCGACCGCGGACCGGGTCAGCAGCTGCGCCGACACGGGGGAGGACCAGGATCCGTACGGGGTGCTGCTGACCATGTTCGTCACCTTAGGCGGTGGTCCCGGCCGCGGCCGATAGGGCGATCCCAGCTCGACCTGTGGTGCTCCTGTGGCGAATGGGACAGAACTGAGGCAGAATACGGGGTGATCCACTCTGAAGACCGGAGCGCCGAGGCTGTCGGGGAAGGCATTCCTCGCGATGTCTGGTCTAGGGAGGATCGATGAGTACGACCCGTGGAGTCCTGTACGTCCACTCCGCGCCGTCTGCGCTGTGCCCGCACATCGAGTGGGCCGTCGGCGGCGCCGTCGGCATGCCCGCACACCTCGACTGGACCCCGCAGCCCGCCGAGCGGTCGAGCTACCGCGCCGAGTACGGCTGGACCGGGGCCGTCGGCACCGCGGCCCGGCTGGCCAGCGCCCTCAAGGGGTGGCGGCGGATCCGGTTCGAGGTGACCGAGGAGGGCACCCGGACCACGGAGCCTCACCGGTACGCCTACACCCCGGCCCTCGGGGTGTTCCACGCCCAGACCTCGGCCAACGGCGACATCGTCGTGCCCGAGGACCGGCTGAAGCACGCGATGGCCGCGGCCGCCCTGGGCCGCCGGGATCTCGCCTCGGCGATCGACGACCTGCTCGGCACCGCCTGGGACTCCGAGCTGGAGTCGTTCCGCTACGCCGGCGACGGCGCCCCGGTCCGCTGGCTGCACGAGGTGGTCTGAGCCCCCGCACCGCCCGGCGGCCGGCCCGGGGCGCCGTTAGCGTGAGGGGGTGTTCACCAGCCGCCCCGACCTGACCGGCACGTTCGGGATGGTGGCCAGCACCCACTGGCTGGCCAGCCAGTCGGGGATGGCGGTGCTGGAGCGGGGCGGCAACGCCGTCGACGCCGCGGTGGCGGCCGGGTTCGTGCTGCAGGTCGTGGAACCGGACATGAACGGTCCCGCGGGCGACCTGTCCTTGATCCTCAGCCCCGCGGGGGGCGACCCGGTGGTGCTGTGCGGCCAGGGACCGGCCCCGGCAGCGGCCAGCATCGCGGCCTACCGGCAGGCGGGCCTGGCGTTCGTCCCCGGCACCGGCTTGCTGGCCGCGACCGTGCCGGGAGCCACCCCGGCCTGGCTCACCCTGCTGCGTGACCACGGCACGATGGGCCCCGAGGAGGTTCTCGGTTTCGCCATCGGGTACGCCGACCACGGATTCGGACTGTCACCGGCCGCGATCGAGGTGATCACCCGGATGAGCGACAGCTTCCGGACGGCATGGCCCAGCTCGGCGGCGACCTGGCTGCCGGCGCCGCGGCCGGGCGGCCGGTTCCGCAACCCCGCGCTGGCCGAGACCTTCCGCCGGCTGCTGAGCGGCTCCGGCTCCCGCGAGGCCCGTTGCGACTTCGCGCTGCGGCAGTGGTCGGCCGGCTTCGTGGCCGAGGCGGTCGAGGACTTCGTCCACCGTCCGGTGCTGGACGGCACGGGGCACTGGCACGCCGGGGTGATCACGGCTGGCGACCTGGCGGGCTGGCGACCGGGGTACGAGCCGACCTTCGCCACCACCTGGCGCGGCCACCGGGTGCACAAATGCGCCGGCTGGTCTCAGGGACCGGTGCTGGCGGAGACCCTGCAGCTGCTGGACCCACTGCTCGGTGACCGCTGGACCGGGACCGACGCCGGGCAGATCCACGCGGTGGTCGAGGCCATGAAGCTGGCATTCGCCGACCGGGACGCCTGGCTCGGCGACGCCCCGGACGCCCCGGACCCCGCCCTCCTGCTCACCCCGGACGTGCTCACCGCGCGGCGCCGGCTGCTCGGGGCGGACGCCAGCCACGAGCTGCGTCCCGCTGACCTGCCCGGCCGCCCGGCCCGGCTGCCCACGCTGCCCGACACCCCGGCCATGGAACGGGGCGGGGAGCCGACGTTCGGCGGTAGCCAGCCGACCCTGGGCGGCGGGCGGGGTGACACCTGCCACCTGGACGTCGGAGACCGGTGGGGCAACGTCGTCTCGGCCACCCCCAGCGGTGGCTGGTTGCAGTCATCGCCGACCGTGCCCGGCCTCGGGTTCTGCCTGGGGACCCGACTGCAGATGACCTGGCTCGAGCCCGGCCTACCCAGCTCCCTCAGCCCCGGTCGGCGCCCTCGCACCACCCTGACGCCCAGTCTCACGGTCGCGCCGGACGGGGTCGTGACCGCGTTCGGCACCCCCGGCGGCGACCAGCAGGAGCAGTGGCCGCTGGTCTTCTGGCTGCACCACGTGCTCGGCGGGGACAGCCTGCAGACCGGCCATCGAACGGCCCAGCTGGCACAGCGCGTCGCTGATCTCCTCGTTCGAGCCGCGGACCTGGGATCCGGCCCGGTTGGTCGTGGAGGCGCGGATGCCGGCGCCGGTGGTAGCGGACCTGCGTGGCCGCGGCCACCGGGTGCAGGTCGTCGACGGCTGGTCGCTCGGCCGGATCTCCGCCGTCCGGTACAACCCGTCGACCAGGATGCTGGCCGCCGCCGCGAACCCCCGCGGGCAGCAGGGCTACGCCGTCGGCCGCTGACCCCGCATCCGGGGACGGCGCGGCTCAGAGGGGGATGTTCGTGTGCGCGCCGCGGACGCCGGCGTCGTGCTCGCGGATGGCCCGGGCCAGCGCCGAGCGGGTGGCCGACGGCGCGACGATCTCGTCGACCACGCCGATCTCGACTGCCTTCTCCACCCCACCGGCGATCAGCTCGTGTTCGGCGGCCAGCTCCGCCTCGACCTGGGGCCGGACGTCGTCGGCGACCTCGGCCAGCTTGCGGCGGTGCAGAATCCGCACGGCGGCGATCGGGCCCATCACTGCCACCTCGGCCCCCGGCCAGGCGAACACCTTGGTGGCGCCGAGGGAGCGGGCGTTCATGGCGATGTACGCGCCGCCGTAGGCCTTGCGGGTGACCAGCGTGACGCGCGGAACCACGGCCTCGCCGAAGGCGTGCAGCAGCTTGGCGCCGCGACGCACCACCCCGTCCCACTCCTGCCCGACCCCCGGCAGGTAGCCGGGCACGTCGACGATCACCACCAGCGGGACGCCGAAGGCGTCGCACATCCGCACGAACCGGGCGGCCTTCTCCGCGCTGAGGGAGTCCAGGCAGCCACCGAGCCGGAGCGGGTTGTTGGCGACCACCCCGACGGTCCGGCCGCCGAGGCGGCCCAGCGCCACGGTGACGTTCGGCGCCCAGCGGGCGTGCAGCTCGACCACCGACCCGTCGTCGAGCACACCGTGGACCAGGGGGTGCACGTCGTACGCGCGGCGGGGGGACTCGGGCAGCAGCGAGGCCAGGTCGGCGTCGGGAACGTGGTCGGAGATGGCGGCCTGGCTGCCCAGCAGCGTGGTCAGCCGCCGGCCCTGCCGGAGGGCGTCCGCCTCGTCGTCGGCGACCAGATGCACGACGCCGGAGCGGCGGCCGTGGGTGTCGGGACCGCCGAGCCGCAGCATGTCCACGTCCTCACCGGTGACCGAGCGCACCACGTCCGGCCCGGTGACGAAGATCCGACCCTCCGGCGCCAAGATCACGATGTCGGTCAGGGCGGGCCCGTACGCGGCGCCGCCGGCCGCGAACCCCAGCACCAGCGAGATCTGCGGCACCTGGCCGGAGGCCTGGGTCATGGCGTGGAAGACCCGGCCCACGGCGTGCAGCGAGAGCACCCCCTCGGCCAGTCGGGCGCCGCCGGAGTGCCAGATACCGATGATCGGCACCCGGTCCGCCATCGCCCGCTCATAGGCGCGGACCACCACGTCGCAGCCCTGCACCCCCATGGCCCCGCCCATCACCGTGGCGTCGGAGCAGAACGCGACCACCCGACAGCCGTTCACGGTGCCGACGGCGGCGAGCATGCCCGAGTCGTCGTCCGCCGTGATCAGCTGGACCGAGCCCTCGTCCAGCAGCGCCCGCAGGCGGTGGTTCGGGTTCCGCGGGTCCGCGTCTCGAGGGAGCCTGGCCCGCGGGGGAGCGGTGGCGGTCGGCTGCGGCGCGGTCAGGGTCACGACCGACCTCGCCGGTCGGGCCGGTGGTCGCGCTGCCGGGTCCTCACCTCAGGCTCCGGTGGCGTACTGGTTGGTGAACGCCACGGCGACGTTGTGCCCGCCGAACCCGAACGAGTTGTTGATTCCGGCGATGTCGCCGTCGGGCAGTTTGCGGACCTCCGTGGCGATGTCGATCCCGAGACCGGGCTCGGGGTCGGTGAGGTTGATGGTGGGCGGCACCATCCGCTCCCGGATGGCCAGCAGCGTGGCCAGGGACTCCAGCGCCCCGGCCCCGCCCAGCAGGTGACCGGTCATGGACTTGGTCCCGGTCACGACCGCCTCCGTGTTCTCACCCAGCGCCATCCGGATCGAGCCGGCCTCGGTCACGTCCCCCTGGGGGGTGGAGGTGGCGTGCGCGTTGACGTGCTTGATGTCCACCGCGCTCAGCTCCGACTCCCGCAGGGCGTTGCTCATCGCCCGGGCCTGGCTGCGCCCGCTCGGGTCCGGCTGCACCATGTCGTGCGCGTCCGCGGTGATCCCGGCGCCGGCCAGCTCCCCGTAGATGCGGGCGCCGCGGGCGCGGGCGTGGTCCAGGGTCTCGATGACGAAGATCGCGGCCCCCTCGCCGAGCACGAAGCCGTCCCGGCCGACGTCCCAGGGACGCGACGCCCCCTCCGGGTCGTCGTTGCGGCGGCTCATCGCCTGCATCTGGGCAAAGCAGGCGATCGGCATCGGATGGATCACGCTCTCCGTGCCGCCGACCACCACCACGTCGGCGCGACCCAGCCTGATCATGTCCACGCCCAAGGAGATGGCCTCATTGCTCGAGGCGCAGGCTGACACCGGGGTGTGCACCCCGGCCTGGGCGCCGATCCGCAGGCTCACGTTGGCGGCCGTGGCGTTGGCCATCAGCATCGGGATGGCGAGCGGGCTGACCCGACGGGCGCCCTTGGCCTGCTGGATGTCCCAGTTGCCGAGCAGCGTGTTCAGCCCGCCGATGCCGGTGGCGATGGCCACCCCTAGCCGCTCACGGTCGACGGGGTTGTCCTCCTTGAGGCCGAACCCGGCGTCCTTCCAGGCCTGGTTGGCCGCGATCAGGCCCAGCTGGGCCGACCGGTCGAGGCGGCGCGCCTCGACCCGCTCCAGCACCTCGCCGGGCTCGACGGCCGCGAAGGCGGCGATCTTGACCGACAGGTCCTCGGCCCAGTCCTGCTCGATCCTCGACACCCCGGAACGACCGGCGAGCAGGCCGTCCCAGGTCGTGGCCACGTCCCCGCCGAGGGGGGTGGTGGCTCCGAGGCCGGTGACGACGATGGGGATCCGACTCATGGCTTCGAACTCCGAACTCTTCTGGATCAGGGATGTCGAGGACTCCGCCCGGTCGAGCGCCGCGGGGCGACGGCCGACCGGGCGGGACGGCTCAGGAGGCGGCGCGCTCGATGTAGGCAACCGCATCACCGACGGTCTTGAGGTTCTTGGCCTCCTCGTCGGGGATGCTGACGCCGAACTTCTCCTCGGCGGCGTAGATGATCTCGACCATCGACAGCGAGTCGACATCCAGGTCATCGGTGAACGACTTGTCCAGCTGGACGTCGTCGGTGGGCACACCGGCCACCTCGTTGACGATCTCGGCCAGGTCGCTGCGGACTTCTTCGGTGGTGGGCATGTCGTGCTCCTTCTGCGGAAACGGGTGTACGGGAGGTACGGGTCGATACGTGGAGGTCAGCCGTGCGGTGGCTGTCAGGTCACGGCAGGACGATCACCTGCCCTGCATACACCAAACCGGCGCCGAAGCCGATGATCAGACACGTCTGTCCACGGTGGGCCTCACCCGAATCGAGCAGGGCCTCGATGGCCAACGGGACGGAGGCGGCCGAGGTGTTCCCCTGCCGGGCGATGTCGCGGCCCACCACCACCGAGTCCGGCAGCCGCAGGGCCCGCAGCATCGCGTCGGTGATCCGCATGTTGGCCTGGTGCGGGACGAACACGTCGAGCTCGTCGGCCGCGACCCCCGCCCGGTCCAGCGCCTCGGCGGCGACCTTGGCCATGGTGTAGGAGGCCCATTTGAAGACGGGGTTGCCCTCCATCCGCAGCATCGGCCAGCGCGGCACGTCCGCGGCCATCGCGTCGAACCAGGACTCGGTCTGCCGGATCAGACCCGCCTGCTCGCCGTCGGAACCCCAGACCACCGGGCCGATCCCGGGCGTCGCGCTGGGTCCGACCACGGCGGCACCGGCGCCGTCGGCGAAGATGAACGCCGTCGACCGGTCATGCTTGTCGGTCATGTCGGTGAGCCGCTCCACCCCGATCACCAGCACGTACCCGGCGGTGCCGGTCCGGACGAAGGAGTCCGCCATCGCGATGCCGTAGCAGAAGCCCGCGCAGGCCGCGGAGATGTCGAACGCCGCCGCACCGACGGCGCCCAGCTCGGCCGCGATGATGGCGGCCGCCGCGGGCGTCTGGTGCAGGTGGGTGACCGTCGACACGATCACCGCGTCGATCTGGGCGACGTCCAGGCCGGCGCGCTGGACGGCGACCCGGGCCGCCGCCACCGCCATCATCGGCACGGTCTCGTCGGGGGAGGCCCACCGTCGCTCGACGATCCCGGACCGGGTCCGGATCCACTCGTCGGTGGAGTCGATCATGGTGCAGACCTCGGCGTTGTCCACCACGCGGCGCGGCCGGTATCCGCCGATGCCGAGGACGGCGGAGTACCGGCTGCCGACCGAGACCGACAGGCTCACCGGGGGCCGCTCATCGGACTCGTCCGGGTGATCGGGCTCATCGAGTGACCTCGGTCGCGTCCGCGCTCTCCACCGTGGGGTGCAGACGCAGCAGGGCCTGGCCGGGGGCGACCGGGTCGCCGTTCTCGACCAGCCACTCGACCACGATGCCCCCGTGCGGGGCGTTCACCGGGATCTCGTCGCGGAGGTTCGTCACGGTCCCGACCGTGCTGTTGGCCGGGAGCACGGTGTCGGTGTCGACGTCCTCGGTACGCCGGAACTGGCCCTTGCCGGGCGACACCACCAGCCGCCAGGTCGGGTTGCCGGCGATCGGCGACGCGGACGCCGCCGACCCGCCGTGCTGGTGCACGAAGGTCATCGCCTCGGGCAGCTGGTCGGGGGTGTTCAGCGCGAACAGCTCCACCCCCTTGAGATTCCGCTTCGCGATCCCGGTCAGGGTGCCGGCCGGTGGCATCTCCAGCAGGCCGGTCACACCGAGATCGGCCATCGCCGCCATGCACAGGTCCCAGCGGACCGGCGAGGCGACCTGGCCGACCAGGCGGCGGAGCACGTCCCGGCCGTCGTGGACGACCTGGCCGTCGGCGTTGGAGAGCAGCCGGGTGCGCGGGTCGTGGGTCGAGATGGACCGCGCCAGCCGGGCCAGCTCGTCCACCGCGGGAGCCATGTGCACGGTGTGGAAGGCGCCGGCGACGCTCAGCGGCACCAGACGGGCCCGGGCCGGCGGGGCGTCCGCGAAGGCGGCGAGCTGCTCGGTGGTGCCGGCGGCGACGATCTGCCCGCTGCCGTTGTTGTTGGCGGCGGTCAGGCCCTGGGCCTGGATCGCGGCCAGCACCTCCTCGGCCTTGCCCCCCACCACCGCGGTCATCGACGTCGGGGAGACCGCGCTGGCGGCCGCCATCGAACGACCCCGCTCCCGGACGAAGACCATCGCCTGTTCGGCCGACAGCACCCCCACGCCGGCCGCGGCGGTGATCTCGCCGACCGAGTGCCCGGCGGCCACCCCGATGAACGGGAACGCGTCCGCCGGGTGCGGGAACAGCTCCAGGGCGGCCAGCAGGCCCGAGGCCACCAGCAGGGGCTGGGCGACCGCCGTGTCGCGGATGGCGTCGGCGTCGGCCTCGGTGCCGTAGTGGCGCAGGTCCATGGCCGCGACGGCGGACAGCCAGGTCAGCCGGTCGGCGAACGTCTGTTCGCTCAACCAGGGGGTCAGGAAACCGGGAGTCTGGGCTCCCTGGCCGGGGGCGACGACGGCGAGCACGCCTTTACTATTTCGTGACCTCGCAGGGCGCGTCGCGCGAAGACACGACGAATTCCGGACCAATCCGTTGTCAGATCCCTACAAACCCGCCGATCCGGCTGTCCGGACCGGGCTAGCGGGTGCGGCGGACGATCTCGGCGTCGTCGTCCTCACCGCGCCGCTGGAGCAGCCGCCCCAGGGTCAGCGCGAGCCGCAGCGCGTAGGCGTCGCGCGCGTCGGTCGGGCTGTACCCGCTGACCTCGTGGATGCGGCGCAGCCGGTAGCGGACGGTGTTGGCGTGAACGAACAGCAGCCGGGCGGTGGCCTCGACCGAGGACCCCGTGTCCAAGAAGGTGACGAGGGTCTCCAGCAGCCCCCCGCCGGCCGCCCGAACCGGGTCGTACAGCTCGCGAGCCAGCGCCCGGCGGGCGTGCCCGTCACCGGCCAGGGCCCGCTCCGGCAGCAGGTCGTGGGAGCTGACCGGTCGGGGCGCCTCCGGCCACCCCTGGGCCGCGCGGTAGCCGGACAGCGCCGCGCGGGTGCTGGCGGCTGCGTCCATCAGGTGCTCGACCGGGGGGCCGACCACGACCGGGCCGGGCGCGAAGCACCGGACGAAGCGGCTGACCATGCCCAGGGCCCACTGGGGCGAGCTGAGCTCGGAGCCGCCGAGCACGACCACCAGCCGGTCGCCCTGGACCGCCCCCAGCATGTCGATCCCGGCGATCGCGGCGCTGTGCCGGATGGCCTCCAGCTCGGCGTTGGGATCCTCCTCCGGCGCGGCGCCGACCACCACCACCACGGTCGCGCTCGAGCGCCAGCCCAGGGTCGACGCCCGGGACAGCACCGTCTCGTCGGTCTCACCGCGCAGCACCGCGTCCACCACCAGGGCCTCCAGCCGGGCGTCCCACGCGCCGCGCAGCTCGGCGGCCCGGGCGTAGATCTCGGCCGCGCTGAACGCGACCTCCCGGGAGTACTGGACGATGGCGGCGTGCAGCACCGCCCGGTCGGCCTTGGGCATCACCTCGTCGATCTGGGTCTCGACCACCTCGATCGTGGTCCGGACCAGCTCCACGGTCTGGTGCAGGGAGATCTTGCGGGCCAGCTCCCGGGGGGCGGAGCCGAACACGTCGGAGGTGGAAGGTCCCTGCGGGTCGGGGTCGGCGAACCAGGTCACGAAGCCGTCGATGCCGGCCCGGGCCACCAGGGTGATCCAGGAGCGGTGCTCGGCGTCCAGCCGGCGGAACCAGCCGTACCGGGCCTCCATCTCCGCGACGGTGGCGGTCGTCACGGCACTGGTCTGGGCACCGAGGCGCTTGGCGATGCCGGCGCGAGTCTTGGCCGACGGCAACCGGGATCTCGTGATCCCCCGTGCCGTGGCCGCCATAGGCTGAGCGTAGTGCGGCGCGGACGGCCGGCCGGTGCTCTCCTGGGCACCACCGCGCTCCGGTCCAGCGCGGCACCCGGCCCGCGACGAGGAGGCATCCGTGAGCGACCTGGCGACCCGACCCGAGGAGTACGTCTGCCGGACGGCGGCCGGATCCGGGCCGGAGCAGCTGCTGCTCAGCGCCCGGAAGGTGTGGCTGGGCAAGACCACCCAGGTGGCGCGGGCCCTGCCGGACCGCGACCTCCGGATGATCGGCGCCTGGTGCTTCTTGGACCACTACGGGCCGGAGGACGTCAGCACCGGCCCCGGCATGCAGGTCTGGGCGCATCCCCACACCGGGCTGCAGACCGTCAGCTGGCTGCTGGCGGGGGCCATCGAGCACCGCGACGGGCTGGGGTCGCAGGTGGTGGTGCGGCCCGGTGAGCTGCACCTGATGACGGCCGGGCACGGGATCGTGCACTCGGAGCTCTCCCCGGCGGACAAGCCGGACCGCCTGCACGGGCTGCAGCTGTGGGTGGCGCTGCCCGGGGCGGCCCGCGACGTCGCGCCGCGGTTCAGCTCGTACCGCGAGCTGCCCTCGGTGCGCCGCGCCGGGCTGCGCGCGGTCGTGCTGCTGGGCACGGTGGCGGGCATGACCTCCCCGGCCGAGACCTTCACCCCGCTGTGCGGTGCCCAGCTCGACCTGGACCCGGCCGCCGACGTGGCCCTGGAGCTCGACCCGTCCTACGAGTACGGCGTGTTCGTGGTCGCGGGCCGGGTCGAGGTGGCCGACGCCGCGGCCGCCACCGACCAGCTCGTCTACCTGGGCCGGGGCCGGGACCAGGTCCGGCTGCGCGCCGCAGAGCCGGCGACCCTGCTGCTGGTCGGGGGCGAGCCGTTCGCCGAGGAGATCCTGATGTGGTGGAACTTCATCGGACGCAGCCACGACGAGATCGTCGGGTTCCGGGAGGCGTGGGCGCGGCGTGACGCCCGGTTCGCTCCGGTGGTCAGCCGCGACGAGCGGGTGATGGAAGCACCGCCGATGCCCACGGTGCCGCTGAAGCCGCGGCCCCGGCGGGCGGGGCGGTGAACCCGGTCACCGCCCTGCGCGAGATCGGGTTCCTGCTGGAGCGATCCCGGGCCGACACCCACCGCGTCAAGGCGTACCGCAAGGCCGCCGACGTGGTGGAGGCGATGGATCGGAGCGAACGCGATGATCATCAGCGGGAGCGCAGCTGGGGCAAGGTCACCGGCATCGGGCCCAAGACGGCGCTGGTGATCACGCAAGCGGTCAGCGGCGCCGTCCCGGAGTACCTGCAGCGGCTCCGGGACGAGAAGGCGCCGCTGGTGGAGGGCGGGCTGGGGCTGCGTGAGCTGATCAAGGGCGACCTGCACTGCCACTCGACCTGGTCGGACGGCGGCAGTCCGCTGGAGGAGATGATGATCACCGCCCGGTCGCTCGGGCATGCCTACTGCGCGATCACCGACCACTCGCCGCGGCTGACGGTGGCCCGCGGACTCACCGCGGAACGGCTCCGCGAGCAGCTGGCGGTGATCGACGACCTGAACCGGGCGCTGGCTCCGTTCCGGGTGCTGAAGGGCATCGAGGTGGACGTCCTCGACGACGGCGGCCTGGACCAGGACGACGACCTGCTCGCTGAGCTTGACGTGGTGGTGGCCAGCGTGCACTCCAAGCTCCGCTCGGACTCCGAGACCATGACCCACCGGATGGTCGGCGCGGTGGCCAACCCCCGTACCAACGTCCTCGGCCACTGCACCGGCCGCCTGATCGAAGGCGAGCGCGGCCTCCGGCCCCCCTCGGTGTTCGACGCCGAGGTGGTGTTCGAGGCCTGCCGGACCTTCGACGTCGCGGTGGAGATCAACTCCCGGCCCGAGCGGCGCGACCCGCCCACCGACCTGCTGCGGCTGGCCATCGAGATGGGCTGCCTGTTCTCCATCGACACCGACGCGCATGCGCCCGGCCAGCTGGAGTTCGTGATCTACGGCTGCCAGCGGGCGGAGAGCCTCGGGCTGGACCCGGACCGGGTGATCAACACCTGGCCGCTCGAGCGCCTGCTGGCCTGGTGCGGCCACCCCGCGGGGCGGCACTAGGGTCGTGATCGTGGACGACGCGACACTGGCTGCCGATCTGGTCCGGGAGGCGGGCACCCTCGCGGCCCGGATGCTGGCCGACGGCCTGGACACCCAGTACAAGACCTCGGTCTCCGACGTGGTCTCCGACGCGGACCATGCGGCCGAGGACCTGGTCGCCGCCCGGCTCCGGTCCGAGCGACCCGACGACGGGCTGGTCGGTGAGGAGGGCGCGGCGAGCCCGGGGGAGCGGACCTGGTACATCGACCCGGTCGACGGCACGTACAACTTCCTGTCCGGGGTGCCGTACTGGTGCTCGGCGGTCGGCCTGGTCGACGCCGAGGGTCCGTTGCTCGGCTCGGTGTACTACCCGGCGGTGGACCAGCTCTGGGTCGGCGGTCGCGCGGTCCCGACCACCCTGAACGGCCGACCGGTGCCGCGGCTGGCGGACCAGGCGCTCGCCGACGTCTCGGTGGCCACCTACTTCCACCCCCGGCACCTGACCGACACCGCGCGGGTCGGCACCTGGCGCAACGCCGTGTCCGCGGCGGCCACCGTCCGGATGCTGGGCTCGGCCTCGGTCGACCTGGCCGGGGTCGCGACCGGGCGGCTCGGCGTCTTCCTGCAGGCCAACCTCAACCCGTGGGACTGGTACCCCGGGGCGGCGCTCGTGCTGGGCGCCGGGGGGGTGGCCGAGGTGGTCAGCCACGACGGCAACGACTGGCAGGTGGCGGGCAACGCCCGGTCGGTGTCGGAGATGGCGGCGGCGCTGCGCAGCGTCACCGGCACGTGAGCCGGATGCGGCGGCGCGCGCCGTCGGCTCGGTACGCACCCTCGCCCGCGGCCCGGGGTTCCGTGCGGACGGTGCCTCTGGCAGGCTTTCCTCCACAGTCCGCCCGGATCGAGGAGTCAGCATCGGCCGGGAAGTGATGGAGCGGAGGATCAGCGTGAGTGCGGCAGCGGGACCCCCCGAGCAGCAGTCCTCGGTGGGCGTCAAGCTCGGCCTCGGACGCGGTCTGGTGGTCCAGGAGATCGGCTGGGACAACGACGTCGACGACGACCTGCGGATCGAGGTCGAGGACACCATCGACGGCGAGCTCGTCGAGGAGGCCATGGAGGCCGTCGACGTGGTGCTGCTGTGGTGGCGCGATGACGACGGCGACCTGGTCGACGGGCTGGTGGAGGCCAAGACCGACCTGACCGGCACCGGCAAGATCTGGCTGCTGACGCCCAAGGTGGGCCGCGGTGGGTACGTCGACGCGGCCGACATCGCCGAGGCGGCGGTCACCGCCGGGCTCTCGCTGACCAACGGGGCGTCGGTGTCGGCGGACTGGGCGGCGCACAAGCTGGTCCCGCCGCGGACGGCGCGCCGGTGACCGTACCGGCGGTCGGCGCGCTGGCGCCGGACTTCAGCACGCGGAACCAGCACGGGGAGACGGTCGGGCTGGCCGACCTGCGCGGGACGCCGGCGGTGCTGGTGTTCTACCCGTGGGCGTTCAGCGGCATCTGCACCGGTGAGCTGTGCACCCTTCGGGACAACCTCGGCGCCTTCACCGACGTCGGCGCCCGGGTGGTCGCCATCTCCTGCGACGCCATGTTCTCCCTGCGGGTGTACGCCGAGACCGAGGGGCTGGGGTTCGACCTGCTCACCGACCACTGGCCGCACGGGGCCATCGCCCAGGCGTACGGCGTCTTCGACACCACCGCGGGCTGCTCCCTGCGCGGATCCTTCGTCCTCGACCCGGACGGTCGGATCACCTGGCGGGTGGTCCACCAGATCGGGCAGGCCCGCGACATCGCGGCGCACCTGCGTGCGCTGCGCGCCGCCTGAGCCTGGGAGCCGAGGGACTCGAACGACCGCCCCCGCGCCGCCGGGTCCGGCCGGGCTCGAGCGCTGAGGCCTCGTACCGCCGGCGCCAGAGCCGGCCCAGGTGGGAGCAGAGGGGCTCGAACCCCCGACCTCCTGCTTGTAAGGCAGGCGCTCTGACCAGCTGAGCTATGCTCCCGCCGCCACCGCGGCAGGCAGCGGCCCAGCCTAGTGGCGGCCCCCGCCGCCCGCCAGTCCGCCGACCGGAGCGCCCGGCCGGGCTGACCGTCTGGATCGTGCCTGACGACGAGCAGACCGTCCTGGAGGAGTCCCTGGCGCGCACCGCGCGATGCTGATCGGTGCCTGGGAGTCCAACGCCGACCTCGACATCGAGGGCGCGCTCGAGATGCAGGCCGCCCCCGGCACCGTCATGCCCGGTGGCAGGAGTCCTCCGCTCACGAGCAGCTGCGCGATCGTCACGATCATCGGGCACCTGATCACCTCCCGGGACCACAACCCCGATCTGCAGGGAGCGGACGGATTCCGCGACGACGTGGCCGAGCTCCATCGTCTGCAGGCCTTCCTGGGCTACGTTTGACCCAGGCGCGATCGCGCCCCACGCCGACAGCGAGGAGACCGGCAGTGAGCAAGACCCTCACCCTCCTGCTCGGCGGTCTGACCGGCCTGGTCGGCATGATCGCCATGATCCGCCTGGTGACCGGAGCGGGCCTCGTGTCCAGCTTCGCCTGGGCCTTCATCCTGCTGGCCATGTTGCCCTGGGTGGCGTACAGCGCCTGGCGGGCGCGGCACGGACACCTGACGGCGACGGCGGGTCTGACCGTGCTGGCCCTGTGCGCGCTGGGCCTGGTCGGGGTCTGGCTGTTCACCGGAGGTCCGGTGCTGGCCCTGACCTGTTCCCTGGCCGCGTTCGTGGTGATCTGGGTCCACGACTGGCCACCGCGCCGGGACCGCGGCGAGGACCAGTTCGTCCGGATCGAGGAGCTGACGGCCGAGGAGTCGCTCGTCTGATCCCGCCGCGACGCCGATGAGCAGTCGGCTGGAGATCACGGGGCTGACCAAGGCGTTCGCCGGTGCGGTCGTGCTGTCCGGAATCGACCTCACCGTGCCGTCCGGCGCGCTGGCCGTGATCACCGGAGCCTCCGGGTGCGGCAAGACCACGCTGCTCCGGCTGGTCAGCGGGGACGAGCCCCCCGACGCCGGTGCGATCCGGCTCGGCGGCCGGGTGCTCAGCGATGACCGGGTCGACCTGCCGCCCGAGAAGCGGGGGGTCGCCATGGTGCCCCAGGGTGGCGGTCTGCTGCCGGAGCACAACGCGGGGGCCAACATCGCCCTGGTCATGCCCCGCCGGGAGCGCAGCAGCCGCCCCGGTGCTGCGCGGGTCGCGGCCCTGTTCGACCTGCTCCGCCTGCCCGATGCGGTCGCCGACCGCCGTCCCCACGAGCTCTCGGCGGGGGAGCGGCAGCGGGTCGCCCTGGCCCGCGGGCTGATCGCCCGGCCGGAGCTGCTGCTGCTCGACGAGCCGTTCTTCTCCTTGGACGCCGGCGCCCGCCGGGCCCTGCGCACCGACCTGGCGGCGGCCCTTCGCGTGTGGGGCACCACGACGCTGCTGGTCACCCACGACGAGGCCGCCGACACCGGCCTGGGTGATGCGATCTACCGGCTGGCCGGCGGGGTGCTCAGCCCGGCCTGACCGCCGCCGGGGCCCGGTCGACGCCCTGGCGGAACGCGAGAGCGGCGGCGCCCAGTAGCCCGCCGTTCTCCAGCTCGGCGGGGCGCAGCTGCAGATCGGCGACGAAGTCGAGCGTGGTGAAGTCGCGCAGATGCCGGCGCAGTGGCCCGAACACGACCTCCCCGGCCTTGGACACGCCGCCGCCCATCACCACCACCGAGACGTCGAGGGTGATCGCGGTGGCCGCGATACCGGCGGCCAGCGCCCGCATGCCGTAGTCGATGCTGGCCAGCGCGATCTCGTCGCCGGCGCGGGCGTCTGCGGTCAGGTCCCGCGCGTCGTCGCCGCCCAGCCAGCCGGCCGCCTTCGCCGCGGCCACCAGGGCGGGGCCGCGGGCGTACAGCTCGACGCAGCCCGGGGCGCCGCAGACGCACCGCGGGCCCCAGGCGTTCACGCTGGTGTGCCCGAAGAAGACCCCGTTCCCGGACGTGCCGGAGTACAGCTCGTCCTCGATCACCGCGCCGCCGCCCACGCCGGTGGACAGCACCATCCCGATCATGCTGCGGACGTCACGTCCGGCCCCCAGCCAGTACTCGCCGAGCGCGATGCAGTGGGCGTCGCCGGCCAGCCCGACCGAGGCGGCCCGGCCGGTGGTCTGCTCGACCACTGCGCGGACCCGGTCCACCAGCGGGAAGCGCCGCCACGCGTGGATGTTGACCGGGGAGACGGTGCCGGCCGGACCGTCGATCGGTCCCGCCGAGCTGATCCCGACCCGGACCGGTGCGTCGTCGGCGGGCAGCTCCGTGCCGATCGTCGCCAGCGCCTCGGCCAGTCCGGCGAACACCGCGTCGGCGTCCGGCTCGGTCCCGGTCGGGCGCACCTGCTCGGCCAGTACGGCGCCGTCGCGGCGGACCCGGGCGACCGCCATCTTCGTCCCGCCGATGTCGACGGCGAGCACCTCGTCGGTCATCTCCACCTCGTCTCGTCCCCCTCGTCGCGCCACCTCGTCGCGAGCCGGGCCAGCGCCGGCCGCTCGGGCTCGGTGGAGTCCGACCGAGCCTAGTGCGAGCCCGGCCCGGGTGTTCGGGCACCGCTAGAGTGGATCCTCGTGGCTGGTCCCGACTTTCCTGCATCGCTGGCATCGCTCGACTCCGCGCTGACGTCCATCGAGAAGGTGATCGACCCCGAGCGCAAGCGGGCCGAGCTCGCCGAGCTCGCCGAGGAGGTCGCGGCGCCTGACCTGTGGGGCGACCCGGAGAACGCCCAGCGGGTCACCTCCCGGCTGTCGAGCCTGCAGTCCGAGGTCGACCGGGTCACCGAGCTGCGCTCCCGGCTGGACGACCTCGCCATCCTGGTCGAGCTGGCGACCGAGGAGGCCGACGCCGCGAGCTTCGTGGAGGCGGAGCGGGAGCTGGCGGCGCTGCAGTCTTCGGTGGAGGTGCTCGAGGTCCGCACGCTGCTGTCCGGGGAGTACGACGCCCGGGAGGCCCTGGTCACCATCCGCTCCGAGGCCGGTGGGGTCGACGCGGCGGACTTCGCGGCGATGCTGCTGCGCATGTACCTGCGGTGGGCCGAGCGCCACCACTACCCCACCGAGGTCTACGACACCTCCTACGCGGAGGAGGCGGGGATCAAGTCCGCCACCTTCCAGGTGCGGGCGCCGTTCGCGTACGGGACGTTGTCGGTCGAGCAGGGCACCCACCGGCTGGTCCGGATCTCCCCGTTCGACAACCAGGGCCGCCGGCAGACCTCCTTCGCCGGCGTCGAGGTGCTGCCGGTGACCGAGGAAGCCGACCACATCGACCTGCCCGAGGCCGATCTGCGGATCGACGTCTTCCGCTCGTCTGGCCCGGGCGGTCAGAGCGTCAACACCACCGACTCCGCGGTCCGGATCACCCACCTGCCGACCGGCATCGTGGTGTCCTGCCAGAACGAGAAGTCGCAGCTGCAGAACAAGGCTGCGGCGCTCCGGGTGCTCCAGTCCCGGCTGCTGGAGCGGGCCCGGCAGGACCGCGAGGCGGAGATGAACGCGCTCAAGGGCGACGGCGGCAACAGCTGGGGGTCGCAGATGCGGTCCTACGTGCTGCACCCCTACCAGATGGTCAAGGACCTGCGGACCGACTACGAGACCTCCAGCCCCGACGCCGTGTTCGACGGCGAGCTGGACGGCTTCATCGAGTCCGGGATCCGCTGGCGGCGCACCAGCGAGGCCGCGGCCGCCGGCTGATCGGGCGGCCCGCCGGCCGCCACGCGCGCCCCGTTCGCGGAGCCCGGGATCGCTGTCCAGGTCACCTACACTCGGTCGTGGCCTACCGCGGGGCAGCCCTGTTCGGCTGCCCATCTCTGACGTCTACCGGGCCGGGGCACGCGACATGATCCGATTCGAGAACGTGACCAAGGTCTACGACGGCCAGCGTCGTGCGGCGCTGTCCGACGTCGACGTGCAGATCGAGAAGGGCGAGTTCGTCTTCCTGGTCGGCGCCTCGGGCTCGGGCAAGTCGACCTTCCTCCGGCTGATCCTGCGGGAGCAGCGCGCCACCCGAGGCAAGGTCTTCGTCGCCGGCCGGGAGCTGAACCGGCTGCACAGCTGGAAGATCCCCGGCATGCGCCGCCAGATCGGCACCGTGTTCCAGGACTTCCGGCTGCTGCCCAACAAGACGGTCACCGAGAACGTCGCCTTCGCGCTGCAGGTGATCGGCAAGCCCGCCGCGGCCATCAAGCGCGTGGTGCCGGAGGTCCTCGACCTGGTCGGCCTGGACGGCAAGGGCGGCCGGTTGCCGGAAGAGCTCTCCGGCGGTGAGCAGCAGCGGGTGGCGATCGCCCGCGCGTTCGTCAACCGGCCGATGATCCTGATCGCCGACGAGCCCACCGGCAACCTGGACCCGGCGACCAGCGTCGGCATCATGAAGCTGCTCGACCGGATCAACAAGTCCGACACCACCGTGCTGATGGCCACGCACGACTCCACCATCGTCGACCAGATGCGCAAGCGGGTGATCGAGCTCGACGACGGCGAGGTGGTCCGCGACCAGAGTCGCGGCGTCTACGGGTACCAGTGACCGGGACCGAGCAGAGCCCGAACCGCACCGACAGCACCGAGGACATCGACTGATGCGTTTCCGCCACATCCTCTCCGAGACCTTCAGCGGGCTGCGCCAGAACCTGACCATGACGCTGGCCGTCATCATGACCATGTGGGTCTCGCTGTCGCTGTTCGGCGCCGGCCTGCTGGCCAACCAGCAGGTGGAGCTGATGAAGGGGCGCTGGTACGACAAGATCGAGATCTCCATCTTCTTGTGCACCCCTGACACCCGCGGTGAGCAGTGCGAGCCCGGCCAGGCCGTCACCCAGGCCCAGAAGGACCTGATCCGGACCACCCTGGAGGCCAACCCGGAGGTGGCGCCCGCCGGCGTCTACTTCGAGGACAAGCAGCAGGCCTGGCAGGAGTTCCAGAAGGCCTACGAGGGCAATCCGATCCAGGACTCCCTCACCGTGGACCAGATGCAGGAGTCGTTCCGGGTCAAGCTGAAGAACCCGGAGCAGTACGAGGGTGTGGTCAGCTCGGTGGTCGGCCTGAAGGGGGTCCAGGCCGTCCAGGACCTGCGCAAGTACCTCGACCCGTTCTTCAGCTGGCTGAACCTGCTGCAGTGGGGCACCATCATCGCGTCCACGCTGCTGCTGTTCGCCGCGGCGCTGCAGATCGGCAACACCATCCGGCTGGCGGCCTTCGCCCGACGTCGGGAGATCGGCATCATGCGGCTGGTCGGGGCCAGCAACCTCTACATCACGCTGCCGTTCCTGTTCGAGGCCGTGCATCTCCGCTTTGGTCGGAGCGGGTCTCGCATGCGCCACACTCGCATCAGGAGTTTACTTCATCATCATGCGTAAAGCTGAAGTCTCTATTCAGTCTTTACCTTGGATCGGGTGGAACCAGACCCTGTGGGCCATGGCAGGGGTTGCGGCCGTCGGACTCGTTCTGTCTATCATTCCGACGCTGATAACAACCAGGAAGTACCTGCGGGTGTGAGCGTCGGAACTAACCCTCAATCACACCTTGAGGTCTCGAATCCGCGTGTTTGAGGCCGACAACATGTGAATGGGGATGCTGTGGTTCCGGATCTTCCCTACGTCCGCGAGGACGTTCCGGGCGACAGCGAAGGACCGGTCGAGGGTCCCTTCGCCGAGCACGACCTGAGTCGCCTGTGCTCGACCGTCCGACGGTCGAGCGGCCTGCTGCGGACGGCCGGCCGGGTGCTCGTGGTCGGCTTGTCCAGCACGCTCCTGGTCGGGCTGCTCAGCCCGGTGGCCTCGGCCGACAAGCTCACCGACCGCCGGGCCGAGGTCCGCCAGCAGCTGTCGCAGAAGCGCGAGGAGCTCAACGAGTCCTCAGCCGGGCTGAACCGCGCCGTGGCCGTCGTCAACCGCACCGAGGGCCAGCTCGCCAGCGCGCAGGCCGCCCTGGCCACCACCCGCCGCCAGCTCGCCGCCGCCCAGCTGAGGGACCGTCGGATGGCGGCGAAGCTCGCGCAGGCCCAGCGCGACCTGGCCGCGGCGAAAGCCGCGGTGGTGGCGGGGCAGCGGCGGCTGGACGCCGAGAAGGCGATGGCCGGCCGGATGGCCCGCGACCAGTACCAGCAACAGACCAACCTGCTGCCCATCGCGATGCTGGTGGAGAGCAGCTCCCTGGCCGACCTGCAAACCCGGCTGCAGTGGTCGACGACCATGTTCGACACCACGAAGGCGCAGCTCGACCGCTACACCGAGGCGCAGCGGGTCCTGACCGCCGCCAAGGCCCGACAGCAGGCGCTCGAGCTGCAGATCGCCGCCGACCGGAGGACCGCGGCCGAGAACCTGCACGCCACGGCTGCCCTGGAGCGCCGGGCCGCCGCCCAGGCCACGGCGGTGGCGGACCTGCTGCAGCAGCGTCGGGGCGAGCAGGCCGCGGCCGCCCACGCGGTGGCGGCCGACAAGCAGCAGTACGCCCAGCTGAGTGCGGAGCGGACCAGGGTGGAGCAGCGGATCGCGGCCCGGATCGCCGCGGCCAAGGCCGAGGCCGCTCGCCGCGCGGCCGCGGCCAAGGCGGCCGCCGCCCGGCGGATCGCCGCCGCGAAGGCGGCCCGGGTCGCGGCCCGGAAAGCCGAAGCCGCCCGGATTGCCGCGCGCAAAGCGGAGCGCAGCAAGGATCGGGCGCGGGCCGAGCGGCTCGCCGCCGAGGCCCGCAGCGAGTCCCGCAAGGCCGCCAAGGCGAGCCGGGACGCCGACTCGGGCAGCAAGTCCAGCTCGTCCTCGGAGCAGCTCCTCCGGCGGCTCGGGCGGCAGTGCGGCCCACGGCTTCGACTATCCGGTGCCGGCCTCGATCACCTCCCCGTACGGGATGCGGTTCCACCCCATCCTGAGGTACTGGAAGCTGCACGACGGCACCGACTTCGGCGCCTCCTGCGGTAGCGTGCTGCGGGCGCCGTACTCGGGACGGGTGGCCGAGCGGTACTACAACAGCGCGTACGGCAACCGCCTGATGATCGACCACGGCTCGGTGGACGGGCGCTACGTGACCACCGGCTACAACCACGCCATCCGCTACACAGTGAGCGTCGGGGACCGGGTCGACAAAGGCGAGGTGATCGGTTACGTCGGGTCGACGGGCTGGTCCACGGGCTGCCACCTGCACCTGATGGTCTGGCTCGACGGCCGGCTGCGGAACCCGATGACCTGGTTCTGACCGTCGGCCCCCACCGCGGCTGAGCCGGGAACAGGGGAGGATGGGGCCATGGCGAAGGACAGCACAGCGGCTCGGGACCGCACGGTGGTGGCGCAGAACCGCAAAGCGCGACACGACTACCACATCCACGACACCTACGAGGCCGGGATCAGCCTGAGCGGCACGGAGGTGAAGTCGCTGCGCGAGGGGCGGGCCACCCTGGCCGACGCCTTCGCCACCGTCGACGACGGGGAGGTGTGGCTGCGGGCGGCGCACATCCCCGAGTACAGCCACGGCACTTGGACCAACCACACGGCCCGCCGGACCCGCAAGCTGCTGCTGCACCGGCGCGAGATCGACAAGATCGCCCGCGAGCTGGACACCAAGGGCAGCACCCTGGTGCCGCTGGCGCTGTACTTCGTCGACGGCTACGCCAAGGTCGAGCTGGCGGTGGCCACCGGCAAGCGGGAATACGACAAGCGGCACACCCTGGCCGAGCGTGAGGCGCGCCGCGAGGCCGAGCGGGCGCTGGCCGCGCGCACCCGCGGTGAGTAGGGCCGTGCCGGCCGGCCGCCGGCTGGCTGGCGCTGCTGTTCGCCGTCGCCGCCGGGTTGGGCATCCTGGCCGTCGCCCCCGACGTCGGCCTGGGCGGCCGGCGACCAGATCGACGCCTACACCATCGCGTACACGATGCAGCCCGACGGGGTGCTGCAGGCAGAGGAGACGATCGTCTACCGGTTCGGCAGCGACTCGGGCCGGCACGGCATCGAGCGCTACTTCGTCACCCGCGAGCCGTACGACGACCAGCAGGACGCCGTCTACACCATCGACAACATCACCGTCAGCAGCCCGACCCCGGGCGTGGCCACGCAGTTCAGCTCGCGCACCGACGAGACCAAGGACGGCCGGGAGGAGCAGCTGCGGCTCCGGATCGGCGACCCCGACGAGACCGTCGACGAGGACACCGCCACCTACGTGATCAGCTACCAGGTCCGCGGGGCGATGCGGTCCTCGGGCTCCTACGACGAGTTCTACTGGGACGCCACCGGCTTCGACTGGAAGGCGACCCTGAAGAACGTCTCGGTCACCGCGACCGTGCCCGGCGGAGCACAGGAGGTCGAGCTGCTTCGCCGGCCCGGTGGGCAGCACCAGCGGCTGCAGCAGCGACACCGTCTCCGCCGGGGTGGCCCGGTTCACCGAGAGCTCGATCGCCCCGGGCGACGGGATGTCCATCGGGGTCAAGATCACGCTCCGGCCTGGTCAGCGACAACCGGCCGCACCTGGAGCCGGACGGCTCCAAGCTCAGCGCCGGGGAGAAGATCGGCCTGGCCGTGCTGGGGGTCGGTGCGGCGGTCGTCACCATCGGCTCGCCGGTGGTCGGCGTGCTGTGGTGGCGCAAGAACGGGCGTGACCAGCGGTACGCCGGCCTGGCGCCGGGGACCGTGCCGCTGGCTGGTCAGACCGCGCCGGTGGTGGGCAACGACCCCGACATCGAGATCCCGGTCGCGTTCTCCCCGCCCCGGATCCCGGTCGGGGAGGCCGGTCTGCTGGTCGACGGCCAGGTGGACGCCCGGGAGACCGCGGCCACCGTCATCGACCTGGCGGTCCGGGGGGCGCTGACCGTGCAGAGCACCGGTGAGGACGACTTCCGGGTCACCCTGGTCGACCCCGGCCGGGCCACGGCGCCGCACGAGATGGTGCTGCTGACCAGCCTGTTCAAGGGCCAGCCGCCCGGCGCCGTCGCGGACCTGTCCAGCCAGGGCAGCCTGCTGGAGGCGCACCAGGCGATGCAGACCTCGGTCCGCAACCAGGTGGCCAGCCGCGGCTGGTTCCGGAAGGTCCCGTCCGGGACCGCGACCGGCGGCGTGGGGTTCGGCGCCATCGCCTTCGTGGTCTTCGGGGCCTTCGTGGTCGGGTTCTGGGTGCTCTGGCTGGTGCTGCCGCTGCTGCCCATCCTGATCACCCTGGCCGTGATCCGGGTCAAGCTCCGACGCGGACAGCGCACCGCCGACGGCCGCGCCGTCTGCGACCAGGTCGAGGGCTTCCGCACTTACCTGGCGACGGCCGAGGCCGACCAGCTGCGGTTCGAGGAGGGGGAGGACATCTTCTCCAAGTACCTGCCGTGGGCGATCATCTTCGAGCTCGCCGACCGCTGGGCCAAGATCTGCGGCGATCTGGTGGCCATGGGCCGCCTCCCCAACCAGGTCCCGTACTGGTACTACGGCAACTACAACCTGGCGGCGTTCAACACCTCCTTCCTCACCAGCAGCCTCACTTCGGCGGCCACGCCGGCGCCCTCGGCGGGCAGCAGCGGCACCGGCTTCGGCGGTGGCAGCTCGTTCGGCGGTGGCGGGTTCTCCGGCGGCGGCGGCGGCGGCGGGGGCGGCGGCAGCTGGTGAGCCGTCCGCGGCAGGGGTGATCGCTCTGGGACCTGCTGGCTCAGCCCGACCCCGGGCGAGGCGTCAGCGGATCCCGACCAGGTCCACGACGAAGATCAACGTCTCGCCCGGCGCGATCACGCCGCCGGCCCCCTGGTCCCCGTACGCGAGGTGCGGGGGGATGACCAGCTGGCGGCGACCGCCGACCTGCATGCCGATCACCCCCTGGTCCCAGCCGCGGATGACCCGGCCGGCGCCCAGCGGGAAGTTGAGCGGCGCGCCGCGGTTATAGGAGGCGTCGAACTCCTCGCCGCTGCTGTGGGTCACTCCCACGTAGTGCACCAGCACCTGGTCGCCGACCCGCGCCTCGGGGCCCTCGCCGATCGTGATGTCGCTGATCTCCAGGTCGGTCGGCGGCGGTCCGCCGGGGAAGTCCACCTCGGGTTTCTCGGTCACGGTCCACCAACCTAGACCGGGGCGGCACGGACCCGGCGCCCGGCCGGTGGGAATGAGGGTCCGCTGAGGGGAGTGCCCGATGGTCGATGGCCCTCCGGCCGGGAATGCTGGACGCCATGAGCGCCACCTACGAACACCCCAGTCTCCGCATGCCGGTGACGACCGAGCAGCGCGACCGAGCCGAGCACTGGCTCCAGGAGGCCTACGCGGACGGCCGGATCAGCGAGGTCGAGTTCGACCAGCGGATCGGGCAGGTCCTCTCCGCCGCCACCCGCCGCGACCTGAACGACGCGTTCTTCGGCCTGGTCCAGGTCCCCACCACCTCCCGGGCGCTGGGCGTGCACCCGGCCTACCAGCCGCTGGTCCGGCCGGAGACCCGGATGCAGGCCGGTCGCGGCGTCGCCGGGATCGCGCACTTCTCCACCTTCGTGCTGCCGCTGCTGGGGCCCGGCCTGATCTTCGCCCTCAGCCAGCAGGGGAGCTACCCGCGGCGGGAGGCCGCGAAGGCCTTCAACTTCCAGCTGATCGCGATGGCGGCCTGGATCGTGGCGATCACCCTGGGTGAGATGACGAGCCTCGACATCTTCGACTGGCTCACGGCACTGCTGAGCATCGGCTGGGTGATCCTGACCATCGTCGGCGGGGCCAAGGCGCTGCAGGGCGAGGACTGGAAGAACCCGGTCAAGCAGGTGATCAAGGTGGAGGCGCTCTCCGAGCGGTAGCCGGGAACAACGAGCGCGCGTACGGCGCTGCACTCGCGGTAGGATGCGTGGCTGTACAACTCAACAGGGGGTGATCGGTTTCGACTCGGGTCGGTAGACCCAGGAGAAGCGGGCCGAGGATCCAAGGTCAACTCGTTAACGATCCCTTGGAAAACCAATAAGTGCCAACAAATCGCGCACTAACTTCGCTCTCGCTGCCTGAGCAGTGATCGAAGGGTCAGACCGGGCGTGCCTCCGTCCCGGACCCTGGCCTCATCAAGGAGGCTCCACCTGCTGAGATGCGTCTCAGGGCTCAGCGGGGACATCAACTGAGACTGGGCCTGTCTGCGACGCGCTGGCGCGAGCGCAGGGGCCGAGAGAACGCCTAGCCAGCTGCGCCCGGAGAAGTCCTGGATCGTCGCTCGAGGACGCGGGTTCGATTCCCGCCACCTCCACTGCACCGGCACGGCCGGCGCCGCTCTCCGCGGCGCCGGTCGTGCTGCGTCCCCGGGGTCAGCGTCGAGGGAATGCCCGGCGGGCCCGGATGGTTGGTCCAGTCGATGTCCGACACCGCCGAACGCCTCGCCCCGCTCACCCACCCCGGCCCGTCCCGGCCCTGTCCGTGCTCGACCTGGTTCCGGTGCGGACCGGCCAGAGTACCGGCGACGCGCTCCGCGCCAGCGTCGCGCTGGCCAAGGTCGCCGACCGAGCGGGATACCGGCGGTACTGGGTCGCCGAGCACCACAACCTGCCGGCGGTGGCCGCCACCAACCCGCCGGTGCTGATCGCCCTGCTGGCCGGGGCGACCGAGCGGATCCGGGTCGGCTCCGGTGGCGTGATGCTGCCCAACCACGCGCCGCTGGTGGTGGCGGAGCAGTTCGCCCTGCTGGAGGCCGCCTACCCGGGTCGGATCGACCTCGGCATCGGCCGGGCGCCCGGCAGCGACCCGGTGACCAACTGGGCGCTGCGGCACGGCGGGCCGGAGACGGCTGACCCCAACCAGTTCGGCGACCACGTCCGCAACCTGATCGCCATGCTCAGCCCGGCGGGGGTCGGCCTGCAGCTGCAGGGGCAGAGCTACCCCCTGCACGCCACCCCGCGGGCGATCGGCACCCCGACGGTCTGGCTGCTGGGCTCATCGGACTACTCGGCCCGGCTGGCTGCGGCGGAGGGCCTGCCGTACGTGTTCGCCCATCACTTCTCCGGCCAGGGCACGGCCGAGGCCCTCGACCTCTACCGCACCGGCTTCCGTTCCTCCGCGGACCACCCGGAGCCGCGGACCTTCCTGACCGTGAACGTGGTGGTGGCCGACACCACCGACCAGGCGCGCCGGCTGGCCCGCCCGAACCTGCTGGCCATGGTCGCGCTGCGGACCGGCGGCCAGCTCGGCCCGGCCCTCACCGTCGAGGGGGCGGCCGAGGTCGAGCTGTCGGCGGAGCACGCGGAGCTGGCCGAGCAGATGCTGGCCCGCTGGGTGGTCGGCACCCCCGACGAGGCGTCGACCCAGCTGTCCGGGCTCGCGGCGCAGTACGGTGTCGACGAGGTGATGGTGCATCCGGTCACCGGAGCCTCGGAGAACGACCCCCTGGACCGCCACCCCGCACGCGAGCGGACCGTCGAGCTGCTGGCCGGCGCCCGGCGCTCCGCGTGAGAGGTCCGGCGGCCCCGCCCGGGAACCGGTAGGAGGAGCCGCATGCTGGTCGCTGCCCTGGTGCTCGCCGGCGTCGCGGCGCTCCTGCACGTCTACATCTTCGTCCTGGAGTCCCTGCGGTGGACGCAGCCGCGGACCCGGGAGATCTTCGGCACCACCCGCGCCGAGGCCGAGACGACCCGCACGCTGGCCTTCAACCAGGGCTTCTACAACCTGTTCCTGGCTGTGGTCACCGTGGCCGGCATCGTGCTCGCGGCGCTCGGCAGTGCCGCCGGTCCGGTGCTGTTGATCGCCGGGACCGGGTCCATGCTCGCCGCGGCGCTGGTGCTGGTGGCGTCGTCGCCGGCCCGCGCCCGGGCGGCCGCCGTCCAGGGCACGGCACCGCTGCTCACCCTGCTGGCGCTGCTGCTCGCCCCGGCCCTCGGCTGATCCGATGGGTCACCCGGCCGGCGGGCTGCCGTTCCACCTGCCCGCGCTCCGCGACCCCGTCCGCCGGATCGGCGGGCGGGTGTTCGACTTCTCGCGCCAGGTCGTGGTGATGGGCATCGTCAACCGGACCCCCGACTCCTTCTTCGACCAGGGCCGGACCTACGGACTGGATCTCGCGGTGGACGCCGCGCTCGCGGCCGCCGGAGCCGGCGCGGGGTGGGTGGACATCGGCGGCGTGCCGTTCTCCCCCGACACCCCCGAGGTCAGCGAGGCCGAGGAGATCGACCGGGTGGTGCCCGTGGTGGCGGCGGTGACCGGGGCCAGCGACGTGGTGGTCTCGGTGGACACCTTCCGGACCGAGGTCGCGGCCCGCAGCCTCGCGGCCGGGGCGGGGGTGATCAACGACACGTCCAGCCTGCACGACCCGCGGCTGGCCGAGCTGGTGGCCGACTCCACCGCCACCTTGGTCATCACCCACAGCCTCGCCGCGCCCCGGACGCACCTGCGGCGGCCGACCTACGACGACGTGGTGGACGAGGTCCGCGCCCAGCTGGTGTCCAAGGTCGAGCGCGCGGTCGCGCTCGGGGTCCCGGAGTCGCGGATCGTCATCGACCCGGGCCACGACCTGAACAAGAACACCGTGCACACCCTGGAGCTGACCCGCCGGCTGCACGAGATCGCGGCGCTGGGCATCCCGCTGCTGGCGGCGGTGTCCAACAAGGACTTCGTCGGCGAGGCGACCGGGCTGGCCAAGTCGGACCGGACCGAGGCCTCGCTCGCCGCCATGACGGTCTGCGCCCTGCAGGGGGCGCGGATCCTGCGGATGCACGACGTCGCCGGGGCGGTGAAGGCGGCCAGCATGATCGAGGCCCTGCTCGGCCTGCGCGACCCGGTCACGCTGCGGCACAACCGGTGAGGTGTCAGTGGATCCCGCGGCGGATCAGCCGGCCGCGCGGCGTGGCGTAGTCCACCTCGGTCCCGCGCACGAAGGTCCGCCGGACCACACCGGCCACGACCTTCCCCTCGTAGGGCGTGATCGGGTTCTTGTGGTGCAGCCGCGCGGCCTCCACCACGTACGCCTCGTCGGGGGCGAAGACCGCCAGGTCGGCGTCGTAGCCGAGGGCGATCCGGCCCTTGGTGGTCATCCGCAGGCGGTCCGCCGGCCGGGTCGACATCCAGTCCACGACCTGCTGCAGGCTCAGCCCGCGGCGCCGGGCCTCGGTCCAGACCAGGGACAGCCCGAGCTGCACCGAGGCGATCCCGCCCCAGGCGGTGCCGAAGTCGCCGTTCTCCAGGTCCTTCAGGTCGGCCGTGCACGGGGAGTGGTCGGAGGCGATGTAGTCGATGGTGCCGTCCAGCAGCCCCGCCCACAGGGCCTCCCGGTTCCCGATCTCGCGGATCGGTGGGCAGCACTTGTACGCCGTGCTGCCGTTGGGGACCGACTCCGCCGTCAGGGTCAGGTAGTGCGGGCAGGTCTCCACCGTGAGGTCGAGCCCGTCGTGCTTCGCGCTGCGCAGCATCGGCAGCGCGTCGGAGGACGACAGGTGGAGGATGTGGGTCCGGGCCCCGGTCCAGCGGGTCCGCTCGATCACCTCGGCGATGGCCAGGTTCTCCGCACCCCGGGGGCGAGAGGCCAGGAACCGCCCGTAGACGTCGCCTTCGGGATTCGGGGCGCGGTCGATGGCGCGGGAGTCCTCGGCGTGCACGATCATCAGCGCGTCGTAGGAGTGCAGCAGCTCCAGGTAGTCCTCGAGCTCGTCCGGCTCCAGGTGCGGGAACTCGTCCACCCCGGAGTGCAGCAGGAAGCACTTGAAGCCGAAGACCCCGTCGTCGTGCAGCTCCCGCAGGTACGCCTTGTTGCCCGGCACCGCGCCGCCCCAGAAGCCCACGTCGACGAACACCTGCCCGGCCGCGACCAGCTGCTTCAGCTCCAGGGCCGGGCGGTTGACCGTGGAGGGGATGGAGTTCAGCGGCATGTCCAGGAGGGTGGTCACCCCGCCGGCCGCCGCCGCCTTGGTGGCGCTGAGGAAACCCTCCCAGTCGGTACGGCCCGGCTCGTTGACGTGCACGTGGGCGTCGACCAGGCCGGGGATGAGGATCTCGTCGTCGGCCAGCTCGATCACCCGCTCGGCGCTCCAGACCCGCGCCGAGCGGCTCCATCGCCCTCACCCGACCGCCCGCGACCCCGATCTCCCGGCCGGCGGGCCCCACCGTGGTCATGATCCGGGCGCCGCGGATGACGAGGTCGAACCCGGCGGAGGGCCCGGTGTCGCTGGGCCTGGCGGCCGGGGCGTCGACCAGCCGGGCGCGCAGCTCGGCGATCTGGGCCCGGATGGTCTCCGGCTCGTTGACGGCCGCGAGGCGGTGCCGCGGGAGTCGTTCGCCTCAGGCACGGGCGGCGCCGCCGTGGGGCTCCAGGGACGCGGCGATCGCGGCGCCGACCTCGGTCAGCAGCCGGGCGGCCTCCCGCATGCTGCGCTGCGGGTCGGGCTCGAGCGCGGCCAGGGCGTGCACCTGGTCGAACCCGGCGGTGGCCGCCTGCGCGGTGGTCAAGGTGGTGCGTCCGCAGACCGCGATGACGCGCGGCACTCCGGCGGCCCGGGCGGCGCGGGCGACACCGACCGGGGTCTTGCCGCCCAGGCTCTGGCCGTCGAGGCTGCCCTCGCCGGTGATCACCACGTCCACCCCCGCGAGCCGGTCGGCCAGCCCGACCAGCTCGAGGACCACCTCGACCCCGGGTCGCCGGACCGCGCCGAGCACGGCCAGGGCCGCGTACCCGACCCCGCCGGCCGCACCGGCCCCCTCGGCCTCAGCGTGGGTGCGGGGGTCCTCCCCGAGCGCAGCCGCCAGCCGGTCGGCGAACCGGGCCAGCGCGGCGTCCAGGGTGTCGACGTCGGCGGCGGACGCGCCCTTCTGCGGTCCGAAGACGGCGGCGGCCCCGACGGGCCCCAGCAGCGGGTTCGTCACGTCGGCGGCCAGCACGACGCTGGTCCGGGCGAGGCGCGGGTCCAGGCCGCTCAGGTCGACGCGTTCCACCCCGGCCAGTGCGGCGCCGCCGGGGCCGAGTGGCCGGCCCCCGCCGTCCAGCAGCCGAGCGCCGAGGGCGGTCAGCAGTCCGGCGCCGCCGTCGGTGTTGGCGCTGCCGCCGACCCCCAGCACGACGGTGGTGCAGCCGGCGTCGAGGGCGGCGCGGACCAGCTCGCCGGTGCCTCCGCTCGAGGCGCGCAGGGCGTCCAGCCGCGGCGTGCCGTCGGCACCGCGGGGCAGCACCGCGAGACCGGAGGCGGCGGCCATCTCGACCACCGCCACCTCGCCCCGGACCGCGATCCGGGCCACCACCGGGTCGCCCAGCGGTCCGCTGACCGTCACCGCCAGCGCGGTGAACCCGCTGGCCAGCGCCGCCGCCACGGTGCCCTCCCCGCCGTCGGCGACCGGCACGGACACCACCTCGGCGTCGGGCCGGACGGCCAGCAGCCCGGCGGCCAGGCTGGCGCAGACCTCGGGGGCCTCCAGGGAGCCCTTGAACTTGTCGGGGGCGATCACCACGCGGAGCCGGCTCGCCGCCGGGGCCGGGGTCACTGACTCCCGCTGTCTCGGTCATGCCCTGAGTCTTCCAGTCCGTCCCCGTCACGGCGGCCGGGTGTCCGCCGGTGTGCTAGGCGGGGCCGGCCTCTCCGCCCCCCGGAGGACCTGCCGCCGTGGAGGTCTGCTTGCGTATGGTGGAACTCCAGCGCGCACCGCGGGGTGGCGGAAGCGGAGGAGCCCAGGTGTCAGAACCGGACACGGTCATCCCGGCGAGGGGGACGCGGGGCGGGCACGGTCCAGTCGGTCCAGCGGGTGTTCGAGCTGCTGGAGGCGATCTCCGATGCCGGCGGAGAGATCTCCCTCAGCGACCTGGCCGCCACCTCCCGGCTGCCGATGCCCACCATCCACCGCCTGCTTCGCACCTGTGTCGTGCTGGGCTACGCCCGGCAGCTGCCCTCGCGCCGCTACGCCCTGGGCGCCCGGCTGGTCCCGCTCGGCGAGCGCGCCGGGCGCCAGCTGGGCCGGGTGGCCCAGCCCCACCTCGCCCAGCTGGTCCGTCAGCTGGGGGAGACCGCGAACATGGCGATCCTGGACGGCGACCAGGTGGTGTACGTGGCGCAGCAGCCGTCCCCGCACGCGATGCGGATGTTCACCGAGGTCGGGCGGCGGGCCAACCTGCACGACACCGGGGTCGGCAAGGCCATCCTGGGCCAGCTCGAGGACCGGGAGATCCGCGGCATCGTCGGCCGCACGCGGGCTGGCCACCCCGACGCCGAACAGCCACGCGGCCCTGACCAGCCTGCTGGCCGACGTGAGCCGGATCCGCGCCCGCGGGTACGCGGTCGACGACGAGGAGCAGGAGCTCGGTGTGCGCTGCTACGCGGTGGCCGTGCCCGCGGCGCCGTCCCCGATGGCGATCTCGGTGTCGGGTCCGCTGTCCGGGTGGACGAGGCGTTCGGCGACCGGGCCGTCCCGGTGCTGCAGGGTGTCGCGGCGAAGATCGGCGCCGAGCTCGACGCCTGAGCGCCGGCGCCGACAGCGCCGCTCAGCGGGCGGTGAGCGGCCAGCCGGTGACGCGCTTGGGGCGGGGCGGCGCGTAGGTGCGGACCTTCGAGGTGGACAGGCCGAGGCGGACCAGGGACTCGGCCACGGTGACGGCCGCGGCGACCCCGTCGACGACCGGCACCCCGGTGCGCGCCCGGACGGCCGCCTCCAGCTCGGCCATCCCGCCGCAGCCGAGCACGATCACCTCGGCCCGGTCCTCCCGGACCGCCCGCTCGGCCGCCGCGACGATGGCGTGGACGGCCCGCTCCGGATCGGACTCGAGCTCCAGCACCGCCATCCCGCTGGAGCGCACCGAGGCGCAGCGGCGGTCCAGCCCGGCGAGCAGCAGCCGGTCCTCGATCAGCGGCACCGCCCGGTCGAGGGTGGTGACCACCGAGAAGCGGTGCCCGAGGAACAGGGCCGTGCTGGCCGCGGCCTCGGTGATGTCGACCACCGGGACGTCCAGCAGCTCCTGCAGGCCTTCGCGGCCGTGCTCGCCGTAGCCGGCCTGGATCACCGCCTCGTACGGCTCGGGGTAGCGCACCACGCGGTCCATCACCGCCACGGCGGCCAGGTAGCTCTCGAAGTTCCCCTCCACCGACTCGGCCCCGAGCGCCGGCGTGAGCGCCACGATCTCGGTGCCCGGGGCGGCGACCCGGCGGGCCTGCGCGGCGATCCCGTCGGTCATGGCCTGGGTGGTGTTGACGTTGACGACCAGGATGCGCATCGGGTTCTCCTCGGACGCGGGTCGGTGGCGGCACGGGCGGCGCGTCAAGGGGGATGGAATGGTGAACGCAGCCTACGGACGCGACGGTAATGAGGAGGATGCGGTGGCCAGTCCCAGCCCGGGGTACTCGATCACGTTGCGGGTCGAGGTGGGCTCCAGCTTCAGCGCGACGAGCGAGCTGGCCTCCGCCGTCGCCGAGCAGGGCGCGGCCGTCACCGCGCTCGACATCGTCGAGTCCCACCACGACGGGATCGTCGTCGACGTCACCTGCAACACCTCCGGGGACGAGCACGCCCGGCAGATCACCGACGCGCTGAACGCCCGGCCGGACGTCCGGGTCCGGAAGGTCAGCGACCGGACGTTCCTGCTGCACCTCGGCGGCAAGCTGTCGGTCGAGCCCAAGGTCCAGCTCCGGAACCGGGACGACCTGTCCCGCGCCTACACCCCCGGGGTGGCCCGGGTGTGCCTGGCCATCGCAGCCCACCCCGAGGACGCCCGCCGGCTGACGATCAAGCGCAACACCGTCGCGGTGGTCACCGACGGCACCGCGGTGCTCGGCCTGGGCGACATCGGCCCGGCGGCGGCCCTGCCCGTGATGGAGGGCAAGGCCGCCCTGTTCAAGCAGTTCGCCGGGGTCGACGCCTGGCCGGTCTGCCTGGACACCAAGGACACCGAGGAGATCATCCGGATCGTCAAGGCGCTGGCCCCGGTCTACGGCGGGGTGAACCTGGAGGACATCTCCGCGCCCCGCTGCTTCGAGATCGAGCGGCGGCTCCGCGACGAGCTGGACATCCCGGTCTTCCACGACGACCAGCACGGCACCGCGATCGTCGTCCTGGCGGCGTTGATCAACGCGCTCCGGGTGGTCGGCAAGGAGATCTCCGACGTGAGCGATCGTGATCTCCGGCGTCGGGGCCGCGGGGCACGCGATCATCCAGCTGCTGCAGGCCCAGGGCGCCGCCACGGATCGTGGCCTGCGCCCGGACCGGGGCCATCCACCGCGGCGGCACCTACAGCGACGAGCACCGCACCTGGATCGCGGAGCACACCAACCCGGACGGGTTCGACGGCTCGCTGGTCGACGCGCTGGTGGGCGCCGACGTGTTCATCGGCGTGTCCGGGCCCGACATCCTGGTGGCCGAGGACGTGGCCCGGATGGCCGACGACGCGATCGTGCTGGCCCTGGCCAACCCCGACCCGGAGATCCACCCCACCGAGGCGGCCAAGCACGCGGCGGTGGTGGCGACCGGGCGGAGCGACTACCCGAACCAGATCAACAACGTGCTCGCCTTCCCCGGGCTGTTCCGGGGCCTGCTGGACGCCGCGGCCCGCGACATCACCACGCCGATGCTGGTGGCCGCCGCCGAGGCGATCGCGAACTGCGTGTCGGCCTCGCGAGCTCAACCCGAGCTACATCGTGCCGAGCGTGTTCGACTCCCGGGTGGCTCCGGCGGTGGCCGCGGCCGTCGAGTCCACCGTCACTTCCTAGCCTGGGACCGACGCAGACCCCACCAGCGCCATCCACGGCGGCGAGGAGACCCCTGATGAGCATCGAGCTGACCGACCCGAACCCCGTCCCGCGCTCGGCGGAGATCCTGACCGCGGACGCGCTGGCCTTCGTCGAGGAGCTGCACCAGCGGTTCGCGGCCCGCCGGGACGAGCTGCTGGCGGCGCGTCCCGTACGGCGGGAGCAGGCGGCCGCCTCCGGCCGGCTGGACTTCCGGCCCGAGACCGCCGAGGTGCGCTCGGGCGGACTGGCAGGTGGCACCGGCCCCACCGGCCCTGCGGGACCGCCGGGTGGAGATGACCGGTCCGGCCACGCCGGCCAAGATGGCCATCAACGCGTTCAACTCCGGCGCCAAGGTCTGGCTGGCCGACCTGGAGGACGCCAGCTGCCCGACCTGGGGGAACGTGGTCGACGCGCTGCTCAACCTGCGCGACGGGGCCCGCGGGACGCTGCAGTTCAGCCAGGCCGACGGCAAGGAGTACCGGCTGAGGACCGACATCCCGCTCACGGTGGTGGTGATGCGGCCGCGCGGCTGGCACCTGCCCGAGGCCCACGTGCTGGTCGACGGCCGGCGGGGCGTCGGGGCCCTGGTCGACTTCGGGCTGCATGCCTACCACCTGGCCCAGCTGCTGCTGGACAACGGCCACGGGCCGTACTACTACCTGCCGAAGCTGGAGAGCCATCTCGAGGCGCGGCTGTGGGACGAGGTGTTCAGCTACGCCGAGGAGCGGCTCGGCATCGCGCACGGGACGATCCGCGCCACCGTGCTGATCGAGACCATCCCGGCCGCGTTCGAGATGGAGGAGATCCTGTTCGAGCTCCGCGATCACGCCGCCGGACTGAACGCGGGCCGCTGGGACTACCTGTTCAGCATCATCAAGTACTTCCGCGACGCCGGGCCCGATTTCGTGCTCGTCGACCGCGCTGACATCACCATGACCGCGCCCTTCATGCGGGCCTACACCGAGCTGCTGGTCAAGACCTGCCACCGGCGCGGGGCCTTCGCCATGGGCGGGATGGCCGCGTTCATCCCGAGCCGCAGGGATGCCGAGGTCAACCGGGCCGCCTTCGCCAAGGTGACGGCGGACAAGACCCGGGAGGCCGCCGACGGGTTCGACGGGTCCTGGGTGGCCCACCCCGACCTGGTGCCGGTCTGCCAGGAGGTGTTCGACGGGGTGCTGGGGGACCGGCCCAACCAGGTCGACCGGCAGCGTCCCGAGGTCGAGGTCAGCGCCGCGGAGCTGCTGGACGTCGGATCGGCCGCCGGCGGCAACAGCGAGCAGGGCCTGCGGATGAACCTCTACGTGGCCGTGGCGTACACCGCCGTCTGGCTGTCCGGCAACGGCGCGGTGGCCATCCACAACCTGATGGAGGACGCCGCCACGGCGGAGATCTCCCGCTCCCAGGTGTGGCAGCAGATCCGGAACCAGGTCACGCTGGCCGACACCGGGCGAGACCGTGACCCGGGAGCTGGTGCGGCGGATCCTCGACGAGGAGACCGAGCGGTTGCGCAGCGAGGTGCCGGCCGAGCGGTTCGAGCAGTACTACCGGCCGGCCCGCGACCTGATCGCCGAGCTCTGCCTGGGCGAGGACTTCACCGACTTCCTGACCCTGCCCGCCTACGAGCTCCTGACCGGCTCGTGAGTCCGCCGGGCCGCTCCGGTCCCCGGGCGGCTGCTGCCGGCCGAGGCCCTCGACGACCTCGACGACCGGCTGGCCGAGACCGACGCGTTCCTGGCGGCGGCCTACCCCGGGGAGGACGGCCGCCGCCAGCCGGTGCACACCGTGTACGTGCCGGCCGACCGGTTCACCGCCGACCTGGCCCCGGACTGGGGCCGGCAGGCCCGGGAGCTGGTCCGGGCCCACGGGGGCGTCGACGCGCTCTGCGCCGCGGTGGGCGTACCGGGGGAGGTGGCGGCCCAGGTCGCACCGCGGGTCGCGGCCAAGCTCGAGCGGGAGCCGATCGAGGACCTGCGGATCGACTTCGAGGACGGCTACGGCCCCCGGCCTGACGCCGAGGAGGACGCCGAGGCGGTCCGTACCGCCGGCGAGCTCAGCGCTGCGGTGCGGGACGGCCGGGCACCCGCCTTCGTCGGCCTGCGGTTCAAGTGCTTCGAGGCGGCCACCCGCCGGCGCGGGGTCCGCACCGTCGACCTGTTCCTGTCGACCCTGATGGCGGCCGGCGGCCTGCCCGACGGCCTGGTGCTCACCCTCCCCAAGGTCAGCACCGTCAGTCAGGTCGAGGCGATGGTGACGGTCTGCGAGAGGTACGAGCGGGCTGCCGGGCTGCCCGCCGGTCGGCTGCGGTTCGAGATCCAGGTCGAGACCCCGCAGCTGATCGTCGGCGCCGACGGGCGGCACCCGGTGGCGGCGGCCATCGCCGCGGGCCGGGGGCGGGTGAGCTCTCTGCACTACGGCACGTTCGACTACAGCGCCTCGGTCGGGGTGTCCGCGGCCTACCAGTCCCTGGCCCACCCGGCGGCCGACTTCGCCAAGGAGGTCATGCAGGTCGCCGCGGCCGGCACGGGGGTGCACCTGTCCGACGGGTCGACCAACGTGCTTCCGGTGGGTCCGCCCGAGCAGGTCACCGCCGCCTGGCGGCTGCACCACGACCTGGTCCGCCGCAGCCTGGAGCGGGCCTACTACCAGGGCTGGGACCTGCACCCCGGCCACCTGCCGACCCGGTTCGTGGCCACCTTCGCCTTCTACCGGGAGGGCTTCGCCGCCGCGGCCGCCCGGCTGGCCGGCTACCTCCGCCGGGACGCGGGCGGGGTGCTGGACGAACCGGCCACGGTCCGCGCCCTGGCCCGCTACCTCCAGCGCGGTCACGCCTGCGGGGCCCTGGACGGCGACGAGCTGCTGGCGGCCACCGGACTGCACGCCGGCCGGATCGAGCTGCTGGCCCGACCGAGGTCCGACACCGAGCACCTCGCGGGACGACACCCGCTGAGACCGCGCCCCGGGTTTCCAGCCGGTGTCCAGCGGTACCACGTGGGCGGGTTCTCTAAGATGGCGCCCGGACGCTCGGGGTCCACGATCGAAGGGAGCCCGAATGCTGGTCGACGCTCAGTACCCTGTGCCGGTCCGGACCGAAACGCTCTGTGCCCGGTGATCAGCCCCACTGAGGCACCCCCACGAGCGATCGGTATCGGCGCCGGGTCGGCGAGCGGTGGTGGCGACCCGGGCCGGCATCCCCGGCTGTGGTGGCTCTTCCTGCTCGGCTGCCTTCTCGGCGTGGTGGCCTACCAGCTGACGCCGGTCGGCCTCGGGCGGGACGTGATCTACCAGCTGTTCGGTCTGGCCAGTGCCGCAGCCATCCTTATCGGCGTCCGCATCCACCGCCCGGCGCGCAGGCTGCCGTGGCACCTGATGGCCGCCGGGCAGCTGATCTGGTCCATCGCCGACGCGGTCTTCGCCTTCGACGGCACCGTCCTGGGCAATGAGCGCTTTCCCTCTCCGGCCGACCCGGTGTACCTGGCCGGCTACCCGGTGGTCGCGGCCGGCATCTACCTGCTGATCAGGGGACGCCGGCCGCGACGGGACGTGGCGGGGCTGCTGGATACCGCGATCGTCACGGTAGGGCTGGGGCTGGTCGCCTGGGTGCTGCTGGCCCGCCCGGCGCTCAGGCAGTACCAGGACTCGCCCGCGGCCGCCGTGGTCGGGGTCGCCTACCCCGTCGCCGACATGCTGCTGCTGGCGGTGATGATCCGGCTGGTCACCACCCCGGGCGGGCGGACCCGGTCGCTGCGGCTGCTGATCGGGGCGCTGGTGACGCTGGTCGTGGTCGACACCACGGCCACCGCGTTGGACCTGCTGACCTTCGCCAGCAGCGACGGGATCAACTTTCTGTGGCTGCTGTCCTACGCGGCCTGGGGGGCAGCAGCCCTCACGCCGTCGATGGTGGCCCTCTCCGAGCCCACCGCCGACACCCGCGTGCAGTTCACCCGGACCCGGCTGCTGGCGCTGACCGCGGCGGTGCTGGTGGCCCCTTCGACGCTGGTCGCGCAGCAGCTGCTCGGCCACCCGCCCGACGTCTGGGCGGTGGCGCTCTCCTCGGTGGCCATGTTCCTGCTCGTCGTCGCCCGAATGAGCCTGTCCATCGACCAGATCTCGGCGGCCAACCGCCAGCGCGAGCAGGCCCAGCAGGCGCTGGCCCACCAAGCCGCCCATGACGCGCTGACCGGGCTGCCGAACCGCCGCCAGGCCGTCGAGCTCATCCGCCGCGCCCTCGGCCGGTCGCGCCGAAGCGACACTGTGGTCGGCCTGCTGTTCGTGGACCTGGACGGCTTCAAGCGGGTCAACGACACGCTGGGGCACCGGGCCGGTGACGAGCTGTTGCGGCACGTCGCAGACCGGATGACCGCGAGCGTGCGGTCCGGTGACCTGGTCGCTCGGCTGGGTGGCGACGAGTTCGTGGTGCTGCTCGAGGGGCTGGACCAGCAGGGCTCGGCGGTCGCAGTCGCCGAGCGGCTGATCACCGAGATCGCCGGCATCACCCGGCTGGGCGACGGCCGCGAGGTGTCGATCGGCGCCAGCGTCGGTCTGTCCGTCAGCCACGACGTCGGCACCGATCCCGACCGGATGCTGCAGGAGGCCGATGTGGCGGTGTACCGGGCCAAGCGTGAGGGCCGGGGCCGGGTCGAGGTCTTCGACGAGCAGCTGCGGAAGGAGATCGAGCAGCGGACGCGGCTGACCGAGGAGCTGGGAGCGGCGATCATCGACGACGCGCTGGTGGTGCACTACCAGCCGATCCTGCACCTCGGATCGGGCGGCGTCCAGGGCTACGAAGCGCTCGTGCGCTGGGTCCGGCCCGACGGCAGCCTGATGCAGCCCGGGGACTTCATCCCGGTGGCCGAGCAGTCGGACCTGATCTGCGATGTCGACACCTGGGTCCTGCGGCACGCCACCCACCAGCTGGCCGCCTGGAACCGGAGCAGCGGAACGCGGGACCTGGCGATGGCGGTCAACCTGTCGGCCCGCCACATCGCCCGCCCTCGGGTGGTGGCCGACGTCCGCGACGCGATCGAGGCGGCCGGGATCGAACCCGGGCAGCTGCTGCTGGAGATCACCGAGACCGCCTTGATCGACGACATGGTTGCGCTCAGCGCGCTCCAGCAGCTCCGCGCACTGGGGGTGTCGGTCAGCATCGACGACTTCGGTACCGGCTACAGCTCGATCGCCCGGCTCGAGCACCTGCCGGTGGACATCATCAAGATCGACCGCCGGTTCCTCGACCCGAACACCCGGTCGGCGGAGAAGTTCCTCCGACTGATCGTGCAGACCGCTCACGCTCTCGACCTGGAGGTGATCGCCGAGGGGGTGGAGGATGAGCAGCAGCTGGCCCTGCTGCGCGAGCTGCACTGCGAGTCGGCCCAGGGGTACTACCTGGGCCGGCCCGTGCCCGCGGAGCGGCTGCACCCGGAACGGGAACGGCACGGGCGGTCGCTGCTGCGCGCGCCGGCCCGCGCCGGGGGTAGGTCCGGCGCTGGTGGGGGCGTCCCGGCCCGGCCGGCGGTTGGCCCCGATGAGATAGCGTCGAGGCTGCGACCCACGAGGTCGCGGGATGCCTGCGGACGTGTCGGGCAGACGTGCGAGTACAGCGAGCAGAGAAGGAAGGCGGGTCAGCATGACCGACACCCTGAACGGCCGGGCCGCCGACACTGGGGCCGATCCGGAGGAGACCAACGAGTGGATCGAGTCCTTCGACCAGCTGGTGGCCAGCCGCGGTCGGGACCGGGCCGCCGACATCTTGCGCACCCTGCAGTCGCGGGCCGGGGCCGCCGGGGTGGCGACCCCCGCCCGGCTGGTGACCGACTACGTCAACACCATCCCCACGTCCGAGGAGCCGGACTTCGCCGGCGACGAGGAGCTGGAGCGGCGGTTCCGCCGGTACGTCCGCTGGAACGCCGCGGTGCTGGTGCACCGCGCCCAGCGCTCCGACGTGGGGGTCGGCGGGCACATCTCGACCTACGCCGGGGCCGCGACCCTGTACGAGGTGGGGCTCAACCACTTCTTCCGCGGGCCCGACCATCCCGGCGGCGGCGATCAGGTGTTCTACCAGGGCCACGCCTCGCCGGGCATGTACGCCCGGGCGTACCTGGAGGGCCGGCTCAGCGAGGACGACCTGAACGGGTTCCGGCAGGAGAAGTCGAAGGCGCCGCACGGCCTGTCGTCGTACCCGCACCCGCGGCTGATGCCGGACTTCTGGCAGTTCCCGACGGTGTCGATGGGCATCGGCCCGATGAACGCGATCTACCAGGCCCAGTTCAACCGCTACCTGCGGGGCCGCGGGATCAAGGACACCACCGACCAGCACGTCTGGGCCTTTCTGGGTGACGGCGAGATGGACGAGCCGGAGTCGCGCGGCCTGCTGCAGCTCGCCGCCAACGACGGCCTGGACAACCTGACCTTCGTGATCAACTGCAACCTGCAGCGGCTGGACGGCCCGGTCCGCGGCAACGGGAAGATCGTCCAGGAGCTGGAGGCGTTCTTCCGCGGGGCGGGCTGGAACGTGATCAAGGTCCTCTGGGGTCGCGAGTGGGACACGCTGTTCGCCAAGGACCGGACCGGTGATCTCGTCAAGATCATGAACGAGACGCCGGACGGCGACTTCCAAACCTACAAGGGAGAGTCGGGCAGCTACGTCCGGGACAACTTCTTCGGCAAGACCCAGGCCACCAAGCTGATGGTCAAGGACATGACCGACGACCAGATCTGGAAGATGAAGCGCGGCGGCCACGACTACCGGAAGGTGTACGCCGCCTACCACGCGGCGACCCTCAAGGACGGCCGGCCGACGGTCGTGCTGGCCAAGACGGTCAAGGGCTACGGGCTCGGGGCCAACTTCGAGGCCCGCAACGCCACCCACCAGATGAAGAAGCTGACCATCGAGGACCTGAAGCAGTTCCGGGACCACATGGACATCCCGATCACCGACGAGCAGCTGGACAAGAGCCTGTACGACGTGCCCTACTACCACCCCGGCGCGGACTCGCCCGAGATCCAGTACATCCTCGAGCGGCGCCGCAAGCTGGGCGGCTTCACCCCTGAGCGGCGGCACCAGCCCAAGCCGTTGGTGCTGCCCGGCGACGCCACCTACGCGGGGGCCAAGAAGGGCTCCGGCAAGCAGATGGCGGCCACCACCATGGCCTTCGTCCGGATCCTCCGCGACCTGATCCGGGACAAGGGGATGGGCGAGCGGGTGGTGCCGATCATCCCCGACGAGGCGCGGACCTTCGGGATGGACTCCTTCTTCCCGACGGCCAAGATCTACAACCCCAAGGGCCAGCGCTACACGGCGGTCGACCGGGAGCTCTTCTTGGCCTACAAGGAGTCCGAGCACGGCCAGATCCTGCACGCGGGCATCAACGAGGCCGGGTCGATGGCGGCCTTCACCGCGGCCGGCACCTCGTACGCGACCCACGGCGAGCCGATGATCCCGGTCTACGTCTTCTACTCGATGTTCGGGTTCCAGCGGACCGGCGACTCGATGTGGGCCGCGATGGACCAGATGGCGCGCGGCTTCATCATCGGCGCCACCGCGGGCCGTACCACCCTGACCGGGGAGGGGCTGCAGCATGCCGACGGGCACTCGCCGATCCTGGCCGCCACCAACCCGGCGATGAAGAGCTACGACCCGGCCTTCGGGTACGAGATCGCCCACATCGTCCGCGCCGGCATCGAGCAGATGTACGGGCCGGAGTCGCAGGACCCCAACGTCATGTACTACCTGACCGTCTACAACGAGCCGATGCAGCAGCCGGCCGAGCCCGAGGGCACCGACGTGGAGGGGATCGTCCGCGGCCTGCACCGGATCTCGGTCGGCGGGGACTCCGGCCCGAAGGTCCAGCTGATGGGCTCGGGGGTGTCGGTGCCGTGGGTCCAGGAGGCGGCGATGATCCTCGGCTCGGAGTGGGGGGTCAGCGCCGACGTCTGGTCGGTGACCTCGTGGACCGAGCTCCGGCGCGACGGCCTGGCGGCGGAGAAGCACAACTTCCTGCACCCCGACGCCGAGCCCCACGTCGCCTATGTCACCCGCAAGCTCGCCGACGCGCACGGGCCGGTGGTGGCCACCACCGACTACATGACCGCGGTGCCGGACCAGATCCGGCAGTTCCTGCCCAACCGGTTCGCCACCCTGGGGGCCGACGACCACGGCTTCTCCGACACCCGGGCCGCCGCGCGCCGGTTCTTCCACATCGACGCGCACTCGGTGGTGGTCCGCGCGCTGCAGGTGCTGGCCGAGCGCGGCGAGGTGGACGAGAAGGCTCCTCGGGAGGCGGCCGAGCGGTATCGGCTGGACGACGTCACCGCCGGCACCACCGGCACCACCGGCGGGGACTCCTGAGCCCTGCCGTGGGGGTGTGACTCGGACCGGGAGCGTCGGCACCGACAACTAGGGTGACGGGCATGTCGGTCGCGGCGCGGGAGCGGGTGCTGGCCGCGGCTCCGGACGCGGCGGCGCGGACGACCGCGGCCCGGCTCCGGTGGCTGGAGGCCGGACGCTCGCAGCGGTGCGCCTGGGGGCGTTGCCAGGGGAGCGCGCCGGCTCCGTACCAGACCGTGGTGCTGGCCGGGGACGAGCTGCACTCGGCCTGCACCTGCCCGAGTCGCCGCCGTCCCTGCAAGCACGCGCTCGGCCTGCTGCTCCGCTGGGCCGACGACCAGCTGAGCGAGGCGTCCGAGCCGGACTTCGCCGCCCAGGCGGCCACCCGGCTGGCCGCGGGCGCCGGCCGGGTCGAGCCCCCGCGCAGGCCGGTGGACGCCGAGGCCGCGGCCCGGCGCGCCGAACAGCGGCGACAGCGGGTGGCCGACG
This sequence comes from uncultured Actinomycetota bacterium, assembly GCA_963832435.1. GTDB lineage: Bacteria > Actinomycetota > Actinomycetes > Propionibacteriales > Propionibacteriaceae > Microlunatus. Next base: position 411,000 of record CAWHTY010000014.1, read on the forward strand.
GCCTGGACGAGCTGGAGCGGTGGCTCGCCGACCAGGTCCGGGCCGGACTGGCCGAGCTGCCCCGGGCGGGCTACCCGCACGTCGACGCGGTGGCGGCCCGGATGGTGGACGCGCAGGCCCCCGGCGTGGCCGGCACCCTGCGCTCCATCCCCGCCGACCTGGTCGGGGACGGGTGGCCGGAGCGGGTGCTGCACCAGCTGGCCGGGCTGTACCTGCTGGCCCGGGCGCACCGCCGGCTCGACGAGCTGCCGGTCGCGCTGGCCGCCACGGTACGCAGCCGCGTCGGCTATCCGGTGGCCAAGGCAGACGTGCTGGCGACCCCGCCGGTGGCGGACCTGTGGTGGCCCCTCGGGGGCGTCGACACGGTCGAGTACCAGCTGGAGACGCGGCGGGTGTGGCTGCGCGGGGCCCGCACCGGTCGGTGGGCGATGTGGCTGGCCTTCGCCCCGCCCGGGCAGACGCTGGACGACTCGGTGCGGCCCGGGACCGCGCTGGCGGCCGAGCTGCACTTCTACCCCGGCTCCGGCCAGTACCGGGCCCTGGTCGGGACCCGGCCCGACGACCCGACGGCTCCGGGCACCCTGCCGGGGTCCGAGCCGCTGCGGGTATCCGGCGAGTCCCTCACGGAGGTGGCCGGCCGTTTCGCGGACCTGGTCGCCGCCGACCCGTGGGCGTCGCGGATGCCGGCGGTCGTGTGCGGGGTCCCGGTGCCGCCACGCGTCGCGGACGCCGAGCGCAGATGGCGGCTGCGAGACGCCGACGGGCGCTGCTGCGACCTGGTCGGGGTGGACGGCGAGCTGTGGCCGCTGGTGGCGCAGGCCGGCGGTGAGCCGCTGGGCGTCTTCGGGGAGTGGGGCCCGGCCGGGCTGCTTCCCCTCAGCGTGGTGCCCGACGAGCACGGCCGCCGGTTCTCCACGGTGGTGACCGGGTGAGCGACTGGTCCGAGCTGACCACCACGGCGCTGCTGGGCACGGCGCGGCGGCCCGTTCCCGGCCCGCTGCGGAGCCCGTGGGCCGCCGCACCCGCCGGCCAGCCGCGCGACCCCGCGGTCCGTCTCCTCGATCTCGCGGCGCGGCACCGGGCGCTGGCCCGCACCCAGGCAGCGGTGACCGCCCCCTCCCCCAGCACATCGGCAGCCGGGCCGCCGCAGCAGCCCCCGGTCGCGCCGGATCCGGCCGTGGCCTTGCTCGGCCGGCTGCTGAGCAGGCCCGAGCCGACCGTGGTGGGCGCCTGGTGCTCGGCCTGCGTCCGGCACGGCTGCAGCGCGGCCGCCGTGCACTGGACCCCGCTGGCCCGGTTGGCGGCCCGCTCCACCCTGTACGACCGGGCCCTGCTGGGGCGGGTGCTGGGTGAGCGGGGCCGGTGGTTCCTGCGGCAGAACCCGGACTGGCGCCGGCTGGCCGCGGAGGCCACCGCCGACTCGGCCGCCTCTCCCGTCGCGCCGCCACCGCCGCGGCCCGCCGCCTCCAGGGCCGGCCCGGGGCGGGTCGCCGAGCAGGTCCGCCGGCATCCCGAGCTGCTGTTCGACCAGCCGGACCCGTGGCCACCGGAGCTCGTGGCGGCGGCGCTCCAGGTGGTCGGCACGGTCAGTCTCGGCACCGGCACCCGCTCGTACGCGGTCGGGGTGGGGCTCCGGCTGCCGCCCGAGCTGTACCCGCGGATCCCGGACGCGGCCGCGTACCACCTGATGGCCCCGGAGGCTCCGCCGCTGGTGCGCCGGGCTGTCCGGGACGCGTTCCTCGCCCTCGAGCAGGCCGCCTACACCGGCGCCGAGATCCACCACGCCTTCACCGCATCCGGGGGCGCGAGCCCTCCCCACCGGGTGGAGATCCCCCATGTCTGAGACCCCGTTGTCTGAGACCCCGTTGTCTGAAGCCGCTCCCGGCCCGGCGGCCCAGCGCCCGCACGCCGAGGTGGCGTACGCCCACGAGCTGTTGGCCCTCGCCGCCGCCGACGACCGGCCGCGACCCCCGCAGTGGCGGTTGTCACCGTGGGCAGTGGTCACCTACCTCATCGGCGGCACGCTGCCCGACGGGACCGCGATCAGCGCCAAGTACATCGGGTCGCGGCGGCTGATGGAGGTGGCGGTGGCCACCCTGGCCACCGACCGGGCGCTCCTGCTGCTCGGCGTGCCCGGGACCGCGAAGTCGTGGGTGTCGGAGCACCTCGCCGCCGCGGTCTCCGGTCGCTCGACCCTGCTGGTCCAGGGCACCTCCGGCACCCCCGAGGAGGCGATCCGGTACGGCTGGAACTACGCCCGTCTGCTGGCCGAGGGTCCCTCGGAGGCGGCGGTCGTGCGGTCGCCGGTGATGACGGCGATGGCGCAGGGCAGCATTGCCCGGATCGAGGAGCTGACCCGGATCCCCAGCGACGTGCAGGACGCGTTGATCACCGTGCTGTCGGAGAAGACCCTGCCCATCCCCGAGCTCGGGCTGGAGGTCCAGGCGGTGCAGGGCTTCAACGTGATCGCCACCGCCAACGACCGCGACAAGGGCGTGAACGAGCTGTCGTCGGCCCTGCGGCGCCGGTTCAACACCGTGGTGCTGCCCCTGCCGGCCGAGGAGGAGGACGAGGTCCGGATCGTCAGCACCCGGGTGGCCGAGCTGTCGGTCTCGCTGGAGCTCCCGGCGGTCCCGGCGGCGGTGGACGAGATCCGGCGGGTGGTCACCGTGTTCCGCGAGCTGCGCTCGGGGGTGACCGCCGACGGGCGAACCACGGTCAAGTCGCCGTCGGGCACCCTGTCCGCGGCCGAGGCCATCTCGGTGATCACCAGCGGGATCGCGCTGTCGGCGCACTTCGGGGACGGCCGGCTGCGGCCCGCCGACATCGCGGCCGGGATGGTCGGTGCGGTGGTGAAGGACCCGGTCGCGGACCGGGTGGCCTGGACGGAGTACCTGGAGGTGGTCGCCCGGACCCGGCCGGGCTGGTCGGAGTTCTACTCCGCCTGCCGCGAGGTGTCGTGAGCCTGACGGAGAGCGGCCCGGCGGTCCGGGTGTTCGGCATCCGGCACCATGGCCCGGGCTCGGCCCGGTCCCTGGTCGCGGCCCTTCAGGAGCTGCAGCCCGACCAGGTGCTGATCGAAGGTCCGGCCGACGCCGACCCGCTGATCGGCTGGGCCGGCTCGGAGCAGACGGTGCCGCCGGTGGCACTGCTCGCCTACGTGCCCGACCGGCCGAGCCGGGCCGCCTTCTGGCCGTTCGCCGTCTTCTCCCCGGAGTGGCAGGCGATCACCTGGGCGCTGGGCCACGGCGTGCCGGTCGGGTTCTGCGACCTGCCGGCCGCGGTCACCCTGGCGGCCCGGCCGGCCAGCGACGCCGAGGAGCTGCCGCTGGAGCCGGAGCCCGAGGCGCAGGTCGCCGAGGCGCCGGGCCGCCGGCGGATCCGGCACGACCCGCTGGCCGTGCTGGCCGAGACGGCCGGCTACGACGACGCCGAGCGCTGGTGGGACGACGTGGTCGAGTCGCGGCTGGACGGCTCGTCGCCGTTCCCGGTGCTCGCCGAGGCGATGGCCGAGGTCCGGGCGCAGCTGCCGGAGACCGACCCCGGGGAGGCGCAGCGGGAGGCCCGCCGGGAGGCGTACATGCGGCAGCGGATCCGGGCCGCCCTGAAGGCGGGCCGGCGGCGGGTCGCGGTGGTCTGCGGCGCCTGGCACGCGCCCGCCTTGAGCACCCCGCTGCCGGCCGCGGCCGGCGACGCCCGGATCCTGCGCGGTCTGCCGAAGACCACGGTCCGCACCACCTGGGTGCCGTGGACCCACCGTCGGCTCGGCTACGCCAGCGGGTACGGGGCCGGGATCGCCTCGCCCGGCTGGTACCACCACCTGTGGAGCGCCCCCGACCGCCCGGTCACCCGGTGGCTGACCCGGGTGGCCGGCGCCCTGCGGACCAAGGACCTGGCCGTCTCCAGCGCCCACGTGATCGAGTCCGTCCGGCTCGCGGAGACCCTGGCGGCCCTCCGGGACCGGCCGCTGGCCGGGCTGGCGGAGGTGGACGACGCGACCCGGTCGGTGCTGTGCGAGGGCGACGAGACCCTGGCCCGCTTCGTCACCGAGGAGCTGGTCGTCGGCCAGGCCCTCGGCCGGGTCGACCCCGGCGTGCCCACCGTCCCGCTGGACGCCGACCTCCAGGCCCGCTGCCGCCGGCTGCGGATCAAGCGGGAGGCCGTCGTCCGGGTGCACGATCTCGACCTGCGCAAGCCGTTCGACCAGGACAAGTCGGTGCTGTTCCACCGACTCCGGACCCTCGACCTCGACTGGGTCCGGCCCGCCGAGAGCGACGTGCAGGGCCGCGGCACGTTCCGCGAGACCTGGCAGTCGGAGTGGCGGCCGGAGCTGGCCGTCGCCCTGGTGGAGGCCGCGGCCTGGGGGACCACGGTGGAGACGGCCGCCACCGCCAAGATCCTCGACCTCAGCGGGTCCGGCAGCCTGCCCGAGCTGACCCGGGCGGTCGAGCGCTGCCTGCTGGCCGACCTGCCCGACGCCCTGCAGCGGCTGCTGGCCGCCCTGGCCGAGCGGGCCGCGTTGGACGCCGACGTGGTCCATCTGATGGAGGCGCTGCCGCCGCTGGCCCGGGCCCAGCGCTACGGCGACGTGCGCGGCACCGACACCACCGCGCTGGCCCAGGTGGGGCAGACCCTGCTGATCCGGGTGTGCGCGTCGCTGCCCCCGGCCACCACCGGGCTGGACGCCGAGAGCGCCCGGGAGCTGCGGCAGCGGATGGACCGGGTGCACGCCGCGGTCGCGCTGCTCCAGGCCTCGGCCGCGGCCGGGGATGCGCCGCTCGACCGGTGGCTCGACACCCTGACCGGGCTGCTCGGTCGGACCGACCTGCCGGGGGAGATCGCCGGCCGGGTCGTCCGGGTGCTGTTCGACGCGGAGCGGGTCGGCGACGTACCGGTGCGGGTGCACCGCGCCCTGTCCTACGGCGCCCCGGCCGCGGAGAAGGCGGCCTGGGTGGACGGCTTCTTCTCCGACGGCGCGCTGCTGCTGGTGCACGACGCCGAGCTCCGCGGGCTGGTCGACGCGTGGGTGGTCGGCCTGGACGACGACGAGTTCGCCGACGTGGTGCCGCTGGTCCGGCGGACCTTCGCCACCTTCTCCGCGCCCGAGCGCCGGCTGATCGGGGAACGGCTGGACGCGGTCCGCAGGGCCGCACCGGCGGAGGACCTCGACGACGACCTCGCGCTGGCCGCCCCGGCGCTGGCCACTGTGGACCTGATCCTGGGACGGCCGCGGTGACACCCCCGGACCCGAGCGGCCCGACCGGCCCGACGGAGTCGACGGAGCACGGTCGACGGCCCGACGGAGTCGACGGGCCCGACGGAGTCGACGGGCCCGACGGAGTCGACGGGGGCCGCCGACGCGACCCGTCGCCGGCGCTGGCGGCTGCTGCTCGGGGTGGCCGCCGACGAGCCGCTCGGGGCCGACCTCGGCGAACGGGAGATCGGGATGGACCGGGCCCTGGCCGCCCTGTACGAGACCACCCCCTCGGCCGGGGCCGGTACGGGACGCCGGGAGGCGGCACTGGGGGCCTCGGCGCCGCAGGTGGCGCGCTGGCTGGGCGACATCCGCAGCTACTTCCCGACCAGCGTCGTCCAGGTCATGCAGCGGGACGCCATCGAGCGGCTCGACCTCACCTCGATGCTGCTCGAGCCCGAGCTGCTGTCCTCGGTCGAGCCCGACGTGCACCTCGTCGCCACCCTGGTCGGGCTGAACAAGGTGATGCCCGAGACCACCCGGGCGACCGCCCGACAGGTGGTCGGACAGGTGGTCGGCGAGATCGAGCGGCGGATCGCCGAGCGGACCCGCTCCGCCGTCACCGGGGCCGTCAACCGGGCCGCCCGGACCCGCCGACCCCGGGCCGCCGACATCGACTGGGGGGCCACCATCGGCCGCAACCTCGACCACTACCTGCCGGAGTACCGCACCGTGGTCCCGGAGCGCCTGGTCGGGCACGGCCGCAGCGCCCGGGCGGCCAGCCGTGACGTGGTGGTGGCGGTGGACCAGTCGGGTTCGATGGCGGAGTCGGTGGTCTACGCGTCGGTGTTCGGCGCCGTGCTCGCCTCGATGCGGGCGCTGCGGACCTCCCTGATCGCGTTCGACACCGCGGTCGTCGACCTGACGGACCTGCTGGCGGACCCGGTCGACGTGCTGTTCGGCTGCCAGCTGGGGGGCGGCACCGACATCAACCGGGCGATCGCCTACGCGCAGGGCCTGATCACCCGTCCCGAGCAGTCGATCTTCGTACTGATCTCGGACCTGTACGAGGGCGGCATCGCGGGAGACCTGGTCCGGCGGATGGCGGAGCTGGTCCGCTCCGGGGTCCGGGTGATCGTGCTGCTGGCCCTGTCCGACGCCGGCGCCCCGGCCTACGACCACGACCACGCCGCCGCGCTGGCCGCGCTCGGGGTACCGGCCTTCGCCTGCACCCCCGACGCGTTCCCCGACCTGCTGGCCACGGCGCTCAGCGGCGGCGACGTCTCGCAGTGGGCGGCCGCCGAGAGCGCAGCGCACCTCACCGCCACCGCGCCCGGCGGCGGGCCGCAGCCTCAGCCGCCGACCGCCACCGCGTGAGAGGATCGCCTCCGTGAGCGCTGCCCCCTCTGTCTCCTACTCGATCACGGTCCGGTTGGAGGTGCCGGCCGGTGGGTCGGCGGTGAGCCAGCTGACCACTGCCGTGGAGCGCGCCGGCGGGTTGGTGACGGCGTTGGACGTGACCGCGTCGGGTCATGAGCGGTTGCGGATCGACGTGACCATCGCCGCCCGGGACACCGAGCACGCCGACGAGCTGGTGGTGGCGATGCGGACGGTGCCCGGGGTGGTGATTGGGAAGGTCTCGGACCGGACGTTCCTGATGCACCTGGGTGGCAAGATCGAGATGAACTCCAAGCACCCGATCCGCAACCGGGACGACCTGTCGATGATCTACACGCCTGGGGTGGCGCGGGTCTGCCTGGCGATCGCCAAGAACCCCGACGACGCCCGCCGGCTGACGATCAAGCGGAACAGCATCGCGGTGATCACCGACGGGTCGGCGGTGCTGGGGCTGGGTAACATCGGGCCGAAGGCGGCGCTGCCGGTGATGGAGGGCAAGGCGGCCCTGTTCAAGCGGTTCGCCGGGATCGACGCCTGGCCGCTGTGTCTGGACACCCAGGACACCGAGGAGATCATCCGGGTGGTGCGGGCGGTTGCGCCGGGGTTCGCGGGGATCAACCTGGAGGACATCTCGGCGCCGCGCTGTTTTGAGGTGGAGCGGCGGCTGCGGGCGGAGCTGGACATTCCGGTGTTCCATGACGACCAGCACGGCACGGCGATCGTGGTGCTGGCGGCGCTGTTCAACGCGTTGCGGGTGGTGGGCAAGGCCCTGGCCGAGGTCGAGATCGTGATGTCGGGAGCGGGCGCGGCGGGCACCGCGATCATCAAGCTGTTGCTGCAGGCGGGCGCCCAGCACGTGGTGGTGGCCGACATCGAGGGTGTGGTGCACCGGGGTCGGGAGGGTCTGGCCGGGGAGCTGCTGTGGCTGGCGGAGCACACCAACGCGGTGGGGGTGACGGGCTCGTTGAAGGACGCGGTCCGCGGGGCGGACGTCTTCATCGGGGTGTCGGCGCCGGGGGTGATCGACGGAGCCGACGTGCAGGCGATGGCCGAGGAGGCGATCGTGTTCGCGCTGGCCAACCCGGAGCCCGAGGTGGACCCGGCCGAGGCGACCCGGTACGCGGCGGTGGTGGCGACCGGACGGTCGGACTTCCCGAACCAGATCAACAACGTGCTCGCCTTCCCCGGCGTGTTCCGTGGTCTGCTGGACGCGCACTCGGCGGAGATCACCTCCAGCATGCTCCTCGCCGCGGCCCAGGCGCTGGCCTCGGTGGTCACCGACGCCGAGCTGAACGCGTCCTACATCACCCCCAGCGTGTTCAACGCCGACGTGCACACCACGGTGGCCACCGCCGTCCGCCGCGCCGCCGGAGGGCCCGCCGAGCTACCCACCGACACCGAGGTGGTGTGATCCGTCGATGGCGACCGAACCGGTGAGGATCCGCTGGGCGGCCGCAGCCGGAGGCGCCGAGCAGACCCACCCGGTGGGCCGGGCCGGCGCCCGGGCGGCGCCCGTCGCGGGCGTGCTGTCGGTGCTGGTGCAGCTGTACGGCCTGTACCGCCCCGCGGCGCCGCCCAGCCCGGTCTGGTTCCCGTACGCGGACACGGTGCAGCACGGGGTGGGCTTCGCCCTGCCGGTGCTGGTGGTGCTGGCCGCGCTGCGGCTGACGGGCCGGGCCGGCGCCCGGACCGAGCTGCTCGTCACGGGGGTGTTCGCGGCCCACGCCGTGGTCAGCGAGATCGTCCAGGACCGCCTGCTCCCGTCCCGGACCGGCGACCCGACCGACGTGCTCGCCGACCTGGTGGGGGTCCTGGTCGGCCGGACCGGCTTCCGGCTCGCGACGTCCCGACGACGATGACCGGCCGCCCGTCCCGCCGGCCGCCCCGGGTCGAGCGCGATCCGCACGCCGGCGACCTGCTGGTGGCCAGCGTGCAGCTGGCCGACGGGGTGTTCAACCAGACCGTGGTGCTTGTCCTGGACGCCGACGAGGACGGCGCCCTGGGGGTGATCCTGAACGAGATCTCCCAGACCCCGCTGGACTCGGTGCTGCCGGACTGGGTCGGCAGCGTGTCGGAGCCGCGGCTGCTGTTCCACGGCGGGCCGGTGTCGCCCAACGGGGCCATCTGCCTGGCCAGCGTGGCCGACGAAGGGGAGGAGCCCCCTGGGTGGCGCCCACTGTTCGACACCGTGGGGCTGCTGCACCTGGACACCCCGATCGAGATCGTCGCCGGTGCGTACCGGGACCTGCGGATCTTCGCCGGCTACGCCGGCTGGGCCGCCGGCCAGCTGCAGGGTGAGATCGGCGAGGGCATGTGGCACGTGCTCGCGGCGGAGTACGTCGACGTGTTCGGCCGCCATCCGACCGGGCTGTGGCGGCGGGTGCTGCGTCGCCAGCCCACGCACCTGGCCTGGTTCTCCACCTGGGTGGAGGACCCCGAGCTCAACTGACGCCCGGGCGGGCCGGAGCCGAGCTGTGCTCGGCGGCCCGGTGGGCCAGCTCGACGCGGTTCCTCGCCCCGGTCTTGCGCAGCATGCTCGAGATGTGTGAGCTCACCGTCTTCTCGCTCAGCACCAGCGACTCGGCGATCTCGCGGTAGGTCCGGCCGGCCACCAGGTGCGTCAGGATCTCGGACTCCCGACGGGTCAGGCCCGGCAGCCCGGGCGCCGGGGCGGACCGCGGCGGGGCCAGGCTGATCCGGGCGGCCCGGGCCAGCCGCTCGACCCGGTCCAGCAGCGGTCGGGCCTCGAGCCGGCCGCCCCGCGCTGCGGCGTCCCGCAGGGCCGCGGCCGCCGCGTACCGGTCGGGCCGGTGGTCCCGCAGGTGGGCCTCGGCCGCCCGGTACTGGGCGTAGGCCGCCTCCCAGGCCAGGTCCGACCCGGCCAGCAGCTCGGCCGCCCGGGTCCACGCGGCGCCGTTGCCGGGGCGGGCGCGGGCCCGCCCGCACTCCGCGGCGTACCAGCCGGCGAAGCCGTCCAGCTGCCGGCGGTACAGCGGCGTCAGCACAGCGCTGTCGGCCAGCACCGACGGCCGCTCCGTGCTGCCGTCCGGCGGCGGGGGGAAGGCCCGCTCGAGGGCGGCCAGCTCCCGGTCGGCGACCCTCGACACCGCACCGGCCTCCCGGGCCGCCTGCTGCTGGTCGGCCAGAGCTCGGGCCGCCAGCGGCACCAGCCACTCGCACATGGTGGGGCGGGGTCCGCCGGCCGCCACCGCGGCCAGCGCGTCCAGCGCGGTCCGGGCCGCGCCGTCGGGTCGGTCGGCCAGCAGCTGGACTTCCGCCGACACGGCGCTGAACTCCAGCGGCGCGAACGTGGTCAGCCGGTCGCTGATCTCCCGGGCCCGGTCCAGGTGCGCCGCCGCCTCCGGATGCCGGCCCTGCAGGGCGGCCAGCCGGGCCGCGGTCAGCCGGGTCTCGGCGTCGCCGAGGGCGAGCTGGTTCGTGCCGAGCAGGCTCCGGAGCAGGCTCGCGCAGGCCCGCCACTGCCCGACCGCCAGCGCCCCCGTGGCCTCGGGTACCGCGAGCAGGCTGAGATACCCGGGCGGCGCGCCCAGCGCGACGGCTTCCAGCCGAGCCTGGCGGAGCAGGTCACCGTGCCGTACCGAGCTCCAGATCTCGACCGAGTTCGCATACCACAAGGTGGCGTGCACGTAGCCCCAGAAGTCGCGGGCCGCGGCCGCCGCCCGCTGACCCCGGCGGGCCAGGGCGACGGCCTGCCGCGTCCGACCGGCCGACGCCTCGACCATGGCCAACGCGGTCAGGGCGTAGCCCAGCGCCCGCGGGTCGGCGGACGCTCGGGCCACCGCGAGCGCGTGCTCGGCCAGGGCCCGGGCGTCCGGCGCCCCGGTCCACACGGCCAGCCGGGCCCGGTCGGCCAGGGCGTACCCGTACGCCCAGGAGTGTGGTGCCCGCTCCGCGAGCCGCACGGCCTCGGAGACCTCCGCCACCGGGGCGAAGTCCTCGGTGAGGGCCTGGCGCAGGTGCACCCGCCGGACCATCAGGGCGGCGACGGCCGAGGGGTGCTGTGCCGGCTCGAGCAGTGCCAGCAGGTCGTCGACGGCCGACCGCTCGGCGGCCAGGTCACCGGCCCGGTCGGCCAGGTCCCGGATCCGCTGCAGCAGGTCCACCCGGGACGGCTCGGCGCCCGGCCGGTCGAGCACGAGCTGCTCCGCCCGCCGAAGCAGCCGGATCGCCTCCGCGTAGGCCGCCGACCCGGCCGCGGCGTCGGCGGCGCAGAGCGTGGCCCGGAGCGCCTCCACCCCGTGCTCGGCGGCGAGATGGTGGTCGGCGAGCCGGATCAGGGACTCGGTGTCCCGGTCGTCGGCCGCCACCGCCTCGAGGTGGGTGGCGAAGGCCTCGTGCCAGGCCTGCCGTTCCTGGTGCGGCAGCAGCTCCCGCAGCACCTCCGCCTGCAGGGGGTGGTGGAACCAGTAGCTGCCGTCCGGGCCCACCTCCAGGACGTGCCCGGCGACGGCCTCGGCCAGCCCCGCCTCCAGGTTCAGCCACGGCGCGTGCGAGCCGACGACCTTGGCCAGGTCGCCGGCGCTCAGCCGCAGCCCCGACAACGCGACCACGGCGGTCAGCTGCCGGGCCGGGGCGGTCAGCCGGTGCCAGCCGGCGACCAGCGCCTCCCGCAGGTCCTCGGGCAGGGCGGCCGGGAGGTGCCGGGTGGTCAGGTCGAGGTCGGCCACCAGCAGCCGGTTCAGGTAGGCGTTGCCCCGGCTGCGGGCATACACCTCGGCCGCGAGGTTCTCATGCGGCGGGCCGCCGAGCAGGCCGGCGATCTGGTCCACCGTCTCGGCCCGGCTGAACGGGCCGAGCCGGATCCGACCGAACCCGGGCAGCCGACGGACGTCGGCCAGCCAGGAGGTGATCCTCCGGCCGACCCCTAGCTCGGTCGGGCGCAGCGTGGCCAGGACCGCCAGCCGCCGGTCCCGGCGACCCGCCAGCAGGTACATCAGCGCGTCGAGGGTGTGGTCGTCGGCCCAGTGCAGGTCGTCCACGACCAACACCACGGCGGTGCTCCGGCACGCCGAGTCCAGCCAGTCGTCCAGCACCACCGGAGCGAGCGCCACCGCGCCGTCCCCGTCGAGCAGGTCCGGCGGCCGGGGCACCGGGTCCGCGGCGTGGCGCAGGGCCGAGCGCAACGGCGCCAGCGGGACGGCGAAGCTCCCCAGCGGCAGGCAGCCGCCCTGCAGGACGAGCGACCCGGTCGCGGACCGCAGCGCCTGCTCCACCACAGCGGTCTTCCCGACCCCGGCGTCGCCGGTGACCAGCAGCGCTCCGGCGGTGCCGCCGACTGCGCGGTCGACCACGGCGCGGACCTCGTGGACCTCCTCGGTCCGCCCCACGAACGCCGGCGACGGCGGCCCGATCATGACCCGAGTCTGGCACCGGCCCGTCGACCTCGCAGCCGGAATCTGAGGGTCCGTTCCCGATGCGGCGCCGGCGGGCCCGCGGCACGGTGGCGACATCACCCCGGCACGCCCGGGGTGCAGCCGAGACAGGAGCAGACCATGACGCGTCGACCCTCACATCCCCCGCACCGGGCCCGGTGCGGCCGGCTGCTCGCGACCGCAGCGCTGGTGCTGACCGGGTTCGCGACGACCCTGGCGCCGGCCCAGGCCCACCAACCGCCACCCGGCGGGCTGGGCACGGCGGTGCTCGACTGGAACGAGGCCGCCAGTCGGGCCGCTGCCGCCGCCTGCATCGCGCCACTGGACAACCCGCTGAACGAGTCCCGGATGTACGCCATGGCCCAGCTCGCGGTGCACGACGCACTGAACGCCATTCACCGCCGGGCGGCCTCGTACGGACCGACGTTCACCGCCGCTCGGTCGGCCGACCCCCGGGCCGCGGTCGCGGCGGCCGCCCACGACACGCTGGTCTCGGCGATCGCGGAGATCCAGGCCCCCGTGCCGCAGGCGTGCCGGGACGCCGGGGTGGCTTCGGTGGAGGGCTTCTACCGCGACCAGCTCGCTCGGCTCCCCGGCGGACCGGCCCAGCGGACCGGACTCGCGGTCGGACAGCGGGCGGCGGCCGGCATCATCGCGCTGCGCCGCGGCGACGGGGCCGACACCGCCCTGGTCGACGCCGACTTCCGGCAGGGCGACACCCCCGGGGCCTGGCGCTTCACCCCCGGCTTCCCGTTCGCCTTCGCCCCGGAGTGGGGGAGGGTGAAGCCGTTCGCGCTGACCAGCGCCGGGCAGTTCCGCACCCCCGGCCCGCTGCGGCTGACCAGCGCGCGCTACGCCCGGGACCTGAACGAGGTCAAGGCGCTCGGCGGTGACGGGGTCACGACCCCGACCCGACGCTCACCGGAGCAGACTGAGATCGCGCTGTACTGGCTGGAGAGCTCGCCCACCCTGTGGAACCGGGTCGCCCGCCAGCTGGCCGCGTCGCGGCGACTGGACGGCTGGCAGCAGGCGCGGCTGCTCGGCCAGCTGAACATGGCCCTCGCCGACGGGTACGTCGCCACCTTCACCACGAAGTACCGGGAGCTGTTCTGGCGCCCGGTGACCGCCATCCGGGAGGCGGGAACCGACCAGAACCCCTGGACCTCGCCCGACGAGACCTGGACTCCGCTGCGACCCACCCCGCCGATCCCCGACCACGACTCGGGCCACAGCGTGGAGGGGGGAGCGGCCGCCGGGGTGCTGGCGACGTTCTTCGGCACGGACGACCTCCGCTTCGCGGTGTGCAGCGACTCGCTGCCGGACCGGCCCTGCGGCTCGCCCGCCCCGACCGTGCGGCGCTTCCGGAGCGTGGCCCAGGCGGCGGCGGAGAACGCCGACTCACGGGTCTACGTCGGGTTCCACTTCCGCTACGCCACCGAGGTCGGCACCCAGCACGGCTTGCGGATCGGCCGGTGGACGGCCACCCAGACGCTGCCCCGGGTCGGCCGCTGACCGGGTGGCGTGCGGGGCCCCGCGAGCCGGCCGGCCTTCCTCAGGCCAGGTAGTGGTCGGCCGGCTCGGGGGCGAACCGGTCCGGCGGGGCGCGCACCACCGACACCCCCGACCGCCGGAGGGTTGCGGCGGTGGCGTCGCGTCGACCCGCGGGTCGGAGACTGCCGCCAGCACCACCGTGTGCCGGCGCTGAACCGCGGCCAGCACGGGCAGCAGCCCTTCGGTCGGCGCGGCCGGGTCCAGACCGGTGAGGATCACCACCAGCGAGCGCTGCGCGGTCCGCTGCAGGATCTCGCCCACCAGCAGCCGGTGGTCGGTCTCGGCGAGCACCGGCTCGACGTCGGCCATCGCGTGGGTGAAGGCCGGTAGCACCTCGGACGCCGACGAGCGGAGCACCCGGGCCCGCACCTCCCGGTCCACGACCAGCAGGTCCACCCGGTCCCCGGCCCGGCTGGCCAGGGCCGCGAGCAGCAGCCCCGCGTCCATGGCGTGGTCCAGGCGCGGGGCGTCCCCCACCCGGCCGGCCGAGGTGCGCCCCGAGTCCAGCACCACCAGCACGTGCCGGTCCCGCTCCGGCCGCCAGGTGCGCACCACCACGGTCGAGGATCGGGCCGTGCCCCGCCAGTCGATGGAGCGGACGTCGTCGCCGGGAACGTACTCCCGCAGGGAGTCGAACTCGGTGCCCTGTCCCCGCTGCAGGATGACCGAGCGGCCGTCCAGCTCGCGGAGCCGCGCCAGCCGGCTGGGCAGGTGCTTGCGGGACTCGAACGGCGGCAGCGCCCGCACCGTCCACGGCGCGTCCTGCTGAGCCTGCCGCCCGGCCAGTCCGAGCGGGCCGATGGCCCGGACCACCACCGGACCGGCCCGCCGGTCGCCGCGGCGGGTGGGCCGCAGGGTGGTGGCCAGCCGCCGGCGCTGCCGCGCCGGGATCCGGACCCGGTCGATCCCGCCCGCGCCCCGGCCGAGGGCACCCAGGCGTCGCGCACCGTGCAGGCGATGGGCCGACGGCCGTGGTTCGTCACGGTCAGCTCGGTCTCCACCTGCTCACCGAGCCGGACCGACCGCGGGCCGCCCCGCCGGGCCACGACCTGGCGGGGGGACGGGCAGGCCACCAGGTCCGCGCCGAGCAGCACCGCCACCAGCCCGATCCCGACCCCCAGCGACCACCAGGTGCCCAGCACCGCGACCAGCGGCACGCTGAGCAGGGCCAGCAGGGCGCCGCGCCGGGTCACCACCATCCGGCTGCCCGACGATGCGGCACGGTGGTCACCGCGGGACCGGCACGGTGGCCAGGATGGACTCGATCACCGCGTCGGCGGTGACGCCCTCCAGCTCGGCCTCGGGCCGGAGCGCGACGCGGTGCCGCAGGGTGGGGAAGGCCAGGGCCTTCACGTCGTCGGGGGAGACGTAGTCCCGGCCCGACAGCCAGGCCCAGGCCCGGGCCGTGTTCAGGATCGCCGTCGCCCCCCGGGGCGAGACGCCGAGCTGCAGGGACGGGGACCTCCGGGTGGCGCGCACCACGTCGACGACGTAGGCCAGCACCTGCGGGTGGACGACGACCGCCGCCATCTCGCGCCGGCCCTGGGCGAGGTCGTCGAGGCCGGCCACCGGACGCAGCCCGGCCGCGGCGAGGTCGCGGGGGTCGAAGCCGAGGGCGTGCCGGTGCAGCACCTCGATCTCGGCGTCGCGCTCCGGCAGGTCGACCCGGATCTTCATCAGGAACCGGTCCAGCTGCGCCTCCGGCAGCGGGTAGGTGCCCTCGTACTCGACCGGGTTCTGGGTGGCGGCGACCACGAACGGGTCGGGCAGCGGTCGAGGCGTCCCGTCGACCGGACACCTGGCGCTCCTCCATGGCCTCCAGCAGGGCCGCCTGGGTCTTGGGCGGCGTCCGGTTGATCTCGTCGGCCAGCAGCAGGTTGGTGAACACCGGCCCCTGCCGGAAGGTGAACTCGGCGGTCCGCCCGTCGTAGACCAGGGAGCCGGTGATGTCGCCGGGCATCAGGTCCGGGGTGAACTGCACCCGCTTGGTGGTCAGCTGCAGGGCGGCGGCGAAGCTGCGGACCAGCAGGGTCTTCGCCGTCCCGGGCACCCCCTCCAGCAGGATGTGGCCGCGGCAGAGCAGGGCGATGACCAGCGAGGAGACGGCGGTCTCCTGGCCCACGACGGCCTTGCCCACCTCCTGTCGGAGGGCACCCAGGGCCCGGCGGGCCGGGCTGTCGGAGCGGGGCGGGACCGGGGGTCCGGCGGGTCGGTGGGTCTGGGTCATCGAAGGCGAGCCTCCTGCTCGAGTCGGTCCAGGTTGCGGGCCAGCGCGACCAGCTCGTCGTCGCTGGCGGGTACGGGCCCGGCGAGCAGCTCGCGCAGCTCGGCCGCGCCGAGGCCGGTCCGGTCGGCCAGCGCGGCGCCGAGCAGCTCCGGGTCGTCCGGGTGACCGTACCGGGCTCCGAGGCGCTGCCGGGCGCCCCGGCGCAGGGCCTCCGCCGCCCGGTCGCGGGCCGTGATCCGGTGGTACAGCCGGCCGTGCCCCTCCACCGTCTCCGCGCCACGGACCCGGACCGGCAGCGGCTCGAGCAGGATCGGGCCGAGCCGGCGGCCGCGCCACACGCCCACCGCGACCAGGGCCACCGCGGCCTGGGTCAGGGCCAGCGGCCACCACGGCGGCAGCAGCGTGGGGCGGTCCCGTCCGGCGGAGTCGTCGCTGCGGACGGCGACCAGCCACAGCACCTCCGGCCGGCTGCCGAGCAGGTTCATCCCGAAGGCGGCGTTGCCCGCCTCCCCGAGGGACGCGTTGCCGAGTCCACCGGCCACCAGGTCCACCGCCCCGCCGGTGGCGGGCACCCGCAGCCACCGGTGGCCGTCCCCGGCCGGGTAGCAGGCCAGCTGGGCGGTGCCGTCGGTGCGGTAGCCGGCCCGGGCGTCCTCCACCGCGACCGCCCCGGCCCGGGTGGCGGCCGGGTCGGCGCAGCCCGGGGACGCCGGGCCGGCGGTCGGGGTGGTCGTCGTCGCGCCGGCCCCGAAGGCGCGCAGCCCGAGCAGGCCGGGGCGCAGCAGCACCAGCCGTGCGTGCGGGGCCTGCGCGATCCGGGCGGCCTCCGGGCCGGTCAGCAGGTCGGGGTTGGCCACCACCACGGTGGTGGCCACGGTGCTGCGCTCGGCGACCTGGTCCGGGTCGGAGGTCGCGGAGACCCGGACGCCCTCCTCGCGCAGCAGCTGGGCGAGGGCGGCCGCCCCGGTCGGCAGGGTGGAGCGGGGGTCGTCGGCCCGGTTGTGGCGGGCGCCGCTGACCAGGACCACGACCGTCACCGTGACCAGCGCGGCCACCCCGACCAGCAGCAGGAGCAGCCGGGCCGTCCGGCTCCGGGCGGCCCTCATCGGCGCACCCGGTCCAGGGCCGGCTCGCCGGCCGGCTCGGCGAGGTCGAGGTTGTCGGCGGCGGCGCTCACCCGCTCGTCCACCTCGACCAGCGTCGCGTAGGTCCCCGCGTCGGCCGGCCAGTCGCCGTAGCTGACCCCGGAGAACACCTCGGCGCCGGTGAACAGCTCCTCTCGTACCGCGGGTAGCACCCGGGTCGCCGACCGGGCCGCCTCCCACGCGGTCCGGGCCGGGCGCGCGTCGATCACGGTCCGGGTCTCCAGCTCGCGGACCACCGCCCGGAAGCGCTCCCGGACGGCTCCGGCCCAGTCGCCCTGGGCCGCGGCCGCCTGGGCGGCGGCCCGGTAGTCGGCGGCGTCGCGGCGTCGGTCCAGGTCGAGGTCGGTGGACGTCCCCACCGCCCGACGGCGCCAGCGCGGGACCCCGACCCGCCAGACCACCACCCCCAGCACGAGGACGAGCAGGCCGGCGGCGATCAGGAAGCCCCAGCTGACCCCCTGGCCGGGGGATCGGTCCAGTCCGGACAGCAGCTCCGCCAGCCAGTCCACGAACGCGGCCGCCCGCCGGAGAGCCTGCTCGACCCAGTCCGGGGTCCCGCCGTACTTGGCCTTGGCCAGCTCCGCCAGCGCCCGCCCGCGGGCCGGGTCGCCGTCCACGCCGACCGGGACGTCCAGCGGCACCAGCCCGGCCCCCTCACCGGCCCGACTCCGCTCACCGGCCCGGCCCGGGGTGGGGCGCCCAGACCGGCGGCGGGGCCGACGGCTGGGGGACGGGCACCGCGTCGAAGCGCATGGCCAGGTCCAGTCCCTCGCGCCGCATCCGGAGGTCGAGGTAGAGCAGGGCCTGCACGGCCGCCAGGTAGGCCAGCAGCCCGGACAGCGCCACCAGGACCGAGAACGCCGCCACCGAGCCCAGCGTCCACGGGCTCGACAGCACCTGCTGCACGTCGTAGCTGATCGAGGTCGCGAACAGCGTCACGATCATCAGCGCGCCCACCGCCACCAGGGTGATCAGCCCGAGGCAGATGCCGGCGGTGGCCGCGTAGATGCCGGCCACCCGCAGCACGTTCGGCCGGCCGACGAGCCGGACCGACCGGAGGAAGGTGGTCAGCACCGTCGTCGGCCGGGCCGGCTTGCCGATCCACCCCGGGGCCAGCCGGCTCTCGGCGGCGAAGGCCGGTACGGTCAGCGACAGGTAGCCGTAGCCCAGCGCGGCCGCCAGCGCGGTGACCAGCGACAGCACCACCGACAGCACGCCGAGTGCCGCCTCGGAGTCAACGCCCGAGACCAGCACGCCGATCAGCACGGCGTAGTAGAGGATGCCGATCGCCGTCTGCAGCACCGACAGCGCGACGTACTGCAGCGCCGAGAGCCCGAGCATCGGCAGGAACAGGGCCAGTGCGGAGCGCAGGGTCACGGTGCCGCGGGCGGGGGCGAACCCCTCGCCGAGCACGGTCTGCAGGCTGACCCGGGACAGGATCGCGGTCATCCAGACCAGGCACTGCACCAGCAGCAGGGTGCCGAGCAGCCCCATCAGCACCACCATCACGATCCGGGCGCCCTCGAGGGTGGTGTTGCCCAGCAGGAACCACAGCCCGACCCCGGCCAGCAGGTAGACCGCGGCCCCGCCGGCCACCACCAGCGGCAGAACGACCATCAGCCGGACGGTGCGCCGCACGGTCGAGAACGCGCCGTCGAGGGATCTCCCCGACCGTCAGCGGCCGCAGCGGGACCAGCGCCGTCCGCCGCGTCGAGCGCCGCGGATCGCCTCACTGGCGCGACCGGCACGAGCGGCGGCGCACCCGGGAGGATCACGTGCGCCCGTGTGTCATCCGCAGCGGCCGCCAGCCGGGCCTCACCGCAGGCGGAGGATTGGGCCGATGCATAGGATGGCGGCTGTCGGGAGCCGATCCCGATGTTGCCGAGGAAGGGACCCTACGTGTCGGAGGCCTCCAGAGGTACGGGCGGTCGTGGCCGGGTGCTGGTGGTCGATGACGACGCCGCGCTGGCCGAGATGCTGTCGCTGGTGCTGCGGAACGAGGGCTTCGAACCGATCTGGTGCGCCCACGGCGACAAGGCGATGACGACCTTCCGTGACTCCCGACCCGACCTGGTGCTGCTCGACGTGATGCTGCCCGGGCGGGACGGGGTCGACGTCTGCCGCGAGATCCGGGCCGAGTCGATGGTGCCGATCGTGATGCTGACCGCCAGGTCCGACACCATCGACGTGGTGGCCGGGCTCGAGGCGGGGGCCGACGACTACGTCGCCAAGCCGTTCAAGGCCAAGGAGCTGCTGGCCCGGATCCGGACCCGGCTGCGCCGCACCCCCGACGAGACCGACACCGAGACCCTCAAGGTCGGCGACCTGACCATCAGCGTGGACGGCCACTCGGTGAAGCGCAACGGCGCCCCGATCCAGCTGACCCCGCTTGAGTTCGACCTGCTGCTCGCCCTGGCCCGCCGACCGTGGCAGGTGTTCAGCCGGGAGGTCCTGCTCGAGCAGGTGTGGGGCTACCGGCACGCCGCCGACACCCGGCTGGTCAACGTGCACGTCCAGCGGCTCCGCTCCAAGATCGAACGGGACCCCGAGCACCCCGAGATCGTCGTCACCGTCCGCGGCATCGGGTACAAGGCCGGGGAGGCGAGTCCGTGACCACCGGGGGGATCCGGCCCGCCGAGCGGCTCCGCCGCGGCCGCCAGGTGCGTGGCCGGCGGTCCTGATGGCGGTGACCACCCGGCCCGAGCCGGCCGCCTTCCCGGCCCCCGGCCGAGTGCCGGTGCCGGACCGGCTGCTCCGGTGGCTGCGGTTCGCCGTCGACTGGTGGTGGCGGTCGCTGCCGCTGCGGGTGATCGCCTCGGTGTTCGGCGCGTCGGTGGTCGTCTTGGTGCTGGCCGGCTTCCTGCTCATGCAGCAGGCCACCAACGGGGTCATGAACGCCAAGGAGGCGTCGGTGGCCAGCGAGTCCCGCCGGGCCCTCAACGACGCCCAGCAGCAGCTCAACTCCGCCGACCTGACCGGTGACGCCAACCCGGACAAGAAGCTCGCCGAGCTGGCCCTCGGCTTCGCCAACCGGACCGGCGGGCCTGAGCAGTTCGACGTGGTGATCATCTCCGGCGGCCAGACGATCACCGCCGGCCAGGTCACCGCCGAGAGCATCCCGCCCGCGCTGCAGGACCAGGTCCGGATCAGCGACGACCTGCTGCTGACCCCGACCCGGGTCGTCTTCGGCGACCAGCGGGAGCCGGTGCCCGGACTCGCCGTCGGCTCGACCCTCACCCTGCCGGGCAGCGGCCGCTACCAGATCTACTTCATCTTCCCGCTCACCCAGCAGGTCAACACCCTCACCGTGCTGCGAAACGCGGTCATCACCACCGGCGCCATCCTGGTCGTGCTGCTGACCTTCATCGCAGCCATGGTCGCGCGCCAGGTGGTCACCCCGGTCCGGGCCGCCCGCCGTGCGGCGGAGAGCATCGCCTCCGGAAACCTGGCCGACCGGATGAAGGTGCGCGGCCGCGACGACATCGCCCGGATGGCCACCTCGATGAACACCATGGCCGCCGAGCTGCAGAAGCAGATCACCCAGCTGGAGGACCTGTCCCGGGTCCAGCAGCGGTTCGTCTCCGACGTGTCGCACGAGCTGCGGACCCCGCTGACCACGGTCCGGATGGCGGCCGAGGTGCTGTACGAGGCGCGGGAGGAGTTCGGCGACCCGATCGCGGCCCGGTCCGCGGAGCTGCTGCAGAACGAGCTGGACCGGTTCGAGGCCCTGCTCACGGACCTGCTGGAGATCTCCCGGTTCGACGCCGGCGCGGCCCAGCTGTCACTGAGCGAGGTCGACCTCCGCGACGTGGTGCAGCGGGTGGTGGACGCCCACGAACCGCTGGCCCGCTCGACCGGCAGCCCGGTGACCGTGCATGCTCCGGCGGAGGCGTGCACCGCGGAGATGGATGCGCGGCGGATCGAGCGGGTGCTGCGGAACCTGCTGGTCAACGCCCTCGAGCACGGTGAGGGACGGCCCGTCGACATCTGGCTGGCGGCCGACCCGGACGCGGTCGCGGTCGCCGTCCGCGACCACGGCGTCGGGTTCGAGGCGGCGCAGGCCAAGCAGGTGTTCATCCGGTTCTGGCGGGCCGACCCAGCTCGCGCCCGTACCCTCGGCGGGACCGGACTCGGGCTGGCCATCTCGATGGAGGACGCGAACCTGCACAGGGGCTGGCTGACCGCCTGGGGCCGGCCGGGGATGGGGGCGCAGTTCCGGCTCACCCTGCCCCGCCGCGCGGGCGGGATCCTGGAGTCCTCGCCGCTGCCGATGGTGCCGCGGGACCTGGCCACCGCCGTGCTGCCGAGCGAGCCGATCGAGGTCACCATCCCGGTGGTGGTGCCCAGTGTCCCCGCCCCCGGACCCGCCGAGACCTCCGACGACGGTGAAGGTGACGGCCCGCCCGGGGCGGACCGCACAGCAGCGGGCCGGGTGAGCCGGTGAGGCCCCGGCTGGGCGGCTGGGTCGCGGCCGCGGTCGCGCTGGTGCTGCTGGCCGCCGGCTGCGTGTCGGTACCGACCAGCGGACCGGTGGAGCGGGTGGAGGGTCAGCCGCCTACCTGCACCAACTGCGTCAACGTGGAGGTGGCACCTCCGGCGGCGGGTGACGGTCCGCGCGAGCTGGTGGACGGGTTCCTCCGGGCCACCTCGAACTTCCAGCCCAACTACTC
Source organism: uncultured Actinomycetota bacterium (assembly GCA_963832435.1). GTDB lineage: Bacteria > Actinomycetota > Actinomycetes > Propionibacteriales > Propionibacteriaceae > Microlunatus. Next base: position 432,578 of record CAWHTY010000014.1, read on the forward strand.
GGTGGCTCGGCAGTTCCTGACCAAGGCGGCCGCCGACCGCTGGACCCCGGAGTCGGGGGTGCTGATCTACACCGGGACGCCCCGGCTCGACGGCAACCGGGTGGCGCTGGTCGGGCGGCTGCTCGGCCGGCTGGCCGCGGACCGCAGCTACACCCCCGCCGACCAGCCGCTGCGGATCGACTTCGGCCTCGTCCAGGAGGCCGGCCAGTGGCGGATCAGCACCCCGCCGGCAGGACTCCCGGTGGCCGAGTACGCCTTCGACTCCTTCTTCCAGCCGTACAACCTGTACTTCCTGGGCAACGGGCAGACCCTGGTGCCGGACCCCATCTACCTGCCGAACCTGCGCAACCCGGCCGGCATCGCCTCGGTGCTGATCCGGGCGCTGCTGAACGGCCCGACGCGGTGGCTGAGACCGGCGGTGACCACCGCGATCCCGGCCGGCACCGCGCTGAGCGTGGATGCGGTGACGATCTCCGACGGCATCGCCGAGATCGCGCTCAGCGACCCGATCCTGCAGCTGAACGACACCCAGCGGCAGCTGATGACCGCGCAGGTCGTCTACACCCTGCAGGCGATCGGGATCCAGGGCGTCCGGTTCAGTGTCAACCAGCAGCGGTTCCCGGTCCCGCAGGCGGACCCGGGGACCCAGGTCGTCTCGGTCGGCACCAGCTTCGACGAGCTGAGCCCGGTGCCGGCGATCCCCAGCGACCAGCTGTACGCCGTGCGGACCCGCGGCCTGGAGCTGGTCGACGCCAGCGCCGACGTGCCGAGCAGCAAGCCGGCCGCCGGACCGCTGGGCACCGGCCGCTACCGGATCGCCAGCCTGGCGGTGTCGGTCGGGGACAGCGAGCTGGCCGTGGTCACCGACGACCGGACCGTCCTCCGCCGGGCCGGCACCGCCGGCGGGAACCCGGTCCCGGTGCTCGAGGGTGTGACCGACCTGCTGCGGCCGCAGTTCAGCCGGTACGGCGAGATCTGGGCGGTCGCGGACCGCGGGGGCCGGCAGCGGCTGTGGGTGGTCAGCGGCAACCGCCGCCAGGAGGTCGACCTGCGCGGCCTGGGGGCCGGACCGATCTCGGCCTTCTCGATCAGCCCGGACGGCAGCCGGCTGGCGCTGATCCGCCCGGTGGGCGGTCGCACCCAGCTGGGACTGGCCAGCATCGTCCGGGCCGACCGGGTGGCGGTCCACGGCTGGCGTCCGCTGCTGCTGACCCGGTCCAACACGCCGAACCTGAGCATCCTGCAGGACGTCCGGTGGTCCGACAGCACCGACATGATCGTGCTCGGCGGACCTTCGGTGTCGGTCCCGCTGACCCCGTACCGGGTGACGCAGGACGCCTTCAAGATCACCGCCGAGGGCGAGACGAACAACTGGGACGCCGTCGGTCTCGCGGTGTCCCTGCGCACCCAGAACGGCATCATCATCGGACGCGACGGCCACACCTGGCGAGACGCCGGCACCCAGTGGGTGTCCTTCCTGGACCGGGTCCGCGCCCTGGCCTACCCCGGCTGAGCCGGCCCGCCGGTCCACAGATCTCCGGCGCCGCGGCACCGGACGGCGGGAACGGGGGCAGACTCCCGGCATGCGGTGGGAGCGCGCGGTGGCCGCGGCGGGCGACCTGCTGCTCGGCGCCCGGTGCGCGGGCTGCGGTGCGCCGTGGCTCGGCGTCTGCCCGGTCTGCCGTCGGGTGCTGGACGGCCTGCCGGTGGCGGTGACCTGGCCGGACCCGACCCCGGACCACTTCCCGCTGACGGTCGCAGCCGGGCCGTACGCGGGTGAGCTGCAGGGGCTGGTGAGCACGCACAAGGAGGAGCAGGCCCTGGTACTGACCCCCGTACTCGCCGCCCGGCTGACCGCGTCGCTGAGGTGCCTGCTGAGCGAGCTCGGCGCCGGGGCGTCGGCTCTGGGCGTGGTCCCGGTGCCGTCGGCGGCCGCCGCGGTCCGCCGCCGCGGGTTCGACGCCACCGCGGCCCTGGCCCGGGCCGCCCTCCGCCGGCTGCGGACCGACCACCCGGGCCTGCGGCTGGAGCACCAGTTGGCCCAACGTCACCGGGTGCGGGACCAGGCCGGGCTGACCGCACAGCAGCGCGCGCAGAACCTGGCCGGAGGCTTCCGGCTGCGCAGTCGCCCCGGACCGTACGTGCTCCTGGTCGACGACGTGGTGACCACCGGGGCCAGCCTGAGCGAGGCCGCGCGGACGCTGGAGGAGCACGGCATCCGGGTCCTCGGCGCGGCCACCGTGGCGGCTACCCGGCTCCGCGCCGGAGTACGGCCAGGGGCCGTCCAGGGACTGAGAACTGGGTGAGGATGACCCCCCACCCATAGCAATCACCGGGGTCGGGGGCTAGCGTCGGTGCATGGCGCCCCCGCCCGATCGACCGTTCCGCACCCGGGGTGTGAACCCCGGTGCGGACCGCCCCGGGTCAGGGCGCCGAGCCATGTCCCCAGCCCTGTGGAGGTCGTGATGGATGTTGTCGTCAAGAGCCGGCACTGCTCGGTGTCGGAAGGTTTCCGCTCCTACGTCGACGAGAAGATCACCCGGCTGGAGAAGCTGGACGACCGGGCCATCCGGGTCGAGGTCGAGCTCTCGGCGGAGCGGAACAAGCGACAGCACGATCACGCGAGTCGAGTCGAGATCACCCTGAGGAGCAAGGGACCGGTGGTCCGGGCCGAGGCCGCCGCGGAGGAGAAGACCGCCGCCTTCGACCTGGCCCTGGACCGGCTGATGGCCCAGCTGCGCAAGGCCGCCGACCGGAAGCGGGTGCACCGCGGGACCCGGACCCCTCGGTCGCTGCACGAGGCCGCCTCCGAGCTACCGGCGACCAACGGCGCCGCACCGGCGGAGTCCGAGGCCGGCGAGACCCATCAGGTCGCCGGCATGCAGGTGCAGGGCGAGGGGCCTCTGCTGGTGCGCGAGAAGACGCACCCGGCCACGCCGATGTCGCTGGACCAGGCCCTGCACGAGATGGAGCTCGTCGGGCACGACTTCTACCTCTACATCGACGCCGAGCACGATGCACCGAGCGTGGTCTACCGGCGCAAGGCCTACGACTACGGGGTGATCCGGCTGGACGTCAGCGCGGCCCTCGCCTCCTGAGCGACGAGTGCCCGCGTGAGCCCGGCTCGCCCACCGATCGTGACCGGGTGACCGCGGCGTCGCCCGCGTTTGGCACACTGGACGGCGGTCGTCGCCCACCGGGCGGCGGCCGCTGAGGTTCTCCGGAGCTCCGGACGGACCCGACGACACCGGGGGTGTCGGTGCCCGGTCGGGCACCGGCGAGATCGGCGTCCGCACCTGCGTGGTCCGGGGACCCGGCTTCGCCCCCCGTCTCGGTACCGACGAGGCAGGGCCTCGAACCCTGAACAGGACCCCCGTCATGCTCACTCGTCGAACCCTGCTGCGCACCGGCCTCGCCGCGTCCCTCGGGACCGCCGTGGCCGGCCCGTCCGGGCTGTCGTCACTCCCGATGCTGCCCGCCGCGGCCACCCCCGCCCTGCCCGTCGACCTCGTGGCCCGGCGCCGCGGCCCGCGCACCTACGCCGTGGTCACCGGGCGCGACGCCTCGGGGGCCTGGTTCTTCCTGGCCGCCGACGGCCGGACCCGGGTACCGCTGCCGTCCGTGCGCCGGACCATGACCCCCCTGGCCGTCGACGTCGCCGTCGCGCTGCCCACCGACGGGACCGCGCGGCGGGTGAACCTGCCCCCGCTCAGCAGCGGCCGGGTGTACTTCTCCACCGGAGGCAAGCTGGCGTTCTTCGTCAACCCCGGTCGCGGGCTGGTGCTGCCGTCGGTGGCGAACCCGCAGGACCCGAACATCGCGACCGACTGGACCTTCCTGGAGCTCACCTACGCCGGCGGCCTGTACGCGAACCTGAGCTTCGTCGACTTTGTCGGGATGCCGATCGGGATGCGGCTGGCCACCGCCGGCGCCACCCAGACCGTAGGTGGGCTCCGCCGGGACGGGTTGGCCCGGATCGCGGCCGGGCTGCGGTCCCAGACGGCCCGGGGCGGCTCCGGCTGGAACCGGCTCGTGGTCAGCCGGGGCGGGGCGGTGCTGCGGGTGCTCAGCCCGAACCAGGCGGCGGCCGCCGCCGGCGGGCGCAGTCCGGTCGACGGATACCTCGACTCCTACCTGTCCCAGACCTGGCAGCGCTACCGGAGCACCGACCTGGTGCTCGACACGCAGTCGGCCTGGGGTGTGGTCCGGGGCCGGGTCGGCGCCGACGGCCGGCTGACCTTCCGCGGGGTCGGCAGCTTCGCCCGACCCTCCACGTACGCGACCTTCAACTGCAGCGTGGCTCCGTTCACCACCGGCAACGACCTGATGGGCAACATCAGCGCCCGGCTCGCCGCCGCGCTGAACCGGACCACGCTGCTGGCCAACCCGCGCCAGCCGGACCTGTCCCCGGCCCGCTTCTACACCGCCGCCCGCACCAACCACTACGCCCGGCTGGTGCACGCCTGCACGGCCGGAGGGCAGGGGTACGCCTTTCCGTACGACGACGTTCACGGCCCGGGGTACAACGCCGAGGGCCGGGTGGTGGACGCCAAGCCGCTGCTGCTGCGGGTCGAGGTCGGCTGAGCCGAGGCAGCCCGGGTGGAGATGTCAGGGGCCGCCGGTAGCGTGCTGCTGTGGCACCAGGGACGACCGCGCGGCGGCGGGAGCGGATCAGCCTGCCGGCGGCCCGGCGGGTGGCCCTGGCGGCGCAGGGCTTCGGCGCCCCGGTTCGGGACCGTCCGGTCGGGATACGTGACCTGCAGCGCACCGTCGACCGGGTGGGCCAGTTCCAGATCGACTCCATCAACGTGGTCACCCGGGCCCAGTTCATGCCGCTGTTCTCGCGGCTCGGGCCCTACCCGACCGCCCTGCTGGATCGGGCCGCGCATCGGCCCCCGCGGCGGCTGTTCGAGTACTGGGGCCACGCGGCCAGTCTGATCGACGTCAACCTGCAACCGCTGCTCCGGTTCCGGATGGGCGCCGGGGCGCACCTGTGGGACGGAGTCGACCGGGTGGCCCGGGAGAATCCGGACCTGGTCGCGTTCGTCCGCGCCGAGGTGGCCGCCCGGGGGCCGGTCAGCGCCCGCCAGCTGGAGTCCGAGGAGAACCGCGACCGGAGCAGCTGGGGTTGGAACTGGTCGGCGGTGAAGACAGTGCTGGAATGGCTGTTCTATGTCGGCGAGGTCACCTCGGCGTACCGCAACAGCCAGTTCGAGCGGGTCTACGACCTGCCGGAGCGGGTGCTGCCGGCTGCGGTGCTGGCCGCCCCCACGCCCGCTCCCGCCGACGCCGTCCGCGGTCTGGTCCGGGTCGCGGCACGGGCGCTCGGGGTGGCCAGCGAGTTCTGTCTGCGCGACTACTTCCGGACCCGTCCGGACGCCACCCGGCAGGCCGTTCACGAGCTCGTGGAGAGCGGGGAGCTGGTGCCGGTGCTGGTCGACGGGTGGGCGAACCGGCCCACCTACCTGTGGCACGAGGCGCGGCACCCGCGCCGGGTGGCGGCCCGGGCCCTGCTCAGTCCGTTCGACTCGATGATCTTCGAGCGGGCCCGGCTCGAGCGGCTGTTCGGGTTCACCTACCGGATCGAGATCTACGTGCCCGAGCCGAAGCGGGTCTACGGGTACTACGTGTACCCGTTCCTGCTCGCCGAGGACTTCGCGGCCCGGGTGGACCTGAAGGCCGATCGGGCCCGGGGTGTGCTGCGGGTGGCCTCGGCCTGGCTGGAGCCGGGCCACGAGCCGGGCGACGTGGCCGTGGAGCTGGCCGGCGAGCTCAAGCGGATGGCCGAGTGGCAGGGGCTGTCTGCGGTGCAGGTGCTGCCGCGCGGCGACCTGGCCGGCGTGCTGGCATCGGTGATGGACGGTTCGGCCGGGTAGACGTCTGACGGCCCGGCGCGCGTTGTGGCGAGGCAGCGCCGGCCAGTCTGACCGGCCTGAAAGTGTCAGTGGGCGCCCTTAATATGAACGCATGTTCGATTCAACGGTAGCGGAGCTCGACGCGGAGCAGTGCGCGGCGGCGGTCGAGTCGAACCAGCGGCTCTTGATCGAGCAGTCCTGCCGGGCGGTGGTGTTGGCCGCGCACTGGGCCGACCTGCATCCGGCGGAGGCGATCGTCCCCGACGGTCCGCCTGGCGGTGAGACGCCGTCGCGGCCGGGTGGTGACGGGACGCCGGCGGTGGCCGGGTTCGCGGCGGCCGAGCTCGGCTGCCTGCTGGGCACCACGGCCGGGGCGGCGTCCCGACTGCTGGGCGATGCGCTGGACCTGCGGCACCGGCTGCCGCGGACCTGGCGGCGCGTGGTGCGCGCCGAGGTGCCGGCTCACCTGGCCCGCAGGGTGGCGCAGGCGACGCGGCGGCTGTCCCGGGAGGCGGCTGGACGGTCGACGCCGAGATCGCCCGGTGCTGACGGCGGTGTCCTTCGGGCGGCTGGTGACCCTGCTGGAGGCATCGGTGCTGCGCGCCGATCCGGATGCCGCCGAACGCGAGGCTGAGCTGGCGGCGCGCGAGCGGTGCGTCCGGCTCGGCCGGACGTCGGAGCACGGGTTGAGATGGCTGATGGCCCGGTTGTCGGCGGGGGACGCGCTCTTCGTGGACGCCATGGTGGCCCGGCTGGCCGAGATCCTGGCCGCACGGGGTGACCTCGACCCGTCGACGTGCGCCGGGCCAAGGCGCTGGGGATCCTGGCCAGCCGGCCGAGGCGCTGCGGCTGCTGTACGAGCACGCCGAACCCGACGAGGACGGCCCGACGACGGTGACGGCCCGGCCGAGACCACGCTCGGTGACGACGCCGCCCGCCGGCGACCCCGAGCGGGCGCGGCCGCGGGGCGCGAACGTGCACGTGCCGACCGGGCGGCGCCGGCAGGGGGGGCCGGGCGAGGAGACGGCCCGGGCGGCAGCCGGCGCGGGCCCGGTGGGCGACCGGGCCGGACACGCCCGACCGGGGCGACCGAACGACGAGCCGGCGGCGGTGGACGCTACGAGGTGCCGGACCGGATGCGCGAGCACCTGCTGCTCCGCGACCCGGCGGACCGGTTCCCCTACGCCGGCGGGATGGGCCGGGGCCGCGACGTCGACCACGCGGTCCCGTTCCTGGCTCCGGAGCGGGGCGGCCCGTCGGGACAGACCAGGGTCGGGAACCTGGCGCCGCTGTCGAGGCTCCACCACCGGCTGAAGACCCACGGCCGCTGGCGACTCCGACAACCCGAGCCCGGAGTGACGCTGTGGCGCACCGGGCGCGACGGTAACGCGCGGGCACCACGCGGGTGGGGACCCGCGCGCCGGGCAGACGCGACGAGCGCGGACGAACCACAGCGGGGGGGGGGGGGGAAAGGGGAGGAAGGGGAAGCCCTTGCGTGCGACCAATCGCGATATATCGTTGAGGTATCGCACATCACCACAGCTCCACTTCCGGAAAGAGGTCGTCATGACCGGTACGTACGCAATGGGCGGTCCCTGGATGCGCTTCGGAGGCCACCGCGGAGGACCCTGCGGCGACGCCGCCCCCGAGCTGCAGCACCTGCAGGACTGGTTCGCCCGGATGACCGGCCGGCGGACCGGGCACGGGCCCCGGCACGGCGCGGCCTGGGGGATGTTCGGCGCTCCGGCGCCCTTCGCCCCGCCGTGGGCCGGCGGCGGCCGCGGCTGGCGGGGGCCCAAGGCCCGCCGCGGCGACGTCCGCGCCGCGATTCTGGCCGTGCTGGCCGAGCAGCCGATGAACGGCTACCAGATCATCCAGGAGATCGCGGCGCGCAGCGACGGCGCCTGGAAACCCAGCCCCGGCTCCATCTACCCCACGCTGCAGCAGCTGGAGGACGAGGGCCTGGTGCGGGCGGAGACCGACGGCGGCCGTCGACAGTTCGCCCTCACCGACCAGGGCCGGAGCTACGTCACCGAGCACGCGGACGAGGTGTCGGCCCCGTGGGCGGCGATGTCCGAGGCGGCCTCCGACGACGAGCTGAAGCCACTGATCGGCCAGGTGGCCGCGGCCATGTGGCAGATCATGGCCGTCGGCACGCCGGACCAGCAGGCCCAGGCCCGGGAGGCCGTCACCAGCCTGCGCCGGACCCTGTACGGCATCCTCGCCGAGGACGACGACGACCAGCGTGCCGGCGGGCCGTCATGACCCGGTCGGACGGGTGGTCGGTGCCGGCGCGATGGTCCGGCCTGCCGGAGCCGAGGCCGGTCGAGAGGCCCGCCCTCCGGATCGGCGACGCCGAGCGTGACCGGGCCGTGGCCGCCCTCGGTGAGCACTTCGCGGCCGGTCGGCTGACCCGCGAGGAGCTCGACCAGCGCGTCGACCAGGCCATCACGGCCCGCGTCGACGCCGACCTGGAGCCGCTGTTCGTCGACCTTCCCCGCTCACCCGAGCCCGGGTCACCGGCGGTGGTCGGGGCGCGCACGGCCCACCCGGGGTTCCGGCTGCCGGGGCTGCTGCCGGTGCTGCTGGTCGCCGCCGTGGTGACCGCGGTGGTGCTCAGCGCCCCGTGGGTGGTCTGGAGCTCGGTCTGGGTGTTCCTCACGCTGTCGTGGTGGGGTCGCCGGCACGCCGGACGCTGGGGCCCGCCGCGGCACCACCGGCTGGCCGGCACGGCCTACGATGGAGGGCGCGTCGACGCCGGGTGAGGTGGATGGACCCCCCGCCGGGTCGGCGCCGACTGCGACGGGCAGCCGACACCGAGTACCGAGGGAGCCATTCTCGTGGCGTTGATGGACCGTTTGCTGCGCTTTGGCGAGGGCAAGATTCTCAAGCAGCTGAAGGGAATCTCCCAGCAGGTCGCCTCCATCGAGGACGACTTCAAGGCCATGGACGACGACGAGCTCCGCGGCCAGACCGCGGAGTTCCGGTCACGGCTGGAGCAGGGCGAGACGTTGGAGGCCCTGCTGCCCGAGGCGTTCGCGACTGTACGGGAGGCCAGCCGGCGGGTGCTGGACAAGCGGCACTTCGACGTCCAGATCATGGGTGGCGCGGCCCTGCACCTCGGCAACATCGCCGAGATGAAGACCGGTGAGGGCAAGACGCTGGTGTCGACCCTGCCTGCGTACCTGAACGCGCTCACCGGCCGCGGCGTACACATCGTCACCGTCAACGACTACCTGGCCAAGCGGGACTCGGAGTGGATGGGCCGGATCCACCACTTCCTCGGCCTCGAGGTCGGCGCGATCCTGTCCCAGATGGACCCGGCGGAGCGGCGCAAGGCCTACGCCATGGACATCACCTACGGGACGAACAACGAGTTCGGCTTCGACTACCTCCGCGACAACATGGCGTTGAGCCTCGAGGACTGTGTGCAGCGCGAGCACCACTTCGCCATCGTCGACGAGGTGGACTCGATCCTGGTCGACGAGGCCCGAACCCCGTTGATCATCTCCGGCCCCGCTGAGGACTCCCACGCCTGGTACCCGACCTTCGCCAAGCTGGTGGAGCGGCTCAAGCGCGACGAGCACTACGAGGTCGACGAGAAGAAGAAGACCGTCGCCATCCTGGAGACCGGGATCGACGTGGTCGAGGACCGGCTCGGCATCGACAACCTGTACGAGTCGGCGAACACCCCGTTGATCTCCTACCTGAACAACGCGATCAAGGCCAAGGAGCTGTTCAAGCTCGACCGGGACTACGTCAACCTGGACGGCGAGATCCTCATCGTCGACGAGCACACCGGCCGCACCCTGGTCGGTCGCCGCTACAACGAGGGCCTGCACCAGGCCATCGAGGCCAAGGAGCGGGTCCAGATCCGCGAGGAGTACCAGACCCTGGCCACCATCACCCTGCAGAACTACTTCCGCGGGTACGAGAAGCTGTCCGGGATGACCGGCACGGCGATGACCGAGGCGTCGGAGTTCCAGAAGATCTACGGGCTCGGCGTGGTGCCGATCCCCACCAACATGGACATGATCCGCGCCGACCAGCGCGACCTGATCTACCGCACCGAGGAGGCCAAGTTCGCCGCCATCGTGCAGGACGTCAAGGAGCGCCACGAGAAGGGCCAGCCCGTCCTGATCGGCACCGCCTCGGTGGCCAAGTCGGAGATCCTGTCCAAGCAGCTCAAGCAGGCCGGGGTCCGGCACGAGGTGCTGAACGCCAAGCAGCACGAGCGGGAGGCCGCGATCATCGCCATGGCCGGCGCCAAGGCGGCGGTCACCGTGGCCACCAACATGGCCGGCCGCGGCACCGACATCATCCTCGGCGGGAACGCCGAGTTCCTGGCCGACAAGCAGCTGCACGACTCCGGTATCGACGCGCTGGAGAGCTCGGAGGAGTACGAGGCGCGCTACCCGGAGGTGCTCGCCGAGTTCGAGAAGGAGACCGCCGCGGAGCACGAGGAGGTGGTCGAGCTCGGCGGGCTGTACGTGGTCGGCTCCGAGCGCCACGAGTCCCGACGGATCGACAACCAGCTCCGCGGTCGGTCCGGCCGGCAGGGCGACCCGGGGGAGAGCCGCTTCTACCTCTCGCTGGGCGACGACCTGATGCGGCTGTTCAAGTCCGACATCGTCGAGTGGGTGCTGCAGGCCCTCAAGGTGCCCGACGACCAGCCGATCGAGAACAAGCGGGTGTCGTCCTCCATCGCCAGCGCGCAGGCGCAGGTCGAGGCCCAGAACTTCGAGATCCGGAAGAACATCCTCAAGTACGACGACGTGATGAACCGGCAGCGGCACGCCATCTACGGCGACCGCCGCAAGGTGCTGGAGGGCGCCGACGTCGAGCAGCAGCTGCGGACCACCGTCGACACCGTGGTCCGCCAGTACGTGATGGGGGCGACCGAGGGCTTCGCCGAGGACTGGGACCTCGAGCAGCTGTGGACCACCATGAAGACGCTGTACCCGGTCGGCATCGAGCGGGCCGACTTCGAGGACCGCGACGACCTCACCCGGGAGGACCTGCTGGAGGCCTTCACCGCCGACGCCACGGCCGCGTACGACAAGCGCGAGGACGAGCTGGGCGCGGAGGTGATGCGGGAGCTGGAGCGGCGGGTGCTGCTCACCGTGCTGGACCGCAAGTGGCGCGAGCACCTCTACGAGATGGACTACCTGCGCGAGGGCATCGGCCTGCGGGCGATGGCGCAGCGCGACCCGCTGGTCGAGTACCAGCGCGAGGGTGGCGACATGTTCAACTCCATGATGGAGGCCTTCATGGAGGAGGTCGTCGGGTTCGTCTTCCATCTCGAGGTCGAGGTCGAGCAGACCCCCGCCGCCGGGGTGGGCGTGGTCACCGACGGCACCGGACAGCCGCTGGCGCTGGGGGCCGACGCGAACGGCTCCGGCACCCGTGGCTCGAGCGGCTCTCGAACGGGACGGCGAACCGGCGCCGGTCGCGCCTGGTCGAGTCCGGCCCCGACCCCGACGGCCCCGGGGTGGAGGTCCACCGGATCGACGAGGACGGGCGGGCCGTCGACGTCGAGGAGGACGAGCCGCCGGTCGCGACCCCCTTCAACCGACCGCAGGTCCGGGCCAAGGGCCTGTCCGGGCCGGGCCCGCGCGCGGTGGCCTACTCGGCCCCGGGCGAGGACGGGACCGTGACCACCAAGCGCGACGCCGGCCCCACGAGCGAGTACGCCAACGTCGGCCGGAACGCGCCGTGCCCGTGCGGGTCGGGCAGGAAGTACAAGATGTGCCACGGCCGGGCCGGCGCCTGACCGGCACCCCGGCTGAGAACGGCACTCATGTCCCGCGCGGCGTGGACCCGCAAGCACACCGTGGCCGCGGTGACGGCCGCCGTGGTGGTGGCCGGCGGCGGCATCGGTACGGCGGTCGCCCTGCGGCCCGACCCGGCCCCGGCGAGCGCCCCGCCGGCCGCGTCGCCGACGCCCGCGCCGAGCCGGGCCGCCGCCTCCCCGACGCCCGACGCCCGCACCGCCGGAGCCCGAGCCGACCGACCCGTTGACCGGCGGTCGGCCCTCGGACCAGGAGGTGCTCGCGGTCAAGATCGAGAACATCGCCGCCGCCCGACCCCAGGCCGGGGTCGCGGACGCCGACATCGTGTTCGTGGAGGAGGTCGAGGCGAGCCTCACCCGGCTGGTCGCGGTGTACCACTCCCGCTTCCCGCGGCGGGTCGGCCCGGTGCGCAGCGCCCGGAACACCGATGTCGAGCTGCTGCCGCTGTTCGGCAAGCCGGGTCTGGTCTACTCCGGGGCCAACCGCAAGGTGCAGCGCAACCTGGACCGCTCGCCGGTGAAGACCCTGCAGCGCAGCACCCGCGACCCGCGCCGGGTCGCCCCGCACAACGTGTTCGTGGACCTGGCCGGTGTCGCGCGGTCGGCCACCGTCGGGCGGGCCCGCTCGATCGGGTGGACCTTCGCCGCGACCGACCCCCGCTGGTCGGCCGCGGACCGGGAGTCGACCCCGGCCGGCCGGGTGGGCGGTGACCGGATGCGCTTCGACCGGTCCGGGGACCGCTACCTGGTGCGCTGGAACGGCCGGACCTACGACGGCGGCGCCCGGGCCGCCCGGACCGACAACGTGGTGGTGCTGCAGGTCGAGAACCGGGCCGACGGCAACGCCGACGTGAACGGCGTGCGCTCGGTGAAGTCGAGCACGGTCGGGAAGGGCAAGGTCACCGTCTACCGCGACGGCCGCGTCCGGTCCGGCACCTGGCGGCGCCCGGCGGCGGGGAAGCCGATGACCCTCCGGGACCGCGACGACCAGCCGATCAGCCTGCGGCCGGGCCGGACCTGGGTGCTGCTCAGCGGCTAGCCCTCAGCGGCGGGCGAGCAGCCCGCCGATGTAGCCGCTGACGCAGCCGAGCAGGACCAGCAGCGACCCGGACCCGGGCGTGACCCCCCGACCGGAGGCACCGATCGCGACCAAGGTGGCCACGACGAGCAGGACGCCGAGCACGGCGCACAGCCGGGTCAGCCGACCCGACCGACCGGTCAGGCCGAACATCATCAGGCCCGCCAGCACGATGACGATGAGCCCCACCGACACCAGGTTGGCGGCGTCGACCAGGTTGAAGTCCTGTCCGAAGATTCGCTCGAACAGGGCGGCATTCACCTGCAGCAGCGGCAGGCGGCTGCCCGACCGGACCGGCAGCATGGCGCCCACGATCATGGCCAGGCCGCCGAGCAGGGTCAGCAGCACCCGGATCAGCGGACGGCGTTCGCTGGAGGACTGGATCAGACTCCCCTCGGCGGTCGCGCCGCTGCGGCCGTCGGAGGCGGAGATGGTGAACGGCCGTCGCAGCTCCTGCCCGCCGGCGGGCCGGCGGGCCTCGATCCTCACCTGGCTGCGGGCCACCGCACCCGGAGCGACGTCGAGGACGCTCGGCACGAAGCGGAAGCCGACCGCGTTCTCCGGGTCGTCGCCCCGCAAGGACACCCGAATGCCCTGGGCGCCCTGCCGGTTGTCGACGACCGCGCTCAGCGCGCCCCGGCGTCGGTTGGGCATCCGCACCACGCTGGGATCCAGGTGCACCGCCAGCAGCTCGATGGCCGCCCGGGAGGAGGTCTGGACCAGCGACCCGGACGCGTCCACCGCGTGCACCCCGTCACCGGCACTGACGGTGAACGGGCGGGTCCGCTCCTGTCCGGATTCTGGTCGCGGCGACCGCAGCCCCACCGACACCGTCGCCACCTGCCCCGGCCCGACCGCGACCTGCGGCGGGGCGAAGTCGAAGCCGATCGCCCGCTCCGGATCGTGCCCGGTCAGCCCCAGCCGGACCGCGGAACGTCCCCGCCGGTTGTCCAGGACCAGCTGGACCCGCGCCCCGTCGGCGTCGTGGACCCGGACCACGCTCGGGTCCAGCCGTACCGCCAGGGTGGCCATCGGGGAGGCGCTCGCGGTCTGGACCAGGGTCAGGGTGGTGCTGGAGGTGCGCTTGCCGTCCGATCCGCTGATGGTGACCGTCCGGCTGGTCTCGCTGCCGGGGTCGGGCAGGGGGCTGGCGAGCCGGAGCTCGGTCTGCGCAGTGCCGCCGGGGGGCACGTGCAGCTCCGGGCTGGCCCAGGCGACCCGGACCACTCGCTCGGGGTCGCTGGCCCGCAGCTGAAGGTGCGCCCACTCGGTCCCCCCGCGGTTGTCGGCCATCACCCGGGCCAGGGCTACCGTGCTGTCCCGGGCCCGGATCAGACCCGGTTCGGCCTCGAGCCCGACCAGCGGCTGCTCGGTGCGCGGGGTGGCGGACTGATGCAGGGTCACCGGGGTCTCCACCCGCCGCTCGCCCTCCTGGGCCGCGACCGTGAGCCGCCGGAACACCTCCTGGCCCGGTTCCGGCAGCGCCGCCCGGAAGGTGACCCGTACGGTCTGGGTTGCGCCCGGCTCGACCTGCACCTCCGGCGGCTCGAAACCGAAGGTGACGGCGAGCTCGGGGTCGGTGCCGAGCAGACGGACCTGGACCCGGCGGTTGCTGTGCCCGTTGTCGACCAGCAGTGTGCCCGAGGCCGAGTCCTGGTCGCGAAGCCGGAGCAGGCTGGGCTCGGCCTGGAGCCGGATCGGCACGTCCAGGGCCGGTACGGTGACCAGGATCGGCACGTCGATGTGGGCCGACGGCTCGGTGCTCGAGCGGACCCGGAGGTCGAGCGGGATCTGCTGGGCGGGCACCAGGCCGGCCGCCCGCGCCGCCAGCCGAACCGGGATGGTCTCCTCTGCGCCCGGCAGCAGCTGCACCTGGCGCCAGTCGACGGTCAGCCAGTCCGGGGCTCCGGGGATCTCTAGGGTGTAGCCGTCGACGATGCTGGAGGTGTTGACCACCCGGAGCGCCAGGTCGGCCGGCTGCCCGGTGGCGGGCACGGCGAGCGTGGCTCTGGTCGGCGGCCGCGGTGAACAGCCGCCGGCCGGGGTCGGCCGGGGTGGGCTCCCGGGCGGGGACGGCGGGCAGCACCCTCGTCTCGACCTGGCTCTCCGGCGGAACCGGGTCCGGCGGGGGCCGGCGGCCACTGCCCGGGGGTGCCTCGGCCGGGTGGTAGGTCGGAGGCCGGCCCGGCTCGGGCTGCCAGCCCAGGAACGCGTGGCAGGAGGAGCAGAACTCGTTCTCGGCGGGATTCTGCTCGCCGCACTCGCTGCAGCTGGTGATCATCACCGCTCGCCTCCTCGAGCCGCGTCGCGCTCGCTCAACTGCACCCGTCCACGATGACCTGCCGGGCCGGGGCGGGGAAAGGTCCTTTCGGGCAGCGTTCCGCGACCGCTCAGCCGGGGTCGCCGCCGGCGGCGGGCGGCGCCGGGCCACGCTCGAGGGCGGTACACAGCCAGCGGTCACCGAGGGCCTCCAGCCGCAGCGCCATCGCCTGCGACCGCGGACCCACCCGCAGGTGCACGGCCACCTCGGCGACGGTCGGCCGCGGGAGCTGGACCCGGACCGAGACCACCGTCGCCGTGAGGCCGGGCCCGGCGCCGGGGTTGCCGGTGCGGGCGCGGGTCCGGGCCAGGTAGGCGACCTCCGCCAGTACCGGCTCGCTGAGCCACCGCTCCAGCTGGCCCACCGCGCGACGCCCGGTGAGGGTCTGCACCACGGCGACGGCCAGCACCGCGGCCCACTCGCGGGGGTCCCGGAGGTGATCCGGCGGGCGCGGCGCGCCGGGAGGGTGCACCAGGACGGCCCGGACCGCCCCGGCGTCCGGCCCGCCGGCCGGCTCGACGTCGGCGAGGCCGGTCAGCATCGGCTGCTGCACCGGGCGCAGCGCCGGGGGAGACCACGAGCTGGGCACCGGGCGGCTGTCCGGCACCGGGCGGAGCAGCGGCCCGACCCGTACCGGGCCCGGATCGGTGATGGTCATCGCGGTCTCTCTTCCTGCGGCGCTCGCCACCCGCCCACCGTCGGTCACCGGCCCGCCCGCTCACCAGACGTCCGGGCGGATCTGTGGACAGCGATCTGGGGAGACCGCCGACGCGGCGCTCAGACCATCAGGTTGGACTGGATGCTGTACTGCGCTGCGCGGTAGACGTGCCGTCCGAACTCCACGAACTGTCCCGTGTCGTCGTAGGCGATCCGGTCGACGGTCAGGCAGGCGGCCGGGGTGGTCTCGTCCAGGAGCTCGGCCTCCTGCTCGGTCATCAGCCGGGCAGAGATGCGCTGGTGGGCGATCTTCAGGTTGACCCCCAGGGCCTGCAGCCGCCCGTACAGACTGCGGTTCCGGGCGTCGTCCTCGCTGACGTCGAAGCGGGCCGGCAGATGGTTGGTCAAGATGGCCAGCGGGACCTCGTCGGCCAACCGCAGGCGCCGGATCCGGATGAACTGGTGCTGGGTCAGGTCGGCGGCGTCCATGGCCTCCACGACCTCGGGATCCAACGGGCCGACGGTGTAGTCGAGCAGCCGGGTGCTCGGCCGTCGGCCGGCCTTGACCAGGTCCTCGTTCAGGCTGGTCAGCCGTTCATCCCGGCTGAACTGGGACCGAACCACCTGGGTGCCGACGCCCCGCTTGCGGACCAGCAGGCCCTTCTTGACCAGCTCCTGGATGGCCTGCCGGGCGGTCGGCCGGGACAGGCCGAGCCGGGTGGTCAGCGACAGCTCGTTCTCCAGCCGGTCCCCGGGCAGCAGGTCACCGGAGGTGATGGCCTGCTCGATGGACTGGGCCAGCTGGTAGTACAGCGGCACGGGCGAGTTCCGCTCCAGCGTGATGTCGAGCTCGCGGGCGGCGGGGGGCTCGCTCATCGGGCCAGCATAGACCGATTGTTCTGACATTTGCCCTGGGCGGGCGTCGGCTGTGGGGAGTGCGCTACGGAGCCTGGACGACCTGACCCGCGTAGGACAGCCCGCCGCCGAACGCGAACAGCAGGATCGGCGCGCCGGAGGGCAGCGACTGCCGCTCCAGGAGCTTGGACAGCGCGAGCGGGATGGACGCCGCCGAGGTGTTGCCCGACTCCACCACGTCCGTGGCCACGACCGCGTTCACCGCGCCGATCTTGCGGGCCAGCGGCTCGATGATGCGCAGGTTCGCCTGGTGCAGCACGATCGCGGCCACGTCCTCGGCCGCCACCTTGGCCTGCTCCAGGATCTCCTGCGCGATCCGGGGCAGCTCGAAGGTGGTCCACCGGAACACCGCCGGCCCGTTCTGGGCGAACGTGTCGTGGTCCACCCGCTCGATCCGGACCGCGTCCCCGAGCTCGGGCACGCTGCCCCACAGCACCGGGGAGATGTGGTCCTCGGCGTCGGCGGTGAGCAGGAACGCGCCGGCTCCGTCCGCGGTCAGCACGCAGGTCGTCCGGTCGGTGAAGTCCGTGACGTCGGTCAGCTTCTCCGACCCGATCACCAGGGCGGTGGTCGCCGCGCCGGCGGCGATGGCGTGCTGGGCGATCGCCACCGAGTGCGGGAAGCCGGAGCAGGCGGTGTTGACGTCGATGGTCGGGGGATGGTTGGTCATGCCCAGGGCCAGCGCCACCCGGGCCGCCATGTTGGGCGAGCGGTCCATCGCGCTGCAGGTGGCGACGATCACCAGGTCGACCTGGTCGGCGCTCATCCCGGCCTTGGCCAGGACGTCCCGGGCGGCCCGGGTGGCCATCGCGTCGACGGTCTCGTCCGGAGCCGCCCAGCGTCGTTCGCGGATCCCGACCCGCCGCTGGATCCACTCGTCGCTGGTCTCCACCATCGTCTCCAGCTCGCTGTTCGGCACCACCCGCTCCGGCTGGTAGTGGCCGACCGCCACCAGGCGTGTTCCGCTCATGGCCCGCAGTATCCCACCGGCTCGTCGGCGCGCTGGTCAGCGTTCACGCGCGTACCCCGTCCAGCCGGCGGTCGCGCTGCGCGACCCCCATCTCGCCGTACGGGTAGTCCGCCGCCGGCGGCGCGCTGGCCCTGTCCAGCGCCGCGGTCTCCGTGGCGTCGAGGTGCAGCCCGGCCGCGGAGAGGTTGGTGGTGAGCTGCTCGGTGGTCCGCGCACCCAGGATCACCGAGGTCACCGATGGGCGGTCGTGCAGCCAGGCCAGGGCGACCTCGGCCATCGAGACGCCCCGGCCCTCGGCCACCTGCTGGACCGCCTCGACGACATCCCAGGTGCGCTCGGTGCTCCGCCGGTCGTAGGCCTCCATGCCGCGCTCGGGATTCTCGCCGAGCCGGGTCTGGCCGGTCGGGCGCTGGTCGCGGCGGTACTTGCCGGACAGCCAGCCGCCACCGAGCGGACTCCACGGCAGCAGCCCCAGGCCGGCGTCCAGGGCGGCGGGCACCATCTCCCACTCGGTCTCGCGGACCAGCAGGCTGTACTGCGGCTGGAGGGTGACCGGCGCGGCCAGGCCGAGGGCGTGCGCCACCTGGACGGCCTTGGTCAGCTGCCAGCCGGTGAAGTTCGACAGCCCGTAGTAGCCGATCGTGCCGGCTCGGACGAAGCCGTCGAGGGTCCGCAGCGACTCCTCCAGCGGGGTCCAGGGGTCCCAGGCGTGGACCTGGTACAGGTCGATGCGGTCCAGCCCGAGCCGGCGCAGCGAGGCGTCCAGGGCGCGGGTGAGATGGCGGGCCGACAGGCCCTCGCCGTTGGGCTCCTGGGTCAGCGGGAACCGTCCCTTGGTGGCCAGCACCACCCGGTCGGTGACCTCGGGCGGGCGGTCGGCGAACCAGCGGCCGATGATCTCCTCCGACACCCCGCCCGAGTAGACGTCGGCGGTGTCGACCAGCGTCCCGCCCGCCTCGACGAAGCGGTCCAGCTGCTCGAACGAGCCCGCCTCGTCGGTCTCCGAGCCGAAGGTCATGGTGCCGAGGGTGTAGGTGGAGACGGCGCAGCCGCTGCGCCCGAGAGTTCGATAGTCCATGACTGACTGTCTACCCGCCCGGGGCCCGGTGAATCGCGGCACCCCGGCAGCGTGCCCGCGACCGGGTGTCAGCGGGCGGTCCTACTGTCGGCGGCATGGCGATGAACTTCCAGGTGACCGTCGACGCGAGCGGGCCGCACGTGCTCGCCGACTGGTGGGCCGAGACCCTGGGCTGGCAGGTGGAGCCCTCCGACGAGCACTTCATCCGTGACATGGTCGCCCAGGGGTACGCCACCGAGGAGGACACCACCCGGCACCGAGGGACGCTGGTATGGCGGACCGGCGCAGCGATCCGGCACCCCGATCCCGATGCTGGGCCCGGCGCGCGGATCCTCTTCCAGCTGGTGCCGGAGGCCAAGACGGTGAAGAACCGCGTGCACCTGGACGTACGGCCCGGTGCCGAGGGCACGGACGCGGTGGTGCAGCGGCTGACCGCACGCGGCGCGACGGTGCTGCACCACGGCCGGCAGGGCCCGTCCAGCTGGACGACGATGGCCGACCCCGAGGGGAACGAGTTCTGCGTCGGTTGAGGTCGGTTGAGAACTGCTCACCGGGGTACGCGGGTGGCTGAGGCAGCGGACGGGCGGCGGGGAGCGTGAGTGGGCGTGAGTGAGCGGGCCGAGGTCGACGGGCCGGAGCCGCGGCCGGTGCGTCTGCTCAGCGTCCCGGCGCGCCACCCCTACGTGGACGCCGTCCGACCGGCCACGGCCGTACCGGTGGCCCCGGACCGGGTGGAGGCCTTCGCCCCCGACCCGTTCCTGAGCGTGGCCGGGGTGCACCGGTGGGGCGGCGGTGCCGACCTGGTGCACCTGCACTTCGGCTACGAGCACCTGGACCCCGCCCGGATGGCCGAGTGGCTCGCCGCGCTGGCCGCCGAGAGCCTTCCGCTGGTGGTCACGGTGCACGACCTGCGCAACCCGCACCACGACCGACCCGGCCGGCACGAGTCGCTGCTCGCCCAGGTGGTGCCGGCCGCCGCCGGCCTGCTGACCCTGACCGAGGGGGCTGCGGGCGAGACGCTGGCCCGGTACGGCCGGCGCCCGGTGGTCGTCCCGCACCCGAGCCTGGTCGACCCGCAGCGCAGCGCCGACGTGGTGACCGAGCCCGGGCTGGTGGCGGTCCACCTGAAGTCCCTGCGGCGGAACCTCCGGGACCCGGGGGCGATCGTCCGCGCCGCCGCGCTCGGCGCCGCCCGGGCCGGCGGCCGGCTGCGGGTCGACCTGCATCCCGAGGCGCGGGCGCTGGCCGAGGTCGCGGCTCTGCAGGCAGCCGACCTGGCCGGCTCCGTGGAGCTGGTGGAGCACCCGCGGTTCGACGACCACGCCCTGGAGCGCTACCTGCGGCGCGCGCACGTGAGCGTGCTGCCGAACCGGTGGGGCACCCATTCCGGCTGGCTGGAGCTGGCCCGGGACCTGGGCACGCGGGTCGTCGCCCCGGACTGCGGCTACTACACCGACCAATGGCCGTCGGTGCTGCCCTACCGCAACAACGAGGCCGACGGGCTGGACTCGGACAGCCTGGCCCGCGCCGTCACCGCCGCACTGGCCCACCCGCCGCCCGAGCCGGCCGATGCCCGCGCCCGGGCCGTTGAGGCGGCCGAGGTCCGCCGGCTGCACGCCCGGCTGTACGACCGGCTGCTGGCCCGTCGGCCGGTCAGGGCCGCCGGGTGAGCAGCACCGTCGACGAGCGTCGTGCACCTGGTGGTCGGCCCGGCCGAGCACGGGGTGGTCCGGCACGGCCTGCTGGTCGCCGAAGCCTGCGGCCACCCGGTGGCCCGGCTGGCGGACGGCGACCGGCTGACCGATCGGCAGCTGGCCGGCGCGCAGGTCCTGCACGTCCCGTTCACCGACCGGCTCTTCGCTCCCCGCTGCGAAGACGCCGTCCGGCGCTTCACCGCCTTGGTCGCCCCGGCGGTGGCCGCCGGGGCGCGCTTGTCGGTCACCTTCCACGACCTGCCGGCCGGTGACAGCCCGCTGCAGAGCCGGCGACGGGCGGCCTACCAGCAGGTCGCGGTGCAGGCCGTCGGGGTGGTGGTCAACAGCCGCACCGAGCTGGGCACGCTGAGGGACTGGGATCTGCCGGCCCGCAGTCTGCGGCAGATCGCGCTGCCGTTGGTGCCCGCCCCCGGGAACGGTCCCGGACCGCGGCCGTGGGACCGGACGGGGACCGAGGTGACGGTGCTGGGCTTCGTGTTCCCCGACCGCGGGTACGAGCACACCATCGCCGAGCTGCCGGGCGGGGTACCCCTGGTGGCCCTGGGTCGGCCGTCGGACGGCCACCAGGACCTGCCGTCCCGGCTGGCCGAGCGGGCGGCGGCCGGGGGCCACACCGATGACCACGACCGGCTTCGTCGCCGACGCCGAGCTGGCTGGGCGGCTGTGGGCGGCCGGGGTGCCGGTCGCCCCCAACCGGCGGGTCGCCGCCTCCGGCTCGGTGGCCACCTGGGTGGCGCACGGGCGGCGGCCGCTGATCCCCGACTCCCCCTACAGCCGCGAGCTGGCCGAGGCCTGGCCGGGGGCGGTGGCCGTCTACGACGCCGACCGGCCCGGCGCGCTGCGGTCGGCGATCGCGGATGCGCTGGCTGACCCCGCCAGCACGTGGCTCGAGCCGCGGACCCTGCACCCCACCGTGCCCGAGGTCGCCGCCGCCTACCAGCGGCACCTGGCGGGCTGCCTCCCCGAGGCCGCCGTGCCGGTCGGCGGGGGGCGGTGGACCGTGCCGGGCAACCGGTGGGACCTGCTGCCGGCGCCGTCCACCGCCCCGACCGTCAGCGTCGTGGTCCCGTACCACGACGACCAGGCGCGCCTGGACCTGGTGCTGGCCGCCCTGGCGCAGCAGACCCATCCGCGGGGGCGCCTGCAGGTCGTGGTCGCCGACGACGGCTCCCCGCAGGACCCGGCGCTGACCGCGGCGGGCGACCTGGACATCCGGTCGGTGCGCCAGGACCGGTCCGGGTTCCGGGCCGCGGCCGCGCGGAACCTGGGCGCCCGCGCGGCCGAGGGCGAGGTGCTGCTGTTCGTCGACGGGGACACCGTGCCCGAGCCGACCTACGTCGCCCGGCTGGCCGCGCGGCCCGCGGTGGCGCCGGACGCGCTGGTGGTCGGCCGGCGGCGGCACGCGGACCTGACCGGCTGGACCCCGGACCGGCTGCGGGCCTGGTTCGCCGGCGGGCCGGGCCCGGCGCTGCTACCGGAGCCGGCGTGGCTGCGCGAGCACTACGCGGCGTCGCAGAACCTGCTGCTGGCCGACTCCCGGGCGTACCGGTACGTGATCTCGGCCGTGCTGGGTCTGTCGACGGAGCTGTTCGCCGAGCTCGGAGGGTTCGATGAGTCCTTCGACGCCTACGGCGGTGAGGACTGGGAGCTGGCGCACCGGGCCTGGACGGCCGGGGCGGTGTTCGGCCACGTGCCGGACGCGGTGGCCTGGCACGACGGGCCGGACTGGGCCGCGCGGGCCGTCCGCGGTCCGGGAGCGCAGAACGCCGAGACCCTGCGGCTGTGCCGGCTGGTCCCCGACCCCGAGGCGCGCGGCGGAGGCCAGTGGGTCGAGCATCCGGCGGTGGTCGTCCGGCTCGCCTTCGACGACCCCGCCGCCGTGCTGGTCGCGGCCCGCGGGGCCTTCGCCCGCGACACGGACGCCGGGGTGTGGGTGGCGGGGGAGCGGGCGGCCGACACCGTCCGAGGGCTCGGGGACGCCCGCATCCACGCCGGGCCGGTGCCGGCCGTCGTGCTCGCGCGAGCCGCTGCCGTGGTCGAGGTGTCGGCGCCGACCCGGCTAGCCGCGCTGCCCCGGCTGCTGGCCCAGGCCGCGGCGCGCGGCCCGCTCACCGCCCCCACCGTCGCGGTCACCCCGACCCGGGTGCTGCGCCGGGCGGCCCGCTGGTCGGCCGCGGTCGACCAGGCGCCGGACCTGCTGGCGGCCCGGCTGTTCGGCGGCCGCGACGTCACCGGACCGGAGCGGCTGCCGGCGGTGGACGTGGCCCATGAGCTGAAGCAGGTCGCTCAGTCGGTAAGGCGCTCGTAGACCCCCACCTCGGTGCCCAGCCACCACTGCCCGATGCCGGCGAACGAGGTCAGCACCGAGTCGTGGTCCCAGTCGTCGACCACGTGGTGCTCGTGCGGATTGCCCTCGATGGAGCCCTGGGGGTAGTGGATGATCGGGATCGACAGGTACACCGCCCGGCGGGCCGCCTCCGCACTCCGCTTCCACAGGGCGAGGGCGTCGTCGGCGCTCATGTGCTCCGCGACGTCGCCCAGGATGATCACGTCGCACTCCGGCAGGTCGACCTCGCGGGCGTCGCCGACGATGATCTCGTCGTAGTACTGGCGCAGCCGGTAGGTGTGCACGTACGGTTCCCAGATCTCGATCCCGGTCAGCCGGGACACCGCGGGGCCGGCGAGCAGCTTCGCGTAGGTGCCGACGCCGGGCCCGATGTCGAGCACCCGCACCGGCCGCTCCGCGCCCAACGCGTGCACCCGCTCCTTGATCCAGTCCTTGCCCTCCGCCGAGCTCATCGGCATGGTGTCTCCTTCGGTCGGTCGGTTCCGGGCACTCTCACGGAGTGCCCGGCGGTCACCCGGTCCGGGTCACCGGTTCGGTCACGGGAGCGCACCCGCGCCCGCTCGATCAGCACCTCGTACGCGTCGACCATCGTGGTCACGGCGTAGCGGCGCACGCTGCGGGCCACGGCGGCCCGGTCCAGGCTCGCCGCTCGTCGGATGGCCTCCGCCAGGGACGCCGGGGTCAGGTCGGCGCTCACCACCCCGCCGCGGGGGCCGACCACCTCCGGCACCGCGCCGGAGGGCAGCGCCGCAACCGGGGTCCCGGCCGCCATCGCCTCCACCGCGACCAGTCCGAACGGCTCCTGCCACAGCGGGGAGAAGACGAAGACCCGCCCGCGGTGGAGAAAGTCCGGCAGCCGGCGGTGGTCGAGGTGCCCGACGTAGCGGACCCGCCCGTCGAGCCGCGGCTGGATCTCGCCGGCGAAGTATCGGGGGTCGGCCACCGGGCCGCTGATGTCGAGCCGGTAGCCCGCCCGCGCCGTGGCCTCGATGGCCACCGTCAGACCCTTCTCCGGCGTGATCCGACCGGCCCAGACCGCCAGGTCGGGCCGGGGCGGCGGGACCGGGCGACCGGAGCGGGCGGCCCAGTGCCGCAGGTCGATCCCGTTCGGCACCCACGAGACCTCCGGCAGCACCCGCAGCCAGTCCCGCCGGGTGGTCTGGGAGACCGCGGCGAACACGTGGTTGGTCGGTGGCCGCCAGCCCGGACCGGTGATCTCGGCAGTTGACCCGCTCCAGGGTCGCCGGGGTGTGCAGCACGGTGAGCATGGGCAACCGGCCGCCGTGGGTGTACGGCGCGGGGCTCAACGAGTTGTTGACCACCACGTCGTGGTCGGCGGGGGTGAGCCCGGCCAGCACTTCGGCCAGCGTCCGGTCGAGCCGGTCCTCGGCGTGGGCGCGGGCCACCCCGACCCGAAGCGGAGCCACCGGGGGGCCAGCGGGCTGAGCCGGGCCGGCGTCCGGCTGCCGGCCTTGGCGTACAGGGTGACGTCGTGGCCGCGGCGGACCAGCTCCTCGGTCAGTAGGGCGGTGTGCATCTCCAGGCCGCCCGCGTACGGCTCGACGATCGGGTGGTGGGCGTGGGCCAGCAGGGCGATCCTCACCGGGCTGCTCCGACCACGGTGGGCGCGGTCCGGGCCCAGCCCGTCGGCGTCCGCCGGATCAGCCCGCGCTCCTGGAAGGCGGCCAGCCAGCCCTCCATCGGCCACCATCCCCACCGGTCGGCGAACAGGGCGCCGTTGCGGAGCACGTCGTCGAGGTGCTCGACGGGCGGGGAGGAGACCGGATGCCACTGGTGGTAGGCCGTCGCCCCGCCCACCCAGGCGGACTCGACCCCGGCCCGGACCGCGCGGAGGGCGAAGTCGGTGTCCTCCGCGCCGTAGCCCCGGTACGCCTCGTCGAACCCGCCGATCCGGGCCCAGGCGGCCGCCCGGACCGCGAAGGAGAGGGACCAGAACAGCCGGGGGTCCGCGGCCGGCTCGACCCGGCCGGGCGGCGGTTCCGGGCGGGCGGGGTGGGCGGGGCGGTGGACCACGGCGTCGAGGACGTAGCCGCCGGGCGGGGGCGGCGGCAGGTAGGCCACCGGCCCGCTGAGCAGGGTGTCGGCCCATTCGGGCCGGGTGGCGGCGTCCCGATACCCGGCGACCAGGTCGGGACCCGCCAGGCAGTCGACGTCGAGGAAGACCAGCAGCTCGGCGCCGGCGGCCAGCGCCGCTGCTGCGCCCCGGTTGCGGGCCGCGGCCAGGGGCAGCCGGTCGCCGGGAACGGCCAGCTCCACCACCAGGTCCCGGTCCTCGACCAGGGCCGCGACCTCGGGGTCGCCCATGGCGACCACCACCCGGACCGTGGGGGCGACCCCGCGACGCAGCGACGCCTGCTGGCCCCGGAGGTGGTCGTGACGGCCGCGGACCGGGGTGATGACGGCGGTGGGCAGCCCCTCGGACGCGGCCTTCACCGCGCCCTCCCGACGGCCAGCGCGGCGAGCCGGTCGGCTGCCCGGCGGGCTCCGCCCCCGTCGTTCCAGCGGACCCAGTCGGAGCCGTCCAGCCCGGCGGCCTTCTCCAGCAGCGGGGCCCATTCGGTCGGCGCGGGCCAGTCGTCGACCACCACGGCCGGCAGGCCGAGGCGGGCCACCGCGCGGGCCGTGTGCTGCTGCTCGTCGAACGGACGCGGCTGCGGGACGAGGACGGCGGGCCGACCCGCGGCCGCGATCTCGGCCACGGCGTTCTGGCCGCAGTGCGCGACGACCACCTCCGCCCGGCACAGCTCGGGCCACGGGTCGGCCACCCAGCCGGTGGTGCCGTCCAGCCGCCGCCAGCGCCAGCCGGTCTGCGGCTCGTCGGGGGTCGGCAGGGTGAGCCCGCCGGTGCCGTTGAGCAGCACCGCAGTGCCCCGGTCGACCGGAGCCGGGTGCGGCTGCGGGGTGTACCGGGCGATGGCACCCACCGGAACCAGCCGGGCGGCGAGATCGGGTGGTCCGGTCAGCAGGCCGGTGGCGGCGACCGGCCAGGGGGCGAGCACGAGATCGCTGATTCCGTACCCGAGGGCGTGGGCGGCGTCGGTGCGCCGGCCCGGCATGGCCATGGTGACCACACGGACCCCGTGCAGGCGGGCCAGCAGCGCCACCTCCACCGACACGTCCACCACCAGCGCGCTCGGGGTGGCCGCCGCGCACCACGCGGCGATCTGCGCCATCCGGGTCCGCAGACCGGGGTGGCCGATGGGGGCGTAGTGCAGCCGGCCGTGGGCGCTGACATCGCCGACATCGCCGACATCGCCGTCGGCGGTCGGCACGGCGTCGTCGGCCAGCGGTACCCATTGGCCCGGCCACCCGGAGGGTGCGGCGCGGGAGGACAGCCCGACCACCTCGATCCGGTGCGCGGTCCGCAGCGCGTGCGCGACGGCCAGGGCCCGGTGGAGATGTCCGTGGCCCTGGTGGTGCACGTAGTACCCGATCGGGCCGGCGGTGCGTGTCACTGGTGGCTCCCGGTGCGGGACGGCCACGGGCCGACGCCGACTGCTTGACGCCGACCCGCGCCGTTGCCGGCCAGCGGGTGCCTCATACCCGTTCCGGCGGGGGTCAATCCGAGCGGGGTCACGAGGCCAACGGGCTGGGCTCGGACCCGGCGATGATCGACCGCATTCGCCGCAGGGTCCGGGCCAGCAGCCGGGACACCTGCATCTGGCTGATGCCCACGCGGGCGGCGATGTCGGACTGCGACCGGTCGTCGTAGAACCGCAGGACGAGCAGGCGGCGCTCGTCGGGTTCGAGCTGGGGCCAGGCCCGGGCCAGGATGAGCCGGACCTCGGCCAGCTCCAGCTCGGCGCCGGCCTCCGCGGCCGGGAAGGAGGCGCCCGCGGTCAGCGCTGCGTCCAGGGACGCCGAGGCGTACCACTGGCTGGCCCGGGTCGCCTCCCGTACGGCGTCGACCGAGTGCCCGACCCGCCCCGCCACCTCGGAGTCGGTGGGGTCGGCCCGCAGCTCCTGGACCAGACCGGGCCACTGCTGGCGCACCTGGGCGGCCAATTCCTGCGTCCGGCGGGGAGGCCGGACCAGCCAGCCGTGGTCCCGGAAGTGGCGCTTGACGACCCCGCTGATGGTGGGCACGGCGAAGGCGACGAACGAGCCGCAGTCGGGGTCGAAACGCTGCACAGCCTCGACCAGGCCGGACCGGGCGACCTGCACCAGGTCCTCCAGCTCCTCACCGCGCCGCTGGTAGCGCCGGGCCAGGGCGTCGGCCAGCCAGAGGTGGGCGGTCACCACCTCCTCGGCCAGCTCCGCGCGGCGCCGGGGCTGGGCCGAGCGGGCTTCGGTCAGCAGCAGCCGGGTGCGCTCGGCGAGCGCGGCCCGCGCGGAGCGGTGCGCCTCGGCGGGGCCGGGCTCGCCGGCGGTGCGGTCGGGCACGAGCTCGAGCACCGGGCCGCCGGCCAAGTCGGCCGTGTCGCCTGGGTCAGGGGTGGGACCGGGGGTCCGTGGGGGCATGTCGAGCACCTCTCCTCTTCAGCAGGAGCGGTGGCGGACTGCTCGACCACGTGGGGGTATTGCCTGTACACCGAGTCTTCCCGCGGAACGGACGACTGGATGCACGACACTTTACGCCGTAAACGCAAGAGGTCTCAGTCGGCGCCGATACGCCGGGCTCCGGCGGCCCGGAACGGGGCCTTCGTGACGGCAGTGGCGTCGCGGGACCGGACCAGCTCGGCGGCCGCCTCGCGCAGCTTGACGTTGGTGCGCTGCGACTGCTCCCGCAGCAGCCCGAACCCGGTGGCCGCGTCGCAGCCCACCCGCTCCATCACCATCCCGACGGCGAGGTCGATGATGCGGCGGCTGTTCATCGCCGCGGCCCGGTCGTCCAGCTCCTCGGCCTGGGTGACCAGCCGCTGCGCCAGGGCGATGCCGCCGGTGAGCTCCGACGCCGTCCGGGCGGCCGCCGCCCGCTGCTGGGCGTCGAGCCCGTCGATCTGTCCCTCGTAGACCTTCACCACCGCCCGGGGGACCCCGTCCACCGCCACCGGCACCGACACGCAGCAGGCCGCGCCCAGGGCCGCGGCCGCCCGGCCGTACGGCTCCCAACGGGGGTCCCCGGCCAGGTCGGGGACGTACAGCGAGACGCTGTCGGCGAGGGCGGTGAGGCAGGGGCCGATGCCGATCCGGTACTGGGTCTCGTCCACGTCGAGCGCGAGCCGGGTGCTGGAGCCGATGGTCACCGGGCGTCCGTCCACCGCCAGCGTGATCGCTGCACCCGCCACCTGCCCGCACACCTCGTGCAGCAGCCGGGCCTGTTCGGCCAGGTAGTCCTCCAACAGCGGCACGGCGGCCGCCGAGGCTGAGCCTGGACCCGGCGTGCGCGGCTCGTCCGCGCGTGACCCGTCCACGACCATCCCGCACACCCCCAACGACTCGGCGACCGCCGTCATTATCGCTGGTTCGGATCAACGCCGACGGGTATGCGCACGGCAGCCGGCCCGGAAGGGGTCGGCGGCCACCGAAGGAGAACGGAGTGACCAACCAGTGACCGAGCAGACCTCCGTGGCTCCGGCGCCGGAGGCCCCGCTGGCGGTGACGCCCGAAGCTCGACCGGCCGCCGGCTGGGCGGCCGTCATTGCCGCGGCACCGATGCTGGAGCTGCCCGACCTGCTCCGGGTGGTCGGGTCGACGGCGCCCCACCCGCGGCTGGTGGTGGTCGCGGCTCACCCCGACGACGAGACGATCGGGGCGGGACGGCTGCTGGCCGCCTGGAGCCGCACGATCGGGCCGGTGACCGCCGTGCTGGCCACCGCCGGGGAGGCCTGCGTCGACCACGTCACAGTCCGGCCGCCGGGACTGGCGGAACGGCGCATGGCTGAGTGGGAGCGGGCCATGGACACTGTGGGCGTGGAACGACGGATCCGGCTGGGGCTCCCGGACGGGGGGCTGGCGCAGGTCGAGGACGCGCTGGCCGTGGTGGTGGCAGACGTGCTGGCCGAGCAGGTCGACGGCTTCGGGGCCGACGACGTGGTGGTGGCGGCCCCGTTCGTCCGCGACCCGCACCCCGACCACCGGGCCGCCGGTCGCGCGGCGTCTGCGGCGGCCGGCGCCGTCGGCGTGCCCTGCCTGGGCTACCCGGTCTGGCTGACGTACTGGGGGGCCCCGGACGACCTGGCCGGCGACCCGGTGTGGCGGGTGCCCGCCGAGGACGCCGACGACCGGACGCGCCGTCGGGCGCTGGGCTGCTTCGCCAGCCAGCTGCGGCCGCTGGCCCCCGGTCTGGGGCCGGTGGTGCCGCCGAGCCTGCTGGACCACCACGCCGAGCAGCTGGTCGTGCCGGTCGGACGGATGGCCCGATGAGTGGCGCGCCGGACTTCGAGCGCCTCTACCGGTCCGACGCCGACCCGTGGCGGGTGGCCAGCAGCCACTACGAGCAGCGCAAGCTCGACCTCGTTCTGGCCTGCCTGAGCCGCGCCCACTACGCGCTCGCCTGGGACCCGGCGTGCGGCACCGGGCACCTGGCGGCCCGGCTGGCCACGCGCGCCACCCAGGTGCTGGCCACAGACCTGTCGGAGACCGCCGTCGCACTCAGCTCGGAGCACTGCCGCGGGCTCGGCAACGTCCGGCTCGAGGTGTCGGCCCTGCCGGCACCGCCACCGGCGGATCTCCCCGCGCCCGATCTGGTGCTGGTCAGCGAGTTCTTCTACTACCTCACCGACCGCCAGCGGGTCGAGACGCTGGACGTGCTCGACCGGGTCGCCGGGCCGGCCTGTGAGCTGCTGGCGGTGCACTGGCGACACGTCCCCCAGGACGCCTGGCTGGGCGGCGCCGGGGCCCAGCAGGAGATCGTGTCGCGGTTGGACGCCCGGGGCTGGACCCACCGGCTGCACCACGACGACGAGGAGTTCGTGATCGACACCCTGGACCGCGGCCAGCCCGAGGACCGCCCGTGACCAGCCCCTCGACCAGCCCGCCGAGCAGCCCCTCGACCAGCCCGCCGACCAGCCCGCTGACCGTGCTGGCGCCGCTGCCCCCCGCCCGGCGGCTGCCCGCGGACTACCCGCGGCACCAGCCCACCGTGGCCGCCCAGCGGGCCGTGCTGACCGCCCTGGTGGACGACCTCGACCCCGCATCGCTGGGCTGGGCGGAGCTGGTGGAGGCGCTGCTGGTGCTGGGTCGGACCGACGTGCCGCTGGCCCGGCTCGCGGAGGGCCATCTCGACGCCGTACGGATCCTGGGCCAGGCGGGGGCCGAGCCGGTCGCCCGCGCGCTGTACGGGGTGTGGGCGTCCCGGTCGCAGCAGACGGGGCTGCGGGCCGAGCCGGTCGGCGCGGACGGCCTGCGGATCGACGGCACGCTGCGGTTCGCCAGCGGGGCCGGGCTGCTGGACCGGGCGCTGGTGCCGGTCTGGCTGGCGGACGGGCGCCATCTGCTGGTCGACCTCGACGTCACCGGCCTCCCGGTGGACGCCACGGTGTGGCGCAGCGGCGCCATGCAGGCGAGCCGGACCCACGAGCTGCGCGTCGCGGAGCTCGCCGTGCCGGCTGGGGCCCAGGTCGGCGAGCCCGACTTCTACCTGCGCCGTCCCGGTTTCTTCCCCGGCGGTGTCGGGGTGGCCGCCTGCTGGGTGGGCGGCGCGGCCCGGGTGGTGGATCTGCTGCGGGACCGGCACCCGCAGCCGAGCCCGACCCAGCAGTCCCGGTTCGGCCGGATCCGGACCGACCTGGTGGCGGCCGCGGCGACCGTCCGGGCGGCCGGCCAGGTGCTCGACGACCCACCGGGCGGCCTCGACCGCCAGCTGCTGGCCACCGAGGCACGGGCCGTCGCGGCGGAGGCCGTCCGCCGGATCCTGCACGAGGCCCGGCTGCTCACCGGCCCGGCCGGCCTGGCGCTGGACGACGGCATCGCCCACGCGGTGCCGGACCTGGAGATGTACACCCTGCAGCAGAACAGCGACGGGGACGCGGCGCTGCTCGGCGACCCCGGACGGCAGCCGTGACCGCCCCGGACGTGCTGGTCGCCGTGCCGGCCCGGGACGAGGCCGACGGCATCGGCGGCTGCCTGGCGGCGGTGGTGCGGGCCGGCCGGCACGCGCTCGACGCCGGTGCGGTCGACCGGTTCCGGGTCGCGGTCGCCGCCCACCGCTGCACCGACGCCACCGCCGCCGCCGCCACCGAGGTGCTCGCCGCCGCCGGCGTCGACCACCTGGTGCAGATCCAGGCGGAGCCGATGCCGGTCGGGGTGGTCCGCAGCACGCTGGTCGGCCGAGCCCTGCGCGCGGCCCCGCCGCTGGACAGCGCTCGCACCTGGGTCTTCTCCACCGACGCCGACTCGGTGGTCCCCCCGGACTGGGTGACCTCGATCCTGGCCACCGTCGAGCGGACCGGGGCCGACCTGGTGGCCGGCCTGACCGCGCTGGTCGGCTGGGACGCGGACCAGGCGGCGCAGGACGCGTACCGGCGGCTGCTGGCGGCCGGTACCACCTCCGCCGGCCACCGACACGTCTACGCCGCCAACCTGGCCGTCTCCCACCGCGCCTTCACCCGGGCCGGCGGGTTCCCGGGCTCGGTGCACGGCGAGGAGCACGCTCTGGTGGCCGCGGTCCGACGGACCGGGGGCCGGGTGGTCAGCGTCTTCCACCCGGTGGTGGCCACCAGCGCCCGGATGCCCGGCCGGGCCGAGCATGGGCTGGGCGCCCTGCTGCAGCGGCTCGCCGACCCGGGCGCGGGCTCGGTGGAACCGGCGGGGGCCGCGTGACCGGCAGACCCCCGGGGCCGCTGGTGGTGGTGGGCAGTGGACCCGCCGGGCTGGCCGCGGTGCAGGCCTTCCGGGACCAGGACGCCGACACCCCGGTCGTGCTGATCAGCGCGGATCCGCATCCGCCGTACGCCCGCCCCCCGCTGACCAAGGACTACCTGACCGGGGCCTGCGACCGCGACGACCTGTGGCTGGTCGAGTCGGGGTGGTTCGCCGACCACGAGGTCGAGCTGGTGCTCGACACCGAGGTCACCGACCTCGACCTGGCCCGCCGGGACCTGCGCCTCGGCGACGGCATGACGCTGCGGTACGGGGCGTTGGTGCTGGCCACCGGGTCGCGGCCCCAGCCGCTGCCCGTCCCCGGCGGTGACGACCCGGGTCTGGTCCTGGTCCGGGACCTGGCCAGCGGGCAGCGGCTGCGCCGGCTGGCCGTCGAGCCGCGTCGGGTGCTGGTGGTCGGGTCGGGCTTCATCGGCTGCGAGGCGGCGGCCGGGCTTGCCTCGCGCGGGGTCGAGGTGGTGCAGGTGACCGGCGAGGACGTGCCGCACCGGTCCCGGTTGGGCGCCGCCGCGGGTCGGCGGCTGGCCGGCTGGCTGGCCGAGGAGGGCGTGGAGCTGGTCACCGGGTCCCGGGTCGCCGCCATCGAGCGGTACGGCGACGGCTGGCGGGTCCGGCTCGAGCACGGCGGGTTCCTGACCGCCGACGCAGTCGTCTGCGGGGGCGGGGCGCTCCCCAACACCGAGCTCGCCGCACGGGCCGGGCTCAGGCTGGACCACGGCGGCGTGCCGACCGGCGCGAGCCTGCGCACGGAGGCCCCGGACGTCTTCGCGGTCGGCGACATCGCCTACGCCGAGAACGCCGCCGCCGGCCGGCGGCTGCGGGTGGAGCACTGGGGCGACGCGGAGACCCACGGCGAGATCGCCGGCCGGTCCGCCGCCGGGCGGGACGGCCGCTGGGACGCCGCACCGGGATTCTGGTCGACCATCGGGCGGCGCACGCTGAAGTACGCCGCCTGGGGCCACGAGTACGACGACTACCGGGTCACCGGTGGCGAGACGTCCTGGAGCGTCTGGTACCGGCGCGGCGACCGGCTCAGCGGGGTGCTCGCGGTCGGCGACGACGATGCGTACGAGCGTGGCCGGCGCCAGCTGGAGCAGGGCACGCCGTTCGTCGACGCCGGCTGACCGCCGTGGCCGTGCACGTCGGCACCTCGGGCTGGAGCTATCCGCACTGGGACGGTGTGCTGTACCCGCCGGGCCTGCCCCCTGCCGCCCGACTGGCCGGCTACGTCGACGCGTTCGACACCGTCGAGCTGAACGCGAGCTTCTACCGCTGGCCGCGGCCCGCGACGTTCGCCTCCTGGCGTCGTCGCCTGCCGGAGGGGTTCGTGATGAGCGTCAAGGCGCCGCGGGGGCTGACCCACGGCCGGCGGCTGTACGCGCCGGAGGTCTGGGTCGAGCGGATCACCGCCGGCTGGCACGAGCTCGGCGCCCGCCGGGGCGTGCTGCTGCTGCAGCTCCCCCCGGACCAGGCGCGCGACGACGCCCGGCTCGACTACGTCCTCGCCCGGCTGCCGACCTGGCTGCCCACGGCGGTGGAGTTCCGGCACCCGAGCTGGTCCGACGAGGGCGTCTTCGACCTGCTCAGCCGCCGGGGTGCGGCCTACGTGGTGACCAGCGGCGCCGGGCTGCCGTGCGTGCTGCGGGCCACCGCCCCGTTCGTCTACCTCCGGCTGCACGGCCCCGACCACCAGCACCTCTACGCCGGCAGCTACTCCGACGCGGACCTGGCCTGGTGGGCGGACCGGATCCAGGAGTGGGTCCGGCAGGGTCGCGACGTCTACGCCTACTTCAACAACGACGGGTACGGGCACGCCGTGCGCAACGCCCGGACGCTGCGGTGGCGGCTGGACCCGGGTTGAGCCGGGAGCGGTGGGGTAGGAGGGCGGTATGACCACTGCCCTGACGGTGTACCTGCAGGACCACGAAGCCGCCGCACAGGCCGGTCTCGACCTGTTCCGACGGACGGCGGCCACCCAGCGCCGGCGCAGCTACGGCGCCGACCTGGCGGTGCTGCGGGACGAGGTGGCCGAGGACCTCGCCGCGCTGCGGAGGGTGCTGCAGCAGCAGGGCGTGCGGCCCGCACCCCTGCTCGGCCTGGGTCTGCGCCTGGCGGAGCGGTTGGGCCGGCTGAAGCCGAACGGCGGGCTGGTGCGGCGGATGCCCCTCAGCGACCTGATCGAGATCGAAGGGCTGGCCGACGCGGTGCACGCCAAGTCGGCCGGCTGGCGGGCCCTCCGCGCCGCCGGGGTGGGCGAGCCCGTCGAGCTGGACCGGCTGACCGACCGGGCCACCGACCAGCTCGCGCGGCTGGCAGGCCTGCACGCCGTCGCAGCATCGGTTCTGGTGGCCTGAGAGTCCCACCGGTCCGCCCACCGGCGGTCCCCCTCCTCGGTTCCCCCCTGCTTGTTCACCCGCGTTGGTTCACCCGCGTTGGTTCACCCGCGGTGGGGCGGGTACGAGCCGGACGACCGAGGAGAGGGAGAGCGATGAAAGCCGTCACGTGGCAGGGCAGGGAGAAGGTCAGCGTCGAGGAGGTGCCCGACCCGAGGATCAGCGAGCCGACCGACGCGGTGATCAAGGTGACGTCGACCGCGATCTGCGGGTCCGACCTGCACCTCTACGCGCTGCTCGGGCCGTTCCTGGCCAAGGGCGATGTGCTCGGTCACGAGACGATGGGGGTGGTGCAGGAGGTCGGGTCGGCGGTGACCTCGCTGCGGCCCGGCGACCGGGTGGTGATCCCGTTCAACATCTCCTGCGGGTCGTGCTGGATGTGCGACCGGGGTCTGTTCGCGCAGTGCGAGACCACGCAGGTCCGCTCCCAGGGCAGCGGTGCGGCCCTGTTCGGCTTCACCGAGCTGTACGGGTCGGTCCCCGGGGGGCAGGCCGAGTACCTCCGGGTTCCGCAGGCCCACTTCGGCCCGATCAAGGTGCCCGACGACGTGCCCGACGAGCGGGTGCTCTACCTCTCCGACATCCTGCCCACCGCCTGGCAGGGGGTGGCCTACGCCGACCTGCCGGAGGGCGGTGAGGGGACGCTGGCCGTGCTCGGCCTCGGGCCGGTGGGCCAGCTGGCCACCCGGATCGCCCGGCACCGGGGTCACCGGGTGATCGGTGTCGACCTGGTCGCGGAGCGGCTGGCCCTGGCCCAGGCGCACGGGATCGAGGTGCTCGACCTGTCCGGCGTCGACGACCCGGCCGCGGCGCTGATCGACCTCACGGGCGGCCGCGGACCCGACGCGGTGCTGGAGGCGGTCGGCATGGAAGCCCATGGCTCGCCGGTGGAGGGTGTGGCCGCGAAGGCGGTCGGACTGCTCCCGGACGCGCTCGCTGCTCCGCTGATGAAGACCGCCGGGGTGGACCAGATGGCCGCGCTGAACACGGCGTTCGCCGCCTGCCGCCGCGGCGGGACGGTGTCCATCAGCGGCGTGTACGGCGGCCAGGCCGACCCGATGCCGATGATGAAGATCTTCGACCGCGGGCTGACGCTGCGGATGGGGCAGTGCCACGTCAAGCGCTGGATCGACGACATCTGGCCACTGCTGATGGCCGACGGTGACCCGCTCGGCGTGGAGTCGCTGGCCACCCACCGGCCGCCGCTGGCCGACGCCGCGGAGGCGTACGCGATGTTCCAGCAGAAGCGGGACGGCTGCGTCAAGGTGGTGTTGAAGCCCTGACCGGGCCGGTACCGGCCGACCGGCCGGTGGCGCTGGTCGCCGGAGCCTCCCGTGGGCTCGGTCTGCTGATCGCCCGCGAGCTCGGCCGCCGCGGCCACCGGCTGGTGATCTGCGCGCGCTCCGCGGCGGAGCTGGCGGCGGCGGCGGCCCTGCTGCGGTCCGACGGCCTGGTGGTGCACGACGAGGTCTGCGACGTTGGTGACGTGGCCGCGGTGGACGCCCTGGTCGAGCGCACCGAGGCCGAGCTCGGCGCCATCGAGGTGCTGATCTGTGTGGCCGGGACCATCCAGGTCGGGCCGCTGGCCGCGCTGCGGCGCGAGCACCTGGAGGCGGCCGTGCAGACGATGCTGTGGGGACCGGTCAACACCGCCCTGGCCGTCAGCCGGTCGATGCGGCGGCGGCGCCGCGGCCGGATCGGGGTGATCACCTCGGTGGGCGGTCTGATCCCCGCGCCGCACCTGCTGCCGTACAGCACCGCGAAGTTCGGTGCGGTCGGCTTCAGCCGCGGGCTGCGCTCCGAGCTGGCCGGCAGCGGGGTCACGGTCACCACCGTGGCGCCGGGCCTGATGCGGACGGGTTCGCACGTCCGGGCCCAGTTCGTAGGCGCCCACGGCCGGGAGTACGCCTGGTTCGCCACCGCGGCGTCGCTGCCGCTGCTGTCGATGGACGCCGAGCGAGCGGCCCGCCGGATCGTGGCGGCCGTGCTGACCGGCCGGTCGGTGCTCACCCTCACCCCGCTGGCCAAGCTCGCCCCCAAGGTGGACGCGCTGTTCCCGCGCCTCACCTCAGCCCTGCTGGGCGTCACCACCCGGCTGCTGCCCGCGGCCCCAGCCGGGACCGACGGCACCACCGTGGACGGGCGGGAGGCGGCCGGGCGGCAGTCCGGAGGCCGCCCGCGGCGTGGTCCGGGCGCTGACCGTGCTGGGCCGGCGGGCCGCCGAACGCAACAACGAGCTCGGCGGCTGAGGCCGGCCGGCGGCGGCTGCAGGCTCAGATGTTGGCCCCGTCGGCCGGGACCCCCTCGGGCAGCTCCACCGCCGGGTCGGTGCCGTCGCCGGCGCCCGGGCACTCCAGGTCGAGGGTGTAGGCAGTCATCGACAACGAGCCGTAGGCGTACCCGTCGACCAGCACGTCGGCGCCGCGGTCGGCGGCCCCGGCCAGCCCGGCCAGGTAGAGCAGCGGGAGATAGTGGTCCGGCGTCGGCACGGCCGCCGCGAAGTCGCCGTGGCCGGCCAGCGCCGCCGTCTCGGTCGGATCGCTGGCCATGCTCGCCCTGACCTGCTCGTCGAAGCGCTGCGCCCAGTCGAACCCGGCGTCGGGCAGCCCGCGGGTCATCCCGCGCAGGTTGTGCACGACGTTGCCGCTGCCGATGATCAGCACGCCCCGCTCCCGCAGCGGCGCGAGCCGGGCGCCCAGGTCGAGGTGGTAGTCGAAGCCCTTGTCGGCGTGGATGCTCAGCTGGGTGACCGGGATGTCGGCGTCGGGGAAGGCGTGCATCAGCACCGACCAGGTGCCGTGGTCGATGCCCCAGCTGTCCACGTCGGCGCCCACCCAGGTCGGGTGTACGGCGTCGCTGACCTCCTCGACGAGCCCGGGCAGGCCGGGCGCCGGGTACTGCACGTCGAACAGCGGCTGCGGGAATCCGTAGAAGTCGTGGATGGTGCGGGGGCGCGGCATCGCCGTCACCGCGGTGGCGTTGATGTACCAGTGGGCCGACACCACAAGGATGGCCCGCGGCCGGGGCACGGCCGCGCCGAGCGCGTGCCAGGCCTGGGTGTAGCGGTTGTCGGCCAGCGCGTTCATCGGGTTGCCGTGGCCGAGGAAGGCGGCCGGCATCAGCGCGGGGAGGGGATCGGTCACGGCAGGCTCCTCGGGTCGGCTGCTCTCAGCATGGACCACGACCGACGCCCGCGGGGTTTGGCCCGGCCGGGCCGCGGGTACCGCAGCCGGGAGCCAGCCGCCGATAGGGCGCTGGTCACGGCCCACCGAGGAGGACGACGAGATGAACCAGCCGGCCCAGCAGCAGCAACCCCCCGGCCTGCAGTCCGCCATGACTCCCGTCCCCGACTGCGGCGAGTCCAGCTACCGCGGCACCGGCCAGCTGGCCGGCAAGGTGGCGGTGATCACCGGAGGCGACTCCGGGATCGGCCGGGCGGTGGCGATCGCGTACGCCCGGGAGGGGGCGGACGTGGTGATCAGCTACCTGAGCGAGGACTCCGACGCCGCCGAGGTCGAGCGGCTGGTCAGCGAGGCGGGCCGGCGGGCGGTGTTGGTCAAGGGCGACCTATCCGACGCGCAGCACTGTCGCGACATCATCGCCACCGCGGTCGCCGAGCTGGGGGGCATCGACATCCTGGTCAGCAACGCGGCCTTCCAGATGAGCCGCGCCTCGCTGCTGGACATCCCCGACGAGGAGTGGGACTACACCTTCGACACCAACGTCCGGGCCATGTTCCACCTCTGCAAGGCCGCCGTCCCGCACCTGAAGCCGGGGTCCTCGATCATCGGGAGCTCGTCGGTCAACTCCGACATGCCCTCCCCGCAGCTGGCGCCCTACGCCGCGACCAAGGCCGCCATCGCCAACTTCTGTGCCAGCCTGGCCCAGCTCCTGGGCGAGCAGGGGATCCGGGTGAACAGCGTCGCGCCCGGCCCGATCTGGACCCCGCTGATCCCGGCCACCATGCCGGAGGAGAAGGTGCGGAGCTTCGGCGACGACACCCCCCTGGGCCGCGCCGGGCAGCCGGCGGAGCTCGCCCCGGTCTACGTGCTGCTCGCCTCGGATGCGGGCAGCTACATCTCCGGGGCCCGGGTGGCGGTCACCGGCGGCCGCCCCGTGCTCTGACGACGGCGGCGGCGGGCGGTCGGTTCGACCCGCCCCCCGTTGGGTAGGTTCTCGACATGAGCAAGCTCGCGAAGATCGTCTACCGCCCCGTCGGCATGGCCGGCAGCATCGCGGCCGGAGCCCTGGCGGGGGCGGTGGTGAAGCAGGTCTGGAAGCGGATCGCCCACGAGGAGGACGCGCCGGACGCACTGCAGTCGGAGTACTCGCTGCGCAGCGTGATGCTCGCCGCCGCGCTCCAAGGTCTGGTCTTCGCGGTGATCAAGGCGGCCATCGACCGGGGCGGCGCGCGGGCGTTCGAGCGCGTCACGGGGGAGTGGCCGGGCAGCTGAGCCGGCCGGCATGCCCGCGCACCACGGCGCCGGCCCTCCGCGTGCCCGCCGGCTCCCGCGCCGCCGCGGTGGCCGGGTGGTGGTGATCGGCGCCGGGCCGAACGGGCTGGTGGCGGCCAACCTGCTGGCCGACGCCGGGTTCGCCGTACTCGTCCTGGAGGCCGAGAGCCAGCCCGGGGGCTCGGTGCGCAGCTCCGCCGACGTGGCCGCGGGGTTCGAGCACGACACGTTCAGCAGCTTCTACCCGCTGGCGGCCGCGTCCCCGGTGATCACCGCCCTCCGGCTGACTGACCACGGGTTGCGCTGGCGACACGCCCCCGCGGTGCTCGGTCACCCGCGGCCCGACGGTTCGTGGGCCGTCCTGCACCGGCGGGCCGAGGACACCGCGGCCGGCCTGGAGGCGCAGCAGCCGGGCGACGGGGACGCCTGGCTCGGGCTGTGCGCGGAGTGGGATGCCATCGGGCCGGGTCTGGTCGAGGGGCTGCTGCGGCCGTTCCCGCCGCTGCGCGCTGGGGTCCGGACGCTGCCGGCGCTGGCCCGGCTGGGTGGCCTGGGCTACCTGCGCGAGCTGTTGACCCCCGTGCTGGGCCTGGCGGAGCGTCGGTTCGCCGGTGAGGCCGCCCGCCTGCTGCTGGTCGGGAACGCCCTGCACTCCGACATCCCGCTGACCTCGCCGGGCTCGGCGGTCTTCGCCCTGATGCTGACCATGCTGGGTCAGACGAGCGGCTTCGTGGTGCCCGAGGGGGGAGCCCAGCGGCTGACCGAGGCGCTGGTCGCGCGGCTGGTCGGCCGCGGTGGGGAGCTCCGCACCGGGGCGCCGGTGTCCTCGATCAGCGTCGACCGCCGCCGGGTCACCGGCGTCGTGGTGGCCGGGGAGCCGATCCCGGCCGACACCGTGGTGGCCGACGTGCCCGCACCGGCGCTGTACGGCGGGCTGGTCGGCTGGGCCGACCTGCCGGCCCGCACCCGTCGAGGCATGGCGCAGTACGAGCTCGACCCGGCCACGATCAAGGTGGACTGGGCCCTGTCGGGTCCCGTGCCCTGGACCAACGGCCCGGCCCTGCGCCCTGGCACCGTGCACCTCGGCGACTCGGTCGACGACCTGGTGATCACCCAGGCCCAGATCACCGCCGGCCGGGTGCCGTCCCGGCCCTTCCTGCTGACCGGGCAGATGACCACGGCCGACCCCACCCGGTCACCGGCGGGCACGGAGGCCTTCTGGGCCTACACCCACGTCCCGCAGCGGGTGCGGGGGGATGCGGCAGACGACGGGCTGACCGGGTCGTGGGACGCCGCCGAGCGGGAGCGGATGGCCGACCGGGTGCAGGCCGAGGTGGAGCGCCGGGCGCCGGGCTTCGGCTCCCGGGTGCTGGCCCGGCGGGTGCTCGGGCCGCGCGAGCTGGAGGCGCGGAACCGCAGCCTGGTCCAGGGCGCCCTCGGCGGCGGCACCGGCGGCCTCCAGCAGGAGCTGATCTTCCGGCCCGTGCCGGGTCTCGGCCGGGCCGAGACGCCGATCCGTGGGCTCTACCTCGGTTCGTCCTCGGCCCATCCCGGGGCCGGCGTGCACGGGTCACCCGGCGCGAACGCCGCGCGGGCGGTGATCGCCGCCGGGCGACTGGGACGACTGTGACCCGCGGGCCGGCCCGGGGCGCCGGCCAGCGGGTCTCACGCGTCGCGGCGATGCAGCACGACCGCACCGGCTGGGAACACGCGGCGTAGCCGACCAGCACCGCGAAGCTCAGTCAGCCGGCGGCGGCCGGTGCCTCGGTTCGGCCCGCGGGGTGCCGGCCTCACCCGGCAGCAGCGGTGCCATCAGGGCGGCGAGCTGCGGCGGTAGCAGCATCAGCACGAACGTGGGCACCATCCACAGGGCCGGCCAGACCCCAGCGCCCCGGCCGTGCTGCGGACCAGCCAGGCCAGCCCCTGCCGAGACCGCCGCCACCGTGGCCAGGTACAGCCCCGCGCCGAGGATCGCCCGGGCCGCCCCCGGGGTGCAGCACGGACACCGCACGTGAGGGCCACCAGTGCGGCCCCCACCCCCTCCAGCGCGCCGCCGGCGGGGTCCGGTGGTGCGGGGTCGACGGGTCCGACCCGGTGGAGGGTGGCCAGGGTCACGCCGACGGCGTTGCCGATGCCGACCAGCATCAGCGACCCAGCCGGTCCGGCTCGGGCTGCTGGCCACGGCGCCGACCGAGGCCGGCGCGCAACCGGTCGGCCGGCGGAGCCCGCACCCGGAGTCGGGGTGCCGGTGGTGATCATCTCCGCCCGTGGGACTCGGCCAGCAGCCGGCCCCGACCGATGATCACCAGCTGGTCGGCGGTGAGGGTCATCTCGCTCATCAGGTGCGAGGACGCGACGACTGGTGCGACCCTCGGCGGCCAACCCACGCAGCAGCTCGCGATCCAGTGGATCCCCTCCGGATCGAGCCCGTTCACCGGTCCGTCGAGCACGATCACCGCCGGATCGCCGAGCAGGGCGCCGGCCAGCTCCAGTCGCTGCCGCATGCCCGGCGCGGACGTGCCGGCCGGGCGCGCCGCCACCTCGCGCAGGCCCACCAGGGCCAGCACCTCCGCCACCCGGCGGCGGCCGAGGCCGCGGTCCGGGCCAGGGCGTGCAGGTGCGGGTGCGCACTCCGGCCGGGGTGCACCGCGCCGTCGTCGAGCAGGGCTCCCACCGGGTGCAGCGCATCCGGCTGCTCGACTCAGCGCTGGTCGTTGATCAGCGCCCGGCCGAGGGCCGGTCCAGCCCGATGATCATCCGCAGGGGGGTGGACGTGCCTGCGCCGTTCTGGTCCGAGGAATCCGGTCACCCGGCCCGGGCTGACGGTGAAGCTCAGGTCGTCGACGGCGCGCTGACGACCGAAGCGCTTGCCGAGGTGACCGACTCGATCACCAGGACCTCCGTCGGCCGACGACGGTCCGCCGCGCCGTGCTGTCGATCATGACCCGGCGCCGGCCCGGTGACGGGTGGGCTGGCCGCACCTCCGGGCGGGGCCGGCCGCCCGGTCGGCGGGCGGCTCGCGCACCGGTACCGCGCGGCCCGCCGACACTAGGCTGGTCCGGCGAGGAGGTGGTGCCACGGTGCAGGCGGTGACGGTGGTGATCGTCGACGACCAGGAGATCGCCCGCAGTACGGTCGCGGACCTGCTCGACGTCGTCGGCGGGTTCCGGGTCGTCGGCAGCGCGGCG
This sequence comes from uncultured Actinomycetota bacterium, assembly GCA_963832435.1. Lineage (GTDB taxonomy): Bacteria > Actinomycetota > Actinomycetes > Propionibacteriales > Propionibacteriaceae > Microlunatus. The sequence continues at coordinate 474,123 of CAWHTY010000014.1, forward strand.
ACCGGCGAGGACGGGCTCGCCGTCACACTGCGCACCCGCCCGGAGCTGGTGGTGATGGACGTGCGGCTGCCCGGGATGAGCGGCCCGGAGGCGACCCGGCGGATCCGGGACCTGCCGGGCCCGCCCGCGGTGGTGCTGATCTCCACCGACGCCGACGCGCTGCACCCCGCGGCGCTGCTGGCCTGCGGCGCCCTGCAGGGCCGGGCCAAGGACGAGCTCGACCCCGGGTGGGCGGAGGCACTGCGGGAGGAGGTCAGACGCTCGTCGGGACCCCGATGACCGGCAGGTCCAGCCGGACCCGGCCCGGGTCGAGGCCGACCTGACCGCCGAGCGCCTCGATCCGCTCCCGGGTGCTGCCCAGCCAGGACGGCTCGGTCGGCAGGTCGTCGTTGTGGAGGACCAGGCGCGCCACCTCGGGCGCGGGCTCCGCGAGCTCGACGGTGGTGGGCCCGGACAGGCCCGGCAGCAGGTCCAGGCAGCAGGCGTACAGACAGCTCTCCACCAGCGGTGACCAGCGTCGAGGCCCGCCGAGCACCCGGGGCGGGTCGGTCACGCTCTGCAGGGCGGCGGCCAGCCCGTCCTCGGTCAGCCGCTCCGAGAACACGCCGCTGGTGATCCGGCGCAGCCGGTCGATCACCTCGGCCACCTCGGTGATGGCCTGCTCCACGATCTGCCGACTCCGGGGGTCGGACTCGGCGACTGCGTCGACCCGACCGGCCAGCGGGCGCAGCGCCGTCAGCACCTCGTTCTCGATCCGGCCCGCCACCTGCCGGCGGCCGATGTCGCGGGCCGCCAGCAGGCCCTGCCGGGACCGCTCCAGGGCGCGGTTGACCCGCTCCAGGTCCTCGGCCCGGTCCCGCAGATCGGCCTCCAGCCGGGTCTGGGCGAAGCCCTCCGCCGTCCGCTCGGCCAGCGCCCTGAGCAGCCCCCGCCGGTCGGTGGTGCCGGCGGCGTAGCCGGGCAGCTCCAGCTCGAGGCGTCCGATCGGGCGTCCGGCGTGCTGCACGGGGACCCTCCAGTGCTGCTCGGTCGGCCGGCGCGGGTCGGCCGTCCCCGCGACCCAGGCCGCACTCTGCTCGGACCCGTCGGCCAGGCTCGACGACGGCGCGGCAGCGGTTGGCCCCGACCAGACGGCCGGCCGACTCGGCCACGCCGGCCAGGAACGGCGCCCCGGCCGCCGCCTCCAGCCGGCGGCTGAACCGGGCCAGCGCCGCGTAGGACATGGCCTGCGGACCGTAGACCAGCCGGTTGGCCAGCCGGCCCACGGTGCGCCGGACCGGCTGCAGCAGCAGCACCACCACCACGAACAGGACCAGCGAGACCCCGGTGCTCTCCCGCGCCCCGGGCAGCACGGTGCCCAGCACCGCGACGGTCAGCAGGTACCCGGCCACCGCCAGCACCGCGACCACCGCCAGCACCACCGAGCCACCCATCAGCCGGTCGATGTCGTACAGCCGGTACCGCAGCACCGCGAAGCCGGTGGCCACCGGGACGCCGAGGTAGCCGACGTGCAGGATGAGCAGCACCCAGATCGGGGCGGCCGGCACGCCCAGCAGGCTGATGCCGACGGCGAGCACCGGCGCCGAGGCCAGCACCGCGGCCGCGGCGCCGATCCAGCGGAGCTGCTGGCGGGCCTCGCCGCGGGACCGCCGCGTCCGGACCAGCAGGCTGACCAGGCCGACCACCAGGGCGATGAGCACCCCGAGCTGGCCGAGGGTGAGCAGCGTCTCGGCCAGCGGGGCCGGTGCGCCCGGCGAAGCGAGCCAGCAGGCCGAGGATCAGCAGCCCGTACGCCACCACGGCGCCGACCAGGACGGACCGCCAGCGCCGGGAGAGCGGATGACCGTCCGGGGCGAGCAGCATCAGGCAGGCCAGCAGGAACAGCGCGAACTGGGACCCGAGCAGGTTCGCGACCAGGTCGGTGACCCGAGACGGCGCCGGCGGAGCCGGGCAGCACGCCGGCGCTGATCCCGTCGGCGACGGCCCGGGTCAGCAGGCCGGCGCCGACCCCGAGCTGCCCCCAGCAGAACAGCCAGCCGATCGGGTGCCGGGGGTGCCGACCCAGGATCACCACCCCGACCAGGGCGCCGACCACCGTGGCCAGGTTGACCAGCGGATAGGCGTTGCGCAGCGCCTCGGTCGACAGCAGTCGGACCCCGGCCCGCAGCATCACCGCGGTCTCGGCGACCGAGCAGGCGGCGGTGGCCAGCACCAGCAGCCACACCCAGCGCCGACCCGTGCCGCACCCGCCCTCACCCGGCCCGGCCGCGAGTTCGCCGGCGGGCGGCACCCACCCGGACACGGTGGTGCCGCGGCCGGGGCGGGAGACGACCGCCAGCCGCCCGCCGGCGGCGGCCAACCGGTCCTCCAGCCCGCGCAGCCCGGTGCCCGGCGCGGCCTCCTCGGCCCGGAAGCCCCGGCCGTCGTCGCTGCACCTCGAAGGCCAGCGCCCCGTCGGAGTCCCGGACCCGGACCCGGATCGTGGTCGGCGTCGGCGTGCTTGACCGCGTTCTGCACGGCCTCCAGGCAGCCGAAGTACGCGACCCGCTCCATCGCGGGTGGCCAGCGCCGACCCGCCTCGGCCTCGATCACCACCGGGACCGGGCTGCCGGTGGTGACCAGCTGCAGCGCGGCCGCCGGACCCGCGTCGGCCAGCGCCGGCGGGTACAGCCCGCTGGACAGCCGCCGGAGCACCTCGATCGCCTCCCGCACCGCACGCCGTAGCTGGTCCGCGGTCGTCCGGGCCCGGTCCGGGTCGCGGTCCAGCAGGACGTGGACCAGCCGCAGCTTCACCAGCAACGCCACCAGGTGCTGCTGGGCCCCGTCGTGGATGTCGCGTTCGATCCGCCGCCGCTCGGTCTCGATGGTGGCCAGCACCCGCCCCCGGGACTGCTCCAGCTCGCCGCGACGGTGCTCCGCGTCGGCCACCAGCCGGTGCAGGGTGGCGTCCATCCGGGCCGACTCCACCAGCACCGCGGCCCGGCGGGCGGCCTCGGCCACCAGCCGCAGCTCCAGCGGTGACAGGTCAGCGGGCGCCCGCCGTACCACCAGGCTGCCCAGCCGGCGGTCCGCGCGGACCAGCGGATGCACCAGGCACTCCTCCGGGGCAGGGTCGGGCGGGGTGCCGGAGCGTGGCGGCCAGGACCAGGTCGCGGTCAGCTGGTCCCCGAGCGTGGCGGTGACCGAGGTCCCGGCCCGGTTCAGCGCCTGTCCGACCAGCTCGACCAGCCGGGTCAGCCGGACGTCCAGGTCGGGCCCGGTCTCCTGGCCGCTGGTGAGTCGGGCCAGGCGATCCGCGACCGGCTCCGGGAACCGGCTGGCCAGCCGTCGGGTGACCGGGGCCACGGTGAGGGCGGCGACGGCGGCCGCGCCGAAGGTCAGAGCCGATCTCTGCGCCGGGCCGGGCGGGGAGCAGGCGACCACCGCCGACCACGACCACCAGGTAGACCGCGGCCACGTAGACCATCGAGACGGCCACCGGCACCACTCGGCGCCACCGGCCGGGTCCGCGGCTCTCGAGCCCCCCGCGGCCCCACGTCACGAGACCCGCGTGGACTCGAGGAAGGTGATCACCGCGCGCACCCGGCGGTTCACGTCGAGCTCCTGGCCCAGGCCGAACTTGCCGAAGATCTGGTTGATGTTCTTCTCCACCGCCCGCTCGCTGAGGTAGAGGTCCCGGCCGATCGCGTGGTTGCTCCGGCCGGTGGCCATCGCCTGCAGCACCTCCAGCTCCCGGGGGGAGAGGTCGTCCACCGGGCGGTGCCCGGCGGCGTCCCGTCGAGCGACCAGCGACTCGACCACCTTCGGGTCGAGCACCGACCCGCCGGCGGCGACCGCGGCCAGGGCGCCGACCAGCTGGTCGAGGTCGGCGATGCGTTCCTTCAGCAGGTACCCGATGCCGCCGGCGCCCTCGCTCAGCAGCTCCGCGGCGTAGCGCTCCTCGACGTACTGGGAGAGCACCACCACGCCGACCGCGGGATGCTCCCGGCGGATGCTCCGCGCGGCCTGGATCCCCTCGTCGGTCCACGACGGAGGCATCCGGATGTCGGTCAGCACCGCGTCCGGCCGGTGCGTGGCGACGGCCGCCAGCAGCTCCTCGGCGTCGCCGACCAGGTCGACCAGCTCGAGGTCGGTGGCCTCCGACAGCAGCGCCGCCGTGCCCTCGCGGACCAGGAAGTTGTCCTCGGCGAAGATCACCCGGAGCCCCATGGGACCCAGCGTGAAGGGCCGCCCCGGGAGCGTCAATCCCGACCGCCGCCCGGAGGTCATCCGGCGTCGATCCGGGACCGGAACCGGTCGGCGGCCAGCAGCAGCGTCGGGTCTTTGGTCCGCGGGTACTCGCGCAGCACCGCTTCGGTCAGCTTGATCACGTGCTCGTCGCTGTGCCCGACGGCCGCGGCCGGCAGCCGGGCCAGCAGCGGGGCCGGGTCGGCTTCGGCCGGCTCGGCCTCGGCGGGCTGCCGGGGGGCGGCGAACGCGGCGACGATCCCGCCCACGACCTGCCAGCTGGTGGCCACGCTCGCGGCCTGCAGCGGCGGCGACAGCAACGGGAGGACGAGCCGGACCGCCGCCGGGGCGGTGACCGCGTGACAGAAGGCGATCGGGGCGTCCGCCCGGGCGACCACGACCCGGGCCGCCGCGCCGATCAGCTGGTCCAAGGCCGCGTCGGGGGAGGTCGGCGCCCGCCACCGGTCCAGCCCCTCGGACAGGCCGTCCAGGCGTACCAGCGACCGCAGCCGACCGCTGACACCCGGACCGTCGGAGGGCTGCCCCGGATCCAGCCGGGGCAGCCGCCAGGTGGCGGTCGACCGCGTCCAGGGTGCCGTCGCCGCGCGGGTGACCCGGCAGCCGCTCGTAGCGGGCCGCCCAGAAGGCCAGTCCCTGGGCGAGCTCGTCGACCAGCAGCGGGTCGGGGACCGGTCCTGCCGCGGACAGCGAGCGAACGGCGTGCGCGGTCCGGATCACCCCGTGGGTGGCGCTGGCCGCCATCCCCGGCAGCAACCGTGGCCACCACCGGCGCAGCAGCTCCGGCCAGCTGGTCTCGGCCGCCTGCCGGCGCAGGTAGGCCGTCCAGTCACCGAACAGCTGCACCTGGCCCAGGTGCTCCGGCCAGTCCTGGTCGGAGATGCCGCGCACCACCCCCGGGGCCCGGTCGAGTCGCGGCAGGTAGCGGTCCACCCAGCCGGGTACGGCCTCGCTCCCGCCGATCCGGGTGAGCGCCTCGGCGGCCATCGGCCCGTGGTTGGCCAGGAACCCGCCGAACTCGGGCCCGGTGGCCCGTAGCCGGTCCAGCGCGTCGAGCAGCACCTCCGTCGCCGCCGCGTCGTCGGTCATCGGTCCGGTCCCTTCCGGTTCGCTCAGGCCCGCGGCCGGACCGGGGTGGGCTCGGGTGGCCGGCTCGACCGCCCGCGCTCGGTGCCAGGCCGCCCAGACGAGCCCGGCGCCGCTGACCGCCACCACCGCGGCTCCGATCGGCTCGGTCGGCGGGCTGTCGTGGGTGATCAGGGCCCCGACCACGAGACCCGCAGCGTAGAGCAGCGCGGTGGCCACCAGCCAGCCCGCGCCGGTCCAGCGCGGGAGCACGCCGGACCGCCAGACCGCGACCCCGAGCAGCACGTTGCCGACCAGGCCGAGGGTGATGAAGACCACCAGCAGCAGCCCACCGGCCAGGTCGGCCGCCGGGTCGGCCTGCAGGGCCTGGATGTTGTCGACGCCGGCCAGGTAGGCCCGGGCCGTGGCGGGGGCGCCGAAGGCCGAGGTGCCCATCCCCACCAGGAACACGCCGTGGGAGAACACGCTGAGGACCATTCCGGTCAGGCCCAGCCGGGCGGCGCGGGTGCCGGCCAGCAGGGCCCCGAGCGAGAACACGCCGAACACGGCCAAGATCAGGCCGAGGGCGCTGCCGAGCAGATGCCCGACGAGGTAGGCGTCGGTGGTCACGAACCGGGCCCAGGCGGCGAAGTCGAGGGTGGGGTCGGGCTGCGGGTGCAGCGCGCTGGCGAAGGTGAGCACACCGTAGGCCGGCAGGCCGAGCAGGCCCGCGCGGATCCAAGGGTGGACGGGATCGGAGGGGTACACAGCAGCTCCTGAGGGTGAGTCCGGGTGGGCCCGGGAACCGCGGCCCGACTCGATGGTGCTGCGCGGCCCGGGTCCGGCGCGGGGGTGCTGCCCACACCACGGGCGGGGGTTGGCCGCTCGCCGCCGAGGCCGGCCTCCGGCGCGCTGACCCGGGCGCACGGGAATGTCGCCGCCCGATGCGTGGCACAGTGTCGAGGACCGCGCCTCGGCTCCGACGTTCGGGGTGACGGGCCACCGTGGTCCGTCGCGCGAGAGGGGCACACCGTGAAGTACGTCATCCTGATCCACTCCAACCCGCAGCCGTGGGGCCACCCGACGGGGGACTTCGTCGCCGAGCAGCAGGGGCGGTCCGCCGAGCAGCGCGCGGAGGGCAACCGCGCGTTCGAGGCGGTGCTGACCGAGCTGTCCGAACGCGGCGAGCTGGTCGGCGGCGAGGCGCTGGCGGACCCGGCCACGGCGCGGCTCTACCGCTGGCAGGCGGGTCGGCCGCTGGTCACCGACGGGCCCTACTCCGAGGCCAAGGAGCATCTGGCCGGGTTCTTCCTGATCGACGTGGACAGCGCCGAGCGGGCCGAGGAGATCGTGACCGCGTTCTCCGGTCCGGGGGAGACCGTCGAGCTGCGGGCCGCCATGTCGGGGGGTGGCGAGGACCGGTGACCGGGCCGTCGGCGCCGGGAGACCCGCGGGCCGAGCTGGCCGCGGTGTGGCGAGCCGAGTCCTCGCAGGTCCTCGCGGCGCTGCTCCGGCGGCACGGGAACCTCGGTGACTGCGAGGACGCCGCCCAGGAGGCGTTGGCGGCGGCAGCGCAGCTGTGGCCGCGGGACGGCGTGCCGGACAACCCGCGCGGCTGGCTGGTCCGGGTGGCGTCGCGGCGGCTGATCGACCACACCCGGTCAGAGCGGGCCCGCGCGGCGCGCGAGGAGGCGGTGGCGGTGGCTCAGCCGGCCGACGGGTTCCTCGCGCCGCCGCCGGAGGAGGTACCGGCGGCGCAGGACGACAGCCTGCTGCTGCTCCTGCTCTGCTGCCATCCCGCGTTGACCCGGTCGTCCCAGGTCGCGCTGACCCTGCGCGCCGTGGCCGGCCTGCGGGTCAGCGAGATAGCGGCCGGGTTCCTCGTCCCGGAGACGACCATGGCCCAGCGGCTGAGCCGGGCGCGCTCGAGCCTGGCGGCCGCCGGGGCCCGGTTCGAGCGGCCCTCCGACGCCGAGCTCCCCGAGCGGGTGGCGGCGGTGCTGGACGTGCTCTACCTGGTCTTCACCGAGGGGCACACCCGCACCTCCGGGGACGCGCTGGTCGATGACGGGCTGACGGCCGAGGCGATCCGGCTCACCCGTCAGCTGCGTCGACAGCTCCCCGACCACGACGAGGTCGCGGGCGCGCTGGGGCTGATGCTGCTGACCCGGGCGCGGCAGGCCGCGCGCACCGACCAGCACGGGGACCTGGTGCCGCTGGCCGAGCAGGACCGCGGCCGGTGGGACCCCGCGCTGATCGCGGAGGGGGTGGCGATCGTGGCGGAGGTGCTGCCGCGCGGACCCGTCGGCCGGTTCCAGCTGCAGGCGGCGATCGCCGCGGTGCACGCCGAGGCGGCCTCCTGGGCCGACACGGACTGGCCGCAGATCACCATGCTGTACGCGATGCTGGACCGCCTGGCGCCCAGCCCGGCGGTGACCCTCAACCGGGCGGTGGCCCTGGCGATGAGTCTCGGCCCCCAGCACGGGCTCCGGCTGGTCGACGCGCTGCGGGAGACCCCCGCCATGGAGCGGCACCACCGGACCCACGCCGTGCGGGCCCACCTGCTGGAGATGCTCGGGGACCGGGAGGCCGCCGCGCGCAGCTACCGGCTCGCCGCCCAGCTCACGGCCAGCCGGCCCGAGCAGCGCTACCTGAACGCCCGGGCCGAGAGCCTCGGCTGACTCCTGGCCCGCGGTGGCGCCTCTCGGGTCCGCGGTCGGCGGCGGGGCTAGGCGATCGGGCCGGGGGAGGGGATCGGCGACGGCTCCGACGGCACCGGCACGGGTCCGGGCTGCGGGGTCGGGATCGGGTCGGGGCCCGGCGGGACCGGACGGGGGTCCGCGGGGTCGACGGGTGGCAGTGTCATGGGCCCTCCTCGGTGGACTGCCCCGACCGTACGCGTCGATGGTGAGGTCGCGCCGCGATCCGACGTTATCCATCTCGAGCGGCATGACACGCCGGTGGTGCGGCTCCGTACGGCGTGTCGGTCATCCTGAGATGGATGACGCAGGGGCGAGGCCGGCTCAGGGAGAGAACAGCAGCACCAGCCCGGAACAGGTGAAGAACACCATCACCAGCAGCATCGGCCACTGCCCGCGCAGGGCGGCGGAGGCCGGCAGCAGCCGGACGGACAGCTCGTGGGCGGCCACGATCCCCAGCACGTGCCCGGCCAGGATGGCCACCAGCTGGGTGACGGCGATCGCGGTCGGATGGGCGAAGATCGTCTCGTCGACAGGGAGCTGCGCGGTGCCCAGGACGTTCCAGCCCCGGCCCAGCGGGTCCGAGAGGTTGACCAGCGTCCGCTGGCCCTCCACCACGAACAGCGTCGCGTAGTGAGCGACCGCGTACCCGATCACGATCGGCACCACCGAGGGAGCCATCAGGCGCGGCAGGTCCCGCCCAGAGCCGGCCACCCCGGAGGCGGTCAGGTACCGGGCCATCCAGGTGGCCGCCGCGGTGAAGGTGGCCGCCACGATGACGATCAGGGCCAGCAGGCCGGCGGTGTCCCAGGCCGACGGCGGCACCGCCGAGCTCTGCACGGTCTGGATCCACCAGCTGGTGTTGGCGAAGCTGTCGAAGGCGGTGCTGCCCAGCAGCACGCTGAGCACGGCCACCGTGCCGGGCGGGGGGTCCCAGGCCGTCAGCCCGGCCAGCGGGTTGACCAGCCGGAGGCGGCCGCCGACCCGCCCCCACGGCGACAGCTGGGCCACCGACGTGGCGTACGTCTCGAACGGGTCGGCCGCGCCCATCCAGCGCTGGCCGAAGACGATCGCCCCGATGATCATGATCGCCCCGAAGACCAGCACCCAGACCCGCAGCACGGCCAGGGTGGTCCGGTCGGGCTGCACCAGCTCCAGCCAGGCGAACCCGAACAGCCCGAGCGCGGCCGGCCACACCCCGACCCGGCCGGGCAGCGTGGCCAGCCCCTGCTGGGGGTCGATCCGGGCCACCGCGCACAGCACCCGGTGCACGGTGCGCAGCGGGTTCGCCAGCCGCCAAACCGGCCCGGCCAGCAGCGACAGCGGGACCAGACCGACCCAGGTCCAGACGAAGACGAAGCCGAACACCGGGTTGGTCAGCCGGTCCTGGCCGAACAGCAGGCCGAGCAGCACCCAGCCCACCAGGGCGCAGCCCAGCACCCGGACGACGACCCGGGTCGCGGGCCGGTCCACCAACCGCTGCAGGCCGGGCAGCGGCAGGCCCCGCAGCGGCGTCAGCCGCGGGGTCCGCCAGGCCACCAGCAGGACCACGAAGGAGACGGCGAGGGCGGCCGCCGCGCCGATCAGCACGTAGGAGAACGGCAGCGGCAGGTCGTGCCGGGAGGCGATGCCGTGCAAGGGGACCAGCAGTCCCCGGCCCGGTGGGGTCGGCACCGGCTCAGCGCACGTTGAGGATGACGATGATCTTGCCCAGGTGATGCGACTCGACCTCGAAGCTGCCCGGTTCGGTGACCGCGAACGACCCGGTGGCCTGCTTCCCGGCGGGCACCTCCAGCTCGTAGCCGTCACCGCCGGTGTGGGCGTGGATCTCGTCGTCGGTGTCGCTGGTCACGGTGAGGACGACGGTCGAGCCCTGCGCGACGTCCAGCTTCTGCCCGTTCGGCCTGACCTGGCCGGCCCGGATGGTGATGTCGATGCTGACCCGGTCCAGGGTCGCGGGCGGCACGCTCGGTGAGGTCGGGGGCCGGCTCGGGGTCGGGGTGATGGTGGGCGGCGGGATGCTCGACATCGGCGGGGTCGCGCTCTCCGACCCCGGGCCGGTCGGGCTCGCCTCGGGGGCGCCGGGTCTTCCGCATCCGCCCGCGAGGGCCAGGCCGAGCAGGACGAGGACGGCAGCCGACGCGCGCAACGGTCGGGTCCGGTCCCGGTCGGGGGTTTCCAACGTGGTGCCTCTCTGCTGGTGTCGCTGTGGGCTGCTGATGGCCAGTCTTCCACGGCGTCCGGGCTGCCTCGGGCTGCCGACCGGCTCCTCCGGTGGCGCGGGTCGCCGGGAGTACGGTGGTCGGGTCGAGGAGCACGCAGGGGGTGGGATGCCGCAGCGACTGACACCGCTGGAGGTGTCCTACCTGGTGCTGGACACCGCCCACACCCCGGCCCATGTGGCCACCGTCGACATCTTCGAGGCGGGTCCGGACGGGCTGGACTACGAGCGGCTGCTGGCCCTGATCAGGGACCGGATCGCCTACGTCCCCCGCTACCGGCAGCGGATCCGCGGTGTCCCGGGCCGGTTGGCCGGCCCGGTCTGGGTGGACGACGAGAGCTTCGACCTGACCTTCCACGTCCGGCGCTCGGCACTGCCGCGACCCGGCACCCTCGACCAGCTGCGGGACTTCGTCGGCCGGGTGGTCGCGCGGCGGATGGACCGTTCGCGTCCGCTGTGGGAGATGTACGTGGTGGAGGGCCTGGCCCCGGACCGGTTCGCGGTGGTGGCGAAGACGCATCTGAGCCTGGTGGACGGCGTCGACACGGTCGACATCGGCCAGGTGCTGCTGGACTCCGATCCCGACCAGCGGCCCGCGGCGGCCGAGCTCTGGCACCCCGCGCCCGAGCCGAGCGCCGCCGAGCTGGTCGCCGGTGCGGTGTGGGAGAGCGCCCAGGACCCGGCGCAGGCGTTCGCCAACCTGCAGGGCGCACTGACCGGTGCGCTGGGGATCGCGGTCGCCGTGGGTGAGGCGGTCGGCGGTATCGGGGGTGCGCTCGGTGAGCTCGCGGAGGACGCCCTGCGGGGCGGCCGTCCGCGGACCAAGTCGGCGCTGACCGGAACGGTGTCGGAGCAGCGTCGGGTGGCCACCGTCGCCGTCCCCCTGGAGCAGCTGAAGGCGATCCGCGACGAGCACGACCACACCGTCAACGACGTGGTGCTGGCGGTGATCACCGGCGCGCTGCGGTCCTGGCTGCTGACCCGCGGGGAGGCGGTCGCGGCCGGCACCGGGCTGGTCGCGCTGGTGCCGATGAGCGTGACCGAGGACGGCGGGGTGCCGACCTCGCTCGGCAGCCAGGTCGCCCCGCACGTGCAGACCCTCCCGGTGGGTGAGCCGAACGCGGTGATGCGGCTGCACCAGGTGGCGTACGGAACGCAGGCCCACAAGGACTCCGGTCGCTCGGTGGACGCCCGGACGCTGTCCGACATCGCCGGGTTCGCCCCGACCACCCTGCACGCGCTGGGGGTCCGTGTCTCGGCGGAGGTGATGCGCCGGCAGCACGACGTGTTGATCACCAACGTACCGGGGCCCCAGGTGCCGCTGTACGCGGCGGGGGAACGGATGGTGGCCAGCTACCCGGTGCTGCCGCTGGGCCCGGGTCATCTGCTGGCCATCGGCGTCACCTCCTACGACGGCGAGGCCTTCTTCGGCCTGACCGGCGACCGTGACGCCCTCAGCGACCTCGATGTCCTCGCCAACTGCATCGAGGATGCGGTCGAGGAGCTGCGCGACACGACCGCCCTGGCCGGCTCGTACCGGCAGCCGACGCGGAAGGCCTCGGCGGCGGCCAAGCGGGCGGCCGCCAAGAAGGCCGCCGCACGCGCCGAGGCCGCGGCCCGCGCCGCCGGGCAGCGCCGCGCCGCGGTCCGCAACCTGGCCTCCAAGGCCGTGGAGATCGGCTCGGCCGGCCTCTCGGCCTCGGGGCGGCGGCCGACGGCTCCGGCGGAGTCGGCGGAGTCGGGTGACGACGCGGCCGTCCGCCAGCCGCCGGCGACGAAGGCCGGTCGGCCCGAAGGCCCCGGCGAAGAAGACCCCGGTGAGGAAGGCCCCGGTGAAGAAGGCCCCGGTGAAGACGGCCCCGGTGAAGACAGGCCCCGGTGAAGAAGGCCCCGGTGAAGAAGGCGGCGGTGAAGAAGGCGGGCCCGGCGCCGGCCGGGCGCAGCAACCCCAGCCGGGCGCTGGCCCCGCCCCGGACCGACCGGCCGGAGGGCTGAGGATGGCCCGACGAACCGTGTTCCTGCCCGCCACCCGGGCGGACGCCCGCAGCCTGCGCGGGACACCGGAGGACCGGCCGCGCACCGGGTTCGCCAACACGGCGGGGCTGCGCAGCGCCGAGGCCGACCCCTCGCTGGCCGAGGAGGAGCTGGACTTCGTGGCCCAGGAGCACGCGGGGGTGGCGGCGCTGTCGGCGGGCGATGACCCGCTCCGGCTGGTGCTGGCCGTGGACGTCCCGGCCGACCGCGTCTCGGAGGAGGCCGAGGACACCCTGGGCGCGGTACGGCTGCACGGGGTGGCCTGGACCGAGGTCCGGGCGCTGTTCAGCGACGAGCCGGGGGCTGAGCCGGCGGTTGCCGCCGCCCGGTCAGCCGCCCAGGGGCGGCCGCTGGCGGCGGCGCTGGCCGAGCCCGCGGTGGCAGAGCTGCTCGTCCGGCATGACCTGCTCTGGTACTCCCCCGACGAGCTCGACGCCCTGCCGTGAGCGCGGGCCCGGCCCGCACCCGGTCGACCTCCGGCTCAGAGGCCGTACAGGGTGGTGGAGAACCACTGCCCGCCCATGTTGTCCAGCGCGGGCACCAGGTAGGTGTAGACCCGGCCGTCGGAGGTGGCGGTGAGACCGAACGGGATGCTGACCTGCTGGCCGCCGGTCGCGCTTGCCGTGACGGTGAGCGTAGACGGGTTGCCGGTGCCGCCGATGACCAAGGAGCTGCCGCCGAACACACGGAGGCTCACCCACATGATGCACTGGCGGTTGGCCCCCACGCCGCTGAAGGAGTGCCACACCACGCCGTCGAAGACGCCCGGACGGGTCTGCATGGTCACGTTCGGGTTGGTGCCGGCGTGGAAGTCGTCCGGCCGGGTGGCCGAGAGGTATCCCTTCGGGGTGAACGGCACCCGCGGGGTGAGGGTGGTCAGCGGCGCGAACGCCGGCTGCACCTGGCTCGCGTCGGGGCGCCACAGCTGCTCGGCGGGTCGAGCGGGCAGCAGCCCGGCGGCGCGCAGCTCGGCCAGCGCCTCCTCCGGCGGCAGCCTGAACACCTCGGCGTCGTTGACGGTGGTCTGGGTCATGAGTCGGGCTCCGATCGTGGTCGAGGATGCGCCCGGTCGGACGCGTTGGACCACGGTGCGTCGCGACCGAGCCGCCCGACATCGGTAGCGGTACCGGTCTTCGTCGCGGCGGCTACCGAGCCGGGCCGTCGGGCGACCTCGGTACGGCGGCTCGGTACGGCGACCTCGGTACGGCAGGCCCGACGATCCGCACCGGCTACCGATGCCGGACTCGGGCCCGGGTCGGCACGGTGGGCGGGTCACCACCAGCCCTTACCGAGGAGAACGATCATGCCCGACCCAACCCCGACCCGCCGCCTGAGGAGATGGGCCGCCGGCCTCGTCCTGGCCGGCGCCGCCGCCGGCACCGTCGGCCTCACCGCCGCCAGCGCAACGCCCGGTGGAGCACCCGGGGCACCGCCGGCGGCGCCTCCCGGTCCCACCACCGCCGCGCTGCGCCCCGACCCGACGACGGCCACCGCGGCCCGGCCCGACCCGACCACCGCGACCGCGCTGCGGGCGGACCCGGTGTCCACCGTCCCGGGGACCACGTTCGTCCGCACCGAGCTCTACTTCGGCACCGACCGGCCCGGGAAGGACCCCGACGTCAGCGACACCCAGTTCGCCCGGTTCGTCGCCCGGGTGGTGACCCCGCGGTTCCCCGACGGCCTGACCCAGCTCGCGGGCCGTGGCCAGTTCCTGTCCGCCGACGGCACGCTGATCAGGGAGAAGTCCTTCGTGATCATCCTCTTCTACCCGCCGTCCGACGCCGCCGCCAACGGCGAGATCGAGGAGATCCGGACCCTGTACACCAAGGCGTTCGACCAGGAGTCGGTGCTGCGGGCCGACAGCCGCGACCGCGTCTCGTTCTGAGCGAGGGGACCGCCCCCGGATGTTGACACCGGGCAACCTGTAACGACAGGATGCTAACCGGTCCCGCGCGGCGCGGAAGCCGCCCGGGACCGGTCCGGCCGGCCGTCTCATCGGCTGTCCGTCCGCGCCCCGTCCGTTCCCCCGCCCGCCGCCCGCCCGCAGGAGTGCTGTGTCCCGTTCAGAGCCGAGCGATCCCCGTCCGAGCGGCTGGCCCGGTCCGAGCAGCTGGCCCGACAGTGCGGTCGTGGCGGTCACCGGAGCCGCCGGGGGAGTGGGGCGGGCCACGGCCGGCTGGCTGGCCGACCGCGGGGCGCGGGTGTTCTCCCTCGACCTGCGGCGCCCGGCCGCCCCGGTGGGCACCTTCGTCGCGGTGGACGTGCTGCAGGAGTCCTCGGTGGACGATGCGGTCCGGCAGGTGCTGGCCGACGCGGGTCGGATCGACGGCCTGGTGGCCGCCGCGGGGATGTCGGAGGAGCCCACCCCGGCCGAGCAGATGGCTCTGCCGGTCTGGTCGCAGACCATCGGGGTCAACCTGACCGGGGTGTTCCTGACCTGCCAGCGGGTCGGCCGGGTGATGCTCGCCCAGGGCTCCGGGCGGATCGTCACCATCGCCTCGATGTCCGGCGCGCACATCGTCAACGTCCCGCAGCAGCAGGTCGCCTACAACGCGTCCAAGGGCGGGCTGGTGGCGATGACCAAGTCGCTGGCCTTCGAGTGGGCCGGGCGGGGTGTCCGGGTCAACGCGCTGTCCCCGGGCTACGTCGACACGCCGCTGCTGGGCAGCAAGCACGACCTGCACGAGCAGTGGAAGGCCGCCACCCCGGTGCGCCGCTTCGCCGAGCCGGCCGAGATCGCGGCCGCCGCGGGCTGGCTGCTGAGCGACGAGGCCGCGTTCTGCGTCGGCACCGAGCTGTTGATGGACGGCGGGTACTCCCTTGCCTGACCGCCGGCATCGACCCGGTCACGCGGGCGGACGCGGCGTCGGATGAGCCGCATGCGAGCGGTCGTCTACCTCCGACCCGGGGAGTTCGCGGTCCGCGAGCTGCCGGTGCCCGAGCCCGCGGCCGGCCAGGTGCTGCTGAGGGTGCTGGTGGCCGGCGTCTGCGGCACCGACCTGCACCTGCACGCCGGGGAGTTCGGCCCCAGCTACCCGCTGACACCGGGGCACGAGTTCGTCGGCGAGGTGGTGGCCGGCGGGGCGGGGGTCGAGCCCGGGCTGGTGGGCCACCGCGTGGTGGTGGACAACACCGCCTCCTGCGGTCGCTGCGCGGAGTGCCGGCGGGCCCGCCCCGCCTACTGCCGGCAGCTGGTGGCGCAGGGGGTCAATGCGCCCGGCGGCTTCGCCGAGTACGTGCTGACCGACGCCGACCGCTGCTTCCCGGTCGACGACCTCGACCCCGAGGTGGCGGTGCTGACCGAGCCGGTGGCCTGCGTCGTGCACGGTCTCGACCGGCTGGGCCTGCCCCCCGGCGCGGACGTACTGCTGTTCGGGGCCGGCCCGACCGGGCTGATCCTCACCTCGCTGCTGGCTCGGTCGGGGGCCGGGCGGCTCACCGTCGCCGCGCCCACCGCGGCCAAGCTGGAGCTGGCCCGGGCCCGCGGGGCCGACCGGACCGTCCAGCTGGACCGGTCCGACCCGACGGCGGCCGGCCGGCGGCTCAGCGAGCTGGCGCCGGCCGGGTTCGACGTGGTGATCGACGCCACCGGCGCCCCTGCGGTGCTCGAGCAGACGGTCGCGTTGACCCGGACCGGGGGGACCGTGTTCGTCTACGGGATGACCCCGGAGGCCGCGCGGTGGCCCATCGCACCGTACGAGATCTTCCGCCGCGAGCTGACCATCACCGGCTCGTTCGCCCAGCAGTTCTCCTTCGACCGGGCCCTCGACGCCCTGCGCACCGGCCGGGTGGACCCGGCCGGGCTGATCACCCGCCGGTTCCCGCTCGAGAGGTACGCCGACGCCCTGGCGGCGGTGGCCGACAGCGCCGTGGTCAAGGTGGTGCTGACACCCTAGCCGCGGACCCGCCGGGCCACCCGCGCTCGGTCAGCCGGTGACCTGCATCAGCGGCTGCCGCGGCGCGTCGGTGGCTTCGCTGCGGTCCAGGGTGACCTCGAACCGGCTCCGGTCGCCGCGGTGGTAGGCCACGAAGACCTCCACCGGTCGCGCGCCGGCGTGGGAGGTGCTGCGCAGCACCAGCACCGGGTCGCCGGGCCTGATGGCCAGCGCCAGGGCCAGCCCGTCGGAGGCGACCGCGGCCTCGACGGCCCGCCGACCGTGGGTCAGCCTCACCCCGTACGTCGTCTCCAACAGGGCGTACAGCGACTGCTCGGTCAGGTCGTCCTCCACCAGGCCGGGGGCGATGTCGTACGGCAGGTGGGTGACGGCCAGCACCCACGGTTCGCCCTCCACGAACCGGAGCCGTTCCACGACGATCACCGGCGCACCGGGGGTCAGCTCCAGCAGCGAGGCGATCTGCTCGTCGGCCGGCACCACCTCCTGCCGGCGCACCTCGCTGTGCAGCTGCTGGCCGCGCGCGGCCACGTCCTCGTACAGCCCGGTCAGCGACTGCACCAGGCGCTCGGCGGTCCGGCGGTGGGCGACGAAGGTGCCCCGGCCCTTCACCCGTTCGATCACGCCCTCGGTCTCGAGCTCGGCCAGGGCCTGGCGGACCACCGTCCGGGACACGTCAAAGGTGGCGCACAGCTCGTGGTCGCCGGGCAGCCGCGCACCGGGCGGGAGGTCGCGCTCGCGGAGCTGGGCCAGCAGGATCTGCTTCAGCTGGTAGTAGAAGGGCAACGGCGAGGACCGGTCGATCGCGCTGCCGCTCATGGAGCGGATCCTACCCGATTGACGTCCTGTCCGTACAGGACTACCTTTGGCCAGATGTCGCCGATCGCAGGTCCCGTCGTGCTGGTGACCAGCCGGTCCTTCTCCTCCGGCGACCTCGACCTGGCCGGCGAGCTGCGAGCAGCCGGTTGCACGCTCCGCACCGGACCCGCCGACCACGACCTCGACCGCCTGCGGCCCTTGCTGGCCGAGGCCACCGCATGGATCGCCGGCGCCGGTCGGGTCACCGCGGAGCACCTCGACGCCGGCCCCGGGTTGCGCCTCGTGGCGCGGTACGGGGTGGGGACGGAGGCCGTCGACCTCGCCGCGGCCGCAGCCCGGGGCATCCAGGTCACCAACACGCCCGGCGCCAACAGCGGCGCCGTCGCCGACCACACCCTGGCGCTGATCCTGGCGGCCCTGCGGGATGTGCCGGCCGGCGACCGGGGGGTCCGCGCCGGCCGCTGGCAGGTCCGGCGCACCCGGCAGCTCGGCGCGCTGACCGTCGGGGTGGTCGGCCTCGGCCGTATCGGCCGGGAGGTGGTGGCCCGGCTCGCCGGGTTCGGGAGCGCCGTGCTGGCCTTCGACCCCTGGGTCCCGGCCGCCGAGCTGGAGCGGCTGGGCGTCCGCGGCGTCGCCCTGGCCGAGCTGGCCGACGGCTCCGACCTGGTCACCCTGCACGCACCGGGGGAACGGCGGGTGGCCGACGCCGGCTTCCTGGCCCGGCTCCGCCCGGAGGCGATCCTGGTCAACACGGCCCGCGCCGCCCTGGTCGACGAGCCGGCGGTCGCCGACGCGCTGCGCCACGGCCGGCTCGGCGGCTACGCCACCGACGTGCTGGGCAGCGAGTCCGGCGGGGGCGGCGAGTCCGGCGGGGCCGAGCATCCGCTGCTCGCCGCCGACATCGCCGACCGCACCGTGTTCACCCCGCACGCCGCCGCCCAGACGGTCGAGGCGGTCGACGGGATGGGCCGGGGCGCCGTCGACTCCGTGCTCGCGCTGCTGCGCGGCGACCAGCCGCCGAACCTCGTCCCGCTTCCGGAGGCAGCCCGATGACCGATCCGCACCCCGCTGAGCCCCGCCCGGCCGACCGCCCCGCCGCCGCCGGCCCCACCACCGGGCCGCGGCCGCCGGATGACCTCACGCTGCTGCGCGCGGCGACGGTGGTGGCCGTCCTGCGGGCGCCGACCACCCGGGCCGCCGTGCTCGCCGCCGACGCGCTGGTGGCCGGCGGCGTGACCGGGATCGAGATCACCTACAGCACCCCCGGCGCCCCAGCGGCCATCCGCGAGGTCCGCGCCCGCCACGGCGACCGGGTGTACCTCGGCGCCGGCACCGTGCTGAACGCGACCCAGGCCGCCGTCGCGGTCGAGGCGGGCGCGGAGTTCCTGGTCAGCCCGGGCACCACCCCGACCCTGGCCCGGGCGATGCTCGGCACCGGCGTCACCGTGCTGTCGGGCGCCCTCAGCCCCAGCGAGGTGATGGTCGCGGCCGGCCTGGGTGTGCACGTCGTCAAGCTGTTCCCGGCCGCGCTGGGCGGTCCGGCGTACCTGAAGGCCCTGCGCGGTCCGTTCCCCGACCTCGCCTTCTGCCCGACCGGCGGCGTCGACGCGGACAACCTGGGCGCCTGGCTGGCCGCCGGGGCCGTTGCCGTGGGGGCCGGCGGCGAGCTGTGCCCGGCGGCCGCTCTGGCCGCGGGTGACTGGGCCACGATCACGGCGACCGCCGCCCGGTTCGCCGCGGCCGTACGGGCGGCCCGCGCGTGAGCCGCGGACCCGACTCGTACATGGGGTTCGTCGGCGTCACCACCGGCGGATCGTCGATTCGCGCCGTGTTCCCCCGGTGGGCGGACGCCCTGGGGCTCCCCACCCGCACCCTGGTGGGGCACGACGTGCCCCTGGACGCCCCGGCCGGCACCTACCGCGACCTGGTGCAGGCCGTCCGGGTCGACCCTCGGCACTGGGGGGCGCTGGTCACCACCCACAAGATGGCCGTGCACGCCGCGGCCGCCGACCTGTTCGACGACCTGGACGAGCTGGCGGAGACGTTCGGCGAGGTGTCCTGCATCGCCAAGCGGGGGGACCGGCTGGTCGGCAGTGCCAAGGACCCGGTGACGGCCCGGCTGGCGCTGGAGGAGCTGCTGTCCGCCGACCACTTCACCCGCCAGGGCGGCGCCGCGCTGGTGCTGGGATCCGGCGGCGCGGGGACCGCCCTCAGCCAGCAGCTCGGCGTCCGGGCCGACCGGCCGGAGCAGATCATCTGCACCGCGCTCAGCCGGCCGCCGCTGGACCACGCCCGGGCGGTGCACGAGCGGGCCGGCCTGCCCGCCGGTCTGGTCCGCTACGTCGTCACCTCCGGGCCGGGCGACGTGGACCGGCTGGTCGGGTCCTTGCCTCCGGCCAGCCTGGTCGTCAACGCCACCGGGATGGGCAAGGACCGACCGGGCTCGCCCACCTCGGCCGACGTGGTGTTCCCCGAGCGCGGCGTGGTCTGGGAGTTCAACTACCGCGGCCCGCTCGACTTCTGGCACCAGGCGCAGAGCCAGCGTGACCGGCGCGCCCTGACCGTCGAGGACGGCTGGAGCTACTTCGTGCACGGCTGGTCGCAGGCGGTGGCCGAGGTGTTCGACATCCCCATGCCGGCCGGCACGGTCGACGACCTGGGCCGCATCGCGGCCCGGCTGCGGTGACCGGCCCGACCGTGGTCAGGACCGTGCTCGGGGACCTGCCCGCCGACCGGCTCGGCCGGGTCGACTACCACGAGCACCTGTTCCAGGTCAGCCCGCTGCTGCCCGGGGAGGAGCTGGACGACGAGCAGGCCAGCGGGGCGGAGGCCGCCGGTCTGGCCGGCTCCGGCTTCGCGTCGATGGTCGACGCCACGCCGACCGGCCTGGGGCGACGCCCGGAGGCGGCGGCCCGCATCAGCCGAACGACCGGGCTGCACGTGGTCGCGACCACCGGTGCCCACCGGGAGCCGCACTACGGCGCCGGGCACTGGCTGCTGGAGCTCGGCGAGACGGAGCTGGCCGACCGGTTCAGCGCAGACGTGCTCGACGGCGCGCCGGTCGGCGACGGACCGGTCCGGTCCGCGCCGGCCCGGACGCCGGCGGGTGACGCCGTTCGGGCGGGCGTGGTCAAGGCGGGCGTCGGCTACTGGAGCATCACCGCGTTCGAGCGCCGGGTGCTGGCCGCGGCGGCCGCCTGCCACCACCGCACCGGCGTGCCGCTGATGGTGCACCTGGAGGACGGCAGCGCCGCCCTCGAGGTGCTGGCCGCGCTGGGCCGGCACGGGGTGGCCGCGTCGGCGGTGGCCCTCGCGCACGTCGACCGCA
This sequence comes from uncultured Actinomycetota bacterium, assembly GCA_963832435.1. GTDB lineage: Bacteria > Actinomycetota > Actinomycetes > Propionibacteriales > Propionibacteriaceae > Microlunatus. The sequence continues at coordinate 494,427 of CAWHTY010000014.1, forward strand.
ACCCGGACCCGGGCCTGCACGCCGAGCTGGCGGCGGCGGGGGCCTACCTCGGCTACGACGGGTTCGCCCGGACCCGGCGCTGGCCGGACTCGGTGCTGCTGGACTGCCTGCTGCAGGTCGCGGCCGCCGGGGGGATCCGCCGGCTGCTGCTGGGCGGCGACGTGGCCCGCCGGACCCGTTACCGCGGCTACGGCGGGATGCCGGGTCTGGCCTACCTGGGGGAGCGGGTGGTCCCCCGGCTGGAGCGGGCCGGATCGACCGAGCTGGTGGACGCCGTCCTGGTCCAGAACCCGGCCCGGTGGCTGGGGACCAGCCGTTCCGGAACGCCGGACGGGCCGCCGCCGGCGGCCGTCGAGCCCAGCACCCTGAGGAGGAACCCATGACCGACACCCCCACCGAGCCGAGCGCGGCGGTCCCGGTACCGCCGGTGATCATGTCCGTGCTGGCCGGCGAGGGCCGGCTGCGGGGCAGCAACGGGCGGTACGAGAAGTTCTGGCCCGACCTGGCCGGGCTGTACCGCGACGAGGCGGCGTACCGGGCCCGGCTGGCCGCCGACGACGGAGCGGCCGTCTACTGGGTGGAGAACAGCCGCACCGAGGACGGCCCCGGCGGGTTGATCACCGGCATCAGCGTGCTCGAGCCGGGCACGGTCGGTGACGAGTACGCCATGACCCGGGGCCACCTGCACGCGGTCGCCGACCGGTCGGAGCTGTACCTGGGGCTGTCCGGCCGCGGGGTGATGATCTTGGAGACGGTGGACGGCCGGAGCGAGGTGGTCGAGGTCACCCCCGGCCAGGCCGTCTACGTCCCGGGGCACTGGGTGCACCGCAGCGTCAACGTCGGCTCCGAGCGCTTCTCGACCCTGTTCTGCTACGCCGCCGACGCCGGCCAGGACTACGCGATCATCGAGCGGGCCGGCGGGATGCGCTCCCTGGTGGTGGCGGAGGGGGACGGGTACGCGGTGCGCCGGAACCCGGACCACACGGGCTACCGGCCGGCGGAGCGGCCGTGATCATCTCCCACGACCTGGGCACCACCGGCGACAAGGCCACCCTGGTCAGCAACGAGGGCCGGGTGCTGGCCGCCTGCACCGCGACCTACCCGACCGACTTCGGCCCGCGCGGGAAGGCCGAGCAGGACGCCGAGGCCTGGTGGACCGCGGTCGGCACCGCCACCCGGACGCTGCTGGCCGAGCAGGACCTGCCGCCGGCTGAGGTGGAGGTGATCTCCCTCTCCGGGCAGATGATGGGTGCGGTGCTGCTGGACGGCGGGGGCCGCCCGGTCCGGCCGGCGATCATCTGGGCCGACACCCGGTCGGTGGCCGAGACGGCGCTGCTGCTCGACCGGGTGGGGATGGACCGCGGGTACGCGATCACCGGTCACCGGCTCAACCCGACCTACTCGCTGTCCAAGATCATGTGGGTGCGGGCGCAGGAGCCGGAGGTCTTCGGGCAGGTCCGCACGGTCGTGCTGGCCAAGGACTTCGTGGTCCACCGGCTGACCGGGGTGCTGGCCACCGACCCGTCCGACGCCTCGAGCACCAACGCCTACGACCAGGCAGCAGGCCGGTGGTCGAGCGAGCTGATCGAGGCGGCCGGGCTGCCGGCCGGGCTGTTCCCCGAGATCGTGCCCTCCACCACCGTCGTCGGTGGGGTGAGCCCGGCTGCGGCCGAGGCCACCGGGCTGCTGGCCGGTACGCCGGTGGTGATGGGCGGCGGTGACGGGCCGATGGGGGCGCTGGGCGCCGGGATCGTCGAGCCGGCGTCGGGCGCCTACGCCTACCTCGGCTCGTCGTCGTGGGTGTCGGTGGCCGCCGACGCGCCGCTGCACGACCCGCAGATGCGGAGCATGACGTTCAACCACGTGGTGCCGGGTCGCTACGTGCCGACCGCCACCATGCAGGCCGGCGGTGCCTCCCTGGAGTGGGTGGTCGAGACCCTGGCCCCGAGCGAGCCGGGTCGCTACCAGCGGCTGTTGGCCGAGGCCGCGCAGGCGCAGGCCAGCGAGGACGGCCTGTACTTCCTGCCGCACCTGCTGGGGGAGCGCTCGCCGTACTGGAACCCGGCGGCCCGGGCCGTGTTCGCGGGCCTCGGCCGCCACCACGGGCCCGCGCACCTGACCAGGGCCGTGCTCGAGGGGGTGGCCTTCAACCTCTACACCGGGCTGCTGGCCTTCGTGGAGAACGGGACGCCGATCCAGGCCGTGGACGCCATCGGCGGGGCAGCGAACGCGCAGCTCCTGCTGCAGGTCTTCGCCGACGTCTGGGGGGTTCCGGTGACCCGGCGCAGCCTGGTCGACGAGGCGACCGCGGTCGGTGCGGCCATCGTCGGCGGGGTCGGGGTGGGGATCTTCGACGACTTCGGCGTCGCCGGCCGGTTCTCCACCGAGCTCGCCCGCTGCCGGCCCGACCCCGGGCGGCACCAGCGGTACGGGCGCGAGTACCCGCTGTTCATGGAGGCCTACGCGCGGCTGGAGCCCTGGTTCGACAAGCTCTGAGCGGGAGACCTGCCGTCGTCGGCGGCATCGGGCAGACTGTGCCCATGCCACGATCGATCTGGAAGGGCGCCATCTCCTTCGGCCTGGTCACCATCCCGGTCAAGCTCTTCTCGGCGACCGAGGAGAAGGACATCAGCTTCCGCCAGGTGCATCCCGCCGACGGCGGCCGGATCAAGTACAAGCGGGTCTGCGAGAAGGACGGCGAGGAGATCCCGTACGCGGAGATCGCCAAGGGCTACGAGCTGCCGGACGGTCGGATGGTGATCTTGACCGCCGAGGACTTCGAGCAGCTGCCGCTGGCCACCACCAAGTCGGTCGAGGTCGTGCAGTTCGTGGCTGCCGACGACGTGGACCCGACCTACTTCGCCAAGACCTACTTCCTGCAGGCCGACGGGCCGGGCATCAAGCCGTACGTGCTGCTCCGCGACGCGCTGGCCAAGACGCAGCAGGCCGCGCTGGTCAAGGTCGCCCTCCGCTCGCGGGAGGCGCTGGCCCTGATCCGGCCCAAGGACGGGGTGCTGCTGCTGCACACCATGCTGTGGCCGGACGAGCTGCGGGACGGCTCGTTCGCCACCCCGCCGAGTGACGTCACCGTCTCCGACGCCGAAGTGACCATGGCCCAGTCCTTCATCGAGGCGCTGGCCGGCGACTTCCACCCGGAGGAGTTCACCGACTCCTACCGGGAGGCCCTGGAGTCCCTGGTCCAGTCCAAGGCCGAGGGCATCCCGCTGGCCGAGCAGCCGGAGGCGCCGCAGGAGGCGGAGGTGGTCGACCTGGTGGCCGCACTCCGCGCCTCAGTCGAGGCGGCGAAGAAGCGGCGTGCGGACGCCAAGACGGCCACCGGCTAGAGCGGGACCAGGCGCCGGGGCGGCCGCCGGACGGGTAGGCCGGCCAGGGCAGCGGAGTCCCCGTCGACGGCCAGTGGGCTTATGGCCTTCGTCCGTCGCGGCCACCCCGGTGCGTCAGAGGGTCAGGCGTGCACGCTGCGCCGCTGGACGGCCCCCCAGATCAGCAGCACGACGATGGCGCCGATGATCGACCCGATGATGCCGGCGGGCTGGAAGAAGCCGCTCCCGGCGTCCTTGCCGAAGATCAGGTAGCCGAGGAAGCCGCCGACGAAGGAGCCGACGACGCCGAGCACGATGGTCATCAGGATCGACATGTTCTGCCGGCCGGGGACGACGAGCCGAGCCAGGGCGCCGGCGATCAGGCCGATGATGAGGATGCTGACGATGAGACCGAGCATGATGGGAGATCCCTTCTGGGTCGCGATGTCCGCGACGTGGACCGGTCCGTCACGGGCCGGTGGACAGGCGTCCACGTCAGAACCAATCTCCCACCCCTAAGGCGGATGCAGTACACCCCTAGGGGGGTTTATGGTGGACTGATCATGGGACACACCGAGCACGCCGATCCGCATCGCCCTCGTCGACGACTACGACGTGGTCGTGGTCGGGGTGGCCACCATGCTCGAGCCGTACCGCGACCGCGTGCTGATCTGCGAGATCGACACCAACGAGCCGCTCGTGGACCCGGTCGACATCGTCTTGTACGACACGTTCGCCCAGCCCGAGTCCGACCAGTCCGACATCGCCGAGCTGATCGCCAACCCGCGGGCCCGGCGCGTGGTGGTCTACACCTGGAACTTCCATCCCGAGCTGCTGGCCAGCGCCCGCCGGCACGGCGCCCACGGCTACCTCTCGAAGGCGCTGCCGGCCCGCGAGCTGGTCCGCGCCCTGGAGGCGGTGCACGCGGGCGAGACGGTGGTCAGCGAGACCCCGCAGCGGGCGCGCAGCGCGAGCGGCCTGGACTGGCCGGGGCGGGGCGAGGGGCTCACCGACCGGGAGTCGGAGATCCTCGCGCTGATCACCCAGGGCAAGAGCAACGCCGAGGTCGCCCAGCTGACCTTCCTCAGCCCGAACACGATCAAGTCCTACATCCGGTCGGTCTACCGCAAGATCGGCGTCACCAGCCGGACCCAGGCCGTGCTGTGGGGCGTGGCCAACGGGTTCACCCCCGACCACCACCGGATCGACCACTGGCGCGGCGGCCCCTGACGGCGCGAGGGCAGACCGGCGAGGGTCAGATGTCGACCCCGCCCCACACCCTTACCGTCGACTTCACCCCCCCAGTAAGGGGTGTGTCGTGGACCGGAGGGATGTGAAGTGCGGCCCGGGCCGCGTTTCGGGCGCTGTCTCCGGTCGGTAACGATCACGTGACCACGAGTAGCCTCGCGGAGGTGGACGCCATCACCTCCGTACCCGCACCGGTCAACGAGCCCAACCTGACCTACGCCCCGGGCAGCCGGGAGCGCGCCGCACTGGAGAAGCGGCTGGCCGAGCTGGCCGACGCCTCGCCGGTGGAGCTGACGGCGGTGGTCGGCGGACGGCACGTCCGGCCGGGCGGGGAGTCCTTCGACGTGACCATGCCCTCGGACCACGCGCACGTACTGGGGGTCTCCGCCGCGGCGACCACGGCGGACGCGGAGGCCGCCGTGACCGCGGCCACCGCGGCGGCTCCGGCGTGGGCGGGCCTGTCCTTCGACGACCGGGCGGCGATCTTCCTCCGGGCCGCGGACCTGCTGGCCGGGCCGTGGCGGGACACGCTGAACGCGGCCACCATGCTCGGCCAGGGCAAGACCGTCCAGCAGGCCGAGATCGACGCCGCCTGCGAGCTGATCGACTTCTGGCGGTTCAACGTGGCCTTCGCCCGGCAGCTGCTGGCGGACCAGCCCGGCTCGTCGCCCGGGGTGTGGAACCGGACCGACTACCGACCGCTGGACGGGTTCGTCTACGCGATCACCCCGTTCAACTTCACCGCCATCGCCGGCAACCTGCCGACCGCGCCCGCCCTGATGGGCAACACCGTGCTCTGGAAGCCGAGCCCCACCCAGCAGTTCGCGGCCCACTTCACGTACGCGCTGCTGGAGGCCGCCGGCCTCCCGCCGGGCGTGATCAACATGCTGCCCGGCGACGGCCAGGCCGTGTCGCAGGTGGCGCTGGCCCACCCCGACCTCGCCGGCATCCACTTCACCGGGTCCACCGCCACCTTCCAGCACCTGTGGCAGACCGTCGGCGCGAATCTGACCCGCTACCGCAGCTACCCGCGGATCGTGGGGGAGACCGGGGGCAAGGACTTCGTGGTGGCCCACCCCAGCGCCGACCCGGACGTGCTGCGGACCGCGCTCATCCGCGGGTCCTTCGAGTACTCCGGGCAGAAGTGCTCGGCCGCCTCGCGCGCCTACCTGCCCCGCAGCGTGTGGGAGCGGATCAAGGACGACCTGGTGGCCGAGACGGAGGCGCTGAAGGTCGGCGACGTCCGGGACCTGACGAACTTCACCTCCGCGGTGATCGACCGGCGGGCGTTCGGCAAGCACCGGGACGCGATCGAGCGGGCCCGGGCCGAGCAGCGACGCCACGGTCGTGGCCGGCGGCTCAGTCGACGACGCCGAGGGCTGGTACGTCCGGCCGACGATCATCACCAGCGACCAGCCCCGCCACGAGGTGTTCACCACCGAGTTCTTCGGGCCCATCCTCGGGGTGTTCGTGTACGAGGACGCGGAGTTCTCGAAGATCTTGCCCGAGGTCGACGCCGCGGCGCCGTACGCGCTGACCGGCGCCGTCATCGCCGACGACCGCGCCGCCCTGGTCGAGGCGAGCGCCGCCCTCCGGTTCGCGGCCGGGAACTTCTACCTCAACGACAAGCCGACCGGGGCGGTGGTGGGGCAGCAGCCGTTCGGGGGGTCCCGAGCCTCCGGCACCAACGACAAGGCGGGCTCGCTGTGGAACCTGATCCGCTGGGCCAGCCCACGGTCCATCAAGGAGACCCTGGTGCCGCCCACGTCGGTCGGCTACCCGCACATGGGCTGAGCACCGGTCGCCCCTGGACGCTCAGAGGGCGCGGAGCGGGATCCGCCGGTCGGTGCCGGTGAGGGCGATGCCGCGGTCGTACCCGCCCAGCACCCAGGCGGCGTCGCCGACCACGCTGACGGTGGAGAACGACGCCCAGCCGCCGCCGGCCCCGCCGACCGGTCGGCTCGTCCGCCGCGCGGGGTCGAGGACCTCCACCCCGGGGCCGCCGCCGGCCACCAGCACCCGACCGTCGGGCAGTACCGCCGCCGACCCGCTCAGCTTGTAGCGCGCCTGCCGCAGCCGGGGACCCGGCCGGAACCGGCGCTGGCGCGGGTCGTAGATCTCGGTGCTGGCCAGCAGGGTGCGGTCGTCGGAGGTTCCGCCGATGACCAGCACGTCCCCGCCGGGCAGCTCGACCATCGCGTGCTTGAACCGTGCTCGCCCCAGCGGAGCGACCGGCACCAGCCGGCCGCCGGGGGCGATCAGCGTCGCGGTCCGGGTGGCGGTCCCCGGGCCGGTCTGGCCGCCGGTGACCAGGGCGGTCCCGTCGCGGAGGGCGACGGCGGCCGCCGAGTCGACCGGCTCGGGCAGCGCCGGCCCGGGCCGGAAGCCGCGCTGCTCGAGGTCGAACAGCTCGGTGCCGGCGGTGTAGCGCCGCGGCCCCACCCAGCCGCCGGCGACCAGCACCGTCCCGTCGCCGAGCGCCGCCGCGACGTGCCCGCCGCGCCCCTGCGCGAGCGGGGCCACCTGGTCCCAGCGCTGCCGGCGCGGGTCGAACACCTCGGCCGCGCGCAGCGGTGGGGCTCCCTCCCCGGCGAACCCGCCGACCACCAGGACCCGGCCGTCGGGCAGTGCGGTGGCGGTGTGGGCGTCGCGGGCCTGGTGCAGCCGGGGTCCCGGTCGGGCGGTCGCGCCGTCGAGCACGACCACGGAGTCGGTCGCGACGCCGCAGCCGTCCACCACGCAGCCGCCGGCGACCAGCACGGTCCCGTCGGTCAGTGGCGTGGCCGTGTGCGCGGCCCGCCGCGCCGGTGCGACGGGCACCGCTGACCCGGTCGGCGGCGGGGGGACGTCGGCCCGGCCGCACGCGGCCAGCAGGACCACCGCCGCGAGGGTGATCACCGCCCGGGGAGCCACGACGCCACTGTAGGCCCGGCCGGTTCACGTCGTCTGCTCCGCCGGGCGACCCGGTATCACCGTGGCCGGCCCGCGCTCTGCACCCACGGGGCCGGGCGCCGTCCGGCCGGACGGGCGCAGCAGCGCGGAGGAGCACGATGAGCAACGCGATCATCCGGCAGACCGGGGCCGCGTCCCTGGTGGCCGACAACGTCTGGGTCTTCCGGCTGGGCCCGCTGCCGGTACTGGTGGCCTGCCTCGGCGCCCTCGGCGCGATGGCGCTGCTGCGCCGGCGCTCGGCGCTTGCCGACGCCGCCGACCCCGCAGGGCTGGCCGACCGCGTTCATCCACCGCGGGGGTGCGGCGGTGGTGCCCGAGGACACCGTCGAGGGGTTCCGGGAGGGCCTGCGCTACGGCCCGGGAGTGCTCGAGTGCGACGTGCACTCCACCATCGACGGCGAGCTGGTGGTGATGCACGACCAGATGGTCGACCGCACCACCGACGGCACCGGGCCGGTGAACCGGCTGTCGCTGGCCGAGGTGCAGGCCCTCGACGCCGGGTACCGGTTCAGCACCGACGGGGGAGCGACCTTCCCGTGGCGCGGTCGTGGGGTGCGGATCCCCACCCTGGCAGAGATCTTCAGCACCTTCGGTGACCTGCCGGTGAACATCGAGATCAAGAAGGGCGGCCGGGCCGACATCGAGGCCCGCGTCACGGCCGCCGTGGATGCCGCCGCGGCCGCGGAGCGGACCCTGGTGAACTCCCAGAGCTGGGGCGGCCCTGCGCCGGTTCCGGCGTGCGTCGGGCGGCCGGGTGGCCACCGGTGCCTCCGCCCCCGAGCTCGTCGTCTTCTGGCTGCTCAGCCTGGTCCGGCTCACCGACCTGCTCGACCCCGCGTACCAGGCCGTCCAGCCGCCGATGACCTGGAAGGGGATCCGGATCGTCACGCCGCACTTCGTCCGGGCCGCGCACCGGCTGGGTCTGCGGGTCGACGTGTGGACCGTCGACGACGAGGCCGACATGCGCCGGCTGCTGGGGTGGGGGGTGGACGGGGTGATGACCGACCGCCCCGACGTCCTCGCCCGCGTGCTCACCGGGCCCGGGCCGGCTCACCGGCAGCCCCCGGCGAGCTAGCCGGCGAGCCCGGCCTCGCCGGTGGACCGGTCGGCCAGCCACTCGTTGCCGACCTTCTGCTGGGTGCGGAAGCCGGCCAGCACGGCCGGGGCCGACGCCTGCTCCAGCTTCCTGCCCAGGATGGGGACGGCCACCTTCAGGGTGCCGGTCAGGTCGGCGACCGTGCCCGGCCCGCCGGCCGCGAGGTGCATCGTGCCCTTCATGGCGACCGGCTGACCCGAGATGGTCAGCTCCACCCGTCCGGTCCGCGAGCCGTCGCCGGCGGCGGGGCCCCAGGTGATCTCCTCCACCACGGTGAGCTCCGGGCCGGTGAAGCGGGCGGCCGCCTCCGGCGCCGGCAGCCGGCGGGAGGTCCGGGTCGTGGCGCCGACCACCGACGCCTCGTAGCTGCGCGACTGGCTGGCCCGGCACACCTCCTCCAGGTAGCCCTGGTCGGTCATCATCGCGAAGACCTGCTCGACGGGCGCGGGGAACTCGACACGCGAGGAGATGTCCATGGCGGTCATCATGGCATGCGGGCTGCGGCCTGCTGGGGACCGCGCTGAGGGCTATCGTCGGTCGTGACGTACAGGGTCGTGCGTCGATCGTGGATGGGAGACGGGTGCCGGCGTGACCACTGTGGAGACCGAGCTGGAGCGCGAGAAGGCGGAGAAGATCGCCCAGGTCGCCCGGCGCGGGGCCGAGATCGCCAGCGAGCTGGGTCAGGACCCGGAGCGCGTGCAGGTGTTCCTGCGGCACTACTTCCGGCACGTGGACGCGGTCGACGTGGACGAGCGCTCGGTGGAGGACCTGCTGGGTCTGGTCGAGGCGCACTACCGGCTCGCGCTGATCCGGCCCCCGGCCCGGGCCACCATCGCCATCCGGACCCCGGACCAGTCGGCGGACGGCTGGACCGCGGGCGGCGCCACCGTGGTCCAGATCGTCACCGACGACCGGCCGTTCCTGGTCGACTCGGTGACCATGCAGGTACTCCGCGAGGGGTGGAGCATCCGGGAAATCTTCCATCCCCAGTTCAACGTCCGACGCGACCTCGACGGCCACCTGGACGCCGTGGTCTCCACCGATGAGGCCGACGACGACCCGTCGGTGACGCCCGAGTCCTGGATGCACCTGGAGGTGCTGCCGCCCGCCCACCCGGAGTTCGGCGGTGCCGGTGAGCTGGCCGTCCGCCTCGAGCAGGGCCTGGAGGAGGTGCTGCGCCTGGTCGAGGAGGCGGTCGAGGACTGGGCCAAGATGCGCACCCGTGCCCACGAGACGATCGGGATGCTGAACGACCCCGCCACGATCGGCAAGCACACCGCCGAGGCGGCGCTGGCCCGCGAGCTGCTCAGCTGGCTGATCGACCACCACTTCACCTTCCTGGGGTACCGGGAGTACGCGCTGGAGACCGTCGACGGGCAGCCGACCTACTGCCCGGTGCCGGCCACCGGGCTCGGCACGCTGCGGGCGGACGTGGACGAGCCCGGCGCCTTCCACGCCCTGCCCTCCGACGGCGCGGGCGACGACCTGATGGTGATCACCAAGGACAACGAGAAGTCCCGCGTCCACCGGCCCACCTACCTGGACTACCTCGGCTTCCGGCTGTTCGACCGCCGCGGCCGGGTGGTCGGGGAGCGCCGGTTCCTCGGCTTGTTCTCCTCCTCGGCCTACTCGGAGGCGGTCAACCGGGTGCCGTTGCTCCGCCAGAAGGCGGCCGAGGTGTTGCGCCGCTCCGGTTACGAGGAGAGCAGCCACGGCGGCAAGGCGATCATGGACGTGCTCGACACCTACCCGCGGGACGAGCTGTTCCAGACCCCGGTGGCCGACCTGTTCCCGATCGTGGAGAAGGTGGCCCACCTCAAGGAGCGCCGCCAGGTGCGGCTCTTCCTGCGCCGCGAGCCGTACGGCCGGTACGTGTCCTGCCTGGTCTTCCTGCCCCGCGACCGCTACACCACGGCCGTCCGGAACCGGATGCAGGACATCCTGCTCAGCAGGCTCGACGGGGCGTCGATCGACTACACGGCCCGGGTCACCGAGTCAGTGCTGGCCCGCCTGCACTTCGTGGTCCGGATGGCCCCCGGCCAGTCCATCGGCCAGGTCGACGTCCGGGCCCTGGAACGCGAGCTGACCCTGGCCACCCGGTCCTGGAACGACGAGTTCGCCGACCAGGTTGCCGGGGAGACCGATGCCGACGGGCTGGCGACCCTGGTCGGGGCGCTGCCCGAGGGCTACAAGGAGGACTACACGGCCCGGCAGGGCATCCTCGACCTGCAGGCGCTGTCCGCCCTCGACGGCGACGCCGGCATGTCGATGGCCATGTACGCCCCGGACCGGGCGGTCGACGAGGCGGACCTGCGACTCAAGATCTTCCGCGGGTCCGAGCCGCTGTCGCTGTCCCGGATCCTGCCGCACCTCTCCCTGCTCGGGGTCGACGTGATCGACGAGCGGCCCTACGAGCTGCGGCTGGGGGGCGGTCGCCGGGCCTTCATCTACGACTTCGGGGTGACCGTGCCGGGAGGGCGGGAGGCCGTCGCCGGGCAGTGGACGTTCGCCGCCCGGGAGCGGTTCATGGCCGCGTTCTCCGCCTCGTACGCGGGGCAGAGCGAGTCCGACCGCTTCAACGCCCTGGTGATGGGCGCGGAGATCGACTGGCCGCAGGTGGCCGTCCTGCGAGCCATCGGCCGCTACCTGCGGCAGGCCGTGGTGCCGTACTCCCAGACCTACATCGCGCAGGCACTGAACGCCAACGTCGATATCGCACGGCATCTGGTCGCGCTGTTCGGCGCGAAGTTCGACCCCGGACTGCAGCTGTCCCGGGAGGCCCGCAAGGAGCAGGTGGAGGACCTGCGGGACAAGATCAAGGACGCCCTGGACGACGTGGCCAGCCTCGACCACGACCGGATCGTCCGCTCCTACCTGTCGGTGATCGACGCCGTGATCCGGACCAACGCGTACCGGCCGGGGACCCAGGCGCTGGCCTTCAAGCTGCTGCCCCGCAAGATCAGGGACCTGCCGGAGCCGCGCCCGGCGTACGAGATCTTCGTCTACTCACCGCGGGTCGAGGGGGTCCACCTGCGGTTCGGCGCCGTCGCACGCGGCGGCCTGCGCTGGTCCGACCGCGCCGAGGACTTCCGCACCGAGGTGCTGGGCCTGGTCAAGGCGCAGATGGTCAAGAACACGGTGATCGTGCCGGTCGGGGCGAAGGGCGGCTTCTACGGCAAGCGGCTGCCCGACCCCGGACAGGACCGCGAGGCCTGGCAGGCCGAGGGCGTGGCCTGCTACCAGACCTTCGTCTCCAGCCTGCTGGACGTGACCGACAACATCGTCGACGGCCAGGTGCAGCACCCGCCGCAGGTGCTCCGCTACGACGGCGACGACCCGTACCTGGTGGTCGCGGCCGACAAGGGAACGGCCACCTTCTCCGACATCGCCAACCAGATCTCGACCTCACGCGGCTTCTGGCTGGGGGACGCGTTCGCCTCCGGCGGCTCGGCGGGCTACGACCACAAGGGCATGGGCATCACGGCCAAGGGGGCCTGGCAGTCGGTGATCCGGCACTTCCGCGAGCTCGGAGTCGACTGCCAGCAGGAGGACTTCACCTGCGTGGGCATCGGCGACATGAGCGGCGACGTGTTCGGCAACGGGATGCTGCTCAGCGAGCACACCAAGCTGGTCGCGGCCTTCGACCACCGGCACGTCTTCATCGACCCCGACCCGGATCCCGCCGCCGGCTTCGCCGAACGGCGGCGGATGTTCGCGCTGCCCCGCTCGACCTGGGCGAACTACGACACCGCGCTGATCTCCGCCGGCGGCGGGGTCTTCCCGCGCACCGCGAAGTCGATCACCATCACCCCCCAGATGCGGGCGGCGCTGGGCATCGCGAGCGGTGTCGAGGCGCTGTCGCCGGCCGAGCTGATCACCGCCTGCCTGTGCGCGCCGGTCGACCTGCTGTGGAACGGCGGCATCGGGACCTACGTCAAGGCCACCTCGGAGAGCAACGCGCAGGTGGGGGACAAGGCCAACGACGGCCTGCGGGTGAACGGCGCCCAGCTGCGCGTCCGGTGCGTCGGGGAGGGCGGCAACCTCGGCTGCACCCAGCTCGGCCGGATCGAGTACGCGGCGCGGGGCGGGCGGATCAACACCGATTTCATCGACAACAGCGCCGGGGTCGACACCTCCGACCACGAGGTGAACATCAAGATCCTGCTGGCCGGTGAGATGGCGGCCGGCCGGCTGAGCGAGCAGCAGCGTGACGAGCTGCTGGCCTCGATGACCGATGAGGTCGAACACCTGGTGCTGGAGCACAACTACTTCCAGAACCTGGCCCTGGCCAACGGCCTGTACCAGGCGGCGTCGATGGTCGGGGTCCACGAGGACTGGATGGAACGGCTGTCGGAGCGCGGGTTGCTCGACCGGGAGATCGAGTTCCTGCCGGACAGCGACGCGATGGAGGCACGGCGCGCCGAGAGCCGCGGCCTGACCGCGCCGGAGCTGGCCACCCTGCTGGCCTACACCAAGATCGTGCTGGCCAACGAGGTGCTGGCCTCGGACCTGCCCGACGACGCCGCGCTGGCCGACCGGCTGGTCGACTACTTCCCATCCGCCCTGCGGGAACGGTACGCGGAGGCCATCACCGCCCACCGGCTGAGCCGGGAGATCATCACCACCGTGGTGGTGAACGACTTCGTCGACCGGTCCGGGGTCACCTGCTTCCATCGGCTGTCCAGCGAGACCGGGGCCGGCGCCGCCGACATCATCCGGGCCAACGTCGCGGCCCGGCGGATCTTCGGCGCGCGGGCCATCGAGGACCGGATCCGGGCCCTGGACCACCAGGTCGACGCGGCCATGCAGACCCGGCTGCGGCTGGAGGTCCGGACCCTGGTGGAGCGGGCCACCCGCTGGCTGGTCAACAACCGGCGCCGGCCGGTCGACGTCGGCTCGGCCGTGGCGGAGCTGGCCGCCGGGGTACAGCAGGTGGAGGCGTCGCTGCCGGACACCCTGCTGGGCCGCGACGCGGAGGCGTACGCCAAGCGCCACAAGGCCTACCAGGCGGCCGGCGTGCCGGAGGACCTGGCCCGGGCGGTGGCCGCGCTGCCCGCCGCGTACTCCGCCTTGACCATCGTGCAGACCGCCTCCGCCGCCGAACGTGACGTGCGGGAGGTCGCCGAGGTGCACTTCGCCACCGGGCAGCGGCTGGGGCTGGACCGGCTGCTGGCCCGGATCGTCGAGCTGCCGCGCGACGACCGCTGGCAGACCATGGCCCGGGCCGCGCTGCGGGACGACCTGCACACCGTGCACGCCCAGCTGAGCACCGAGGTGCTGGGCTCCGGCTCCCCCGGACGCCCGGCCAAGGAGCAGGTCTCGGGGTGGGAGAAGGCGACCCCGGCACTGGCCGAGTCGGTCAAGACCCTCCGCTCGATCTGCGACGGCAAGCCCGACCTGGCCCGGATGTCGGTGGGTCTGCGGGTGGCCCGGGCCCTGCTGTCCCGGACGGGCTGAGGCGGTCCCGGACGGGCTGAGGCTGTCCCGGACGGGCTGAGGCTGTCCCGGACGGGCTGAGGCTGTCCCGGACGGGCTGAGGCTGTGCCGGGCGGGCTGGGCCGGCCCGGTCTGGTAGCACTGAGACATGCGCATCGACCTGCACACCCACTCCGACGTCTCTGACGGAACCGACCGCCCGGCCGACCTGGTGCGCGCGGCCCTGGGTGCCGGGCTGGACGTGCTGGCGCTCACCGACCACGACACCTTCGACGGTCTCGACGAGGCCGTCGGAGCCGGACAGCGGCTGGGGGTCGAGGTGGTCCGGGGGATGGAGCTGTCCTGCTCCCGGCACGGTCGCAGCGTGCACCTGCTGGCCTACGGCGCCGACCCGCACGACGCGGCCCTGGCGGGGGAGATGGCCCGGGTTCGGGACGGTCGGTCGGGGCGTCTGCTGCCGGTGCTGGAGCGGCTGGCGGAGCTGGGGGTCCCGGTCAGCGAGGCCGAGGTGCTGGTGCAGATCGGCGGCAGCCCGTCGGTGGGCCGGCCGCACATCGCCGACGCGCTGGTCGCCGCCGGGCACGTGGCGAACCGGACCGAGGCGTTCGACCGGTTCCTGGCCGACGGGGGGCCGGCTCACGTGGCGCGGTACGCGATCGAGCTCGGCCACGGCATCGACCTGGTGCACGCGGCCGGCGGTGTCGCAGTCCTCGCCCACCCGTGGGGCCGGGGACGGCGCCGCGAGCTGCCCGCGGAGGTGCTGCGGGGCTTGGTCGCCGAGCACGGGTTGGACGGGATCGAGGTCGACCACCAGGACCACGACCCGGAGGCCCGACGTGAGCTCCGGGCTCTGGCCGAGGAGCTGGGGGTGCTGGCCACCGGGTCCAGCGACTACCACGGCACCGGCAAGACCGACCACGACCTGGGCTGCAACACCACCGCCCCGGAGGTCTGGGCGGCGATCGCCGGCCGGATCGCGGCCCGCGACCGCGCGGCGGGCTGAGCCGCTCGGCCGGTTGGCCCGGGTGCACGAACCGCGTCGCCGTCGGGTCGACCGCGGGTCGTCGGGCACAATGGGCCGCGATGAACGCCCCGAGTCACAGCCCGAGTCAGAGGCCGAGTCAGAGCCCGAGTCACAGCCCGAGTCACACAGCCCGAGTCCCAGCCCGAGTCCCAGCCCGAGTCACAGCCCGAGCACCCGGCCGGCCGGCACTGCCAAGGCCTGGGTGATCGCCGTGGCCAACCAGAAGGGCGGGGTGGCCAAGACCACCAGCGTCGCCTCCCTGGGTGCGGCCCTGGCCGAGCTCGGCCGCCGGGTGCTGCTGGTCGACCTCGACCCACAGGCCTGCCTGACCTTCTCCCTCGGGTACGACCCCGAGACGGTGGAGCGTTCCGTGCACCACGTCCTGCTCGGCGAGATCAGGGCCGCGGACGCGGTGATCACCACCGACGACGGCGTGGACCTGCTGCCCGCGACCATCGAGCTGGCGGCCGCCGAGCAGCAGCTGATCATGCGCACCGGTCGCGAGCAGCTGCTCAAGACCGCGTTGGCGCCGCTGCTCAAGCGGTACGACGTGATCTTGCTGGACTGCCCGCCCTCACTGGGGATCCTGACCACGGTGGCCCTGACGGCGGCGGCGGGCGTGCTGGTGCCGCTGCAGTGCGAGACGCTCAGCCACCGCGGGGTCGGCCAGCTGCTGGACACCATCCACGACGTGAAGCGGATGACGAACCGCCGGTTGCGGGTGGTCGGCGTGCTGCCCACCCTGTTCGACGCCCGGACCAGCCACGGACGGCTGGTGCTCGACCGGATCGGTGAGGACTACGGCGTACCGGTGCTGGCTCCGCCGATCCCGAAGTCGGTGCGGTTCGCGGAGGCGCCCGCCGCCGGCCGGTCGATCCTGGCCACGGCCCGGACCTCCAAGGGCGCCCTCGCCTACCGCGAGGTCGCCGCGGCACTGGTCGGTTCCGCCGACTGAGACGTCGCCGTACCGAGCCCGGCCCCATCCACGCTGTCGACGGCTCCGAACTTTGAAGTATCGCCACGGGCGTCGGCCGCGCTGCCTATATTGGCGCGCGGTGTGACCGATGTGGTCATCGACCGAACGGGGGAGACCGTGGACGTAGGACGGAGCATGCGCCTGGGCGTCGTGCTGCTGGGGATGGGGCTGGCGGCCGGCGGGCTCGCCGTGACCCCCAGCTTCGCGGCCGGGGACGCGCAGATCTATCTGGTGCAGGGCCTGCCGGGACAGCTGCTGGACATCGCCGTGGACGGCAAGACGGTGGCCGAGGATCTCAAGTCGGGCACGGTCAGCAAGGCGATCGAGGTGACGGCCGGCAAGCACGAGGTGGAGGCCAGCGCCGACGGCAAGACGGTCACCTCCGGCACGGTGAGCGTCGGCGCCGACAGCCAGTGGGACGTGGTGGTGCACCTGCCCGCGCGGCCGAGGACCAAGCCGGTGATCACGGCCTACAAGGACGACCTGTCGGCGGTGTCCAGCGACAAGGCCTCGCTGACGGTGGCCCACACCGCGGCCGTGCCGCCGGCCGACATCCGGGTCAACGGCAAGGTCCTGTTCGAGGACGTGGCGAACGGGGAGTCGCTCAACCTGGTGGTCCCGGTGGCCACCTACGCCGTGGACATCGTGCCCACCGGCAAGAAGTCCCCGGTCTACCTGGGGCCCCTGAAGCTCACCGTCCAGGGCGGTTCGCTCAACCGGGTCTACGCGGTGGGTGACCCGAGCTCGAAGTCGATGAACGTGGCCGTGCACGTGCTCCAGGTGAACGAGAAGACCAGCTCGAAGAAGCCCGACAAGGTCGACACCGGAACCGGCGGTCAGGCGGCCGGCGCTCCGGGCAGCCTTCAGGTGGACCTGGTCCGGTGAGCCGTCGCCCGCCGCCGCCGGCTCGGCGCCCGCCGCAGTCGCGGCTGCGCGGGGCGGGCGCGGCCGGGGGACTGCTGGCCGTCGTGCTGCTGGGGGCGGGCGGCCCGTCGCCCGTGCTGGCCGGACCGCCGCTGGACTCCGCGACAGTCACCGGGCCGGCCCGGGTGCTGCCTCGCGCAGCCGGCCCGGCCTGGGAACAGACCTCACGCGGCGGGGGCGAGAGCGGCCGGCCGATGCCCGCCCGGGTCGGTCGACCGGCCGCCTCCACCCGGATCCGTTTCCAGCCCACCGGGCTGGGGCTCGCCGACGGCTCGACGGCGCCGGTGCAGCCGGCCTCGACCGTGGAGGGCGAGCTGGTGGTGCCCGAGAACGTCCGGCACCTCGGCTGGTGGGACGGCGGCGCCGACGCCGGGGACCCGTTCGGCTCGACCGTGATCGCCGGACACGTGGACTCCGCGACCCAGGGCCTGGGGTTCTTCGCGCGGCTGATGAAGGTGCGCCGGGGCGAGGTCATCACCATCACCGGGGACGGCCACCGAGCCCGGTACCGGGTGGTGACGGTCCGTACGGTGCCGAAGCAGGCCCTCTCCTCGGGCACCCGCGCGTTCCAGCAGGACGGTCCGCACCGGCTGGTGCTGATCACCTGCGGGGGGGCGTACCGTCCCGAGCGCGGCGGGTACGACAGCAACCTCGTCGTCATCGCCGAGCCGGTCGGCCGGGTGCGCTGACGCCCTCGGCGCTGAGGGACGGCGTCGCTCAGGCGTCGGGCGACGCCGCGGCGGTCTCGGAGCGGCCCGAGCGGCTGCGGCTCCGGCGCCGACGGCGGGCTGGGCCGCCCTGGTCGGTCTGGGTGTCCTCGGGGCTCCGGGTGCCCGGAGTGTCCTGGCTGTTCTGGGTGGTGGTCGCCGCGGAGTCGGCTACGGCCGCGGCGGACGCCGGCTCGCCGACGACCGGTACGCCGTTCCGCAACCGCTGCCGGCTCCGCTGACGGGCCGGGCGGCGGCGCTCGCCGCCCTCCCGCTCGGCACGGCGTTCGGCCCCGCCATCGCCGGTGGAGGGGCGGGCCCCGCCGCGCGGGCGACGCTCGCTCCGCTCGGGGCGGTCCGGCTGCTCGGCGGGAGGCACCAGCCGGCCCTTGGCGGACGGGTCGATGCCCAGGTCGTGGAAGAGGTGGGCGGAGGTGGAGTAGGTCTCCTCCGGCTCCTCGAACGGCAGCCCGAGGGTGTTGTTGATCACCTTCCAGCGGGTCCGGTCGGCCCAGTCCACGAAGGTGATGGCGATCCCGGACGCCCCGGCGCGCCCGGTACGGCCGATCCGGTGCACGTAGGTCTTGTCGTCGTCCGGGCACTCGTAGTTGATCACGTGGGTGACGCCCTCGACATCGATCCCGCGGGCGGCGACATCGGTCGCCACCAGGACGTCGATGGTGCCGGACCGGAAGCGCTTCAACGCCTTCTCCCGGGCGACCTGGTTCAGGTCGCCGTGGATGGCGGTGGCCGAGAAGCCGCGCTCAGCCAGGTCGTCGGCGACCCGTTGGGCCGCGCGCTTGGTGCGGCAGAAGATCATCACCCGGTTCCGGTTCTCGGCCTGCAGGATGCGGGCGATCACCTCGGGCTTGTCCAGGTCGTGCGCCTGGTAGACGAACTGGGCGGTGGCCGGCACCGTGGTGGAGTCGTGCGCATGCTCGGCCCGGATGTTCACCGGGTGCCGCAGGTGGCGGCGGGCCAGCGAGACGATCGCCGACGGCATGGTCGCCGAGAACAGCATGGTCTGGCGCAGCTCCGGGGTCTCGGCCAGCAGCCGCTCGACGTCGGGCAGGAAGCCCAGGTCGAGCATCTCGTCAGCCTCGTCCAGGACCAGCACCTTGATGTGACTGAGGTCCAGGCTGCGCCGGTTCATCAGGTCGATCAGCCGACCCGGGGTCCCGACGACCACCTCGACCCCGCTGGCCAGGGTGTCCAGCTGGGTTTCGTAGCCGACCCCGCCGTACACGGTCAGCACGCGCGCCTTCCGCTTCCGGGCGGCGGTGGCGATGTCGTTGCTGACCTGGCCGGCCAGCTCGCGGGTGGGGCAGACGACGAGCGCCTGCGGCGCGCCCGGCTTGGCCAGCTGGTCGAAGTCCCGCTCGCCCGGCACGACCACCCGCTGCAGCAGCGTGATGCCGAACGCCAAGGTCTTGCCCGTACCGGTACGGGCCTGGCCGATCATGTCGATCCCGGTCAGGGCGAGCGGGATGGCCATCGCCTGGATCGGGAACGGGTTGACGATCCCCACCTCGGCCAGCGCCTCGGAGATGTCGGGGAGGACGCCGAGATCGGCGAACGTCTTCAGTGCGGGGGTCTCGGTGGCGGTCGCG
The DNA here is from genome assembly GCA_963832435.1 of uncultured Actinomycetota bacterium. Lineage (GTDB taxonomy): Bacteria > Actinomycetota > Actinomycetes > Propionibacteriales > Propionibacteriaceae > Microlunatus. The sequence goes on from CAWHTY010000014.1 coordinate 513,723, forward strand.
ATGACCGCCTCGGCGGACCCGTCGAGCTCGGCCGCCTCGGGGTGGGCGGCGGTGGCCGTGTCGTTGCTCAGAGTCATGCCTTCGTCGATGAGTGCCTGCGGCACACAGGCACAGCGCTCGGCGCCAGCAGCCCGGTCCGCGGGGCGCACGTGACGTGCGCTGGTGGTGATCCTACCGCCTGTGACGTGAATCCCCTCATCGCAGGCCGGTCGGGGCGTCGCGGGCCGGCCGGGCGATCTGGCCTAGGCTCAGCCCATGACGGAGCAGCCGGCGGCCGACGACCAGGCCCTGGAGGTCATCACGGCCGCGGAGCCCGCGCTCGCGACGGAGTACCGGGCCGGGTCCGTCGACCTGCTGGGGATCCTGGCGTACGGGGCGCTGGCCGCCTTCGAGCGGTTGGCCGACGACGCGCAGGCCGCCCCGACCCTGCCCGACAAGGTGGCCATGTCCTCGTTCGCCGCGCGGCAGATCGACCACTTCGAGCGGGTCCGGGACCATCTGGCCGGCCTCGGCGTCGACGTGATGGAGGCGATGAAGCCGTTCCACGCCCCGTTCGACGCCTTCCACCGCTACACCGCCCCCAAGGACTGGGCCGAGGGGCTGGTCAAGGCCTACGTCGGAGACGGGTTCGCCGCCGACTTCTACCGCGAGGTGGCCGCGTTCGTCGACGCCGACACCCGAAACCTGGTGCACGAGGTGCTGGCCGACGAGGGCCTGGCCGAGTACGTGGTGGCCGAGGTGAAAGAGGCGACCGCGTACGACCCGCGGCTGGCCGGCCGACTCGCGCTGTGGGGCCGGCGGCTGGTCGGTGAGGCGCTCAGCCAGGCCCAGCGGGTGGCGGCGGACCGGGACGCGCTGACCAGCCTGCTCACCGGCACCGTCGACCGGCCCGGGATGGACCTGGCCGCGATCAGCCGGATGTTCAGCCGCCTGGTCGCCAACCACACCCAGCGGATGGCCAAGCTGGGTCTGCAGGCCTGACACGGCCGCCGCCTGCCCCCAGCTACACGCAAAACCTCCAGATGCGCGCAAAATCTCGCGCGCATCTGGAGGTTTCGCGTGTATGTGCGTTGCGCGTGGGGGGGGCGGGTGAACCGGGGCTAGACGGAGAAGCCGACGTGCCGGGCGTTCTCCTCGCCGATGTCGAGATAGCCGATCGAGGAGGCCGGGATCAGCACCTTGCGGCCGCGCTGGTCGGTCAGGGTGAGCACCGAGTCCTCGGTGACGGCGCTGGCGAAGGCCTTCTCCACCGACTCCGCGGACTCCGCGCTGTCGACGACGATCTCGCGGCTGACGTGCTTGATGCCGACCTTGATATCCACTCTTGAGCCTCTCCCCAACGTCCGTCGCGGCTGCGAACCCGCCGTGCGCAGGCTCAACGGTGCCACACGGCCGGGCCGGGCCGGCAGCCTGTTCGCGGAGCGCGCAAACCTCCGAGCCGGCGGGTCAGGACAGCGTGCTGAGCTCGTCCTCGGTGGCCTCGCGGATCACCAGCCGGGTCCAGGCCCCGATGTAGACCCGGTCGTCGGGATCCAGCTCGCGCTTGCTGCCGACCGCGATCGGGTCGGTGGGCAGCGCCCCGCTGGCCGCGCCGACGAAGGTGCCGTTGGCGGAGTCCAGGTCCTCCACGAACCAGCGGGTGCCGTCGCTGGTCAGCTGGGCCTGGCGCCGGCTGACGCCGGAGTCGCCGCCGCAGTCGATCTCGGGGTGGATGTTGCGGCTGGTCGAGGTCCGGCCCACCAGCACCGAGGTGTGCCGGAGCGGCACGATCTCCGGTAGGCCGGGGGACGGGAGGGTGTCGGGGCTCTCCTGGGCGTCGTACCAGGCGGGGTCGATCCACATCTCGACCACCCACCGGAATGGCAGGCTGGGGGCCGTGCTGCGGGAGTCGCCCGCCACCGTCGGCGGGGAGGCCGCCGCGTGGTCCGCCGGCGGGACCAGGTGCTCCCCCTGGGGCAGGGTGGCCGTGGGGTCACTCGCCGCGTCCGGGCCGTCCGGGCCGGCTCCGGTGGCGTCCGGGCCGTCCGGTCCTGACGCGGGCGCGGCCTCGGGCCTCGGCAGGCTGCCGGTGGTGAAGTCGTAGCCGCAGGACTCGCAGAACAGCGCGTCGCTGGCGTTCTCGGTGCCGCAGTTCGGGCAGGGCTGTCCGGTGCCGCCCGCGGCGGCCGGTGGCTGCGCAGCGGGCTGAGTCGGACCCGGGGTGCCGGGTTGGGCCGCGACCGGGCTTGTTCCGCCGTCGGCCGCCTCGATCGGCATGCCGCAGACGTCGCAGTAGTCCTCGGCGGTCGAGGTGTGTCCCGCCGGGCAGACCGCCGTCATAGGTGCTCCTTCTGCTGTCGTGCCGGGGGTGCCTGGGGTGCGGAGTCGGCCGGCGGGCGGATCACCCGCGGACCCGGGTGGTCTTGGTCGAGGCGGTGTCCAGAGCCATCTCGTCGGCCTTGTCCACCGTGCGCTTGAGCCGTACGGTCCCGGTCTCCTCGTCGTCGATCTCGACCACCTTGCGCAGCCGGGTGGTGACCTCGGCGTTGCCCGTCTGTGCGGCCAACTGTACGGCGCGCCCGAGCTTGGTGGTCGCGCCGGCGTCGTCGCCGGCCGCCTTCGCGGCCAACCCCTCCTGGATGGCGTCGGCCAGCTCCGTCTGACCGGTGTAGTGGGCGACCTCGGGGTTGATCCGGGTGGTCAGGCCGTCGTCGTCGGACCACTTGGCCTTGACCAGGGCCTGGGTGACGACCTCACCGCCCACCGCGAGCTGCACCCGCGCGGCCAGCTGCTCCTGCCCGATGGCCTTGGCCGCCAGCCGCACGCTGACGTGGTAGTCGCGGGACTCGTCCGCCCAGGCGCCGGTCGGGTAGCCGCCGGTCAGCGGGTTGACCGGCGTCCGCCGGTTGGTGAGGTCCTCGACGGTGGGCGCGACCTGCCGGACGAACATCACCTGTGCGCCCTGCGGGGCCCAGACCCGGAGCTGGGCGTCGGCCACGCCGCGGCTCATCGACTGCTGGATCATCTCGGCGAACACCCGGGACATCTGCTCCTCGGACGGGATGATGTCGACCGTACCGAGCAGGGCCTGCGCGATCCGCCGCACCTCGGCCACCTGCCAGTCGACGCCGACGCCGCGGCAGTCGCACTGGAACCGGCCGGTCACCCCGGCGATGGCGGCGCTCAGCTGGTCGGGGGTCTCGTTGTGGTTCTCCCCGTCGGTGAGCAGGATGGCGTGCCGCTGGGCGAGCATGGGGATGGAGTCGAACAGCCGGGCGGCCAGGATCAGCCAGGTGCCCATCGCCGTGCCGCCGTCGGAGCGGAACATCTGGACCGCCTGCTGCGCGGCGAACCGGGTGCTCGGGTCCATCTTGACCATGCCGGCGCCGGCCCGCGCCGGCGGATAAGCCAGGTACGCCTGGTGCGTGCCGGCCACCACGGCGAACCACGTCCCGTCGAGGATCTGCTCGATGGCTGCGGCCGCGGCCTGCTTGGCCGCTTCCAGCTTGGTCCGCCCCATCGAACCGGACGTGTCGACGATGATGATCTCGCCGGCCTCGCCGGCGCCGCTGCGCCCGGCCTCACCCGCCCCGCGGCAGGTCACCGTCACGATGGCGTTCACGTCGGTCCCACCGTCGGGCAGGAACTCGTTCTGGTAGACGTCGGCGGTGAACTCGGCCATGGTCAACTCCTGGGTCGCGGCGCTGGTCGACGGCGGTAGGTCGGGTCGAGCCCGGTGGGCCCACCGGCTTCACCACAGTATCGGCAGGATCGGGCCGGTCCGATGCGACGGGTTGTGCGCACTCGGCCCCCGCGGGTTCCCGACCGACGGCGACCGGACGACGGGGACTTCGGTGCCGGGCCTCAGCCCCACCAGGTGGAGGGGATGTCGGCCAGGCTCAGCCGCCGGCCGGTGATCTTGCCCGGGGTCAGCCGGATGACGTGGGGCTTCTCCCCGGGCGCCCAGGTCTCCACCGGCGACTGCTCGAGCTGTTTGAGCTGGTCCGGATCGGTCACCGACTCCACCCGCCCCCGGACCAGGACGCTCCACCCGGTCCGCGTCTCCTCGTCCGCACCGTCGATCTCGAACGCGGCCCCCGCCCCGTCGAGCGCGGCCCGCAGCTTGCTGCCGGGGGCGGTCCGCAGCACCACGGCCCCGTCGGTGAAGACGTAGTTCACCGGCACGATGACGGGCAGCTCACCCACCCGGTCGGCGTAGGCCAGCCGGCCGAAATGATGACGGGCCAGCAGCTCTCGGCACTCCTGCAGCTCGAGGACGCTCAGTTCCTTGGTACCCATCGTCGTTCCCCTCTTCTGACGCCTGCTCCGACGTCTGTGCTCGGCCCAGCGCAACCCGCCGGCGGACGGTAGGGCCGAGGCTACTCACCGGCCCGGACCCGTGGGGTCCGGCCCGCCGGTCACGCCTCGGGGGCGGCCTGCGCGGCCCACAGGTCCGGCCCGAACACCTCGTAGCGGATCCGGGCGGCGGGTACGCCGCGGGCCAGCAGGCTCGACCGGACGTGACGCATGAACGGCAGCGGTCCGCAGGTGAAGACCTGCACGTCCGGCGGCAGGTCGACCACGCCGAGGTCCATGTAACCGACCCGGGACCGGTGGTCGCCGGGGGCCACCGTCTCGTACCAGGTCAGGGCGGTGAAGTCGTCGATCTGCCGGCCCACGTGCAGCACCGTCTCCCGCAGGGCATGGTCCTGGGCGGTGCGGTCGGCGTGGGCCACGATGACCTTGCGCTGCGGCTGGGTTCGGGCCAGGTGCTCGACGACCGGAAGCACGGTGGTGATGCCCGCACCGGCGCTGGCCAGCAGCAGAGGGCTGGCGGAGGGCTGGACGACGAAGTCGCCGGCCGGTGCGCTCAGCTCCAGCACGTCCCCGGGTCGGACCTCGCGGTGCAGGTAGGTCGACACCTCGCCGTCCGGGGCGCCGTCCACCCCGACCACCCGCCGTACGGTGATCTGCAGCCGGGTCGCGACCGCCGTCGAGGACACCGTGTACTGGCGGGGCTGGCGCCGCCCGTCCGGCAGGTCGACGAACACCGACACGTACTGACCGGGCGCGATCTCGGGCAGCTCCCCGCCGTCGGCGGGCTCCAGCACGAGCGAGATCACGTCGGCGGTCTCCTCCAGCCGACGCACCACCCGGTACGGGCGGACGGGCTGGGCGGGGTCCACTCCCGCCTCGTGGTACAGCCGGGCCTCGGCGGCGACCAGCTGGGTGGCGAACAGCCAGTACACCTCGTTCCAGGCCTCCGCGATGTCCGGGGTCACCGCCTCGCCGAGGATCTCCCCGACCGCGGCCAGCAGGTGATGCCCGACGATCGTGTACTGCTCCGGCCGGATGCCGAGGGACACGTGCTTGTACGCGATCCGGCGCAGGACGTGGTCGAACGACGGCGCGTCCGGGTCGATGAGCTGGACCGCGTAGGCGACCACCGATCCCGCCAGCGCCCGGCTCTGCTCACCGGTGGCCTGGTTTCCCTGGTTGAACACCCGGAGGAGCTCAGGATGGGCGGCGAACATCCGCGCGTAGAAGCGGGCCGTGATCTGCTCGGCGTGGCCGGCCACCACCCCGGCGGTGGCGGCCACCACGGCCGCGGACTCCGGCGACAGCAGCGAGGTGGGGGCGGGGGCTGTGGTGGTCCTCGGGGGGGCCGGCGTCTCGGGCGGCGGGGCGGCGGCGCCGGCTGGTTCGGGGGTCAGCATGGCTAGCACACAAGCAGATTTGTTCGCGGAGCGGAACCACTGCGACCGGCTGCGGGACCAAGGACCCACCACGTCGGTCCGATGGTCCTGCCGGGCAGCACACCGCCGCCGAGAACGATCGTCGATCCGCGGCGATGGTGGCGAGTCGGGCGCCGGCCAGGGGTCGGTGGCGTTCCGGGATGCGATGGTTGAGCAGCGGCGCGCCGGCCCGGTCGAGCCACCCGGGCGGCCGCCAGACCGGCAGCCCGGTCTCGTCGATGCGGCAGCTCCGGGCCTGTTCCGGGAGCGCCTCGAACTCCCGCCGAGCCTGCAGGACCTGGTCCGGCGGCCACGCTCCGGCGGGGTCGGTGGCCGCCGCCAGCACGCGGTCGAGCGCCTCGTGGAGCGCGCGATCGGGAGCATGCCTGGTTCCCGTCACTCCCGCTGAGGTGAGACGCGGAGCCGGTGCCGGGGTTGTCCATCCGCAGATGAGAGGCACGCCGAAGGTCGACCCCGGGTGACGGCGTGTCCTCCCTCTCACGAGAGTGCGCGGGACGAGGGCCGGACCACTCACCGGGCCGGGAAGGGTCAGCGGCGGGGGGCAGTGGGGGCGGAGACCGGCCCGAGAAGCCCGCGCCGGAGGACCCAGATGAGCAGGTAGGCGCCGAGCAGGAGGGCCGACATCAGCACCGCGAAGCGCAGTAGGAACGGGTTCCCGAACGGGTCGGCGAGCCGCTGCAGCACCACCGCGACGAGACCGTACGGGTCGGTGAGAACGTCCCAGGAGTTGAAACGCGGGAAGCGCCCGAGGTAGATCCCGATCGCGCTGAGGACGAGCGAGCCCACCGCGACCGTCCAGCCGACGACCCGCCCGGCCCGCGCCTCGACGACGTGGTGCACGACGAGCAGCGAGGCCAATCCGAGGCCGAGGCCCGTGGCGGCGAACGTGCCGATCAGCGCCGCGTCGAACCACAGCGGCGCGCCGCCGACCCGGCCGAGATGGATGAAGTCGGTCAGGATGTAGGGCGCGTTGGGCAGGAACAGCAGCCAGCAGGCGCCGAGCAGCCACAGCAGCAGCCGCGGCCCACCGCGACCGTGCACCGCCGCCACCCCGAGCGAGAGCACGAAGGGCACCCAGGCCAAGAACAGGTTCCAGGTGAGGAAGACGAAGGCGGGCTCGCCGACCCGGCCCACCCGCACGGCGAGCAGACCCGCCGCGGCGCCGGACAGCACCGCGAGGGCGATGGCCAACCCGGCCAGCCAGTACACGGGTCGAGTCCTCCGGACGCGGGGCATACCGGAACGCTAGACGGGGCCGGGCCGATCGGGCCAATCCCGGACGGTGGCCCGCCGACCTGGTGGTGTGGTCACCCTGGCTCCCCGCCTCCATGGCGCAGTCGTGCCCGCCCACCGTCCCCGATCCAGGCGGCATCGTGGACCGCGGAAGGGATCCCGTTTGACATCCTCGGCGCCGCTGACCGCCCGGTCGAGATCCAGCTCGTCCCCTGCACCCGCCAGCCGTAGGTGTCGGTGCTGCCGGTGGACGCGTCACTCTGGAACACTCCGGGACCGGCAGGCGACGGGTAGGCACCGGCGCGGTAGCCGCAGCTCGTTCCCGCCGCCGGAGAGCGCGGCCGGAGAGCGCGGCCGGAGAGCGCGGCCGGAGAGCGCGGCCGGAGAGCGCGGCCGGAGAGCACCGTGGACTTCGCCGACGGGCTACCCGCTCGCCCCGCGCCGACGCCCCCGGACGAGGTACACCAGCGGCCCGACGAAGTTGATCCCGATCACCACGGCCCACACCGCCTTGCGGCCGTTCACCTCTGTCGCGGGTCGTCGCGCCAGGTCGGCCCAGGCGGTGGCGGCGAGGGAGATCTGCACGCAGGCCAGAGCCAGCACCACCCCCTGCTGGCGCGGCGTCAGGTCCCGCCAGCGCCGGCGGCTCATCGCGGCACCCCCTCGGCGGGCACCGGTCCGGCCCCGCCGGGCGGCGCGACCGCTCCCGGCTCCCGCGCGCCCTGGTCTAACCGGAACGGCGGGTACTCGTCGCGCAGCAGCGCGACGTAGGTCAGGACCCGGTAGACCCAGCGGTTGATGCCCAGCACCAGGTCGAACAGCGGCCGGGGGTAGCGGCTGGTGACGAGCAGGGCCACGCCGGCCACCAGGACGAGCAGGCCGAGCAGGGAGATGCCGGCGTTCTGTCGGTAGTCACCGGTCGGGGACCCGTTCACCACCCAGTACCACGGGGCGGTGAGCAATCCGACGACGACCAGGTGGGGGAGGGCCAGCAGCCAGCCCTTGACCAGCACCAGCCCCCGGGACAGGCGCTCCGGATAGGCCACGTCGAAATCGGCGGGGTAGTCGGTCCGGGCCAACGTGAACGGCGGGTAGCGGTCGGTGCCCAGCGCGGAGTACCCGTAGAAGCCCACCCGCCAGCTCCACCGCAGCACGCCCACCGCGAAGCCGAACAGGGCCCGCGGATAGCGGCCGGTGACCAGGATCGCGACCGCGGCGACCAGGGTGGTCAGCACCAGCACCGGCCACAGCACGGCCAGCACGACCAGGTGGGGGATGGCGAGGAACCATTTGACCAGCCAGAGCCAGCGGGACACCGGCTCCAGCTCGCCGGTGAGTACGGCGGGGTAGGTCGGGGCGGGGGCCGCGCGCGCCTCGAGCGCGGCGGTCCGTCCCGGCGACGCGGCACCGGGACCGGCGCTCGCGCCCGCGGCGCGCCCCAGTCCGGCCGCTCCCCAGACCAGCAGGGCCACCCCGCCGGCCAGCAGCAGCACCGCGCTCAGCCCGAGCCCGAACGTGACCGGCCCCAGCAGGGTCGTCCGGGCCCCGGCCGACAGGTCCACCGCGACCGGCCGGCTGCTGTCGGCGTTCATCACGACCGCGACCCAGCGGCCGGGCGTGACGGTCAGGTCGATCGACTGGGTCCCCACCCCCTGGGCCGAGGCCACCCAGAAGTCCTGGCGGCCCGGAGCATCCGGGGCGCGGGTGCCGGCCACCGGGCGGTAGCTGGCCCGGAACGGGCGGAACGTCACGCTGACCAGCTCGCTGTGCTCGACGCCGGCGAGGTAGCGCGCGACCTGGTCCTGGGGTCCGACCCCGAGGAACACGGCCCGGCCGGGGTCAGCCGCCGTCGCCCGCACCTGGACCTGCGCGACCGGGGGTCGCGCGCCGGGCAGCCGATCGTCGACCAGGACGGTCAGCTCGGTCGTGGTCAGCGCGTACGAGCTGACCGTGTAACGCTCGGTCGGGCTGGTCAGGAAGCGGCCGTCGCGCTGCAGGACCGACGCCCAGCCGGTGGCCAGAGCCAGCCCGGCCAGTACCAGGCCGACGAGGCCGAGCAGGGTGCCGGCCAGGAGCAGGACGACGGAGCCGCCCGGGGCGGGCGGCCGCCCCGGTGGTACGGGCCGGGGTGCGGGTTGGACCGTGGTGGTCATCGTGTCTCCGTCACGGAGTCGATCTCAGGGAGTCGAGCCGGGGTCAGGGCTGCAGCCGGACCGGGTGGCCGGTGACCCCGGCCAGGTCGTCGGCGGCGGTGGCCAGCAGGCGCTCCGCCAACCGGTTCAGGGCGCGGGCGACCGCCACCTCGTCGCCGATCTCGGGTACCTCGGGGTCACCCGGCCGCCGCCGGGCCAGCCCCTGGCCCTGCAGCGCGGTGGGTGCGTCCCCGTGCAGGACGGCCTGCGCGCTGGTGGAGTCAGGGCCCTCGTAGACGTACACGTCGACCCGCCAGCTCTTGGTGTGCCGGGCCCCCCGGCTCTCGGTGGTCGACGAGCCGACGGTGGGCGGCGGGTCGGGCGTGGTCGGCGCCGTGTCGGGAACGACCTGCTCGACGTGCTCGGGGTGCTCGACGTGCGCGTCGGGGCCCGGGAAGAACAGCGTCTCCTCGCCGCTGTCGGACCACCGGACGCGGTACGGGGCGGCCCCGCCCGCACCGGTGGACACGATCTCGCCGTCGCGGACCGCACCGTCGACGTGGGCTGCCGCGATCACGATCCGGTCACCGACTTCGGCCCTCATGTCCCGCTCCTCCCACCGATCGGCATTCTCTCCGGCGAGGCGGTCGCGGCTGTCGCGAGCGATGCGGTGCCGTCGAGAGTCCCCGGGCTTGTCGCCGACCCGTCGGGGCCAGCGATCACGTACACCAGGTTGGCGACGAACACGAACCCGAGCAGACCGACCACCAGCAGCACGACGCACCAGGTCTTGGTCGACGTGTTCGCGGTGCTGATCACGGCGCCGACCCAGGCCACGAACTGGGCAACGCCCGCCGCGACTATCACCAGCAACGCCAGGGCGCACAGCCCGGCCAGCGTCCATGCCATCACCCCGCCCCGGATGCCGACCACGTTCGGCCCCTCCATCACGAGCACCTGGTTGGTCATCGCCAGCGTGCCCGCCAGACCGAGCAGGACGAGGCCGCCGGCCAGCCCGAGCAGGCTTCCGTAGAACAGCTTCACCATCGTGGACCTGGTCATTCCACCTCACCTCCACCCTCCACGCTCGTCCGGCGGGCGGTGGCTGACCAGGGTCGATGGTCCCGACGCCCGAGGTGCCTGGTCCCGGTCCGTCGGCGGCCCCGTGGCCGCCCCGACCGGCGCCCGTCAGGGACGGCTTGCGTCCCGTTCGGCCGCCGGATCCCGCCAGCCCAGGTTGCTCGCCATCCGGGCGAGCACGTCGAGCACGGTGCGGTACTCCGCGGCGCTGATGCCGCGGGCCAGCTCGGAGTTGCCGCGGGCCACCACCACGTCGAGTCGCTGGTGGGCGAGCGTGCCCTGGTCGCTGAGCTGGTAGCCGCGGTCGCTGACCTCGAGCCAGCCGCTGTCCAGCAGCTCGGCGAGGTCGTCGGCGGACGCCAGGCCGACCTCCGGTCCGGGCCCGGGAGCCGGCAGGAACGGGGCCAGGGCGGTGTCCAGCTCCCGTTGCGTCGCCGGGCCGGTGCTGACCAGGTTCATCACCTCCCACTGGCGGCGGGTCAGGCCGTGCTCCTCCAGCGTCGCCGTGAACCGCTCGTTGATCAGGCGGTCGAGAAGCTGCAGCCAGAAGTCGACCGGACGCTGCGGGGCCATGCCGGGAGCGTAGCCCCCGGCGGGGACGACTGCGGTACGGGCGAAAGGCCCGGGTCAGCGGTGGATATCGGGCCGTTGGTCCCGGCCCGTGGGAGCCGCCAGCTCGGCCTGCAGGGCGTCACGCACCTGGTCCGGGTCGAGCACGCCGTCCGGGTCCGCGCTGACGGTCACGGCGAGGGTGTCCCGGTACGACACGGCGGTGAAGGACAGGCTCACGTTCCCCGGTGCGCTGCTGAGCGGGATGATCGTCGACACCGGCACGCCGGCGATCCGCACGATCGCCGCCGGCCCCCGGAGATCGCTGACGAACGTGTGCACCAACCGCTGGCGGTCGAGGAACCGCTGGTAGAGCCCAACCGCGGCCAGGGCGCGGAACCACGGGCCGATCAGCGCCGTCGAGACCCCCCGCCGGTACGCCTTGGCGCGCCGGGTGGCGGCGCCGACCGCGGCCAGCCGGGCGGTCAGATCGCCACCGGTCGGCACGATCACCGGGACGACCCCGCCCGCGTTCCGCGGCTCGGCGACCTCACCCGGGGTACGGCTGGAGACCGGCATCGAGACCCGGAGCTCCGCCAGCGGCGACCCTCGCCGGGCCAGCACGCGCCCCAGGGCGCCGGCGACGGCGGCCAGCAGGACGTCGTTGACGGTCACCCCGTGCTCCCGGGCCAGGGTGTGCAGCTCGGGCAGCGCGGCGCGGGCCACCAGGAACTGACGGCGCGGACCGGCCGGTCGGTTCAGCACCGACCGGGCCGCCCGGGTCCCCAGCAGCGGCGCGAGCGCGGACAGGGCCGCGGCGAGCCGGGCGGCGGCGGCCGTCCCGCGCCGCATGAACCGCAGCGGCCCGGCGCCCGCCGTGACCGGAAGGCGCGGCGGTGGGGAAGGCGGGGTCGCGGTCGTCACCGCGCCGTCGACCAGCCGCGTGAGCAGCGCCAGTCCGCCGAGCCCGTCGGCCAGCACGTGGGCCGCGACGATGACGACCGCCGCCCGCCCTCCGGTCAGACCGGTGACCAGCCGCACTGCCCACAGCGGTCCGCCCGCCGGCCACGGTGCGGTCGCCAGCCGGGCCGCGACCCCCAGCACGGCGTCCTCGTCGTACGGCGCGGGGCAGGGGGTCACCCCGACGTGGTCCTCGACCCGGAACCCCGGGCGGTCGACCCACACGGCTCGCCCCCATCCCCGCCGCGCCGGTCGCTGACGAAGCCGCGGCAGCGCCCCCAGCCGACCTCGTAGACAGCTCTCCAGCTCGGCGCCGGCCCCGTCCACCGGCCCGAGGACCAGCACGGCGCCGATCCGCAGCGGGGGAGTGCCGCGGTCGCCGGCCCAGGCGAGCAGGTCGTCCGCAGTGAGCCGCTCGGTCACGTCGTACCCGGCGGGTCCGGCAGCCGGTAGGCGGTCTCGACCAGCTCGCCCAGCCGGCGGGGGAACCGGGCGGCCGCCGCACCGTCGACCACCGCGTGGTCCACCGGCACGGTCACGGCCAACAGCTCCCGGGCAGGCCGACCCTCGACGTAGCGGGCTTGGTGGCGATGCCGCCCACGGTGACCATCAGGGTCGGCAGCGCGATCGGGATGCCCCAACCGCCGGCGGGACCGACCATGCCGACCGAGCTCAGCCCCACCGTGCCCCCCAGCCGCTGGTCAGGGTCGGCTCGGCCAGCACCACCCGCCGGGCCAGGGCCCGCAGGGTGCGCGGCAGCCGGAGGAAGGCCAGGGTCCCGCGGTACCGGGGGTGCGCGGCCTCGTCGCGACCCTGGGCGGCGCGGATCTCCCCGGGGAGCTCGGCCAGGCTCGTACGGTTGGCCGCGCGCGCCAGCAGCGACTGCACGATCGGCTGCCCGTCGCCCTCGGCCTCGATCTGGGTGTTGACGTCGACGTCGTCGACGATGACCAGCCGGTGACGCCGGCGGTAGGCGTGCAGCAGCCGGTTCTCCGCTACCGCCCGGGCCACCGCGTGCCGCACGAAGGCCGTGAAGGACACGTCGGCGTAGGTCCGGCGCACCGTCAGGAACGGCCGGGTCTGGTACCGCGCCGAGGACCCCGCTGACGGCACCGCCTGGTCGGCAGCCGACGGTGTGGCCCGCACCTGGTCAGGTCTGGTGCGCAGCAACGCCGGCACCGATCTGCCGTCCCCACGCGGTGGCCCGCTCCAGCTCGCCGTCGACCAGCGGGCCCGCCATGTCGGCGACGTAGAAGCTCTCGGCCTCGGCGGCGCGGGGGTAGCCGTGCCGGTGCACCTCCTTCGCCGCGCTCCTGGCCGCCGAGCCGGGCAGGTGCCGCATCATCGCCACCCGGGTGTCGAAGGTCGCGACCGGCTGGGCGTGCGGCCCGCTGGGCAGCGCCACCAGCCACTCCCGCAGCCCCCGGCCGCGCCGGCCGTGATCGGCCCCCCGGGTGATCGCGTCCTCCCGGGTGGTCGGCCGGCTCATCGAGAACGCGTGCGTCGGGCCGCCGGCCACGATCAGGTCCACGTCCGGCCCCGGCTCGTCCGGCGCCGCGCCGACCTCGACCACCTCCACCTCCAGCGAGGTCGCCAGCCCGGCCGCGATCGCCCGGGCGACCTGCTCGGTGTTGCCCCACATCGACTCGTAGACCACCAGCGCCTTGGCCACCGGTCACCCCTTTCTGGTCCGACCTCCAGCACACGCCGAGCCGGCGGATCGACCCAGGGCAGAAGGTCCCGGCCGGGCGGGACGCTGGTCACGGGCGGTACGCCGGTCAGGCCCCCACCCGGGCCAGCGCCACCGAGATGTTGTCCTTGCCGCCCTGCAGGTTGGACCAGCCGACCAGGGCCTCCGCCAGCCCGAGCGGCGCGCCGGCCACCCCCGGCGACAGCTCGGCCACCAGGGACTGCAGCAGGTCCGGCTCCGAGCAGTAGTTCCACAGACCGTCGGAGCAGACCAGCACCCAGCCCGCGCCGTCGACCGTCAGGGAGCCGGTGGTCGGGCTGTGGTCGGCGGAGTCACGACCCAGCCACTTGGTGATGGCGTGCGCCTGCGGGCCGTTCTCCGCCTCCTCGCGGGGCACCCCGGAGTCGATCCGCAGCTGAGCCACCGAGTCGTCGACGCTGAGCAGCAGGGCGGGTCCGGTGCCGGCGTCGGGCAGCCAGTAGACGCGGCTGTCGCCGACGTTGCCGTGCACGAGCAGACCGCCCTCGAGCACCGCTGCGGCGAACGTACAGGAGGCGGCACTGGCCGAGTCGGCGGCGGTGGTGACCAGTACGGCCTCGTTGGCCGCGTCGACGGCCTTGACCAGGGCCGCGCTGGTCGCCCCGGCCTGACTGGCGGCCACCCCCAGCCCCGACGGCCGGCTGCCGACCAGCAGGTCACGGGCCGCTCGGGCGGCGGCCAGACTGGCCACGTCGGAGTCCTCGGAGGTCGAGACACCGTCACAGACCACCAGCACCGCCCGGGAGCCCGGCTCCTCCCCGGCCGCGACCGCCGTGGCGTCCTCGTTGCGGTGGTGCCGGACTCCCCGGTCGCAGCAGGCCGCCACCCAGCGCGCCGGGTGCTCGACGTAGTGGTCCCGCTCGCTGGGCGCCTTCGTCCCGCAGGTCTCGCAGTAGCCGTCGACCCCCACCACGCCGCCGCAGCTGGCGCACGGGCGGACGATGGCCACGGTGGGCTCGTTGTCCGGGTTGCTCGCCGGGGCCGGGTCCGGGGCGGGGACCGACTGCGACAGCTCGACCGGGGACTCCAACGGCGCCGAGTCGGCCGCCACGGCGGCCCGGGTCGGGCTGAGGGCTGTCCCGCATGCCTCGCAGAAGCTCTCCGTCGCCGCCACCGGCGCACCGCAGGTCGGGCAGCTGGTCCGACCGTCCGGCCCGGCGACCGCCGCCGGCGGCGGGGCCGGTCGCGGGTCGCTCACGTGTCCGCCGTCATGTCAGGGTCCACCTTCGCACGGCGTTGGCGCGGTCGACCATGGCGTACCGCCCGGCCTCGTCGTCGGCGGTCTGGGCGAGGGTCCGGTAGGTCGCCTCCAACCCGTCCCGCAGCGACGGCTCGTCCGCGGGTCGGCCGCCGATCCGGACCGCCGAGTTCGGCCCCTTGGTCTGCACCAGCTCCAGCGCGCGCTCCAGGATCCGGGCGTCCAGCTCGGCCCGTTCGGCCACGTCCAGCCGGACCCCGTCGATGCTCCCGCTGGCCTGGGCCAGCACCGGCAGGTCGGCCGCGGACTCGTACAGCAGCCGGGCCCGCTGACGCCGGGACTCGGTGTAGCTCCGGCTGGTGGTCGGCACCAGGTCCAGCGCCTGCACGGCGCCGTGCACGTCGCCGCGGCCGACCCGGACCCGGGCGAGCCCGAACGCGGCCGGGGCCACGTAGTTCGCGTCGGTGCCGGCGCAGGTGGAGTACAGCCGCTCGGCGATGTCAGCGGCCCCGCCCTGCTCGCAGGCCAGCGCGAGCGCCAGCTTGGGAGCGAGCTCGCCGGGCACCTGGCCGAAGACGGCGTTGAAGGCGGACTGGGCGGCCCCGAAGTCGGAGCGCTGCAGTGCGGCCAGTCCGCTGACCCAGACCGCCCGCCACTCCCAGGGGTCGGCGGCCAGCATGGTGTTCACCACCTGGTCGACCAGTCGCTGGTCCTGTCGCTGCAGCGCCGCCCGGGCCCGGGACAGCAGCACCTCCGGTGAGGGCTCCGGCGCCCCGGCCAGGGCGTCCAGGCGCTCCTTCGGGTCCTCCACCGCGATGTTGCTGAGCCAGGCGTACTGCGGGTCGGTGGTGTCGACCCGCAGGGCGGGCAGCTCGTCCCAGGCCAGCGCGTCGCTGCTGATCGCCGGGGCCTCGAACAGCACCGAGGCCGCCGAGGTGTGCGCGGTGCCGGCCGTCCGGGCCGCCACCACCTCCCGGAGCACACCGAGCAGCTGGACCCGGAGCTCGTCCACGGAGGCGAACCGGTCGGCCGGGTCCGGGGCGCACGCCTTGGCGATCAGCCGGTACAGCGAGTCGTGCTCGAGGAAGAGCGGGGTCTGCTCGACCGGCGGCAGGCTGGCCACATAGGTGGTCTGGTACCCGCGGAACTCCATCATCAGCACCACCAGGGTGCGACCGATGGTGTAGATGTCGGAGGCGATGCTGGTGCCGACCTGCGCCACCTCCGGCGCCTGGTAGCCAACCGTGCCGTAGATCGCGGACTGGTCGTCGTCGAGCCGCCGCACCCCGCCCATGTCGATCAGCTTCACCGCGTCCCCGACCTGGATCAGGTTGTCGGGCTTGAAGTCGCAGTAGACCAGGCCGAGGTCGTGCAGGTACTGGAAGGCCGGCAGGATCTCCAGGATGTAGGCCAGCGCCTGGTCCACCGGCAAGGGGTCGAACGCGCCGCCG
Organism: uncultured Actinomycetota bacterium; assembly: GCA_963832435.1. Taxonomy (GTDB): domain Bacteria; phylum Actinomycetota; class Actinomycetes; order Propionibacteriales; family Propionibacteriaceae; genus Microlunatus. The sequence continues at coordinate 529,790 of CAWHTY010000014.1, forward strand.
GCCGCCCGCATCCGCTCCTTGAGGATCTGCTTCAGCGAGGTGCCGCCGACGTACTCCATCACGATGTAGCCGGCCGGCTCGCCGTCGCCGCTGTCGTGGCTGACGAAGTTGTAGATCTCGACGATCAGCGGATGCTCGACCTGGGCCAGGAACTGCCGCTCCACCAGCGCCACGGCCAGGGCGTCCTTGTCGCCGGTGTTCAGCAGGCCCTTCAGCACCACCCAGCGGTCGGACACGTTCTTGTCCCGGGCCAGATAGATCCAACCCAGGCCGCCGTGGGCGAGGCAGCCGGCCACCGCGTACTGGTTGGCCACGAGCTCGCCCGGCTTCAGCTTCGGGGTGAAGGAGAACTGGCTGCCGCAGGCGGCGCAGAACCCCTCGGTGCGGCCCGGCCGACCGTCCCGGGACCGGCCGACGGCGGCGCCGCAGACCGGGCAGGTGCGCTTGTTCTCCGGCACCTCGGGGTTCTTCATGATCGCCTGCTCGGCGTCGACCTGCGGTGCCGGCGGCACCCGGGTCAGGCCCGCCCCGAGCCGGGCCGTCCGCAGCCGCTGAGACCCCGAGCTCACCCGCTGGGTGATCTGGGACCCGCTGCTCGCCGCCCGCCGCGACCCGAGCGCCGTCGAGCCCAGCCGGCTGGAGCTGCGGGTGATCGAGGACAGCCCGGCGTCCATCGGCCCGGCCCCGGCCGGACGCGGCCGGTGCGGCCACCGTCGCCGGCCCGGCCTCCGCCGGTGACCCGCACACGTCGCAGTAGCCGTCGACGATGGTGCCGGTGCATCCGGGCTGGGTGCAGCGGCCGCCTGTCCCGTCGGCCCGCGTCGACGTCCCGGCCCCGGCGGCCTGCCCCGCCCGGCCGGCCGCGGCGGCCGTACCGCCCGCCGGCCCGGGCGCGCCGCAGACGTCGCAGTAGCCGTCGACGATGGCGCCCGGGCACCCGGGTTGCGTACAGGCCGTCATGGGGTCGTCCTCTCCGGTGGGGATGCGGACCGGGCGCCGGCCGGCACCGAGCGCAGGTAGGCCTGGTACAGCAGCACGAGCTGCTCGGCGATCGCCATCTGGGTGGGACGGCGCGCCAGCGCCTCCCGGGCCAGGTCGTGGGCCCGGGCCACGTCGGGCTGCTGCGCGGCCCCGGTCGCCGTCGCCTTGGCGTGGTAGGCCGCCAGCCGGGCAGCCAGCTCCGCGTGCCGGGCCAGCGCGTCCCCGTACGCGCGCTCCAGCACCGCCAGCGCCCGCTCGACCCGGTCCAGGCGGAGCAGGTAGGCCTCGAGGGCTTCGAGGGTGTTGGGCACCGGCCCGAGCGCCGCCACGTCCGGCACCGCCATCCGCGGGGCCGGGTCGACGGTCTGCACGCAGCGCTCGACCAGGGTCCGCAGGCGCGCCTCGTGGTCCAGCAGCAGCGCCCGCCGGCGCCGCGCCTCGGCCACCTTCTGGCTCGGCCTGGCGGCGCTGCGCCCCGGTGACGATCAGGTCGCGCTCGAAGGTGGTCGCCTCGATCTCCAGCGGCTCGAGCAGACCGCCGACGTCGCCGCCGCGCTCGGCCTTGTCCGATATCTCGCGCAGCCGGCGGGCCAACCGGGCCTGCCGGCCCGCCGCCTCCTGCTGCCGGTGGCCGGCCGGCTCGGTGTTGACCTGGTCGCGGATCCGCTCCAGCTGCACCCGCAGCCCGCGGAGCCGCTCGGCCACCTCCAGCCCCGACATCTCCAGCCCCAGCCGGACCCGAAGCTGTCCGGCCAGGGCGTCCGACAGCCGGCACGCCTCGGGCAGTGACACCGCCAGTCCGGCGTTGGTCGGGGCGGAGCTGCGGGCCAGCAGGGACGCGTCCAACGTGGTGTCCAGCCGCCCCCAGACCAGGGCCGACAGCCGCTCCCGCTCGGCGGGACCGACCCGGCCCGAGTCCCACACCACCCGGAGCTGTTCGTAGCGGTCCGACGCCGACTTCCACAGCGCCATCGACAGGGCGATGTCGCCGGTGACCGAGGCCTGGTCCCGGGCGCGCAGCGCCGCCTGGTCGAGCGCGTCCAGCTCGGTCTTGCGCCCGTCCCGCCAGCGGCCGAGCGCGTCGAGGTAGGTGAGGGTCTCCGCGGTCGGCAGCGGAACCCCCAGCCGTCCGGGCGCCGGCGGGGCCACCACGGCCCGGGCGGGCCCCGCCGTCACGGGTTCCTGCCGTAGACCGCCTTGGGCGGCTCCGGAGCCGGGCCGAGCGGGGCCCGCAGCCAGCGGTTGTAGATCTCGGTCCACTCGCCGTCGGAGCGCATCCGGGCCAGCGTGGCGTTGACGAAGCGGACCAGGTCGACACGGTCGGACTTGATCCCCAGCCCGTACGGCTCGGCGGTGAACGCCTTCTGGTCGGGCACCACCGCGTACGGGTCCTGGGCGGCCAGGCCGGCGAGGACGGTGTCGTCACCGGTGATCGCGTCAACCCGCCCGGACTGGAACTGGACCAGGCAGCCGGTGTGGTTGTCGGCCCCGACCGCCACCGCCTGGGGGGCCAGCTTCTTCAGGTTGTCCATGCTGGAGGTGCTGTTCGGCGCGCACACCCGGGCCTTGGCCGCGTTCAGGTCGGCCAACGAGGTCGCCTTCGAGCCGCGCCGCACCATGATCTTCTGGCCGGACCGGTAGTACTCGCTGCTGAACGCGATCTGGGTCCAGCGGTCGCAGGTGATCGTCATGTTCCGGGCCACGATGTCGACGGTGCCCTCGCGCAGGGCCGGGATGCGCTGGGCGGCGGTGATCACCTTGAGCTCGTAGGCGGTGTCGTTGCCGAAGATCGCCTGCGTGACGGCCTTGACCAGGTCGATGTCGAAGCCTTCGATCCGGCCGGTGAACGGGTCCCGCGACCCCAGCAGGTAGGTGTCGGCGGACACGCCGGCAATCAGCCGTCCGCGCTTCTTGATGGCCGCCATGGTGGAGCCGGCCGGCAGCTCGTCGGGCGCCGGCAGCGCGCCGTCGGGGTCGTAGGAGCGGAGCGCGCCAGCGGCGTCGCAGCCGGGGCCGGGGGTGGGCCGGCGGAGCCGTGGTCGGTGAACCGGCGGTCGGCGGGGCCGGCAGCTCGGTCGGCGCGTACGGCAGCAGGGAGCAACTGGCCAGCAGGGCCACGCTGACGACCCCGACCAGCAGCCGTGGCACCGTCCGGGTCGGGCGACGGGCGGGCGTCATCGGTACTCCCGCAGCCGCTGCTCGACGCCGCGCCGGGCCAGCAGTCCCGCCACCACACCGGCGGCCAGGGCGGCCAGCGCCGCGAGGACGAGGCCGACCCGGGAGGAGGCCAGCCCTTCGGTGGTCTCGGTGGACGCGCGCTGGACGTCGTCGCTGGCGGCGGAGTCGAAGGCGGTGAAGGTGGTGTTGGCGGAGTCGGCGCCGGTGCCGGTCGCGGCGCGGACCGCGGCGTCCCACTGCCCGCCGTCGTCGAGTGCCCGGATCTGCTGATGCACCCGCACGTAGCGCTGCCAGGCCTGCCCGGCGCGGGTCGGGGCCGGCGCGTTGGCGCTCACCGTGGCCGAGGACTCCTGCCAGGCCTTCTCGAAGGCCTGCCCCGAGCCGCGGGCGACCAGGGTCAGGCTCTCGTTGGACTTGGCGTTGTACGCCTGGATCCGGGCGGTGGCGGAGGCGTTGACGTCGGCGAACGCCCCGGTCCGGATGGTCTGGGCCGTGGTGCCGAGCACGACCAGGCCGACCAGGGCCGCCAGCCAGGTCACCAGCAGCAGACCGGTGGCGGCGGCCACCCAGGGGTTGATCCGGCGTCGGAAGCGGCGCGCGAGCCACACCTGCCCCAGCACCAGGCCGGTGATGACCAGCAGCCCGACCACCCCGAGCAGCCAGCCCTCCCGGGCGTCCATCTGGCTCGCGGACCGGTCGGCGTTGGCGCTGACCAGGTTGTCGAGGATGGGCAGCGCGTCGGCCCGCAGACCGGTGCTGGCGGTCCGCAGGTACTGGGCGCCGATCGGGAAGCCCTGCCGGTTGTTGGCGCGGGCCTGCTCGATGGTGGCGGTGTAGGTGACCAGCTGCTCGTTCAAGGCGGCCAGTGCCTCCCCGTCGGCGGGCTCGGCGCGGGCGGCCTGGGCGATCAGCCCGGTCGCACTGGCGATCGCCTCGGCGTAGGCCTGCCGCTGTGCCGGGGGCTCCAGCCCGCCGACCAGGAAGGCGTTGGTGGCGTTGGCGTCGGCGCTCAGCAGGTCGGTCTGGATCTGCTGCATCCGGATCAGCTGGGCCGTGCTGTCCCCGGCGCGGGCCAGGGCGGCGGCCAGCAGGGCGAAGGTCGAGCAGTCCCGCCACGCCGAACACCACCCCGGCCCACAGCATCCCGGAGCCGAGGGCGCGCAGCCGGCGCGGCGTGTCGCTGACCGGGCGGGCCGAGGCGGGCCGGCGCAGCGGTGGCCGGGGCGGGCGGGGCGAGCTGGCCGGACGGGGCGGGCGCGACCGCGACGGCCGGGCCGGGCGCGGCGCTGGTCTGGCTCATCGGGGCCGGCTCCGGCGCGTCGGGTCCGGGGTCCGGGTTGGGTTCGGGGCTGGTGCGGGGGCCGACTCCGGGCCGGGGTTCGGGGCCGGCGGCGGCCGGACGGCGGGTCGTCCAGGTCCTCGGCAGCAGCTCGCGGAGCTGGTCCAGGGTGGGCGCCTCCACGTCCCGTAACCGCCAGGCGTGCCGGCCGATCGCGGCCTCGAGCTGGTTGCGGGCGAACCGGCCGTTGCCGAACGTCGGCCCGCGCGGGGTGACGGCCAGGATGGTCTCGAACCGGCGCCGGCACGTCCGCCGTCACGTCGTAGTCGGCCTCGCTCGGCGAGCCCGGTGAAGATGCCGACCAACTCGGCGTCGGTGTAGTCGGCGAACTCGATGGTGGTCCGGAACCGGCTGGACAGGCCGGGGTTCTGGGCGATGAAGACCGCCATCGGGTCGGGGTAACCGGCCACGATCAGCACCAGGTCGTCCCGCCGGTCCTCCATCTCCTTGACCAGCGTGTCGACGGCCTCGGTGCCGTACTGGTCGCCGGCCAGGCTGTACGCCTCGTCGATGAACAGCACTCCGCCGGCGGCGGAGGCCACCACGTCGGCGGTCTTCATGGCGGTCTGGCCGAGATAGCCGGCGACCAGCTCGGACCGGTCCACCTCGACCAGCCGGCCGGTGCTGAGCAGCCCGAGGGCCCGGTAGATCCCCCCACCAGGCGGGCCACGGTGGTCTTGCCGGTGCCCGGGTTGCCCACGAACACCAGGTGTCGGGTGATGGTGGGGGAGGCCAGGCCGGCCTTGATCCGCAGCCCCTCGATGCGCAGCACCGCGACCTGGCGGTGCACCTCCGCCTTGACCTCGGCCAGCCCGACCAGGCCGTCCAGCTCGGCCAGCAGCTCCTCCAGCGACCGGGGCTCCGGCTCGGCGGCGGCGGGGGCCGGAGCCGGGGCCGGTTGCGGCAGGATGGGCTCCGGCTGCCCCGGGCCTCGGCCGGCCGGGGTCGAGGAGGTTGCGGGGGTCGAGGGGTGGCGGAGGTCGAGGAGGTGGCGGGCGTCGAGGAGGTCGAGGGGGTGGCCGGCGGCTCGTCGGTGCCGATGCCCGGGAAGCGGCCGGGGGAGCCCGGGTCCAGCTGGCTCAGGTCCAGGTGCCTCAGGTCGAGCAGACCGGAGACGCGCGGGTCGGCGTGGCGGATCCCGTCGGCCGCGGTCCGCTCGCGGGTCAGCTTGTCGATCGCCGCCTCCAGGGCCGCGATCGCGCTGCGGCCCCACTGCTGGCTGCTCACGGCAGGTCCAGGGTGCTGCGCGGCGGGGCCGGCGCGGGCGGGGCGCCGGGGGTGTCGAGGTCCAGACCGCCGCCGGAGGAACCGTGTCCGAACTTGTCCTGCAGGAAACGCCCGTGGGCGATCAGGGCGTCGGCGTCGACCCGGACCACGGCGTCGAAGATCCGGTCCATGGTGCCGCCGAGCAGGTCGAGCTGGTCGATCAGCAGCATCAGCGATGTCTTGCCTCCCTCGACCGGGCGGGAGTCGGCCCACTGGCGGGGCAGCCGCAGGTAGCTGCCGATCGCCTCGGGCAGGTAGTCGGTGGCGGTGGCCATGACCGAGTAGGCCTGGGGGCTGCCCAGCCCGAGGTTGCGCAGTCGTGGCATGGTCTGCCGGACGGTGCCACAGACCCGCTTGACCCGGGACTGCACCGGCGCGGGCACCACGCCGCCGGCGACCATGGCCTCCACCCGGTCCAGGGCGGACATGATGTCGGCCTCGGTCGGGGCGGCTGGGGTCGGCTCGACGACCGCCTCCGGCTGCGGCCGCCCGGTGAGGCCGGCCACCCAGTCCCTGAACCCCATCGCGGTGCCTCTCAGTGCTGTCGGCACAGGCTCAGCGCAGGCCGTCGGGGGTGGGGCCCTCGAGGTCCAGGTTGCCCGAGGCCAGCCGCTGGTCGGTGTTGCGGACGCGGTCCAGGTACTCCCGGGACTTCACCACCTCGCCCTCCAGGGTGCCGATGGTGGTGGCCATGGTGTCCAGGGCCTGCAGCTTGAAGGTGTCGATGGAGTCCATGGTCGCGTAGATGTTGGCGAACGCCGCCTGCAGTTGGGGCAGGCCGATGGTGGCCGAGGCCGCCTGCTGCTGGATCTTGGCGGAGTTGTCGCGGAGCATCTCCGAGGTCCGCTGGATCAGGTCGGACGTGGTCGTGTTCAGGGCGGTGATCTGGTCCAGCACGAACTTCTGGTTGCCCAGCGCCTGGGCCACGATGACCGCGGTCCGCAGCGCCGACACCGTGGTGGTGGAGGCGCGATCCACGCCCTTGATCAGCTCGATGTTGTTCTTGATGATGATGTCGATGGCCAGGTAGCTCTGGATCGACACGGCCAGCTGGGTGAGCAGATCCTGGTGCTTCTGCCGGACGTAGAACAGCACGTCCTGGCTCAGCGCCTTCGCCCGCTCCGGGTCCGAGAGCTCCAGCTGGGCGATCGCCTCGGCCAGCTTCGCGTCCAGCTTCTCGGCCACGTACACGTACTGGTTCAGCCGGCCCATGGCTGCCCACAGGTGCTGCTTCTCCATGGTCAGCGCGACGTTGTCCTTGGCCAGCTCGTCCTGACCGTTGCGCAGGCTGTGCAGGATCCCGTTCAGATGGGTCTGGGCGTCCTGGTACTTGCGGAAGTAGTCGACGATCTTGTCCCCGAAGGGGATGATCCCGAGCAGCTTGCGGGTCCCGGTGGCCTGGCTCGGGTCCAGGTCCTCGACGGTGCGGCGGAGCTCCAGCAGCGTGTTCCCCACCTTGGAGCCCTCGGCGATGCCGCCCTCCTTCAGAGCCCGGACCGGGGTGGCCAGCAACCGGTTGGACGTCTCGGCGGCCTTGCGGATGTCGGCGTCGCCCATGGTCCGGACGTTCTCCGCCTGCGCCGCGAACTCCGGCGACCGGGTCTGAGCCGTGGTCAGGGCCTGCAGGAAGCCGTCGACGCGGGCGTCCAGGGCCGGCACGGCGGACGGGTCGACCTGCGGGGCGATGGCCGGCGCCTGGGTGGCGGTCACCGGCGCGGGAGCCGCGGGGGCGGTGAGGCTGAGCCCGGCGTCGGGGGGTGCGAGCGGCGAGGGCGCGGCGGCTCCGGCGGCGCTGGGGTCGGTCATCGCAGATCTCCTCGGGGTCCTCGGGCCGGCGACGCACGACGGCAGCGGGCCATCGTGATCGGGCAGGTGCAGGCAAATCTACTCGGCAACCGGTTCCGCCACCGACGCCACGGTGGGGCCGGGCCGGGCGGCCGGCCCGGTGGGCGGGTCGCGGGGCTGGTTCAGGGCGCGTTGTTCGGGTTGTTCGGGTTGTTCGGGGCGCGTTGTTCAGGGCGCGTTGTTCAGGGCGCGTTGTTCAGGGCGGGGGGATCTCGCCGGAGCCGCGCGGGATCAGCGTGGTCGGCACCACGATGGTCTGCGCCGCGGAGCGGTCACCGTCCATCCGGGCGAACATCCGCTCGGCGGCGATCGTGCCGATCCGCCGGGGGTCCTGGGCGACCACGGTGACCGCCGGCTGGATCAGGTCCGACAGCGGTACCTCGTCGAAGCCGACCTGGGCGACGTCCTCGTGCCGCCCCTGGTCGTGCAGGGCCCGCAGGGCACCGATGGTGATCTCGTTCTGGCTGCTGAACACCGCGGTCGGCGGCTCCGACCCCGCCAACAGCGCGGACAGCGCCCGGTAGGCCTCGGCGTCGCTGCGCAGGCCGTCCCGGTACACCGCCTCCCCGGCGAGCCCGGCCTCCCGCATCGCGTCGCCGTAGCCGCGGCGGCGCTCGCGGGCGGTGAAGATCGTCAGGTCGTCGCCCAGGTAGGCCACCCGGCGGTGCCCGAGGGCGAGCAGGTGCCGGACCGCCAGCAGGGATGCCGGATGGTTGTCGCTGACCACCGCGTCGGCCACCAGCCCCACCGGCAGCCGGTCCACCAGCACGATCGGGGTGCCCTGATCCCCTTCATCGGCCAGGTAGCCCTGATCGTCGGCGATCGGGGTGAGGATCAGCCCGTCCACCCGCCGGCGGCTGAACGCCTCGACCAGGCGGCGCTCCCGCTCCGGGTCGTCGTCGGTGCTGGCCGCGAACACTGCCGTCCCCCGGGCCGCGGCCACCACCTCGACCCCGCGGTTGATGCCGGCCGAGAAGGAGTTGTCCACCGCGTCGAGCAGCAGGCCGACGGTGAGGGTCCGGCCGTCGCTGCGCCGGAGCGCGCCGGCCCCCAGGTGGGGCCGGTAGCTCAGGGTCTGGATGGCGCGCTGCACCCGGGTGCGGGTGGCGGCCGAGACGTTCGCCTCCTCGTTGACGACGCGGGACACCGTCTTGGTGCCGACCCCGGCCAGCGCGGCGACGTCCCGGATGGTCGCGCGCGGGCGGCGGTCCGCGCCGGACTCTGACATCGTTGTCTCCTCTGCTCGGCAGCACTGTAACGGTTTGGGCCGCGCAGCGGAACGGTGGTTGACGTGATCCTGAGAATGCACTAGACAACTCTCATGACACCGTTGTCAGCCACCGTGAGCGCGGACAACGACGACCAGCCTCGGAGGACTGTACATGCAACCACGCAGCAAGCTCGCCCGCCGCGCGTTCGCCACGATCGCCGCTTTCGGCGCCTGTTCCCTGGCGCTGTCGGCCTGTGGTGGCAACATCGGCCGCCCCCGGCGGCGAGGCCAGCGGCGGCGGAGGCGGCGAGCAGATCGCCGTCACCCTGATCACCAAGACCGCGACGAACCCGTTCTTCATCTCCATGCAGAAGGGCGCGGAGGAGGCCGGCAAGACCAACAACGTCAAGATCACCACCGCGGCCGGGAAGGAGGACGGGGACGAGGCCACCCAGATCCAGGCCATCGAGGCGGCGGTCGCCCGCGGCGACGCCGGCATCCTGATCACCCCGGCCACCGACGGTGTCAACCCGGCGATCCAGCAGGCGCGGGACGCCGGGCTGTACGTGATCGCGCTCGACACCCCGCCGAACCCGCCGGACACCGTGGACATCACCTTCGCCACCGACAACTTCAAGGCCGGCGAGCTGATCGGGAAGTGGGCCGCCGGCACGCTGGACGGCAAGTCGGCCAACATCGCCCTGCTGGACCTGTTCAACGACAAGATCGCCTCCGTCGACTACAACCGGGACCAGGGCTTCCTGACCGGGATGGGCATCGACACCAAGGACAAGCAGAAGAACGGCGACGAGGCCAAGACCGGCAAGTACACCGGCGGCAAGGGCGGCGACTACTCGATCGTCTGCAACGAGCCGACCAACGGCGCGCAGGACGAGGGCCGCACGGCGATGGAGAACTGCCTGGCCAAGTCCAAGGACATCAACCTCGTCTACACCATCAACGAGCCGGCCGCGGCCGGCGCCTCCGAGGCGCTCAAGGCCGCCGGGGTGGAGGCCACCATCGTCTCGGTCGACGGTGGCTGCGACCCGGGCATCACCTCGGTGAAGAGCGGCGTGATCGGTGCGACCTCGCAGCAGTACCCGCTGAAGATGGCCCAGCTGGGCGTCGAGGCCATCGCCAAGTTCAAGAAGGACGGCACCAAGCCGAGCGTCACCCCGGGCCTGGACTTCTTCGACACCGGCGTGTCGCTGGTCACCGACAAGGCCGTCTCGGGCGTCGAGAGCATCGACACCGCCGCAGCCGAGAAGCAGTGCTGGGGCAAGTGAGCAGATCACCGGACCGGCCCCGCGCACGTCGCGGGGCCGGTCACCGGTCCGGACCGCGCGGTCCGCCCCGGGTCCGCCGATCTCGCGGGCTACCGCGACCCGTCCCGAACGTTCGATCTCCACGGCAAGGAAGCCTCATGAGCGTTGACACCACCACCACCGCACCGGCCACCGCGGCCGAGCAGTTCGCGCTGCGGCGCCAGTCCCCGCTGCAGCGGGTCCAGCATCTGCTGCACTCCCATCCCGCCCTCAGCCCGCTGATGGTGCTGGTGGTGGCCTGCATCGCCTTCACGATCATCAACCCGCGGTTCGCCCAGCCGGGCACGATCTCGATCATCCTGCAGCAGACCGCGGTGATCGCCGCCCTGGCCATCGGGCAGACCCTGGTCATCCTGACCGCCGGCATCGACCTGGCGGTCGGGGCCATCTCGATCCTGTCCATGCTGCTGATGGCCAACCTGGTCGGCCAACAACGGGGTGCCCGGCGGCCTGGCCCTGCTGATCGGCATCGCGTTCGGCATGATCTGCGGCCTGCTCAACGGGCTGCTGGTCACCCGGCTGAACCTGCCGCCGTTCATCGTCACCCTCGGCACGCTCAGCATCTTCACCGCCATCGGCCTGCTCTACTCCGGCGGCGCCAGCGTGGGCAAGGCGCAAGATGCCGGCGCTGCTGAACGTGATGGGCACCCGGTTCGCCATCGGCCCGTTCAACCTCACCCTCGGGGTGATCATCACCATCCTGCTCGCCCTGATCGTGGCCTTCGCCCTCAGCCAGACGGCCTGGGGCCGGCACGTGTACGCGGTCGGCGACGACATCGAAGCGGCCCGGCTGGCCGGCATCCAGGTCAACCGGGTGCTGCTCAGCGTCTACACCGTGGCCGGGCTGATCTACGGGTTCACCGCCTGGATCCTGATCGGCCGCGCCGGCACGGCCAGCCCCAACGCCATCGTCGGGGCCAACCTGGAGACCATCACCGCCGTGGTGATCGGCGGCACCAGCCTGTTCGGCGGACGCGGCGGCATCATCGGCACCATCCTCGGCGCCCTGATCGTGTACGCGTTCAACACCGGGCTCGCGCTCGCCGGCGTCGACGACCAGCTGCGCATCCTCGCCATCGGCGTGCTGATCATCGTCGCCGTCTCCATCGACCAGTGGATCAGGAAGGTCAAGGCCTGAGCATGACCGAAGTGACGCAGGAGAAGTACCGGGGTCCGGCCGGGGACCTGGCCGACCCGAGCACCACCGTGCTGTCGGCCCGCCGGCTGATCAAGACCTTCGGACGGGTGATCGGGCTGGACGGGGTGGACCTGGACCTGTTCCCGGGCGAGGTGCTGTCGGTGATCGGGGACAACGGGGCCGGCAAGTCGACCCTGATCAAGGCGCTCACCGGCGCCCTGATCCCCGACTCCGGCCAGGTCTTCCTGGACGGGCAGGGAGGTGCACTTCAAGGCGCCGCAGGACGCGCGGCAGGCCGGCATCGAGACCGTCTACCAGACGTTGGCCGTGGCGCCGGCGCTGGACATCGCGGCCAACATGTTCCTGGGCCGGGAGCGCCGCCGGAGCGGACCGCTGGGGTCGATCTTCCGGATGCTGGACAAGAGCGGCATGAAGGCCGACGCCGGCACGTCGATGGCCAACCTGGGCATCGCCACGGTGCAGAACATGTCGCAGACGGTGGAGACGCTGTCCGGCGGCCAGCGCCAGGCGGTCGCGGTGGCCCGAGCGGCGACGTTCGCCACCAAGTTCGTGGTGCTGGACGAGCCGACGGCGGCGCTCGGGGTCAAGGAGACCGGTCAGGTGCTGAATCTGATCCGGCAGATCAAGGAGAAGGGATTACCGGTGATCCTGATCAGCCACAACATGCCGAACGTGTTCGAGGTGTCGGACCGGATCCACATCGCCCGGCTGGGCGGCTGCGCCGGCGTCATCACCCCGAAGACCCACACCCCGACCGAGGCGGTCGCGATCATGACCGGCGCGACCACGCTCGAGAAGGGCTGACGGGTCACCCGGCGGCCCGGACGGCGGGGTCCGGGCCGCCGCGGATCGCGGGCGCCTGAGGTTCAGGGGCCCGCCTCGAGCGAGGCAGTGGCGACCATGACCGGCCCCATCCCGGTGGGGAACAGGCGGTCGCCACTGCCTCTCCCGTCGGCCCGGCGCGCCCGGCATCGGAGGGCCGGCGGGCACCGACCGCGACCCGGTGACGTCGGCTACCCTGGCTCTGACGGCATGTCTCGCGCCAAACCCTCAGACCGTGTCTCCACGCGACCCCGCCATGCGGGGCAAAGGGGACTTCGAGAACCTCGAGACGCAGATCCAGTCGCCTGAGCCCACGGCCGTGACGGCGGCGCAGACGCGTGGAGTCTCAGCGCTGTTCGCGGTCGCACGGTTCAGCCATGACTGCCGACAAGTCGTTCAAGGCCCGGCTCCGTGCCGGATGGCCGAGACCGGGGAGCGGTACGCCTCGCCCGCGCGTAGCTGGCCTCGGCCAGCCCGACCGGCCCCACCAGCTCGACCGCCGAGGTCGTCGACCTCGGCTGGACCCTGTCCGGAGGCACCGACCCGGACGCGGCCGCTCTCACCAACCTGCTCGCCCACCACCGCGTGGGCGGGCCCGCGGGGCCGCTGCCCGAGGAGCTCCTGTTCGTGGTCGCCGGCGGGCTCGGCGCCGGCTACATCCTGTGGGAGTTCCGCCACGACGACAGCCGCCACCTGACCCTCGGCTTCGCGCGATCCTGGAACTACCTGGATCGCCGCCTCTCGGCCGCGGTCGAGCGTCTCGATCTCGACGCCGCGTGGTCGCGGACCGGTGGGTCGGCCGGCGCCGCGGCCGCGCTCCGGGACGGGCTGGCGGCCGGCCGGCCCGCCATCGTGTGGCCCGACCGCTACACCGTCGGCTACTGGCATCTGCCGCCGACCCTGGACGGCCACGGCGGGCATCCGGTCGTCGCCTACGGGCAGACCGGTGACCGCATCCATCTCGACGACCGGACGCTGGCCCCGTTGACCGTCCCCGCGGCTGACCTCGACCGGGCTCGAACGCGGGTGGGCAGCTACCGTCACGCCCAGCTCGTGCTGCGGAGCCACGATGTCGAGGTGCCGGCCGAGCGGCTGCGGGCGGCGGTCCGGGCCGGGTTGCGTGACACCGCCGAGCACCTCGGCGGGCGCTCGACGTCGTTCGCGGCGCCGGCCTGGCGGAAGTGGTCGCAGCTCCTGGTCGATCCGCGCGGTCCGAAGTCGTGGCCGCGGGTGTTCGCCGACGGACGGGGCCTGTTCGGCGCGCTGCTCAGCGTCTGGGAAGGGATCGAGCCGGCGGGGATGGCCGGTGGCCACCTGCGCGGGCTGTTCGCCGCGGGCCTGGGGGTGGCGGGCTCGGTGCTCGAGGATCCTCGGCTCGGGGCGGAGGTCGCCGCCTGGGAGGACATCGCGGTGCGGTGGCACGAGGTCGCCGAGGCGGCCGCGCCGATCGAGGACCCGACCTTCGCCGCGGCGCGGGAGCTCACCGCCGTGCTCACGGGTGCGGTCGCCGAGGACGACGCCGGTGCGAGCGACCGAGCAGCCGCCGCGACCGGGCGGTGGCGGCTGCGTGATCGGTACGGCGCCGCGCCGCCCCTGGAGCCGGCTGAGTCGCTGACGTCTACGCGGCCACCTCAGACGCCCTCCGGGCCGTGTACGAGGCCGAGACGGCCGCCGTCCGTCGGCTCGACGACCTGCTCACCTGACCCGGCGGGTGGGGTGGGCCGCGGGCGGACCGACCGCAGCTCGACCGGGGTCGGGGCACCGGGCAGCAGTCCGGCCTGACCGGCGGCCCGCCCCGCCGCGGCCAGCACCGCGGCCGGCGCCCGGCCCAGGCGCTCGGCGGCGGCCAGCACCTCCTCCAGCTCGGGGGTGGCCTGCAGCACGGTGCCGTCGCGATGGGCGACCTTGACCGCGACCGGTACGCCGTCCACCTGCACGTCGGCCCAGCCGCGGGGCAGGGCGTACTTGCTCACCGGGTGTTGCCGGACGCCGAAGGTCGGCGTGCTGGCCAGCACCACCTCCCGCAGCCGGGCGGCGTCGGGCACCGGCGCCAGCACGCTCAGCACGTGGGCGGGGCGGCCCTTCTTCATCAGCGCGGGCACCAGCCAGGCGTCGGAGGCGCCGGCCGCGAGCAGGGCGGCCAGCACGCCGGGCCACAGCCGGGGGTCGAGGTCGTCCACGTTGGCCTCCAGCAGGACCTCGGCCTCGCCGGCCGCGGCACCGGCCGGGTCGGCGGCCGGGACCGGCCGGCCGAGCACCACCCGGGTGACGTTGGCCCGCCCCGGGGTGTCGCGGGTCCCCGCCCCGACCCCGGTGGCGGCCACCAGCAGGTCGGGCAGGTCCTCGCACTGCTGGCCCAGCGTGACCACCAGGGCCATCCCGGTCGGCGTGGCCAGCTCGCCCGGGCCGCCGGCCCGGACCCGCCATCCGGTGGACAGCTCGGCCACCGCCGGCACCGGGATCCCGATGTCCCCGTGGCCCACCCGGGTGCGGCCCGAGCCGACCGCCACCGGACCGGCCGACACGGTGCCCACGCCCAGGTCGGCCAGGGCGGCGCAGACCCCGACCACGTCGGCGATGGAGTCCAGGGCCCCCACCTCGTGGAAGTGCACGTCCTCGGCGGTCGTGCCGTGCACCGCGGCCTCGGCGGCGGCCAGCCGGGCGAAGACCGCCGTCGCGCCGTCGCGGATGCCGGGGTCGAGGTCCGGCGTCGCCCAGCAGCCCCCGGATGGTGCGCCAGGACCGGTGCGGCTGGTCGGCGGTCGTCAGCCGGACCACGGCGTGGGTGGCCCGCATCCCGGCTCGGGTCACCGGCTCGGCGAGCACCGTCACGGCTCCGGGGACCACCGCGTCGACCGCCCGCTGGACGGCCTCCAGCCGCGCCCCGGCGTCCAGCAGGGCGCCGAGCAGCATGTCGCCGGCCACGCCGGCCGACGCGTCGACCCAGGCGTGCCGGGCGGCTACGGTCACCGGCCGGCCGTCGGGCTGTCGCCGGCGGGGTCGGCGGCGATCTGGGCGGCCAGGTGGCCCGCCCCGTACCCGTTGTCGATGTTGACCACGGCGACCCCGGGGGCGCAGGCGTTCAGCATGGCCAGCAGGGCGGCCACCCCGCCGAACGACGCCCCGTACCCGACCGAGGTGGGCAGGGCGACGACCGGCGCCGCGATCAGCCCAGCGACCACGCTGGGCAGGGCGCCGTCCATCCCCGCCGCCACCACGACCACCCGGGCCGACCGCAGCTGCTCCAGCTTGGCCAGCACCCGGTGCAGCCCGGCCACGCCGACGTCGACGACCAGCTCGGTCGGGCGGCCGAGGTAGCGCGCGGTCAGGTACGCCTCCCGTGCGGCGGCGAGGTCGCTGGTGCCCGCGGTGACCACGACGACGCGGCCCCCGCTCGGGGCGGGGGGCTCGGCCGGCCAGGCCAGCAGCCCGGCCTCGGCGTCGTGGAACGCGTGCGGCAGCTCGGCCAGCACCGCCTTGGCCTGGTCCCCGCTGGCTCGCGTGAACAGGGTCACGGACTCGGTCCTGTCCCGGCAGGCCGCCGCGATCGCGGACAGCTGCTCGGCGGTCTTGTGCGCGCAGTACACCGCCTCCGGATAGCCCCGGCGGCGGGTGCGCTCGGTGTCCAGCGTCGCGAACGCCGCCACGTCGACGGGCTGGTCAGGCACGTTCGGCTCCCAGCGCGGTGAGGGTGAACAGGCCGGACTGCACCCCGGCCAGGTCCAGGGTCGCGTACCGGAAGCCGGCGGCGCGGACGGCCGCCGAGATCTGCCCCCGCAGCGGGTCGTCGACCGCCCGGCGGAGGTCGGCGGCTGGCAGCTCGAGCCGGGCGATGTCACCGTGGTGGCGGACCCGGAAGCCCCGCAGCCCCAGCTCGGCGAGGGCAGCCTCGGCCTGGTCGACCTGGGCCAGCTTCTCCGGGGTGACCGGCTCGTGGTGCGGGATGCGTGAGGCCAGGCAGGGTGCGGCCGGCTTCTCGGCGTTCGGCAGGCCCAGCCGGCGGGCCAGGTCGCGGACGTCGGCCTTGCCCAGCCCGAGGTCGGCCAGCGGGCGGAGCACCCGGTGCTCGGTCGCGGCCCGGGCGCCGGGACGGTCGACCCGGACCGCGTCGTCGGCGTTCTCCCCGTACGCCACGGCGTCCAGGTGGTGGCGGGCCACCACCTCATCGCCGATCCGGCTGAACAGCTCGTCCTTGCAGTGGAAGCAGCGGTCCGCCCCGTTGGCCTGGTAGAGCGGGTTGTCACCCTCGTGGGTCTCGACCTCCACCACCGGCGCCCCGACCACCCGGGCGACCTGGTGGGCGGCGGCCCGCTCCGCCGTGGCCAGGCTGGGGGAGACGCCGAGGACCGCCACCACCCGGTCCGGCCCGAGCGCCCGGACCGCGAGGGCGAGCAGGAGCGACGAGTCCACCCCGCCGGAGTAGGCCACCCCCAGCCGGGCGACCCCGGCGAGCAGCCGCGCGGTCGCGCCCACGGTGCGCTCGACGACGTCGTCGCGGTCGGCGGTCGCGGGGAGGGTCATGGCGGCTCCTGGGTTCGGTCGGGTCGGGTCGGGTCGGGTCCGGTCGGGGGGCCGGGCGGATCGGGTTCGGCCCGTCCATTCTGCGCGGCGCCGGCAGCCCCGGCGCGGGGGGCCCTCACCGCGGACACCCCCGCGGGCTGAGCGGGCAACTAGGGTGACGCCATGGGGGCAGGGCCTCCGGCGCGCCGGTCGACCGGGCCGACGTCCGCGGACACGGCGGCACCGGTCCGCAGCCTGGTCGGCCGGGAGGCCGATCTCGCGGCCGTCGCCGCCGCCCGGGCCGCCGCCGGCAACGGCTCGCTCAGTGCCGTGGTGGTCGAGGGTGAGCCCGGCATCGGCAAGACCGCCCTGCTGGACGCCGCGGCCCGAGCCGCGGCCCTGGACGGCTGGCGGGTGGTGGCGACCCTCGGCGTGGAGACTGACGCAGCGTTGCCGTACGCGGCGCTCTACGGCCTGCTCGCGCCGCTGCGGGACTGGCTGCCGGCCCTGCCGTCGGCTCAGGCCGACGCGCTGGCCTCGGCGCTGGGCTGGCGGGTCGCGGCGGCGGGGGAACGGTTCCTCGTCGGGGCCGCGACCCTCGGCCTGCTGGCCGAGGCCGCCGCCGAGCGTCCGCTCCTGGTGCTGGTCGACGACCTGCCGTGGATCGACCAGGAGTCCGCCGCGGCCCTCGGCTTCGCCGCGCACCGGATGCGGCACGACCGGGTCACCTTCCTGGCCGGCCGCCGCAGCCCCGTCGCCACCCCGCTGCCGGGGTTCGCCGTCATACCCCTGGGGGGTCTGGACGCCGCGCACAGCCGGCTGCTGCTGGGTCCGCAGCTCGCCGACCGGGTGGCCGACCGGCTGGTGGCCGAGACCGGCGGCAACCCGCTGGCCCTGCTGGAGACCGGTCGGGTGATGACGCCGGCGCAGCGGGCGGGGGCGGCGGACCTGCCGCACGCGCTACCGGTCCCCCAGCGGCTGGGGCGGGTCTACGCCGACGAGCTCGCCGCCCTGTCCCCGTCGGCCTGGCAGGCGGTGCTGCTGGCCGCGGCCAGTATCGACCGCGCGGGCGGCCCGGTGGCGGCGGCCCTGACCGCGGCCGGCCATGACGCGGAGGCCGCACTCGATGCGGCGGCCGGCGTGGTCCAGGTCGTCGGCGGGCTGATCGTCTTCCGGCACCCGCTGCTGCGGTCGGCGGCCTGGCACCGGGCCGGCGCGGCCGAGCGCCGGCGGGCCCACCGCCTGCTGGCCGACGCCGTCGGCGACGGACCGACCCGCACCTGGCACCGGGCCGAGACCACCCGGGGCTTCGACCCCGGGCTCGCGGACGAGCTCGGCGCGGTCGCGGAGCTGGACCGCTCCCGGCGGGCCTTCAGTGCCGCCTCCGCGGCCGCCGAACGCGCCGGCCGGCTGGTCCCCGCCGGGGTGCACCGCGTGCGCTGGCTGGCCCGTGCCGCCGAGGACGCCTACCTGGCCGGCGACGGCGAGCGCACCCGGCAGCTGGCCGAGGAGGTCCTCGGCACCGGACGCGAGCCGGAGCCGCGAGCCCGCGCCCTGGTCGCGCTCGGCCAGCTGGAGCAGTACCGCGGGCCGTTCGCGCACGCCCACGAGCTGTTCCTGCGTGCGGCCGAGCTGGCCACCGGGCGGCTGCTGCTGCACGCCCTGGTCGAGCTGGCCGCCACCAGCTACCTGCTGGACGACCGGGCGGCGATGACCGACGCCGCCGACCGGGCCGTCGCCGCGGCCGATCCCGACGACCCGGAGCAGGCCATGCTGGCCGCCTACCTGGCGGGAGCGGCCGCGGTGTTCACCGGGCGCCCGGAGGCCGGTGCGCCGCTGATCCGCCGGGCGATGGCGCTGCTGGAGTCGGAGCCGTCGTTGCGGGACGACCCGCGGCACCTGCCCGTGGCCCTGCTCTGCCCCCGCTGGCTGATGGACCCGGCCGTCGACCTCGACCCGATCAACCGCCGCCTGCGGCAGGCCCGGGCGGCCGGCGCCCTGGGGCCGCTGGCCCTGGGCCTGTCGCTGGCTGCCGGGGGGCTGCTCTGGCTGGGTGAGCACGTCCGCGGCTACGCCGTGGCCGGCGAGGCGGTCGAGCTCTTGGACGCCCTCGGCTACCACGCCGAGCCCGGCGTGGCGCACGAGTCGCTGGCCACCGAGTGCGCTGCGCGCGGGCTGCACGCCGACGCGGACGCGCTGCTGCAGCGGGCGGTCGACGTCCAGCTCGCGACCGGGTTCACCGCGACCCGGCCGCACCTGGCGCACGCCATGATCAGCTGCGCCCTGTCCCGCGGGGACCTGGACCGCGTGGTCGCCCTCGGCGAGGAGCAGATCACCCGGTACGGGGGCGCCGGTCCGCTGCTGGAACCCCTGGGGGTCGCGCCCGCCCTGATCGAGGCCTACCTCGGGTTGGGTCGCGACGCCGCCGCGCGGTCGCTGCTGAGCCGCTACCGGGCGGCCCAGCCCGCCGTCCCGCCACTGTTCTCGCGGGGGCTGCTGGCCCGCTGCGAGGGACTGCTGGCCGACGACCCGACCGATTCCGACCGCGCCTTCGCGCGGGCGGTGCAGCTGCAGCAGCAGGTGGGGGACCGCGCCGAGACCGGCCGGACCCGGCTCTGGTGGGGAAGCCGGCTCCGGCGGGCGGGGCAGCGGACCGCGGCCCGGGTCCAGCTGCGGGAAGCCATCGAGGACTTCGCCGCCGTCCAGCACGACGCCTGGCGGATCCGGGCGCAGACCGAGCTCACCGCCACCGGCGAACGGGTCCGGCCACGGACGGCCGAGGTGGCCGAGCCGCTGACGGCGCAGGAGACCCGGGTCGCGCTGCTGGTCGCGGACGGGCTGACGAACCGGGAGGCGGCCGCGGCGCTGTTCCTCAGCCCGCGCACCGTCGAGCATCACCTGGGTGCGGTGCTGCGCAAGCGCGGTCTGCGGTCGCGGACCGAGCTGGCCCGCGACCTGGCCGGCCGGCCGGAGCCCTGACCTCCCCGTGTCCGAACCTGCCGGCTCAGCGTGTCCGGCCGGGGGGCGGGGGCGCGTACCCGGGCCGGTGCAGCAGGATCCAGGCGGTCAGGGCCACCGACGACGGCCCGGGGGCCAGCGGGAGGGCCCGCCGCCGGGCCGCCCGGGCCGATGCCGGTGCTGAGGTCGCCGCTGATCCGGGTGCGGAGTCGTGGTCCCGGGCCGGGTCCGAGGCCGGTGCGGTGCTGGTCATGCCTTGACGGTGCCGCCGACCAGGGCCCGCCCGCGTGGGGTGAATCCCCCAGATCCGGAGCCGCGACTCGGTTCCTAGGATGCTCGCCATGGCCCCGGCTGCCTCCGTCCCCACCGACCTGGTCATCCGGCCCGCCGCCGAGGTCGACCTGCCGGCGCTGAACGACCTCTACAACCACTACATCGAGCACTCGATCATCACCTTCGACCTGGAGCCGAACACCCTCGAACAGCGCCGGGCCGCGTGGTTCGTGCACTACGCCGCCACCGGCCCGTACCGGCTGCTGGTCGGCGAACGGGGCGGCGCCCTGGTGGGCTACGCGACCAGCAGCCCGTTCCGGCCGAAGGCGGCGTACGGGCGGTCGGTGGAGACCACCGTCTACCTCGACCCGGCGCGCCGCGGCCGGGGCGACGGCGGGCGTCTGTACGGGGCCCTGCTCGGTGCGCTGGCCGGTGAGCCGGTGCACCGGGCCTACGCCGGGGTCGCCCTGCCGAACGAGGCGTCCGTCCGGCTGCACCGGCGGCTGGGCTTCACCGAGGTCGGCATCTACACCGAGGTGGGCTTCAAGTTCGGCGCCTACGTCGACGTGGCCTGGTTCGAGCGGCCCGTCCCCTGACGGGGTCCGGTCCCGGGCGGGTCCTCAGGGCCGGCGGGGGTGCTGACCGGGCTCGTGCGAAGGCTCGTGGTCGGTCTTCGGGAACCCGCTGATCCCGCGCCAGGCCAGGGTGCTGACCAGCCGCTTGGCCTCGTCCAGGCCGAGCCGGGGACTACCCTCGGAGACCCAGTACCGGGCGCTGACCTGCGCGGTGCCGACCAGCGAGATGGCCAGCAGCTTGGCCCGGGCCGGCGGCAGCCCGGTGTCGTCGGCGATCACCGCCGCGATGGCGTCCGCGATCTCGTCGTTGACCCGCCACAGCCGCTTCTGCACTGCCCGGTCCCCGGTCAGGTCGGACTCGAAGACGAACCGGAACTCCCCGGAGGCCGAGGACACGAAGTCGTAGAACGCCCCCATGCTGGCCACCACCCGGTCGGCGTTGTCGTCGGTGGAGTCCAGCGCCGCGCGGACCACGTCGACGAGCCGGCTGCAGCTGAGGTCGAGCAGCGCCAGGTACAGCTCCAGCTTGGAGGTGAAGTGCTGGTAGAGCACCGGCTTCGACACCCCGGCCGCGTCGGCGATGTCGTCCATCGCGCTGGCGTGGTAGCCCTTCGTGGTGAACACGTCGTTGGCGGCCTCGAGCAGCTGGGCGCGCCGACGGTCCCGCGGCATCCGGGTCACCCGGGGCGGGTCGGCCGTCGCGGCGGTCCGGGCTGCGCTGCTGGTCACACTGCAGCCTATCCGGCGGCCGGCAGCGGCGGCCGGTGCTCGCCCAGCAGGTCGGCGGCCAGGTCCCCGGAGGTGGCGATCCGCTCCAGCACCTGCTCGGGGGTGAACCGCAGGTCGTCCGGTCCGGACACCGAACCGACCTCCTCCCAGCTCAGCGGGGTGGCCACCGTCGGCCGCACCCGACCCCGCATCGAGTACGGGGCGATGGTGTTCCGGGCGGCGAGGTTCTGGTTGTAGTCGAGGTAGATCCGGCCGCGGCGCTGCTGGACCGACATGGTCGCCACGAACAGGTCGGGGGCGGCCTTGGCCATGGCGGCGTTCAGCCGGCGGACGTAGGCCCAGGCGTCCCGGCTGGGGCAGGGGGCCAGCGCGGCGTAGATCTGGATGCCCTTGCTGCCCGAGCTCTGCGGCACCGGCACCAGCCCGTCCGCGGCGACGGCCCCGGCCACCATCAGCGCCGCACGCGCCGTCTGCACGATGCTCAGGCCTGCCCCCGGGTCGAGGTCGACCACCAGCCGGTCGGCCAGCGGCTCCCCCGGGCGGGGCTGGTCACCCGGCAGGTCCAGCACCCCGTCGGCCCGCGGCGTCCCGGTGCTGATCCGCCACTGCGGGACGTGCAACTCCAGCGCCGCCAGGTTGGCCAGCCAGACCACGGTGGCGGCCTCGTCGGCCACCACGTAGTCGATCACGCCGTCGCTGGTGCCGACCCGCTGCCGCCGCACCCACGGGGGCGTGCCGGCGGGCGCGTTCTTCTCGTAGAAGGAGCCGGCCGGCGGCGGGGTGCTGCCGCCCTCGGCGCCGGTCGGGGCGTCCAGCGGGACCCCGTCGGGGTAGCGCAGCCGGGTCAGGGCCCGGTCCCGGATGTGCGGCAGCAGCACGGGGGCGACGGCGGCGTAGTAGCTGATCACCTCGGCCTTGGTGTACCCGGTGGCCGGGTACAGGACCTTGTCGAGGTTGGAGACCGAGAGCTCCCGGCCGGCCACCACGGTCCTGATCTCGGCCACCGGGGCAGTCTTCCAGGTGGCACCGCCGGCGCCGGCCGGGCCGGTCCGCCGGCACGCCACCGCCTACCGTGGGCGGGTGATCGAGATACCGCAGCGGTTCCGCCGCTGGGTCGAGGGGCGGCCGGAGTGGCGCGACTGGCTGGACAGCCTGCCCGGGCTGCTCACCGACCTGGTGCGGGAGTGGGGCCTGCGGCCGGACGGGCCGGCCGGCTCCGGCGACTGCGCTGTGGTGCTGCCCGTGCTCACCGACGACGGCCGCGCAGGTGCGCTCAAGGTCGGCTGGCCGCACTGGGAGGCCGAGCACGAGCACCTCGCGCTCCGGGCCTGGGGCGGCCGCGGCGCGGTCCAGCTGTGGCGGGCCGACCCGCACCGGTACGCGCTGCTGATGGAGCGGGCCGACGCGGCCCGCGACCTGAACGCCCTGCCGGTGCTGGCCGCCTGTGAGGTGGTCGGCGGGCTGTACGCCCGGCTGCACGTCCCCGCCCTGCCGCAGCTCCGCCGGCTCTCCGAGCTCTGCACCGAGTGGGCCGACCAGCTGCCGGTGCTGACCACCACCCAGCTGGCACCCCGCCGGCTGGTCAGCCAGGCCATCTCGCTGCTGCGCCGGTTCGCCGACGACCCGGCCACCGACGGCACGCTGGTGCACACCGACCTGCACTACTTCAACGTGCTGGCCGCCGAGCGGGAGCCGTGGCTGGTCATCGACCCCAAGCCGCTGTCCGGCGATCCGTGCTTCGAGATCGCCCCGCTGCTGTGGAACCGCTGGTCGGAGGCCACCGCGGCCACCTCGGTGCGCCAGGCGCTGCTCAGCCGGATGTACGCCGTGGTGGACGCCGCCGGGCTCGACGAGGACCGGGTCCGGGACTGGGTGGTGGCCCGGGAGCTGACCAATGTGCTGTGGTCGTATCAGGACCTGCAGCGCGGGACCGCGGTCCGCGACGGCTGGATCACGGCCAGCACCACCATCGCCAAGGCCGTCCAGCGCTAGCCCACATCCCGGAATAGCGCACCGGCGGGGGGCGTTGCGGGCTGAGACTGGAACACGCCGTCGCGTGCCGCCGATCCGCCGCCCGGCAGCGGGCCTGCCGAGCGGGACCGAGGTGGCGAGACCGAGAGGAACGTGTCGTGGCCCTACCACCGCTGGTGGAACCCGCCGAGGAGCTGACGCTCGAGGAGGTCCGCCGGTACAGCCGGCACCTGATCATTCCTGACGTGGGCATGGTCGGACAGAAGCGCCTGAAGAACGCCCGGGTGCTGGTGATCGGCGCCGGCGGCCTGGGCAGCCCGGCCCTGCTGTACCTGGCCGCGGCCGGCGTCGGCACGCTCGGCATCGTCGAGTTCGACACCGTGGACGAGTCGAACCTGCAGCGCCAGGTCATCCACGGGCAGTCCGACATCGGCCGGTCCAAGGCCCGCTCGGCCCAGGAGTCCATCGCCGAGGTGAATCCGCTGGTGAACGTGGTGGTGCACGACACCCGGCTGGACAACGACAACGTGCTGGAGATCTTCGCCCAGTACGACCTGATCCTGGACGGCACCGACAACTTCGCCACCCGGTACCTGGTCAACGACGCCGCCGTGCTGTCCCACAAGCCGTACGTGTGGGGGTCGATCTTCCGGTTCGAGGGCCAGGCCAGCGTGTTCTGGGCCGACCACGGGCCCCAGTACCGCGACCTGTACCCCGAGCCGCCGCCACCGGGGATGGTGCCGTCCTGCGCCGAGGGCGGCGTGCTCGGCGTGCTCTGCGCGTCGATCGGCTCGATCATGGTCACCGAGGCGATCAAGCTGATCACCGGCATCGGAGAGCCGCTGATCGGTCGGCTGATGGTCTACGACGCCCTGGAGATGAGCTACAAGACGCTCAACCTGCGCAGGGATCCCGCCGGGGAGCCGATCACCCAGCTGATCGACTACGACGACTTCTGCGGGTCCATCACCGACGAGGCCGCCGAGGCGGTGGCCGGACACACCGTGGGCGTCCAGCAGCTCCAGGAGTGGCTGGCGGCCCGCGAGGCCGGCAGCCGGGATTTCCTGCTGGTCGACGTCCGGGAGTCGGTGGAGCGCGACATCAACCGGATCCCCGGCTCGGTGCTGATCCCCAAGGGCGACTTCCAGACCGGGGCCGCGCTGGCCGATCTGCCGCAGGACAAGCAGGTGGTGCTCTACTGCAAGACCGGCGTCCGGTCGGCGGAGGTGCTGGCCATCGTGCAGGGCGCCGGTCTGGCCGACGCGGTCCACGTGGGCGGCGGGGTCAGCGCCTGGGTCAGCCAGATCGACCCGACCCAGCCGGCGTACTGATCCCCGGCTGACCCCCGGCTGACTCCCGGCTGACTCCGGCTGGCCTCCTCGGGTGTGCTGTCGCGCGGGGGTGGTGCTCCGGTCCCGGACCTGCCAAGGTGGCGACACCAGGTCGGTCCACCCGGAACGAGGACGACACGATGACCGCGACCACGTCCAGCTCAGCCCCCGGCGCGTCCGGTCCGGGCCCCGCGACCCGCCACCGGGTGGTGGTGATCGGGTCCGGCTTCGGCGGCCTGTGGGCCACCGAGGCGTTGGCCAAGGCCCCGGTCGAGGTCACCGTGATCAGCGGCACCTCCCACCACCTGTTCCAGCCCCTGCTCTACCAGGTGGCCACCGGGGTGCTGTCGGAGGGGGAGGTCGCGCCGGCCACCCGGGAGGTGCTGAAGAAGCAGCCGAACGCCACGGTCCTGCTCGGCCGGGTGACCGAGATCGACCTCGCGGCCCGGACGGTGACCTCGCTCAGCCCGCTCGGCACCACCCACACCCCTTACGACAGCCTGATCGTGGCGGCGGGGGCCGGGCAGTCCTACTTCGGCAACGACCAGTTCGCCGAGTTCGCGCCCGGCATGAAGAGCATCGACGACGCGCTGGAGCTGCGGGGCCGGATCTTCGGCTCCTTCGAGCTCGCCGAGCTGTGCACTGACCCCGCCGACGCCGAGGAGTGGCTCACCTTCGTGGTGGTGGGGGCCGGGCCGACCGGGGTGGAGATGGCCGGGCAGATCGCCGAGCTGGCGCACCGCACGCTGCCTCGGGACTTCCGGCGGATCGACACCCGGAACGTCAAGGTGGTCCTGCTCGACGCCGCGCCGGCGGTGCTGGGCGCGTTCGGGGAGAAGCTGTCGGCGCGGGCCGAGCAGCAGCTGCGCAAGATCGGCGTCGACGTACAGCTGAACGTGAAGGTGGTCGGGGTCGACAACACCGGGGTGGACGTCGTCGACCCCGACGGCACCCAGCGGCGGATCAGGTCCCGCTGCAAGGTGTGGGCCGCCGGGGTGAGCGCCTCACCGCTCGGTCGTCAGCTGGTCGAGCAGAGCGAGGCCGAGCTCGACCGGGCCGGCCGGGTGCGGGTCCGGGAGGACCTCTCGCTGCCGGGCCACCCGGAGGTCTTCGTGATCGGCGACATGATGGCGCTGGACAACCTGCCCGGCGTGGCCCAGGTGGCCATGCAGGGCGGCAAGCACGCCGCCGGGCAGATCATCCGCCGGCTGAAGGGCGAGCCGGCCGGTCAGCCGTTCGCCTACTTCGACAAGGGCAGCATGGCCACCATCTCCCGCTTCCACGCGGTGTGCAGCGTCGGCGACCGGGTCAGGCTGGCCGGCTTCACCGCCTGGCTGATGTGGCTGGGCGTGCACGTGATGTACCTGGTCGGGTTCAAGAACCGCTTCACCACCATGGTGCACTGGGCGGTGAGCTTCGTGTTCCGCGGCCGATCCCAGCGGACCACCACCCGTCAGCAGATCGTGGCCCGGACCCTGATGGCGCGGCTGGACGCCGCCGAGGGCGAGCTGGCCGCGCTCAAAGCGGGCTCGACCCGCTCGGGAGCCCCCGAGGAGCCGGCGGGCCCGGAGCAGCCGGCGGGCGCCGGCGGCTGAGCGACCGGGCCGGGGAACGAGGAAGCCCCCGTACACGCGGTGTACGGGGGCTTCGTCCTTGCGGCAGACGTGTCTGACCTCAGATCGCGTGGACCTGGTCGGCCTGCGGACCCTTCGGGCCCTGGGTGGTCTGGAACTCCACCCGCTGGCCCTCGTCGAGGGTCCGGAAACCCGTCGACTCGATCGCACTGTAGTGGACGAAAACGTCCGGACCGCCGCCGTCCACGGCGATGAAGCCGTAGCCCTTCTCGGCATTGAACCACTTGACGGTTCCCTGCGCCATGAAACTCTCCTAGCGTCTGGCTTTCGAAGCCGCACCTCACGGTTCCGAATGCTGTCGGACGCCAGGCACGCCGCCCGACGACCACGCAAGGACCTGGGGGCGTAGCACGTACCACGACACAAGACTTGCAACAGCGGCAGTAGCCTTGCACACCCGCCGAGGGCTTGAAAACCCCGTTCAATATTGCGAGCGTCGGACCTTACGAGCGGGCCGACGGCCCGGCGTCGTCGGGCTGGCCGGGACCGGCCCAACGGGCCCGGCGCAGGTCCACCCGGTCCCCCCGCAGCGGCGTCCCGTCGGCTCGCAGGCGGCGCAGCGCGGACTCCTCCAAGCCCCGCACCGGATGTCCGTCCGCGCGCACCACCCGCCACCAGCAGACGGTGCCGCCGTACCGCGCCATCACCTGGCCGACCTGCCGTGGACCGCCCCGGCCGACCAGGGCCGCCACGTCGCCATAGCTGGCCACCTGGCCGGCGGGAATCTGTTCCACCGCCCGCAGCACCTCCTCGATGTAGGCCTCCGGCCCGTCGGGGACGGCGCTCACCAGAAGGCGCTGCCAGGCCCACCCTTGAACGGGCCCGCCACGCTGCTCGTCACCCAGCCGCCGTAGAACCCGCCGGGCTGCGGCCGCACCACCTCACCGGCCACGCTCACCCGGTCCATGGCCGCGGCGTACAGCGCGACGTGGTCGACCAACACCGCGAAGTCGGGGCTGGGCTGCGGGTAGTACCAGCCGGCCCGGGCCGCGGTCCGTCCCCCGCCGAGCACGTCGAGGTAGCCCGCAACGCCCTTCCACTCGCAGTACGACCCGCCCGACGCCGGGCGCAGCGCGCCCGGGGCGAATCCGGCCCGCGGCAGGTAGTAGGTCGGCGGGTGGCTGGTCTCCAGCACCTGCCAGCAGGTGTCGGTCGTGCACACGCTCACCCCGCCGAGGACGACCTCGACCCGGTCGGTGCAGCGGCGCACCGCCGGCGGGCGCGGGTAGTCCCAGACCGACTCCTGGCCGCGGCCGGGCGGGTCGGGGGTCGGGCGGGGCATGGGCCCAGCGTAGGCGGCGGCGGGAGGGGACCGGTGACAACAGCTGGTACTCCTCCACCAGCCCGGCCGGGATCGCCTGGGCCGCGAGGTTCGGGCCGTCGACGGAGCGGCCGTGATCCGGCTCGGCCCTGAGCCTGCCCGCCGCGTCCGGGTTGGAGACCCGCTCGATCCTGGTCGTCGCGCTCGGGACCTCTGCAGCGTCGTGGCATACCCGACCTTCTCCGCGGCCTGCGTGTCGCGGGCGTACCGTCCGGGTCCTCGGCCCCGGCCCCGGGTGCTGAGGTCGCCCTCCGCCGCCCTGGCGGAGCCGTCGAGCGAGGTGACGTGACGTCAGCCCATCGTTCGGTGACGCGAGCACGCTGCGCGGCCGTACGCCCTGGCGGGTGGCTGGTCGACGTGGGCCGGGTGAGGGGCGTAGGTTGGCTCCCGGCTCGGGGCCACGAATCGCAGCAGGCTGCGGACGATGAGCGCTCCATCCTCGACCGGGAGCGCAACCGCGCCGCCCGCGCCCGACTACGACGACATCGTCCGGGTGGTCCAGCTGTACATCGACGGCTTCAACCAGGCCAGCATCGCTTCCTTCAGAGAAGGCTTCCACGAGAATGCCTGGTGGGCCTGCACGATGCCGGACGGCAGCCTGGTGCAGCATCCCGTCGCGGAGTCGCTCGACGAATGGGTCGGTGACACCTTCGTGAAGGACTGGGAGCACCGGATCCTCTCCGTGACGCAAGCAGGTGATGTCGCCTCGGTCGTGCTGGAGATGCATTCCGCCTCCGACGGTCCGTCCAACGGGTGGGTGGACATTCACGCCTTGCTGCGGATCGGCGGCGTCTGGAAGGACATGAACAAGACGGCAACCCATGTCAGCCGGGCGGGCTGGGCAGGCACTGCGGGGGCGGGTAGCCCCTGAGTCGCGGGCCTGCCGCTCGAGCCGTCCGGTGCATCCGTGGATCCGGGCTAGGGTGGCCGGCATGCCCGCGCACGACCCGCACGTCCAGCGGGACGCGGACCGTTTCGTCACCCTGGGCGAGGGTCTGCTGACCCGGCACGCCTTCTCCTTCGGCGATCACTACGATCCCGGGAACGTCGGCCACGGGCCCCTGGTGGCCAGCAACGAGGACCTGGTGCAGACCGACGCCGGGTACGGTGACCATCCGCACGCCGATACCGAGATCCTCACCTGGGTGCTGTCCGGGACCCTGCAGCACGTCGACAGCCGCGGGCACCGCGGCCTGACCTATCCCGGGCTGGTGCAGCGGATGAGCGCGGGCACCGGGATCGTGCACCGCGAGCGCAACGACGGCTACCGCGTCGACCCGAGCCTGCCCCTGGAGCCGGTGCACTTCGTGCAGATGTGGCTGCGGCCCGACGAGCCCGGCGAGCTGCCCGGCTACGACCAGCGGGCGGTGTCCTTCGCCGACCTGCGCAGCGACTGGGTGCCGGTGGCCTCGGGACGCCATCCCGACGCGGCGGTCCGGGTGCTCAGCGCCGGATCCACGCTGTGGGTCACGGTGCTCGCCCCGGGGCGGCGGCGCCGGCTGCCGGAGGCCCCCCTGACGTACCTGTTCGTGGCCCGTGGCGAGCTGGAGGTCGAGCGGGTGGGGGTGCTGCGCAGCGGGGACGACCTGCGGCTGTCCGCGCCGGCCGCGCTGGCCGTCACCGGCCGGACCGAGGCCGAGCTCCTGGTCTGGGCGATGCAGCGGTGAGGCTCGCGGCGGCTGAGCCCGACCTGCCGCTGCTGGTGCGGGTGTCCGGCCGGGACCGGCCGCGGCTGACCAGCGACCTGCTCGCCCTGGTGGCCCGGGCCGGGGCGGCGCTGGAGGACATGGAGCAGCTGGTGGTCCGCGAGCGGCTCACCCTGGACGTGCTCGTCCGGCTGCACGGCGCCTCGGACACCCTGGTCCGCGACATCTTGTTCTGGGGGTTCACCCACGACCTGAAGATCGATTTCGAGCGGGTGGCGGCCCGGTCGCGGCGGGCAGGTCTGCGCCGTCACGCGGTCACCGTGCTGGGCCGGCCGTTACCGCCGGCCGCCCTCGCGGCGGTGGCCGACGCCATCGCCGGCACCGGCGGCAACATCGACCGGATCGTCCGGCTGGCCACCGAACCGGTGACCGCATACGACCTGGTGGTGATCGCCGGCGACCTGGCGGCGATGCGGACGGCCCTGGTCGAGGTGGCCGCGCAGCACGGGATCGACATCGCCGTCCAGGTGAACGGTCTCGAGCGGCGGGCGAAACGGCTGGTGGTGATGGACGTGGACTCCACCCTGATCGTCGACGAGGTGATCGAGCTGCTCGCCGAGGAGGCCGGCTGCGGCGCGCAGGTGACGGCGATCACCGCCCGGGCGATGGCGGGCGAGCTGGACTTCGAGGCGTCGCTGCGCGAACGGGTCCGGCTGCTGCGCGGGCTGGACCTCGCGGCGCTGGACCGGGCCGCGGCCCGGATCCGGCTGACCCCGGGGGCGCGGACGTTCGTCACCACCCTGCGGCGCCTGGGCTTCGTGGTGGCGGTGGTGAGCGGCGGGTTCACGGTGTTCACCGACCGGCTGCGCTCCGACCTGGGGCTCGACCACGCACACGCCAACGTCCTGGAGATCGTCGGCGGCCGGCTGACCGGTGCCGTGCTGGGTCCGGTGGTGGACCGGGCCCGCAAGGCTGAGCTGCTGCGCGAGATCGCCGCCGCCGAAGGGGTGCCGGTCTCGCAGACCGTCGCGGTCGGCGACGGCGCCAACGACCTGGACATGCTGGCCACCTCCGGGCTCGGTATCGCCTTCAACGCCAAGCCGGTGGTCCGCGCCCAGGCCCAGACCACGGTGTCGGTGCCGCACCTGGACGCCATCTTGTTCATGCTCGGCATCCGCGGCTCCGACGTGGACCGGGTACCGGAGTGACCTGCGGCTTCCCGGGGCGGGAGGATGGCGTGAGGCGTAGGCAGCAGGGGGGCGGGATGCGGATCGCGCTGGCGCAGATCCTCAGCGACACCGACCCGGGGGCCAACCTCGACCAGGTGGCCGCCCGGACCGCGGAGGCCGCGGCGCAGGGGGCCGACCTGGTCGTCTTCCCGGAGGCCACCATGCGCTGCTTCGGCCGGTCCCTGACCGAGGTCGCCGAGCCGGTCGACGGCCCCTGGGCCGGCCGGCTGGCCGAGATCGCCCGGACCCACCAGGTGGTGGTGGCCGCCGGCATGTTCACCCCGGCGCCGGACGGCCGGGTCACCAACACGCTCCGGGTCGTGGGGCCCGGGGTGGACGCCGCCTACGCCAAGATCCACCTGTTCGACGCGTTCGGGTTCGCCGAGTCGGCCACGGTCGCCCCCGGGAACCAGCCACTGGTGACGACGGTCGCCGGGGTGCCGGTCGGGTTCGCGATCTGCTACGACCTGCGCTTCCCCACCCTGTTCACCCTGCTCGCCGACCGGGGCGCGCAGATCGTCTGCGTGCCCGCCTCCTGGGGGGCCGGGCCCGGCAAGCTGGAGCAGTGGCGGCTGCTGGTCCGGGCCCGCGCCCTGGACTGCACGAGCTGGGTGGTCGCCGTCGGGCAGGCCGACCCGGCCGCGGTCGGGCGCCGCGTGCAGGGCAGCGCGCCGCTGGGCATCGGCCACAGCGCCGTGGCCTCCCCGTCCGGTGAGCTGGTGGCCGAGCTGGGACCCGAGCCGGGGCTGCTGGTGGTCGACGTCGACCCCGACGCGGTCGCCGGAGTCCGGCAGGCGATCCCGGTGCTCGCCAACCGGCGGATCTGAGCGAACCGGCCGTCTGCCTTTGGCAGGATGTGCGCCATGTCGACCCCGGGGAGCGCTGGTCGGGGCCCGTGGGCCGACGGACCCGCCGAGCCAGCCGCGGCGCCGGGACCGCCGTACGGACCCGTGCCACCGAACGACCCGCCCCTCGACCCGCCCGACGCGCCGGCGCACCAGACCTGGTCGCCGGTCCCCGGCCCGGCCGGACCGCCGGCCGACGCGCCGGGGCCGCCGCCGAGAGACTGGGGGTCGCCGGACTGGGTGTCGCCGGACTGGGCCCCGCCGCGGGACCGGCGGCCGGGCTGGCTTCCCGGGGTGGTGCTGGGGTTGGTGCTGGTCCTGCTGGCCGGCTCCTTCGCGGTCGCGGACCGGTCCGGGCGGGCGCCCGCCGCCACCGCGGCCCTGGCCTACCTGCCGGCCGACGGAGCGGTGGACTTCAGCCGGCGCGAGACCGTACGGGGCAGCCGGACGACGACCTCCCGGTTCGTCACCGAGTCGGCCCTGCTGTCGGGCGCGGCCGCCTACCTGTCGGTGGACTCCGCGTTCGCGGGCAAGATGCAGCCGTCACTGGGTGCGGAGGGGGTCACGACCAGCCGGATCTGGCGCAGCACCACCACCGAGATCGGCTCGGTCACCAGCAGCGCCCAGACCGTCGCCGTCCACCGCGTCGACGGGGCGGTCGAGCTGGTCGGGGAGTCGGGCGCCGCCGAGGCCCACGTCTACACGCCCGCCCTGGTGGAGCTGCCGGCCGACGTCGCCCCGGGGGCGCGTTGGTCGTCCCAGGGCCGCGCCGGCGACCAGCTCACGTACGCGAGCAGCTTCACGGCGGAGTCGGCCGAGGACGGCTGCCTGCGGGTGCAGGGCACCATCGCGTACGACGCCACCACCGGGCAGCGGGCCTCGACCCGCACCCTCGAACGGCTCTGGTGCCGCGGGACGGGGCTCCGGGCCGCGACCACCACGGTGGGCGACACCCGGGTGATGGACAGCCTCGCCTCCCGGCCGGCTGCGGACCCGGAGCTGCGGACCGAGACCGACCCGTTCAGCTGGACCGACCCGGCCGGCTGGCGGCAGCGGGAGTTCACCGCCATCTCGAACGACCCGACCTACGGCGGCGGGCCGATGCCGGGGTCCCCGGGCGCCGCGCCGCCGGTGGTCACCGCGTCCGGCCTGGTGGTGCGGCCGACCAGCAGCGACGACCTGGTGGCCTTCACCCCCAAGACGGCGACCGAGTGGACCTCGGTGTGGCGGATGCACCCCGGCGGGCGGGTGCTCAGCCTGACCGGCTTCGGCGATGTGCTGGTGGTGACCACGTCGAACCGGCAGGTAGTCGCCTACACCGACGGGGCGGTCCGGTTGTGGCAGCGCGACCTGACCGAGGTGGCCTTCGCCGGCCCGGTCCGGACCTCAGCCACCGAGGCGGCCCTGGTGGACGCCAGCGGCCACCTGCAGGTCCTGGACCTGCGGACCGGGGAGCCGCGGTGGCAGCGGGACCTGGGGACCGAGGTGCAGGACGCTCCCGCCGCCTCGGCGACGGCCCTGGTGGTGGTGGACGGGTCCGGCACCGTGACCGGGTTGGCGCCGGGCACCGGCGAGAAGCTGTGGCGCACCGAGATCGACGGCGCCACCGGCCCGCTGACCGTCGGCGACACGGTCGTGGTCCGGAACGCGGCCACGCTGGAGGCGTTGGCCCTGGACACCGGACGGCACCGCTGGCTGTACCCGCTGCGGGGCACCCTGGACGACCTCCGGGACTTCGGGGGCCGGATCGTGGTCGCCACCCAGCTCGGCACCACCGTGCTGGCCGAGGACGGGTCGGTGGTCGGCCGTCGCCCCGCCTACGAACGGGTCACCGCCGGCTCGGCGCTGGTGGGCTGGGGCCGGACCCGGGCCGAGGTCCTCGACCCCCGGCTCCACGTGCTGAGCACGCTCGACACCCCCGACCTGACCTTCGCCTCCGGCCCGCCGAAGGTGCTGGCCTACCGCCAGGGCGTGTGGCTCTTCCACGGCGACTGGTCCTTCACCAGCTGGAGCGACGAGCCGTGACGGCCAGCACCGACCCGGCGCCGCCGACCACCGGGCGAGCGCTCGCCCTGGTCCGCACCGTGTGGCGGGGGGCGGTGGCCGACACGGTGTCCGCCGGGCGGTTGCGTGCGGTGGACTGGCCGTACGGGCTGGGCTCGGTGGTGGCGGCCTGCGCGGTGCTGTACGGGGTCGCGGCGGCGCTGGCCCTGGGCTCCTCGCTGCTCCGGCGGAACGGGCCGCTGGCCGTGCCGGACACGTTGGTCTCCTCGACGCCGGTGTCGGTGGTGTGGGTGCTGATCTTCCTGATGACCGCCTGCCTGAGCGTGCTGCACGTGGCCGGGCTGCACGGGCCGTGGTGGATGAAGATCCTCAGCACGCTCACCGTCCTCGGCCAGCTCGTGCTGTGGACGGGCGCCGCGGCCTTCCTGGCGGGGGCCAGGCTGGGCACGGCGGTCTCGGCCCTGGTCATCGTCGGGGTGCTGGTGCTGACGCTGCTGCGGGCCCGGCGCGAGCTGGCCTGGTGGGAGGTGCCGGTGCTGCTGCTGGCCACCGGGACGGTGGTCGGGCTGGCCCTGCGGGTGATGAGCCGCAACACGGTCGCCTACGGGTTGCAGTTCACCCCGCTGTTCCTGGACGAGATCGTGGCCGTGCTGGGCTTCTTCGTGCTGCCGGCTGCGTTCGCGGCCGGCGTCGCGGTCGCCGAGATCGCCGTCGCGGTCACCGTGGTCGCCACCCGGCAGGCGCAGCGGCTGACCAGACGGCGGTGGCCGTTCGTGATCCTCGGTGTCGTGGTGGCCGCCCGGCTGGGGCAGGTGGGCCGGCAGCTGGCCGGGCTGGATCCAGCCGCCTCCGGCTGGCTGGCCCTCGGTCCCGCACTGGTGCTCGTGGCGGCCTTCGCCGGCTGGGGCTGGCTGCTGGGCCGGCTCGGCCGCCGGCCGGGCGGCCCGACCACGGTGTCGGAGCTGCCGGCGGAGGTGGCCCGCGTCGGGCTGCCGATCGGGGTGGCCCTCACCGGGCTGCAGATCCCGGTGCTGCTGTTCGTCACGGCCCTGCAGATCGCGATCACCCTCGCCCCCGGGGCCGGCGCAGCGTCCCTGGCTCTGGACCCCAGCCCGCTGGTCGACCGGGCCGTCGACGTGGTCCGGCTGCTGCTGGCCCTGGTGCTGCTCGGGGTGTCGGTCCGGCTCGCGCGCCGCGGCCGGATCGGCCCGGCGAGTGTCCTCGGCTGCGCCGGGCTGGTCGTGCTGGCCCTCACCATGCGGCTGCTCACCGGCTACCGGTGGGCGCTGTGGATCGACCCGGACTCGCTCAACCTGGTGGCGACGGTGGTGGTGCTGGTCGCGGTGGTCGTCCACCTGGTGCGGCGCACGCTGAGCCGGGAGCGGGCCGTCGCGCTGGCCGGCGCGATGGTGCTGTGCGCGCTGTTCTCCTCCCGCGACTTCGTCTCCGACCCGGTGGGGGCGCTGATCGGCTACTCCGGGGTCGGTCTGGTGCTGTTCGGACTGACCTGGGACTTCCTCACCGGCTCCAGCTGGGCCAACGGGGACAGCCGCCGGTTCCCGCGGCCCGTACGGGTGCTGCTCGTGGTCATCTACAGCCTGCTGACCGCGACCCTGCTGGCCTACGGCGCCCTGGTCCGCAAGCCCGAGAGCGGCGTGGCGCTGAACGCGATCGGCGAGCTGGGCGACCTGGTACTGGGCACCGCGCTGCTGGCGGCCGCGCTGACGGCGGTGCTGGCTACCGTGCGGGACCAGCGACCGGTGCAGTGACCCGCCCCCGGCACCCTGGCCGGACCCGATGTCAGCCACGGATGGTGCAATGGCGGAGCGCCCCCGACCCGACCACCGACCGGATGGACGACCCGACCGCATGTACGAGCTGATCCGCACCCCGGTGGCGCGGGCCGACCGGCCCGACCTGGACGCCAGCCAGCAGGCGGTCGTCGACCATCCGGGTGGCCCGCTGCTGGTGCTGGCTGGGCCGGGCACCGGGAAGACGACCACGCTGGTGGAGTCGGTGGTGGACCGGATCGAGCGCCGGGGCGCGGCGCCGGACCGGGTGCTGGTGCTGACCTTCTCCCGCAAGGCGGCGGCGGACCTGCGGACCCGGGTGGCGGCCCGGCTCGGCCGCTCGGTGGTGACCCCGCTGGTGCTCACCTTCCACGCGTTCTGCTACGCCCTGGTCCGGCGGTTCGGCGGCGCCGAGCCGGCGGCGGTGCCGGTGCGGCTGCTGACCGCCCCGGAGCAGGACTTCCGGGTCCGGGAGACCCTGGCCGGCAGCCTGGACACCCGGCGGGTGGCCTGGCCGGAGTCGGTCCGCCGGGCCTTCGGCACCCGGGCCTTCGCCTCAGAGGTCCGGGCCGTGCTGGCCAAGGCGCGGCAGCTGGGCATGGACCCCGACGATCTGGTCGCCGCCGGCGAGGCGGCGGGACGGCCGGAGTGGGTGGCGATCGGGGAGTTCTTCGACGAGTACCTCGACGTGCTCGACGCCGAGCAGGTCCTGGACTACGCCGAGCTGGTGCACCGCAGCCGGATCCTGCTGGCCGACCCGGCCGTGGTGGCCCAGCTCCGGTCGGAGATCGCTGCCACCTTCGTCGACGAGTACCAAGACACCGACCCGGCCCAGGTGCGGTTGCTGCAGGCGGTGGCCGGCGGCGGCCGGGACGTGGTGGTGGTCGGCGACCCCGACCAGTCGGTGTACGCGTTCCGGGGCGCCGAGGCGCGCGGCATCCTCGACTTCCCCGACCAGTTCCCGCGTGCCGACGGGTCCCCGGCCCCGGTGCTGGCTCTGGAGCGCACCCGCCGGTTCGGCACGGCCCTGCTGGCGGCCAGCCGGAACGTCGCCGGCCGGCTCGGGCTGCCCCGGTCGCTGCCCGGGGAGGTGTTCACCCGGTTCCGCTCGCCGGTGGCCGATCCGGCGCTGCCCCGGGGGCAGGTCGAGGCGATGACCTGCACCAGCCCCGGTGCGGAGGCCGAGCAGATCGCCGAGCTGCTCCGAGCCGCGCACCTGCGCGAGGGCGTCCCGTGGTCGCAGATGGCAGTGCTGGTCCGGTCCGGGCGTCGGATGATCCCCGGGCTCAGCCGTGCCCTGGCAGCCGCCGACGTGCCGGTCGAGGTGGCCGGGGACGAGATCCCGCTCGCCGCCGAGCCCGCGGTCCGGCCGCTGCTGTTGGCCCTGCAGGTGGTGGTGGCGGGCCGACGTCCCGACGCCGACGAGGCGCGGCTGCTGCTGCAGTCGCCGCTCGGCGGCCTGGACAGCATGGGCGTACGGCAGTTGGGCCGGGCGCTGCGGTCCGCGGACCGGGCCGAGCTGGCCGGCTCCGCGCTGCCCCGGCCGTCGGCGGAGCTGGTGGCCCGGGCGCTGCACGACCCGGAGCTGATCGCCGAGTGCGGCGCCGGGCCGGAGACTGCGGCCGCCGGCCGGCTGGCGGACCTGCTGGCCCGCTGCGAGCGCCAGCTGGCCGGCGGCGGGAGCGCCGAGGAGGTGCTGTGGACGCTGTGGTCGGCCAGCAGCTGGCCGGAGCGGCTCCGGCGACAGGCCGCCCGCGGTGGGGACCCCGGGCGCCGCGCCGACCGTGACCTGGATGCGGTCTGCGCCCTGTTCGCGATCGCGGCCCGGTCGGAGGAGGTGGCCGGGCGGCGCGGGGTGACCGCCTTCCTGGCCGAGGTGGAGGGTCAGCAGATCCCCGCCGACACCCTGCGTGAGTCCGACACCCGCGGGTCGGTGGTCCGGCTGCTGACGGCGCACCGGGCCAAGGGGCTCGAGTGGGACCTGGTGGTGGTGGCCGGGGTGCAGGAGGGCAGCTGGCCCGACGTCCGGCGCCGCGGGTCGCTGCTCGAGCCGGACCGGCTGAGCCCGGCCGGGGTGTCCGAGCTGCCGCCCACCGCGGCCCGGGTCGCGGAGGAGCGGCGGCTGTTCTACGTCGCCTGCACCCGGGCCCGGCGGCGGCTGGTGGTCACCGCGGTGGCCGGCACCGAGGGGGAGGGCGACCAGCCGTCCCGGTTCCTGGCCGAGCTCGGGGTCCCGGTGCGGACCGTCGCCGGCCGACCCCGCCGCCCGCTGACCCTGGCCGCGCTGGTCGGGGAGCTGCGCAGCGTGACCGCCGACCCGGACGCCTCAGCCGCGCTGCGCGAGCAGGCCTCGATCCGGCTGGCCCGGCTGGCCGACGCCACCGACGCCCTGGGCCAGCCGCTCGTCCCGGCCGCCGACCCCGGACGGTGGTGGGGGATGGCGGAGCTGAGCGACGCCCCCCGCCCGGTCACCGCCCCGACCGACGCCGTGCACCTGTCCGGCAGCCAGCTCGGCTCGCTGCTGTCCTGCCCCCGGCAGTGGTTCCTGAGCCGCAAGGCGCAGGCCGAGTCGTCCCGGAGCAGCGCAGCCTCCTTCGGGTCGGTGGTGCACGTGCTCGCCGAACACGGCGCCCACGACGACGTCGACCCGGCCGCCCTCGCCGAGCATCTGACGGCGGTCTGGGACCAGCTGGCCTTCGACGCGAAGTGGCTGTCGGCGGTGGAGCGGGTCGAGGCCGAGTCGGCCCTGGAACGGTTCGCCGCCTGGCAGCAGGCCCGTCGCGGGCAGACCCTGCTGGGCACCGAGGTCGGCTTCGCGTGCGAGGTGGACCTCGGCGCCGAGCGGGTCCACCTCACCGGCACCGCGGACCGGGTCGAGCGCGACCCCGACGGGCGGGTCCGGATCGTCGACTTCAAGACGTCGCGGTCGGAGCCGCGAGCCGCCGACGTGGCGGTCCAGGACCAGCTCGGCGTCTACCAGCTCGCGGTGCAGCTGGGAGCGTTCGCGGAGGTGACCGGGCCGGGGGCCCGCCCGGCCGGCGCCGAGCTGGTCTACCTCCGGCTGCCCGACGGCGCCGGCCCGCTGCCGAAGACGTTCCCGCAGGCCTCCCTGGACGACGTCCCGTTCCCGCTGGGCGACCACGACCCGGTACTGGCCCGGCCCGGCGGCCCCGACCCAGCCTTGCTGGCCGACCACCCCAGCTGGGTGCACCGCCGACTCGCCGCCGCCGCCGCAGACCGTCCGGGCCGAGCGGTTCGTGGCCCGGATCGGGGCGGGCTGCCGGTACTGCCCGTTCGCCGGCAGCTGCCCCGCTCAGGCCGCCGGCCGGGCGGTGGTGGCATGACCGTGCACCTGCTGCCGACCCCGGCCGAGCCCCGGATCGGCAGCCCGGGCGATCTCGTCGACGCGCTCGGCATCGGCTTCTCCGACCAGCAGCTGGAGGCGATCACCGCTCCGCTGCAGCCGGGGGTGATCATCGCCGGCGCCGGCTCCGGCAAGACCACCGTGATGGCGGCGCGGGT
Source organism: uncultured Actinomycetota bacterium (assembly GCA_963832435.1). Taxonomy (GTDB): domain Bacteria; phylum Actinomycetota; class Actinomycetes; order Propionibacteriales; family Propionibacteriaceae; genus Microlunatus. The sequence goes on from CAWHTY010000014.1 coordinate 568,243, forward strand.
GGTCTGGCTGGTCGGCACCGGGGCGGTGCGGCCGGAGGAGGTGCTGGGCCTCACCTTCACCCGCAAGGCCGCCGCCGAGCTGTCGCTCCGGGTCCGGACCGCGCTGATCGGCGCCCGGGTGCTCAGCGAGCGCGGGGTCGACGCCGCCGGTGAGCAGGTGGTGATGACCTACGACGCGTTCGCCGCCCGGCTGGTCGCCGAGCACGGACTGCGGATCGGCGTGGAAACCGATCCGACCCTGATCAGCGGAGCCACCCGGTACCGGCTGGCCTCGCGGGTGGTGGCGGCCGCGGCCGGCCCGTTCGAGTACATCTCCCGGCTGCGTCCGGCCAGCATCACCGAGCGGGTGCTGCGCCTGGACGCCGACCTGCAGCAGCACCTGGTCGACCCGGCCGCCCTCGACGCGCACACCCGCGAGCACGTGGTCGCCCTCGAGTCGGCCCCGGTCAACAACCGGGGCAACGCCTACGCCGACATCAAGAAGGCGCTGGTCGCGGCCCACGAGCGGCTCGAGCTGGCCAGCCTCGTGGTCGACTACCAGGCCCTCAAGGCGCGGCTGGGCCTGGTCGAGTTCGCCGACCAGATGGCGGTGGCCGCCCGGCTGGCCGCGGAGGTACCGCAGGTGTCGGTCCTGCTCCGCGACACCTTCAAGGTCGTGCTGCTGGACGAGTACCAGGACACCTCGGCGGCGCAGGCGGTGATGCTGCACGGGCTGTTCAGCGGGCACACCCCGAGCGAGGGTCTCGGCCACCCGTGACGGCCGTCGGCGACCCGTTCCAGGCCATCTACGGCTGGCGGGGCGCCGCGGCCAGCAACATCCTCCAGTTCGAGACCACCTTCCGCACCGCCGCCGGCCGGCGGGCGACCCGGTACGCGCTGACCGTCAACCGGCGCAGCGGCGGCACCATCCTGGACGTCGCCAACCAGCTCAGCCGCCCGCTCCGCAGTCACACCGGCAGCCTGCTCGGCGACCCCCCGGCGCCCGGGACCGGTGAGTCGGCCGGCCTGGGGCTGCTGGAGCCCCCGCCCGGCACCCCACCGGGACAGGTCCGCGGCGGCACCTTCGCCAGCTGGGCCGAGGAGGTCTCCTGGGTCGCCGACCAGGTGCTGGCCGCGCACACCGACGGCACCGCCCCGCGGTGGGCCGATGTGGCCGTGCTGACCCGGCGCAACGCCGACATCCCCGCGCTGTACGCCGAGCTGACCGGCCGGGACGTGCCGGTGGAGATCGTCGGCCTCGGCGGCCTGCTGGCCCTGCCGGAGGTGATGGACGTGACGGCCACCCTGCGGGTGGTCGACGACATGACCGCGAACCCGGACCTGGTCCGGCTGCTGACCGGCCCCCGCTGGCGGGTCGGCCCGCGGGACCTGGCGCTGCTGGGCCGCCGGGCCCGCGAGCTTGCGCGGGCCGGGCTCCGCGGGCCCGACCCGACCGCCGACCCGACCGCCGACCCGCCGGCCGACCCGGCGCCCACGCCCGAGGCGCTGCTCGGCGAGCTGGAACAGGCGGTGGCCGACGTCGACCCCACCGAGGTGGTCAGCCTGCTGGACGCGATGGAGAGCCCCGGCGACCTGGCCTACTCCGCGGAGGCGCTGGCCCGCTTCCGGCGCCTGGCCGACGAGCTGCGGCACCTCCGGCAGCACGCGGCCGAGCCGGTGCTCGACCTGACCCGGCGGGTCGTCGGGCTGACCGGCTTGGACGTGGAGCTGATGGCCACCCCGGAGTTCGTCCGGACCAACCGGCGGGACCAGCTCGGCACCTTCCTGGAGGCGGTGGCCGACTACGTGGACGTGGACGGCGACGCCTCGCTGGCCGGTCTGCTGGCCTACCTGCAGGCCGAGATCGACGCCGGCGCCGGGCTGGAGCAGGCGGTGCCGTCTGACCGGGAGGCCGTCAAGCTGCTCACCGTGCACCGCGCCAAGGGCTTGGAGTGGGAGGTCGTCCTGCTGCCGGCGCTGGTGGCTGGGGTGTTCCCCAGCGATCGGGTGACCGACAACTGGGTGCAGAACCCGGCCGTGCTGCCCGCGGACCTGCGGGGCGACGCGGACGCCATCCCGCAGCTGGCCGAGCACAGCAACGGCGCGCTCGGCGACTACCGCCGGGCCCTCACCGAGCAGCAGCGGCTGGCCGAGGACCGGTTGGCGTACGTGGCCGCGACCCGGGCCCGGCGGCTGCTGGTCGCCAGCGGGCACACCTGGCGCGCCGAGTGGGCCCGACCGCGGGCCGGGTCGGCGTACCTGCAGGTGGTGCTGACCGAGGCCGGCCGCCAGGACCAGCTGCTGGCGGTGGCCCCCGAGCCCGGCCCGGTCAACCCGCTGGTGGCGGCGGCCGAGCCGGTCGAGTGGCCCGCCCCCCTGGACCTGGACGCCCGCGAGCGCCGCCGGCTGGCCGCCGAGTGGGTGGACCGGGCCCGGGAGCGGTTCGCCCGGGCGGGCCGCTACGACCTGCCGCCGGCGGAGTCCGAGCAGCTGCTGCTCGACGCGGAGGAGACGGTCGCCGGCTGGGACGCCGACCTGGACCGGCTGCTCGCCGAGGTGACCGAGGACGACAGCGAACGGGTCAGCGTGCTGCTGCCGGAGAGCCTGTCGGCCACCGCGCTGCTGCGGCTGCAGTCCGACCCCGGAGGGTTGGCCGCGGAGCTGGCCCGGCCGATGCCCCGGCCTCCGTCGCGGGCCGCCCGGTTCGGCACCCGGTTCCACGCCTGGGTGGAGCGCTACTTCGCCGGCTCGCTGTCCACCACCGGGCTCGGCCAGCAGCCGCTGCTCGACCCGGACGACCTGCCACCCGGCGCCGACGGGGCCGGGAGTGAGCCGTGGGCGGCGGAGGACACCGACCTGCGCAGCCTGACCGAGGCGTTCACCGCCGGCCGGTTCGGCACCCGGGTGCCGTACGCGATCGAGGCCCCGTTCACGCTGCTGGTCGGCGGCCGGCTGGTCCGCGGCCGGATCGACGCGGTCTACGCCCTGTCGGGGGAGCCGTGGGCGTACCGGGTGGTGGACTGGAAGACGGGCCGGGCCGACCAGGCCGACCCGCTGCAGCTGGCCGTCTACCGGCTGGCCTGGGCCGAGGTGTGCGGGGTCGGGGTGGAGCAGGTGGATGCGGTCTTCTACGACGTCCGCCGCGACCGGCAGGTGCGCCCCGCCGCGCTGGCCGGTCGGACCGAGATCGAGGTCCTGCTGCTGGGGTCTGCTCCGAGGGTTCGCGGCTGAACTAGGCTGATCCGGTGCTGACCTGGGCGGTGGCGAGTGACCTCGACCGCGTCGACCACCATCGGCGCAACGACGACTGGGTGGCGAACCTGTGGCAGGCCGACGACTCCCGGCTGCTCAAGCTGGACGCGGAGTCGCAGTTCACCACCAACCCCGGCGGCACCAAGCTGCGGATGACCAAGCCGTTCGTCAGCTACGACAACCAGCGCCACCGGCTGCTCGGGCTGCTGGACGGCGCGGCGATCTTCGCCGTGGAGGCGTTGACCGAGGGCGAGGTGCACGGGCTGCGGGAGGTCGGGCACCTGCTCACCGACAACGAGCGCGACATCGCCGCCGCTGCGGTGGCGCTGACCTGGTGGCACCGGGGCGAGCCGATGTGTCCCCGGTGCGGGGGCCCGACGCACGCCATCAACGGTGGGGCCGCCCGCCGCTGCGACGTCTGCCAGCGGGAGCACTTCCCGCGCACCGACCCGGCCGTGATCGTGGCCGTGGTCGACGACCGGGACCGGCTGTTGCTGGGCGGCAAGACCGACTGGGGGAACCGGGTCTCGGTGCTCGCCGGGTTCGTCGAGGCGGGGGAGTCCGCCGAGCAGACCATCCACCGGGAGATCGGGGAGGAGGCCGACATCTCGATCGGGCAGACCGCCTACTTCGGCAGCCAGCCGTGGCCCTACCCGCGGTCGCTGATGCTGGGCTTCTTCGCCCGGGCGACCAGCACCGACATCTGCGTCGACGCCGACGAGCTGGGCCACGCGGAGTGGTACACCCGCGACGAGCTCGCCGCGCAGCTCGCGGCCGGCACCCTCGGCCTGCCCGGGGAGAGCTCGATCGCCTTCCGGCTGATCGGGGCCTGGCGGGACGGCGCCGCGCCGCTGTGAGCCCGGCCGCCGGAGGCCCCGAGCGCCGGACCCGCCTTTAACGCGGACGAAACGCCTGGCGCCGCCCGACGAAACACGCGGCCCGTAACTTCCTCGCCATCCGGCCGTTCGTCAGGCCGCCGCCGGCTCCGGTGGGCGGCGAGGAGGCGCAGTCATGACACTCACCGAAGCACCGGTCAGCACCCATGCGGTCGACGAGATCCCGCCGCTGGCGCGGCTGGCGCCGCTGGGTCTGCAGCACGTGCTGGCCATGTACGCCGGTGCCGTCGCCGTCCCGCTGATCGTGGGCGGCGCCCTGGTGTCGCAGGGCAAGCTGCAGTCCAGCGACCTGCCGTACCTGATCAGCGCCGACCTGCTGGTGGCCGGCATCGCCACCCTGATCCAGTCCATCGGGTTCTGGCGGTTCGGGGTCCGGCTGCCGCTGATGCAAGGGCTGCACCTTCGCCGCGGTGACGCCGATGATCGCCATCGGCTCGCAGTTCGGCATCACGGCGATCTACGGCGCGGTGATCTCCTGCGGTCTGTTCATGATCCTGCTGGCCCCGGTGTTCGCCAGGCTGCTGCGGTTCTTCCCGCCGCTGGTGACCGGCACCGTGATCTTGATCATCGGCCTGTCGCTGATGCCGGTCGCGGCCGGCTGGGCCGGCGGTGGGGTCGGGGCTGACGACTTCGGGGCGGTCCGCAACATCGCCTTCGCCGCGGGCACCCTGGTGCTGATCTTGGTGATCGAGCGCTTCGCGCCCCCGGCCCTGGCCCGGCTGTCCATCCTGTCCGGGCTGATCATCGGCACCATCATCGCCATCCCGTTCGGCCTGACCGACTTCAGCCAGGTGGGCGAGCTGGCCTGGTTCGGCGTCAGCACGCCGTTCCACTTCGGGGTCCCCACCTTCGAGGTCAGCGCGGTCATCTCGATGTGCGTGGTGGCGTTGGTGATCATGACCGAGACCACCGGCGACATGCTCGCCATCGGCGAGATCGTGGACAAGCACATCGAGCCGCGGCAGCTGGCCGACGGCCTGCGGGCCGACGGGCTGTCCACCATGCTGGGCGGCATCTTCAACACCTTCCCCTACACCGCGTTCGCGCAGAACGTCGGGCTGGTCTCGATCACCGGCGTCCGGTCGCGGTACGTGGCCACCTTCGCCGGCGGGGTGCTGATCCTGCTCGGCCTGCTGCCCAAGCTGGGCGGCGTTCGTGGAGGGCATCCCGCTGCCGGTGCTCGGCGGGGCCGGCATCGCCCTGTTCGGGATGGTCGCCGCCAGTGGCGTCCGCACGCTCAGCACGGTCACCTTCAACAACATCAACGTGCTGGTAGTGGCGGTGTCGGTGGGCGTGGGCCTGCTGCCGACCGTCTCCGACGGGCTCTACGAGGGCTTCCCGATCTGGTTCCAGACGATCTTCGACTCCGGCATCTCGGCCGGGGCGCTGACCGCCATCCTGCTCAACCTGCTGCTGAACTCCGACGCGGCCCAGCGGCGGGCCGGCGACAGCGCGGTGCCGGCCCCGCACGACGCGGTCCGGTCGCCGGCGGCCGACCCGTCCGCCGCCACCCGCGACTGACCCGCCGGACCCGGGGGCCGGGCTCGGGGACTCAGTCCGGGGCGCCCAGCCGGTCCCGGAGGCCGCTGGCCCGGTCGGCGGGCCGGCCGATGGCGCGGCGGACCGCCTCCTCGGAGCCGTAGACGCTGACCTGGTGCCGGGCCCGGGTGACCGCGGTGTAGAGCAGCTCCCGGGTCAGCAGCGGCGAGTCCGCCGGCGGCAGCACGAACGACACCGCGTCAAACTGGCTGCCCTGGGCGCGGTGCACCGTCATCGCGTGCACAGTCTGCACCGCGTCCAGCCGGACCGGGGCGACGTCGAGCACCTGGGCGCCGCGGGCGAACACCGCCCGCGGCCCGGCCGGTGAATGCACCACCACCCCGGTGTCGCCGTTGTACAGGTCCAGCTCATAGTCGTTGGCGGTGACGATCAGCGGCCGGCCCGGGTACCACTCGCCCTCGGCGGCGTAACCGGGGGCGGCGGCGGCCAGCCAGCGCTCCACCTCGACCCCCCAGCGCGCCACCCCGTACGGGCCGCGGCGGTGCGCGCAGAGCAGCCGGTGCCGGTCCAGCCCCGCCAGCGCCGCGTCGACGTCGCCCGCCGACGCCGCCGACCAGGCGGCCAGGCCGGCGGTGCGGGCCGCGTCGGCGAGCCGCTCCAGCCCGGCCGGCACGGCGACAGCGAGGTCGGTCTCCACGAAACCGACGGCCGGGTCGCCCGAGCGCAGCACCTGCACGGCGCGGTCCGCGTCGGCGTCCCGGACGGCCTGGGCGAGGGCGCCGATGGCCCCGGCGAAGCGCCAGTTGTGGGTCAGGGTCACCACCCCGCGGGCCGCGCCCGGGTCGACGCTCGGCAGCCTGGCCCCGCTGCTGGCCCCGCTGCTGGCCCCGCTGCTGGCCCCGCTGCTGGCCCCGCTGCTGGCCCCGCTGCTGGCCCCGCTGCTGGCCCCGATGCTGGCCAGCCGCTCGGCCTGGACCGGGTCGGCGGGCACCGGGGCGGCGGTGATGTCGGCCAGCACCGCCCCCGCCTCGACCGGGGAGAGCTGGTCCGGGTCGCCGACCAGCACCAGCCGGGTGTCGGGACGCAGGGCCTCGAGCAGCCGCGCGGTCATGGTCAGCGGCACCATCGACATCTCGTCGACCACCACCACGTCGTAGGGCAGGTGGTTGCTCGCGTCGTGCCGGAAGCGGGAGCGCCGGTCGGGCCGCCAGCCCAGCAGCCGGTGCACCGTGGCGGCCCCCATCCGGCCCACCCGCTCCGCGTCCTCGGGGTCCAGTCCGGCCGCGGCCTCGGCGACGGCCTCGGCCAGCCGGGCGGCCGCCTTGCCGGTCGGCGCGGCCAGCGCCACCCGGGTCTCCGGGTCGAGGGCGCGCAGCATCGCCAGCACCCGGGCCACGGTGGTCGTCTTGCCCGTCCCCGGCCCGCCCGCCAGCACGCTCACCCAGCGCGACGCGCAGACGGCGGCGGCCAGCCGCTGCCGGTCCGGCTCCGCGTCCTCCAGCCCGGAGCCGGTGAACAGCCGGTCGAGGATGCTGGCCACCCGGGCCGGGTCCAGCGCGGGCGGCAGCTGCCCGGCCCGCCCGGCCAGCTCGCGTCGGACCAGCTCCTCCTGCTGCCAGTAGCGCTCCAGGTACAGCCGGTCCCGGACCAGCCGCAGCGGCCGTCCGCCGGGGGCGTCGGCGCCGTCGGCGACCAGCGGGCCGGCACGCACGGCGCTCAGCCAGGCCTCTGGATCCGGCCAGGGCAGCTCCGACACGTCCAGCGCCTCCTCGGCCGCGTCGAACACGCGCCGGGACTGGGTGGCGAGCTCGATGCAGACCGACCCGAGGCGGAGTGCCCGGACCGTCAACGCCGCAGCCAGCAGCACCTCGTCCCGCGCCTCGCCGCCGATCCGGCCCAGGGCTCGCGCGGTGTGCACGTCGGCCAGCCCCAGCACCCCGGCGGCGTTGAACGCGGCCAGCAGGCCCGCGGCCCCGGTGGCCAGCAACACGTCCCCGGCCGGCGTCGCCGTGGTCCCCGGGCCGGACCCGGACCCGCTCATCGCGGCCCCCGGTCCAGCAGGTCGGACAGCTCGGTGACCAGCACCGCCGGCGGACGCCAGCTGAACACGCCGTACGGAACCCCGCCGACGGCAGGGGTGTCGGGGCCCGCCATCCCGCGGACGAACAGGTACAGCACCCCGCCCAGGTGCCGCTCCGGGTCGTAGCCGGGCTGACGCCACCGCAGCATCCGGTGCAGCGCCACTGCGTACAGCAGGGCCTGCAGCGGGTAGTGGGCGTGCAGCATCGCCGCCACCAGGCGCGGCGGGGCGTAGTCGGCCAGGGTCAGCACCGGCCCGTCGACGCTGCCCAGCCAGTTGGTCTTGTAGTCGACCACCAGGTAGGTCGATCCCCCCGCCGGTCCGGGGACCCGGAGCACCGCGTCGATGCTGCCGGTCAGGAAGCCGCGCAGGGTCTGCTCCCGCAGCAGCGGGTGGTCCAGCTGCGCGGGGTAGCCCACCAGCGGGTCGTCGGAGGCCAGATGCCGGCGGAGCAACCCGACCAGGTCGCCGAGATGGACCGTGGCCCGGGTCCGGTCGCCGCCGGCCAGGGGCAGCTCGAAGTCCAGCTCGGTCAGCCGGTCGCGGACCGGGATGTCGGCCAACCGGAGCCCGCCGGCCAGCGGTCCCAGTGGGGTGCCGAAGCTGGGGAGCAGGCCGGCCGCCAACGCCTCCACCCCGACGTCGAACGGTCCGGTCCGGGCCAGGGCCGAGCCGACGGCGGTACGCAGCTCCGCCGCCAGGTCGCCGGCCTGCGGGTCCACGGACTCGTAGACGGCGTGCACCAGCGAGCCGAACGCGGCGCCGCCGGGCAGGTCCTGCATCGGCGAGGGCGCGGACCCCCCGGCCGCGGGCGCGGACGGGTGTCGAGCCTGGTCGAGCAGGGCGCCGGGCTCGCCGGCGGGTTGGGCGCCGGACGGGGAGGGGTTCTCGTCGTCCTCCTTGTCGGGCTCGGCCTCGCTGGCCACCCCGGCCAGCGGGTCCGGCTGGCCGTACAGCTCCCGGGTCAGGCCGGAGTAGGAGGTGCGCCGCCAACCGAGATCCAGGGCGCGCCCGAACCGGCGGGCGGCCAGCGGGCCGGTGCCGCCGCTGCTGGTGGCCAGGCTCACCGGCGGGCGGGTCGCCACGAGTTCCACCGTGACGCCCGGACCCGGGCGCAGCTGGGTGGCGGGGTCCGAAGGCAGCGGGTAGGACCGCTCCGGCTCCCCGGGGGCCACGCGGCACAGAGCCCGGTGCAGGGCCGAGCTGGTGGTGTTCTGCCGGGTCGCGGCCCACCAGGCCACCACCTGACACTCGGCGCGGGTCAGCGCCACGTACAGCAGCCGGAGCTCCTCCCCGGCGCTCTCGGCTTGCTCGCGGAGCAGCCGGTCGCGCCGGCCGTCGGCGTACGGGCCGCCGACGTCGAGCACGCACTCGCCGTCAGCGTGCAGCCGCAGCACCTCGCCCCGGTCCCGGTCGCGGATGAACTGGTCCCACGCGTCGGGCAGGTAGACGACCGGGAACTGGAGCCCTTTGCTGCGGTGCACGGTCAGCACCTGGACCGCGTCGGCGTCGGTCTCCAGCCGGCGGGTGGCCTCGTCCCAGCCGTCGTCGCGGGCCTCGGCGATTCGGTCCCGCAACCACTCGACGAGGGCGCTGACCCCGAGCCGGCCCGCCACCATGGCGGTGTGCAGGGCCTGGGCCAGATGGCGCACGTCGGTCAGCGTGCGCTCCCCGCCGCGCTCGGCCAGCAGGCGCTCGGCCAGCCCGACGTCGCTGCCGGCCACCTCGAGCAGCGCCGCGACGCCGCGACCGGCGAGTACCCGGCTCCAGGTCCGGATCCGCTGCGCCAGCCCGGTCACCGCCGCGTCGTCGGCGGTGGCCAGGTCGGCCGCCGTCCAGCCGACGAAGCAGGTCAGGGCCGCGGCCCGGGTCAGGGCCTGCCTCGGCTGCTCCAGCGCCAGCAGCAGGGTCAGCCAGTCCGCGGCCGCGGGCGAGGCGAACACCGAGGTGGACCCACGGAGCACGGCCGGAATGCCCGCCGCGGCCAGCGCCGCGCGGACACTCTCGCCGCGCTGGTTGGTGCGGACCAGGACGGCCACGTCGCTGGCCCGCAGGTCCCGCTCCTCGGCTGTGGTGCGGACCCGGGGCGGGGCCGCGAGGAGCCGGGTCAGGTCGGCGACCAGGTCCGCCTCGACCCGGGGGCGGACGGCACCCACCCGGGGTGCCTCCGCCGCCTCGGGGTCGGCCGGCAGGATCCGCAGCCGGCAGGCCGGCAGCTCACCGTCGCCGGCCGGGGTCAGCCGGCGTCCGGCGTGGGCACTCCGCACCGGCCGGACCACGATCTCGGGGTCGCCCAGCGCAGCCCCGCCCAGCAGGGTGTCGACGGCGGTGGTCAACGCCGCGTCGCTGCGCCAGTTGGTGCTCAGTGTCTGCACCTCGGCCTGCCGGACGGCGTCGAGGTAGCTGACCACGTCCGCGCCGCGGAACGCGTAGATGGCCTGCTTCGGGTCCCCGATCAGCACCAGGGTGGTGTGCCCGGCGAAGGCCCGCCGCAGAATCTCCCACTGCACCGGGTCGGTGTCTTGGAACTCGTCGACCAGCACCACGCGGTAGCGGTGCCGCAGCCGCTCGGCGGCCGCCGGGCCGTGCCGGGGGTCGGCCAACGCGTCCCGCAGCCGGGTGAGCATGTCGTCGTAGCCGAACAGCCGCCCCGCCGCCTTGCGGGCCGCCACCTCGTCGCGGACCTCCCGTGCGAACGCCACCCGCCGCCCGGTCGTGGGGTCGCCCGGCCCGGTGTCGGGCCCGGCGGCGCCCGACGCGGGGTCGGGTACCAGCCGGGTGTGGCCGTGCTCGACCACGGTCCGGGCCAGCCCGAGGGCGTCCTCCCACCGCAGCGGTGGGTCCGCCCGGGCGGCGTACCGGCGCAGGAAGACGTCCCGCGCCACCTCGCTGGTCAGGTCGCCGAGGCGTTCGACGAAGACCGCGTCCGGCTCGGCGTCACCCAGCACCCCGAGCCCGTCCAGCATCCGCAGGCAGAACTCGTGGGTCGTCGCGATGGTCGCGGCGTCGAAGTCGGCCAGCGCCCGGCGCACCCGGGTGTGGCGCAGCGCCAGCCCGGCGGCGCCGGCGGTGCACAGCAGCCGGCCCACCGCGTCGTCGTTGTCGGGCAGCCGGCCGTCCGCCCGCGCACGGGCCAGCTGCGCCTCGGTCCGGACCAGCCGCTCCCGGACCCGCAGCCGGAGCTCGTCGGTGGCGTTGCGACCGAAGGTCACCATCAACACCGCGCCGAGCTCGACCCCCTGCTCGACGACCCAGCGGGCGGCGAGTGCGGCGATCGTGTAGGTCTTGCCGGTCCCGGCGCTGGCCTCCAGGACGGTGGTGCCCACCGGCAGCGGGCCGCGGAGGTCGAAGGCGGGCCGCTCGGTGGCGCCGGCCGCCGCGACGCCGGCGGCCGGGTCGCTCATCGCAGCTCCTCCGCACCCAGCAGCGGGTGGAACACCCGGCGGGCCAGGGTGCCGAAGCGGCTCGGCTCGGCCAGCACGCCGCGCTCCTCGGCGGCGACCGAGGGGGCATCGAGCAGAGCGTCGACGGACCGGCCGCCCAGCACCCGCTCCCAGGTGCGGTCGCACTCGAAGCCCCAGGTGGTGCCCAGGGACGCGCGGAACACGGCCAGGGAGCGGCCTTTGCCGCGGTGCCCGGCGTACTCGGCGGCGGTGTTGGGGGCGAACGGCACCACCTCCCGCTGGCCGGTGCGGTACAGGGCCAGCAGGTCACCGAGCACCAGGGCGGCGTACTCGGCCGGCACCGGGCCGAGCACCGAGGTGCCCGCCCGGCCGACGGTGACCACCTGCCAGCTCTCGTCGGGCTCGGCGACGGTCAGCGTCAGCAGGGTGAGCCAGCCGGTCAGCCGGTGCTTCGCGGCCAGCCGGGAGTAGCCGACGCTGACCAACCGGGGTCCGTACAGCGGGGCCAGGGTGCCGGTGATCACGTCGGCCCCGACGCGGGCCGTGACGTCCCGGCCGGCGGGGTCGCCCAGCTGGTGCGGCCGGGCCGCGTCGGCGACCTGCCGGACCTGCTCGAGCACCGGGTCGAGGGCCTGCTGGCCCAGGCCCCGCGGCGGCAGCGTGCCGCGGCGCCACTCGGCCGCCGCCAGCCGGGACAGCTCGGCCCCGGCCAGGTGCTGGCGCAGCATCCGGGTGCCGACCGCCCAGGCGTCCAGCCCGTCCAGGCCGACCGGCAGGTCGTCGACCACCACCGGGTCGTCCCAACCGGGGGTGAGCTGGGCCCGGCTGCGCAGCAGGGCCCGCGCCGGGTGGTCGAAGAACCGGGTCAGCTCGGTCAGCTCGACGCCCGGCCGGTACGGCGGATCCGGCAGCACCCCGACCTGGTAGGCGGACCGTGGCTCCCGGCGCGGCCGGGTGCCGGCCAGGGCGCCCCGGGCGGCGCCGGCGTCGAAGCTGAACCGCCCCGGAACGAGGGCGTCGACGGCGAAGTTGTCCGGGTCGAAGGGCTGCAGCCGGTGGCGTACGGTCACCTGTTCGCGGACCGGACCGCCGTCAACGGTGCGAGAGGTCAGGTCGAGGGCGTCCAGCAGCTCACCGACGGGGACCGCCGGGTGCCGCACGGCACCGGTCCGGGGGTCGGCGCCCCCGTAGACCACGACGAGGTGCTCCTCCGCGGCGAGCACCGCGTCCAGCAGCAGCTGCCGGTCCTCGCTGCGGGGGTCCCGGTCCCCGACCCACGGCTGGCTGGCCAGGATGTCGTCACCGTCGACCACGCTCCGGCGGGGGAACACCCCGTCGTCGACCCCGAGCAGGCAGACCACCCGGTGCGGGACGGACCGCATCGGGTGCATGGTGCACATGGTCAGCGTCCCGGTCCGGAAGTTGCTCCGGCTGGGCCGGCCGCCGAAGGCGTCGGCCAGCAGCGCCCGGATCTCCGCGAGGGTCAGCTCCGGGTCGAGACCGCGGCCCCCGCCGAGGGTCGGCGGACTCGCTGACCAGGTTCAGCTCGCGGTGGGCGTGGGCCACCTGCCAGCTGTCGTCGGCCGCGACCGCGGTGAACGCGGCCAGCACGTCGCGGGCCAGCGTGATCCAGGCCGACAGCGGCTGGGCCCGGCGGCCGGCGTGGACCGCGGTCTGGGTCCGGGCCACCAGCTCGGCCAGCCGGCCGACCAGCTCGACGTCGGAGGAGTCGACGTCGTCCAGCGGCAGCGCGGTGCCGATGAACTGCTCGTCCCGCTCGTCCATGGCCACGCCGAGCAGCAGCCGGTCCAGCCCCGCCCGCCAGGTGTTCTGGGCGAAGTCGCCCATCCCGTACGGCTGGCGGTGCGCGGCGTCAAGGCCCCACCGGACACCGGACTGGCGGACCAGGTCGGCCAGCCGCTCGCCGTCGTCCGGGCCGAACCCGAACCGCCGGGCCACCGGCGGCAACGCGGCCAGGTCGAGCAGGCTGGAGGCGGTGACCCGGGCGGTGGCCAGCTCGAGCACCCGGCCGACCACGGCCAGCAGCGGGTTCAGCTGACGCAGCGAGCGGTCGGCCAGCCGGACCCGGAGCCGGTGCCCCGGGTGCTCGGCGTCCTCCTCGTCGGTGTCGAGCCCGAACGAGGCGGCGATCAGCGGCGCGAACCGCTCGATGTCGGGGCACATCACCACGATGTCGCGGGGTTCCAGACTCGGGTCGTCGGCCAGCAGCCCGACCAGGACCTCCCGGAGCACCTCGACCTGGCGGTCCGGGCCGTGGGCCGCGTGCACCTGGATGCTGCGGTCCGTGGCGGCGAGCAGCGGGCGCTGCTGCGGCGGGCGGGGCGATGCGTCCGCGGCCAGGTCGTCCTGCAGCCGACCGAGCAGCGTGGCGGGCCGGGGCCGGTCCCCCCGATGGTGCTGGTCGCCGTCCACTGTCGCCCCGGTCAGCAGGCCGACCTGCAGCTCGCGGGCGTCCCGGCCCAGGTAGCCGAGCAGCCGGTGCCGGGTCAGCCCGGCGCTGGGGTCGCCGGCCCGGGTGACCGGGCCGGCGCCGGGCTCGAGCTGCTCGGCGACCCGCTGCCACAGCACGGGCGAGGGCTGGGGCAGCCACAGGTGCACGTCCCGGTGCCGGGCCAGCGCGTCCAGCAGCCGGCGATGTCCGGGGTCGAGCCGGGTGGGGCCGAACACCGACAGCCGCTGGGGCAGGGTGCTGACCTGCGGGGTACGGCGGAGCCGCTCGTCCGCCGCGGCCAGCCGTTCGCCGGGGCTCGGCTCCGCCGACCGCGGCCCGCAGTCGCCGCCACAGCTCCGCCTGCCAGGCCAGGTCCGTTGGCAGCGGCGTGCCGGACGGTCCGAGATCGGAGCCGGCCTCCCAGGCCGCCACCATTGCTGGCCGCTGCTCGGCGTACCGGCACATCAGGTCGGCCAGCCGGCGGGCGGTCGACCACCGTCGGCTCCGGCGCGCCGGGTCCGGGCCGCCGGGCCGGTCGCCCAGGTAGGACCAGAGCAGCTCCGCCCAAGGCTGCGTGCGGGCCTCGTCGATGACGTGCAGCAGCGGCCAGACGACCAGCTGCGGCCGCCACGGGTCCGACCCCTCGTCCTCGCCGAGCGCCGCCGCCGCCGCCTCGGCCAGCAGCCGGCGTGGGGCGGGAAAGCTCACCCCCGAGCAGATGCCGTCGTCGCCCCCCGCCGAGGCGCCCAGCACCCCGGACAGCTGCTGGGCCAGCCAGCGCTCGACACCGCGGGTCGGGACGCAGACCACCTCGGGCGTGAACGGGTCGGCCAGCGGCTGACGCAGCACCTCACCGAGCGCCTGCGCCAGGCGGTCGGCCCGCTCCGCGCGGTGGATGAGCAGCGACATCTCGCGACCACCCTAGAGGGGCCTGCCGACAGTCGGCCCGGCCAGCGCGGCCCGGCTCAGGCCGGCGCCCGACGGAGGGCGGCGAGCAGCTCGGCCGTGGTGTCGACCAGCCGGTCGGCGCCGGCCCGCACCAGCTCGTCGCGGCTGCCGTACCCCCAGGTCACGCCGATGGCTGACAGGCCGCAGGCGTGCGCCCCGCTGATGTCGCTGTGCCGGTCGCCGACCATCACCGAGCCGGTGGGGACGGCCCCCAGCCGCCGGAGGGTCTCGGCGATCGTCTCGGCCTTGCCGGTGATGGTGTCGGTGGTGCCGTTCACCACGTCGAACCGCGTCGCGAGGCCGTGCAGGGCCAGGATCGCCGACGCCGTGTCGGTCCGTTTGGCCGTCGCGGTGCCGAGCAGCACGCCCTCCTGGGCCAGGATCCGGAGCAGCTCGGGTACGCCGGGGTAGGGCCGGGACTGGTGCATGCCCTCGGCCGCGTAAAAGCTCCGGTACGCCGCCACGGCCTCGGCCAGCCGGTGGGGCGGCACGCCCGCGCCGCTGAGGAAGTCGCCGACGGGCGGCCCGAGGTCGGAGCGCAGCTCCTCCTCCGACGGCGCCGCCAGCCCCATCGCCCCCAGCGCGTGCCGGAAGCCGGCCACGATGCCGGCGGCGGAGTCCAGCAGCGTCCCGTCGATGTCGAAGATCACGACGGGGGGCACAGACCCGATCCTCACACCGACCAGGCCTGCGGACGCCGAGGCCGGTTGGTCAGGCCAGGGTGGCGAGCTTGTCGGTGACCTGCCGGACGCTCGGGTTGGTCAGCGCGGACCCGTCGGCGAACACCAGGGTGGGCACGGTCTGGTTGCCGCGATTGACTTCCTCGACGATCCGGGCCGCCGCCGGCCGGCGCTCGATGTCGACCTCGTCGAAGGCCACGTCGGCGCGCCGCAGCTGGCTCTTCAGCCGCACGCAGTAGCCGCACCATCCGGTGGTGTACATCGTCACGGCCGCCGTCGGGTGTCCCTGTGTCTTTACATCGATCACATATGTTTCAACTAGTCGCCGGTCGGATTGATTCCGGTGCCCGCGCCCACCCCGTATCACGTTCGTCACACTCTCGACACAGCCCGGTGCAACGCTCAGCCATGACCGTTCCGTCGGACCTGAGGGTGCCGAGTCTCGGTGAACCGCGGTACGACTCGCCGATCGCGGAGTTCGTGGCCGGTCGGCTGACCAACGAGCACTACGTGTCCGAGGACGACCGGGTGGTGTTCTACGACACCGTCTCCCAGTTCGCCGCCGACGGGCGGCCACTCGACCAGCTGCCCACGTTCGAGCCCGGCGGCCCCCGGCAGCGGCTGTTCTTCCCGCCGGGCTCGACCCGGGTGGGCGTGGTCACCTGCGGCGGGCTGTGCCCCGGTCTGAACGACGTGATCCGCGGTCTGGTGATGGAGCTGGCCAAGCACTACGGCGTGACCGAGGTGGTCGGCTTCCGGCACGGGTACGCCGGGCTGGTCGACGGCGGCCTCGACCCGGTCCGCCTGACCCCGGAGTCCGTGCACGACATCAACACCTCCGGCGGTACGGTGCTCGGCACCTCCCGGGGGGCGCAGGACCCCGACGCGATGGTGGACCGGCTGGCGCGGCTCGGCATCGACATCCTGTTCGTGATCGGCGGCGACGGGTCCATGCGCGGGGCGGCGGGGATCGCGGCGGCCGCCCGGCGACGGGGACTGGAGATCGCGGTCATCGGGGTGCCCAAGACCATCGACAACGACATCCCCTACATCGGGCAGAGCTTCGGCTTCGTCACCTCGTTCGGGAACGCGGCCCAGGCCATCTCCGCGGCGATGATCGAGGCGCAGGCCGCCCAGGGCGGGGTGGGACTGGTGAAGCTGATGGGCCGGCACTCCGGCTTCATCGCCTGCTACGCGGCGCTGGCCAACCACGTGGCCGACTTCGTGCTGATCCCCGAGGTTCCGTTCCGGCTGGACGGACCGAACGGCCTGCTGAACGCGCTGCACCAGCGGGTCAAGGAGCGCGGCAACGCCGTCGTGGTGGTCGCCGAGGGCGCCGGTCAGGATGTGCTCGCCGGCACCGACGCGACCGACCCGTCGGGCAACCGGCGGCTCGCCGACATCGGGCTGCACCTGAACGCGGAGATCACCCGGCACTTCGCCCGGCAGGGGACCCCGCTGACGCTGAAGTACATCGACCCCGGCTACCTGATCCGCTCGGTGCCGGCCGACCCGCACGACGCCGTGTACTGCGTCCGGCTGGCCCAGGCCGCCGTGCACGCCGGGATGGCGGGGCGGACCGACATGGTGGTGGGCCGCCGGCACAACCGCTTCATTCACGTACCGATCTCGCTGGTCACCTCGGAGCGGAACCAGGTCGCGCCGGACGGCGACCTGTGGCTGAGCGTGCTGGAGTCGACGGCGCAGCCCGTCTCGATGGGGTGAGCCACCGGGCCGAACCCGCTCGGCGAGCCGCCGTCCGGCGGGTCAGCGGAACAGCGGGCCCGTCATCCGGCCGTCCGGGTCCAGCCGCGGCAGCAACCGGGCAGCGATCTGCCCGAGCTGGCGCAGCTGGCTGGGGGTCAGCGGGTCGACCACCGTGTTGCGGACCATCTCGACGTGCCCGGGCGCGGCGTGCACCAGCTTGGCCCAGCCCTGCTCGGTGAGGGTGGTGTTGGTGGCCCGGGCGTCCTCCGGGCAGGGGGAGCGGCGCACGAAGCCGGCCTTCTCCAGCCGGCTCACCACCCGCGACAGCCGTGACAGCGTGGCGTTGGTGCGCGCGGCCAGGGCCGTCATCCGCAGCGTCCGGTGCTCGGACTCCGACAGCATCGACAGCACCATGTAGTCGAACTGGGTCAGCCCCTCGTCGCGGATCAGCTGTGCGTCCAGGGCCGCCGGCAGCATCTCCAGCACCGCCACCAGGCGCAGCCAGGCCCAGCGTTCCTCATCGGTCAGCCAGCGCGTCTCAGCCATCGGACGAGTCTAGCGCAATAGTTGTAGCGGCAACCGACGCCGTGCTACATTCAGTTGTAGATACAACTAAAGCAGCGGGCCAGCGAACGGCCCTGACGATCACCAAGGAGACAGCAGATGAGCACGGACACCACCCCGGACGCCACCCCGGACACCGAAGGTACCCACCAGCGCCACCATCTTCGGCCAGGGCGCCATGGGCCAGGCCATCGCCGGCGTGCTGACGGCCGGCGGGGCGTCGGTCGACCACATCACCAGCGCGTCGGAGGCGGCCACCGTCACCGGCGACATCGTCGTGCTCGCCGTGCCGCACCCGGCGCTGGCCGACATCCTGCAGCGCTACGGCGACCAGCTGGCCGGCAAGATCGTGGTGGACATCACCAACCCGCTGAACTTCGAGACCTTCGACTCCCTGGTGGTCCCGGCCGGCAGCTCCAAGGCCGCCGAGCTGGCCGCCGCGCTGCCGGACTCGGCGGTGCTGAAGGCGTTCAACACCACCTTCGCCGCCACCCTGGCCGCCGCGACGGTCGGCCCGAACCCGACCACGGTGCTCGTCGCCGGTGACGACGCCGCCGCCAAGCAGGCCCTGATCGCGGCCGTCACCGCCGGTGGTCTGGCCGCGGTCGACGCCGGTGGCCTGGCCCGCGCGCACGAGCTGGAGGCGATCGGCTTCCTGCAGCTGACCCTGGCCGTCGGCGAGCAGGTCGGCTGGACGGGTGGCTTCGCCGTCGTCCGCTGAGCACCCCCGCGGCGGGCCTTGCGCCCGCCGCGGGCCGGCGCGAGACTGACGGGCAGTCCGTGACGTGGCCGAGATGGCGGGGGATCTCTGCCGCGCTGGCCGGCACAGGAGCAGCCATGACCGAGTCCCTCTCCCGCCGCACGTTCCTCGGTGGCTCCGCCGCCGTGGCCGGACTCGGCTTCGCCGTCGCGGGAAGTCTCGAGGCGTTCGCCCGCCCCGACCCGCGCAGCCCGGGGGAGACCACGGGCTACGGTCCGCTGGCCTCGGCCGGGCCGATCCTCAGCCTGCCGGCTGGGTTCTCCTACGTCGTGGTCGCGGAGTCCGGCACGACCGGTCACCGACGACGGGCTGCCCTACCCCAGCGATCCCGACGGGATGGGGGTGTTCCCCACCGCCGACGGCGGCTCGGTGCTGGTCACCAACCACGAGAACAGCGCAGCCGAGCCGTTCGCCGTGCCGGCCCACGACCCGGGCCCCCCGCCGCGCTTCCCCCAGTTCGCCGGGATCACCTACGACCCCGGGGCGATCGGCGGCACCTCGACCGTCACCGTCGACCGGGACGGCAAGCCGCTGGGCAGCTACACCAGCCTGGCCGGCACCGACAACAACTGCGCGGGCGGCATCACCCCCTGGGGGACCTGGCTGACCTGTGAGGAGACCGAGCGCCGGGCCAAGACGGTGATCAACCGGCGCACCCTGCGCAAGGACCACGGCTTCGTGTTCGAGGTCGACCCGGCCAGCCGGGCGGCCAACGAGAACCGGAGTCCCGTCCCCCTCACCTTCCTGGGCCGGTACGCCCACGAGGCGGTGGCCGTCGACCCGGACACGCTCACCATCTACCTGACCGAGGACGCGGTCACCCCCAACGGCCTGTACTACCGCTGGGTGCCGCCGGCGGGGTTCACCGGGCACACCGGCGCCCTGGTCGAGCTGGAGCGGGCCGAGGGCGCGCGGGCCGGCCGGCTGCAGGCCATGGGCTGCTACCGGGACCGGGGTCGGCACCCGGTCACCGACCTGTCGGAGGCGACCGAGGTGGGCACCCGCTACCGGGTGCGCTGGGTGGACGTCCCGGACCGGCTGGCCACCACCGACTCCACCCGCCTGCAGAAGACCTACGCCGGGCCGATCACCCGCTCGCGCAAGCTCGAGGGCCAGTGGTGGGGCAACGGCGGCGTCTACTTCGTGTCCAGCTTCGCGCGCCCGGAGGCGCTCGGGGACGGGAGCCTGAACGCGCACGACGGCCAGGTCTGGTTCTACGACCCGATCGACCGCACGGTGACCCTCAAGACCCGGTTCGGCCTCAACCCCCAGCCCGAGGCCGAGGGGACCTGGGACGGACCCGACAACATCACGGTCTCCCCGCACGGCGGGCTGATCGTGGCCGAGGACGGTGAGGGCACCAACCACCTGGTCGGCATCGGCCGCCGCGGCGACCCGTACCCGCTGGCCCGCAACGACCACCGCGAGGACGGCGAGTTCTGCGGGCCGGCCTTCAGCGCCGACGGTCGGATCCTGTTCACCAACATCCAGTCGCCCAGCTTCGGGGCGACCCTGGCCATCACCGGGCCGTGGCGCCGGCGGCGCTGACCGTCCCGCCCGGGCACCGTCCACAGGCGCGCCCGGCACGTCCCGTGGTTGTCGGCCGCGCTGGTTAGGGTGGGCCGCATGCCCGCCGACACCCGCGACCCCGAGGCGCTGCTCGAGGCCCTCGACCCGGAGCAGCGGGCGGTCGCCACCAGTCTCGGCGGCCCGGTGGTGGTGATCGCGGGAGCCGGCACCGGCAAGACCCGGGCCATCACGCACCGGATCGCCTACGGGGTGGCCATCGGCCGCTACGCCCCGACCTCGGTGCTGGCGGTGACGTTCACCACCCGGGCGGCCGGTGAGCTGCGGGGCCGGCTGCAGCAGCTCGGCGCCCGCGGGGTGCAGGCCCGGACGTTCCACTCCGCCGCCCTGCGGCAGGCGCAGTACTTCTGGCCGCAGGTGCACGGTGGGGAGCTGCCCGCCGTGCTCGACAACCGGATGTCGCTGGTGGCCGAGGCGGCCAGCCGGCTGCGGGTCCGCGTCGACACGGCCCGGCTGCGGGACCTGGTCGGGGAGATCTCCTGGGCCAAGGTCAGCAACACCTCCGCCGAGGACTACCCGCGGGTGGCCGCGGCGCAGGGCCGCAGTGTCGCCTCCCTGGACCCCGAGACCATCGCCCGGGTCTTCGCGGGGTACGAGGACGCGAAGCGGGACCGCGGGCGGATCGACTTCGAGGACATCCTGCTGTGCGCGGCCGCCCTGATCGCCGAGCACGACGAGGTCCGGGAGGCCGTGCAGCGGACCTACCGGCACCTGGTCGTCGACGAGTACCAGGACGTCAGCCCGCTGCAGCAGGCCCTGCTCGACCTGTGGCGCGGCGACCGGGGCGACCTGTGCGTGGTCGGCGACCCCGCGCAGACCATCCACTCCTTCGCCGGGGCCCGGGCCGGGTTCCTGACCGGCTTCGCCGACCGGCACCGCGACGCCACCGTGGTCCGGCTGGTCCGGGACTACCGCTCCACCCCCCAGGTCGTGGCGACGGCCAACGGGCTGATGACGACGGCCGGCGGCCGCGGGCTGACCGCGGTGACGCTGCAGGCCCAACGCCCCACCGGTCCGCCGCCGGTGTTCGTGGAGGCCGCCGACGAGGCCGCCGAGGCCGCCGGGGTGGCCGAGTGGCTGGCCGGCCTGGCCGCCGACGGCGTGGCGTACCGGGAGATGGCCGTGCTGTTCCGGATCAACGCCCAGTCGCCGCCGGTGGAGCAGGCGCTGGCCGAGCGCGGCATCCCGTACCTGGTCCGGGGCGGGGAGCGGTTCTACGAGCGGCCCGAGGTGCGGCAGGCGCTGCTCGCCCTGCGGGCCCAGGTCCGGGCCGGGGGAGACGCCGCCGTGGACGGTCTGGACGCCCCGGGTGCGGTGGAGCAGGCCCAGGCCGTGCTCGGCTCGCTCGGCTGGACACCCAAGCCGCCGGACGGCTCGGGTGCGCTCCGGGAGCGCTGGGAGTCGCTGGCGGCGCTGCTCAGCGTGGCCGAGGACCTCGTCGCCGCCCGGGCCGACGCCCCGCCGGACCTGGCCGCGGTGGTGGCCGAGCTGGAGCGGCGGGCCGAGGCCCAGCACGCGCCGGTGGCGCAGGGGGTGACCGTCTCCACGCTGCACTCGGCCAAGGGTCTGGAGTGGGACGGGGTGGCCCTGCTCGGCATCCACGAGGGCTCGCTGCCGTTCGTGCTGGCCAGCACGCCGGAGCAGGTCGCCGAGGAGCGGCGGCTGCTCTACGTCGGGGTGACCCGGGCCCGCGAGCACCTCCGGGTCTCGTGGTCCCGGACCCGGCACGGCGGGTCGTCGGTGCGCAAGCCCTCGCGGTTCCTGGACCCCGTGCTGCCCGAGACCGTCGCGCGCCCGGCTGGCCCAGCCGGCCACCCGGCGGGCCCGCGGATCGGTGCTGGCGGCGCACTGCCGCTCCTGCGGGCACGCCCTCAACGACGCCGCCGAGCGCAAGATCGGCCGGCACGCCGACTGCCCCGCGACCTACGACGAGCACACGATGATCATGCTCAAGGAGTGGCGCAAGCAGACCTCGGCCGAGGCCAGCCTGCCGGCCTACTGCGTGTTCACCGACGCCACCCTGGTGGCGATCGCGGAGGCGCGGCCCCGCACGCCCGCCGAGCTGATCAAGGTGCAGGGGATCGGCACCGGCAAGGTCGCGAAGTACGGCGAGCACGTGCTGGCGATCATCGCCGAGGCGGAGCCGCCGGCCGGGGTGGCAGAAAAAGATCGGAATTCGCGCCGAAAAGTATTTGCCCCGGAGCCGGACGACTCTTCTAGCCTGACAGGACCACACACAGACCTGTGTTTCTCGGCGCCTGCCGGGAGCCGGCACGAGACCGAGAGGAGGGCCGCACGATGGAGACCACCACGCTGAGCCGCGTCGACGAGACGTACGCCACGGTGACCTCGCGTGTCGCCCGCGTCCGACTCCTCACGCCGTCGGCTGTCGCCGCCGCCCCGGGCCGGGGCACCGCTCTGTCCGGAGTGGGCATGCACCGCGTCCAGGGAGACGTCCAGGCCCAGGCCTGGACCGTCGGTCGGAGCGACCGCCACTGCGGCATCGATGCCACCGACACGTTCTCCACCCGTCTGGGACCACCCCTGTGTAGTCCGGTGTAGACAGCACCGACCGCCTCAGGGCCGTGATCTCCCAGACACCGGGAATCACGGCCTTCGTGTTTCCCGGCCCAGAAACCGAACCGCCCGACCCGGGCGGTCAGGAAGAGAAGTTGGCCGAGATGAACAACACAGGAACGACGTTGGCGCCGGTGGCGCCGGCGTCGGTCAGCTGGGACGAGCTGCCGTGTCGGCTGGGGAACCCGGACCTGTTCTTCGCCGAGTCACCCGCCGACGTCGAGGCGGCGAAGGCGCTGTGCCGGGACTGCCCGGTCCGCCAGGCCTGCCTGGCCGGGGCGCTGGAGCGGCGCGAACCGTGGGGCGTCTGGGGTGGGGAGCTGCTGGTCGCGGGCGTCGTCGTGGCGCGCAAGCGGCCGCGGGGCCGTCCGCGGAAGCACCCGCTGCCCGAGCCGGTGGCGGCGTGAGCGCCGCCGGCGGCGCCGGGGCGACCAGGACGCTCGGCGACGGCGTCGGACTCGGCGGTCGGGTCTACCACGCCGTACGGCTGTGGCTCGGGCGGGCCCTGTGATGAGCCGTGGCTGAGCCGCCACGCGCCTCGCACCAGCCGCACCGCCTGCCTCACCACCAGTCGGTGTCGAGCTGCGCCTCGATGCTGCGCGCGTGCTCCCGGGCACAGCCGGGACAGAGCAGGGTGCGGCCGTGTGCGTCGACGGAACGGCTCCAGGTCCACGGAGCTCCGTCGGCGGTCACGGCCGCACCCTGCTCGGGTCCCCGGCCGCAGCCGGCACAGCGCGGCCGGGGGGCTGCCCGGGATCTCCTCGCCCTGACTCCGCACGCCGCCCGCCTCAGGCCGCTGCGGCGTAGCCGGGGAGGAACTCCTGCAGCACACCGCCGAACGCGGCCCGTACGTTGAGCTGGGAGAGCACGGCCAGGCCCCCGAGCCACACCCGGTGGATCAGCAGGTAGTCCGGCGGCAGGTTGAGCTGCATGGCCACCCCGCCGGAGGTCCGGGGGTCCCGGACCCGGAGGAACTGCTCGCGCATCCACTCCCGGGTGAACTGGAACTCCCGCTCCGCGGTGGGCTCCACGAACGGGGCCAGGTAGTCCAGCAGGTCCTGCGCGTCGACGTGGGCGTCGACGAAGCCCTCCGCCATCAGCCCCGCCTTCACCTGCTCGGCGTTGCCCACCTGGGCGATCCGGAGGATCTGGCCCATGGCGGCCGGCAGCCCGGCCGGCATCCGGGCGACCAGCCCGAAGTCCACCACCCCGAGCCGGCCGTCGGACATGATCTTGAAGTTGCCGGGGTGCGGGTCGCCATGCAGCAGGCCGACCGTGCTCGGTCCGGCGAACAGGAACCGGACGTACAGCAGACCCATCCGGTTGCGCTCGGCGGGCGCCGCGTCCCGGGCGGCGACCGACAGCGACGGACCCTCCAGCCACTCGCTGACCAGGACCCGGCGGCTGTGGGTCAGCACGGCGGGGATACAGAACTCCGGATGGCCCCCGAAGCCGTCCGCGGCCTGCTGCTGGGCCGCGGCCTCCAGGGCGTAGTCCAGCTCCTCGGTGACCCGGGCCGTCATCTCCTCGATCAGCGGCTTCACGTCCATCCCGCCGGCCAGCGGGGCGATCACCTTGGACAGCCGACCGATCTGACGCAGGTCCGAGCGGAGGGCCTCGTCCGCGCCGGGGTACTGGACCTTGACCGCCACCTCCCGGCCGTCGTGCCAGACCGCGCGGTGCACCTGGCCGATGGAGGCCGCGGCGGCAGGTCGGGGCTCGAAGGAGCTGAACGCGTCCCGCCAGTCGGGGCCGAGCTCGCGAGCCAGCACCGCGTGGACGCGCGAGGTCGGCATCGGCGGGGCCGAGTCCTGCAGCCGGGCCAGGTGCTCCCGGTACGGGGCGGCGATGTCATCGGGCAGCACTGACTCGAACAGGCTGAGCGCCTGCCCGAACTTCATCGCGCCGCCTTTGAGCTCGCCGAGGACCCGGAAGAGCTGCTCGGCCGCCCGCTGCTGCATCTGCTCGGAGACGTCCTCCGCCTGGGCGCCGCCGATCCGCTTGCCGAGCCCGACCGTCGCACGGCCGGCGAACCCGAGCGGGAGCGAGGCGAGCTTCATCCCCCGACGGAACGCCGACCGGGCCATCGAGTCCCGGTCGTCACTCATGGCCACATTCTGCCAAGGAGCACCAACGAGCACCGGGACGCCGGACCGCGGTCACCAATGGCATCCGCACGCGGGGTGGGCCGGCCAGCGCCGCCAGCGGGTCCGCCGGTCGGCCCCGGTCAGCTCGACGGTCGAGGACAGGCACTCCCCGCCGCAGCCCTCCAGGAACCCCAGCACCTGGCTGGCTCCGACCGCGGCCGCCCAGGCGGTGGCCACCGGCTCCGGCCGCAGCCGGTGACCGGACAGCTGGCGCAGCAGCGTCGGCCACTCCGCGTCGCGGTCGCGGCGGGTCAGGTCGGTGCACCGCAGGCAGCAGGTGCGGCCGGGCACCACCAGGGGACCGACCACCGCCCCACCGGGCAGCGCCCGGACGACGAGGTACGGCTGGTCGCCGCGCAGCAGCCCGTCGGCCACCGCCCGATCCGGCTCGGCGGTGCTCGCTGCCAGCACCGTCAGGGCGACGGCGTCCCCCTCGGGCTTGGACCAGTGCCGGCCGACCCGGACCGCACCGGGCCGGTCGGCGGCGGTCCGGGCGCGGAAGGCCTCCGCCTGCGTCCCGGCGGTGGTCAGCGGGTAGAGGTCGGGGTCGGGCGGGTCGTCGTCGACCACGTACAGGGCCAGTCCCGACCGGGTCAGCAGCAGGCGTCCGAGCGTGGCTCCGAGGGTGCCGGCCCCGACCAGGCGCACGGTCACCGCCTGCAGGGCCGGCGGCTGCCATCGGGCCAGGTCGCCGTCCACCAGCGCGGTCAGCAGGCGGCTGAGGGCCTGGGCGCCCCCGCCGGGCCGGGCCACCGCGATCTCCGGCCAGCCCCGGGCGCCGTCGCAGCGCCGCAGGGCCGCCGCCAGGTCCCCCTCGGGATCGTCGGCCACCACGGCCCGGCTGTCCGTCCCGATCTGCAGCCGGCCCCCGGCCCGCTGCAGCAGCAGGGCGTCGGGACGCAGCCACGGCCGGGCTTGCGGCGGGGGGCCCGCCGACCGATCGGATGGGGCTGGCTGCACCCGGACAGTCTCGACCTTCGGGCGCGCGCCGGACCGGCTGTCCACAGGCGGCGCGGGGCGGTCGGTGTCCGCGCCCGGACATGCGTCGGGGGCAGCCGGTGCTCCGGCTGCCCCCACGGCGGTCGTCAGCTCGCGTCAGATCTGCCGGCGACGACCGCTCAGGCGTGTGGTCTCCTCGGCCGGTCAGGCCTTGCCGAGGATGCGGTTCAGGTTCGTGCCGCACACCGGGCACTTGGCCTTGGCCATCCTGGTGCCCTTGTCGTTCACCTGGACCTCGCCGGAGGCCTCTCGCTTCTCCTTGCACTTCACGCAGTAGAACTCGCCGCTGTAGGTCTCCGCCATGCTCTCTCCTAGCTCATCTGCTCGGGTCTCTTCCCAGTCCCGGAGCGTGGTCGCCGGTCACTCTACGCGACGGGGGTCGCGGCGGGTCGGACCCGGCGGTGACCGGCGTGGCCGGGAAAGACGAAACCTCCAGGAGCATCGGCGCCGCTTGCCTTCCCCTGCGAGCGGACCGACCGTCTGGAGGTTTCGTGCTGCCGAACGTATGCCCTGGAGCGCGGGCCCGTCAACGTGACCCCCCAGCCGGCCGGGCCCGCCGGTGGGACCGCCGACGTCCCCGTAGATGTCCACTGGTGTGGAAAACCGTGTGGACAGTGTGTGTAACCCGCCGGGTCGGGATGTGGACGGCCGGGCGTCACGCGCTCGTCACCTGGACGATGCCGTGTGGAAACCTCTGCGACACCTGGTCTGGTCCGCGCGGCCGGGGAGTGCGCCGGCCGCACGCCCGAAGCCCGTGTCCGGCGCGGCTTCCGGGGCCGGAGGTCCGCAGCCGGACGCGCCGGGGCGGGCCGACGCAGCGTCGGCCCGCCGTCCGGGGCGTAGGTTGTCCGCGGGCCGGCCGGCCGGCCGGGTGGTGGTCGGGAGGGGTCGGTGCGACGACGGAGCCGGGACGGGTGATGGCAGCGGAGGACGGGCAGCGGGCTGGTCCAGGGCCCGCGGACAGGGCGGGATCGCCGCCGGAGCCGCGGGTGGAGGTCCGACGCAGCCCTCGTCGCCGACGGACGGTCACGGCCTACCGCGAGCGCGACACCATCGTGGTGCTGATCCCGCAGCGGATGTCGAAGGCCGACGAGCGCAGCTACGTGGACGAGATGGTCCGCAAGGTGCTGGCCCGCGAGTCGCGCGGCACCGCACCGCGCGGAGACGCCGAGCTGGCCCGCCGTGCCGCGGCCCTCGCCCGGCGCCACCTCGAGCCGGCCGTCGGGGCGCCGGTGGAGCCGCGTTCGGTGGCCTGGGTGAGCAACCAGGGGATGCGCTGGGGCTCCTGCACGCCGAGCACGGGAGCCATCCGGCTGTCGCACCGGCTGCAGCCGATGCCGTCCTGGGTGGTCGACTACGTGCTCGTCCACGAGCTGGCGCACCTGGTCGAGTCGACCCACTCGGCCTGGTTCTGGTCGCTGGTCGACCGCTACCCGGGGGCGGCGCGGGCCCGGGGCTATCTCGAGGGCTACCTGGCCGGGCAGGGCCGCAGCGAGGAGCCGTCCCCCGACGGCGACGGGCCGGCCGACGATGTCAACTGACGGGGCGACTGACGGGGCGACTGACGGGGCGACTGGCGCGTGCCGCCGCCGGGCCGGCCGACCGGCGGCGGCTGGCCGTGGTGCTCGCCGGGCACCGGGCGGTGCCGCCGCCGGGCATCGACTCCCAGCAGCTCGCGGCGGCCGCGCTGGCCGACAGCTACGAGGTGCTGGCCGACCTGGAGCAGGTCGCCGCGGGTATCGCGGGGGAGGGCGGTACCGCGGAGCTGCTCTGGCCGGGCTCGCTGCTGCTGCCCGCGACGCGCTCGGTCCGGGCGGTCGCCGACGCCGTCGCGGACCGCTTCGACGAGCTCGTGGTCGTACCCGCCGACGTCCCCGACCTGCCCGGTCTGGTGCTGGCCAAGGTGTTCAAGGCGCTGCTGCACGCCGATGTCGTGGTGGCCCCGGAGTCCGGCGGCCCCGGTTGCGCGGCCCTGGGGGTTCGGCTGCCGTGGCCGGCGTGGCTGCCCGACGACCTGACGCTGGACCAGGACCCGACCGAGCTGCTCCGGCCGCGGGCGCCCCGCCGCCGGCTGCTGGCCCAGGGGCCGGCGTGGCACCGGCTCCGCACCCCGGCGGCGACCGACCACCTGGACCCGGGTCTGGAGGGTTGGGAGCAGACCCGGGCGGTCCTGTCCGGGCGGCCGCTGGGCGGGCGGGGCAGCTGATGGCCGGGTTCGACACCGGCGCCACCCTGGCGGACCGGTTCCGGACCCACGCCGGCGATCGCACCCACCTGTACGGGTTCGCCCTGCGCGGGATGGCCGACGACTGGGATACCGGCGGCCCGGTCCGGGCGATCTGCCGGGGCTACGAGGACGCACCGACCGGCTCGGCCCTGCAGCTGCGGCTGCTGGCCGGGCTGTTCCGGATCGTGCTGACCGGGCGGGCCGACGAGCTCCGGCCGTACTACCCGTGCCTGGGCGGCTCGGCCCCGGCCGCCGACGCCTGGCCGGTGCTGCGGGCGACCATGGGCCGCCACGTCGCCGAGCTGCACGAAGCCCTCGCCGTGCCCCCACAGACCAACGAGGTGGGTCGCTCGGCGGCGCTGCTGGCCGGGCTCTTCGACCTGGTCCACCGCTCCGGGACCGCCGACATCGTGCTGCTCGAGGTCGGCGCCAGCGCCGGGCTGAACCTGCTGCTCGACCGCTTCCGGTTCACCGGCGACGGCTGGGGGTACGGCCCGCCCGACTCACCGGTGCTGCTCGCCGACGCGATCGGAGGCGCGGTTCAGCCGGCCCCGTTCCGGGTCGTCGATCGGGGCGGGTGCGACCTCGACCCCGTTGACCCGACCACCGACGCCGGCCGGCTGCTGCTCACCTCCTTCGTCTGGCCCTTCGACCTCGAACGGCATGCGCGGCTGGCGGCCGCCCTGGAGGTGGCCGGGCGCGGTCCCGCCCCGGTGGACGCCGCGGCCGCGTCGGCCTGGCTCGGCGGTCAGCTGGACGCCGTGCCGGCGGGGCCGCTCCCGGTGGTCTGGCATTCGATCACCCAGCTGTACTGGTCGGCCGCCGAGCGCGCGGCGTTCGAGGCCGTGCTGGCCGAGGCGAGCACCCGCCGGCCGCTGGCGCAGGTGGGGATGGAGTACGCCGGTCGGCGGCCCGACGAGCAGCCGGAGGTGCGGACCCGCTGGTGGCCGGGCGACGGCCGCCCCGCTCAACCGCGCCTGATCGGCACCGCCGGAGACCACGGCGTCCCGGTCCGGCTGCGTTGACCGGCCGAACCAGTTGCGCCCCCGGCGATCCGGTCCGCCGCGGCCTCGACCAGCCGGAGCACCGAGGCGTCGACGTCAGGCAGCGCCGCCACATCGAACCAGGCGACGTCGGAGGACTCCGCGCTGACCACGGGCGGCTCGTCCCCGGTGGCCACGACGAGGAACTGCACGTCCAGGTGGTCGGTCGGCGACACCGGCCCGCACGGCACCTGGTGCCGGTCCAGCCGGAGCGGCACCCGGTCGATCCGCAGCCCGGCCAGGCCGCTCTCCTCGGTCGACTCGCGCAGGGCGGCGGCGGGCAGGTCCGCGTCACCGGCCTCGAGATGGCCCCCGGTCTGCAGCCACCGCCCGAGCCGGGCGTGCAGGGTGAGCAGCACTCGGCCCCGCGGCGGGTCGCAGACCAGCGCGCTGGCGGTCAGGTGCGCACCCGTGCACTCGCGGGCCCACGGCCGTTCCCGGGTGTCCAGGTGGCGCAGGTAGTCCGCCCGCAGCCGCCGCTGTGCGGGGTCAGCCGGACGCCAGTCCTGCAGCCCGGCTCGACAGGTCTCGGTGAGCCGATCCCTCACCGCGGCTCGGCCGGCGGGTCGTCGTTGCCCGGGTTCTCGCGCCGGTCCTCGGAGTCCAGCAGCTCGGCCAGTGCAGCATCGAAGTCGTCGTTGGCGGCCGGGGCGGAGTCGTCGTCGGCGACGTACCCCAGCGGGTCGTCCAGCGCCGCCGTGGTGGGCAGCAGGTCCGGGTGGGACCAGGCGGCATCGCGACCCTCGGTGCCGCGGACCTCGCGCAGCGCCGCCCACAGGTTCGCGGCGTCCCGCAGCCGGCGCGGCCGCAGCTCCAGCCCGACCAGGGTGGCGAAGGTGGCCTCGGCCGGCCCGCCGGTGGCCCGGACCCGCCGGACGGTCTCGGCGAGCGGCACCGCGGCCGGCATCCACCGCGCGGTGGCCTGGGTGACCACGTCGTCCACCCACCCCTCCACCAGCGCCAACATGGTCTCCAACCGCTCGAGGGTCGCCAGCTGCTCCGGTGTCTTCTGCGGCTCGAACAGGCCGCCCTCGATGGTCTCGCTCAGCTCGGCGAGGTTGTTCGGGTCGATTCGACCGACCGCCTCCTCCAGGGCCGAGGTGTCGATGGTGATCCCGCGGGCGTACTGCTCGACCAACGCGAGCATCTGCTCCCGCAGCCACGGCGCGGCGGCGAACAGCCGCTGTCGGGCGCATTCCCGCAGCGCGAGGTACAGGGTCACGTCGGTGTCGGACTGCTCCAGCCCCTCGCCGAAGGCGGCCACGTTCGTGGGCAGCAGCGCCACGTGTCCCGGCTCGCTCAGCGGCAGGCCGATGTCGGTCGCGCCGACCACCTCGGTGGCGAGCCGGCCCAGCCCCTGACCGAGCTGCAGGCCGAACATGCTGGCGCCGGAGGTCCGCAGCATCGGACGGAGCATCTGCTCCATCCCGGCCATCCCGGGAATGGCCTCGGCGCCCTGCTCGCCACCGAGGCTCAGGGCCCCCTCCATCGCGTCGGCGATGCGACTGGCCACCGGCTCCACCAGCCGCCGCCAGACCGGCAGCGTCTTCTCGATCCACTCCGCCCGGGCCCACGCGGTCACGGTGCTGCTGACCCGCGGGAAGCCGGTCGCCTGGTCCAGCCACACCTCGGCGATCGACACCGCCTCGGTCAGGGCCCGCTGCTGGGCCGCGTCGGGCGTCGGGTCGGGTCCGAGCCCGGCCACCGTCTTGCGGGCGGTGTCCTTGGTGATCTCCCAGTTCACACCCGAACCGGCGTCGCCGGCCGGACGGCCGAACAGGCCGCCGGACCCGCCCAGCATGGAGAAGGCGTTCTGCAGCTGGCCCATCAGCGCGTTCATGTCGCCTCCGCCGCCGAAGGAGGACAGGAACGCCTCGAACGGGTTCTGCGGATCCCCGGAGCCCGGCTGGCCCGGCTCCGGCCGGGGCGGGTTCGGCGGGTTCTTCCGGGACGCGAAACCGGGGGGGACGGGCCCGGGCGGGGCCGGGTCGCCGCGGCCGGCGCCGGCGTCGGGTCGCGACTCGCCCAGGGTGTCGTCACCCGGGGTGTCGTCGTCCGGCTGATCGGACGATCCGGGGTGCCGTTCGTCGGCCATGGGACTGCTCCTCGGGTCAGAAGTTCAGAGGTGGCTGGAGAGAGGCCCTGGTAGCCAACCGTACGCGCGCTGGCCGGGCCGCGGCTGGGGTACGGCTGGCTGATCGCTGTCAGCGCAACCCCGGCGCGGGGCCGCCCGGACTGTCGTGACGCGGCCCGGCCCCACCGTCCTGGGTAGGGTTTCCGGCATGCCCGACCCGGTCCGCCTCGCCCAGGTGGTCGACACCCCGCTCAGCGTCGACCGCCTGCTGGCCCTGGTCGGCGACCGCGCGGTCGGCGGTGTCGGGCTGTTCGTCGGCGTCGTCCGCGACCGCGACGAGGACGCCGACGTCGTCTCCCTGGACTACACCGCCCATCCGTCGGCGGCCCAGCAGCTGCGCGCCTGCGCGGAGCGGGTGGCCGCGGCGCACGAGGTGCTGGCCGTGGCCGTCGAGCACCGGGTCGGGCACCTGGAGGTCGGCGACCTGGCCGTCGTGGTCGCGGTGGGGGCCGTCCACCGGGGCCCCGCCCTGGCGGCCTGCGCCCAGCTGATCGACGACCTGAAGGCCGAGGTGCCGATCTGGAAGGAGCAGCGCTTCACCTCCGGGGAGACCTCCTGGGTGGGTCTGCCGTGACCCGCCAGACCTGGACGGCGTTCGTGTCGGCGCTGGTCTTCGTGGCCTTGGCGGTGCTGCTGGCCGTGGTCCCGGTCCCGTTCGTGGTGTGGAGCCCCGGCGGCACCGAGAACGTGCTCTCCACCGTGGACAACCAGCCGATCATCACCGTGGAGGGCATCACGACCTACCCGACCAGCGGTGAGCTCGACCTGACCATCGTCTCGGGCACCGCGGCCGACTCCCGGCTGACCCTGCCGGAAGCCCTGATCGCTCACTTCCGACCCGGCCGGGACACCCTCCCCCGGGACGTGGTCTACCGTCCCGGACGCACTGCCGACCAGGTCCGCGCCGAGGAGCAGCAGATGATGGAGACCGCCCAGGACGAGGCCGTCGTCGCCGCGCTGCGGGCCGCGGGGGAGCCCGTCTCGGAGATGCCGGCGGTGGCCTCGGTGACCATCGGCGGCCCGGCCTACCAGCGGCTGGTGCCCGGTGACCTGGTCGAGTCGGTCGACGGGGTCCCGACCCCGGACATCGTCGCGGTCGGCCGCCAGATCCGCACCCATGCGCCGGGGGAGCGGGTGCGGTTCGTGGTGCTGCGCAACCGGGTCCGCACCGACGTGGTGGTCACCGCCATCCAGTCCACCGCCCAGCCCGACACCGCGGTGGTGGGGATCAACCTGGGCCGCGGCTTCAGCTACCAGCCGCGGATCCGCTTCGACCTCGGCCAACAGCTCGGCGGACCCAGCGCGGGCCTGGTCTTCGCCCTGGCCATCTACGACAAGATCACCCCGGGGGCGCTGCTGGACGGCCGGCACCTGGCCGGCACCGGGGAGATCACCCCCGACGGGGACGTGGGGGCGATCGGCGGCATCCAGCAGAAGATCGCCTCCGCGGAGGAAGCCGGGGCCACCGGCTTCCTGGTGCCCGCGGCCAACTGTGGCGACCTGGCTGGGGTCAGCAGCGACCTCAGCCTGATCCGGGTGGCCACCCTGGCGGAGGCGATCGACGCCACCCGGGCCTTCACCACCGCCGGTCCGGGCGCCGAGCTGCCGCGGTGCCCGTGACGGCCCCGGACGCCCCGCGGCCGGCCTCCGACGCGCTGGTGGCCGCGCTGGCCGACCTCGAGCGGCACGTCGGCACCGCCGGCTGGGACCAGCCCGCCCGGCTGTTCGCGCTGGTCCGGACCGACGACCTGCTGGCCGCCGAGCCGCGGCTCGCAACCGAGCTGGGCTTGCGGGGGAGCACGGCCGGCGGTCCCGCCGACGCACTCACCGCCGTCGAGCAGGAGGGGTTCACCGCCGGGCCGGACCTGCTCGATGATCTGGCCCGGGTGGCCTGGCCGGATACCGTGCAGGGTTGTGCGGTGAGCGTCGAACGGTCCTTCCTGCCGGCCGGCCTGGAGGACGAGCTGCCCGCCGGGGAGACCGCGGCCGCCGACTACGTGCACGAGCACCCGCAGCGTCAGGACGTCCGGATCGTGGTGGGTGCGGACCGCTCCGGGGCCCGGCACGGGGTGGCCCGGGTCGCATCACAACCCGGTGAACTTCTCTCCGCCGACGACCTCGTGCCCGGGCTGGCCCTGGCCCTGGCGCATACCCTTTCATGACACCCCGCACCATCGACCCCCCGACCCACCCGCCCGACCCACCCGACCCACCCGCCCGACCCACCCCGCACGACCAACCCCGACGGGTCAGCCATCCGGCCGTGACCCGAGCGTGAGGAGTACGACCGAGTGAGCACCCTCCGGATGAGCGGCCGACGCAGCGCCATCCTGCCGACCCTGGTGATCGTCGCCGTCCTGGTGGTCGCCTTCGCCATCTTCACCAACTTCTGGACCGACCGGCTGTGGTACCGCTCGTTCGACTACGGCACCGTCTTCAACACCATGCTGCTGACCCGGATCGGGCTGTTCGTCGCCTTCGGTCTGCTGATGGCGCTGGTGGTGGCCGGGAACGCGGCCCTGGCGCACCGGCTGCGTCCGCGGGGACCTCGGGCCACCGGGCCGAACGCGCAGCTGCTCGAGCGCTACCGCGCCGTGCTGGACGCGCGGTTCGTCTGGATCGTCGTCGCGCTCGGCACGGTCGTCGGGCTGTTCGCCGGCGGCGCGGCCGCCGGACAGGTGCAGACCTTCCTGGCCTGGCGGAACGCGACCCCGTTCGGCCAGACCGACCCCCAGTTCGGGATCGACCTCGGCTTCTTCGTGTTCGACTACCCGTGGTGGCGGTTCGTCCTCTCCTTCGTGTTCGCCGCCCTCGGCTTCGCCGCGGTGGCCACGGCCGTCGTGCACTACGTGACCGGCGGCCTGCGGGTCAGCGGGCCCGGCCGCGGCGGCATCCCCGCCGCCCAGGCGCACCTGTCGGTGCTGGTCGGCCTGGCGGTGCTGGTCAAGGGCGCCGGGTACTGGTTCGACCAGTACGGCCTGGAGATCTCCAACACCACCCTCGGCGGCGACCCGTTCACCGGCATCAACTACACCGCCGCCAACGCCACCATCAACGCCAAGATCATCCTGACCGTGATCGCGGTGATCTGCGCGCTGCTCTTCTTCGCCAACGCCGTGCTCCGCCGCTGGGTCGTCCCGACGATCGGGCTGACGCTGATGATCCTGTCCGCCATCGTGCTCGGAGTGATCTACCCGGGCGCCGTGCAGTACTTCAGCGTCCGGCCCGACGAGCCCGACAAGGAGCGGGAGTTCATCGCCCGCAACATCGCCGCCACCCGCACGGCGTACGGGGTGAACAACGTCGAGGTCACCGACTACTCGGCCAAGACCACCGCGACGGCCGGCCAGCTGCGCTCCGACGCGGAGGCCCTGCCCGGCATCCGGCTGATCGACCCCGCGGTGGTCAGCCCCGCGTACGAGCAGCTCCAGCAGGTCCGCGGCTACTACCAGTTCCCGAAGACCCTGGACGTCGACCGGTACACGATCAGCAAGTCCGAGACCGACGCCGTGGTGGCCGTCCGCGAGCTCGACCAGGGAGGGATCGAGGGCAAGAACTGGAACAACACCAAGACCGTCTACACCCACGGCTACGGTCTGGTCGCCGCCTACGGCAACAGACGCCAGTCCAATGGGCAGCCCGAGTGGATCGCCAAGGACATCCCACCCACCGGCGCGCTGAGCGAGGCCGAGCCGCGGATCTACTACGGCGAGCTGCACACCGACTACTCCATCGTCGGGGCCGAGCCGGGCGGTCCGGCCATCGAGCTCGACACCCCCGGCGGCGGTGAGGGCGGCAACCCCAAGACCTACACCTACGCCGGCAAGGGCGGCGTGCCGATCGGCAACGTAGTCAACCGGCTGCTGTACGCGGCCAAGTTCGCCGACGTCAACATCCTGCTGTCGGACCGGGTCAACTCGGCCTCCAAGATCATCTACAACCGCACGCCGCGGGAGCGGGTGCAGAAGGCGGCGCCGTGGCTGCAGGCCGACGGCGACGCGTACCCGGCCATCGTCGACGGCCGGATCGTCTGGATCGTCGACGGCTACACCACCAGCAACAGCTACCCCTACAGCCAGCGGGTCGCGTTCAACAACGTGACCTCCGACGCCCAGACCACCACCCAGGGCAACAACGTGGTCGCCCAGCCGGACGTCAACGTGAACTACATCCGCAACTCGGTCAAGGCGGTGGTGGACGCCTACGACGGGTCGGTGAAGCTGTTCGCCTGGGACGAGACCGACCCGGTGCTGCAGACCTGGCGCAAGGCCTTCCCGGACGTGGTGCAGCCCAAGACGGCGATCTCGGCCGACCTGCTGAACCACCTGCGCTACCCGCAGGACCTGTTCAAGGCCCAGCGGGACATCCTGTCCCGGTACCACATGACCGACCCCGGCGCCTGGTACCAGCAGTCGGCGCTGTGGGAGGTGCCCAAGGACCCGGTCGCCTCGGCCAGCAGCAACGCCAAGGAGTCGCCGTACTACCTGTCGGTGAAGTGGCCCAGCGACCCGTCCGCCATCTTCTCCCTGACCAGCGTCTACGTCCCCCGCGGACGGCAGAACCTGGCCGCCTACATGGCCGTGAACGCCGACGCCGGCAGCCCGGACTACGGCCGGCTGCGGATCCTGCGGATGTCGGACACCACCCAGATCGACGGTCCGGGGCAGACCGCCAACGCGATGGTCACCAACGAGGCGGTGGCCGAGCGGCTGCGGCCGTTCCTCAACCAGGGCGCGGCCAGTGCCACCTTCGGCAACCTGCTGACCCTGCCGGTCGGGGGCGGCCTGCTGTACGTGCAGCCGGTCTACACCCAGCGCCAGGGCAGCAGCGGCTCCTACCCGGCCCTGCAGTTCGTGATGGTGCGGTTCGGGCAGTCGGTGGGCATCGGCGAGACGCTGCAGCAGGCCCTGGACCAGGTGTTCAAGGGCGACTCGGGGGCCAGCACCGGGGAGGGCGGCACCGGGGGCAGCACCCAGCCCCCGCCCACCGGGGGCGGCACGGGGAACGCGGCTGCCGACCGGGCTCTGGCCGAGGCCCAGGCGGCTTTCACCGCCGCCGACCAGGCGCTGGCCGCAAAGAACCTGGGCGAGTACCAGGCGAAGATGCGCCAGGCCCAGCAGGCGGTGCAGCGGGCCCGGGCAGCGCTCGGCCGCTGACCCGGCCCGCCGACGGGGGAAGACCTAGGTCGTGGCTTCCGGGAGCTGGTCGGTGACCTCCGGGTAGCCGACCGCGGCAGGGGCCGCGGTCGGCGCGTAGATCACCCGGATCACGCCCGTCGGGAACGTCTCGGTCGCCAGCACCTTCAGGTGGTATGGACTGTCGCCGTCGTCGAACAGTCGGCGACCCTTCCGTGCAGCCACCGGGTGCACCAGCAGGCGGAGCTCGTCGACCAGCCCGGCGGCCAGCAGCTGCTGCACCACCGAGATCGAGCCTGGGACGAGGATGCCGGTGACGTCCGGATCGGCCTTCAGCGCGGTGACAGCCGTGACCAGGTCACCCGCGACCAGCTCGGAGTTGCGCCAGGAGAACGTGAGCGGCTGGCGTGAGACCACGACCTTGCGCAGGTCCCCCAGCTGCCGGGCGAACGACGCGTCCTCCCCGCCCGCCGCCTCGCGGGCGGGCCAGGCCCCCGCGAAGCTGTCGTAGGTCTCGCGGCCGATCAGCAGCACGTCGGAGGTGTCGTAGTCCTCCCCGACGGCGCGGCCCATGTTCTCGTCGAAGTACGGGAAGTGCCAGTCGGGGTCGATCTCGGCGACGCCGTCGGCGGAGATGAACAGGGTGGAGATGAGGCTGGCCACGTGGCGATCCCTTCGTCAGTCCGGTGGTTTCGGGCAGGTGGACCGGCGGGCGGGCCGAAACTCATCGCCGGCCGCCCCACGTGGCGCACCCGGGGAGCCCGCCCGAGCGGGCTCAGTCGAACAGCTCGTCCAGGAAGGACTTCTTCTTCCGCTTCCGCCCGTACCGCGGGTCGTGGCCGGAGCCGCTGTACCGCGGGTCGTAGCCGCCGGCGCGACCTCCGTCGGGGTAGCCGCCGCCGTAGGCGGGCGGGGGCGGCGGGTAGCCGGCGCTCTCGGTCCGCGGGTCGGGGCCCGCCGCGGGTAGCTCCACCGCGGCCCGGTCGAGGATCTTGTCCAGCTCCCCCCGGTCCAGCCACACCCCGCGACAGGTCGGGCAGTAGTCGATCTCCACGCCGCTGCGCTCGCTCATCTGCAGCACGGTCTGGTCCACGGGACACCGCATGGGGCGAACCTACCGGGCGGGGCGGACGGGGTCAGGCCCGGGCACCGACCACCTGCAGGTCGAAGCCCAGCCCGCGCAACGGCTCGGCCAGCACTGCGGCCTCACCGACCACGACCAGGCTCAACGCGTCCAGGTCCACCACCGACCGGTACGCCGCGGTGGCCGACTCGGGCGTCACGGCCCGCAGGTCGGCCAGGCTGCGGTCCACGTAGTCCGAGCCCAGCCCCATCACGAGCTGGGTCGCGGCCTGGTCGGCCACGCCGTCGGCGGTCGCGTAGCGGAGCGGGGAGACCCCGGTGAAGTAGGAGACCGCCTCGTCGACCTCCCGCCGGCTGAACGGATGCCCGGCGATGTCGAGCAGCCGCAGGGCCTCCGCGACGGCGTCGGCCAGCACCCCGGTACGGAAGGACCCCTGCACGGCGTACGAGCCGCCCTGGCGGAGCGGGGAGAACGCCATCCGGACGCCGTAGGTGTAGCCCTTCTCCTCCCGCAGCACCGCGTTCAGCCTCGACAGGAAGGCCCCGCCCATGGCGTAGGAGCCGACGGTCAGGTCGGCCCAGCGGGGGTCGGTCCGGTCCGGGCCGAACCCGCCCAGCCGCAGGTCGGCCTGCACCGACCCCGGCCGGTCGACCAGCAGGGCGCTCCGAGGGCCGGCGCCGACCGGCAGGTGCGGGGTGTGCTGCTGCCCGGGGTTGGCCCAGCCGCCGAAGCTCTGCTCGGCGAGGGCGAACGGGTCCTGGCCGAAGTCACCGGCCAGCACCAGGGTGCTGCCGGCCGGTCCGAACGTGGCCTCGTGGAAGGCCCGGACCGCATCGGGAGTGACCCGGGCCACCGAGGCGGACTCCCCGCCGGTCATCCGGGAGGCGCGGGTGGCGGCGTCGTAGACGACCCGGCGGTAGGCGATGGAGGCGACCTGCGCCGAGTTGGCCTGGGCCTGCTCGATCTCGGCCAGCCTGAGCTGCACGTGCCGCTCGACGTCGGCCTCGGCCAGGGCCGGCTCAATGACGGCCTCGGCGAACAACCTGAACGCCTGGTCGAGCCGGCTGGCGGGCACGTCGAGGACGGTCTGCACCCCCGACAGCGTGACGTCGATGCCGAAGCCGGCCCCGGCGGTCTCCAGCAGCTCGGCGAACTCCTCCCCGGCGTGGCTGCGGGTCCCCTCGTCCAGGGTCCGGGCGCAGATGGTGGCCACCCCCTCCTGGTCGGGGTCCTCGGCGTTGAGCGGGATGTCGAGCACCAGATGGGCGGCGATCACGTACTGGCCGGGCAGCCGGTAGGCGACGACCTGCAGGCCGTTGTCGAGCCGGCGACGCTCGGGCTGCGGGAAGTGCCACGGTCCCGGCGGGGCGATCGGCGGTGGGCGCAGCGGGTCGGTCATCGGGCCGCCTTCCGGTAGACCAGGGTGGTCCGCCGGCCGGCGTCGAACCAGTCCCGCAGGGCGGCGCGGACGTCGTCCAGCGTGACGGCGGAGATCTCGACCACCCGGGTGTTCACCGGGTGCGGCGTGCCGTACAGGGTGGCGAACTCCGAGAACGCGTCGGCGCGGGAGTCGATCCGGGCCAGCTCGTGCAGCCAGTGCCGCTCGTACTGCGCCTTGGCGCGCTGCAGCTCCGCCGGGGTCGGCCCGTCGGTGGCCAGCCGGTCGATCTCGGCGACCAGCGTCTCCTCGACCTGCTCGATCGGCACACCGTCGCGGGCCCGGGCCGAGGCCAGGCCCAGCGAGGTGCCGCCGATCAGCCCCATGGTGCTGGCCGAGGCCGTCTCGGCCAGCTCGGTGCTGCCGGACCAGGGCGCGGTACAGCCGCGAGGTCTGGCCGTGGCCGAGCACGGTGAAGGCGAGGTCGAGGGCGTCGAAGGCGCCGGTGCCGACCGCGGGCAGCCGCCAGGTCAGGTAGACGGCATCGGCCGGGACGTCGGCCGCGGTCTCGGCCCGCGGCCCGCCGGTCACCGGGGGCAGCGCGGTCTGGTCGGGGTCGGCCGGGGTCGGGCCGGCGGGCAGGGCGCCGAAGTACTGCTCGGCCTTGGCGAACGCGGTCTCGGTGTCGCAGTCCCCGACGATCGACAGCACCGCGTTGTTGGGCAGGTAGTGGGTGGCGAAGAAGGTTTGCACGTCGTTCAGCGTGGCCGCGTCCAGGTCGTCCATCGAGCCGATCGTGGTGTGCCCGTACGGGTGGTCGGCCGGGAAGGTGAGCCCGATCAGCCGCTGCATGACGTCGCCGTACGGGACGTTGTCGTAGCGCTGCCGCTTCTCCTCCTTGACCACCTCGCGCTGGTTGTCGAGGTTGTCCTGGGTCAGCGCGTCGAGCAGCGAGCCCATCCGGTCGGCTTCCAGCCACAGGGCCAGGTCCAGCCCGCCGGTGGGCAGGGTCTCGAAGTAGTTGGTCCGGTCGAACCAGGTGGTGGCGTTGACGGATGCGCCCGCGGCCTGCATCAAGGCGATGTGCTGTCCGGAGCCGACGTGGGCCGAGCCCTGGAACATGACGTGCTCGAACAGGTGCGCGAAGCCGGTGCGGCCGGGCTCCTCGTGCCGGGAGCCGACGTCGTACCAGATGTTCACCGCCACCGACGGCGTCTGGTGGTCCGGGCTGGAGATCACCCGCAGCCCGTTGCCGAGCGTGTGCTGCGCGAGGGGGTAGCCCAGCGGGGCCGGCAACGGATCGGGCCCGGGCGTCATGGGCCCATCCCAGCACATGGCCCCGGCCGGCGGCTGCTGCCGTCCACGCGCAGGTACGGTCGGTGCATGCTGATCGCCGAGGAGCTGCTGCTGCTCTGCCTGGACGACGACACCGGCCGGCGGATGATGGGCAAGGAGAGCCTGGCGCCGGCCCTGGGCGGCGCCCTGCTGGTCGAGCTGGCGCTCCGGGAGCGGATCGGGATCACCCCGCACGAGGCCGGCCGGCAGCAGCGGGGACGGGTCCAGGTGATCAGCACCACCCCGACCGACCATCCGGAGCTGGACGCGGCGCTCGGCTACCTGGCCGACCGCGAGGGGATCAGGGTCAAGGACCTGCTCAGCGAGTTCTCCGGCAAGCGGATCACCAAGGGCCTGCTCGAGCGGCTGGTGGGCCGGCTGGTCCAGGGCGGCGTGCTGCGCGAGGAGCGGAGTGCGGTGCTGGGGATCCGGTCCTGGCCGACGGTCGATCCGCGGCCCGAGGAGGAGGTGCGCGGTCGGCTGCAGAGCGCCCTGGTCGGTGGTCAGACGCCCGCCGAGCGGACGGTCGCGCTGATCGCGCTGCTGGCGGCGACCAACCGGCTGACCAAGGTCGTCACGACCGGTGACCGGGGCGCGCTCAGGGCCCGGGCCAAGGAGCTGAGCGAGGGCGACTGGGCCGCGGCCGCGGTGAAGAAGGCCATCGACGAGGTGAACGCGACCATGACGGCGGTGACCGTGGCGGCGGTCAGCGGCGGCAACGGGGGGGGGCGGGGGCTGACCGTGGGCTTCACCCGGGCCGAGCTGGAGTCGTTCCGGAACGCGAGCGTGCCCGATCTCGTCGGACCGGGCGTCCGGCTGGTCCTGGTCGGGATCAACCCCGGCCTGTGGACCGCCGCCACCCAGACGCACTTCGCCCACCCGGGCAACCGGTTCTACCCGGCGCTGCGGCGGGCCGGGATCGTCGACCGCGACCTCGACCGGTCCGCCGGGATGACGGCCGCGGACCGGGCGTACGTGGTCGGGCCGGGGGATCGCCATCACGAACCTGGTCAACCGGGCCACCGTCCGGGCCGACGAGCTGACCCGGGCGGAGCTCCGCGCCGGAGCCGAGCGGCTGGCCCGGTTCGTCACCGAGCACCGGCCGCGGGTGGTGGCCGTGGCCGGTGTGACGGCGTACCGGACGGCGTTCGGGCGGCCGAGCGCCGCGGCCGGCCGTCAGCGGGAGGACGTGGC
This sequence comes from uncultured Actinomycetota bacterium, assembly GCA_963832435.1. Lineage (GTDB taxonomy): Bacteria > Actinomycetota > Actinomycetes > Propionibacteriales > Propionibacteriaceae > Microlunatus. Next base: position 609,305 of record CAWHTY010000014.1, read on the forward strand.
CGGCGCCGAGCTGTGGGTGGTGCCCAACCCGAGCGGCCTGAACGCCCACGAGACCCTCGACACCCTGGCGGCGGCCTACGCCGCGCCGGCCCGCGCTGCGGGGGTGGAGCTCAACCCGGTCGGCAGGCCGTAGCGCCGCGCGGTTCCTGCCCACCGGAGCGCGGCAGAGCTGCGGATCGGGCGCGGAGGGCGGCGCGCGTACGGCGTAAGGTGCGGCCATGACGTCATCGACCCCCATCGACCTCGGTCGGCCCGTCAGCGGTGACGTGGTGGAGCTGATCCTGGCCGACCATCGACGCTTCGAGGACCTGCTGCGGCAGCTGCGGGACAGCAGCAGCGACCGGGACGCGGTCCGGCACGCCTTCGCGGCGCTGCACGTGGCGCACGCCGAGGCGGAGGAGGCCGAGGTCTACCCGACCCTGCGCCGCCGGGAGGCGATCGACGCCCACGAGGCCGAGCACGGAGCCGAGGAGCACGCCGAGGGTCACGAGGCGCTGCTGGGGGTGCTGGAGCTCAAGGGCACCGATACCCAGGCGTTCGACGATGCCGTGGAGGAGCTGGCCACCGCGGTCAACCACCACCTGACCGAGGAGGAGCTGACCATCCTCAACCCCGCGCGCACCGAGGTTGGCGAGCGGACCCGGGCCGACCTCGGACTGCGGTTCGCGACCCTCCGCAACCAGCAGATCGACGCCGACTGCGGTCGGCTGGAGAACGTCCGCCGGATCGTGGCCGAGGCCGGCCGGATGGGGCTGCTGGACCACGACGAGGCGTAGCCGGCGTGCTCACGGCGTGCGGCCCAGCAGCTGCGCCCGGGCGGCCCGGACCGCCTCGATCCGGGCGCCCACCAGAGGCGCGTCGTCGCCGAACGCGGCGGTTCGGACCTGCGTCGGCACCGGCGCCAGCTCGGACAGCTCGCGGCCGACCTGCGCGGCGAAACCGGGGACGCCGCCCCACGGACCGCCCACCACCACCCCGGCCGGGTCCAACAGCACGACCGCCGAGGCCAGGGCACCCGCCACCGCCCGGGCCAGGGCCGTCGTCAGCCGCCGGTCGGCGGCGCTGCGACCGGCCAGCAGGTCGACCACCCGGTCGACGTCGATCGCCGCTGACCCCGGCCGCAACAGGCCCCAGGTCCGCAGGCACTCGATCAGCCGGAGCGCGCGGTCGTCCGGGCCGACGGTGCGGACGTGGGCCAGCTCGCCGGCCAGCCCCCGGTGGCCGCGGAGCAGCTGCCCGCCGGTGACCAGGCCGGCGCCGATGCCGGGCCCCAGGTAGCAGAAGCAGAAGTCGTCGAGATCGGTGGCGCTGCCCTCGTGGTGCTCCGCCAGCGCCGCCCAGTTCACATCGTTGTCGACCTGCAGCACCTCCGCCCCTTTCCCCAGCAGGTCCGCCAGCAGCGGGCGCGGGCTGAGCTCATCGATCAGGAAGGGCGAGTCCGGCAGGTGCACCAGCCGGCCGTCGGTCTTCTCGACCGGGCCGGCCACGCTCAGGCCGGCAGCCAGCACCGGCCCGGGGGCGGCGCGGACGGCCGCCTCGACCTCCCGGCGGAGCACCGGCTCCAGCTCGGCCGCGGTGGTGGGGGAGGGTACAGCCTGCCGTCGCCGGCTGATCCGGGTTCCCCGGACGTCATGGATCTCGACCACCACCCCGCCCGGGCCCGCCGAGGCCGCAAGGGCCACGCCGACGTCGGAGCGCAGTCCGTACAGGGTCCCCGACGGGCCGCGGCGCCCGCTCGGCCCCGCTCCTGACTCGACCAGGACCGACGCCGCCACCAACCGGCGGACCGCCTCGGAGACGGTCGGCTTGGAGATCCCGGTCCGGCTGGCCAGCGCGGCGCGGGTCAGCTCACCGTCGGTGAGCAGTCGCTCCACCACGAGCCGGTCGGTGGTCTCGCGGACCAGGGTCAGCCGCGGCAGGGTCGGGCCAGGAGGGTCCTGTGTCATCGTCGGTCCTCTCGTCCCAGAATATCTGTAAGGAACCCTTGCAGTTTATCCCGGTTCTGTCCTATGCTGAGGTCACTTCTACCAGGAGTCCTAACCAAAACTCCCTCGACCCACCGGAGGACGACGATGACCCCGCCCAGCCGCACCCCGATCAGCCCGCTCACCGGTCTTCCGCACTGGGAGACCATCCCCGAGGACATCCCGGCCGCCACCCGCGAGATCAAGGCGGCCCTGCGCGCCCGGATCGAGGCCTCCGGCCGCTCCGTGGCCGAGGTGGTCGCCGAGATCGAAGACTTCCTCCGGGCCGAGACGGCCGACATCGTGGCCGCCCGGGAGCGCGGCGAGGAGGTCTGGCCGGTGATCGACTTCGCCGACATCCAGGCCGGCACGGTCAGCGCCGAGCAGCTCGCGCTGCTGAAGCGACGGGGCTGTGCGGTCGTCCGCGGTCATTTCGACCGGGGTCAGGCCGAGGCCTGGGACGCCGCGGCCGTGGCCTACGTGGACGACAACCACTTCTTCGACGCCTACACCGGGCCGGCCGACGACTTCTTCGGCACCCTGGAGATGTCGAAGCCGGAGATCTACCCCATCTACTGGTCGGCCTCGCAGATGGAGGCGCGGCAGCACCCGCGGATGGCCGAGGTCCAGGGGTTCCTGAACGCGCAATGGACCCACGAGTCGGAGGGCCGCAGCTGGTTCGACCCGGACGTGGACACGCTGTACCCGGACCGGATCCGCCGCCGGCCGCCGGGTGCGGACTCCAGCGGCCTGGGCACCCACCTCGACCCCGGCACGCTGGACCTGTGGATGACCGAGGGCTACCAGCAGCACTTCCGGCACCTGTTCTCTGGTGACTTCGCCAGCTACGACCCGTGGGACGCCGCCTACCGGACCGAGGCCGCCCAGTACCCGGGCTCCACCATGTGCTCGGCGTTCCGCACGTTCCAGGGATGGACCGCGCTGAGCGAGATGCGCAACGACCAGGGTGTGCTGCACACCGTGCCGATCCCGAAGGCGATGGCGTACCTGATGCTCCGGCCGCTGCTGGAGGACGTCCCCGAGGACGAGATGGCCGGGGTCCAGCCCAACCGGACGTTCCCGGTGAACGAGCGACTGCACCCGATCCTGACCGAGGCGCTGTCGGCCATCCCCAGCGTGCAGCCGGGGGACTCGGTCTGGTGGCACTGCGACATGGTGCACGCGGTCGCCCCGGTACAGAACCAGCAGGGCTGGGGGAACGTGATGTACATCCCGGCCGCACCCTGGTGCGCCAAGAACGAGGCCTACGCCGTCTCGGTCCGGGAGGCCTTCCTGGCCGGGGCCAGCCCATCGGACTTCCCGGCCGAGAACTACGAGACGAGCTGGCCGGACCGCTTCACCGAGGCCGACTTGAACGAGATCGGCCGCCGCGGGCTGGGCCTGGTCACGGCCTGACCGCGGGTCGGCCGACCGCGGGTGGGCCGACCGTGCCGGTCAGCGACGCGGGCGGACCACGCCGGCCGAGCCGCCCCCGCGCCGGGTCGGCTCGGCCACGGCCTGCACCAGACCGCCCGGGTAGAACTCCAGCGCCGCCACCGCTCCGATCTCGGCGGCACTGGTGAAGAGGTCCCCACTCGGGTTCAGCGTGTAGGCGTACGGCGCCAGCACACCCGCGTAGGTGCTGATGAACGGCGGCTCGGCACTCACCGCCGCCAGGTTCCGGTGCGACGCCCGCGGCTCGGCCACCGCCTCGGGCAGGGTCATCCCGAAGTCGATCCGGTTGACCAGGGTCTGCAGCACGGTGGTGATGATGCTCGCCCCGCCGGGCGACCCGACGGCCAGCAGCGGCTCCCCGTCGCGGAGGACGAGGGTCGGCGCCATCGAGGACCGCGGCCGCTTGCCGCCCTCGATCCGGTTCGGATCGGTGGCCGACCAGACGGCGCTGAAGTCGGTCAGCTCGTTGTTCAGCAGGAAGCCCCGTCCGGGCACGACGATGCCCGAGCCGCCGGTCTGCTCGATGGTCAGGGTGTAGGACACCACGTTGCCCCATCGGTCGGCGGTGACCAGGTGGGTCGTCGACGTCCCGGCGCCGCCGGGGCGGGCGGCGCTCCCGGTCCGGCAGCCGGAGCCGTCCAGGTCGCCGGCGGGGGCCGGCGTGGTCAGCTTCGTGGTGGCCGAGAGCTGGCAGGCGCGGCTGTTCGCGAACCGCTGGGACAGCAGCGTCCTCGTCGGCACGTCGACGTAGGCCGGGTCGCCCACGTAGGCGCCCCGGTCGGCGAAGGCAAGTGACGAGGCGTCGAGGTAGTAGTGCAGCGCCTGGCCGCGGGACAGCCGGCCCATCGGCACGGTCTCCAGGATGTTCAGCGCCTCACCGACCGTGGTGCCCCCGCTCGAGGAGGGTGCCATCGAGTACACGTCCAGACCGCGGTAGCGGATCCGGGTGGGCCGCTGGTCCCGCACCTGGTAGCGGGCCAGGTCGCTCGGCTGCAGGTAGCCCTTCGGCACCGGCAGCGTGGTGTCGGCCGTGATCGGCGGTCGCTGTGCGTTGGTGGCGATCTCCTGGGCGAGCGGGCCGCGGTAGAACGCCCGCGTCCCGTCGTGGGCCAGCAGCCGGTAGGTCTGGGCCAGGTCGGGGTTGCGGAACAGGGATCCGGCCGCGGGTGCGTCGCCGCCGGGCAGGTAGAGGGCGCGGGTGCTGGTGAACGCGTCGAAGCGGAGCTTGTTGTCGAGAGTCTGGTTGCGGAACGTCGGGTCGACCACGAACCCGCGGTCGGCGATCCGGATGGCCGGCTGCAGGTTCTGCCCCAGGCTCCGCCGGCCCCAGCGGTCCAGGGCCCGCTGCCAGGTGGCCGGCGTGCCGGGCACGCCGACCGAGACCCCGCTGGTGACCAGGTCGGGAGTCAACGTGTACGGGCTGTGCGTGGCCGGGTTGATGAAGGCGTCCTGGGGCATCCGCCGCGGCGCTGTCTCGCGGCCGTCGATGGTCTCCACCCGACCCGTGCGGGCGTCGTAGTGGACGAAGTAGCCGCCACCACCGATCCCGGCCGAGTACGGCTCGGTGACCCCGAGCGCGGCCGCGGTGGCGACTGCCGCGTCGGCGGCGGTGCCGCCGGCCCGCAGGACAGCCAGACCGGCGGCGGTGGCCTCGGGGTCCACGCTGGCCACCGCCCCGCCGCGGCCGACCGCGACCGGGACCTTCTCGGTCACCGGTCCAGGCGGCGGGGGCGGGTCGGCCTCGGCGGGCCCGACCAGGAAGCCGGCCAGCAGGGCGGCGGCGGCCGCCGCCACGAGGACCGGCCGGAGCCGACGTGGGACCGGTGGGTTGGTGCGTGTCACGAGCTGACCTCCGGGGGCGTCGGGCGCGGATCGTCCCTTCCTACGCCAGCCGCCGCACGGCGTCTACCCCCGACACCTGAGACAGAACAGTTGTCGAGCGTGTTGCAACTCAGTGGCGAACCCATGATCGCCCGACGTCCGCCCCGGGTATCCGTGTGCGTGACTGATCGCCTGCGGGTTGCTCAGGTCGCGCCTGTTCATGATCCGATCAGGCCGCCGGCCGAGCAGGTTGACCGCGACGTAGGTGACCACGTCGCTGCAGGGCATCGCTCCCAAGAATCGGCCCGAGGGCGGCGCAACCCGGCCACCGAGCTACCGATGAGCGCACCTGCTTCTACGACGAGCCGGATCCGGGTCACAACTGCCGTGCCGGGTGGAGAGGTTCTTGACAGAGTGTGAGCCGCGCCACAAGACTCACGGTGTAAACGGCAGTGGACGACTGGGTACCCCGCCCGTGACGCGCCCTTCAAGTCACGCGATCGGCGTCGTACTCCGGAACCCGCTCCAAGCGCATGAGATGAGCCTCGTCTCGGCCCGATCGCAAAGGAGCGGTTCCGATGGCAACGAACAGCGTGGAAGTCGCCGGAGTCGACGCGGAGGACGAGCGCCGGCCGCTGATGACGACCGGCAACATGGCCTGGATGAACCTCGGGTTCTTCGGCGTGCAGTTCAGCTTCGGGCTCACCCAGAGCGCGGTGAACCCCATCTTCTTGTTCTTGGGGGCGGACGCGCACAGTCTGCCGATCCTCAACATCGCCGGCCCGATCACCGGCTTGTTGATCCAACCCTTCATCGGCGCGATGAGCGACAAGACGTGGCTTCCCAAGTGGGGAAAGCGCAAGCCGTACATACTCGGCGGCAGCGTGGTCATGATCATCATCTTGTTCCTCTTCCCGCTGGTGAGCGCGCTGTGGATGGCGGTGATCTGCCTCTGGCTGGTGGACGCGGGGAACAACACGTCCATGGAGCCGTACCGGGCGTTGATCTCCGACCGGCTGCGTAAGGTCCAGATCCCCAAGGGCTTCCTGATCCAGAGCATGTTCACCGGTGCCGGGGCGGTGCTGGCGAACGTGTCGCTGTTCGTCTTCCAGAAGGTCCTCACCGGCTCCTCCGAGGCTGGCATTCCCACCTGGGTGTTCGTGGTCTTCTGGTTCGGTGCGGTCTGCGCCATCATCACGGTCGGCCTCGCCATGCTGCGGACCAAGGAGATCCCGCCGAGCGATGAGGAGCTGGCGCACATCCGGTCGTCGTCCAAGAGTCCGCGCGCCACGATCGCCGAGATCGCCGAGGCGGTGAAGGTGATGCCGATCGGTATGCACAAGATCGGCCTGGCGTTCTTGTTCCAGTGGTACGCGATGTTCATCTACTGGCAGTTCGTGAGCGTCAGCGTTGCCGAGTCGGTCTGGAACACGACCCCGGACACACCCCTGTACGAGGAGGCGGCCGGCTGGAGTGGCCTGATGAACGGCGGCTACAACTTCGTCACGATGATCTCCGCCATGTTCCTGCTGCCGTTGTGCATCCGTTACGGCGGCAAGCGGGTGCATGCCGGCACCCTGGTGCTGGCCGGCCTGTCCCTGGCCTGGCTGTCGCAGATCAGCAACCAGTACTTGACCCTGGTGCCGATGATCGGCCTCGGCATCTGCTGGGCCAGCATGGTCGGCGTGCCGTACCTGATGGTGGCGAGCATGGTTCCCCGCGAGCGTACCGGTGTGTACATGGGGATTCTGAACATGATGATCGTGGTCCCGATGCTGATCGAGACGCTGACGTTCGGCTGGATCTTCGAGAACCTGCTGGGCGGCCACGGCACCAACGCGATGTTGCTCGCCGGTGCGCTGCTCGGCTGCGCCGCCCTTGCCATGCTCTGGGTCAACCCGCCAGCCGGGGACGAGGATTCGAGCATCATGCCGCTGGGTCCCCGGCACATCACGGTCTACAACCGGGTCATCGTCGGATCCGATGGCACTCCGTCCTCCCTCTACGCGGTGGACCGGGCACATGCGGTCGCCGCCGAGGCAGAGGCGCAGGTCGTGGTCGTCTCGGCCTACAGCCCGACGGGAGAGACACTCGAGGGCGACCGGAAGCTGGTCGCCGACGCGGCGGCCGCCCATGAGGCCATGCGAGCCACGGTCCAGCACCTCACCTCGGACCGAGTCCGCCGAATCGAGCAACGCGTGGTCGCCGGCGACCCTGCCCAGGCCTTGCTCGACGTGGCGGGGGACAACCCCGCCAATCTCATCGTGGTCGGCAACCGTGGCCTCGGGGCGCGGGATGACGACAACCTGGGTTCGGTACCGGCTGAGGTGGTTCGCCAGGCCGTCTGCGACGTCCTGATCGTGCAGGGCACCCAGAAGTCACCGATGTCCAACACCGTGCCCTTCTGACCCGAGGACCGGCCCTCGAGGCAGAAGAGTCCAGGGTGCGAGGGCCGACGTCGCCGACGTGGGCCCTGCACGCCGACCCGCCGGCTCCGTTCAGCGAACCACGACGACCGGGCACTCCGCGTGGGCGACCAGATGCTGGCTGACCGAGCCCAGCAGCATCCCCTTGAAGCCGCCGTGACCGCGTGAGCCGAGCACGATGAGGTCGGCCTCTTTGGATCGCTCGATCAGCACCTTGGCGGGATTTCCTTCCTCGACCGATGTCCGCACGTCCACTGCCGGTTCGCGGACCTCGAGATCGGTGACGAACCTCTCGAGCGAGTCCAGAGCGTTCTGCTGCGGCTGGCTCACATAACCCTCCGGCGGCACCGAACCGTACGGCGGAGTCATCGGCAGTGCCGGCGGATGCCAGCAGGAGAGGGCGGTGATGGACGCGCCGTGGTGGGCGGCCTCGTCGTAGGCCCAGCGCAAGGCCTCGCGACTGCTGTCCGACCCATCCACCCCGACGACGATGCGTTTGATCTCAGCCATATTCCACCCTATTGGCCGCAGCTTGGAGAACGCCAGGGTCAGACGTCCCAGCGATTACGCTCGGGCCTCGTGCCCTTCACCGGGACCGGCAACCTGGCGGAGTCCTGCGACGACCCGGGCGACGGCGACACCCTTGGGGGTCGAACCCGCTTCCCTTACAGAGATGGCTACAGATGAGGAGAAACCCCGGCCGGGGCCGCCTGGACTTTCGTCCACTGTCCCGACCAGGGGTTCGTTCGTAGCGGGGACAGGATTTGAACCTGTGACCTCTGGGTTATGAGCCCAGCGAGCTACCGAGCTGCTCCACCCCGCGTCGGTGATCACCAAGGTACAGGACCCGGCGAACCGGCGCCAAATCGACGAAGAACTCGTGGATATTCGTCACCGCGACAAATCCTGTCGCCGATCGCTGCCGGCCGGTCCACAATCGCGCTGTGCCCATCGCCTTCCCCATCCTCACCTCCCGGCTGACCATCCGGCCGATGCAGCTGGGCGACGCCGAAGGTCTGCTGGCCGTGTACGGGGACCAGCACACCATGCAGCACCTGGTGTCGAGTGCGTCCGAGCTGCCTGCCACGGTCGCGGAGGCGCGGACCTGGGTGCAGACCAAGGTCGACCTGTTCGGCACCGACGGCCAGCTCAGCCTGTGGACCGTGCTGCACACCGCGACCGGACGGATCGTCGGGGACGTCGGGCTGCAGCACGAGGATTATGGCTGGGGCCCGATGGTGGGTCTGGGTGGCCGCGGCAACCGGGAGTTCTGGCGCCAGGGGCTGGGGCTAGAGGCGGCGCTGGCCACCCTGGCGGCTGGTTTCGAGCAGCTGGACCTGGCCGCGGTGGGCGCCGAGACGGCTCCGGACAACCGGCCGGCCCGCAGCCTGCTGTCCCGGTTGGGGCTGCGGCCGGCCGGGGCCAACCCGGACGGCTGGCCGGTCTACGTGATCACCCGGGACCAGTGGCAGGAGCGCTGGACCGGGCGGGGATGATCACCGGGTCGGGCCCGGGGCCGGCCGCGGGCCGGGCTCGCCTTCGGCCGACGACCGAGGTCGCGGCCGCCGCACCAGCACCCACCCGTCCTGCGCCGGGCCGCGCGGCTGCTGGCCCCATACCGCAGACCGATGATCGCGGTCGCCGCCGTCGTGCTGGTGCGCCGCCGCTGCTGACCTCGATCGTCCCGTTCCTGACCAGGGCGGTCTTCGACGACGCGCTGTTCCCGGTCGACGGCGGTCGCGCCCGACCTCGGCCTGCTCGGCTGGCTGGTCGCCGGCATGTGCGCCATCCCGATGGTGGCCGCGCTGCTCGGCATCGGGCAGAACTAGCTGACGTCCACGATCGGCAACTCGGCGATGGCCGACCTGCGCAGCGACCTGTTCGCCCACCTGCAGCGGATGGAGCTCGCGTTCTTCACCGCCACCAAGACCGGCGCGATCCAGTCCCGGCTGGCCAACGACGTCGGCGGGGTCCGCACCGTGCTGACCGACACGGCCACCACGATCCTGCAGAACCGCGTGACCGTGATCTCGGCCTTCGTCGCCATGGTGCTGCTGTCCTGGCAGCTGACCATCCTGACGCTGATCGTGATGCCGCTGTTCGTGTGGTCCAGGTCCGGGTCGGGCGGCGTCGGCAGCGGCTGGCCCGGCGGACCCAGGAGTCGCTGTCGGAGATGACCGCGATCACCGAGGAGTCGCTGTCCGTCTCGGGCATCCTGCTGGCCAAGGTCTTCAACCGCGGCGGGTCCGAGGTGGACCGCTACCGCGAGGAGAACCGCGACCAGACCCGGCTGCAGGTCGAGGCAGGCGATGACCGGCCGCGCCTTCTTCGCCCTGGTGCAGACCTTCTTCGCGATCACGCCGGCGCTGATCTACCTGGCCGCCGGCTATCTCATCACCGGCGGCATCTCCAGCGGGTCGACCCTGACCGCCGGCACCCTGGTCGCGTTCACCACCCTGCAGGCCCGGCTGCAGATGCCGCTGCTCCAGCTGATGCGGGTCACCCTCGACGTGCAGACCTCGCTGGCGCTGTTCCGGCGGATCTTCGAGTACCTGGACCTGGAGCCGGCGATCACGAGCGCCCGACGCCCGGCCGCTGCGGCCACCGCCGCACGGCGGGCGAGATCGAGTTCCGCGACGTGTGGTTCCGCTACCCCGAGCCGCGCGAGCTCAGCGGGGGCCCGGTCCGGGTCGCGGTTCGGTCTGCTGGCCCCGACGACGGCTCGACGGGCCGGACGGTCGACGGCGGACGCCGCGGACCGACCGAGGACGAGCTCGAGGAGCCGACCGAGGCCGGAGCGGCTGGGCGCTGGCGGCACGTGTCGCTGCACGGTGCGAGCCGGGCCAGCTGGCGGCGATCGTCGGCCCGTCCGGCAGCGGGCAAGACGACGATGACCTACCTGGTGCCGCGGTTCTACGACGTCGACCGCGGCGCGGTGCTGATCGACGGCCTCGACGTCCGCGACCTGACGATGGACTCGCCTCGCCGAGACGCGTCGGCATGGTCACCCAGGAGCCGTACCTGTTCCACGGCACGATCCGCGACAACATCGCCTACGCCAAGGCCGGCGCGACCCGGGCCGAGGTCGAGCAGGCCGCCCGCGACGCGAACATCCACGACCGGATCATGGGCTTCGCCGACGGCTACGAGACGATCACCGGCGAGCGCGGCTACCGGCTGTCCGGCGGGGAGAAGCAGCGGCTCGCCATCGCCCGGGTGCTGCTGATGAACCCGCGCATCCTGATCCTCGACGAGGCCACCTCCGCCCTGACACCGAGACCGAGCGGCTCGTCCAGCAGGCCCTCGAACGGGCCACCCGCGGCCGGACCACCATCGCCATCGCGCACCGGCTGTCGACCATCCGGAACGCCGACGTGATCTTCGGGCTGGAGGAGGGCCGGCTGGTCGAGCAGGGCAGCCACCAGGAGCTGCTGGCCCGCGGCGGCCTGTACGCCCGGCTGTACACCGAGCAGCTCAGCCGCGGCGGCGGGGGCGCGCCGCGCCGACGGCGGGGTCTGAGCGGGCGGTCAGTCCATGTTCGGCATGGCGGCGCGGGCGTCGGCGAGGTCCAGGCCGGTCAGCTCCATCAGGTCGATCATCATCGAACGGGCCTGCGCCAAGACGACCACCGCCGACATCGACGCGTCGCTGGGCAGGTGCGAGCTGGCCTCGGCGACGGCGACGAGCCGCTTCCGGGCGGCCGCCGGCAGCCGCCCGTCCGCCAGCTCGCCGGCCATGAAGCGGGCTACCTCGGCCAGCTCAGCGAGCACCTCCTGGTAGCCGGCCGGCACCTCCTCGGCCCGCCACAACGCGACCACACAGCGGCGGGCGAGCACCCGCAGGTTGCGGTGCGCCCGGCTCAACGGGGCCGTCAGGTCCGCGTACGCCTGCACGCCGGCCACCTGCCGCCGGCGGAACGGGCTCTGCCGGACCACCGCGAGCCCTTCTCCGGCAGCGTTCTCCAGCGACTCCAGCGCCTGCTCCCCGGACCGCGCGCGGGCCAGCACCGCATCCGCCGCAGCCTCGTCCCCCGCGCGCAGGGCCGCCACCGCGGCGTCCAGGGTGCCGGCCATGTCGCGGAGCACCTGGGCCGCGAGCTGCCCGGGCCGGCGGAGTGGCGCACTGGGCGCGATCGTGGCCACCAGCAGCGCGACCACGCAGCCCAGCAGCGCGTCGAGCCACCGGCCCAGACCCTGGTCCGGGTTGGGCAGCAGCGTGACCACCACGATGCACTGCACCCCGGCCTGCACGATGATGAGCTGGCCGGCGCCGACCAGCGAGGCGACGGACATGGCCACAGCCACCACCAGCACGATCTGCCAGACCCCCGACCCGACGAGGTGCACGAACAGGTCGCCGATGCCGACCCCGGTGGCGACGCCGATCGCGACCTCCACCCCCCGGCGCATCCGGTTGCCGAAGGTGACCCCCAGGCAGATGATTGCCGCGATCGGCGCGAAGAACGGCATCGGGTGCCGCAGCAGCAGCTGGCCCAGCCACCAGGCCAGGCCGGCGGTGACCGCGCACTGGGCGATCATGAACCACCGGCTGCGCCAGCGGTCGAAGCGACGCCGGGCCGACATCCGCGCCCAGGCGGGTGGTGCGTTCGCTCAGGTCGAACGCGCGCAGCTTCATCCGCCGCAGCAGGGACCCCTCGTCGCTCACCCGATCATGATCGCAAGCCCGCTCCGGCCACCCTCGGGAGGCGGGACTCGCGCCGATCGGGCACACTAGACCCTCGTGACTTCACCGATCCGTGTGACCGTATGGGGCGAGAACCACCACGAGAACCTCGAGCGCGACCGCGCCATGATGGCCGAGCTGTACCCCGGCGGCATGCACACCGCCATTGCCGACGGCCTCACCGAGCTGCTGGGGGACGGCGTGCAGACGCGCACCGTCACCCAGGACCAGCCCGAGCACGGGCTGACCGAGGAGGTGCTGGCCGAGACCGACGTCCTCACCTGGTGGGGACACGCGACCCACGCCGGCGTCGAGGACGCCGTCGTCGCCCGCGTCCACGAGCGGGTGCTCGGGGGCATGGGCCTGCTGGTGCTCCACTCGGGGCACTTCGCCAAGATCTTCATCAAGCTGATGGGCACCACCTGCTCGCTGGCCTGGCGCGACTCCGGCGACACCGAGCTGGTCTGGACGGTCAACCCGGCGCACCCGATCGCCGAGGGCGTTCCGCAGCCCATCGTGATCGAGGAGCAGGAGATGTACGGGGAGTACTTCGACATCCCCCAGCCCGACGAGCAGATCTTCCTATCGACCTTCACCGGCGGAGAGGTCTTCCGCTCCGGCTGCACCTGGCGGCGGGGCAAGGGGAAGATCTTCTACTTCTCGCCGGGCGACCAGCGCTATCCCGTGTACCACCACCCCGACATCAAGCGCGTGCTGGCCAACGGCGTGCGCTGGGCGGCCCCGGCCTCGCCGATCGCACCGCCCGCGGTGGTCAACGAACCGGCCCCGCTGACCAAGGGCCACCTGCTCACCGAGGGAGCGGTCCGATGACCGCGGGCTCGGAAACCCCCCAGGTGCCCGGCGTGCCGGAGGTGCTGCGGGCCGGCGTGGTCGGGCTCGGCTGGGCCGGCCGGCAGCACATGGCGGCCTACGCCGACATGGACGGCGTCGAGCTGGTGGCCATCGCCGGGATGGAGTCCGACCAGCGCGAGCTGCTCGGCAACGAGTACGGCATCGCCCGCGAGCTGCGGTTCTCGGACTGGAAGGACCTGGTCCAGCGCGGCGGGCTCGACATCTTGAGCATCGCCACGCCGACCATGCTGCACGCACCCATCTCGGTCGCCGCGCTGGACGCCGGCGTCCACGTGCTGTCGGAGAAGCCGATGGCGGAGAACGCCGTGGCCGGCCGGCTGATGCTGGACGCCGCGCGCCGCAACGACCGGGTGCTGGACGTCTCCTTCAACCACCGGCGCCGGGGCGACGTGCAGGCGCTGAAGCAGATCATCGACGCGGGCCTGCTGGGGCACATCTACTACGCCAAGGCCGGCTGGCTGCGTCGCGAGGGGATCCCCGGCATGGGGAGCTGGTTCACCCGGCAGGCCACCGCAGGCGGCGGACCGCTGATGGACATCGGGGTGCACATGCTCGACATGGCGCTGCACCTGCTCGGCGAGCCGACGGTCAAGGCGGCGACGGCCGCCACCTACGCGGAGTTCGGCCCGCGCGGCAAGGGAGCGTCGGCGTACGGGCTGGGGCGGAAGACGGGCGTGACCCCCGCCGACTTCGACGTGGAGGACCTGTCCACGGCGTTCCTGCGCCTGGAGGACGGGGGCACCCTGCTGCTGGAGTCATCCTGGGCCCAGTGGATCCCGCACGACCAGTGCTACGTCGCGGTGTACGGCTCCGACGGCGGCGCCAACATCGAGTGGGGCGGCCATCCCGGTCCGACGTACCGCAGGCTGAGCATCTGGACGGAGAAGGAGGGCGTGCCGGCGTTGCTGCAGCCCAACGTGCCACCGGACGGGGGTCACATCGAGGCGGTGCTGGACTTCGTAGCCAAGGTCCGTTCCGGTTCCTACTCCGGTCACGACGGCTCGGAGGCGCTCACCCGCGCGATCGTGGTCGACGCGTGTTACTCCTCGGCCGAGCAGCACACCGAGGTGCCGGTCGGCTGAGACCGCGACGGCGGGCTGCGGGTCTCGCCTCGGTCTGACCTCACCCGCTCGGTCGGCGTCGTTGATGAACGCGTGGTTCGGCATCGGCACGCGCCCGCCAGCCATCCGGGCGGTGGCCGGGCCGGCAGCACCGCCGGTGGAGGGCGCACGTCCAGCCCGCCGCGACGAAGTGCCTGTGGTGGTCGCGAGAGATCAGGGGGGGGCTGTCGACGTCGGTGGGTCCGCCGGACAGCCTCGCGGATGTGGCCCGTCCCACCATTCGGACCAAACATCGCCTCTCGAGAAGGAGCAGCCGCCGTCTCTGCCGGCGGACTCAGACGGCCTGGAGCTGGGCCCCGACCGTGGGTGTCAGCCGGCCCTGGACGGCGACCATGCCGTCATTGCGCCGGCTGAGGCGGAGGCTTGGCAGGTCCCGCTGCGCGAGCTCGCGCGGCCGGGACCATCGGGGTCGAGGTCGTCGACCACGGGCGTGCAGATCCGGCTGAGCCGGTGCGCGAACACCGGGCGTAGCCCACCAGGGTGATCTCGGCCGTCGGGCTCGGCCCCGGATTGACGGCGGCGACCCGCCAGAGCCCCGCTCGACCAGCGCTCCCTGATCGGCGGACACGTCCCCGCCGCCTGGGCCGCCGCGAGCTCCGGGAGGCGACCGCTCACCGAGCCCGAGGGTCCTCCCGACTCTTCGGAGGCAGCTCGGGTGCAGCGCGTCGCCTCGCGGCGGAGATCCGTAGGCCCGACTCCATCAGCTTCGTCGAGAGACAGTGGCGCTCGGCCAGGCCGACCAGCGTGGCCCGCGAGATGAGGGCATGGTCGACGAGCGGAAGCCGGCTGCGAAACCGCTTGAGCTGCTGCAGGGCCTCGAGCACCACCTCGGCTCCACTCCGGCCACGGCCGCCGACACCTCATCCACCGCCGCGTCCAGCGAGGTATCGGAAGGTCCGACCTGGACGACATATACGAACACATGTTCGCGACATGCCGCCAAACTGCGCGAATTCACAGCACATGTGCCTCGTTCGGGCCTATTCATCACACGAGTCTCAGTTTTTTCTCACGAAACACTGGCGCGTCAGACTTGACCTGAGGCAGTGTGGGCCCCACCTTCCCCACTGGATCGGATGTTCATGCCCCTCGACGAGCCCTCCACCCGGACCGGACAACGGCGTCCGACCCGCCTGGTCGGGCTTGGCAGCGCGATGCTGCTGGGCATGACCGCCGCCGCGCTGGCCGTGCCCCCCTCGGCCAGCGCGGATCCGGTCACCTCCGCGCGCTCCGGTTCCTTCACCATCACCGGCGGCGGCTTCGGCCACGGTCTCGGCATGTCCCAGTACGGCGCGTACGGCGCGGCCGTACGCGGCAAGACGTACCGCCAGATCCTGGCTTTCTACTACCCGGGCACCACGCTGACCACCAAGGGGGCCAGCACCATCCGCGTCTGGGTCAGCTCCGACACCGACGGTGACGTGCGCGCGCTGCCGGCCTCCGGGCTCCGGGTGGCCGACGCCGCGGGCCGCTCGGCCCGGTTGCCCACCGGCAGCGCCTACCGCGCCTGGCGGATCAGCCGGTCCGGCGCGGGCTACAAGCTCAGCTACCGCGGCTCCGGCGGCTGGCGGACGCGGAGCACCTCGCTGGGGACCAGCACCTGGCGGTTCACCGGCGCGGGCGAGGTCCGGGTCCAGCTGCCGAGCGGAGCCACCCGCACCTATCGCGGCTCGGTCGCGTTGGTCAAGCGCGGCTCCACCGGCCGCACCGTCAACACCGTCTCCCTCGAGGACTATGTCCGCGCCGTGGTGCCGGTCGAGATGCCCACCTCCTGGCACGGCCAGGCGATCCGGGTGCAGTCGGTCGCGGCGCGCACCTACGCCGCGAAGCTGCGGAGCACCGCACCGGCCAGCCGCGGTTACGACATCTGCGACACCACCGCCTGCCAGGTGTACCGGGGGGCGGGGTACGAGACCACCGCCGGCACCGCAGCGACCCGGGCCACGGCCGGCCAGATCCTCCACTACGGGTCCTCCATCGCCCTGACGATGTTCGCCTCCTCCAACGGGGGCTGGTCCAAGACCGGGCCCTACCCCTACCTGCGGGCCGCCGCCGATCCCTACGACGGCGTGGTGCGGTCGCAGACCTGGACCCGGAAGATCAGCGCCGCCTCGATCGCCCGGAAGTGGCCGTCGGTCGGCACCGTCCGGGCCCTGAAGATCACCGAGCGGGACCGGCACGGCCGCTGGGGGGGCCGGGTGCTGTCGATGCAGGTCATCGGCAGCCGGAAGCGGATCACCGTCACCGGGTCGGCCTTCCAGTCCCGGTTCGGCATGCGGTCCAACTACTTCACCGTGAACGGCACCTCATCGGCCTCCGCGCCGGCGGCGCCGGCGGCCCCGACCCCGACGCCGGTCGTGACGACCCTGCCGCCCGGGAAGCGGTACGCGGCCTTCCCCCGCTCCTACAGCGCCACCTCGCGGGTCGACCTGGCGCTGATCGGGGCCAGCGGCACCCTGCGGCGCTACCCGATCACGGGCGGACGGCTCGGCTCCGCGACCAGTCTCGGCACCGGCTTCGGCCGCTACACCCATGTCGCCGGCGTCGGGGACTGGAACGGCGACGGCTACGGTGACGTGGTGGCCCGCACCTCCGGCCGGCGGCTGCTGCTGCTGCGGGGCACGGCGAGCGGTCGGCTGGCCGCCGGCGTCGATCTCGGGCTGCTCTCCGACCACACCTCCATCACCGGCGTGGGGGACGCCAACGGCGACGGCCGTCCGGACCTGATGGCGATCGGCACCGACGGCCGGGCCCACCTGGTGTACGGCAACGGCCGGACCGGCCAGTCCGGCTACCGGGCGGTGGCGGGGTCCTGGGCCGGTGCGGACTGGCTGCGGGGGGTGGGGGACTTCGACCGCGACGGGCGGGTGGACGTGGTCAGCCGCCGCGGCAGCCGGCTCTACCTCCACCGGGGCAGCGCGGTCGGCTTCTCGGCCCCGACCTCCCTGGGGGTCGGCACCAGGAAGCTGAGGGCGGTCACGGCGGTCGGCGACGTGGACGGTGACGGGCGGGCCGACCTGCTGGCCCGCACGGCGGCCGGCAACCTGCGGCTCTACCGCGGAGACGGGGACCACCGGCTGCGCGCCCCGCGGACGGTCCACCGAGGAATCGGCGCCGTCCGGTTCACCACCTGACGGCCCGGCGGCCGGCTCAGCGGCTCTTGGTGATCTTGTTCCGCAGCTGCCGGAGCTTCTGCTGGGTCTCCGGCTTGGAGAGCTCGCGGCGCCCTCGGTCGATCAGCTCGCGGCCCTTGGGGCTGTTGGCCAGCGACTTCAGCTTGTCCGTCCATGCCATCGGGCCAGCGTACGGGCGGCGGCCAAACCGACCTGCCTTCGGCTCCCGGCCCTAGGCTGAGCACCGTGATCAGCGGCTTCGAGATCGGCCACCACACGGCGGACCGGGTCGGCTGGCTGACCGGCTGCACGGTGGTCTCGGCCACGGCCGGGGCGGTCGGCGGCGTCGACGTCCGCGGCGGTGGCCCGGGCACCCGCGAGACCGACCTGCTGGCGCCCGGTGCGCTGGTGGAGCGGGTGGACGCGGTCCTGCTGACCGGCGGGAGCGCCTACGGCCTCGCGGCCGCCGACGGCGTGATGCTGGCCCTGGCCGCGGCCGGGCGCGGGTTCCCGGTCGGTCGGCGCCGGGCGGAGGTCGTCCCGATCGTGCCGGCGGCCGTGCTGTTCGACCTCGGGCGCGGGCGGCGAGTTCGCCCACCGGCCGACCGCTGAGTTCGGCCGGGCGGCGCTGGCCGCGGCCTCGGCCGCCGACCCGGGCACCGGTTGCGTGGGCGCGGGCACCGGGGCCGTCTGCGGCGGCCTGAAGGGCGGCTTCGGGTACGCCGAGCTGCCGCTGAGCGACGGTGCCCGGGTCGGTGCCGCGGTCGCGGTGAACGCCGCCGGGTCGCCGGTCGACGCCCGCACCGGCCGGTTGTGGTCCGACCGCGACGGCCGACCTCGGCGACCCGACCGACGCCCAGCGGGCGGCGGTCCAGGAGGCCCTGCGCGCCCGCCCGCCCTCGTTCAACACCACCATCGGGGTGGTCCTGACCGACCTCGCCCTGACCAAGGCCCAGGCCGGCAAGGTCGCGGCGGTCGCCCACGACGGGTTGGCGCGGGCCGTCCGGCCGGTGCACTCGATGGTGGACGGCGACACGATCTTCGCCCTGGCCTCGGGGCGGCGCCGGCTCCCGGCCGACCCGCGCGCCGCCCTCGAGGCGTTCGATGCACTGCTCGCCGCCGTGGCCGACGTGTTCACCGACGCCTGTCGGGTCGGCTTGGTCGACGCCTCGGGGCGCGGCGCCGTCCGTGCCTACCGCGAGCTCGTCCCCGCTGATGCCCGCTGAGATGTCCGGCGGGCTCGGGTCGTGGCCTTCCTACACTGGTACGGGCGTGCGCCCGTACCCGAACCCACCGCCGACCTGAACCACCGAGGACAGCCGAGATGACCCAGCGCCAGCCGTCACGGCGAGCGACGACATGAAGGCCCTGCTGCTCGAGAACATCCACCCCGAGGCCACCCGACTGCTGACCGAGCGCGGCATCGAGGTGCACAACGTCAAGGGGGCGCTGGACGAGGCCGAGCTGGTGGCCGCCCTCGACGGGGTCGACCTGTTCGGCATCCGGTCCAAGACGCAGGTGACCGACCGGGTGCTGGCGTCCGCGCCGGACCTGCTCGCCGTCGGCGCCTTCTGCATCGGGACCAACCAGATCGACCTGGCCACCGCGGCCGAGCGCGGTACCGCGGTGTTCAATGCGCCGTTCTCCAACACCCGCAGCGTGGTCGAGCTGGTGGTCGCCGAGATCATCTCCCTGGCCCGGCACCTCACCGACAAGAACGCCTCGATGCACGCCGGGATCTGGGACAAGTCCGCGGCGGGGGCCCACGAGGTCCGCGGGCGTTCGCTCGGCATCGTCGGGTACGGCAACATCGGCAGCCAGCTCTCGGTGGTCGCCGAGGCGTTGGGCATGCGGGTGCTGTTCTACGACGTGGCGGACAAGCTCGCGCTCGGCAACGCCCGCCGCTGCGAGACACTCGACGAGCTGCTCGCCGAGGCCGAGACGGTCAGCCTGCACGTCGACGGGCGACCCGGCAACGCGGGACTGTTCGGCGCCGCGGAGTTCGCCAAGATGCGGCCCCGGAGCCTGTTCCTGAACCTGTGCCGCGGCATCGTCGTCGACCACGACGCGCTCCGTGACTGCCTGGTCTCCGGTCACATCGCCGGGGCGGCGGTCGACGTGTTCGCCTCCGAGCCCAACAGCACCGGCGACCCGTTCAGCTCCAGCCTGCAGGGCCTGGACAACGTCATCCTGACCCCGCACATCGGGGGCTCGACCGAGGAGGCTCAGGAGGACATCGGCCGGTTCGTGGCCGGCAAGCTGCGCGACTTCGCCCAGGGGGGCGCGACCACCATGTCGGTCAACCTGCCGCAGGTGCAGACCGAGGCCGGCGAGCGGGTGCGCATCCTGCACGTGCACCACAACGTGCCGGGGGTGCTGGCCACGGTCAACGGGGTGCTGGCCGACTCGCGGGTCAATATCGAGTCCCAGGTGCTGTCCACCCGCGGCGAGCTGGGTTACGTGATCACCGACGTCGGGGGCCGCCTCGAGCCGGAGGTGGTGGCCAAGCTGGAGGGGCTGGCCGAGACCGTCCGGCTACGCGTCCTCGACTGACCGCCCGGCGGCGGGGTCGCCGGCCAGCCGGTCGCCGGCCCGCTGGAGCAGTCGCGGCACCCACGGCGGGCACCTCGGGTCGTCGGCCACCTCGGCCGGGGTCCACCACCCGACCGCGGTCAGCTCCTCGGGGGCCCGCAGCTCCGGCTCGGCGCCCGGCGGCGCCTCGGCCACGAAGGTGACGTCGATGCTCACCCGCCCCTGGTCACCGGCGCGCTGCTCGCTGGCCAGGTAGGTCAGCGGCACCCCGGTCAGGTCGACCCCGGTCTCCTCGGCCACCTCCCGGCGCCCGGTGGCCTCCAGCGTGCCGTCGCCGTCGCCGGGCTCGACGTGGCCCCCCACCAGCCCGATCCGCCCGGCGGCGTACCGGGCGTCGGGTCGGCGCACGGTCAACAGCCAGCGGCCGTCCCGGTGCACGAGCACGCAGACGGTGACCGCGAACCGCGCCCGCTCGCCCGCCTGCGGGGTCTGGGTGGTCAGCGCCCGCGCCGCAGGATCCGGGCGGCGACGGCGAGGGCCAGGGCGCCGCCCAGCAGGAAGGGCCAGTACCGGCTCAGCACCGAGGGGACGATGGTGCCGAACACCTGCAGGTGGGGCTGG
This sequence comes from uncultured Actinomycetota bacterium, assembly GCA_963832435.1. Lineage (GTDB taxonomy): Bacteria > Actinomycetota > Actinomycetes > Propionibacteriales > Propionibacteriaceae > Microlunatus. Next base: position 629,914 of record CAWHTY010000014.1, read on the forward strand.
GCGGTGTCACCGGGCGGGGAGTACACGTACGGCGGGGCGGAGGTCCGGGGCCGAGCGAAGTCCAGCACCTCCCCCTCCTCGCCAGCCGCCGGTGGTGCCGGACCCGGCTCGACGCTGGGGATCTCCACCGTGGGGGACGCGTCGGCCGCGGCCAGGTCGGCGGCGATACCACCGCTGCGGAAGCGAGCGGAGATGCAGTCCACGAACAGGTCGAGCAGCCGGTCGCTGACGTCGCTGATCACCCGGGTGCCGAACTGCGCCGGCCGACCGGTGATGGTGAGGTCGGTCAGCACCTGGATGTCGGTGATGGTGCCCGAGGCGGTGAACGTCGCGGTCACGGTGGCGCGTCGCCGAGCCGTTGCCGCGACGGTCCCGGCCGGTGGCCTCGACCACCATCCGGCGGGCGGCCTCGTTGAGCTCGGTGACCCGCGCAGTGCCGCTGTAGACCAGCGGCACCGGCCCGAACTTGACCTTGACCAGCCCGTGGTACTCGGGCGGCTCCGACCGGGACACGGTGGCGCCGGGGAAGCACGGCGCGAGCTGGTCGAGGCGGCTGAACGCGGCCCAGGCGGCGTCGATCGTGGCCGGCACGAAGAAGCGGTGGGTCAGGTTCATGGGCCCATTCTTACGGCACATTCGCGCGGCCATTCCTGCGCCTCGTCACCGGCCGACGCCGAGCGCTCTCAGTCGCCGTCCGCCGCCGGGGTCAGCTGGGCCAGCACCGCCTCGTGTAGCCGGCCGTTGGTGGCGTAGGCCCCCGCTCCCAGCGGACCGGACCGGCCGGCGAGATCGGTGAACGCCCCGCCCGCCTCGGTGACGATCACCGAGCAGGCGGCCATGTCGTGCAGCTCCAGCTCGGGCTCGCAGGCGATGTCGACCCCGCCCTCGGCCAGCAGCATGTAGGACCAGAAGTCCCCGTACGCCCGGGTCCGCCACACCGACCGCAGCAGGTCGACGAACTCCTGACCCTGGCCGATCTCCACCCACGCCGACAGCGACGCGTAGCTGAGGGAGGCGTCCGCGATGGCGGCGACGTCGGAGACGTGGATCTCGGTGGCGTTCATCAGCGACTTGCCCGCGTAGGCGCCGGCGCCCTTGCTGGCCCACCAGCGGCGCCCGAGGGCGGGCGCGCTGACCACCCCGACCACCACCTCGTCGTTGATCATCAACGAGATCAGGGTGGCCCAGACCGGGACGCCGCGGACGAAGTTCTTGGTGCCGTCGATCGGGTCGACCACCCAGCGGCGCGGGCCCCAGCCGGTGTCGTCCATCTCCTCGCCGTGCACCGCGTCCCGGGGCCGGGCCCGCGACAGGGTCCGGCGGACGGCCTCCTCGACCGCGGTGTCGGCGTCGCTGACCGGGGTCAGGTCCGGCTTGGCGACCACGTGCAGGTCGAGGGCCTTGAACCGGCTCATGGTGATCGAGTCGGCGTCGTCGGCCAGCAGGTGGGCCAGCCGCAGGTCGTCGGTCAGACCCCGGTACGCGGCATCGGCTTCGAGCGATCCGGAGAGGGAGCCAGGCATGGGACGTACGCTACTGGCCGGATCCGAGCATCCGCCGGAACGACTCCAACCGGGCGGTCTCGAGTCGGCCGTCGGCGACGGCCGCGTCCAGGGCGCACTCGGGCTCCCCGCGGGCGTGGGTGCAGCCGCGCGGGCAGTCGCGGGTGATCTGCTCCAGGTCCGCGAAGGCGCTGACGATCCGGGCGTGGCTGACGTGGCTGAGGCCGAAGGAGCGCACCCCCGGGGTGTCGATCACCCAGCCGGTGCTGTCCGGCAGCCGCAGGGCGATCGCCGAGGTCGAGGTATGCCGGCCGCGGCCGGTCACCTCGTTGACCTCGGCGGTCACTCGGTGCGCCTCGGGGATCAGGGCGTTGACCAGCGTCGACTTACCGACCCCGGAGTGGCCGACGAACACCGTCCGCCGTGCATCCAGCGCGGTCCGCAGCGGGCCGAGGTCGGACCCAGGGTGGGTGACCGCCACCGGGACGCCGAGCGGCTCGTAGTGCGCCCGCAGCTCGTCCGGGGAGGCCAGGTCGGACTTGGTCAGGCAGAGCAGGGGAGCGATCCCCGCGTCGTAGCCCGCGACCAGGATGCGGTCGATCATCCCGGTCCGCGGCGGCGGGTCGGCCAGCGCGGTGATGATGGCCAGTTGGTCGGCGTTGGCCACGATCGGCCGCTCGTATGGGTCGTCGTCGTCCGCGGTCCGGCGCAGGACGGTGTCGCGGGGCTCGACACCCACGATCCGGGCGAGGGTGCCCTCCTCGCCGGAGGTGTCCCCGACGACCTGGACCCGGTCGCCCACGATCACCCCGGCCCGGCCGAGCTGGCGGGCCTTCATCGCGGTCACCTCCCGGCCGTCGACCAGCATCCGGTAGCGGCCGCGGTCGACGGTGATGATCATGCCGATCTCGGCGCCCGAGTAGTCCGGCCGGTCCTTGGTCCGCGGTCGGGTGCGCCGGCGCGGCCGCTCGAACGCGTCGTGCTCGTCGGTGCGCAGACCCCGGTAGGTCATCGCCGCGCCCATCCCGGTCGCCGCAGGTCGCGCGGCTGGACGGTCCGCCTCACCCGTTCCTCATTGGCCGGTCGGCTCGCCGGCCGAGCCGGCGGCGAGCTCGGAGGCCGCGTCGGCGTCGCGCAGCATCGCCGACCACAGGTCGACGAACTCGGGCATGGTCTTGTCGGCGCAGCTGATGTCGTCGAGCACCACGTCGGAGACCACCAGGCCGAGCAGCGCGCCGGCGTGAGCCATCCGGTGGTCGCCGTAGGTGTGCCAGGTCGCCCCGCCCAGCAGCTCGGGATGGATGGTCAACCCGTCGTGGGTCTCGCGCACCCGGGCCCCCAATGCCTCCAGCTCCGCGGCCAGCGCCGCCAGCCGGTCCGTCTCGTGGCCGCGGATGTGTGCCACGCCGTGGATGTGGCTGGTCGAGTCGGCCAGCGCCGCGACCGCGGCCACCACCGGGGTGAGCTCGCTGGCGTCGCGGAGGTCCACGTCCACCCCGTGGATCTCGTCGGTCCCCGCCACGGTGAGCGAGGTGCCGGTCAGCCGGACGTCGGCCCCGAACAGCGACAGCACGTCCCGGACGGCGTCACCGGCCTGGTGGGTGTCCGCCGGCCAGTCGGGCACGGTTACGCTGCCGCCGGTGATGGCCGCGGCCGCCAGGAACGGCGCCGCATTGGCCAGGTCCGGCACCACCACCACGTCGCGCGGCGCGATCGGTCCGGGCGCCACCACCCAGCGGTCGGGCCGGCTGTCGTCGACGTCCACCCCGCGGTCACGGAGCATGGCCACGGTCATCCGCAGGTAGGGCTCGGAGGGCACCCGGTCGCCGACGTGGCGGACCTCGACCCCACCGGCGAACCGGGCCCCGGCCAGCAGCAGGCCGGACACGAACTGGCTGGACGCCGACGCGTCGATCTGCACCGCGCCGCCCGGCAGGTCCGGTCGCCCGCTGACGGTGAAGGGCAGCGCCTCACCCTCGACCGTGGCGCCGAGGGCGCTCAGCGACTCCAGCAGCACCCCGACCGGCCGGGCGTAGGCCTGCTCGTCGCCATCGAACCGGACCGGTCCGGGGGCGAGCGCGGCCACCGGCGGGACGAACCGCAGCACGGTGCCGGCCAGGCCGCAGTCCACGGTGCCCCCGGCGGTGAACCTCTCCGGCGGCACCACCCGCCAGGTGGCGCCGTCCTCGGTGATCTGCACACCGAGGGTGCGCAGCGCGTCGCGCATCAGCCGGGTGTCCCGGGCGTCCAGACCGTTGGTGATCACCGACGGACCCGACGACAGGGCGGCCAGCACCAGGGCGCGGTTGGTCTCCGACTTCGAGCCCGGTACCCGGACGGTGGCCCGGATCGGCTCCTCCGCGATCGGAGCGGGCCAGCCGGTGGTCACTTCGGAGTCGCTCGGCACGCCGGCAAGTCTAGGAGGCGCGGCCGCCGCCTCAGTTCTCGCCGAGGTGGATGTTCTCGGCCAGCTTGGCGGCGCTCTTCTTGGCGGCTTCGAGCTGGTGCGTGGCCTCCTTGGACAGGTTCTGGGCCAGCTTGCGGCCGTCCTTGCGGGCCTGCTTGGAGGCCTTCTGAGCCTGCTTGGCGGCGACGGTGGCGGCCTTCCTGCCCTCGGCCAGCTGTCGCCCGGCCACCTTCTTGGCGACCTTCAGCTGGCGTCGGGCCTGCTTCTGGGCCTTGCGGCCGGTGGCCACCGCGGTGCCGACCAGCAGCGAGCTGCCGGCCGCGACACCCTCGGCGACGTTCTCCGCGAGGTCCCGGGTGTGGCTGGCCCCCTTGTCCAGGGCCTTGCGGGTGTCCCGGGTCAGAGCGTGCCCGCCCTTGGTGGCCCGGTAGGCCAGGCTCGGCTTGCCCTCGGTGTCCCAGGAGGCCAGCAGGACGCCGCCGAGCAGGCTGAGGTTCTTCAGGAAGTGCTCGCGGTCGGCCGCCTTCTCCTCGGCCGTGGCCCGGGACCAGAACGGGTACTTCGCGATCGTGCTCGGGATGAGCGACCCGGCCAGCAGCGCTGCTCCGAGCCGTCGGCCCTTGCCGGTGGCCAGGGCCAGTCCGCCGACCAGCTGCAGCGCGCCCTGGATCCGGACCAGGGTGGCGGTGTCGTCCGGGATCCGGTCGGCGACCTGCTCGGGCGCGTACTCCTTCAGCAGCGGGACGACGCGGTCCACCAGCGGCTCGGCGTCCGCCACCAGATCCTGGGGTGCCCGGATGGCTTTCACCCCGCTGGCCACGAAGTACGAGGCCAACATGGTCCGGGCAGCGGCACGAAACAGAGTCATGACACATTCCTACCGTGACCGCGGCGGCGGGCCAACAGCGACCCACCAACCGGTCTGGCTCTGTCGGGGCCGGCGGGTAACGTCGCGGGCATGTGCGGACGGTACGCGGTGTCGACCTCGCCCGGGGACCTGATGGAGGAGTTCGAGATCGACGAGCTCCTGGGGGCGCTGCCGGGCCCGGACTACAACGTCGCGCCCACCGTGGCGGTGCCGGCTGTGCTGGAGCGGGTCGTCTGCGACAGCGGGGCCGTCACCCGGCGGCTCAGCCCGCTGGTCTGGGGCCTGGTGCCGTCGTGGGCCAAGGACCGCTCGATCGGCGCGCGGATGATCAACGCCCGGCTGGAGACGGTGGCCGTGAAGCCGGCGTTCCGGAAGGCGTTCGCCGCCCGCCGGTGCCTGCTGCCCGCCGACGGGTTCTACGAGTGGTACACCCCGGAGGCGGCCGGTCGGCTGCTGGGTCGCCCGGTCCCGGTCAAGAAGCAGCCCTTCTTCATCCACCGGACCGACGGCGCGCTGCTGGTGATGGCCGGGCTCTACGAGATCTGGCGCGACCCGAGCCGACCCGAGGACGACGACGACGCCTGGCTGCGGACCTGCACGGTGATCACCACCGAGGCCACGGACGCGGTCGGCCAGATCCACGACCGGATGCCGATGGTGGTCCCGCGGGAGGCCTGGTCGGCGTGGCTCGACCCCCATCGGACCGAGCCGGCGGAGGCGCTGGCCCTGCTCGGGGTCACCCAACCCGACGTGCTCGAGGCGTACCCGGTGTCGACGGCGGTGAACAGCGTGCGGAACAACGACCCCAGCCTGCTGGAGCCGCTCGCCGCCGAGCCCGAGCCGGACGATCCAGCCGGAACAGGAGACCCTGGTCTGAGGACGTCCGCCCCGGTGCCGCCGACCGAGGTCGTCGAGGTCACAACCCCGGAGGGCCCGGGCCGGCTGCACGTCGACCATGCCGCGTCCTCCGCGGACCCCGGCGGAACGCTGGTGCTCGGCCACGGGGCCGGCGGTGGGGTGACCGCGCCCGACCTCCAGGTGCTGGCCCGCCGGCTGCCGCCGCACGGGGTCACGGTGGTTCGCTTCGAGCAGCCGTGGCGGGTGGCCGGCGGGCGGGTGGCCGTGCGGCCGCCGCGGCTCGACGTCGCCTGGCTGGCGGCGGTGCGGCAGCTGCTGGGGCTCGGCTGGTTCCGGCACCCGCTGGTGGTCGGCGGACGCAGTGCCGGCGCCCGGGTGGCGTGCCGGACGGCCACCCCGCTGTCGGCCGAGGCCGTGGTCTGCCTGGCCTTCCCGCTGCACCTTCCCGGCCGCCCGGAGCGCTCCCGCGCCCCCGAGCTGGCCATGCCCGAGGTGCCCCGGCTGGTCCTGCAGGGGACCCGGGACTCGTTCGGCACCCCCATGGAGATCCGTGCCGCGCTGCCGGCGGCCGCGGCCGACCTGGTGACTCTGGTCGAGCTGCCCGGCGCCGACCACTCCTTCCGGCTGCCCAGCGGCGCGGCCTTCACCGGGGCCGACCTGGCCACGGTGCTGACCACCTCGGTGCTCGCCCTGCTCACCGCCGTCGGCGGCGGCGAGCAGGGGACCGGGTCCCGGGAATAGCGGGCCGACCGACGTGTTGTACCCGGTATGTCGGGTCTGGGACTGCTGGAGCGGGAGCCGAGCGGACCGCCGGCGGCGCGCCGGTACTCTCGTACCTGATGTCCATCCCCATGAGCACCCCGGCCCACCCCGATCGGGTCAGCGACCCGGCCGGTGACGAGATCGATCTCAGCACCGAGTCCGAGGACCAGCGGCGGGACCGGTTCGAAGCCGACGCGCTCCAGTTCATCGACCAGCTGTACGCGGCCGCCCTACGGATGACCCGCAACCCGGCCGACGCCGAGGACGTGGTGCAGGAGACCTACGCCAAGGCCTACGCGTCCTTCCACCAGTTCACGCCGGGGACCAACCTGAAGGCCTGGCTGTACCGGATCCTGACCAACACCTACATCAACAGCTACCGCAAGAAGCAGCGGCAGCCGCAGATCTCCGACGGGGAGAACATCGAGGACTGGCAGCTGGCGCGGGCCGAGTCGCACACCTCCGGCGGGCTGAAGTCCGCGGAGACCCAGGCCCTGGACCACCTGCCGGACAGCGACGTGAAGGACGCCCTGCAGCAGCTGGCGCCGGACTTCCGGCTGGCGGTGTTCCTGGCCGACGTCGAGGGGTTCTCCTACAAGGAGATCGCTGAGATCATGGGCACCCCGATCGGCACCGTCATGTCGCGGCTGAACCGGGGCCGCACCCAGATGCGCAACCTGTTGGCCGACTACGCGCGCGAGCGTGGTCTGCTGCGGCGGGAGGAGAGCCGAGCATGACCGAGTCGGGGAACCCGGAGACCACCGGGCCCACGAATCCCACCCGGCCCACGGCGGACGACTGCTCGCACGCCCTGGAACAGATGTACGCCTTCTTGGACAACGAGCTCGACACCGCCAGCAGCGATGCCATCCGGCACCACATCGCCGCCTGCGAGCCGTGCCTGGACGCCTTCGACGTCGAACAGGCCGTCAAGCTGCTGGTCCACAACCGCTGCGGCGGCGACGTCGCGCCGAGTCACCTGCGGGCGAAGGTCGTCACCCAGATCACCACCACCCGGGTCGAGTACCGCCGACGCTGAGCGGCGGCCCGCTCCGGACGCCACGAACCCCCGACCGGTTCCCGGTGCGGGGGTTCGTGCCGCTCTGCTCCGACAAATCCGCGGCTGGTGACGGGTCGTCAGGCGTTGGGGCGCTTGCCGTGGTTCGCGCCCTTCTTCCGACGAGCGCGTCGCTTGCGGCCGGTCTTGCCCATCTGATGTCCTCCTGTGCTCGGAACTGGACCAGGTCCAGCCGTCCAGCATAAGGCCTCCCGGGACCCGCCCGGGTCAGCGGATGGGGGTCGACTCGCTGACCACCGGCTGCACGCCCGGGTCGCCGATGTCGGCGAAGTAGTCGGACTGCCGGGTGATGTCGCTGCCGTTGCTCAGCTTGAGCCCCCGGAACACCGCGGTGAGCACGACCACGACCGCGACGTTGACCACCAGGGCGGTCAGCCCCACGTAGCCGGCCTGGCCGAGACCGGGGACCACGGCCAGCGAGTTCGCGAACGGCCGTAGCGTGCACTGGGTGCAGAACCCGTAGGAGACGACGGTCCCGTAGATCATCCCGGTCGCCCAGCCGGCCAGCAGGGCCCACCGGTGGAACCACCGGGTGAACAGCCCGAACACCACCGAGGGCAGCGTCTGCAGGATCCACACCCCGCCCAGCAGCTGGAAGTTGAGCGCGTTCTGCTTGTCCAGCAGCAGCACGAACAGCAGGGCGCCGAACTTGGTGATCAAGGAGACGATCTTGGAGACCTTGGCCTCCTGGGCGTCGGTCGCGTCCGGCTTGAGGTAGGCCTTGTAGATGTTGCGGGTGAACAGGTTGGCGGCGGCGATCGACATGATGGCGGCGGGCACCAGGGCACCGATGGCGATGGCCCCGAACGCGACGCCGGCGAACCAGCCGGGGAAGTGGTCCTCGAACAGCTGCGGGACCACCAGCTGCGGGTTGACCTTGCCGTCCAGCCCGACCGGCATGGTGCCGGCCTTGATCGCCACGAAGCCGAGCAGGGCCAGCAGCCCCAGCAGCAGCGAGTAGGCCGGCAGGATGATCGCGTTGCGCCGACCGGTGCTGCGGTTCTTGGAGCTGAGCGTCGCGGTCACGCAGTGCGGGTACATGAACAGCGCCATCGCCGAGCCCAGGGCCAGCGAGGCGTACGCCCAGTGCTGGGCTGCTCCGGGGATGAACACCCCGGTCGGCACCGCCGGGTTGGCGGCCGACGGCGCGGCCATCTTGGCCTGGGCCGCGTCGAAGATGCCCAGCCAGCCGCCGAACTTCATCGGCAGGTAGATGATGGCCACCGCGATCACCAGGTAGATCAGGCCGTCCTTGACGAAGGCGATCATGGCCGGCGCCCGGAGGCCGGAGGAGTAGGTGTAGGCCGCCAGCACGGCGAACGCGATCAGCAGCGGCAGGTCCTTGGCCAGCAGGCTCTGCCCGCCCAGGCCGACGACCTCGAGCACCGCCTGGATGCCGACCAGCTGCAGCGCGATGTAGGGCATGGTGGCCAGGATGCCGGTGACCGCGACCGCGAGGCTGAGGCTGCGGGTCCCGTACCGGCCCTGGACGATGTCGGCCGGCGTGACGTACCCGTGCCGGTGGGCCACCGACCACATCCGGCCGAGGAAGAAGAAGATCACCGGGTACAGCACGATCGTGTACGGCACCGCGAAGAAGCCCGACACCGCCCCGGTGGCCCACATCGCGGCCGGGACGGCGATGAAGGTGTAGGCGGTGTAGAGGTCGCCGCCGAGCAGGAACCAGGTGGTGACGGTGCCGAAGCTCTTGCCGCCCAGGCCCCACTCGTGCAGCGAGCCCATCTCGGTCGGGCGTCGCCAGCGCGCGGCCTGGAAGCCCATCACGGTGACGACCGCGAAGAGCAGGATCAAGATGATCAGGGGACCCAGTTGACGCTCATCGCGGCGTCCCCCGCCCGGGTGCCGGCCGCCGCCGGTGGTGACCGCCATGCCGTGCTCGTACGCCTCGCGCTCCCGCTTGAGCAGCAGGAAGGCGATCCCGCACAGCCCGGCGGCGAGGAAGACCCACAGCAGCTGGTACCAGTAGAAGAACGGGAAGCCGAACAGCCGGGGCTCGACCCGGGCGTAGCTGCCCACCAGCAGGGGCACCACGATCCCGACCAGCAGGACCCCGGCAACGATGATCTTCGTGGGCGTGAGGCGCCATCGGGGGTCGTCGCCCACGGTGTGCTCGGTGGTCTGGTCGGGCTGCCGCCCCGCGTCTTCGTCGGTCATCTGCCCTCCGGGTCGAGTCGCCGATGTCGGGGCCGAACGGCCCGAGTGGCACCGTACCCCCGCACTCGGGGGCCCGGCGAGGCACCGCGCCGTCGCGCCGACGAAGGCTGTAACACGCCGCGACTAAGGTGAGCCCATGCCGTCGCTGTCCGACATCGTCGCCGAGCACACGGGGCTGACCGAGGCCGACCACCGGTGGCTGAAGCTGCTGGTGTCGGAGTGGCAGCTGCTCGCCGACCTCTCCTTCTCCGACCTGGTCCTCTGGGTGCCCGACACGCGACGAGAACGTGTTCTGGGCGGCGGCGCAGATCCGGCCGACGACCGGACCGACGTCGCTGTTCGACGACGTGGTGGGTGACCTCATCGCCTACGCGCCCGAGCACCTGGTCTCGGAGGCGTTTCAGAGCGGACAGATCACCCAGACCAGCGAGGGCAAGCTGAGCGCCGGGCTGCCGGTGGACACGCACGCGATCCCGGTGACGCTCGACGCCCGGGTGATCGCGGTGGTGGAGCAGCACACCAGCCTGCTGGGGGTCCGCGCCCCGAGCTCGTTGGAGAAGGCCTACCTGGACACCGCCCGCGAGCTGGCGGAGATGGTGCACAGCGGGGCGTTCCCGATCACCAGCGACCTGTCCGACCAGACGATCAACCCACGGGTGGGGGACGGCTTCATCCGGATCGACCTGGACGGGGTGGTGGAGTACGCCAGCCCGAACGCCCTCAGCGCCTACCGGCGACTCGGGCTGATCGGCGACCTGGTCGACGAGAACCTGGCCGAGCTGACCGCGCACCTGCTGCCGGTCCCGACCGGGCCGGTCGACGACTCCGTCGCCTCGCTGCTGACCGGGCGGACGGCCCGTCGGGCGGAGGCGGTGGCGGGCGAGGCGCATCTGCTGCTGCGCTGCGTGCCGCTGGTGTCGCCCGAGCGCCACGGATCCATCGTGCTGTGCCGCGACGTCTCCGACCTGCGCAGCCGCGAGCGTGAGCTGGTGACCAAGAACGCGACCATCCGGGAGATCCACCACCGGGTGAAGAACAACCTGCAGACCGTCGCCGCGCTGCTGCGGATGCAGGCCCGCCGCATCGACTCGGCCGAGGCGCGGATGGCGTTGAACGACGCGATGTCGCGGGTGGCCTCGATCGCCATCGTGCACGAGACCCTGTCCCAGGCCTTCGACGACGTGGTCGACTTCGACAAGGTGGCCGACGGACTGCTCCGGATGGTGGCCGACGTGGCCGCCACCGGCGCCGGCGTGACGGCCCGACGGATCGGCAGCTTCGGCGAGGTGTCGTCCGACATGGCCACCGGGCTGTCGATGGTGGTCACCGAGCTCTGTCAGAACGCCGTCGAGCACGGGCTGGACGGCACCGGTGGCGAGGTGCGGGTGGTGCCGACGGCCTCGGACGGGCCCGAGCGGCGGCTGCGCATCGACATCGTGGACGACGGCGTCGGGCTGCCGCCCGGCTTCGACTGGCGGGAGTCGCGCAGCCTGGGGCTGTCGATCGTCAACACCCTGGTGGCAGAGATGTCCGGCAGCTTCACGCTGTCCGCCAACCCCGCGGGGGCGGGCACCCAGGCCACGGTCGAGATCCCGATCATCGCCCGGCCGGGGAAGAGCCCCGCCGTCGCGCCGTGAACCTCCCCGGTCGGCCCGGGTACGGACATGCAGAACGCCGGGCCCGCCGCCCGGCGTCACGTGCTGGAAGTGCGTCGGACCGCTCACCGACGGGTGAGAGAGCCGACTCGGTGGCTAGGCGGTGCGGATCCGCGCTCGGGCCGCGCGGCGCTTCAGCGCCCGCCGCTCGTCCTCGCTGAGACCGCCCCAGACACCATGATCCTGACCGGCTTCCAGCGCCCACTGCAGACAGGAGTCGCGGACGTCGCAACGCCGGCACACCTGCTTGGCCTCTTCGATCTGGAGCAGGGCGGGGCCGGTGTTCCCGATCGGGAAGAACAGCTCCGGATCCTCATCCAGACAGGCGGCCTTGTGGCGCCAATCCATGGCGTACTCACTCCTCACTCGGCTCCGTGGTCACGGGGGACCCTCGCGTCGGAGACATCTCGAGGCCCTCTACACTGAGGGGCTCGGCTCGGTGTCCAACCCTTTCAAGTAATAGCCGCCAGCACAAGACTCTGCGACGTCGGGTGGCTCACATTCACCTTCCCGCGCCCGCGGGCGGCCCGCCCGGACGTCCTCGGCTTCCTCCTCCGACGCTTGTACGGTGGCCCGTGTGAGCAGTCGTCCTCCCGCCGGGCGGGGAGCGTTGTCCCTAGCCGCAGCCCTGTTGGTGCTGGTGGCGGTGGCCTCGTTCGGGTACGGGGTGGCCGAGCTGCTGGCCATCCGAGCCAGCCGGCCGGTGGTCGGCGCCGGTGCCGCCATCTTGTTGCTCGGCTATGCACTGTTCATGCTCGTGGTCGCGCGCGGCGTGTTCCGCGGACGGCGGTGGAGTCGCGCGCCGGCGCTGGCCACCTCGCTCATCCAGCTGTTCGTGGCCTGGAGCTTCCGGGGCGGCAGCACCTGGTGGTACGGCCTGCTGCTGGGGGTCGTGTCGGCGACCGTGGTGGTCTGCGTCCTGCTCCCCAGCTCGACCGCGATCTTCGTCCCGGACGCCGGCGGTGATCCGGACCGGCCGGACGCCTGAGCTCAGACCCGCCTGGCCGGAGAGTCCGCCGGTGGGTCCAGCTCGATGGACGCGGCGATCTCCTCATCGTGCTGTTTGGCCACCTCCTGCTCGTGCTTCACCCGGCGCAGGAACGTCTGCGTCCGTTCGTTCCGAGGGTTCAGCAGCACCTGGTTCGGCGGACCCTCCTCCACCACCACCCCGGCGTCCATGAACACCACCCGGTGGGCGACCTCCCGGGCGAAGCCCATCTCGTGGGTGACCACGATCATGGTGGTGCCGGTGGCCGCCAGCTGGCCCATCACCTTGAGCACCTCGCCGACCAGCTCGGGATCGAGGGCGGACGTCGGCTCGTCGAACAGCATCAGCTCCGGCTTCATGGCCAACGCCCGGGCGATCGCCACCCGCTGCTGCTGACCGCCGGACAGCTGGGCCGGATAGTACGAGGCCCGGTCCTGCAGGCCCACCAGGCTGAGCAGCTCCATCGCCTCGTTCCTGGCCACGGACCGGCTCAGGCCCTTCACCCGCTGGGGCGCCTCGGTGATGTTGTCGAGCGCGGTCATGTGGGGAAACAGGTTGAACCGCTGAAACACCATCCCGATTCGGCTGCGCTGGCGAGCGACGTCGCGGTCGTGGCGGACGTGCAGCCGGCCCTTGCGCTCCTCGATCCCGACCAGCTCCCCACCCACCCAGATCCGGCCACCGGTCAGGGTCTCCATCTGGTTGATCAGCCGCAGGAAGGTGGTCTTGCCGGAGCCGCTGGGACCCAGCAGGCACACCACCTCGCCGGCGTGCACCTCCAGGTCGACACCGCGGAGCACCTCGTTGCGGCCGAACGACTTCATCACGTTGACGGCCTGGACCAGCGGCTCCTCGCCGGCCGCCCGTCGGGGGGTCACCTGCGCTGCCGTACTCAATGCGCACCTCCTGCCGAGAGGCCCTTGGCGGCCTCGTCCTTGACCGAGGCGGTCCGCGTCCCGAATCCGCGACCGAACCGCTTCTCCAGGTACGACTGGCCGACCATCAGCACGCTGGAGGCGATCAGGTAGTACAGCGTCGCGGCGACAAGCACCGGGAAGGTCTGGTACGTCCGGGTGCCGATGGCCTGCAGCTGGAAGAACAGCTCCGTCCCCACCGGGATGGCCAGCAGCAGCGAGGTGTCCTTCAGCATGGCGACCGTCTCGTTGCCGGTCGGGGGCACGATCACGCGCATCGCCTGGGGCAGCACCACCCGGCGCATCGCCTTGCCCCGGCTCATCCCCAGCGCCTGGGCCGCTTCCATCTGGCCGGGGTCGACGCTGAGGATCCCGGCCCGGGCGATCTCGGCCATGTACGCGGCCTCCGACGCGGCCAGCCCGATGATGCCCCCGGTCAGGCCGACGAACAACGCGTTGGCATCCAGGGTCAGGAACCGCCAGTCGCCGGACAGGCCGAGCCACTCGATGAACTTCCAGTCGAACGGGACGCCGAAGGAGATGCCCTGCTGGAACAGGATGCCGAGGGCGCCCATGATCGTCAGCAGCACATACCGGGGGATGGCCCGGAAGAACCAGGTGTAGACCCAGGAGACGCCCCTCAGGACCGGGTTGTCCGAGAGCCGCATCACAGCCAGCACCACGCCCAAGGCGACACCCACGATCATCGACAGCACGGTGACCAGCAGGGTGCCCTTGATGAACCCGTCGATCACCGGGCTCTGGTTCATCGCCTCGAAGACGAACGGCCAGTTGAACGCCGGGTTGTAGATCAACAGGTGCAGGAACATCAGGGCCAGCACGGCGATCACGCCGATCGCGACCCACCGACCCGGGTGCCGGACCGGGACGGCGTCGATCACCCCGGGCCGCTCCTCGGCGACCCGGGCCGGGCGCCCGGCCGCGGCGGTCACGGGTTGACCGCGAAGTCGGAGATGGCTCCCTGCTCGACACCCCACTTCTTCAGCGCCGCCTCGTAGGCGCCGTCGCTCTCGAGCTGCTTCAGAGCCTCCACGATCGCGTCGCCGAAGGCGGTCTCGTCCTTGGGCAGCACGTAACCGTACGGGGCCGCCTCGTAGATGTCACCCAGTACGGCCAGCTTGTCGCCGGACTGCTTCACCGCGTAGGCCACGATGGGGGAGTCGGCCAGCATGGCGTCCGCCTTGCCGGTGACCACGGCGTTGGTGGCCTGGCTCTGGTCCTTGTAGGACAAGACGTTGATCTTGTTGCTGCCGCACTTCTTCTGCCGCGCCGGCAGGTCGTCGGTCTCCTGCACCGTGCCGGTCTGCACGGCGACGGACTTCCCGCACGGGTTGTCCGCCTCGACGCCCTTGGGGTTGCCGGCCGCGGTGGCCCACTGGGTGCCGGCCGAGAAGTAGCTGACCATGGTCACCTGCTTCTTGCGCTGGTCGTTGATGGTGAACGACGAGATGCCGAGGTCGTACTTCTGGCCCTGCACGCCGGTGATGATGGAGGAGAAGTCCGCCGGCTGCCACTGCGTCTTGACCCCGAACTTGGCGGCCACCGCGTTGAACAGGTCGACGTCGAAGCCCTGCACGGTCTTGCCGTCCCCGGCCAGGAACTCGTTCGGCGCATAGCTCGCGTCGGTGCCGATCTTGATCACGCCGGCGCTCTTGATGCTCTCCGGGAGCTTCGCGGCCAGGTCCGCGTTCTGGCTGACCGCCACCGAGGGTGCGCCCGAACCGGCCGGCTCGCCACTGAGCGAGTCCGATCCGCAGGCGGCGGTGAGGGCGAGGGCGCCGACCGACACAAGGGCCAGCGTCGCCTTCAGGTTGATGTGCACGAGATGCCTCCAGGCTGTGAGGAGCCGCGACCGGGCTCCTGGTCATGGTCGTCTCGGTGCATCCTGACACGGACCGGCAAGCGGAGCGCAGCCCGAGCGGGCCGGGGAATTCGTTCGGAACGCGATTGGAACCTGCTTCCCGGCGGTCCGGGCGCGGAGACGGCGGTTCGGTTCAGCCCACCCGGCCGGCGCCCGCGGAGGGGCGGGCCAGGAAGTGGGCTGGGGGCCGGTGGCCGGCATCGGCGAACGCCCGCGCGACGGCCTCGCCGACGTCGGCGGCCTGCCCGGCCGGCACCAGCGCGATGATGCAGCCCCCGAACCCGCCGCCGGTCATCCGGGCCCCGATCGCGCCGGCCGCGCGAGCGGTCTCGACCGCCAGATCGACCGTCGGGACGGTGATCTCGAAGTCATCCCGCATGGAGGCGTGCGAGGCGTCGAGCAGTGGCGCCAGGTCCTGAAGGTCGCCCTCGGCGAGCACCTCGGCCGCCGCCCGGACCCGCGCGTTCTCGGTCACCACGTGCCGGACCCGACGCCGCATCACCTCGTCGGGCAGCCGGTCGAGGACGTCGAGGTCCACCACGTCGCGCAGGGCCGGCACGCCGAGCAGCCGCGAGGCCTCCTCGCAGGACTCGCGGCGGGTGGCGTACTCGCTGTCCACCAGCGCGTGCGGTGTGCGGGTGTCGAGGACCAGCAGCTCCAGCCCGGCATCGGTCAGCCCGACCGGCAGCTGCCGGAAGTCGAGGGTCCGGCAGTCGAAGAACAGGGCGTGCCCGGCGACGCACAGCGTGGAGGCCGCCTGGTCCATCAGCCCGGTCGGCGCGCCGACGAACTCGTTCTCGCAGCGCCGGGCCAGCTGGGCCCGGTCGAGCGGCTCGATCAGCAGGTCGTTGAGCTCGGCCAGCGCGGTCAGCGTCGCGCACTCCAGTGCCGCCGAGGAGGACAGGCCGGCGCCGATGGGGACGTCGGAGCGCAGCACCAGGTCGGCGCCCTCGACGGCGAACCCGGCCGCATCCAACGCCCAGACGATGCCCGCGACGTAGGCGTGCCAGCCGGACATCCCGGGCCACAGGTCGGAGCGGTCGAAGGTCGCGGTGCGGTTCTTGTTCAGCGACGTGACTCGCCAGGTGTCGTCGGAGCGCGGCGCCGCGGCGACCATGACGCGCTGCGGCAGGGCGAACGGCATCACGAAGCCGTCGTTGTAGTCGGTGTGCTCCCCGATCAGGTTCACCCGTCCCGGACCCGCCCACACCCCGGCCGGTTCCCGGCCCGTGGAGTCGGCGAACGCCCGCACCAGCCGGTCAACGTCTTCGGTCACGGCGCGACCCTAGCAATGGGGCGGCCCGCTGGCCTGCGGACCACCTGTCGTTCTCGGAGTCCCTCGGAGGCACGACCAAGCCCAGGTCAGGAGCTGGGCCGCCGCGCCTGGTTCCTCGACGACGCGTGAGCCCGCGACGTCTGGCTGGCCGGGCCACCTTTGACCCGGCCCGTGCCGCCCCGCATAGCCTGCTGGGATGTTCGCCGCCTACGCCGCCCGCAGCTCAGCCCATGACCCGCTCAGCGCGCTGGAGGTGTCCGACGTCGAGCCGGGGCTGACGCCGGCCGACTGGGTCGAGGTCGAGGTGCGCGCGGCGGCGCTGAACCAGCACGACCTGTGGTCGCTGCGCGGCGTCGGGCTCCGCGCCGAGCTGCTGCCGATGGTGCTGGGCTGCGACGCGGCCGGGGTCACCGCGGAGGGACGCGAGGTGATCGTGCACGCGGTGGTCACCGACCCCGACTTCCACGGCGACGACAGCACGGTCGACCCGAAGCGCTCGCTGCTGTCGGAGCGCTACCCGGGGACGCTGGCCGAGCGGGTGCGGGTACCGGCGGCCAACCTGGTGGACAAGCCCGCCGAGCTGACCTTCGCCGAGGGGGCCTGCCTGCCCACGGCCTGGCTGACGGCGTACCGCATGCTGACCCACGACTCTGGGTTGCGCCCCGGCGACACCGCCCTGGTCCAGGGCGCCGGCGGTGGTGTCGCGACCGCCCTGGTCCTGCTCGGCCGGGCCATCGGGCTGCGGATCTGGGTGACCAGCCGGGACCCGGCCCGCGGCGAGCGGGCCGTCGCGCTCGGCGCCGACCGGGCCTTCCCCTCCGGGGCCCGGCTGCCGGAGCGGGTCGACGCCGTCCTGGAGACCGTCGGCGCCGCCACCTGGTCGCACTCGATCAACTCGCTCCGGCCCGGCGGCACCGTCGTGATCAGCGGGGCGACCTCCGGGGACGAGCCGGCCAGGTCCGAGCTGACCAAGATCTTCTTCAAGCCGCTGCGGGTGATCGGCTCGACCATGGGGACCCGGGCCGAGCTCGTCCGGCTCGCGCGGCTGCTGGCCGCCACCGGAGTCCGGCCTCTTGTCGACCGCACGGTCGCCCTGGCCGAGACGCGGGTGGGGCTGGCCGCGCTCGCCGCCGGTGAGGTCTTCGGCAAGGTCGTCGTCACCCCCTGACGCCACCCGCACCCTCAGTCGTCGTCGGGGTCCTCCAGCCGGGCCAGCCAGGTGGCTAGCCGCTCGACAGGAGTCTCGAACTCCGGGTGCAGGTCCACGAAGGTCCGCAGCTGGTCGGCGAGCCAGGCCAGGGTGACCTCGTCGTCACCCCGGCGCGACTCCAGCTCCTCGATCCCGCGATCGGTGAAGTACACCTCGCCGCTCAGCCGAAGGCCGACGCCACGAGCTCCCGCTGCTGGGCCTCGTGCACCTTGGCGGAACCGACCGACGGTGCGGACGAGGCGGACCGGGTCAGCGGCGTGAGGGTCCACCCGCGGCCCGGGTCGGCCGCGGTCAGCTGCTCCTGCAGGTTCAGCGCCATGAACGGCCAGGCCCCCTGGTTGGCCGGCTCGTCCTGCACCCAGGTCAGCTCGCTCGACGCGTTCGGGTACTGGGAGAGCACCGTGACCAGCTCGTCGACCGGCAGCGGGTACAGCCGCTCGACCGGCACGATGGCCACCGAGCTCTCCTGCTGCGCAGCGGCCCGCCGGGTGACCAGGTCCCAACGCACCTTGCCGGAGCAGAGCAGGACCCGCTGGACCGCGGCCGGGTCACCGATGGCCGGATCCTCCAGCACCGGCTGCCAGGTCCGGTCGGTGAAGTCCGACGGCTGCGAGACGGCCAGCTTGTTCCGCAGCATCGACTTCGGGGTCATCACGATCAGCGGTCGGTGCCGCTCGCCGAGGGCCTGCGACCGGAGCAGGTGGAAGTGGCTGGCCGGTGTGGACGGCTGCGCCACGGTGAACGAGTCCTCTGCGGCCAGCTGCAGCCAGCGCTCCAGCCGGGCCGAGCTGTGGTCGGGGCCCTGGCCTTCGTACCCGTGGGGGAGCAGCAGCACCACGCCCGACTTCTGCGTCCACTTGGCCTGACCGGAGGAGATGAACTCGTCGATGATGGTCTGGGCCCCGTTGGCGAAGTCGCCGAACTGGGCCTCCCACAGCACCAGCACGTCGGGCCGGGCCACCGAGTAGCCGTACTCGAAGCCCATCGCCGCGTACTCGCTGAGCAGCGAGTCGAACACGTGGAACTTGCCCTGCTCGTCGTCCAGGTGCTTCAACGGCACCCACGACTCCCCGGTGACCCGGTCGACGATGGCGGCGAAGCGCTGCACGAACGTGCCGCGCCGAGTGTCCTGGCCGGTCAGCCGGACGGTGCGGCCCTCGATCAGCAGCGAGCCCAGCGCCAGGATCTCACCGGTGGCCCAGTCGATCGGGCCCTGGGTGATCGCGGCGGCCCGGCGCTGCAGCTGCGGCATCACCTTCGGGTGCACCGTGAAGCCCTCGGGGAAGGTGGTGTGCGCATCGGCGATCTTCTTCAGCGTCTCCACCGTGATCGAGGACCCGTGCTTGGCGCCCGACTTGCTCGGGTAGGCCGGCACCGGCTGGTACGGCTCGTCCTTGGGCGCCAGGTTGGCGTCGCGGACCTCACGGAAGACGCTCTCGAGCCTGGCCTGGAACTTGGCCATCACCTCCTCGGCGTCCTCGATGGTGATGTCCCCGCGACCGATCAGGGCCTCGGTGTACAGCTTGCGGGTCGAGCGCTTCTTCTCGATCAGGTCGTACATCAGCGGCTGGGTGAAGCTCGGGTCGTCGCCCTCGTTGTGGCCCCGCCGCCGGTAGCAGACGATGTCGATGACCACGTCCTTGTTGAACTCCTGCCGGAAGGCGAAGGCCAGCCGGGCCACCCGGATGCAGGCCTCCGGGTCGTCGCCGTTCACGTGGAAGATCGGCGCCTGCACCATCCGGGCCACGTCGGTGCAGTACATCGACGACCGGGACTCGGTGGGCGAGGTGGTGAAACCGACCTGGTTGTTGACGATGACGTGGATCGTGCCACCGGTGCGGTACCCGCGGAGCTGGGACAGGTTCAGCGTCTCCGCCACCACGCCCTGACCCGCGAACGCGGCGTCGCCGTGCATCAGCACCGGCAGCACCGGGAACTCCTCGCCGCGGTCCAGGATGTCCTGCTTGGCCCGGGCGATGCCCTCCAGCACCGGGTTCACCGCCTCGAGATGGCTCGGGTTCGCGGCCACCGATGTCTTGATGGTGTTTCCGCTCATGGCGGTGAACTGGCCCTCCGACCCCAGGTGGTACTTGACGTCACCGGAGCCTTGCACGGTCCGAGGGTCGATGTTGCCCTCGAACTCCCGGAAGATCTGTGCGTAGGACTTGCCGACCACATTGGCCAGCACGTTCAGGCGGCCGCGATGCGGCATCCCGACACAGACCTCCTCCAGCCCGTGGTCGGCGGCCTGCTCGCAGACCTCGTCGAGCAGCGCGATCGCGGCCTCGCCGCCCTCCAGGGAGAACCGCTTCTGTCCGACGAACTTCGTCTGCAGGAACGTCTCGAAGATCTCCGCCTCGTTGAGCTTGTCCAGAATCCGCAGGTGCTCCTCGCGGGGCAGGGACTCGTGCGGCCGCTCGACCCGGTCCTGGATCCACTTGCGTTGGGCCGGCTCCTGGATGTGCATGTACTCGATCCCGGTGGTGCGACAGTAGGAGTCGCGAAGGATGCCGAGGATCTTCCGCATCTTCATCAGACCCTGGCCGCCGGCGAAGGAGCCGGTCGCGAACTCGCGGTCCAGGTCCCACAGCGTCAGCCCGTGGGACTGGACGTCCAGGTCGTGGTGCCGCCGCTGCCGGTACTCCAGCGGGTCGGTGTCGGCCATCAGGTGACCGCGGACCCGGTAGGCGTTGATCATCTCCATGATCCGCGCCTGCTTCGGCACCTGGTCCTCGTGGTCGGTGCGGACGTCCTGGGCCCAGCGGATCGGCTCGTAGGGGATCCGGAGCGCGCCGAAGACGTCGTCGTAGAACCCGTCCTCACCGAGCAGCAGCGCGTGCAGCCGAGCCAGGTACTGCCCGGACTGGGCGCCCTGGATGACCCGGTGGTCGTACGTCGAGGTCAGCGTCATCACCTTGGAGACGCACATGTCGGAGAGCTTGTCCGGGTCCGAGCCCTGGAACTCCGGCGGGTAGTCCATCGAGCCGACACCGATGATGGCCCCCTGCCCCTGCATCAGCCGGGGCACCGAGTGGTTGGTGCCGATGGTGCCCGGGTTCGTCAGGGTGATGGTGGTGCCGGCGAAGTCCTCGACCGTCAGACTGTTGCCGCGGGCCTTCTTCACCATCTCCTCGTAGGCCGCCCAGAACTGGGCGAAGTCGAGGTTCTCGCAGCTCTTGATGCTCGGCACCAGCAGCTGGCGGCTGCCGTCCGGCCGGGGGAGGTCGATGGCCAACCCGAGGTTGATGTGGTTCGGCACCACCATGGTCGGCTTGCCGTTGACCAGGTCGTACCCGTTGTTCATCTCGGGATGGGTCTTCATCGCCTGCACCATGGCGAAGCCGATCAGGTGTGTGAAGGACACCTTGCCGCCCCGGGCCCGGCGCAGGTGGTTGTTGATGACGACCCGCTGGTCGATCAGCAGCTTGACCGGCAGCGACCGCACGCTGGTGGCGGTCGGCACGGTCAGCGACAGGTCCATGTTCTTCGCGGTCCGGGCCGGGGCCCCGCGGAGCGTGGTGCGGGTCGGCTCCTCCAGGTCCACGTTGGGGCGGCTGGACGGGTTCGGCGGGTCGGCCGGGACGCCGCCGCCCTTGCCGGGCGAGCTCGGGCGCTCCTCCTTGGTCGTCATCGGCCGCTCCACGGTGGCGACCCGGCGGCCGGCGGGCGACGCGGCCGCGGCGGAGGGCTGCTGGGCGGGGGCGGGCGCCGCCGCTGCCTTCTGGGGGGTGGGCTGGGCGGGGGCGGCTGGGCGGAGGCCGGCGCGCGGGAGGCCGCAGAGGAGGGGGTCCCGTTGCCGGCCGGCTTCGAGGTCGACCCGGGCGCCGTTGGAGCACCGTTCCCGAGACCGTGGGTCCGGAAGTACTCCGCCCAGCTGGGGTCGACCGAGCTGGGATCAGCGGTGTACTGCTCGAACATCTCCTCCAACAGCCAGTCGTTCGCTCCGAACTCGTCGGTGACGTTCTCGGAGGTGGTGGATGAGTCGGGCACGGTGACGTTCGCCTTCTTCCGTTGCAGTGCATGTCGGGCGGAGTGCGGACCGCCCGCGTCAGTCGCCTAGGCTACCCAAGAACCCATACCAGATGGTCGGTGGTCGTAGCTCACGCCGGCGGGCGTGGTGCCGGCCCCGGGGCTCGGGCGGCAGCGCTGTCGACCAGGCGCCGATGGACGTCCACACCGGCGGGTCCGCAGTCGCGCCGGGCGATCCACAGGGCCCCGACGAGCCCGGTGGAGGACTGCACGACCTGACCGGGGTGCCGCCGTCTCCACCGGCTCGCCAACTCGGTGCCGACCGGTCCCGGCGCGGTCACCACCGACCCGGCCACCACGATCGGCTCGGTCGGGGCCGGTGCGAGGCGGGCCAGCAGAGCCTCGAGGTGGTCGGCCGCGGCGTGGGCGATGGCCACGGTGTCTGGATCCTCCGGGTGCTCGCGGACCAGCTCGGCCAGCGACGCCAGCCAGATCGGCGGCTGCCGGTAGCAGGCGCCGATCAGGGTGTCGGCGTCGGTGGCCGCCGCGGCGGCCAGGACGGCCGTGTGCAGCGGTCCCAGCGCCCGGCCGGTCTCCAGCGCGGCCAGCGTGCCGCGGACCGCCTCGCGGCCCAACCACCAGCCGGCCCCCTCGTCGCCAAGCAGCCAGCCCCAGCCGTCGCGCCGGCTGATCAGCACGTGGTCGAGGATCCGGCCCGCGATGGCGCCGGTCCCGGCCACCAACACGCAGCCGGACCCGGCGGGCGTCGCCGAGGCGAAGGCGATCTCCAGGTCCCCGACCAGCCGGGCGGTCACCGGCGACCCGGGAGGGGTGATGCGGGCCAGGAAGCCCCGGTCGGCGGCCGCCCGGTTCCCTCCGGCCAGCCCGACCACCATCGATCGGACCGATCCGGCCGCACCCGGGCCGACCCCGGCGAGGCAGCGCAGCGCAGTATCGCGGATGCGCTCCGTCGCGGTCTGGAGTCCGACCGCGTTCGGGTTGCCACCGGGCGCAGACGCCAGGGCCACGACCTCCCCGGCGAGCGTGGCCGCGGCGACCCGGGTGCTGGTCCCGCCGACGTCGGCTCCGACGACGAGATCGGTGTCTGTCTCAGCCATGTGATCCTCCGCGAGCCGTTCGAAACCGAGCGTGTTGCAGTTTTGTGCATTTATTGGGTCGGATACTGCAACAAGGCATCACGTGTGCTTAGGTATGGACACTCGCCGGGTGTGTCCCGGCCCCATCAGCGCCGTAGCGACGACGGCTGGAGTGCGTACCACGCACCTGTGAGGAAAGGCATAACAGATGACCTTGGAGAAGACCCCCATGCACCGGCGCCAGTTCCTGCGTGTCGCCCTGGCCGCGGCCGCCGTGGCGCCCCTGGGTGGTGCGTTGGCCTCCTGCGCTGCGGGAGGCGGTACGCCGGCCGCCAGCTCGGGCCCCTCCGGCGCAGTGTCGGACACCAACCCGTTCGGCGTGGCGGACAGCAGCACCGTCGATGCGGTCATCTTCAGGGGCGGCTACGGCATCGACTACGTCACCTACGCGGCCGACAAGATGAAGTCCGTCCACCCGACCCTCACGCTCAAGGTGTCACCGTCGACCAAGATCGCCCAGGAGCTGCAGCCGCGGTTCGTCGCCGGCAACCCGCCGGACCTGATCGACAACTCGGGCGCCGGCAACATCGGCGTCGCCACCATCATCGACCAGCTGGAGGACCTGACCTCGGTGATCGAGGCCAAGAACCTCGAGGGCCAGGTGATCAAGGACACGCTGTTCGACGGGGTGCTCGCCCCCGGCACCTACAGCGGCAAGTTCGTCGCGCTGAACTACGCCTTGACGGTGTACGCCCTGTGGTACTCGGCGTCGCTGTTCGAGGAGAACGGCTGGACCCCGCCCAAGACCTGGGACGAGGCGTACGAGCTCGGTGGCAAGGCCAAGGCCAAGGGCAAGTACCTGTTCCTGTGGGGCAAGGAGGCGGCCACCTACTACCAGACGCTGGCCATCGCATCGGCCATCAAGGAGGGCGGGGACGAGGTCCGGCTGGCACTGGAGAACCTCAAGCCCGACTGCTGGTCGATGCCCGCGGTGCAGGACGTGTTCAGCGGCATGAAGAAGATCATCGACGCCGACTACTTCAAGCCGGGCGGCTCCGGCACCCAGTTCACCGCGGCCCAGGCCCAGTGGAGCAACAACGAGGACGCCATCCTGTACCCGTCCGGCAGCTGGATCGAGAACGAGATGATCAAGCAGACCAAGGACGGCTTCAAGATGACCGGGGCGGCGGAGCCGACGGTCAGCAGCAGCAGCAAGCTGCCCTACGCGGCGCTGCACAGCACCGCCGGTGAGCCCTTCATCGTCCCGACCAAGGGCAAGAACGTCGCCGGGGGCAAGGAGCTGCTGCGCACGATGCTGTCCAAGGACGCGGCCACCAACTTCGCCAAGACCCTGCTGGCGCCGACGATCGTCAAGGACACGGTGCCGGCCGACGGCTTCGGCTCCACCGCGCTGGTGTCCCAGACCAAGCTGCTGGAGGCCGCCGGCAAGGACATCTTCTCCTGGCAGTTCGTCGACTACTACGGCATGAACACCGACCAGCTCGTGCTCTGGAACAGCTTCCTGGACGGCAAGTCCTCGGTCGCTGACCTGACCAAGGGCCTGCAGGGCATTACGGACAAGGTGGCCAAGGACAGCTCGGTGAAGAAGATCGAGGTGAAGTGACCGCAACGGTCACTCAGCCGTTGCCGGGCGGGGGCACCACCGCTCCCGCCCGCAAGCGGTCCTTTCGGCGCTGGACCTTCGACCGGGTCAGCTTCCTGCTGGTCTTCCTCGGCGTACCGCTGGCCATCTACGTGGTCTTCGTGCTGTCGCCCTTCGCGCAGGCCTGCTACTACGCCCTGACCGACTGGTCGGGCTTCACGTCCACGCAGAACTTCGTCGGGCTGGACAACTTCACCCGCGTGCTCACCGACGACATCTTCCTCAAGGCCGTCAAGAACAACATCGTGCTGGCCCTGGTCCTGCCGGCGGTCACCCTGGCTCTCAGCTTCGCGTTGGCCACTCTGGTCACGGTCGGCGGGTCGAGCAAGGGTCAGGTGCGGGGGCTCCGGGCCTCCGGCTTCTACCGCACGGTGTCGTTCTTCCCGTACGTGATCCCGGCCATCGTGATCGCGATCATGTGGTCGCAGATCTACGACCCGAGCAACGGCCTGCTGAACGGCATCCTGACCCGGCTGGGCCTGGGCGGATTCCAGTCGTTCCCGTGGCTGGGGGACGAGCGGACGGCGATGATCGCCACCATCGCGGTGATCGTGTGGAGCATGGTCGGCTTCTACATGGTGCTGTTCGTGGCGGCCATCAAGGACATCCCGGCCGAGCTGTTCGAGTCCGCCCGGATCGACGGGGCCGGGCGCTTCCGGACCGCGGTGGGCATCACCCTGCCGCTGATCCGGGACAACGTGCAGACCGCCTGGATCTACCTGGGCATCCTCGCCCTCGACGCGTTCGTCTACATGGCCGGCCTGAACCCGGGCGGTGGGCCGAACAACGCCACGCTGGTCATGTCGCAGCAGCTGCTCACCACGGCCTTCACCAAGGGTCAGTTCGGGGTGGCCTGTGCCATGGGCGTGGTGCTGGCGGTGGTCACGCTGGTCTTCGCCGGCGCCGTCTTCGTGGTCAACCGGCTGCTGGGCGGGAAGGAGGACGCGCGGTGAGCACGGCCACCGCGAGCGGTTTGACCCGGACCACCGGTACCGTCCCGTCCCGGCGGGAGCAGACCACTCCCCAGGAGAAGGTGTTCCGGCTCGGCGCGCACGCCGCCCTGGTCATCTGGTCGGTGATCGTCATCGTGCCCATGCTGTGGACGCTGGTGACCTCCTTCAAGACCACCCGGGAGATCTTCGCCTCGCCGTTCTCGCCGCCGACCTCGCTGAACTTCGTCAACTACGTCAACGCCTGGACCACCGCCGGCATCGGCAACTACTTCGTCAACACCGTGCTGGTCGTGGGGTCGGCGCTGGTCATCGTGATGGTGCTCGGGGCCATGTGCGCGTACGTGCTGGCACGGTTCTCGTTCTTCGGGAGCCGGGCCATCTACTACCTGATGCTGGCTGGCCTGACCTTCCCGATCTTCCTGGCCATCGTGCCGCTGTTCTTCACCCTGAAGAACTTCGGCCTGCTCAACACCCTCCCCGGGCTGACCATCACCTACGTCGCCTTCGCCCTGCCGTTCACCGTGTTCTTCCTGTTCTCGTTCTTCAAGGCGCTCCCGCAGGAGATCGCCGAGGCGGCCGCGCTGGACGGGGCGGGGGAGTGGGCCACGTTCTTCCGGGTCATGCTGCCGATGGCCAAGAACGGCTTCGCCTCGGTGCTGATCTTCAACTTCCTCGGGCTGTGGAACCAGTTCCTGATCCCGGTGGCCCTGAACACCAACGTCGACAACTACGTGCTCTCCCAGGGCATGGCCTCGTTCGCCTCGCAGGCCGGATACGCGGTCGACTTCGGCGCCCTGTTCGCGGCCGTGGTCATCACGGTGGCTCCGGTGCTGGTGGTCTATATCGTCTTCCAGCGTCAGCTGCAGGGCTCGGTCTCCCAGGGGACGATGAAGTAGCCCTCAGGATCTGCGCGGCTTCCGGCGCAGCAGCCGCCAGGTGACCACGCCCACCTCCACGGTGAAGGCCACCAGCGCAAGGTTGCGGACGGCGGTCACCGTGGTGGACAGCACGATCCCGCCGGTGCCGCGCATGCCCAGCAGCCCGTCGTACAGCAGCGGGAAGACGAGGTGGGTCAGCAGGCCGAGCAGCAGCAGCTGACCGGTCAGGCGGGTGATTGCCCGGGCCTCGTCCTGCCGGGCGGTGCGGCGCATCAGCAGCAGCGCCGCCATCGGACCGCCCATCCACAGCAGGTACTGAGGACTCAGCGTCTTGTTGGTGAGGGTCATGATCGCCACCGTGGCCAAGATGACCAGGCCGACACCGACCGCTGACGGCTCGGTGGTGTAGCTGCGGACCCAGAGCGCGACGATCGCCACCAGCCCGAGCACGGTCATCACCGTGCTGAGGGTGAGGAGGGAGGTCACGCCGGGTCCGAAGATCTCGTACGCCTGGTAGCGGGACATGTCGACCACCCAGCCGGTGGGTCGGATGGCGCGAGCGACCATTACCGGGGTGGCCCAGACGGACTCGACCTGCAGCCCGCGGCCGGACTGCCAGGTCAGCGGCGAGACGAGTCGGGTGAAGCCACCGGTGACCAGGCTGACCGCGGCCAGTCCGAAGCCGGCGGCGACGAAGCCCCAGGCGGCAGCCCGGCGGTCCGGCCGGTGCGCGGCGAAGGCGCCGATCAGCAGAGCAGGCCACAGCTTGACGGCCGCGCCGATCCCAGTGAGCGCTCCGGTCAGCCACGGGACCCGGCGGGCGGCCAGCAGGGCTCCGCCGGCCAGTACGGCCGGGATCAGGTCGAAGCGGAGGTAGGACAGCGGGCCGATCAAGAAGACGAACAGCAGCCAGAAGTCGACGGCCTGGTCGTGTCGTCGACCCCCGGCCCGCCAGAGCGCGTAGGTGAACCCGGCGTCCAGCAGCAGCATGAGGACGATGAACGCGGCCAGGTACCCCGTGGGCGATCCGCCCGTGACGGCGTAGGGCAGCCACAGGATCCAGACCACCGGCGTCGGGTACTCGTTCAGCGTGCCCGCGAGTCCGACGTCGGACAGCCCGGCGATCTTACGCAGGTAGTAGTAGACGTCGCCGACCACGAAGCTCTCGACGGTGGCCATGATCGCGAGCATCAGCAGCCGGGTGAGCAGCCAGCCGATGATCACCGCACCCGGCCCGCGGTGGCCCTCGTACCAGTCCCGGAAGCTGCCGTCGCCGGACTGCGTCGGCGAAGGCTTGTCCTGGGCTGCCACCAGGAGAGGCTATCCGAGCGGGCGCCACCGGCGACGCGCCCACAGGTCCGCGGCGGGGGTGGGGGCATCGTCGGTGGCCGGCTGGAGATTCGTACACAGGTTTGATACGGGGCTGCCGGGTGATGCGGCTTCGACTGCGGCGGCGGTGATCGAGGCCGGCCCGCGTCCACCCCCGTCGCGTAGGAGCTGCGGTCATCCGGACTGATGGGCGATCTGGATCAGGTTGCCGCAGCCGTCGTCGAGCACCGCGGTCGTCACCGGCCCCATGGCCGCAGGCTCTTGGGTGAAGCGCACACCCAGTCGGCGGAGCCGCTCGTACTCAAGCGTGACGTCGTCGACGGCGAACGACGCATACGGGATGCCGTCGGCGACGAGCGCCTCCTTGAACGGCTTCACCGCCGGGTGCCCGCTGGGCTCGAGAAGCAGCTCGGGGCCGTCCGGGTCCTGAGGGGACACCACGGTCAGCCACCGGTCCTGGCCCAGCGGCACATCGTGCTTCTTCACGAAGCCCAGGACCTCGGTGTAGAAGCGCAGCGCCTTCTCCTGGTCGTCGACCAGAACGCTCGTCAGGTTGATCCTCATGTCGGTCCCTTCAGGACGAGTCGGTGCCGGGTCAGCGCGCCTGATCAGACGGGTTGAGCCACCGCGCGATGATCGGCTCGAGCGGGCGGGTGTTGATGTAGTGGAACTTGTATCGACCCTCGCGAACGGTCTCGATCAGGCCCACGGCCTCCAGCACGTCGAGATGCTGCGAGATCGCCTGCCGCGACGAACCGAGACCATGCTTGGTCGTCAGCCGGGCGCAGATCTCGAAGAGCGTCTGGCCGTTCCGGTCGGTCAGCTCGTCGAGGATCGTCCGCCGCGTGGCGTCAGCCAAAGCCATGAAGACGTCAACCACGCTCCACCATAGGCAAGTCATGACTTGCATGTCAAGGTCCGGCCACGGTCAGCTCGGATTACTCGGGTTGGCGCCCCCGGCAGGATTCGTACCTGCCCGACTGGCGATGTGAACACCACTGGCCTCACGAGGAGATTCGCACTCTGGGTAGGCGATTCGTCGGTCTCGTTCCGGTGTCATGGGCGGACAGAAGCGCCCCTCGAAGCGCTGGCAGGCCGGCTACGTCGGCCCCGACCTCGCCGTCCAGTACGCGCCAACTACCTTCGGACCGGAGATCGAGGCTCGCGACTCGCTGGCAGCAGAGCTCAAGAAGATCGAGTCGGGGGAGTGGACCGCTCCAGCCCGTCGCAGCCAGACCCTGCCGCCCGCGACGTTTCGGTGTGTTCGCGGAGTCGTGGCTGGCAGCACCGGCCACTGAACCCCCGGACCCGTGACCTCTACCGCCGCCTGCTGGACCAGAAGATCCATCCCGCTCTCGGCTGGGAGGCCCTATCTCCGCTTCCACGACCTCCGCCATACCGCAGCCGTTCTGGCGGCTCAGACGGCGCCACGCTCGCCGAGCTGATGAACCGGCTCGGTCATTCGACCCCAGCGATGGCCATTCGCTACCAGCACGCTTCCAGCGACCGGGACGCCGAGATCGCACCGAGCTTCGTCAGCTCGCAATGTTTGATCTTGGTCACCTCAACGCGCACCCGTCGTCATACACGTTCTGCTCATCGGCGGACGCAACTTTCGGTTGCGGTGTCGTCGTAGCACTCAGGCTGGTCTCGCTGGATGTCGGCTCGCTGGCCGTCGCCTCGGGAGTAGCCGCAGGCCCAGTCTCGGGACCTGCTCGTCGAAGCCGCGGGTGTGACCCGCACCGTGCCGGGCCCACGGCACCGCAGCCACGGTGACCCCGTGCGTGACGCATCGAACTCGGGGTGCCTCGGCCTCCAGCCAGACCGGGACGGTGCCGAGGTCCAGGCCCCGCCATCGCCGTCGACCCTCACCGTGGTCATACCGCGATGATCGTTGCCGGCACAGCCCGCACCGTCGGCTCGCGTGCCGTCTCGGTCGCACATGAGCGACCAGGACCTTCTCGACAGGGTCGAAGTCCAACTCCTCGACGACAGTCTTCTCGACCCCTAACACCCCACGCCATAGGCTGGAGTTCCGCACGCCGTCCTCCGCTTACTGGTTCCTGTTCCTCGACAGCTCAGAAACCTATGCAGAGAACGGCGTGCTCAGGTTCAGACGCGCCCACCACCCACGGAAGCGTCAGGAGGGCCCATTTGTGCTGGGTTAGAGTGGGGTTAGTTAGAGTCCCGGTGCTGGGCATCGACGGTTCTTTACAGTTGAGCTGCGACTGCAACACGGGGATGAACGCACCACACCAGCTTCGAGATTTCGCCGCTCCTGGTTCTGTTGCCACTCTGAGCCCGTGCGAAATTGCTACAGCTTGGGGATCTTGGGTGTTGGCTGCTCGCGGCCTGCAGCCCCGTTATTGAAGTAGTACCCAACGATGTCGACAATGAAGTTCGTACTGCCGCTGCCCCCGCAGTAGACCTTGAACCCGGAGTTACCAATGTCGACGATCGCGAAATTGGCGACGATCTTGCCCGCGCCCTGCCAATTGATGCTGGAGAAGGGGTTCGGCCGAGCAATATCCGCGTTATAGAGTGCAAGGTAGCCGTTTCCCCCTGTGGTGTTCACCACCGTGATATTGCAGGCCACGGTGTACGAGCTGTTCAACAACCCGATCGTCCTGGTCTGCCCCGCAGAGATTCGGCCCCCGTTCCCCGGCAGGCGGGTGTCGATGAGCCGAAAGGGGCCCCAGGAGTAGTAGCTGGCGTTTCCAACCGTAGCCTCGGCGGATTGATTGCCCGCCAGCGCTAACAGGCTAGCTCCGGCGGCAGCGGCGCCTACTCCAGTCAACAGCTTTCGGCGGGTGGCTCCGACAGGTGAAACGTCGGCATTGCTGAGGTCATCGGACATTTGGGTCTCCTCGATGCGAGAAAGTGACTGTTCCTAGCACGCTAGTCCCGCAATGCCACCCTTGGCCAGGCCTAATTTTGGATGACGTAATTTTCCTCCCGGGAGCCTCAAGACTCTCAATAGATATGTTGCGCCTCAGGAACAATCTCCACTGCGATTGCGTCCCAATCGTGACTCCACCAGATGGTCGGCTCTGGGATATGAGCGTGGTCTGTCGCCCCCTCTCGATCGCTTCGTCCTCGCGTGCGCCCGCGTGAGGGAGATACCCCCATGGGGTACCGCCAAAGATGTCTAGTGGCGCGTAGTTGAGACGTATTTACGTTTTCGGTCTATCCTGGCGAGGACCTGTTCGGCTGGCTTGGTCCAGATGAAGGGGTGCTTGCGGTGGTTCGAGCCAGTAATGAACTCGCGGATCCTGATCAGGAGATCGCGGACGGTGGGGAACGAGCCGCGGTGGATGGCCTGGCGTTCGATGATGCCGAACCAGACCTCGACCATGTTTAGCCAGGAGCCCGAAGTCGGGGTGAAGTGGACGTGGATCCGTGGGTTCGCTTCGAGCCAGGCCTTCACCGTGGCGTGCTTGTGGGTGGTGTAGTTGTCCATCACCAGATGCAGCTCGACGTCGGGGTAGGCGCGGGCGACGTGCTTGAGGAACGCCATGAACTCCTGGTGCCGGTGCTGTTTCTTGCACAGCCCGGTCACCTTCCCGGTCGCGATCTCCAAGGCGGCGAACAACGTTGTGGTGCCGTGGCGGACGTGGTCGTGGGTCCGCTGCTCCGCATGACCGGGCTGCATCGGCAACGTCTTCTGCGTCCGATTCAACGCCGGAATCTGGCTTGTGTCATCCACACAAAGGACAACCGCGTTCTCCGGCGGTGCCAGATAGAACCCGACCACATCGATGACCTTGGCCTCCAGCTCGGGGTCGGTGGAGAACTTGAACGTCTCGACCTTCCAGGGTCTGACCCCGTACTCCTTCCAGATCCCCGCCACCGTGGAGTGCTCGATCCCAAGCTGGTCGGCCAGCAGCCGGGAGGACCAGTGCGTCACGCCCAGCTTCGACGGTGGCGGCGTCAAGGTCGCGGTGATCACCCTCGACCTATCGACGCTGCGCGGCCGGCCCGGCGGCTTCTGACCAGCCAGCCCGGCCAGGCCCTGCTCGGTGTAGCGGGCCCGCCACAGGTTCACCGTCGGGCGCGACACCCCGAGGCGGTCAGCGATCTCGTAGTTCGCCATCCCGTCGGGGGCCAGCAGCACCACCCGGGCCCGCTGGACCAGACCCGCAGCCGACATCGGAGTGCGCAGCATCGCCTCCAACTTGCCACGGTCGCCGTCCCTCAGCACCAGTGCGGGAGCCGTTCTGTTCGTCACACAAGATTTTCCCACAGAAACGTAAACCTGTTTCGAAGACTAGCTACGAGTGTGAACACCAACCGCATCCTGCTCCAGTTCGGCCGGCAGGAAAGAATTTCCGATTGCCCGGTTGAGATCTTCGATGGATGCGTCTCGAACGGCCTCCAGCCGCCTACGGAAGCTGCTGCCGCCCTGGAGCCAGAAAATGCCGCATCAGACCAAGATCATCAAGCTCTGACTAGGTGTCTTGCTGGCGCCCCCGGCAGGATTCGAACCTGCGCTCCCGCCTCCGGAGGGCGGTGCTCTATCCCCTGAGCTACGGGGGCCCGGCGCCTGGGCCGAAGAGAAATGTACCAGTCGGGCGTGGGCCCCAGTCCAATCCGTGATCATGACCGCGGCCCCCAGTAGGGTGGCTGGGTGACCCACTCCCATGTCGCCGGGTCGATCCACGCCGACGTGGCCAGCCGGGCGCCCGGGTGGCTCGCGGTCCCCGACGACGTCAACACGCTGCTCGCCCGGCTGTGGAGCTCAGGCGTGCGCAAGGCCCCCGATGGCGAGCTGGAGGTGGCCGGGGTCGGGGCGCGGCGGATCGCCGCCGAGATCGGGACCCCGGCCTACGTGGTGGACGAGGCGGACCTCCGGGCCCGGGCGC
Organism: uncultured Actinomycetota bacterium; assembly: GCA_963832435.1. GTDB lineage: Bacteria > Actinomycetota > Actinomycetes > Propionibacteriales > Propionibacteriaceae > Microlunatus. The sequence goes on from CAWHTY010000014.1 coordinate 662,240, forward strand.
GCGCGTTCGCGGCTGCGTTCGAGGGGTGGGACGTCTACTACGCGGCCAAGTCGTTCCTCTGCACCGCCGTAGCGCGGTGGGTCAGCGAGGAGGGGCTCGGTGTAGACGTCTGCACGGGCGGCGAGCTGGCCGTCGCGCTGCGGGCCGGCGTGGACCCACAGCGGATCGGGCTGCACGGCAACAACAAGAGCCGGGCCGAGCTGGTCCAGGGCCTCGAAGCCGGGGTCGGCCGGATCATCGTCGACTCCTTCGACGAGATCGACCGGCTGGGGGCGCTGGCCATCACCCACGGCGCCCGCCCGCGGGTGATGGTCCGGGTCACCACCGGGGTCGAGGCCCACACCCACGAGTACATCGCCACCGCCCACGAGGACCAGAAGTTCGGATTCTCGATCGCCGGCGGACAGGCGCTGGAGGCGCTCCGGGCCTGCCACCGGCATCCGGGGCTGGACCTGATCGGGATCCATTCCCACATCGGGTCGCAGATCTTCGACGCCGAGGGTTTCCAGGTCGCCGCCCGGCGGACGCTGCGCCTGCACGCGGAGCTGGCCCGGGAGAGCGGTACCGAGCTGGCCGAGCTGGACCTGGGGGGCGGGTTCGGCATCGCGTACACCAGCGTGGACACCCCGTCGACCCCCCAGCAGCTGGCCGACGCGCTGCGCGACATCGTCACGGCGGAGTGCGCCGTCCTCAACATCGCCGTACCGCACCTGTCGATCGAGCCCGGGCGTGCCATCAGCGGCCCGAGCGCGTTCGCGCTCTACGAGGTGGGCACCGTCAAGCCGGTCGCCCTGGACGGGGGGACCAGCCGGCTCTACGTCGCGGTCGATGGCGGGATGAGCGACAACATCCGCACCGCCCTGTACGCCGCGGAGTACTCGGCCACGCTCGCGTCCCGGCGATCCTCCGCCCCGCCCGTGCTGGCCCGGGTGGTCGGCAAGCACTGCGAGGGCGGGGACATCCTGGTCCGCGACGAGTTCCTGCCCGCCGACATCACCGCCGGAGACCTGCTCGCGGTGCCGGCCGCCGGAGCGTACAGCCGCTCGATGGCCAGCAACTACAACCACGTCCCCCGCCCACCGGTGGTGGCGGTGAAGGAGGGCGAGATCTCGATCCTCCTGCGCCGGGAGACGCTGGCGGACCTGCTGGCCCTCGACGTCGGCTGACCGGCCCCGCGCCCGGCCGGACCTCTGACGGTTTCCGGCCCCGGGCCGAATGGTGAACAATGATCCCGCCGCAGGCCCCGAGTACGAAAGCATTGCCGGCGACGTCCGGCCCGCCGGCCGCGAGCGCTCGCGCGATCACCACAAGTGACGAGGATCCACGTGACGACCACCGCCGACCCCGGAGTCCAGCCCGCAGCGGAGCTGGCCCCATCGTCGACCCTGCGCGTCGCCCTGCTCGGCTGCGGCACGGTCGGCAGCGAGGTCGCCCGGCTGATCACCTCCCAGGCCATCGACCTGCAGGCCCGGATCGGCCGGCCGCTGGAGCTCGTCGGCATCGCCGTACGCCGTCCGCACCGGAGCCGCCCGGGCATCGACCCGGCCCTCTTCACCACCGACGCGGACGCCCTGGTGGCCCGGGACGACGTCGACCTGGTGATCGAGGTCATCGGCGGCATCGAGCCGGCCCGGTCCTTGATCGTCAGCGCGATGAAGCACGGCGCCTCCGTGGTGACGGCCAACAAGGCCCTGCTGGCCGAGGACGGGGCGACCCTGTTCGCCGCCGCCGAGGCGTCCGGCGTCGACCTCTACTTCGAGGCGTCGGTGGCGGGCGCCATCCCGATCATCCGGCCGCTCCGAGAGTCCCTGGTCGGCGACGAGATCACCTCGGTGATCGGGATCGTCAACGGCACCACCAACTTCATCCTGGACAAGATGGACACCGACGGCGCCGGCTTCGCCGAGACCCTGGCCGAGGCGCAGGAGCTGGGATACGCCGAGGCCGACCCGACCGCCGACGTCGAAGGGTTCGACGCCGCCGCCAAGGCCGCGATCCTGTCCAGCCTGGCCTTCCACAGCCGGGTCACGGCGGCGGACGTGTACCGGGAGGGCATCACCGAGGTGACGTCGTCCGACATCGCGTCCGCTCGTCAGATCGGCTGCGTCGTCAAGCTGCTGGCCATCTGCCAGCTGAGCGGCCCGGACGGGGCCGGCGGCCAGCGCGCGGTGTCGGTCCGCGTGCACCCGGCGATGATCCCGCGCTCGCACCCGCTGGCGGCGGTCGGCGGCGCCTACAACGCCGTGTTCGTGGAGTCCCGGTCGGCGGGCCGGCTGATGTTCTACGGCCCCGGCGCCGGCGGGTCGCCCACGGCCAGCGCCGTGCTCGGCGACCTGGTCACCGTGGCCCGGAACCGGCTTCGGGGAGCGGCCGGCCCGGGGGAGTCGACCTACGCCGCCCGCACGGTCCATCCCATCGGACATGTCGTCACCCGGTACCACATCTGCCTCGAGGTGGCCGACGTCGCCGGCGTGCTCGCTACGATTGCTCTTTGCTTCGCCGATCACGACGTCTCCATCCAGACCGTCCGGCAGCACGGACGCGGTGCGGACGCCCAGCTGGTGATCGTCACCCACCGGGCCACGGATGCCGCGCTCAGTGCGACCGTGGAGGCTCTGCGACAGTTGGACGCCGTCCGCGAGGTGAGCAGTGTGATGCGAGTCGAAGGGGAATGACGTGAGCGTGCAGACGGACCCAGCCGCGGTCGCCGCCGGTGCTCGACGGTCGTTCCGGGGCGTGATCAACCGTTACCGCTCCTGGCTGCCGGTCGGACCGGACGACCCGGTGATCACCCTCGGTGAGGGTGACACGCCGCTGGTCGCCGCGCACGCGCTGTCGGAGCTGCTGGACTGCGAGGCCTGGCTGAAGGTCGAGGGGGCCAACCCGACCGGGTCGTTCAAGGACCGGGGGATGACCGTCGCGGTCAGCGTCTCGGCCGCCCAGGGGGCGCAGGCCGTGGTCTGCGCCTCGACCGGCAACACCTCCGCCAGCGCCGCGGCCTACGCCTCGCGCGCCCGGATGCTTCCCGTGGTGCTGCTCCCCGCCGGGAAGATCGCGGCCGGCAAACTGGCCCAGGCCATCGTGCACGGCGCCCGGGTGGTGCAGATCGAGGGCAACTTCGACACGTGCCTGGCCCTGGCCCGCGAGCTGGCCGAGAGCTATCCGGTGGCCCTGGTCAACTCGGTCAACCCGGCCAGGATCGAAGGCCAGAAGACGGCTGCCTTCGAGGTCGTCGACGAGCTCGGGCGGGCACCCGACCTGCACGTGCTGCCGGTCGGCAACGGCGGGAACATCTCGGCCTACTGGCGGGGCTACACCCAGTACGCGGCGGCCGGACTCGCCACGTCGACGCCCCGGATGTGGGCCTTCCAGGCGGCGGGCGCCGCGCCCCTGGTGCTCGGCCACCCGGTCGAGTCGCCGGAGACGGTGGCCACCGCGATCCGGATCGGGAACCCGGCCTCCACCACGCTCGCGGTGGCCGCCCGAGACGAGTCCGGGGGGCTGTTCGAGGCCGTGACCGACGCCCAGATCCTCGCTGCACAAGGGTTCCTGGCCTCCCGGGAGGGTGTGTTCGTCGAGCCGGCCTCCGCCGCCGGGATCGCCGGCCTGCTGGCCAAGCGCGAGCGCGGGGAGGTCGATTCGGGTCAACTGATCGTGGTCACGGTGACCGGTCACGGACTCAAGGACATCGACACCGCGCTGTCCACCCGCGGTCCGGTGCAGGCCGAGGTGGTCGCCGCCGACCTGCACAAGGTCGCCGACGCCTGCGGGTTGGCGCGCGGCTAGCCGATGGCCGGCCCGTTCTCCCAGGACCTGACCGTCGGGACCGCCACCGCGGTGGCGGTGTCGGCGACCAGCGCCAACCTCGGCCCCGGTTTCGACTGCTTCGGCCTGGCCCTCGACTGGCGGGAACGGGTCCGGCTGGAGATCACCGCCGCCGGCTACCAGATCGAGGTCTCCGGCGAGGGGGCCGAGGTGATCCCGCGCGACGAGTCGCACCTGATCATCCGCTCGGCTCTGGTGGGGCTCGCCGACCTGGGCGTCTGTGCCGCCGGGCTGCGCCTGAGCGCGCACAACACCATCCCGCACGGCCGCGGGCTCGGGTCGTCGTCGGCGGCCATCGTGGCCGGCCTGGCGGCGGCGCAGCGGCTGGCCGGCCGGGAGATCGACCGGAACTGGACCCTCGGCCATGCCGCCGCCATCGAGGGGCATCCCGACAACGTCGCGGCTGCCGTGTTCGGCGGCTTCGTGCTGGCCTACGACGGGCCGCGGGGGGTGGCCGTCGCCCGAGGGCAGGTCTCGCCGGACGTCGGGTGCCTGCTGTTCGTCCCGAGCGAGCCGGTCGAGACGCGCGCCGCTCGCGGTCTGCTGCCCGACCGGGTGCCGCACAGCGACGCGGCCGAGAACAGCGCCCGAGCGGCCCTGCTCGTGCACGCCCTGTCCGCGGATCCCGGTCTGCTGCTCGAGGCGACCCGCGACCTGCTGCACCAGGAGTACCGCCGGTCCGCGATGCCCCGGTCATACGCGTTGATGACCGAGCTGCGGGCCGCCGGGCACGCCGCGGTGATCAGCGGCGCCGGACCGTCGGTGCTGGTGCTCGGTCGCGAGCCCGGGCTGGCCGCGGCAGCGGCCGGCAGCGCCCCCGGCTTCGCCGCTCGGCGGGCCGCGGTCGGCACGGGCGTCACGGCGGCCGACCCGGACCACGTCGTGGGCCCGCTCGGGGGATGAATGGGCGTCGAGCGAGAATTCCTGGTCGCGTGGTGCTAGCCTGGACCTGCCGGTCGGTGAGGCAGCCACCCGTAAGGGTGGCCACCAGCATCCCGATCCGACAGCGCCGCCCAGGTCCGGCGCAGGAGTGAAGCCTCCGATCCACTTCCACGAACACCGTGAGAACCAGCCGCAGTGATGACGTGACCTGAAGTAGTCCTGCGCCTCCCGCACCCCGCGGAGCGCAGTCCAGACACACCCGGGCTCGCGATGCCCGCACAGATGAGGAAACACGTGACAGATATCGCCGAGATGAGCACCGCCGACGAGCAGTCCCAGCCGCGGCGCCGCCGAGGCTCCGGCTTGGACGCGATGGTGCTCCCCGAGCTCAAGCAGCTCGCGCACTCGCTCGGTCTCAAGGGAACCGGTGCCATGCGGAAGAGCCAGCTGCTCGACGCCATCCGCGCCGCGCAGGGCGGCTCCAGCAGCGGCCCGCGGAACGAGGGCGCCGGCGCCGCCCCCCGTGAGGAGGGCCAGCCGCGGAACGACCCGCAGCTGCCCCACCCGGACCAGACGCGCGGCCCGGTCCGCGCCGACCCCCAGCCGACCAGCACCGCGACCGGCACTGCGACCGCGAACGGCCACGTCGACCGGCCGGACGCCGGCGACACCCGCGCAGTGCAGGACCGGCCGTACGGGCAGGACCAGCCGAACGGGCAGGACCGGCAGAACGGTGGCCCGGCCGTACAGGATCGTCCCGCCCAGGACCGGCAGAACGGCTCCGACGGCGACGGCGGCCGCGACGCCCAGGAGCGTCGCAACCGTCGGAACCGCGACGTTCAGAACCGCGACACCCAGAGCAACCAGGGCCGCGACACCCAGAGCAACCAGAGCCGCGACACCCAGAACAACCAGGGTCGCGACAACAACCAGAACCGGGACAGCCAGAACCGGGACAGCCAGAACCGGGACAGCCAGAACCGGGACAGCCAGAACCGGGACAGCCAGAACCGGGACTACGACGATGACGGGGGCGGCCGGCGGGGTCGTCGGCGCCGCAACCGGGACCGACAGAACCGTCGGACGCGCGGCGGTGGCGGCGGCGGGATGGAGCGCTTCGAGTCCGAGCCGACGGTGTCCGAGGACGACGTCCTGGTCCCCGTGATGGGCATCCTCGACGTGCTGGACAACTACGCCTTCGTCCGCACGGCCGGGTATCTGCCCGGCTCCGACGATGCCTACGTCTCGCTCTCCATGGTCAAGAAGTTCGGCATGCGGAAGGGCGACACGGTCACCGGGGCCATCCGCGCCCCGCGGGACAGCGACCGCAAGGAGAAGTTCAACCCCCTGGTGCGGATCGACACCATCAACGGCGCCGACCCCGAGCAAGCCAAGGGCCGACCGGAGTTCGGCAAGCTGACGCCGCTCTACCCCCAGGAGCGGCTGAAGCTGGAGACGACCCCGACCCAGCTCGCCGGCCGGATCATCGACCTGATCGCGCCCATCGGCAAGGGGCAGCGGGCCCTGATCGTCTCACCGTCCAAGGCCGGCAAGACCATGGTGATGCAGCAGATCGCGAACGCGATCGCCACCAACAACCCTGAGGTCAAGCTCATGGTGGTGCTGGTGGACGAGCGTCCGGAGGAGGTCACCGACTTCGAACGCGCGGTGAAGGGCGAGGTCATCTCCTCGACGTTCGACCGGCCGGCCGACGACCACACCACGGTCGCCGAGCTGGCGATCGAGCGGGCCAAGCGGCTGGTCGAGCTGGGCCACGACGTCGTCGTCCTGCTCGACGGGATCACCCGGCTCAGCCGGGCGTACAACCTGGCGGCCCCGGCCAGCGGCCGGATCCTGTCCGGCGGCGTCGACTCGGCCGCGCTCTACCCGCCGAAGAAGTTCCTCGGTGCGGCGCGCAACATCGAGGGTGGTGGGTCCCTGACCATCCTGGCCACTGCCCTGGTCGAGACTGGCTCGAAGATGGACGAGGTGATCTTCGAGGAGTTCAAGGGCACCGGCAACTCCGAGATCCGGCTGCGTCGCGACATCGCGGAGAAGCGGATCTTCCCGGCCATCGACGTGGACGCGTCCAGCACCCGCCGCGAGGAGCTGCTGATGAGCCGTGAGGAGCTGAGCATCGTCTGGAAGCTGCGCCGGGTGCTCTCGGGCATGGACAGCCTGCAGGGCCTGGAGATGCTGCTCGACCGGCTGCGCAAGACCTCCAGCAACGGCGAGTTCCTGATGGCCATTACCAAGAACATCCCAAACCACCCGGGGCGCGGCGAAGGCCTCTGAACCCCCCGCGCCCGCCCGGGACTATCCGGGCGCGGTCACGCGTTGCAGGATTTGGTCGCGCCGACAGCGGTGCGGCAAACTACTTCGTCGGTGCCGGTTCACGTCGCGTTCGTCAGATCCGACGACCCGGTGCCCGAGATACGAGGAGAACCATGAAGCCCGACATCCACCCGACCTACGTGGAGACCCAGGTGACCTGCACCTGCGGCAACACGTTCACCACCCGCAGCACCGCGACCGACGGCGTGCTCCGGGCCGACGTCTGTTCGGCCTGCCACCCGTTCTACACGGGCAAGCAGAAGATCCTCGACACCGGTGGCCGCGTGGCCCGGTTCGAGAAGCGGTACGCCAAGCGTGTCGATCAGAAGGCCGCCGGCAAGTAGCTCGCACGACGCCGGGCGGATGGGTGGACAGCCCATCGGCCCGGCGTTTGGCATGTTCGGCGCAGGTCCGGTCACGGCGAGGAGATGACGTGAGCAGGTTCGAAGCGGCCGACGGGCTCCGGGAGGAGTTCGCCACCCTCGAGCAGCAGCTCGCCGACCCCGCTGTGCATGCCGACCTGGCCGCGGCCCGCCGGATCGGGCGGCGCTACGCCGAGCTGACCCCGGTCGTCACCACGCTGGAGGAGTACGACCGGCTGAGCGACGACCTCGCTGCCGCCCGCGAGCTGGCCACCGACGACGCCGGCTTCGCGGCCGAGGCCACCGATCTCCAGGCCCGGCTCGGACCGGTGACCGAGCGACTGAGCAGGCTGCTCGCCCCCCGCGACCCCAACGACACCGCCGACGCGCTGATCGAGATCAAGTCCGGCGAAGGTGGCGAGGAGTCGGCGCTGTTCGCCGCCGACCTGCTCAAGATGTACAGCCGGTACGCGGAGAGCCGCGGCTGGAAGGTCGAGGTGCTCGACGCCCAGGAGACCGACCTCGGCGGCTACAAGTCGGTGACGGCCGCCGTCAAGGCGCCCACGATGGGTGAGCCCGACCAGATGCCGTACGGCGTGCTGAAGTTCGAGGCCGGTGTCCACCGCGTCCAGCGGGTGCCGGTCACGGAGTCCCAGGGCCGCGTGCACACCTCCGCCGCCGGGGTACTGGTGATGCCCGAGGTCGAGGAGACCGAGGTGACCGTCGACGAGAACGACCTGCGGATCGACGTCTTCCGCTCCTCGGGACCGGGTGGTCAGGGCGTCAACACCACCGACTCCGCGGTCCGGATCACCCACCTGCCGACCGGCATCGTCGTCTCCTGCCAGAACGAGCGGTCCCAGCTGCAGAACCGTGAGCAGGCCATGCGGATGCTGCGCTCGCGGCTGATCGCCGCCGCCGAGGAGGAGGCTGCCGACGCCGCCTCGGCCGCCCGGCGCAGCCAGGTGCGGACCGTGGACCGGTCCGAGCGGATCCGCACCTACAACTTCGGCGAGAACCGGATCGCCGACCACCGGATCGGCTACAAGGCCTACAACCTGGACCAGGTCCTCAACGGCGACCTGCAGGCGGTGATCACCGCGCTGCAGCAGGCCGATGTGGCCGAGCGGCTGCACTCCGCGCCCGGGACCGCGATGTGAGCATCCGGGAGACCCTGGCCGTGGCGACGGCCCGGCTGCGGGAGGCGGGGGTCGAGAGCCCCGCGTCGGAGGCGCGCACCCTGCTCGCCCACGCCTGTGGCTGTTCGCCCGGCACGGTCACCCTGGTGGCCGACCCCAGGCCGGCGGAGCTGGCCGCGTTCGAGCGGCTGGTGGCCCGGCGCGGGTCGCGGGTGCCGCTGCAGCACCTGACCGGCCGCGCCTACTTCCGCTACCTCGAGCTGGAGGTCGGCCCGGGCGTGTTCGTCCCTCGGCCGGAGACCGAGGTGATGACCGGCTGGGTGATCGACCGGCTTCATGAGCTGGTCGCCTCGGGTTACCGGCCGTTGGTGGTCGACCTGTGCTCGGGGTCGGGTGCGGTGGCCAAGTCGCTGGCCACCGAGGTCGGCGACCTGACGGTGCACGCAGTCGAGATGTCCGACGAGGCCGCTCGATGGGCCCAGCGCAACCTGGCCGGCACCGGGGTCGAGCTGCACACCGAGGACATGGCCGTGGCCCTGCACGAGCTCGACGGCCTGGTGGACGTGGTGGTGGCCAACCCGCCGTACATCCCGCTCGAGGCCTACGGGTCGGTCGCCCCCGAGGCCCGCGACCACGACCCCACGGTGGCGCTGTTCTCCGGGGTCGACGGTCTGGACGCGATCCGCACCGTGGTCGCCACCGCGGCGCGACTGCTGAGCCCGGGCGGCCTGCTGGCCTACGAGCACGCCGAGGTGCAGGCCGACAGTGCGCCGGCCGTGGCCGTCCACAGCGACGCCTTCGACCGGGTGCGCGACCACCCCGACCTCAACGGTCGGCCGCGGTTCGTGACCGGGGTGCGACGCGGTGCGGTGCCCTCGTGCTGACCCGGTTCCGGGGCCCGGCTCTGGCAGGATGGGTCGGGTGAGCGGCTCCGCGGACGACCTGGAGCCCGGCGAAGCCCTCGAGCCGACCCACCGCCGCTTCGACTGCACCGGGGACGACCCGATCGTCGTGGCCGAGGCGGCCGAGGCGGCCCGGACCGCCATCGAGAACGGCGAGTGCATCGTGCTGCCCACCGACACCGTGTACGGGATCGCGGCCGACGCCTTCAGCGCCGACGCCGTGCAGCGGCTGCTGGACGCCAAGCTGCGGGGCCGCGACATGCCGCCGCCGGTGCTGATCGCGGAGCGGTCGCTGATCCGCGCCCTGGCCACCGAGGTGCCCGACGCGGCCACCGAGCTGGTCGAACGGCACTGGCCGGGCCCGCTCACCGTGATCCTCAAGCGCCAGCCCAGCCTCAAGATGGACCTCGGCGACACCGAGGGCACGGTGGCGCTGCGGGTGCCCGACCACGCGCTGGCCCGCGAGGTGCTGCGCAGTACCGGCCCGATGGCGGTCAGCAGCGCGAACCTCAGCGGCCGACCGGCCGCGACCACGGTCGACCAGGCGGTCGAGCAGCTGGGCGACAGCGTGGCGGTCTACCTGGACGGCGGTCCGGTCGGGGGTGCCACCGGGGCACCGTCGACGATCGTCGACTTCACCCAGAGCGGCCACGGCCAGGTCCTGCGGCGCGGGGCCCTGTCCGTCGCGGTCCTACGGGAGACCTGCCCCGACCTCGAGGACCTGGCCGAGCCGGAGCCGGAGCCGAGCCCGAGCCCGAGCAGGTCGAACCCGAGCTCGAAACGGACCCGCCCCGCGACCGCAGTCGTTGGGCAGCACGAGCCCGACACCGACGAGCTCCGCATCACCCACGCCGACGTGGACCCCTACCAGCCCGACCTGTTCGGTGGTGACGACGAGGCCGAGCTGGCCGAGCGGCGCACCGGGCGGAGCGAGGACGCCTGAGTGCGCGCCTACCTCCTGGTCCTGCTGGTCGCGGCAGCCGTGACCTTCCTGGCCAGTGGCCTGTGCCGGCGGCTCGCCCTGCGGACCGGGGCCCTCGCGCAGGTCCGCGACCGCGACGTGCACACCGTGGCCATGCCCTACTTCGGGGGGGTGGCCATGCTGGCCGGGGTCACGGCGGCGGTCGTGCTGGCCTGGAACCTGCCCTTCCTCGGCCGCCAGGTGGTGGTGCAGCAGGACTCGCGGGCCGTGCTGGTCGCCGCTGCGGTGATCTGCCTGGTGGGGGTGCTCGACGACCTGTTCGACATCTCCGCCCTGACCAAGTTCGCCGGCCAGGTGCTGGCGGCCGGCATCGTCGTCGCGATGGGGGTGAAGATGCTCTGGATCCCGCTGCCCGGCCGGACCATCACCCTGGACGGTTCCGCCTCGGTGGCGATCACGGTGTTCTTCATCGTGCTCTGCTCGAACGCGGTCAACTTCGTCGACGGGCTGGACGGCCTGGCCACCGGCGTGGTCGGCATCGGAGCGCTGGCCTTCTTCGCCTACTCCTACCTGCTGACCGTGACCCAGGACCTCACCCGGGCCACCACGGCCAGCCTGATCACCGTCGCCATCGCAGGCGCCTGTCTCGGGTTCCTGCCCCACAACTTCTTCCCGGCCCGGATGTTCATGGGTGACTCCGGCGCCATGCTGCTCGGGCTGCTGCTCGCCACGTCGACCATCAGCCTGACCGGGCAGATCGACACCTCCCAGCTCACCGACGGTCGAGGCGGCCTGGTGCCGGCGGTGCTACCGCTGGTCCTGCCCATTGCGATCTTGGCCCTGCCGTTCCTGGACCTGGTGCTGGCCTTCGTCCGCCGGACCTATGCCGGCCGGTGGTGGTTCCTGCCCGACAAGCAGCACCTGCACCACCGGCTGCTCCAGCGCGGGCACAGCCAGCGCCGGGCGGTGCTGCTGATGTACACCTGGTCGGCCCTGGTGTCCTTCGGGGTGATCGTGCTCGGGCTGGTGACCAGCGATCGGCAGTGGCAGGTGGTCGGCGTGGTCGTCCTGCTCGCGCTGGTGCTGTTGCTGGTCACCCTCGGCCGACGGCCGCTGCGGTCCGAACGGGTCGGCCCACCGGAGCAGTCCCTGGTCGAATGATGCCCCGGCGTCGTGCCCTGCCCCCGCCGCTCTGTGCTAGTTTTCACAGACTGCTCGGGGATCCGGTCTCGGTCGCCGAGCCTCTCGACCGTCCCGCCGACCGATCGACGACCTCCAGCCCCGACTTCCGCCATCGAGCGACCGCCAGACTCAGCGACGCGCTGACCGCCACCCGATGACAAGGACGACACCACCATGACCCCGCCGGAGTCCGACACCGTGTCGCGAGCCTCACGCGCCGACGGCCCCAGCGTGCACGTGGTGAGGGCCCGCAGGCTGCTGATGGGTGGTCTCGCCGGTGGCCTGGCGGCCACCGTGGCCTCCTTGATCGCCTTCACCCTGGCCTACGGGGCCAAGGGCCTGGCCTCGGCCGGCCTGGCCGCGGCCATGGTGCTGTTCTTCTACCTGGTCGGGCAGTGGGTGATGGTGCTGTTCGCCGACGCCGGCGCCCGGACCCTGCTGGTGGTGTCCATGACCAGCTACACCGCCCGGGTGGTGGTGCTCGGCCTGGTGCTGCTGCTCTACAACCGGTACGCGGCGAGCTGGCCCCAGCTCGAGCCGATGGTCATCTTCTTCACCACCATCCTCGTCGTGGTCGGCTGGCTGGCGGTGGAGATCTGGGTCTTCTCCCGCCTCCGGATCGGCGCGTACGACACCGAGTACGAGGACCCGACCGACGCGGCTGGTCAGCCGTGACCGCCCCCGGCTTCACTGCTAGGTTGGGTCGCGCCATGACAGATCCGACCGACCGGTCAGCGCCGACCACGCCGGCCCCGCCCAGCCTGCACGCCGCAGGGCTGGACCAGGGGATGCGCGTGCTGTCGTACCTGCTCGGTGGGGTACTGGTCTACGGGTTCGCCGGCTGGCTGGGCGACCGGCTGCTGGGTACCGGTTTCCTGCTGCCGATCGGTATCGTGGTCGGCGCAGTGCTGGCCGTCTTCGTGATCATCAAGCGGTTCGGGCAGGTCACCGACGACGGGGTCTCGTCCCGCACCGACCGCTTCCGCTCGACACTGCGCCGTCGGACGGATCGCCGAGAGCAGAGAGTGGGTCGTTCGTGAGCGCGCTGGTGTCGTTCCTGATCCCGCTGGAGACCGAGGGCTTCGAACCGCCCGGGGTCAGCAGCTTCGACTTCCCGTCGCTGATCCCGGGGGCCGACTGGGCCAACCGGTACCTGCTGCAGGCCGTCGTCTCGGTGATCTTGGTCTTGGCCTTCTGGCTGGTCATGTCCGGCAAGCGTGCCATGGTGCCGAGCCGGGGCCAGTTCGTCGGCGAGACCGCCTACTTCTTCGTCCGCAACTCGATCGCCCGCGACACCCTTGGTCACGACTTCAAGCGGTTCCTGCCCTTCCTGATCGCGTTGTTCTCCTTCATCCTGGTCAACAACCTCTGGGGGATCGTCCCCTTCACCCTGCTCCCCACCACCTCGCACGCCGGCTGGGCGTACGGCCTGGCCATCATGGTCTGGGTCACCTACATCGCGGTCGGGATCGCCAAGCACGGGCCGCTGGGCTATCTGAAGATGACCGTCCTGCCCTCGGGCGTGCCCTGGTTCATGTGGCCGTTGATCATCCCCCTGGAGTTCGCGTCCAACATCATCGTGCGGCCGATCACCCTGGGTTTGCGACTCTTCGCCAACATGTTCGCCGGCCACCTGCTGGTCCTGGTGTTCGTGCTGGGCGGGGAGTACCTCCTGCTGCACACCGAGTCCATCGTCACCAAGGCGGCCGGCGCGGTGGCCTGGATCTTCAGCATGGCGATCTTCGGCCTGGAGGTCTTCGTGCAGTGCCTGCAGGCCTTCATCTTCACCGTGCTCACCGCCGTGTACATCGCCTCGTCGCTGGCCGACGAGCACTGACCTCCACCACGACCACCCAAGTTCAGCCCCTGTGAAAGGAACCCCTCAATGTTGCAAACCGTCCTCGAGCTCACCGGCTCGCTCGGCATCGTCGGCTACGGCCTCGGCGCCATCGGCCCGGGCATCGGCGTGGGCCTGATCTTCGCCTCCGTCATCCAGGGCACGGCCCGGCAGCCCGAGGCTCGGGGCGCCATGATGGGCACCGCCTGGATCGGGTTCGCCGTGACCGAGGCGCTGGCGATCATCGGTATCGCCCTCGCCTTCGTCTTCGGCGGCCTGTGATCTGGACGGCGTGACCACCATGCTGATCCCGCACGCGACGGAGAACCCCCTTCTCCCGGCGGTGACGGAGATCATCCTGGCGATCGTCTTCGTCGGGCTGCTCACCGTCGTCATCTGGAAGGTGGTCGTGCCGCGGTTCGAGGCCACGTACGCCGAGCGCACCGCCGCGATCCAGGGCGGCATCGAGAAGGCAGAGAAGGCGCAGGCCGAGGCTGCTGCCGCGCTCCAGCAGTACAACGACCAGCTGGCCGACGCGCGGTCCGAGGCGGCGCGGATCCGGGAGGACGCCAAGACCCAGGGTTCGCAGATCATCGCCGAGATGCGCGAGCAGGCCCAGGCCGAGGCGACCCGGATCAAGGCCGCGGCCGGAGCCCAGCTGGAGGCGGAGCGGAACCAGATCGTGGCCCAGCTGCGCACCGAGGTGGGCGGCCTGGCCACCACGCTGGCGGGTCGGATCGTCGGGGAGTCACTGGACGACGACGAGCGTGCTCGCCGCACGGTCGACCGGTTCCTGGCCGACCTGGAGTCCGACGACGCCACCCAGGGGGCCGGCCGGTCATGAGCTCTGGAGCCGACCGGCGGCTGAGTGACCTCGACGACGTCCTGGACGACGCGTTCGAGCCAAGTGGCCGTAGCGGGGTGCTGGGCGCCATCGTCGACGCGGTGTCCGGGCCCTCCGCGCCGCCCGACCCGGCGGGGGTGGCCGACGACCTGTTCGCCGTGGTCGACGCGCTGGACGCCAACGCGTCCCTGCGGCGCGCCCTGACCGACCCGAGCACACCCGAGAGCGGACGCCGCCAGCTGGCGCGCAGCCTGTTCGACGGCCGGGTGGGTGAGATCGCGTCCGCGGTGACCGGCGCGGCGGCGGCCATGCGGTGGCCGGGGGGCCGCACGATGGCGGCCGCCTTGGACCGACAGGCGGTCCGGGCCCAGCTCAAGCGCGCCGAGCAGGACGGTGAGCTGGAGGAGACCGAGGACGAGCTGTTCCGGTTCGCGCGGACGGTGGAGTCGACCCCCGAGCTGCGCAACGCGCTGGCCGACCGGGCGACCCCGGTGCCGGGCCGGCAGCAGCTGGTCTCCTCGTTGTTGGACGGCCGCGCCACCCGGACCACGGTCGCGCTGGCCCGCCGCGCGGTCCGGGCCCGCGAGCGGACCTTCGCGCACACCATCGAGAGCTACGTCACCCAGGCGGCCGCCCAGAAGAACCGGGTGGTGGCGACCGTGCGGGTGGCCCGGCCGCTGACCGAGGAGCAGACCGAGCGGCTGCGGGCGTCGCTCACCCGCCAGGTCGGTCGGGAGGTCGCCATCCAGGTCGTGCTCGACCGGAGCGTGCTCGGCGGCGTCCGGGTCGAGCTCGGCCACGAGGTCATCGAGGGCACCGTGGCGGGCCGCCTTCACGACGTCCGGCGGCTGTTCACCTGAACCCCACCCGGCACGCCACCGCACCCTTCACCGCGCGACTCACCAACCGACTCACCAACCGACTCACCAACCGACCGCAGACGACAGCTAACACGAGAGCAGGAATCCCACCATGGCGGAACTGACGATTCGCCCGGAGGACATCCGGGAGGCCCTGGACCGGTTCGTTCGGGACTACGTGCCGGACACCTCGACCCGCGAGGAGGTCGGCACCGTCGTGACCTCCGGCGACGGCATCGCCCGGGTGGAGGGCCTGCCCTCGGCCATGGCGAACGAGCTGCTGGAGTTCGAGAACGGCACCCTCGGCATCGCGCTGAACCTCGACGTCCGCGAGATCGGCGTCGTGGTGATGGGCGACTCCGAGGGGATCGAGGAGGGACAGGTCGTCAAGCGGACCGGCGACATCTTGTCCGTGCCGGTCGGTGACGGCTACCTGGGCCGGGTCGTGGACGCGCTCGGCAACCCCATCGACGGCCTCGGCGAGATCAGCGACATCGACGAGCGGCGCGCGCTGGAGCTGCAGGCCGCCGGCGTGATGGACCGCTCCGAGGTCCGCCAGCCGCTGCAGACCGGGATCAAGGCGATCGACGCCATGACCCCGATCGGCCGCGGCCAGCGCCAGCTGATCATCGGCGACCGCAAGACCGGCAAGACCGCCATCGCGGTGGACACGATCATCAACCAGAAGCAGTTCTGGTCCAGCGGCGACCCCGAGCAGCAGGTCCGCTGCATCTACGTCGCGATCGGCCAGAAGGGCTCCACCATCGCCGCGGTGCGCGGGGTGCTGGAGGATGCCGGCGCGCTGGAGTACACCACCATCGTGCACGCCCCGGCCTCCGACCCGGCCGGCTACAAGTACGTCGCCCCCTACACCGGCTCGGCCATCGGACAGCACTGGATGTACCAGGGCAAGCACGTGCTGATCGTGTTCGACGACCTGACCAAGCAGGCCGAGGCCTACCGTGCGATGTCGCTGCTGCTCCGTCGCCCGCCGGGCCGCGAGGCCTACCCCGGTGACGTGTTCTACCTGCACAGCCGGCTGCTGGAGCGCTGCGCCAAGCTCAGCAAGGAGCTGGGCGGCGGCTCGATGACCGGCCTGCCGATCATCGAGACCAAGGCCAACGACGTGTCGGCCTACATCCCGACCAACGTCATCTCCATCACCGACGGGCAGATCTTCCTGCAGTCCGACCTGTTCAACGCCAACCAGCGCCCGGCCATCGACGTCGGCGTCTCGGTGTCCCGGGTCGGCGGCGCGGCCCAGATCAAGGCGATGAAGAGCGTCTCGGGCTCGTTGAAGATCAACCTGGCGCAGTACCGTGACATGCAGGCCTTCGCCATGTTCGCCTCCGACCTGGACGCCACCTCGCGGCGCCAGCTGGACCGTGGGGCCCGACTGGTCGAGCTGCTGCGCCAGCCCCAGTACAGCCCGTACCCGGTCGAGGAGCAGGTCGTCAGCGTGTGGGCCGGCAACAACGGCCTGTTCGACGAGGTCCCGGTCGACGACGTGCTGCGGTTCGAGCAGGAGCTGCTGGACCACCTGCGGCACAACGGCAGCGTGCTGACCAACATCCGCGAGACCAAGGCCTTCGACGACGACACCGCCGAGGCCCTGAAGAGCCAGATCGCCGAGTTCAAGAAGGGCTTCCAGACCTCCGACGGCAAGCTGCTGGTGGGTCGTGAGGAACACGCCCCGCTCGAGGAGAACGAGGTCGAGCAGGAGAAGATCGTCGCCCAGAAGCGTGGATGACCACGGGTCAGGGCGAGCGAGGGTTCAGATGCGAACGAGTGGCGGCGACATCGCCGACGCGAGAGAGCGAGCGAGGAGACGGTTATGCCAGCGAGCCTGAGGGAGCTCCGACAGCGACGCTCGTCGGTCTCCACCATCAAGAAGGTGACGCGGGCGATGGAGCTCATCGCCGCGTCCCGGATCATCAAGGCCCAGCAGCGGGCCCAGTCGGCGCTGCCCTACTCGCGCGAGCTGACCCGGGCCCTGTCGGCGGTGGCGACGTTCTCGAACACCGAGCACCCGCTGACCACCGAGGCGGACACCCCGAAGCGGGCGGCCATCGTGATGATCAGCTCCGACCGCGGTCTGGCCGGCGCGTACTCCTCGTCGGTGATCCGGGAGTCCATGCAGCTCCGGGTGCTGCTGGAGTCCAACGGTCTGGAGGTCAAGCGCTACCTGGTGGGTCGCAAGGTGATCGCCTACACCCAGTTCCGTCGGCTGCCGATCCACCGGCAGTGGGACGGCTTCTCCGACGCCCCCACCTACGCGCACGCCCGGGAGATCGCCGACGCGCTGCTGGAGGACTTCCTCACCCCGACCGAGGACGGCGGGGTCGACGAGATCCACATCGTCTACACCCGGTTCGTCTCCATGCTGACCCAGAAGCCGGACGTCATCCGGCTGCTGCCGCTGGAGGTGGTCGAGGGCGAGGCGCCGACCGAGTCGAGCGAGCTGCACCCGCTGTACGAGTTCGAGCCGGACGCCGAGACCGTCCTGGACGAGCTGCTGCCGCTCTACATCGCCAACCGGATCTACGCCGCGCTGCTGCAGGCCTCGGCCTCGGAGCTGGCCAGTCGGCAGAAGGCGATGAAGTCGGCGACCGACAACGCCCAGCAGCTGATCGAGCGTCTGACCCGGGAGGCCAACCAGGCCCGGCAGGCCGAGATCACCCAGGAGATCAGCGAGATCGTCGGCGGCGCGTCGGCGTTGGCCGAGGCCACCGCGGCCGCGGAATAGTGAAGTGCGGACGAGTGAGGGACTGAGATGACTGCAACGATCGAAGAGACCCAGACCGACGCCCCGTCCGGCGGGGTCGGGCGCGTGGCACGGGTGATCGGGCCGGTGGTGGACGTGGAGTTCCCCGTCGACCAGATGCCCGACATCTACAACGCGCTGCTGGTGGACACCACGGTGGGCGGTGAGACGCGGACCATGACCATGGAGGTCGCCCTGCACGTGGGGGACAACCTGGTGCGGGCGATCGCGCTGAAGCCGACCGACGGCATGCAGCGTGGCGCGGAGGTCCGCGACTCGGGCGCGCCGATCTCGGTGCCGGTGGGCGACGTGACCAAGGGTCACGTCTGGAACGTGACCGGCGACGTGCTGGACGTGGACCCCTCCACCGTCGAGATCACCGAGCGGTGGCCGATCCACCGGTCCGCCCCCAAGTTCGATGCGCTGGAGTCCAAGACCGAGATGCTGGAGACCGGCATCAAGGTCCTGGACCTGCTGACGCCCTACGTCACCGGCGGCAAGATCGGCCTGTTCGGTGGGGCCGGGGTGGGCAAGACGGTGCTGATCCAGGAGATGATCTACCGGATCGCCCACAACTTTGGCGGTACCTCGGTGTTCGCCGGGGTGGGGGAGCGGACCCGCGAGGGCAACGACCTGATCAACGAGATGGAAGAGGCCGGCGTCTTCAAGGACACCGCCCTGGTCTTCGGCCAGATGGACGAGCCGCCCGGCACCCGGCTGCGGGTCGCCCTGTCGGCCCTGACCATGGCGGAGTACTTCCGGGACGTGCAGAACCAGGACGTGCTGCTGTTCATCGACAACATCTTCCGGTTCACCCAGGCCGGGTCGGAGGTGTCGACCCTGCTGGGCCGGATGCCCTCGGCGGTGGGCTACCAGCCGAACCTGGCCGACGAGATGGGCCAGCTGCAGGAGCGGATCACCTCCACCCGAGGCCACTCCATCACCTCCATGCAGGCCATCTACGTGCCGGCCGACGACTACACCGACCCGGCACCGGCGACCACGTTCGCCCACCTGGACGCCACCACCGAGCTCTCCCGCGACATCGCCTCCCGCGGCCTGTACCCGGCGGTGGACCCCTTGACCTCGACGTCGCGGATCCTGGACCCGCAGTACATCGGGCGGACCCACTACGACACGGCCGTGCGGGTGAAGCAGATCCTCCAGCGGAACAAGGAGCTGCAGGACATCATCGCCATCCTCGGCATCGACGAGCTGTCCGAAGAGGACAAGATCATGGTGAACCGGGCCCGGCGGATCCAGCAGTTCCTGTCCCAGAACACCTACATGGCAGAGAAGTTCACCAACATCCCCGGCTCCAGCGTGCCGGTGAGCGAGACCATCGAGTCCTTCCAGATGATCTGCGAGGGCAAGGTCGACCACATCGCCGAACAGGCCTTTTTCAACGTCGGCAGCATGGAAGACGTCGAGAAGCGCTGGTCCGAGCTGCAGAAGGAGGGCTGACCCATGCCGGCGGACGCTGGGGAGGCGGGCCGTGGCTGACCCGATGCAGGTGGAGGTCGTGTCGGCCGACCGGGTCGTCTGGTCCGGCAAGAGCACCAACATCATCGCGAAGACGGTGGACGGCGACATCGGCATCCTGCCGAACCACGCGCCCGTGCTCGCGGTGCTGGTCCCGGGGGTGGTGGTGATCTTCACCCACGACAACAAGCGGGAGCGGATCGCCGTCGACGGCGGCTTCATCTCGGTGGCCCGGGAACGCGTCTCCGTGCTCAGCGAGTTCGCCACGATGGCGGAGGAGATCAGCCTGCGGGACGCGGAGAAGGAGCTGGCCGAGGCGCAGGCGCGGCTGGACGCCGGGGAGGACGACGAGGAGACCAGGGCTCATTTCCGGCGGGCCACCGCGCAGGTGCGGGCCGCCCAGAAGTCGCAGTAGCAGCCACTCCGGCCACCCGTCCAGGACGTCGCCCCGTGGAAGGTTGGCTCGTCGCCCTGCTGGTGGTCGCGGCCGTGGTCGTACTGCTGGTCGGGATGCTCACGGTGCTGGCTCTGCGTCGGCGGTGGCTGGCCCGGGACGGCGGGACGTTCGAGTGCAGCGTCCGGCTGCGCACCTCGACCCCCGGTGCCGGGTGGGCGCTGGGCGTGGCGCGCTACAACCAGGAGGCCTTCGAGTGGTTCCGGTTCTTCTCCTACTCCTTCGGTCCCCGCAAGACCTTCCGGCGGGACGAGATCCGAGTGCTGGAGAGCCGGGAGCCAGACGCCGTGGAGGCGGTGGCGCTCTACGCCGGGCAGCAGGTCGTGACCCTGGAGGAGCGCTCCGCGGTGGGGGTCACCCAGTGGAACCTGGCCATGGGGCGGGACTCGCTGACCGGGATGATGAGCTGGCTGGAGGCCGGTCCACCACGGTCCGAGGGGCTCTGAGCGGAGGCGCCTCAGCTCCCCGGCCTGGCTAGCGGGTGCGCAGGTCGACCACCGAGATGATCTGGGCCACCAGGCCGTCCATCAGCTGTTGGGCGGCCAGCGGGTCGTAGGCGTCGGGGGCCGGCTCGTACCGGAACTGCCAGGTGACGGTGTTCTCGAGCAGGAGGGCGTGAACGGCGTAGCGCGCGGCGTCGCCGCGGCCCGGGGCGAGGCTGAACAGGTATCCGGTCTGCGCTCGGGCGTCCGCGGTGGGGGTGACGATGGTCCGGCTCACCGTCCCGGCCTGACCCGGTCGGAGGGCCGTCCGCCCGACGGTGACCCGTCGGTCGGCGCATGCGGTCAGCGCCTCGGTGACGCGCGTGTAGGCCCGGTCGGCGGTCGCCGCGTCCGCGAACCGCAGGGTGGACAGCGACACCGCCCCGCGCTGGTTGAACCAGTAGGTGCCGACCCCGTCGAGCGCGTCGGCGGGCAGCTGGTTGCCGAGCGTGGTGTCGAACAGCGGGGCACAGACGGCCGGGTCGACCACCGCCGACGTGCGGGGAGCATTGCGCCGCTCGATCACCGAGGCGTCGTTGGTGCCGTCGGAGCGGACCATCCCGGCGTACACCCCCTGCAGCTCGGCCAGCGTCAGGGGGTCCACCGGCCGGGGCCACAGCCGCCAGCCCAGCAGACCACCGAGGATCAGCACCGCGACCACCCCGATGACCAGCAGGGTGCGTCGCAGCCGGCGGTCCGCCGGAGCGCCGCCCAGGGCGAGCACCTCGCGAGCGGGCGGTGACGCCGCCTCCGTGGTCACAGCGGCGATCCTAGTTCGCGACCGCCCGCCGGGCGCGGCCCGCGGGCGCCCCTCAGGGAATACTGGCGCCGTGGCCGAACCCTTGCGTGGCGTGAACCTGGGTGGCTGGTTGCTGCTCGAGCCGTGGATGACCCCGTCCCTCTTCGAGGGCCTCGAGGCGGTCGACGAGTACACGTTCATGGCGTCGCCGGACGCCCGGGCGCGGCTGCGGCGCCACCACGAGACGTTCGTCACCGAGGAGGACTTCGGCTGGCTGCGGGAGCACGGCATCGACCTGGTCCGGCTGCCGGTGGGGCACTGGGTGCTGCACCCGGACCCCCCGTACCTGGAGGCTCCCGACATCGTCGACCAGGCGATGGAGTGGGCCCACCAGTACGGGATCGGCGTGCTGCTCGACCTGCACGGGGTGTCCGGTTCGCAGAACGGACGGGACCACAGCGGGAAGGTCGGGCCCCGCGAGTGGTACCGGCAGCGCAGCCATCGTGACCACACCCATCGCGCGCTCGCGGAGCTGGCCCTGCGGTACCGCGACCATCCGGCGCTGTGGGGGCTGGAGCTGGTCAACGAGCCGATGGACTGGCGGGTCTGGAACCTGTGGGAGTTCCACCGCGCGGCGTACCGGCAGCTGAGCTACCTGCTGAAGCCGGGGACCCGGATCGTCTTCCACGACGGGTACGTGCCGTGGCTGTTCCGGGGCACCGTCCGCTCCCGCGGGGACGTCCCGGTGGTGATGGACACCCATCTCTACCAGTGCTTCTTCCCGTGGGACCTCCGCCGCGGCTTCGCCGCCCAGCTGGAGAAGGCGCGGCGGCGTCAGCGGCTGGTGCGCTGGCTGTCCAGGAAGCACCCGGTGGTGGTCGGGGAGTGGAGTGCCGGGCTGGGGGCCAAGGCGCTGTCCAGCGACGGGCCCGACGCGCGGCGGGCTCAGCAGGCGGCGTTCGTTGCCGCCCAGCTGGAGGGCTACCGGGAGTCGGTGGCCTGGTTCTTCTGGTCGTACAAGGGCGAGCGGGAGGACGGCTGGAACTTCCGTCACCTGGTCGAGTCCGGCGTACTGCAGCTGTGATGCGCTCCCCGCTCAGTCCCTGGTGGCGAATGCGGCGTCGAAGGAGGCGCTGGGCGGGGTGATCGCGTTCATCGAGCGGATGAAGTCGAGCGCCTCCGGGGCGCCGTCCAACCGATCCATGCCGGCGTCCTCCCACTCGATGGAGATCGGCCGGTCGTACCCGATGTGGTTGAGCATCCGGAAGATGTCCTCCCAGCGGGTGTCCCCGTGCCCGGTGGAGATGAAGTCCCACCCGCGGCGGGGATCGGCCCACGGCAGGTGGGAGGACAGGATGCCGCTCCGGCCGTCGGTGGTGCGCATCTTGGTGTCCTTGCAGTCCACGTGGTAGATCCGGTCCTGGAAGTCCCACAGGAAGCCGACGTAGTCCAGCCCCTGCCACACCATGTGGGAGGGATCGAAGTTGAGGCCGAAGCCGGGCCGGCGCCCGATCGCCTCCAGGGTGGCCACTGTCGACCAGTAGTCGTAGGCGATCTCAGAGGGGTGCACCTCGTGCGCGAACCGCACCCCGACCTCGTCGAACACGTCGATGATCGGGTTCCAGCGGTCGGCGAAGTCGGCGTACCCGGCCTGGATCACCTGGTCGGAGACCGGCGGGAACATGGCCAGGTAGTGCCAGATGGCCGACCCGGTGAACCCGACCACCGTCTCCACCCCGAACCGGGCGGCCGCCCGTGCCGTGGTCTTCATCTCCTCGGCGGCCCGCTGCCGGACGCCCTCGGGGTCACCGTCACCCCACACCCGGGGGTTGACCATGTTCTGGTACCGCTGGTCGATGATCGCCTCGCAGACCGCCTGGCCGTTCAGATGGTTGGAGATGGCCCAGCAGCCCAGGCCGTACTTCTGCAGGGTGTCCCGCTTGCCCTGCAGGTAGCCGTCGTCCTCGGCTGCCTTCGCGACGTCGAAGTGGTCGCCCCAGCAGGCGATCTCCAGGCCGTCGTAGCCCCACTCCGAGGCGAGCCGGCACACCTCCTCGAAGGGGAGGTCGGCCCACTGCCCGGTGAACAGCGTCACCGGCCGCGGCTGCTGCGCCGACGCCTGACCGGTGGCTTCGGGGATGGGCTGTGCGGCGTCGGTCATGCCGTGGTCTCCTGATCGGTCTCGGTCTTCGGGGTGGCGCCGGGGGTTCGGCGGGTGGGGTGCGGGTGGTCACGGTCGCCACCGGGCACCCACAGCACGTCGCCGGCGGCGGTGTTGACGACGCGGGTGAGGATGAACAGCAGGTCGGACAGCCGGTTCAGGTAGGTGACGGCCAGCAGGTTCAGGCCGCCCGCCCGCCCCGGGCCGGCCGCCTCGGTGCCGTACTGCTCCACGGCGTGCCACGCCGTCCGCTCCGCCCGCCGCACGACCGTCCGGGCGACGTGCAGCTGGGCCGCGGCGGGCGACCCACCGGGCAGGATGAAGGAGGTCAGGTCGGGCAGCGGGTCGCCGAAATGGTCGCAGGCGGCCTCCAGCCGGTCGACATAGTCCTGGGTGACCCGGAGCGGCTCAGTCCGGGGATCGGCGACGAGGGGGTTGCCCAGGTCGGCGCCGAGGTCGAACAGCTCGTTCTGGACGGTGCGCAGGAAGGCGGCGACGTCGTCGGAGAGGTGTCCGAACGCGAGCGCGACCCCGATCGCGGAGTTCGCCTCGTCCACGTCGCCGTACGCCGCGACACGCGGGTCGGTCTTGGGGGCCAGGGACATGTCGACCAGCCGGGTCTGCCCACCGTCCCCGGTCCTGGTGTAGATACGGGTGAGGTGAACCACGTCCCCAACCCTATGCATCGGCGCCGGGCCGGCGCGTCGGGGGCCCGGCCGCGCCGGGCGGCAGGCAAGGTGGGCCCGTGCACAGGGGTCGAGCCGGGGTCAGCGGCGCCGCCGTGGTGGGACTGGTGGTCGCGGTGCTCCTCCTCCCCGGGTGTGGAAGCATCCCGGTCGACGACCCGCTGGCCGGCACGGCCACGCCCAGCGAGCCCGTCCCGACCGACCCGTCGGCTCCCGCGTCAACCGCCTCCGCCTGGTCCGCCCCAGCCGGCAGCGGGGCCGCCGGCGCGGGCGCCTGCGACTACACGGTGACCGGGGTGGCCTCCCGTCCGGTCCAGCCGCCCTCGGGCACCGGCATCGCCGAGAGCGGCACCGCGACCGCCCGAATCCGGCTGACCGGGGGGACCGTCACCCTCACCCTGGACCGGCTGCGGGCGCCGTGCACGGTGCACTCCTTCGAGTCGCTGGCCCGACAGCGGTTCTTCGACGGCACCCGCTGCCACCGCCTGGTCGACGCCGGGATCTACCTGCTGCAGTGCGGCGACCCGTCGGCCACCGGCAGCGGTGGGCCGGGCTACTCCTTCGCCGACGAGACCGACGGGACGGAGAGCTACACCGCGGGGGTGGTGGCGATGGCCAACGGCGGGCCCAACACCAACGGGTCGCAGTTCTTCCTGGTCTACGCCGACTCCACCGCCCTGGACGACCGGGCGGGCTGGACGATCTTCGGGCGGATGGACCCGGCCTCGGTCGCCGTGGTCGCCCGGATCGCCGCCGGCGGCCAGGACGGCAGCTTCGGCGCAACCGGCGGCGGGCGCCCGGCGACCCCGGCCGACATCGCGGCGGTCACGCTCGGCTGAGCGCGGCGAACCCGGTCAGCGCCGCCGGAGGTCGTCGCCGCGGCGGCGGTTGCGGGGCTTGCTGCTGACGAACATCATCACCAGCACCAGGACCCCCAACACCGCGAAGGCGGCCAGGATGGTGGCCGCGAATCCCTGGCTGCCGGCCGGCCGGACCTCCAGCACGGCGACCAACGTGACCCCGATCGAGGCCAGCAGGTCGCCGGTCAGCGGCCCGGTTCCGACCAGCAGCGAGGGGAGGAACGCGAAGTCTCCGGACAGCATGACTCTCCTTCGGGGTGGACCGGCCCAGCTGCCGGCCCCACGGCATGGTTCGGTCGCCGGTGTCACGGGGGATGCAGGAACCGGCGCAGCGCGGCCACGAAGACCTCCGGCTGGTCGGCATGCACCCAGTGGCCGGCGTTCTTGACCGTGAGCAGCTGTGTGCGGGGGAACAGCGCGCGCATGGCCTCGGCCCACTCCGGCCGGATGTAGCCGGAGGTGGCCCCGGCCAGCCACAGCGCCGGGCCGGGGAAGGGATCGCGGTGCAGCTCCGGCCAGCCCGCGAGGTCGGCGAGATGGTCGCCCAGCAGGTCCAGGTTCATCTGCCATCGCCAGCCCCCGCCGTCGCGCCGCAGGTTCTGCAGCAGGAAGCCCCGGATGGCCTCGTCGGGCACCTTCGGGCGCAGCGCGAGATCGGCGGCCGCCCGGTCGGTAAGGCCCGACAGGTCGACGGCCCGCATCCCGTCGACGTAGTCGGCGAACGAGCTCAGCTGCCGGTAGGCCACCGGGGCGATGTCGACCACGACCAGCCGGTCGACGAGCTCGGGCCGGAGCAGGGCCAGGGCCATGGCGACCTTGCCGCCCATCGAGTGCCCCACCAGGTGCACCGGCCCGCCGCCGCTCCGCTCCACCAGGTCGGCCACTGCCAGCGCCGCCTCCGGGTAGGAGAAGTGGTCGGTCCACGGCGAGCGGCCGTGGTTGGGCAGGTCGACCAGGCTCAGCCGGAAGGTGTCGCGCAGGGCCTTCGCGATCGTGGTCCAGTTCCGGCCCTGGCCGAACAGCCCGTGCAGCAGCAGCACCCGCGGACCCGAGGCCCCGACGTCGGTGGTGAACAGCTGCTCGGCGACGTCCGCCGGCTGCCCGCCGGTGCTCACCGGCGCCGCTGCCAGCAGCTGGTGTGCCAGTGTCGTCGCTCGTCCACGGCTCGGTCGACCCCGAGGGCGGGGGTGTCCGGCCAGACCACCAGGTGCGGCCGTCCCGGCGGGATCAGCTGGTTGCAGCCGGGACAGCGGTACGGCTTCCCGGCCGCGGCGCCGGGCACGCTGCGGACCAGCCAGCGCCCGTCGGTCTTGTCGGCGCGAAAGGTGTGTCCGGCACCGAGCGGCCGGGCGGGACGCGTGTGCTTGCTGGGGCGGCGCACACCCCTGAGTCTGTCACCCAGCCGACCGCCTCCGCCGCCCGGTGCTGACCGCGGGCCGGCGGGCACTCGCTAGGTTGGGGCGGGTGCGGTTGGTCATTGCCCGGTGTCAGGTGGACTACGCGGGGCGGCTGACCGCCCACCTGCCGATGGCTCGACGGCTGATCCTGGTCAAGGCCGACGGATCGGTCTCGGTGCACGCTGACGACCGGGCGTACAAGCCGCTGAACTGGATGAGCCCGCCGTGCACGCTCCGCGAGCTGCCGCCCCCACCGCCCGACGCGGAACCCGGGCCGGGCTCCGATCCGCTGGTCGGACTCTGGGAGGTCCGGGGCCGGGACGGGGACACGCTGCAGATCTCGCTGGCCGAGGTGCTGCTGGACAGCAGCTACGACCTCGGCCTCGACCCCGGGCTGCAGAAGGACGGGGTCGAGGCGCACCTGCAGGCCCTGCTGGCCGAGCACCCCGAGACCCTGGGGGAGGGTTGGTCGCTGGTGCAGCGTGAGTACCCGACCGCCATCGGCCCGGTCGACCTGCTCTGCCGCGACGCCACCGGCCGCTATGTCGCGGTGGAGGTCAAGCGACGGGGCGAGATCGACGGCGTCGAGCAGCTCACCCGCTATCTGGAGCTGATGCGCCGCGATGTCCGGCTCGGCCCGGTACAGGGCGTGTTCGCAGCGCAGCAGATCAAGCCGCAGGCCCGGGTGCTGGCCGGGGACCGGGGGATCGTCTGCGTGACCGTGGACTACGACACGTTGCGCGGCATGGACAACTCGGCCGACCGGCTGTTCTGATCCGTCTCCTGCTCGCCCGCCCCGTCGACCTCTGCGCCAGCGCCGGTGTCGGTGTCGGTGTCGAGATCGGCGGTCCCGTCGTGCTCGGCCAGGATCTCGCTGAACTCCAGGTCCGGTACCTCGGGCATGCCGTCGGCGGTCTCGGCGGCGAGCGCGCTGAGTGAGGTCAGCTGGTGCAGCATTGCCTGCCGGCGGCGGGTGAGCAGGTCCTGCTCACGGCGCATCTGCCGCCGCCGCCAGGCGAACTCCTGCCGGGCACGCTCGTCGATGGTGGCGGCCTGCTGGCGGGCCCGGTCGATGATCGCCTCGCCCTCGGCGAGACCCTCGCGCTTGACGGCCTCCGCCTCGACCACGGCCTCGGTGCGCAGCCGGTGGGCTTCCCCGGTCTGGCGGTCCAGGTGGGCCGATGCCTCCCGCTGCATTCGCTCGGCCTCGGCCAGCAAGGTCTGGGTCCGGGCCTGGGCGGACGCGTGCTCGGCGCGGAGCTCGGCCAGCAGCCGGTCTCGCTCCTCGGCGCCCTGACGGGTCGCCTCGGCGGCCTGCTGCTGAGCCGCGGTCACGATGGCCTGCGCCTCCAGCCGGGCGCCGTCCAGCAGCGCCCGGGCCTGGTGCTCAGCCGACCCCCGGACGGTGGCCGCCTCCGCGGTTGCAGCCCGGACCAGCTGGTCGCTTTCGATCCGGGCCTGCTCCACCAGGCGGGCCACGTCGAGCTCGGCCTGGTGGCGGAGGGCGTCCAGCTCGGCCAGCCGGTCGACCCGCAGCGTGGCGAGCTCCTCGTTGGCGGCGCTGCGCTGCCGCGAGGTGTCGGTCTCGGCGCTCTCCACCATCCGGTCGACCTCGCGCTGCGCGGTGTGCACCACCTCGCCGGCCTGCTCCTCGGCGATCCGGAGGATCTCCTGGGCGCGCCCGCCGAGCTCGGAGACCCGCGGCCCCGTGGTCCGCGCCTGCTCGAGCTCGGCGGCCAGCCGCTGGCGCTCGGCCGCGAGCTCGTCGAGCCGGGTGGTCAGACCCGCGATGTGCTGCTGGGCGGCGGTGACCCAACCGTCGACCTGGGTCCGTTCGTAGCCCCTGCGGGCCAGGGTGAAGGCGGCGGAGGTGGTACCGGGGGACACGGTCAGAGGATCCTTCAGACTCGGTGCGGGGTGCAGCAACAAGGGTGTGCGGGAGCGGGGCAGCCCTGCGGCTACGGCCGTCGGCGTGTCGCGGCGGAGCTGCGGGGGGAGGTCGGGTCGCCGTCCTCGGCGCCGTCGGTCTCCTCCACCGTCTCGGCGCCTGTCTTCTCGACCCTCTCTGGGCCTGTCTCCCCGACCGGCTGATCGGCCTGATCGTCGGGCGTCGGGTCCGTCGGGTCCGTCGGGTCCGCCGGGTCCGTCGGGTGCAGCGACTCGGTACCGGCCGGCACGTGGGTCGGCGGCATCAGGAGGGTCGCGTCGTCCTCGACGGCCACCGCGCTCGACGTCTCGTCCGTCTGGTCGGTCTCGCTCGCGGGCTCCACCGGCCGGGGGTGCAGGTGCTCCGTCCCCGAGGGGAGGGACCCGGGAGGCAGCAGGATGGTGTGGTCATCCTCCTCGGGCTGCTCGGGCTGCTCGAGCCGCTCGGGCTGCTCGGGCTGCTCGGGCTCGGACCGGAGCTGCTCGGTGCCGGCCGGGAGGCCACCGGAGGCGGCCATGACGGTGGCGTCGCCGTCGACCGGCGGCTCGCTTCGCCTCGGGTGCCTGCTCGGGTTCCGGGTCCAGCTGGGAGAGGTCGAGACCGGCGATGGTCGACTTCAGCACTGTGCGGTCACCCTGCTCGGCGTCGAAGTCGGAGAGGTCGTCGATGTCGGGAAACGCGCTGGCCGTCTGCTCGGCCAGGGCCGACAGGCTGGCCAGCTGGTTGAGCACCGCGGTCTTGCGCTGGCCGAGCAGCTCGGTCTCCCGACGCAGCTGCTCCTTGCGCCAGGCGAACTCCTGCTGGGTGCGCTGCTTGATCGCCTCGGACTGCCGCTTCGCGGTGTCCACCCGGTTCTCGGCCTCGGCGATGGCGGCGAGCCTGACCTGGTCGGCCTCCGCCAGCGCGTCGGTCCGGATCTGGGCGGCCGCGGAGATGTCGGCCTCGAGGCGCTCGGCCGACTCGTTGTTGTGCCGAGTGGCCTCGGCCAGCAGGGCCGCGGTGCGTTCGGCAGCCTCCTCCTGGATGCGGCGCAGCTCGGCCACGGCCAGCTCTCGCTCGGCAGCCGCCTGGGAGCGCATCTCGGCCGTCTCGGCCGCCACGCGGCGGCGGAGCTCCTCGGTGTCGAGGTAGGCGTGCTGCCGTACGGTCTGGGCGTCGTGCTCGGCCTCGCGCCGCATCGACTCAGCCTGCCGGCGGGCGGCGGCCAGCAGGGCCTCGTTCTCGGCCCGGGCGCGCTGCGCCTGGGCCCGGCCGTCCTCGACCAGCCGGTTGCGGACCTGCTCGATCTGGGCGATGCCGCCGACCCGGAGGTCGTCGCGCTCCTGGACGGCGTCGTGGCGGGTGGTGTCGGCGTCCCGGCGGGCCTCCTCGCGCATCCGCTCCGCATCGACCCGGGCCTGTTCGGTGACCTCGCGGGCCTGCTCCTCGGCCAGCCGCAGGATGTCCGACGCGCGGCCCCCGAGGTCGCTGTAGTCGGCGTCGGCCGAGGCCTTGTCCTTGGCCTCGGTGAGCTGGTGCTGGAGGTCGGCGACCTGCTGCTGCAGCTCGCTCGCCTGCTGCCGGTACCGGACGCTGGTGCTCTCCAGGCCGCGGACGTACTCGTCCACGGCGGTGCGGTCGTAGCCGCGCAGCGCGGACGGGAAGTTCCCGGCCGCGGTCGCCGCATCGTCGAAAAGGCCCAGGCCGGTGTTCTCCGGTGACGTCATGGCTCGTCCCTCTGCTGGTCGGGTGCAACGGCCGGCGGCCGCGACGAACTCCCCGCTTCGTCGTCACCGGGTCGCGGTTCGCGGCGGACGGGCTCGACCAGTTCGATCAAGACACCGCCCGCGTCCTTGGGATGAACGAAGTTGATCCGCGAGCCCCGGGTGCCAGGCCTGGGAGCATCATAGAGCAGCCGCACCCCCTTGTTTCGCAGCAGTTCCGAAGCCCGTTCGATGTCGGTCACCCGGTACGCGAGCTGCTGCAGGCCGGGCCCCCGGCGGTCGAGGAACCGGCGCAGGGCGCTGTCCGGCCGCAGCGGAGCGAGCAGCTGCAGCTGGGCGCCGTCGGCTGCGGCGTCGGCGGGGCCGAGCATCACCTCGACCACCCCCTGGTCCTGGTTCGTCTCGCGATGCAGCTCCCGCAGGCCGAGCACGCCGGTCTGGAAGTCGACGGCCTCCGCCAGGTCCCAGGTCGCGATCCCGACGTGGTCGATGGCCGTGACCAGTCCCGCGAGCTCCTGATCCTCCTCCACGGCTCCACCCTGCCAGACCCAGCACCGCTCGCGCCGGTCGTACGCTGGGCGGCGAGACGGCAGGTCCGGCCGGCTGCTCGAGGAAGGGTCGAGGAGGAGTGATGGGATCACTGGTGGTCGGGGGTGCCCGGACGCCGATCGGCAAGCTGCGGGGGGCTTTGGGCGGGCTCAGCGCGGTCGAGCTGGGCGCGGTGGCGATCCGGGCCGCGCTGGAGCGGGCCGGGCTCGCCGGGGAGCAGGTCGACTACGTGGTGATGGGCCAGGTCCTGCAGGCCGGCTGCGGCCAGATCCCCGCCCGACAGGCCGCGGTCCGGGCGGGGGTGCCGATGGCGGTGCCGGCGCTGACCGTGAACAAGGTGTGCCTGTCGGGTTTGAACGCCGTGGCCCTGGCCGACCAGCTGATCCGGGCCGGTGAGTTCGAGGTGGTGGTGGCCGGCGGGATGGAGTCGATGACCCAGGCGCCGCACCTGCTACCCGGATCCCGCGCCGGGTTCGCGTACGGAGACGTCACCCTGGTCGACTCGATGGCCCACGACGGGCTCTGGGACGCCTTCACCGACCAGGCCATGGGCGCGCTCACCGAGTCGTGCAACACCGGCGAGGTGGCGGTGACCCGGGCGGAGCAGGACGCGTTCGCCGCGCGGTCCCACCAGCGTGCCGAGGCGGCGGCCGCGAGCGGGGTGCTGGCCGCGGAGATCGTCGAGGTGCGGGTGCCGCAGCGCAGCGGCGAGGACCGGGTGGTGGCCGCCGACGAGGGCATCCGGCGCGGGGTCACCGCCGAGTCGCTGGGCGCGCTGCGGCCGGCGTTCAGAGGCGACGGGACCATCACCGCCGGGTCCGCCAGCCAGATCTCCGACGGGGCCGCCGCCCTCGTGGTGGCCAGCCGGCAGGCCGCGGAGCGGCTGGGGCTGACCCCGATCGCCGAGATCGGCGCCCACGGGCAGGTGGCCGGGCCGGACTCCTCGTTGCAGCTGCAGCCGGCCGCGGCGATCGAGGCGGCCGCCAAGAAGCAGGGCCTGACGCCGGCGGACCTGGACCTGATCGAGATCAACGAGGCGTTCGCCGCCGTCGGGGTGGCCAGCGGCCGGGCCCTCGGCCTGACCGCCGCGGAGATCGACGAGCGGGTCAACATCCATGGCGGCGCCATCGCCCTGGGTCACCCGATCGGGGCCTCCGGGGCCCGCCTGGTGCTGCACCTGGCGCTCGAGCTGCAGCGCCGCGGGTCCGGACGGGCCGTGGCGGCCCTCTGCGGCGGGGGCGGTCAGGGCGACGCGCTGATCCTCAGTGCCCCGGCCTGAGCCCGGGCCGGTCGCCCGCCGGGGGACCCCTGAGGCGGTCGACCGCC
The DNA here is from genome assembly GCA_963832435.1 of uncultured Actinomycetota bacterium. Classification (GTDB taxonomy): domain Bacteria; phylum Actinomycetota; class Actinomycetes; order Propionibacteriales; family Propionibacteriaceae; genus Microlunatus. The sequence goes on from CAWHTY010000014.1 coordinate 693,859, forward strand.
TCGTCGCCGAGGCCCGGGCCGGCCGGGCCCGGGCCATCGGCCGCCTGGTCAGCCTGGTGGAGAACGAGGCGCCCCAGCTCCGGGAGGTGATGGCACGGATCGCCCCCGACAGCGGCCGGGCCCGGGTGATCGGGCTGACCGGCTCACCGGGGGTGGGCAAGTCCAGCACCGTGGCCGCGCTGGTCACCGAGCTGAGGCGGGCCGGCGAGCGGGTGGCCGTGCTGGCCGTGGACCCGAGCTCGCCGTACTCGGGCGGCGCACTGCTGGGCGACCGGGTCCGGATGCAGGCCCACGCCCTCGACGCCGGGGTCTTCATCCGGTCGATGGCCACCCGCGGCCACCTCGGCGGTCTCGCCGTGGCCGCTCCCCAGGCGATCCGGGTCCTGGACGCCGCCGGGTTCGACACCGTCCTGGTGGAGACCGTCGGCGTCGGGCAGTCCGAGGTCGAGGTGTCCGGGCAGGCGGACGTGACGCTGGTCCTGCTGGCGCCCGGCATGGGCGACGCCATCCAGGCCGCGAAGGCCGGCATCCTCGAGGTCGCCGACGTGTTCGTGGTGAACAAGAGCGACCGCGACGGCGCGCACGCGGTCGTCCGCGAGCTTCGCACGATGGTGGCGCTGGGCGAGCGGGCCGCCGACGCCTGGCGGCCGCCGATCGTGTCCACCGTGGCCACCAGCGGGCTGGGCGTCGCCGACCTGGTCGCCGAGATCGACCGGTTCGCCGCCGCGGCCCGCGAGACGGGCCGCTGGGCGGCGCGGCGGCTGGCCCGGGCCCGGGCCGAGGTCGAGGGGCTGGTGCTGGCCCGACGGCGGGCCGACCTCCGGTTGGACGGCGGCGAGCGGTTGTCCGCGCTGGCCGAAGCCGTCCGCGACGGGGTCCTGGACCCGTTCACGGCGGCCGATCGCCTGTCGCCGTCTCCCTAGGCCCCGGCCCGCAGCCCTCGACGGCGTGCCTGCGCCGGTAAGTCGCCGGGGTGCGGTAGACAACTGGTGGACACATCGGCGCTTGGCGTGCTCAGCAGGGGGGTGGACGGCCGTGGGCAAGTGGGTGAAGCGGGTGCTGGGCGTACTCGTCATCGGGTTCGTGCTGTTCTACCTGGTGAACCAGCCGGAGGGGGCCGCGGACACCGTCCGGGGGATCATCGCCTGGGTGGGACAGGCCGTGACCGCGCTGATCACGTTCTTCACCGCCCTGACCGGCTAGCCGTGCCCGGGGTGCTGGACTGGCTCGACCCCCACGTCGAGCGGTACATCCTGGCTGAGGACGGTGAGGAGATCCGCGCCCAGGTGCGCCGGCACTGGGTGGCCAGCCTGTGGCCGGGGGTCCGGCTGGCCGCGGGCCTGTGGATCCTGGCCGGGGCGTTGCTGTTCACCTCAGGGCTGTTCTGGCTGCTGCTGGTCGGGTCGCTGGTGCTCGTCGGGCAGGCGCTGTGGCGGATCGCCGAGCAGTACCGCGACCGGTTCGTGGTCACCAACCAGAAGGTGTACCGGGTGCACGGCAACCTCGACCAGAAGCGAGCCAGCATGCCGCTCACCCGGATCCTGGACATCACCGTGGACCGTCCCTTCGTGGGTCGGCTGCTTGGCTACGGTCACTTCGTGTTCGAGTCCGCAGCCCAGGACCAGGGCCTCCGTGACATCCGCTGGGTGCCCGACATCGACGAGCGCGAACGGCTGATCCAGCGGGTCATCCACGAGGCGGGTCTCGGTACCCGGGCGAAGCGGCAGGTCCGGCGGCAGGACGACGGGACGTGAGCGACGCCGAGAGCCCGACCGCGCGGCACCGGCTGCCGTTCGACCCGATCGAGGAGGCGGCACGCCAGTGGTCGCATCGCTGGGGCGAGACGCCGCGGATGCGGGCCGTGACCTCCCTGATGCGGGTCCATCAGCTGGTGCTCACCGAGCTGGACGAGCTGCTGCGGCCCCTGGGGCTGACCTTCGCCCGCTACGAGGTCCTGGTGCTGCTGTCCTTCTCCCGGCACGGCGCGCTTCCGCTCGGCAAGATCGGCGAGCGGCTGCAGGTGCACGCCACCTCGGTCACCCCGCTGGTCAAGCGGCTGGAGAACGCCGGGCTGATCGTCCGGTCCCCGCACCCGGAGGACGGGCGGGCGGTGCTGGCCTCGATCACCCCCCGCGGCCGCGACGTGATGCAGCAGGCGACTGACGCGATCGTCGGGGCGCGGTTCGCCCTGGCGGCGATGAGCGACGGCGAATGCGACGAGCTGACCGCCCTGCTGCGGTCGCCGCGGGCCGCCGCCGGCGACTTCTGAGCCGCGGCCGGGATGACCACCGTCTGGGCCGTCGCCGACTCGGACTCCTACCTGAAGTGGAGCAGCGCCACCCTGGCCGCGCTCCCGGCCGGGTGGCAGCGCCGGCAGGTGCTGCTGTCCACGCCGCTGCTGCCCACCGCGGACCAGGTGCGGGCGGCCGCGGGCCCCGGCCTGCGGCCCTGGTCCCTGGCCCGGCTGCTGGCCGGCCTGGGCCGGCAGCGCCCGGACGTGCTGGTGCTGGCCTGCACGGGCCCGGTCGTCCGGGCGCTGACCCAGCTGCCGGTGGTCCGGTCCCGGCGCCAGGTCCTGGTCACCGGCCTGCCTGGGATCGCGCTGCCCGCGTCGCGGCGGGTCGTGGAGGCGCGCGCGGCCTGCGACCTGCTGGTCGTGCACAGCCGGCGGGAGCGGGCCGCGTACCAGGACCTGGCCCGGTCGGTGGCGCCCGGGCTGGCGGTCGGACTCGCGCGGTTGCCGTTCCTGGCGGGCGACCGGCGGCCTGCCGGTCGCGGTGCCGACCTCGTCTTCGCCGGCCAGGCGCTCGTCCCCCCGGAGCGGGCCCAGCGGATCCGCATCCTCCAGGCGCTGGCCGGGATCGCCCCCGCGGGGTCGTCGGTGGTCAAGCTCCGCGGTGCGGCGGGTGAGCCGCAGACCCACCACGAGCCGCACCGCTACCCGGACCTGTGGGCCGAGCTGGTGGCGGCCGGTGCGGTCGCACCGGGCGCGGTCCGGTTCGTCACCGGCTCGATGAGCGCAGTGCTCGATCGGGCCCGGGCGCTGGTCACCGTCTCCTCGACGGCGGCGCTGGAGGCCATCGCCGCCGGCGTGCCGACCGCCGTGCTGGCGGACTTCGGGGTCTCCGACGCCCTGCTCAACGGCGTGTTCGCGGGCTCCGGCTGCCTGGCCGGACTCGACGACGTCCGGGCCGGTCGGTTCACCCGGCCGGACCCGGGCTGGCTGGCCGAGAACTACCTGCACCCCCCGCAGGACTCGGACTGGACGGCAGTGCTCGGCGACCTGCTCCGCCGCCGGCGCGGCGACCGCGCGACGGGTCGGCCCGACCGCCGGCCCTGGCCCGGGGGCACCGCCCGCGAGCGGGTCCGGGCCACCGCGCGGCTGCTGCTGCTGCCGGGGGCCGGCCTCAGCCGTCGCGGCCGGCGATGACCAGCTCGCAGAGCTCCCGCACGGCACCGTGCCCCCCGCGCCGGGTCAGCACCACCCGCGCCCGCCGGAGGACCTGCGGGTGCGCATCCGGTACGGCCACCGGCCAGCCCACGGCGACCATGGCCGGCAGGTCGTTGACGTCGTTGCCCAGGTAGGCGACCCGTGCCGGGTCCAGCCCCCGGGCGACCACCAGCCCGTCGAGGGCCGCCCGCTTGTCGCCGACACCCTGGAGGACCTCGACCCCCAGCTTCGCGGCCCGGGCCCCGACCACCGGGTTGCGCTCCGTCGACACGATCACCAGCGGCACCCCGGCGGCCCGCAGCCGGGTGATGCCGAAGCCGTCGCTGCGGCTCACCTGGACCGTCTCCACCCCGTGCTGGTCCACGGCCACCGAGTCGTCGGTGTGCACGCCGTCGAAGTCGGTGATGACCATGTCGACATCGAGCCGGTCCCGTCCGGGGGGACCAGCGGGGTCCAGCAGCGGCGCCAGGGCCTCGGCCAGTCGGAGGTCGTCGGCGGTGTCGATCTCCACCGACCCCAGCTCCGGCACCTCGACCGCGGTGACCCGCCCGAAGAAGCGGTGCCGCGCCCGCCGGAAGCCCGCCGCGTCCAGCACGTAGAACGCCCCGGTCTCGCGGTGGTCCGGCTCCCGGTCCTGCCGGCGGGGCCGGACGGCGGCGTCGTGGTTCTGCCCGGCCACCAGCTGTGTGCCCTCGACGCGCCGCCAGAGGAACGCGTGGCTGGCGGCGGCCGAGAAGGCGCAGTCCGCCTCGCCCCGGGCCAGGGTCTGCACGGCCCGCTGCAGGTCGGCGGGTCGGATGAACGGGCTGGTGCATTGCACGAAGACCAGCGTCCCCACCGGCCGGCCCGGGTCCGCGAGCGTGTCCAGGGCATGCAGCAGGACCGACTCCGACCCCGCCAGGTCGCCGGCCAGCTCTGCCGGCCGTCGGATCACCCGGGCCCCGGCCGCCTCCGCCACCGCAGCGATAGCGTCGTCGTCGGTGGACACGCACACCTCGTCGATGCCGGGCGTGGCCCGGCAGGCCAGCACGGCCCGGGCCACCAGCGGCCGGCCGCCGACCGGCCGGAGGTTCTTGCCGGGGAGCCCCTTGGACCCGCCCCGGGCGGGGATCACGACGACCGTACGGGCGTTCAGGCGAGGGCTGGGCACGGCGCCGACGCTAGGCGTGGTGGATGGCCGCCCGGTGAACCGCAGGTGTCGTGTCTCCGCGGCGCCGCGTGGCTACCCGCGACTTCGTAGGGCGTCCTAGTATCAACTCGGAGGTGGGGCATGGGCGACGACGAGGTGGACGAGCCGGGCTCGGGTCCGGATACGGCCGACCCGCGCAGCGGACGGGCGCGCTGGGAGCAGGCCTATCGGGCCGCGGTGGCGGCCGGGAAGGTCCGGGACAGCGACTTCACCACGCTGTCCGGGCTCGAGGTGGACCCGGTCTACGGGCCCCCGGCGGACACCGACCCGCGGATGGAGCGGATCGGCTGGCCGGGGGAGTTCCCGTTCACCCGCGGCCTGCACGCCACCGGCTACCGGGGGCGGGCCTGGACCATCCGGCAGTTCGCGGGGTTCGGCAACGCCCGGCAGACCAACGAGCGCTACCGGATGATCCTGGACTCCGGCGGCGGCGGGCTGAGTGTGGCGTTCGACATGCCGACCCTGATGGGCCGGGACTCTGACGACCCGCACAGCCTGGGCGAGGTGGGCCACTGCGGGGTGGCGATCGACTCCGCGGCCGACATGGAGGTGCTGTTCGCCGGGATCGACCTGGGGGCCGTGACGACGTCGATGACCATCTCCGGGCCGGCGGTGCCGGTGTTCTGCCTGTACGCGGTCGCGGCCGAGCGGCAGGGCGTCGAGATCGGCCGCCTGAACGGCACGCTGCAGACCGACATCTTCAAGGAGTACATCGCCCAGAAGGAGTGGCTGTTCGGACCGGAGCCGCACCTCCGGCTGATCGGCGACCTGATGGAGTTCTGCACGGCCGGGATGCCGGCCTACAAGCCGCTCAGCGTGTCGGGCTACCACATCCGCGAGGCCGGCTCGACGGCCGCGGAGGAGCTGGCCTTCACCCTGGCCGACGGCTTCGGGTACGTGGAGCTCGGGCTGTCCCGGGGGCTGGACATCGAGGCGTTCGCCCCAGGGTTGAGCTTCTTCTTCGACGCCCACCTCGACTTCTTCGAGGAGATCGCCAAGTTCCGGGCCGCCCGCCGGATCTGGGCTCGCTGGCTGCGCGACCGGTACGGCGCCCGCACGGCCCGGGCCCAGTCGCTGCGGTTCCACACCCAGACCGCGGGGGTCTCACTGACCGCCCAGCAGCCGTACAACAACGTGGTGCGGACCGCGGTCGAGGCGCTGGCCGCGGTGCTCGGTGGCACCAGCTCGCTGCACACCAACGCGCTGGACGAGACCCTGGCCCTGCCGACGGAGCAGTCGGCCGAGATCGCCCTACGGACCCAGCAGGTGCTCGCCGAGGAGACCGGGGTGGCCAACGTCGCCGATCCGCTGGGCGGGTCCTGGTACGTCGAGTCGCTGACTGACGCGCTGGAGGCCGAAGCCGAGGGGATCTTCAGCCAGATCATCGAGCTCGGTGGCGGGGAGACCGCCCCCCATCCGGTCGGCGCCGTCACCTCGGGGCTGCTCCGCGGCATCGAGGAGGGCTGGTTCACCGGGCGGATCGCCGACTCCGCCTTCACCTACCAGACGCGGCTGGAGAAGGGCGACAAGCGGGTCGTGGGGGTCAACTGCCACACCGGCACCGTGTCCGGCGAGCTGGAGATCCTCCGGGTGTCCCACCAGGTCGAGCTGGACCAGCGGCAGGTGCTGGCCGAGCGGCGCGCTGGACGGGACCAGGCCGCGGTCGACGCCGCCCTGGCGGAGATGGTGAGGGTCGCCCGGTCGACCGAGAACCTGGTGCCGCCGATGCTGGCGGCCGCGCGCGTTGAGGCGACCCTCGGCGAGATCTGCGACGCCCTGCGCGCGGAGTGGGGGGAGTACACCGAGCCGCCGGGGTTCTGACCGCTCGGCGAGATTGACAGTATGCTGTCAATATGACAGCATACTGTCTATGACCCTACGCACCGTCCACCTCGCCGTCTACGACACCCTGGCCGACTGGGAGTTCGGGTTCGCCACCGCGGGTCTGAGCCAGTCCCTGGGCCACCGGGAGCCGGGCCGGTTCCGGGTGCGCACCGTCGCCGGCGGACCCGGGCCGATCACGACCATCGGCGGGCTGCGGGTGCTGCCCGACCTGATGCTCGCCGATCTGCGCCCCGAGGACAGCGCGATGCTGATCCTGCCGGGGAACGACCTCTGGCCGACCGAGGCATTCCGGCCGTGGGCCCGCCTGGCCGGGGACTTCCTGGCCGCTGGGGTCCCGGTGGCCGCGATCTGCGGCTCCACCGGCGGTCTGGCCCTGGCCGGGTTGCTCGACGACCGCGCCCACACCAGCAACGCCGCCGAGTTCCTGGCCGGCCTGGGGTACGGCGGTGCGCCCCTTTACCGCGAGGAACCGGCGGTCACCGACCGGGACCTGATCACAGCCGGGGCCCAGGCGCCGGTGGAGTTCGCGCGCGAGATCTTCCGCCGCCTCGACGTGTACCGTCCCGAAGCGCTGGAGGGCTGGTACCGGCTCTACGGCCAGCAGGACCCGGCCGGCTACCACCAGCTGATCTCGGCGTGAGCCGCGACGCCGAGCTGCTGAGCGGGGCCGCGCTGGCCGCCTTCAAGCTCAACGGCCAGTTCCTCGTGGTGGCCGAGGAGCTGGCCCGGCCGGCGGGGATCACCGCCGCCTGGTGGCAGGTCCTCGGGGCGGTGCTGGGCACCCCGCGGTCGGTGTCGGAGATCGCCCGCGAGATGGGCATCACCCGGCAGAGCGTGCAGCGGGTCGCCGACCTCCTGGTCGAGCGGGGCGACGCGGCGTACGCCGACAACCCGGCCCACCGGCGGGCCAAGCTGGTGGTGCCGACGGCCCAGGGCCGGGCCGCCGTCGCGGCCATCACCCCCGGCCACGCCGCGTTCGCCGCCCGCCTGGTCGCCGCGATGGGCGCCGACGAGCTGGCGCAGGCGCTGGCCGGCATGAGGGGGCTGTCCCAGGCCCTGACCGACCTCGCCGAGCCGTAGCCTCGCCCGCTCCCCGCGCGGTGGAGGCCGGGCGGACCTGCGGCTCGGCGGCGGCCGGTCAGCCCAGGGCGGCCGAGACCACCTCCCGCGCGGCCGCCTGCACCTCGGCCAGGTGCTCGGGTCCCCGGAAGGACTCGGCGTAGATCTTGTAGACGTCCTCGGTGCCCGAGGGCCGGGCTGCGAACCAGGCCGACTCGGTGGTGACCTTGAGACCGCCGATCGCCGCCCCGTTGCCGGGCGCGGTGGTCAGCTTGCCGGTGATCGGCTCACCGGCCAGCTCGGTGGCGCTGACCGCCGACGGATCGAGCTTGGCCAGCTTGGCCTTCTGCTCTCGGCTGGCCGGCGCGTCCACCCGGGCGTACGCCGGCGTGCCGTGCTGGGCGGTCAGCTCGGCGTACAGCTGGCTGGGGGACTTGCCGGTCACGGCCTGGATCTCGCTGGCCAGCAGGGCCAGCAGGATGCCGTCCTTGTCGGTGGTCCAGGTGGAGCCGTCCAGGGCCAGGAAGGAGGCCCCCGCTGACTCCTCCCCGCCGAAGCCGATCTCACCGGTCCGCAGCCCGGGCACGAACCACTTGAAGCCGACCGGCACCTCGACCAGGGTCCGGCCCAGACCCTCGGCCACCCGGTTGATCATGGACGAGGACACCAGGGTCTTGCCGATCCCGGCGTCGGGGCGCCAGCCGTCGCGGTGCGCGTACAGGTACTGGATGGCCACGGCCAGATAGGCGTTGGGGTTCATCAGCCCGGCGTCGGGGGTGACGATGCCGTGCCGGTCGGAGTCGGCGTCGTTGCCGGTGGATATCTGGTACGCGTCGCGGTTGCCGATCAGGCTGGCCATGGCGTTCGGGGACGAGCAGTCCATCCGGATCTTGCCGTCGGTGTCCAGGGTCATGAACGACCACTGCGGATCCACCTTGGGGTTGATCACGGTGAGGTCGATGCCCAGGTGCTCGGCGATGTAGCCCCAGTACTGGACGCTGGCCCCACCCATCGGGTCGGCGCCGATGTGGATGCCGGCGTCGCGGATGGCGTGCAGGTTCAGGGCGTTGACGAGGTCCTCGCAGTACCGTCCCAGGTAGTCGAAGCGGGTCACCTCCGCGCTGGCCTGCTCGAAGGGGATCCGCTTGACGGCGGACGGGGTGCCCAGCAGCTCGTTGGCGCGGGCCGCGATCACGCTGGTGGCGTCGCTGTCGGCCGGGCCGCCGTGCGGCGGGTTGTACTTGAAGCCGCCGTCGCGCGGCGGGTTGTGGGACGGGGTGACCACGATGCCGTCCGCCTGCGGGGCGCCGGCCGCCGAGCTGGCGTTGTGCACGACGATGGCCCGCGACACCGCCGGCGTCGGGGTGTAGTCCTCGTCCTGCTCGCAGAGCACGTCGACGCCCTGGGCCACCAGCACCTCGATGGCCGTACGCCAGGCCGGTCCGGACAGCGCGTGGGTGTCCTTGCCCAGGTACAGCGGGCCGGTGATGCCCTGGGAGGCGCGGTACTCGACGATGGCCTGGGTGGTGGTGGCGATGTGCGCGTCGTTGAACGCGGTGTCCAGACTCGACCCGCGGTGGCCGGAGGTGCCGAAGGCGACCTGCTGGTCCGGATTGTGCGGGTCCGGGACCAGGTCGTAGTAGGCGCCGACGACGGCATCGACGTCGATCAGGTCTTCGGGGGTAGCCGGCTGGCCGGCGCGGGGATGTGCCATGGGCCACATTCTGCCCACACCCGAGCGGGGGACGTCGGCGGCACCCACCGGGTCTCAGATCCCGTCCCGGCGCGCGGGCGCGGCGCGATCCGGCGCCGGGGTTTGGAAGGATGGCCGCATGAGCACCTCGAGCTTCAACCGTCCCGGCGCCGTCGACCTGTCCCAGCTGAAGGCCCGAGCTCAGCAGGCCGCCTCGGCCGGGCCGGCCGGGAGCGCGCCGGGTGGCCCGCCCGCCGGCGGCGGTGGCTACGTCCTCGAGGTGACTGAGCAGACCTTCGAGGCCGAGACCATCCGGCGGTCGATGAAGCACCCCGTGGTGGTCGAGCTCTACAGCCCCCGGGTGGCGACCGGTCGGCAGCTCTCCGATGCACTGGCCGAGCTGGCGGCCGAGAACGCCGGCCGGTTCCTGCTGGCCCGATTGAACGTGGACAGCGCCCCCGGCATCGTGCAGGCGCTGCAGCTGCAGGCCGTACCCACGGTGATCGCCCTGATCGGCGGCCAGCTGGCGCCGCTCTTCCAGGGGGTGCATCAGCAAGGAGCAGGCGGCGGCGGCGATCGACCAGGTGCTGACGGCCGCGGTCGCCAACGGCGTGGTGGGGCGGGCCGAGCCAGTCGGCGGCGGTCCCGCGCCGGAGGCGGCCGAGGAGGAGCTGCCGGCGCCGGATCCCCGCTTCGCGGCGGCGGACGCCGCACTGGAGCGCGGCGACTTCGCCGCCGCCGTATCCGAGTTCGACGTGCTGCTGCAGGCCAACCCGGGCGATGCCGAGGCCGCGGCCGGCAAGGCCCAGGCCGGGCTGTTGGCGCGGGCGTCGGCGCTCGACCCGCAGACGACGCTGGCGGCCGCGGGCAGGCCGGGCGCCTCGGTGGCCGAGCAGCTGGCCGCCGCCGACGTGGAGATGGCCACGGGCCGGGCCGACGCCGCCTTCGCCCGCCTGATCGGGCAGGTGCGGGTCCGTTCCGGCGAAGAGCGCAACGAGGTCCGGGTCCGGCTGCTGGAGCTGTTCGAGACGCTCGGCAACGCCGACCAGCGGGTGTTGACGGCGCGACGTGACCTGATGACCGCCCTGTTCTGACCGGGTTTCCTGGCGTCGGGCGTCACAGCGCGAGCGGGTCGACGGGTCGCTTCTGGCTCCCAGCGTCGGCCTGGGCGGCGTGCAGGATGCGTACGGCGCGGGCGCCGTAGCCGGCGTCGAGCCGGTGCGGTCGGTCCTCCGCGATGGCCCGGGTCAGCTCGTCGACGGCGCGTCGGTACGCGGCCGCGGATGACGCGAGCGCCAGTTCCCGATGGTGCCGCCCGGCCGGGCCCCACACGGTGATGGCGGAGCCGCAGACGACCTCCGGTGCGGTGAGGGTGAGCGTTAGGTAGCTGCTGGGCCCGCCGGTTCGGGAGTGTTGGACCAGGACGTTGATCGTGTCGCGGACTCCGTGCGTGGCAGCCAGCCGCTCGGCGGGCGGCAGCAGCTCACCGAGGAGGGACAGCGCGTGCGGGCCCAGATCCCAGAGCCCGCCGTGCTCGCGCCTCCACCTCGACGCCGAATACGGGCTGCCCGGCCGGTCGAGGGAGCCAGCGCACGACACCATGGCTCCCTCCCACGGGCCCCGCTCCACCGCGAGCCGGACCATCCGCTCGATCCAGGCCGTCGTGTCGGGGTCGAACAGGTACGTGACGAACATCAGGCTGCGGACCCCGGTGGAGGACGCTGCCCTGACGACCGCATCCGCGGTGGCGGGATCCAGCGCCAGCGGCTTGTCGAGCAGCAGGTGCTTCCCGGCCTGCGCCGCGCGGACGGCGAGTTCGGCCTGCACCGCGGGCGGGAGGGCGACCGAGACGACGTCGACAGCCTCCAGCAGCTCGTCGAGCCGGTCGAAGCCGCGGCCGGCGCCGACCTCGACCGACGCGGCCTGGGCCCGGTCGCGGGAGCGTCCCCAGAACCCCGTGAAGTCGAGGTCGGGGTGGCGGGCCAGTACGGCACCATGGCAGGCGCGGGCCCATGGCCCGGTCCCCAGCACACCGAACCGCAGTCGCATGCCGAGAGGCTACGCCGAGCGACCGGGGCCGCTGCGGACGTTGCCGATCCGCAGGTGGTTCCCGAACGGGTCGCGGAGGCCGAAGTCGCGGCCGTACGACATGTCGGTGGGCGGCTGGGTGATCTCGACGCCCTGGGCAGCGAGTTCGTCGTGGACCGCGTCAACCTCCTCGGTCTGGAACGCGAGCCAGCCGCCGCCGGCGCCCTTGCTGACCAGCTCGCGGACCTGTTCGGCCGTTCCCGGATCGTGCGCCGGCGGGCCCGGACGTTCGAGCAGGATCTCGCGTTCGGCGTCCCCGGGGACCCGGACGGTGAGCCACCGCATGAAGCCGAGGTCCACATCGGCGGCGACCTCCAGACCGAGGACGCCGACGTAGAAGTCCAGCGCCTGGTCCTGGTCGAGGACGAAGATCGACGAGAGGCGGGTGTGGGCGAGGTTCATGACGACGACGCTACGGGCCGATGCGGCAGCTTCGCTTCCTCGAAATCGACGGGCTGGCCGACGTGGCTGCTGGGCCTGACCCAGGCACGGAGGAAGTGGGCCGGCGCCGCGGGCAGCCGCCCGCGGCGCCGGTACGCCGACGGTGACTCACCGACGACGCCGGTGAAGAGCTCGCCGAACGCCCCGACGCTGCTGAAGCCCACCCGGAGGCAGACCTCGGTCACGTCGAGGTCGCTCGTCCGCAGCAGGAACATGGCCCGCTCGACCCGTCGGCGTTGCAGGTAGCGGTGCGGGGTCTCGCCGAACACTGACCGGAAGGACCGGATCAGATGATCGGGTGAGTAGTGAGCGCCGGCGGCGAGCGCGGCGATGTCCAGCTCGTCGGCGTACTCGCGGTCGATCCGGTCACGCACCCGCAGCATCTCGCGGTTGATCCGCTCGGCGGTCGTGCTCACGAGCTGCAGCCTAGGTCGACTCCCGCCGGTCAGCCCTGTCGGGCGCCGTCCTCCAGGTAGGCCGTCTCCGCGTCGGCGAGACCGAGGGCGACGCTGAGCCGCCGGTGGGCCAGCGGGGTGACCAGCTCAGCGGCCTGTGCCAAGGTCACGAACTCGGCCCGGATGATCTCGCTGGGCTGCAGCACGAACGACGCGAGCTCGACCGGCGCGACCCGGCCGCCGTCGAAGATCAGCTCCAGCGCGTCCTCCCAGCCGAGGTAGGGCGGCATCCAGTCCGCCACCAGCAGCCGGCCCACGGCCAGCTCGATGCCGAGCTCCTCCTGCACCTCCCGGACGGCTCCGACACGGGGCGGCTCCATCGGCTCGACGACCCCGCCGGGCAGCTCCCAGTCCGCCTTGAACCGGGTCTCGCAGAGCAGGAAGCGCTCCGGGCCGGCGGTGGGCTGCTCGCGGATCAGCACGTGCGCGATCAGGCGCTTCCGCGGCAGCACGGTGTTCATCACCCCGGAGAAGCCGGTCGGCCCGCCGACCGTGTCGCCGGCCAGGCGAGCCAGCAGCAGCAGGTCCTGCCGGCTGCCGTCGGGTCGGCGGGCGACCGCGCGGCGGCGTCCCTCCAGCCGGAAGCCGGACCGCAGCAGCGCCCGGCGGGCGATTGGGTCGTCCGCCGGGATCGACACCTCCACCCGGTGCAGCCCGCCCGTGCTCAGCGCGTCGCCGACCAGCGCTGAGACCGCCGCCTGCAGGGCCTCGCCGTCGGCCGTCGCCTGCCAGGTCAGCTCGGCGATCCCGTCCTCACCGGACCGCAGCCCCACCGCCGGGGAGCCCACCGTCAGGTCACCCGGGAGCGCGCTGCGGCCCGGGCCGGGTCACGGCCGGTCCGGCGGCGTCAGCTTGTCCGACACCTTCTTGGCCACCTTCTTCACCGTCTTCGCCACGTTCTCAGCCACCTGCTCGGCGACGTCCTCGGGCGTGGGCGCCGGCTGTTTCGCCTTCTTGGCCGGCTTCTCGGCCGACTTCGGTGCCGCGGCCTTCTTCGCCGGCGCTGCGGTGGGCTTCTTCGCGGCCGCCTTCTTCGGGGGCGCTTCGGCCGCCTTCTTCGCGGGCGCCTCCGGCGCTTCGGCCGCCTTCTTCGCCGGCGCTTCGGCCGCCTTCTTCGCCGGCGCCTTCTTCGCGGGCGCCTTCTTCGCGGCCGCCTTCTCGGCCGGCGCCTTGCTGGCGGACTTCCCGGCGGGGGCGGCGCTGCTCCGCGGCGAGACCTGCTTGGCCGCGGCTCGGACGCCCGCCTCGACGGCCTCCTGGTCTGCGGTCTCCTCGACCGAGACGGCCTGGAACAGCAGCCAGACCGCGCCCAGCGGCGGGATGGTGACGTCGGCCGAGGCCCCGAAGCCGTGGGACGGTACGGCGTGGGCGATCACCTCGCCCAGGTTGCCGACCATGCCCGTCCCGTCGTAGACCTCGGCGTCGGTGTTGAGGATCTCGGTCCAGACTCCCTCGGCGGGCAGTCCGATCCGGTAGTCGGGCCGAGGCTCGGAGGAGAAGTTGGTGATGCAGGCGATCATCTGGCCCTCGCCGTCGTACCGCAGGAAGGAGAAGATGTTCCCGCCCCGGTCGTCGGCGTCGATCCAGCGGAACCCGGCGGCGTCGGAGTCGAGCTTGTACAGCGCCGGATGTGCCCGGTAGACCTCGTTCAGGTCCTTGACCAGCCGCTGGACCCCGCGATGGCCCCAGTGCGCGCTCTGTTCCCAGTCGATGCTGCGCTGCTCGGAGAACTCGCGGCGCTGCCCGAACTCGGTGCCCATGAACAACAGCTGCTTGCCGGGGTGCGACCACATGAAGGCGTAGAAGGCTCGCAGGTTGCCGAACTTGCGCCACTCGTCCTGCGGCGCCCGCTCGAACATCGACCCCTTGCCGTGCACGACCTCGTCGTGGCTGATCGGCAGGATGAAGTTCTCCGAGTACGCGTAGGCCATCGCGAACGTCATCTCGTGGTGGTGGTACTGCCGGTAGATCGGCTCGCGTCCCAGGTAGCGCAGGGAGTCGTTCATCCAGCCCATGTTCCACTTGAACCCGAAGCCGAGCCCGCCATGATCGACACCGCGAGTCACGCCGGGCCAGGAGGTCGACTCCTCGGCGACCATCATGATCCCGGGCTTGCGCCGGTAGGAGTGCGAGTTGACCTCCTGGAGCAGCTCGACCGCCTCCAGGTTCTCGTTGCTGCCGTACTTGTTCGGTACCCACTGCCCGTCCTTGCGGGAGTAGTCCAGGTAGAGCATGGACGCGACGCCGTCGACCCGCAGGCCGTCGATGTGGAACTCCTCCAGCCAGTAGTACGCGTTGGCCACCAGGAAGCTCTTCACCTCGTTGCGCCCGAAGTTGAAGATGTAGGAGCCCCAGTCCGGGTGCCAGCCCAGCCGCGGATCCTCGTGCTCGTACAGGGCGGTGCCGTCGAAGCGCTGCAGTGCCCACGGGTCGGTGGCGAAGTGGCCGGGGACCCAGTCCACGATCACCCCGACGCCGGCCTTGTGGAGCTCGTCGACCAGGTAGCGGAACTCGTCCGGGGAGCCGAACCGGGAGATCGGGGCGAAGTACCCGGTCACGTGGTAGCCCCACGAGCCCTCGTAGGGGTGCTCGGCCACCGGCATCAGCTCCACGTGCGTGTAGCCCTGCCAGGTCACGTACTCCACCAGCTCCGAGGCCAGCTCGACGTAGGTCTTGCCGCGCCGCCAGGAGCCGAGATGCAGCTCGTAGACGCTGACCGGCTCCTCGTACTGCTTCTTCTGTCCGCGGTACCAGAGCCAGTCGTCGTCGCCCCAGACGTACTGGGTGTTGTAGACGATCGAGGCGTTGTGGGGGGCCGCCTCGCAGAAGCGGGCGAACGGGTCCGCCTTCAGCCGCCACACCCCGTCGGCGCCGAGCACCTCGAACTTGTAGAGCGCGCCGGTTCCGACCCCCTCGACGAACAGGGCCCAGACCCCGGCGCCCGGCACCAGGTGCATGGCGGACTGGTCGCCGTTCCAGTAGTTGAAGTCCCCGACCAGCCGGACCGCCTGGGCGTTGGGCGCCCAGACCGCGAAGCGGGTGCCCTGCAGGTCACCGCGCTCGTCGTCGTGGACCGTGGCCTCGATCGCGCCGAGACGGCGGTAGCACTCGGTGTCGTGTCCTTCGTGGAACCCGGTCAGGTCCCAACCGGTCAGGCCGCCAGTCGGGTCGTAAGCCATGCTCGTCACTCCTTTGTCGAGTCTGCGCGGTCCGACGACGTCGAGGCGGCGTCGTCGGATCGTCCATCGGCGGGCGCCGCCGTTGCGGTGCCGGCCGGGCCGGCGGAACCGGACAAGGTGGCCACCGCGCTCAACGGGATCGGCACCCAGTCCGGTCGGTTACGCACTTCGTAGACCACCTCGTAGACAGCCTTGTCGGCCTCGTACGCGGCGAGCACGTCCTGCTCGTGCGCGGTCAGCTCCCCGCTGTAGCCGGTCAGGAAGGCGGCCCGGCAGTCCGCCGCCCAACCGGCGCTGTCGGGGCCCGGTACGCTCGCGGCCGCGTAGTCGAACGAGCGCAGCATCCCGGCGAGGTCGCGCCACCGGCTGTCCGGCGTGGCCCGCTCGGCCAGGGTCTTCACCGGCTCGCCCTCGAAGTCGATGATCTTCCAGCCGCCCGGGGTGCGCAGGGTCTGCCCGAGGTGGAAGTCGCCGTGCACGCGCTGGGTGTCCAGCTCGGCGTCGGCCAGGGCGCTGAAGCGCTGCTCCAGCCCCAGGCGGTACGGCTCGAGTGCCGGGGCCACCGCGACTGCGGCGGCCAGCCGCTGCCGCATCACCGTGGACACCGCCGAGCCGGGCTGCCGGCCGGTGGGAAAGGCCTGCTGCAGCGCCCGGTGGATCTCGGCCAGGGCCCGGCCCAGCTGCTCGGCGTCGGACGCGAACGACGCCCCCGACTCCAGGGCGGCCAGAGCGAGGGTCCAGCCCTCCTCGGCGGCGGCGAGCTTCTCGACCGCCATCGCCAGGTCGGCCCGGACCGGCCGGGCCTGGTGCTGCCAGCCGGCGTCGACCCAGCCGTACAGGGTGGCCACGTCGTGCCCGCCGGCGGTTCGGCTGAGCGCGTCGTGCACCTCGATGTCGAGGTTGTGGCCGAGCTCGAGGCGGCGGAAGAGCTTGACCATCGCCAGGTCGCCGTACATCACGGAGGTGTTGCTCTGCTGGCCGCGGAACACGGTCGGCTCCAGGTCCTCGGTCAACGGTCCGCGGGTGCTGAGGTGGAAGGCGACCTCACCGTGGCGGCCGCGCACCTCGCGCTCCTCGAGCAGGGCCCGGAGCAGCACCCGGCAGGCCACCGGGTCCTGGGCGGCGTCGTAGCCGACCACGGGCCCCAGCTCAGGCAGCGTCCACCGCCCGACCTCGGCGTGATGCAGGTCCGGCTGGGGCGCGCGGTGGTAGGCCATGACCAGCTGGTACAGCTCGGTGGGCCAGACCGGCTGCTCCTCGGCCGCGGGGTCGGTTGGGTCGTCGAGATCGGCGGCCTCGGCCCCGCCCGGATCGACCTCGCCGGGATCGGCCTCGCCCGGGTAGACCTCGCCCGGATAGACGACTTCGACCACCTCGGTGCGGACCGCCGGCCACTGGTCGACCTCGGTCAGCCAGGGCAGGGCGGTGACCGAGACCAACTCGGCCCGCCGGCCCTTGCCGGCGAACCAGCGGGCGGTGGACAGGTAGCGCAGCAGGTGGTCGGCCACCTCGGGCTCCGGCGCACCGGCGCCCAGCGGCTGGGGGCCGGCGCTCGGGTCCGGCCCGGCGGCCGGAGCCGTCTCGGAGCGGGGGCCGACTCCGGGAGGGGGAACGGGCACGGTCAGCCGCCCTGCCCCAGCCCGATGCGGCCCTGTCCGTACTTGATCACCGACAGCACGTGCGCCGGGTCGTCGTGGGTCAGCCGGACGAACGCGTGCTGCCCCCATCGCCAGGTCTGGCCAGTGATCTCGTCGTGCACCAGGAACACGTCCCGGGCGGTCAGCCCGAGCGCATCCATGTCCAGGTACACCTCGGTCTCCACCACGTTGTGCGGGTCGAGGCTGGACACCACGATCACCACGTCGTCGGTCCCGTCGGGGCGCTTGGCCCGCTTGGAGAAGGCCAGCGCCTGCGTGTGCGGCGCGGTGTGGAAGTGCAGGTCCCGCAGCTGCTGCAGCGCCGGGTGCTCGCGGCGGATCTGGTTCAGCCGGCCGAGCAGCAGGTTGAGGTTCTCGCTGGCGTCGGTGTCCCAGTTGCGGGGCCGGTACTGGTACTTCTCCGAGTCCAGGTACTCCTCCGAGCCCTGCCGGACCGCCTGGTTCTCGAACAGCTCGAAGCCGGAGTAGACGCCCCAGACCGGGGACAGGGTGGCGCCCAGCACGGCCCGGATGGTGAACGCCGTCTTGCCACCCCACTGCAGGAAGGTGGGCAGGATGTCGGGGGTGTTGACGAAGAAGTTGGGCCGGAAGAACGGGGCGGTCTCCTGGCTGAGCTCGGTCAGGTACTCCTCGAGCTCCCACTTCTCGTTGCGCCAGGTGAAGTAGGTGTAGCCCTGGTGGTAGCCGACCTTGCCCAGGGCGTGCATCATGGCCGGCTTGGTGAACGCCTCGGCCAGGAAGATCACGTCCGGGTCGGTCTTGCGGACCTCGCCCAGGATCCAGGCCCAGAAGTCGACCGGCTTGGTGTGCGGGTTGTCGACCCGGAAGATCCGGACCCCGTGCGCCATCCAAAGCTTGAGGATCCGCAGGCTCTCCGCGTAGATGCCGTCCCGGTCGAGATCGAAGTTGATCGGGTAGATGTCCTGGTACTTCTTCGGCGGGTTCTCGGCGTAGGCGATCGAGCCGTCGGCCCGCTTGGAGAACCATTCCGGGTGGTCGGTGACCCATGGGTGGTCGGGCGAGGCCTGCAGCGCGAAGTCCAGCGCCACCTCCATGCCCAGGGACTTCACCTTGGCCACGAACCGGTCGAAGGCGTCGAAGTCGCCCAGGTCGGGGTGGATGGCGTCGTGGCCGCCCTCGACGTTGCCGATGGCCCACGGCGAGCCCGGATCGGCCGGGCCGGGGTTCAGGGTGTTGTTGGCCCCCTTGCGGAACGCGGTGCCGATCGGGTGGATGGGGGGCAGATAGATGACGTCGAAGCCCATCGCCGCGGCCGCCTCGACCCGCTCGTGCGAGGAGTCGAAGGTGCCCGACCTCCAGCGGCCCTCGGCCTCCAGCCACTCCGCACCCTGGGAGCGGGGGAAGAACTCGTACCAGGACGCGAACAGCGCCGCCCGGCGGTCGACGAAGACGGGATAGTCAGGGGTCGGGGAGACCAGCTCGCGCGGACCGTACTCCTTCATCGCCGCCCGCACCTCGGGGGCCAGCACGATCTCCAGCCGGTCCTCGACCTGCTGGCCCGAGGACAGGCTCTGCCCGGCCGCGCGGAGCAGGGCGGCGTCGCCGGTGTCACGGGCCGCCTCGGCCCGCTCGGCGGCGGCCGCGAACAGGGCCGCGCCCTCGGTGCAGACCAGGCTCACGTCGATGCCGGCCGGGATCTTGATCTCGGCGCCGTGCACCCAGGTCTCCCACGGGTCGCTCCAGCCCTCGACCCGGAACGTCCAGGGTCCCTCCGAGGTCATGGCGACGTCCGCGGTCCACCAGTCGAAGCCGGCCGGGGTGGTGGGCCGCATCGCGACGACGGTCTCGGCGCCGTCGGGGTCGGTCAGCACCACCGAGGCGTTCACGGCGTCGTGGCCCTCGCGGAAGACGGTGGCCCGGACGGGGAAGGACTCCCCGACCACGGCCTTGGCAGCGTAGGCACCTCCCTCGATCACCGGGGACACCTTGGTCACCGGGATGCGCCGGATCGGGGCGCCGAGGGCGGGCTCGGTGATGACGACCGGCGCGGGCCCGCCGGGTCCGTCGCCGGGCGTCGCCGCCGACGGACGGGCGGGGGCTGTCGGATTCGTTGCGGTCACGTGGCCCAACCTAGCGGGCCCGGGTGCGCGGCGTCAGACCCCTCTCGGCGCCGCACCGGCCCGGGTGCGCTCGGTCCGGGCGGACGTCCGCGGCTGCCGCGGCCAGCCGCTAGGTTATGCGCGTGCGCGCAATCCGACGCTTCAGCGTCCGTCCCGTCCTGCCCGAGAAGCTGAAGCCTCTGAGCGAGCTGGCCCTCAACCTGAGGTGGTGTTGGCACACCGAGACCCAGGCGCTGTTCCGCTCGGTGGACGCCGACCTGTGGCAGTCCAGCGCCCACGACCCGATGAAGCTGCTGGCCGGGGTGTCCGGGGAGCGGCTGGCCGAGCTCGCCCGGGACAAGAAGTTCGTGAAGAACCTGGAGCTGGTCCGCGCCGACCTCGCTGAGTACATGAGCGGCGAGCACTGGTACTCCGAGTACGCCGCGGAGAACACCGACGCCCCGCGGGCGATCGGCTACTTCTCCCCGGAGTTCGGCATCACCGAGGTGCTGCCGCAGTACTCCGGGGGCCTGGGGATCCTGGCCGGTGACCATCTGAAGTCGGCCAGCGACATCGGCGTCCCGATCATCGGGGTCGGCCTGCTCTACCGGATGGGCTACTTCAAGCAGTCGCTGAACGGGGCCGGCTGGCAGCAGGAGCGCTATCCGCTGCTGGACCCCAACTCCCTCCCGCTGACCCTGCTGCACGACGACGACGGGCCGGTGCGGATCGAGGTCCCGCTGGCCGGCCGGACGCTGTACGCCCAGGTCTGGGTGGCTCAGGTCGGTCGGGTCCCGCTGCTGCTGATGGACTCCGACGTCGAGGCCAACCCCGGTCCGGAGCGGGAGACCACCGACCGGCTCTACGGCGGCGGATCCGACCACCGGCTGGCCCAGGAGGTGCTGCTCGGCATCGGCGGCGTGCGCGCCATCCGGGCCTACTGCAAGATCACCGGCGCGCCGGCCCCGGAGGTGTTCCACACCAACGAGGGGCACGCCGGCTTCCTCGGCCTGGAGCGGATCCGGGAGCTGATCAGCGCCGGCCTGAGCTTCGACGAGGCGTTGGAGAAGAACCGGGCGGGCACCGTCTTCACCACCCACACCCCGGTGCCCGCCGGCATCGACCGGTTCCAGCGGCAGCTGATGGTCGACCAGTTCCGGGACTTCGACGGGCTGCCGCTGGACCGCATCCTGGCCCTCGGGGCGGAGGACTACCCCGGCGGCGACCGGGGCATGTTCAACATGGCCGTGATGGGCTTCCGGCTCGGCCAGCGCGCCAACGGCGTCTCGCTGCTGCACGGCGAGGTGTCGCGGGGGATGTTCCAGGGCCTGTGGAGCGCCTTCGACACCTCGGAGGTGCCGATCACCTCGATCACCAACGGCGTCCACCACCCGACCTGGGTGCACCCGGAGCTGCTGGAGCTGCTGGAGAGCCCCAGCAGCGGCGGCACCGTGATCGACGGCTACGACTGGAACGGTCTGGCCAAGGTCGACGGCGAGACCATCTGGTCGCTGAAGCGGAAGATGCGGGGCGACCTGATCGCCATGGCCCGGAGCCGGCTGGCGGAGAGCTGTGCCAACCGCGGCATCTCCGCCGAGTGGGTCGAGGGGGTCCTGGACCCGAACGTGATCACCTTCGGCTTCGCCCGGCGGGTGCCCTCGTACAAGCGGCTGACCCTGATGCTGCGGGACCGCGACCGGCTCGCGGCTCTGCTGACCCATCCCACCCGGCCGATCCAGATCGTCATCGCCGGCAAGTCCCACCCCGCCGACGAGGGCGGGAAGGTGCTCATCCAGCAGATGGTGCAGTTCGCCGACCAGCACGGCGTCCGGGAGCGGATCGTGTTCCTGCCCGACTACGACATCTCGATGGCGCGACCGCTGTACCCCGGCTGCGACGTGTGGATGAACAACCCGCTGCGCCCGTACGAGGCGTGCGGCACGTCGGGGATGAAGGCGGCGCTGAACGGTGCGGCCAACCTGTCCATCCGCGACGGCTGGTGGGACGAGTGGTACGACCCGGCGTACGGCTGGGAGATCCCCTCCGCCGAGGGGGTGATGGACTCCGACCACCGCGACGACCTCGAGGCCAAGTCGCTGTACGAGATCATCGAGAACGAGATCGTGCCCCGCTTCTACGACGTCGACGGCGACGGGCTGCCGCAGCGCTGGATCCAGATGATCCGCGACACCGTGGCCGGGCTCGGCCCGAAGGTGCTGGCCTCCCGGATGGTGCGGGACTACGTGACCCGGCTGTACACCCCGGCCGCGGCGTCGGCCCGCGCGGTCGACGACGCCCCGGGCGGCGTCAGCGCCCTGGCCCGCTGGAAGGAGCGGGTCCGGGCGGGCTGGCCGGGCGTGGTCGTCGACCACGTGGAGAGTTTGGACGGGGACCAGGTCGAGCTCGGAGCGGAGATCCACGTCAGCGCCCTGGTCCGGCTCGGCGACCTCAGCCCCGACGACATCGAGGTCCAGCTGGTCACCGGCCGGGTCGACCTGGAGGACCACCTCAGCGAGCCGCGGGTCGACCCGTTCCCGACCGGCACCGATGCGGACGGGGGTCTGCGTCGATACGAGGGGTCGGTGGAGGCCAAGCGGTCCGGCGAGATCGGCTACACCGTGCGGGTGGTGCCGCACCACCCGCAGCTGGCCAACGACGCCGAGATGGGCCTGGCCGCGCTGCCCGCCGACCTGGCGGCACCCCCCTCGGCGACCCCCAGCCGGTGACGCGCCGGGTGCTCTGAGTCCGCTGGCCGTCCGGGAGCTGGCCGCCGTGGGGCGGGCCGAGCCGTCCCTGGTGTGGGAGCGGTACGCCGACCTGGACGCCTGGCCGGGGTGGGCGCCGTTGATCGTGGCCGTGGAGTGCGAGGACGACCGGCTGCGGACCGGGGCCACGGGCACCGTCCGCGGGCCGGGCGGGCTGCCGGTCCGGTTCGCGGTGGAGGCCTGCGACCACGCCGCCCGGCGCTGGCGGTGGCTGGTCCGGGCCGGGCCGCTCGAGCTGGTCCTGGACCACGAGGTGCTGGCGCGGCCGGGCGGGGGGAGCGTCGCCACGCTGAGCCTGGAGGGTCCCTGGCCGGTGCTCCTCGCCTACCTGCCGATGGCGCAGCTCGCGCTGCAGCGCCTGGTCACGCCCTGACGGGCCGGACGCCGGCGGCGCAGGCTCAGTCGACCTGCAGGACGACCACGGTCCGGCCGGGGATCGCCAGCCAGCTGCCGGCCGGCAGCTTCTCGGTCGGCAGCTCGCCGTCGTCCCCGGTGTGGGCGAGAACGGTGTAGGTGTCGGCCCACGGTCCGTACGGCAGCTCCACGTGGATCTGCTCGTTGCCGGCATGGAACCAGACCAGGAAGGCGTCGTCGTGGTCGCGGGCGAGATCGTCCCAGGCGACGTACATCCCCAGGGTGCGCCGGCCGCCGTCCGCCCAGTCGGTCGGGCTCATCTCGTGCGGGTGGCCGCCGAACCAGGCCAGGTTCCGCCGGCCGGTGGCCTCGCCCCGGGCGTCGGTCAGCCCTTCGCCGTGCCGGAAGCGGCCCGGCCGCAGGGCCGGGTGCGCCGCCCGCAGCTCCAGCAGCCGGCGGGTCAGCTCGGTCAGGTCGGACCAGGCGGCACCGGTGTCCCAGTGCACCCAGGAGATGGGGGAGTCCTGGCAGTAGGCGTTGTTGTTGCCCTGCTGGGTGCGGCCCAGCTCGTCCCCGGCGGTGATCATCGGCAGCCCGGTGGACAGCAGCAGGGTGGCCATCAGGTTCTTGGCCTGGCGGAGCCGGAGCGCGTTGACCGCCGGGTCGTCGGTCTCGCCCTCGACGCCGTGGTTGCAGGACCGGTTGTCGTCGGAGCCGTCGCGGTTGAGCTCACCGTTGGCCTGGTTGTGCTTGCGGTCGTAGCTGACCAGGTCCCGAAGGGTGAACCCGTCGTGGGCGGTGACGAAGTTGACGCTGGCCGTGCTCGGGCGGCCGTCGTGGTCGAAGATGTCCGGCGACCCGGCCAGCCGGGCCGCGAGCTCGGACACCCCGGAGGTGTGGTTGCGCCAGAAGTCCCGGACGTAGTTGCGGAACCGGTCGTTCCACTCGCTCCACCCGTTGCCGAACCGGCCCACCTGGTAGCCGAAGGGGCCGACGTCCCACGGCTCGGCGATGATCTTGGTCCGGCTCAGCACCGGGTCGCGGCGGAGCATCTGCTGGAAGGGGTGGTCGTGCACGACATGGTGCCGGGCGTCGCGGAGCAGGGTGGTGACCAGGTCGAACCGGAAGCCGTCCACCCCCATCTCCCGCACCCAGTAGCGGAGCGAGTCGGTGACCAGCTGGAGCACCCCGGGATGGGAGGTGTCGACCGAGTTCCCGCAGCCGGTCACGTCCACGTCGGTGCGGAGGTCCTCGCTGAGCCGGTAGTAGCCGGCGTGGTCGAGACCACGGAAGCAGAGGGTGGGACCCTCGTTACCCCCCTCCCCGGTGTGGTTGTAGACCACGTCGAGGATCACCTCGATGCCCGCCGCGTGGTACGCGCTGACCATGTCCTTGAACTCGCGCACCTGCTCGCCACGCGTGCCGCCGGCGCTGTAGGCGGCGTGTGGGGCGAAGAAGCCGAGGGTGTTGTAGCCCCAGTAGTTGACCAGGCCGCGACCGTTGAGGAACGGCTCGGACACGAAGTGGTGCACGGGCAGCAGCTCCACGGTGGTGACGCCGAGGGAGCGCAGGTGCTCGATCACGGCCGGGTAGGCCAGCCCCGCGTAGGTGCCCCGCAGGTGCTCGGGGACGGCCGGGTGCAGCTGGGTGAAGCCCTTCACGTGCAGCTCGTAGACCACCGACTCCGCCGTCGGGACGGGGGCCACCAGCGGCGCCGGGGCCGGCGAGTCGGCCACCACGACACTGAGCGGCACGGCGCTGAACGAGTCGCGCGGGTCCGGCAGGTAGTCGTCGGCGTCGGTGTGGTCCAGGATCGGTCCGGAGTAGTCCACCCCACCGGTGATCGCCCGGGCGTACGGGTCCAGGAGCAGCTTGGCCGGGTTGAAGCGCTCGCCCCGGTCGGGGTCCCAGTCGCCGTGCACGCGGTAGCCGTAGCGCTGCCCGGCGCGCACGCCCGCCACGTGCAGGACCCAGACGCCGTCGGCCCGTCGCTGCAGGTCGTGGTTGGTCTGGCTGCGGTCGTCGGCCACCAGCGCGAGCTCGACCCGGGTAGCCCGGGGGGCCCAGAGGCCGAAGGTGACCCCGTCGTGGCGCAGCCGGGCGCCCAGCAGCGACGTGTCCGTCGGGGCCGGGAGGTGCGTGGCGGTGGCGGTCATCGGTGGCTCTCTGTCGCGTGCTGGCCGTGTGCTGGTCGCTCGGCTGCGTCCGTTTCGGGCGCAGTGGGGACCATTGTGCACGTTCCAGCGGATTCTAGGAGGCAGTTGACTTGACAAAGTCTGCCGATCGCGAGACGCGCGATGCGCTCGCAACAGGTCGCGGGACTCCCTCGGTCGGTGGTGACGTCAACCGGTTGCGGCCGTTTCCTCGATCGCGGTCCGTTGCGTCGTCACTACAGTTCCGTCATGAGCAGCCCCGACAGCGCAGCGGCCGGACCCCCGGCGACCCCCGCCCGGCTCGAGGTCACCGACGGGGTGGCCGTGCTGCGGGTCGACCGGCCGCCGATGAACGCGCTGAACGGCGAGATCCAGCGGCTGATCGGTGCCTACGCGCAGGAGTGCGCCGGCCGGTCCGACGTCGCGGCCGTGGTGCTGACCGGGGGCGAGCGGGTGTTCGCGGCCGGCGCGGACATCAAGGAGATGGCGGCGATGACCTACGCCGACATGGTCGCCCACTCGGGCGTGCTGCAGGCCGCCTTCACCGCCGTGGCCCGCATCCCCAAGCCGGTGGTGGCCGCGGTCGAGGGGTACGCGCTCGGCGGCGGCTGCGAGCTGGCGTTGTGTGCGGACGTGCGGATCGCCGCGGAGGACGCCACCTTTGGTCAACCGGAGATCAAGCTCGGGCTGATCCCGGGGGCCGGCGGAACCCAGCGGCTGACCCGGCTGGTCGGCCCGTCGCGGGCCAAGGAGCTGGTCTTCACCGGCCGGTTGGTGCCCGCCGCGGAGGCGCTGGCCATCGGTCTGGCGGACCGGCTGGTGGCGCCCGGGCATGCGCTCGAGGAGGCCACCACCTGGGCCCGGCAGTTCGTCGGCGGCCCGGCGCTCGCGCTGCGGGCCGCCAAGGAGTGCATCGACCGGGCCGGCTCGACCGACCTCGACACCGGTCTGGAGCTGGAGCGGGGCCAGTTCGCCGGGCTGTTCGCCACCGAGGACCGGGCGGTCGGCATGCGGTCCTTCGTCGAGCACGGTCCCGGTCGGGCCCGGTTCGTCGGCCGCTGACGCGACCCTGGCACGCGGTGCGGCGAGGGAGTCCGACCGGGCTCTCAGCTCAGCGGTCCCTCGCGGGTGGCGGCCGTCCCGCTCGTGGGGTTCGGTGCCGAGGTGGAGTCCGGCTGCAGCGACATGACCATCGCCATCTCGTCCTCACCCAGCTCGAGATCGGAGGGGCGTGAGGGGCGGCGGTGTCCGGTGGTGCGGAACCCGAAGTTCTTGGCGAAGCCGACCGCGCGGGCGTTGTCGGTGCCCACCCAGTAGAACAGCCGGGTGTAGCCGTCCCGGGTGGCCCGGACCGAAGCCGCCTCGATGAGGCGCCAGGCGACACCGGTGCTGCGCGCCTCCGGGATGACGTACAGGCCGAAGACCTCGGCCGCCGTGGGGTCCTGCTGGTAGCGCCCGAGGCTGACGATGCCCTGCGGTCGCCCGCCACGCTCGGCCAGCAGCCGGTGGGAGCGGGTCATCCGGTCGCGCCAGTACTGGTCGTCGCGGTCCGCCTCCTCGGACAGGGTGGCGGTGAACGAGTCGGGGGAGTCGGCCAGGGCGCGTAGGCGGACGTCCCGGTACAGCGACCACTCGGACTCGTCGAGGATGCGCACCGTGATCTCTGTCATGGTCCATTGTCACCGCACCGGCAGCCGCCGGTCAGCACCGCCCGGATCCGGTGGGCGCCGGCTCAGACCGCACGGACCTTGTTGTTGCGCTTGTCATGGGTGAGCTCGGCCGTGCCCAGGGCCTCCAGCAGCGGAGGGAGGTACATCCCGAAGCGGCCGCGGTAGCCCTTGCGCAGGCCGTACCAGCCCCGGACCGGGTTGTCGGGCGAGCGACCCCAGGCCTCGACGGTCCCCGGCTGGGCGGGTTTCAGCTCGTCCGCGGCCCCCAGGTCCACCCAGTCCCCCTGCTCCCTCAGCCAGGCCTGCAGGTCCTCGATGGCGCGCAGCCGGTAGCGCAGCGTGGTCGAGCCCACCTGGCAGACCAGCGTCGGTGGGTCGGCCTCGGGGTCGGCGTACATGGTGTACGCCGACGTACCCGGCGCGGTGGTCAGCTGCCACGGATCGTCCTTGGTCCCCGCTGCCATCCCTGCTCCTCTCCACCGGACCCGTCCACCGGGCCTGCCGGGACTGCTGCCCGACCCTAGGTCTACCGGGTGTGGGAGCCCGGGGGAAGATGCCGAGTGGAGACCGGCCGGGGGGACCGGGCGGAGACCACTAAGTTACCGGTGAGTAATATAGGCTGGCCACCCAGCCGTCCGAGAGGTGAGGTCATGAGGATCGTCGTACTGGTCAAGCACGTGCCGGACGCCACCGGGGAACGGACGTTCGCCGCGGACGGCACCGTCGACCGGGCGGCGACCGACGGGCTGCTGTCCGAGCTCGACGAGTACGCCGTGGAGCAGGCGCTGCGGATCTCCGAGCGGGCCGCCGCCCAGGGCGCTGACGACGTCGAGGTGGTGGCGCTGACGCTCGGACCGGACGACGCCTCCGACGCCATCAAGCGCGCCCTGCAGATGGGGGCCTCGGCGGGGATCCACGTGAACGACGACGCGGTGCACGGCTCGGACGCCCTCGGCACCAGCACCGTGCTGGCCGCGGCCATCCGCAAGGCCGGGCCTGACCTGGTCCTCTGCGGGATGGCGTCCACCGACGGCAGCATGGGGGTCGTGCCGGCGATGGTGGCCGAGCGGCTGGGGTGGCCGGCCGCGACGCTGGGCGCCACCCTCGAGCTGTCGGGCGACACTGTGACGATCCGCCGGGACGCCGACACCGCCAGCCTGACCGTGGAGGCCCGGCTGCCGGCCGTGGTCAGCGTCACCGACCAGTCCGGTGAGGCCCGCTACCCCTCGATGAAGGGCATCCTGGCCGCCAAGAAGAAGCCGGTGCAGGCCTGGTCGCTGACCGACCTGGGGATCGACGCCGGCACAGTCGGTCTCGCCGCGGCCTGGACCACGGTGCTCGACACCACGCCCCGGCCACCCAAGCAGGCGGGCAAGGTCGTCCCCGACGACCACGGCTCCGGGGCCGACGCCCTGGTCGAGTTCCTGGCCGCCGGCAAGTACATCTGAGTCCGACTGAGTCTATTGCCGAGTCACAGCCGAGTGCTGGGGAGGAACCCACATGTCTGACGTCCTGGTGGTGGTCGAGTACGGCGACGAGGGTGTCGCCAAGCCGACGTACGAGCTGCTGACGCTGGCCCGCCGGCTCGGCGACCCGGTGGCGGTGGTCTTCGGATCGCCCGACCGGACCGTGGAGGGGGCCGACACGCTGGCAGAGGATCTCGGCGCCTACGGCGCCACGGCGGTGCTGACGGTCGACGACCCGGCGGTCACCGACTACCTGGTGGCGCCGAAGGCGGAGGCGCTGGCCCAGATCGCCGGCCGGCGGTCCGCGGCGGCGGTGCTGATCAGCTCCGGGATGGAGGGCAAGGAGGTCGCCGGTCGGTTGGCGGTCAAGCTCGGCTCGGGGCTGATCACCGACGCCACCGACGTGGCCGCGGACGGCAGCACCGTGCAGTCGGTGTTCGCGGGCAACTGGACGGTCACCGCCGCCGTGACTGAGGGCGTGCCGGTGATCACCGTCAAGCCCAACGCGGTCACCCCGCAACGGGCCCCGGTCGACCCCACGGTCGAGGCGGTGGCGGTGACGATCTCAGAGGCGGCCAAGGGCGCCCGGATCGTCAAGCGTGAGCCGAAGGCGGCCAGCGGGCGGCCCGAGCTGACCGCGGCGGCTGTGGTGGTGTCCGGCGGGCGGGGCACCGGGGGGGACTTCGCGCCGGTCGAGAGCCTGGCCGACGCGCTGGGCGGTGCGGTGGGTGCGTCCCGGGCCGCTGTCGACTCCGGCTGGTACCCGCACGCCTACCAGGTGGGCCAGACCGGCAAGACCGTCTCACCGCAGCTCTACATCGCGGCCGGGATCTCCGGTGCCATCCAGCACCGGGCGGGGATGCAGACCTCGAAGGCCATCGTGGCGGTGAACAAGGACCCGGAGGCCCCCATCTTCGCTCTGGCCGACCTCGGCGTGGTCGGCGACCTGAAGACGGTGCTGCCCGCCGTCACCGACGCGGTCCGGCAGCGCAAGGGCTGAGACGGGACAGCCGCGGGGCAGACTGGGCGCCGTGCCCCGGGTCTACCTCGATCACGCCGCCAGCACCCCGATGGTGCCGGTGGCGCTGGAGGCCATGCAGCGGGAGCTGACCCGGCCCGGTAACGCCAGCGCCCTGCACGGGTCCGGCCGGGCCGCCCGCCGCGTCGCCGAGGAGTCCCGCGAGCTGATCGCCGCCCGGCTGGGCGCTCGCCCGGCCGAGGTGATCTTCACCTCCGGCGCGACCGAAGCCGACAACCTGGCCGTCAAGGGGGCCTTCTGGGCTCGGGCCGCCGCGGGGCGGCGGCGGGTCGTGGTCTCGGCCGTGGAGCACTCCGCGGTGCTCGAGTCGGCGGCCTGGCTCGGCGCCGCGGCGGGGGCGGAGGTGGTGCAGCTGCCGGTCGACCCGCTCGGTCGGATCCGGGCCGACCACCTTCGGGTCCAGGTGAGCGCCGCGACCGCCGTGGTGTCGGTGGTCTGGGCCGGCAGCGAGGTCGGCGCCGTCCAGCCGCTGGCCGACATGGTGGCCGTGGCCCACGCAGCCGGGGCCCTGGCCCACAGCGACGCCGCGCAGGCGGTCGGGCACCTGCCGGTCGACTTCGGAGCGAGCGGGCTGGACCTGATGTCGGTCGGGGCGCACAAGCTCGGCGGCCCGCCCGGCATCGGCGCGCTGCTGGCCCGGCGCGAGGCGGCGCTCACCCCGGTCCTGCATGGCGGCGGCCAGGAGCGGGACCTGCGCTCCGGCACCGTCGACGTGGCCGCCGCGGCCGGGTTCGCCGCGGCGCTGGACTGGGCGGTGACCCGACGCGAGGCCGAGGCGGAACGCCTGGCCCGGCTGCGGGCCCGACTGGTCGCCGGCATCCGGGCCGTTGATCCGACGGCCGTGGTCTACGGGCCCACAGCGTCGGGGGAGCATCTGCCGGGGCTGGCCACCGTCGGCTTCCCGGGGTGCTCCGGTGACGACCTGTTGCTGCTGCTGGACGCCGCTGGGGTCGACGTGTCGACGGGCTCGGCCTGCACGGCGGGGGTGTCCCAGCCCAGCTCCGTGCTGCTGGCCATGGGGGCCGGGACGGTCGCCGCCCGGTCGGTGCTGCGGTTCTCCCTCGGCCACAGCTCGGCGCCCGCGGACGTCAAGGCGCTGCTGGGGGCGCTGCCCGAGGCCGTGGCCCGGGCCCGCGCCGCGGGTTGAGGGTGAGGTCCGGCCCTGCCTGAGTGGTGCCGGGGCAACCGTTGCGGTTGGTCGAACGGTTGCGGGGCCACCTCTCGGCGGGGGCATGTGCCCGCGCCGCGGGTCGAGGGTCCGCACCCGGTGGTCCCGCGTGCCAGACTGGTCCGTCGGGTCGAGAGCGGCAGGCCGGTCGGTACAGGTCAGGGGAGTGGGCAGGGGAGTGGGCAGGTGAAGGTGCTGGCGGCGATGTCCGGCGGGGTGGACTCCGCCGTGGCGGCGGCGCGCGCCGTGGCCGCCGGTCACGACGTCACCGGGGTCCACCTGGCGCTGTCCAAGAACCCGCAGTCCTTCCGGACCGGCGCCCGCGGCTGCTGCTCCCGGGAGGACGCCCACGACGCGCGGCGCGCCGCCGACGTGCTCGGCATCCCGTTCTACGTGTGGGACCTGTCCGACCGGTTCGCCGCCGACGTGGTCGACGACTTCGTGGCCGAGTACGCCGCAGGTCGTACGCCCAACCCCTGCCTGCGCTGCAACGAGAAGATCAAGTTCTCCGCCGTCCTCGACCGGGGGGTCGCCCTCGGGTTCGACGCCGTCTGCACCGGCCACTACGCCCGGCTGGTCCGCACGGCCGACGGAGTCCAGATGCATCGCGCCGCCGACCAAGGCAAGGACCAGTCGTACGTGCTGGGGGTGCTGACCCAGGCGCAGCTGGCCCGGTCCTTCTTCCCGCTCGGCGGCTCCGACAAGTCCGAGGTCCGGGCAGAGGCGGCGCGCCGCGGTCTCGCGGTCGCCGACAAGCCGGACAGCCACGACATCTGCTTCATCGCCGACGGGGACACGGCCGGCTTCCTGGACCGGCAGCTCGGCACCCGGCCCGGCCCGATCGTGGACGCCGACGGCACCGAGGTCGGCCGGCACGACGGGGCCCACCGCTTCACCGTGGGCCAGCGGCGCGGGCTGCGGCTCGGCGTGCCCGCTCCGGACGGCCGGCCCCGGTTCGTCCTCGACATCTCCCCGGTCAGCAACACCGTCACCGTCGGCCCCCGGTCCGCCCTGGCCGTGCGCACCATCGACGCTGTCAGGCCGACCTGGACCCACAGCCCCCGCGACGGGCCCTTCGCCTGCCACGCCCAGCTGCGGGCCCACGGCTCGGCTCACGCGGCCACCGCCGAGCCGACCGCCGACGGCCTCCGGGTCGCCCTGGCCGCACCCGCCACCGGGGTCGCGGCCGGCCAGGCCGTGGTGCTCTACGACGGCGACCGGGTGCTGGGCAGCGCGACCGTCGCCGGCACGTCCGGATGAGCGAGGTCGGCGTGCTCCGCAGCACGGGCATCGGGTCGTGGCCGGGCAGCGACCCGGCTCAGGCCGTGCGGATCGCCTTCGCCGAGTGCCCCGACCTCCCGTACCTGCCCGAGCTGCCGGCCCGCGGCCCGCACGCGGCCCTGATCGGACGCGGCACGGCCGTGCTGACCGGGCTCGGGATCGAGCTGCAAGCCGGCCGGTGGCGGCTGAGCGACCGGTCCGGCCGGGACCACCGCCGCGCCGTGTCGCTGTTCCGGGCCGACCTCGACCTGCTCGAGGAGACCGCCCAGGGCTACGTCGGTCCGGTCAAGATCGCGGTGGCCGGGCCGTGGACCCTGGCCGCCCAGCTGGAGCATCCACGCGGGGACAAGGTGTTGGCCGACCGCGGGGCCCGGCGCGACCTGGGCCAGTCCCTCACCCAGGGGCTCGCGGACCTGGTGACCGAGCTGCAGCGCCGGCTGCCCGACGTGGGCCTGCTGGTGCAGCTCGACGAGCCGTCCCTGCCCGCCGTACAGGCCGGGGGCATCGCCACGGCCAGCGGGCTGCACCGCCACCGCTCCGTCGACCTGCCCGAGATCAGCGCCGCGTACAGCGCGATCACCGGGCGGCTGGGTGAGCACCGGGTCGACGTGTGGGTGCACAGCTGCGCGCCGGAGGTGCCGGTGGGGTTGCTGCACCGCGCGGGGGTGACCGGTGTGCTGTTGGACCTCGACCAGGTCGGGGCCCGGGAATGGGACGAGATCGGACCGGCGATGGAGGGCGGGCTGGTGCTCGGGGTCGGCGCACAGCCGACCGACCGGCGGATGACGCCCGACCAGGTGGCCGAGCCGGGCCCTCCTGGTGCTCCGCCCGCTCGACCTGGCGCCGGAGGTGACGGGCCGTTGCGTCCTGACTCCGGCGTGCGGCCTGGCCGGCAGCACCCCGGCCGACGCGGTCGCGGCCCTGCGCAGCGTCCGGACGGCGGCCCGCATCGTGAGCGAGCAGCTGGCCGGGTGAGGCCGGTGACCCGTTGCGCGTGGCGGTCCTGAGGGCCTGGACCGAGTCGGCTCAGCTGACGGTGATCCAGCGGGCCACCGACGGCACGCCCTCCTCATCCACCACGAACAGCATGTGCACGCCGGGTGGCAGCAGGTTCGGGTTGGCCGGTACGTCAACGGTGAGCGTGGTCGCGGTCCGTGAGGTGATGGGCAGGTCGACCAACCGCTGGCTGGAGTCGAAGGAGTGGGTGGTGACGCCCGGGCAGATCACCTCCGCCCAGCGGATGGTCATCGACCGCGGCACCTGGAGCGTCAGCACGTCGCCGTGGCTGCAGGCCTGGGGTGCTCCCGTGATCTCCGGCCGGGGTCCGGCGAACAGGTAGGGCGGGCTGAACACCTCCAGCCGCATCTCCTCGTTCTCGTCGGGCGGCAGGAAGGGCACCGACGCACCCCCCTCGGGATTGCCGCCGGCCGCGACGACCCGGCCGTCGGGCAGCAGGACCGCCGTCGAGTGGTACAGCCGGGGCACCTCGGCGGTGGCCATCAAGCGCCAGCGGTCGGTCGCGGGATCATAGAGCTCGGCCTGCAGCCGCGCGAGCGGCTCGTCCTCCTGCTTCAGCGAGCCGCCGCTGACGAAGACGGTCCGGTCGGGCAGCAGGACGGCGTTCAGGTGCATCCGGCCCAGGGCCATCGGCGCGGCGGCGGTGAAGTCGCTGACCCCGCCCGTCAGGTCGGCGATGCTGACCTGGTTGGTGGCGTGGGTCTTGTCGGCCTTGCCCTCGGGGCCGCCACCGCAGATCATCACGCGCTGGTCCTGCGCCGGGGGCAGCAGGACGCTGGCCGACTGGTTGCGGAGCTCCGGCTCGAGCAGGTCCTCGACGGGATCGAAGCCCACCGGTTCGGCGTCCAGCGCGAACGCGCACGGTGGCACGTTCAGGTCGTCGTCCATCCGGCCACCGGAGAAGAAGATCCGCCCGTCAGCGAGCAGGAACAGGTGGGCGTACAACGGCAGCCCGGCGAACCCCGGGACGAAGGCGTGCTGCTGCCAGGTGTCGGTGGCCGGGGTGTAGATCTCCAGGCGTGGCCTTGGACCCGTTGCCGCCCTCGGCGTCCAGCCCGGTCGTGGCCAGCACGCGACCGTCCCCCAGGGTGACCAGGGTCGGGTACCAGCGGCCGTGCTGCATCGGGGCCACGAAGGACCAGGTCCGGCTCACCGGGTCGAAGACGGCGACGTCGTGTCGGCCCCGGAACGGGTTGTACTCCTGGGTGCCGCCGGCCGACAGCAGCCGCCCGTCGGCCAGGAACGCGTCGCCGCCGCAGAACAGGTCGAAGGGCCGGCCGTCGGGGGTGCGCAGGGTCGCCGGGTGGACGAAGGTGTCGTCGGGCGGGGTCCAGACCGCGCTGATCGGCACGCCCTGGTCGACGGCGCCGAAGTCCGGGCGAGGCGAAGCGGACGTTGCTGGAGCCGGACCCGGCGAAGAACAGCACGTCCCCGCCGGGGAGCAGCCCGGTGTGCACGGCGAGGACCTCGGAGAAGAAGGACTTGACCTCCCACCGTCCGTGAGTGGCCGGGTCCTCGGTGAGGTCGACCAGCTGCAGGTAGCCCGCGTTGGGGCCATCCGGAGCGTCGACCATCAGCACGGCGAGCTGCCGGCGACCCCCGGAGACGACCACGTCGACACCGCCCCCCTCGTTCTGCCAGGGGAACCAGTACGGCACCCCCAGCCAGTCCGGGCCCCAGGCCGTGACGGTGCCGTCGGGGGCCAGGCCGCGCCCGATCCGGAAGAAGCCCTCGTTGCGCCCGCCGGCCTCGGCGGTGGGCACAGCGTCGTCGATCTGGAACACGATGAGGTCCCGGCCGCCGCTCCCGTCGAGGTCGGCGACCGCCACACCGCCGCCGGAGTTCGCCCACGAGAACCAGCCGGGGACGTCGACCCACCCGCTCCAGTCGGTGACGGTCCCGTCGCGTTGGAGGTCGTGCCCGACTCGGTACACGCCGCGGTTGACCTCGGGCCCGTCGTCGATCATGAAGACCACGAGATCCCGCCTCCCGGCTGCGTCGGCCGGGGTGACGGCGATCCCGGCGCCCGAGTTCTCCCACGAGAACCAGTCGGGCACCTCGATCCACGGCGTCCAGTCGGTGAGCGCGCCGTCCGCCTGCAGCTCATGGCCGATCCGGTAGAGCCCGCGGTTCGCCGCCTCCGGGGCGTCGACCATCAAGACGACCACGTCCGGCCCCGGACCGAAGTCCACCACCGCGACATCGGCACCCGCGTTCTGCCAGGAGAACCAGTCGGGCACGGCGATCCACGGTGTCCACCCGCCCGCCACCGTGCCGTCGACCCCCAGGTCGCGGGCCAGCCGGTACCAGCCCTGGTTGGCCTGTGGACCGGCGTCGACCCGGAGGATGAGGGCGTCGGTCGTCGGGCCCCGCTCGACGACGGCGACCGAGCCACCCTCGTTCAGCTCCGAGGTCCACTCGGGTACGGGATCGAATCCTTCGGGCATCGCGGGCCTCGTCTCTGCTGCACGGATCGGGTCGGCGCGGACATCGGTGCGCCGTTCGTCACGCGCCTCGTTGCGCGATGCCGCCGAGAGCTGCTCGGTCGACACGGGTGCAGAGTCCTCAGCACCCGGCTGGATACCTGGCCTGACCATCGATCAGTGGCCTGCACCGGTTCTGCGGCCACCCGGAGCGGGTCAGCCTACGGATCGGGCCGGGGATGGCGGCTAGCGTAGGGTCATGCTGGTCGCGTTCTCGGTCGCCCCGTCCGGTACCTCCGACGCCTCGGTGGGCAAGGCCGTCGCGGCCGCCGTCCGGGTCGTCCGCGACTCCGGTCTGCCGAACGAGACCAACGCGATGTTCACCAACCTCGAGGGCGACTGGGACGCGGTGATGGGGGTGGTGAAGCGGGCGGTCGAGGCGGTGGCCGCGGTCGCGCCCCGAGTCTCGCTGGTGCTGAAGGCCGACATCCGCGCCGGCCACGACGGGATGATCACCGCCAAGGTGGAGCGGATCGAGGACCTGCTGTCCTAGTCGCCGCGGCGTCGGCCGGCGCCGGTCGCTGCCGGCCGTCAGCCCCCCGCACTAGGGTTTCTGCCGTGTCAGAAACCGCGGCAGCACCAGCAGACCAGGCCGAGCCCGACCCCGCGGCCAAGGAGCGGGCCGCCGAGCTGGCCGATGAGCTCAACCAGGCCCGCTGGCGCTACCACGTGCTCGACGCCCCCACCATCTCCGACGGGGAGTTCGACGCCTTGATGCGCGAGCTGAACGCGCTGGAAGAAGCGTTCCCGGGTCTGCGGACGCCCGACTCACCGACCCAGCAGGTCGGCGGCCCGCCGCTGTCGGCCACCTTCGCGCCGGTGCAGCACCGGACCCGGCTGCTCAGCCTGGACAACGTGTTCAGCCGCCCGGAGCTGGAGCGCTGGGCAGCGCGGGCCGTCCGCGAGCTGGGGGCGGAGCGGATCGCCGCGTCGGGTTACCTGTGTGAGCTCAAGGTGGACGGTTTGGCGCTGGACCTGGTGTACGAGCAGGGGCGGTTCGTGCAGGCGGCCACCCGTGGCGACGGCCGGGTCGGGGAGGACGTGACCGCCAATGTGCGCACCATCGGCGCCATCCCGGCCCAGCTGGCCGGGGACGAGGTCCCCGAGGTGCTCGAGGTGCGCGGCGAGGTGTTCTTCGCCGTGGAGGACTTCGCCGCCCTGAACGAGAGCCTGGTCGCGGACGGCAAGGCACCCTTCGCCAACCCGCGGAACGCCGCGGCCGGTTCGCTGCGGCAGAAGGACCCCAAGGTGACGGCCTCCCGGCGGCTGGGATTCGTCAGCCACGGTCTGGGGATCGTCGAGGGGGTCCGGCTGGACCGGCTGTCCGAGGCGTACGAGGCGCTGGACCGCTGGGGGCTCCCGGTCAGCCCGCACCGCAAGCTGTGCTCGGACCTGGAGCAGGTCTGGGCCTACGTCGAGGACTTCGGTGAGCACCGGCACTCGGTCGTGCACGAGATCGACGGCGTGGTGGTCAAGCTGGACGAGCGGGAGGTGCAGGACCAGCTGGGGTCGACCTCGCGGGCCCCGCGCTGGGCCATCGCCTTCAAGTACCCCCCGGAGGAGGTCACCACCAAGCTCCTGGACATCCGGGTGAACGTGGGCCGCACCGGCCGGGTCACCCCGTACGGGGTGATGGAGCCGGTGCTGGTCTCCGGCTCGACCGTCGGCATGGCCACCCTGCACAACGCCAGCGAGGTCAAGCGCAAGGGTGTGCTGATCGGCGACACGGTGGTACTGCGCAAGGCCGGCGACGTCATCCCGGAAATCGTGGGGCCGGTGGTCGACCTGCGCGACCCCGCCGCGGTACGGGAGTTCGTGATGCCCACCCACTGCCCCGAGTGCGGCACCGAGCTCCGACCGGAGAAGGACGGCGACGCCGACCTCCGCTGTCCCAACACCCGCTCCTGCCGGGCCCAGCTGCGGGAGCGGCTGTTCCACCTGGCCAGCCGGCAGGCCCTGGACATCGAGGTGCTCGGCTACCAGTCGGGCATGGCCCTGCTCGAGGCCGGGCTGCTCGCCGACGAGGGTGACCTGTTCGACCTGACCGAGGACCGGCTGCGGACCGTCCCGTTCTTCACCACCAAGAACGGGGAGCTGTCGGCCAACGGCAAGAAGCTGGTCGCCAACCTGGAGGACGCCAAGACCCGGCCGCTGGACAAGTTCCTGGTGGCGCTGTCCATCCGGCACATCGGCAAGGGGGTCGCGCCCGATGTGGCGGCCGCCTTCGGGGACATCGACGCGCTCGCCGCCGCCACCCCCGAGCAGCTGGCCGAGGTGGAGGGGATCGGGCCGACGCTGGTCACCGCGATCCTCGACTGGTTCGCGGTGGACTGGCACCGCGAGATCGTCCGCAAGTGGCAGGCCGCCGGCGCGGTGATGAGGGACGAGCCCAAGCCCCGGCGCGAGCAGACCCTGGCCGGGCTGTCGGTGGTGGTGACCGGTTCGCTCGAGGGCTACACCCGGGACTCCGCGGCCGAGGCCATCACCAGCCGGGGCGGCAAGGTGTCCGGATCGGTGTCGAAGAAGACCTCGTTCGTGGTGGTGGGCGAGTCCCCGGGGTCCAAGGCGGACAAGGCGGTCGAGCTCAAGGTGCCGGTGCTGGCCGGGGTCGAGGCGTTCCAGGTGCTGCTGGACCGCGGCCCGGAGGCGGCCACCGAGCTGGTGGCCCGGACCGGAGGCTAGCGGCTCGGCCGGACCGCGGCGCGGAGCGCCGGCCAGGTGCCGGCGAAGCCCGGGTGCAGCGGCAGGGTCTCGACGGCCTCGACCGCGACCCAGCGGAGCTCCGCCGACTCCTCCTGGGGGACCAGCACCAGGTCGCCCAGCAGGTCAGCGGCGACCGTGGTGTAGCTCCAGTCGCCGTGGTCGTCGACCAGCGTGCTGCGCACCCCGACGAGCGACGCCGTGACGCCGGCCTCCTCCCCGGCCTCGCGTAGCGCGGTCTGCACCGCGGTCTCGTGGCTGTCCCGCGCCCCACCGGGCACGCCCCAGGTGCCGCCGTTCGCGGTCCACGCGGCCCGGTGCTGCAGCAGGATCCGCGGCCCGCCCGGCCCTCGTCGGTCCACCAGCAGCAGGCCCGCCGCGCCGTGCCGCCCCCAGTGCCGGTGACCGAACGCGCACCGCACCCAGCCGTTGCCGTCGCCCTCCACCCGGCCCAGTCTGGTCGAGGGGTCCCGGAGGCGGACCTTTGGTCCCGCCGCCGGCCGACCAACGGCCGTGTCCGGCCCACCCGGGGTGCGCCAGCCTGGAGGCGAGCGACCTCAGGAGGACACCATGGAACGCCCCAGCCCCGCCGACGTCCCACATCCGGAGGCGACCGCCCACCGGGCCCCCGCGGCCGACCGCGTGATCGTCGGGATCGATGACGTGCCGGTCGCCGAGCGGCGCGAGGTGCTGCGGTTCGCGGCGGGTGAGGCCAACCGCCGGCAGGTCGACGTCTGGCTCGTCCACGGCTGCGAGCCGCTGGCCACCGCGACGTCGCCTGCGCCGACCACGTCGCTCCAGCAGCGCCGGCACCGGGGGGAGCAGCTGGTCGCCGCCGCCGTCGAGATGATGTACCGCCACCTCGACCCCGGGCGAACCGTCCATCCCGAGGTCGCACCCGGCTCGGCGGTGGAGACCCTGGTCGAGCTGTCCCACTCCGCCGGGCTGGTGGTGCTGCAGCGCCGGGCGGTGTCGGTGGTGCAGCGCTGGCACACCGGATCCACCAGCAGCCGGGTGTGCGCGCAGGCCGACTGCCCGGTGGTGGTGCTGCCGGCCGGGTACCACGCCGAGAACGGCCGGCGGGGGGTCGTGGTCGGGGTCGACAGCCGCGGCCACGCCGCCACCGTGCTGGCCGTCGGCTTCGCTGAGGCCGATCTGCGGTCCCAGCCGGTGGTTGCCGTGCACGGCTGGGAGGTGCTGGGCCCGACCGCGGCCTACGGGTACGTGCCGGCGGACCCCGAGGAGCTGCGGCTGCGCCGGGACGAGGCGGAGGTCGAGCTGAGCGAGGCCCTGGCCGGGTTCGCCGGCACCCACCCCGACGTCCCGGTCGAGCGGCGGGTGGTCCAGGGCCCACCCCGCGACGTGCTGGAGGAGTTCTCGGCCACCGCGGAGCTGCTGGTGGTGGGACGTCACGCCCAGCACGGGCACGGGTCCCTGGGGCTGGGCGGGGTGGCCCGGCACTGCCTGCAGACGGCCCGCTGCCCGGTGGTCGTGGTACCGCCCAGCAGGCCCGCGCGGCGGCACCGGCCCTGGCTGACGGCCGAGGTGCCCATCCAGGCCCGGTTCTGAGCCGGCCGCCCAGCCGCCGGTCGGCCGGGTGGTCCGCTGCCGTGGTTCTGTTTTCCTGACCGGCCGCGGCTGGCCCGGCCCCTGTACGGTCGAGTGCACCACGTGCGGCGCGGCACCCGGACCGGGCCCGTGGGCAGGAAGGGAATGCACGCGTTGAGAATCTTCTCCGACCTCAACCTGAACGGCAGCACGCCGCCGCGGGTCCGGCCCACCCTGGGCGAGTGGGGTCCGTCCCAGGTGCCGAGCACCAAGAGCAAGCGGCGGATGCGGATCTGGGTCGGCCTGGCCCTGCTGGGCGCGATGCTGGCCTGCTTCCTGCTCGGCTGGTACGTGTACTACCTGATGACCGGCAGCCTCGGGTTCGGCATCGGCGAGCCGCGTCAGTTCCTGGGCTGACGCCGAGGGTCACAGCACCAGCTGGTGCACCCCCAGGGCCACGGCCACGAACCGGATCGTCCGCCCGACCAGCACGACCGACCCGAACCACAGCGGGCGCATCGTCGTCGCCCCGGCCAGCAGGGCGACGGCGTACAGCGGCGGCAGACCCACCACGGCGGCCAGGAAGGTGATCGGCAGACCCCACCGCTTCCGGCCCACCAGCTCGAGCAGCTGCCGCACCACCCGGTCGAAGCGCGCGCGGGCCGGGCCCCGGGGCGCCGGCTCCGGCCGCTCGCGATGCCGGGCCAGCCGGTAGGCCCGGCCGCCGCGGGCGGCGAAGAACAGCACCAGCTTGCCGACCGTCTGCCCGATCGCGACCCCGACCGCGACGGGGATGGCCCCGGCCACGCTGGACACCTGGGAGGCGACCACGTACAGCTCGGCGTTGGCCACCGGGACGACGGCGGAGGCGGCGCCGAACGCGACCGAGGTCAGCAGGGCCAGCACCTCGGGCCAGCCGAACGGGGTCACCGGGCGACCGTATCGGAGGCCCCGCGGCGAAGCGGGTCGAAGCGGGAGGTCGGTGGGGTCGCCGCTGCGCGCAGGGCTACTTGGCCAGTGCCGCCAGGTGGTGCAGCCGGGCGATCTCGGAGTCGAGGAACGCCGGTCCGCCCAACCGGCCGATCAGGATGATCCGGTCCCGGGTGATGGGGGTGACCACCACGGTCGAGTCGGCCCAGCCGGGCAGCCAGCCGGAGTCGAGGTCGATGCGGTGCGTCCGGTCGTACGGCAGGAACCGCCGCATCGCTGCCGTGGTCAGCTCCGGGGCCAGCGTGGTGGCGTACGTGGTCGCCGGCTCGCCGTCGGCCAGGTCCACCAGCACGGCCCAGTGGGACCGGAACACGACGGGGCACAGTGAGGTCAGCGTCTCGGCCGCGTGCACCGGGTCCGCCGTCATCCGCTCCAGGGCCTCGAGGTCGGACTGCAGCCCGCCACCCTCCGGATAGCGGGAGATCCACTCGACCCGGACCCCCTCCAGCGCGTGGCAGGCGGTGACGATGGTCTCCGGCATCTGCCCGGGCGGCAGGTCGACGATGAAGTCGTCCACCACCACGCCGTCGCCCTTCTCGATGATCTCCACCGCGTTGATGTCGCCGCCCACGCCGCCCATGGCGCTGGCGACCGCACCCAGGGATCCGGGCCGGTCGGGCAGGGCAAT
The DNA here is from genome assembly GCA_963832435.1 of uncultured Actinomycetota bacterium. Classification (GTDB taxonomy): domain Bacteria; phylum Actinomycetota; class Actinomycetes; order Propionibacteriales; family Propionibacteriaceae; genus Microlunatus. The sequence continues at coordinate 734,239 of CAWHTY010000014.1, forward strand.
GCGCATCAGGAACACGCGGTCATCCTTCCGCACCGCCGTTACCGGTGTGTTTCGGGCACACCCGGTGGCCGATGGATGAGATGGCCGGCGGGTCTGGTCGCCGGCCTGGGCGCCGCCGGCCGGCGCGGGTCAGTCGCCGGCCCGCACGGCGGCGACGAAGCCGAGCACGAACACGCCGACGGCGGCGAACATCCCGAGCACGCCGCTGGCCACTGCGGGCCCGGCGAGCGTGTAGTTCTCCCCGGCGGGCGGGGCGGTCCGCAGCAGCAACACGATCGAGGCGACGAACATGACCACCGTGATGACGGTCAGCACGCGCAGGATGGCGATGGCTTTCATGGTCCACCTTCCCTAGGGCTCGGGCCCCAGTACACCAGTCGGAGGCCCCCGCCCGCCATCCCCCCGCCCGCCGCCCTGCGGCGCAGGTTCCGCTCGCAGCATGGAACGCTAGCGGCGTGCCCCGCTTCGAACCCTTTCCCGCCCTGCGGTACGCCGCCGAGGACCTCGCTCCGCTGGTGGCGCCGCCCTACGACGTCGTCTCCGACGCCGACGTCGACGAGCTGCGCAGCCGGTCACCGTTCAACATCACCTACGTCGACGTGCCCCGCGGCGGGGCCGAGCGCTACGAGGTGGCCGGCACCCAGCTGCAGGCGTGGCGGGCGGGTGAGGTCCTGGTGCTGGACCGGCGGCCCTCCTTCACCATCTACCGGATGCGGTTCACCGACGCCACCGGGAACCAGCGCGACATCGCCGGGGTGCTCGGCGGCCTGGAGGTCGTGGACGAGGGGGCCGGCGGGGTGCTGCCGCACGAGCGGACCACGCCCAAGGCCAGCACCGACCGGCTGGACCTGACCCGGGCGACCCGGGCGAACGTGTCGCCGGTGTGGGGGCTGTCGCTGGCCGGCGGGCTGACCGACCTGCTCGCCGCACCGGGCACGCCGGTGGGGCGGGTCGTCGTCGGCGGGGTGGAGCACGTGCTGGAGCGGGTGGACGACCCGGCCCGGGTGGACGCCATCCGTACCGCGGTCGGCCGCGATGACGTGCTGATCGCCGACGGGCACCACCGCTACGCGATCAGCCGCACCTACCGCGACGAGGTCCGGGCCGCCACCGGGTCCACCGACACGGCGGCCGAGCAGACCCTGGCCTTCGTCAGCGAGCTCGTCGCCGACCAGCTGAGCGTGGAGGCCATCCACCGGCTGTACCACCGGCTGTACCGCGAGTTCAGCGACGACTTCACCCTCACCGAGATCGACCGGCCGACCCCGGGCACACTGGCGGCGATGGAGCGGGAGGGATTCCTCGTCCTCTACACCCGGGACCGGACGTCTCGGCTCGACCCGGTGCCCGGCGCGTTCACCGACGTCCGCTCGCTGGACGGCGCGTGGCTCGAGCACACCCTCGGTGACGTCGAGGTGACCTACCAGCACGGACTGGCCGAGACGCTGGCCGCCGTGGACTCCGCGGCCGCTGAGGCGGCGGTGCTGATCCGGCCGGTCAGCGTCGCCGAGATCGAACGGACCGCCCGCGAAGGGCTGCTGATGCCGCCGAAGTCGACGTTCTTCACGCCCAAGCTGCTCACCGGCTTGGTCATCCGGGACCTCGACGACGGGCGGTGATCGGCCCGATCCCGCCGGGCCCGCGCCCTCTAGGATGGGGAGCCGTCCGACGCCCCGACACACCTGACCCGATACAGCTGAGGAGTACCTCCCCGTGGCGCTCAGCCCCGACGACGTCGCCGCCCTGGCCCGGTTGGCCCGGATCGAGCTCAGCCTGGCCGAGCTGGAGCATCTGGCCCCCCAGCTCGAGGTGATCCTGGAGTCGGTGACCAGGGTTGCGGAGGTGGCGGCCGACGACATCCCCCCGACCTCGCACGCGCTACCGCTGGTCAACGTGTTCCGTCCCGACGTGGTGGCGCCGTCGCTACCCCGCGCCGCGGTGCTGGCCGGGGCGCCGGCGGCCGAGGACGACCGCTTCCGGGTCCCGCGGATCCTGGGAGAGCAGGCGTGAGCGACCTGATCCGCGGCACCGCGGCCGAGCTCGCCGACCGGATCGCGCAGCGCGAGGTGAGCGCGGTCGAGGTCACCCAGGCCCACCTGGACCGGATCGGCGCCGTCGACGAGACGGTGCACGCGTTCCTGTACGTCGACGGCGAGCGGGCCCTGGCCCAGGCCGCCGCGGTCGACGCGAGCCTCGCGGCGGGGGACAGCCTCGGCCCGCTGGCCGGCGTCCCGCTGGCCCTGAAGGACGTGCTCACCTACGCGGGGGCGCCCACGACCTGCGGCTCCAAGATCCTGCAGGGCTGGGTCCCGCCGTACGACGCCACGGTGACGCAGCGGCTGCTGGCGGCCGGCATCGTCATCCTCGGGAAGACCAACATGGACGAGTTCGCCATGGGCTCGTCCACCGAGAACTCCGCCTACGGGCCGACCCGGAACCCGTGGGACACCGACCGGATCCCGGGCGGCTCCGGGGGCGGGTCGTCGGCCGCGCTGGCCGCCTTCGAGGCGCCGCTGGCCATCGGCAGCGACACCGGTGGCTCGATCCGGCAGCCCGCTGCGGTGACCGGCACGGTGGGGGTCAAGCCGACCTACGGCGGCACCTCCCGCTACGGCCTGGTGGCCATGGCCTCCAGCCTCGACCAGCCCGGACCCTGCGCCCGCACCGTGCTGGACGCGGCCCTGCTGCACGAGGTGATCGCCGGACACGACCCGCGCGACTCCACCTCCATCGACGCGCCGGTGCCGCCGGTCGTGCAGGCCGCCCGCTCCGGCGACGTGACCGGGCTGCGGGTCGGCGTGGTGAAAGAGCTGGGCGGGGAGGGCTACGCACCGGGGGTGGAGCAGCGCTTCACCGAGGCGGTGGCGCTGCTGGCCTCGCTCGGCGCGGAGGTCGTCGAGGTCTCCTGTCCGCACTTCACCTACGGGCTCGGCGCCTACTACCTGATCATGCCCAGCGAGGTGTCCTCCAACCTGGCCAAGTTCGACGCCATGCGGTTCGGGCTGCGGGTGGGTGACGACGGCACGCTGAGTGCGGAGCAGGTGATGTCGGCCACCCGTGAGGCCGGGTTCGGCGCCGAGGTGAAGCGACGGATCATCCTCGGCACCTACGCCCTGTCCAGCGGCTACTACGACGCCTACTACGGGCAGGCGCAGAAGGTCCGGACCTTGATCAGCCGAGACTTCGCCGCCGCGTTCGAGCAGGTCGACGTGCTGGTCTCGCCGTCCACGCCGGTGACGGCCTTCCCGATCGGGGAGAAGGCGGACGACCCGCTGGCGATGTACATGAACGACCTGTGCACCATCCCGTCGAACCTGGCCGGCAACGCCAGCGCCTCCTTCCCCGTCGGCCTGGCCCCCGAGGACGGGCTCCCGGTGGGCCTGCAGGTGATGGCGCCGCCGCTGGCCGACGACCGGCTCTACCGGTTGGGCGCCGCGCTCGAGCGGGCGCTGACCGCCCAGTGGGGCGGACCGTTGCTCGACCGGATCCCCGAGCTGGCGGTGGCGCGGTGAGCGCGGCGGTGGTGACGTACGAGGACGCGATCCGACGCTACGACCCGGTGCTGGGGCTGGAGGTGCACGTCGAGCTGAACACCGTCTCCAAGATGTTCTGCGGCTGCTCCACAGAGTTCGGCGCGGACCCCAACACCCAGACCTGCCCGGTCTGCCTCGGGCTGCCCGGCTCGCTGCCGGTGGTGAACGCCAGGGCCATCGAGTCCGCGATCCGGATCGGCCTGGCGCTGAACTGCTCGATTGCGGAGTGGTGCCGGTTCGCCCGGAAGAACTACTTCTACCCGGACATGCCGAAGAACTACCAGATCTCCCAGTACGACGAGCCGATCGCCTACGGCGGGTTCGCCGAGGTCGAGGTGGAGGGCGAGACGTACCGGATCGGGATCGAGCGGGCCCACATGGAGGAGGACACCGGCAAGTCGCTGCACGTCGGCGGCGCGACCGGCCGGATCCACGGCGCGGACCACTCGCTGCTGGACTACAACCGTTCCGGGGTGCCCCTGATCGAGATCGTCACCACCCCGATCGAGGGCACCGGCGCCAAGGCGCCCCAGGTGGCCCGGGCCTACGTGGGCATGCTGCGGGACCTGCTGCGCGCACTGGGGGTGTCCGACGTCCGGATGGAGCAGGGGTCGCTGCGCTGCGACGTCAACCTGTCGCTGCGTCCCTCGGCCGACGCCCCGCTGGGCACCCGGTCGGAGACCAAGAACGTCAACTCGCTGCGCAGCGTCGAGCGCGCCGTACAGCACGAGATCACCCGGCAGGCTGCGCGCCTGGACGCCGGCCAACGGGTGGTGCAGGAGACCCGGCACTGGCACGAGGACACCGGGGAGACCACGCCGGGGCGCAGCAAGGAGACCGCCGAGGACTACCGCTACTTCCCCGAACCCGACCTGGTGCCGGTGGCCCCGAGCCGGGAGTGGGTGGCGGAGCTGCGGGCCACGCTGCCCGAGCCGCCGGTCGCCCGGCTGCGCCGGATCTCGGCCGCCTGGGGGTTCTCCGAGCTGGAGCTGCGGGACGCGGTGAACGCCGGGGCGGTGGACCTGATCGAGGCGACCGTGGCCGCCGGGGCGAAGCCGCAGGCGGCGCGCAAGTGGTGGCTCACCGAGCTGTCCCGGCACGCGGCGGAGACCGGCGTCGAGCTGGCCGACCTGGCCGTCACTCCGGTTCAGGTGGCCGAGACCCAGGCCCTCATCGACACGCGGGACGATCAACGACAAGCTGGCCCGGCAGGTGCTCGAGGGGGTGCTGGCCGGCGAGGGGTCGCCGGCCGAGGTGGTCGCCCACCGTGGCCTGGCCGTGGTGTCCGACGACGCGGCTCTGGGCGCGGCCGTGGACGCGGCCATCGCCGCCCACCCGGAGGTGGCCGACAAGATCCGGGCCGGCAAGGTGCAGGCGGCCGGGGCCCTGATCGGGGCTGTGATGAAGCAGATGCGGGGCCAGGCCGACGCCGGCCGGGTCCGGCAGCTGATCGTGGACAGGTTGGGCTGAGCCGGGCGTCGGCGCCGGCTGACCTCAGACCGCGGCCGCGGCGGGGGTCTCCTGGGCAGCGCTCGTGCTGGGGGCCTGCCGCATCCGCCGCCCGGCCGAGACCGCGACCCCGAAGAGCAGCAGGGCGTTCAGCCCGTGGACCGCGGCCAGCGCGGTCACCTCGTGGCCCAGGTAGCCCAGCTGGCCCTGCAGGACCGCGAGCCCGAACACGGCGCCGGCCCACCGGGCGGCGCCGCGCACCCGGGTGAAGAACGACAGCACGAGCAGGGCCAGCGCGATGGCGGGCACCACGATGCCGCCGTTCAGCCCGTGCAGCGGGATCCCGATCACCTCCGGGAACGGCGCTGACTGGCTCTCGATGACGGCGTAGTCGAACACCCCGCCGGCGGCCACCCACTTCCCCAGGCCGGCGACGGCCCAGGCCACCAGCATGGCCTGGACCACGACCTCGGCGGCGACGACGTAGGCGAGGACGGTGTAGGCGCGTCTCATGGTGGTCCCTCCACAGCTGCGACCCCCGACGGGAGTGGTCTCAGCACTGTCGCGTGAGCCGCGTCCCGCTGTCACGGGACGGTGTCCCAGCCAGATCGGGAGGCTCGCGGGGACGCGACGGTCCCGGCGCGGGAGGTGATCACCGGCCCGCGGTCGGGTCGGCGGGAGTCCCCGCGCCCGATCTACTCACCGGTAACAACCGGCTACGCTCGGGGTGGCGTGGGCCGCCCACCGCCGTCGGAGAGAGGATGCAGACGTGCAGCTCGTCGCGATCGTCGTCTCGCTGGGGATCACGGCGGTGGCCGTACTGCTGGCCGTCCGCGCCGTCCGGCGGCTGCTGGCCGTGATCGCTGTAGGCCGGCCGGCGGTCGGCCGGTCCGACCGGCCGGGTGCCCGGTGGCGCACGATGCTCCGCGAGACGCTGGGGCACACCAAGATGCTGCAGTGGACGCCGATCGGGGTCATGCACTGGTTCGTGATGATCGGGTTCATCACCCTGAGCTCGCTGGTCGCCACCGCGTACGGCCAGCTGTTCTCGCCGACGTTCGCGTTGCCGGTGATCGGACACTGGGTGGTCTTCGCGTGGTGGGCCGACATCGTCTCCTGGCTCACCCTGATCGGCATCGTGGTCCTGATCGTGGTCCGCCAGCGCCACCATCCCCGGACCGAGGGGCGCCGGAGCCGGTTCTTCGGCTCGACCTTCTGGCAGGCCTACTTCGTCGAGGCGGTCATCCTCGGCGTCGTGGTCTGCGGCCTGCTGCTGCGGGGGATGGAGTACGCCCTGGGTGAAGGCTCCCGGCTGGACTTCCCGCTGACCTGGTTTCTCGGCTCCCTGGTCGCCGGCCAGGGCGCCGGGACCATCGGCGAGCTGGTCTTCGCGGTGGCCATGGTCAAGATCATCATTTCGATGACGTGGGTGATCGTGATCTCCCGGCACGTCACCATGGGCGTGGCCTGGCACCGGTTCACCGCGTGGGTCAACATCTGGTTCAAGCGCGACCCCGACCGACCCGCGCTCGGTGCGCTGCTGCCGATCATGGTCGAGGGGAAGCCGCTGGACTTCGCCGACCTGGAGGACCTCGACGAGGACGCGGCCCTGGGGGTCGGTGCGGTCGAGCAGTTCACCTGGAAGGGCCTGCTCGACTTCACCAGCTGCACCGAGTGCGGGCGGTGCCAGTCCCAGTGCCCGGCCTGGAACACCGAGAAGCCGCTCTCGCCCAAGCTGCTGATCATGAACCTGCGCGACCATGCCTACGCCAAGGCCCCCTACCTGCAGGCCGCGGAGGAGGCCCGGGCCGCGCTGCCGGAGGCCACCCGACGGGAGGCCGAGCGGCCTCTGGTGGGCTCCGCGGAGCTGTTCGGGGTGATCGACCCCGACGTGCTGTGGTCCTGCACGTCCTGCGGGGCCTGCGTGCAGCAGTGCCCGGTGGACATCGAGCACGTGGACCACATCATGGACCTGCGCCGCCACCAGGTGCTGCTGGAGTCGGAGTTCCCGAAGGAGCTCAACGGCCTGTTCAAGGGCCTGGAGAACAAGGGCAACCCGTGGAGTGCCGCCCCCAACGCGCGGATGGACTGGGCCAAGGAGCTGCCCTTCCCGGTCAAGCAGGTCGGGGTCGACGTCGAGGACCTGACCGACGTCGAGTGGCTGTTCTGGGTCGGCTGCGCGGGGGCGTACGAGGACCGGGCCAAGAAGACCACCCAGGCCGTGGCCGAGCTGCTGCACACCGCCGGGGTCGACTTCGCAGTGCTGGGCAAGGGCGAGACCTGCACCGGAGACCCCGCCCGCCGGTCCGGCAACGAGTTCGTCTTCGCCGGCCTGGCCGCGGAGAACGCGGAGACCCTGAAGGACGCCAAGGCCACCAAGGTGGTGGCCACCTGCGCGCACTGCTTCAACACGCTGAAGAACGAGTACGCCCCGTTCGGGGTCGAGCTGGAGGTGGTGCACCACACCCAGCTGCTCAACCGGCTGGTCCGCGAGGGCCGGCTGACCCCGGTCGCCCCGGACACGCCCGAGCCGGGACGGACCATCACCTACCACGACCCGTGCTTCCTGGGCCGGCACAACCAGGTCTACGCCCCACCCCGGGAGCTGCTCGAGGCGATCCCCAACGCGACGCTGACCGAGATGCCCCGGAACTCCGAGCGGTCGTTCTGCTGCGGTGCGGGGGGTGCGCGGATGTGGATGGAGGAGAGCATCGGGGAGCGGATCAACCACAACCGCACCACCGAGGCCGTCGCCACCGGGGCCGACCAGATCGCCGTCGGCTGCCCGTTCTGCCGGGTGATGCTGTCCGACGGGTTGACGGCGCAGCAGGACGCCGGCACGGCGCGGGCCGAGGTCGAGGTGCTCGACGTCGCGCAGCTGCTGCTCAGCTCGGTGCGCCGCGGCGACTCCGGCCCCGAGGCAGCGGGGCGGGCCGAGTGAGCCGCTGACCGCGTTCCCGCGCGATCCGCCTCCCGAGTGGCGCACCTCCGGCGCTGCGCTGCGGGGCCGCGCCGTCCAGCTCCGGGGGAGTGCGTTCAGCCAGCTGGCCCGCGGCCTCCCCCGGCGGCTGGAGCACGAGGAGGGCACGGCTGGCAGCACCTGCGCTCGGCCGAGCGGTTGCGCCGGCGGGTGGCCGACATCGCGAACTGGTCGCGGCACCTGCTCCTTGGCGCCGCCGAAGTTCCTCCGGGGTCAGGCGCCGATGCTTGGGGTCCCGCACGGCGCGTCGGCCATCCGGAGATGGATGACGCCGGGTGCGGGCGGGAATCGAGCGGGCGGCGCTGAGGGCCGCACCCGCGAACGGGTGCGGCCCTCGGGCGTCCTTTCCGAGAGAGGTGCCGGCTAGCGCTGGGCCTGCGGCCCGGAGCTCACCGGGGGCAGCTTGACCTTGGCCTTGGACGGGGCGGGGCGGCGGCTGCCGTCCACGAACAGCCCCGACTTGGAGAGGGCGAGGGTGAGTGTCGCGTGGGCCGCGGCATCACCCATCTCGAACAGCGCCTTCTCGTTCAGGTTGGCGATGGTGTCGCACGCCTGGTGGTAGCACTTGTCGTACGCCACGCCGGCGGTGCCGCCGTAGATCGCGGCCTGCTCCGGGGTCTTCACGCCCTCCGCGCCGGTGAACAGGCCACCGGCGGGGATGCCCTCGGCGATGAAGGGCCCGTAGTCGGACCGGCCGTCGAACGCGGTGGGCTCGGTGGCCAGGCCCTGGTCGTCGAAGTAGTCAGTAAAGACCTTCTCGATGGCCCCGGACCCCGGCGGGCCGACGACGCCCTTGTCTGAGCCGTCGCCGTCGTAGACGAACCGGACGTAGTTCGGCGACCCCACCATGTCGAAGTTCAGGTTCGCGTAGATCTGCGAGCGCTGGGACTCGGTCAGGCTGGCCACGTAGTGCTCCGAACCCAGCAGGCCGAGCTCCTCGGCACCCCAGAAGGCGAAGCGGACCTGCCGCTGCAGTGCGTTCTTCTTGGTGTACTTCAGGGCGGCCATCTGCTCGGCGATCTCCAGGATGGTCGCGCTGCCGCTGCCGTTGTCGTTGATGCCGGGGCCGGCGACGACGGAGTCGAGGTGGGCGCCGGCGACCACGGTCTGCCCGGCGATCCTGCCGGCGGGGGAGTCCGCGATCACGTTGGTGGTCTTCCGGGTCAGGTCGGACTCGGTGGAGGTGAACACCCGGACGTTCACCGGCCCGGCCTGGGTCTCCGCGTACAGCCTCGCGCCGTCCTCGAAGCTCACCCCGACCACCGGGATGCTCTCGGGGTTGCCCAGGGTCCCGGTAAGAAGCTCGGTCCGGCCCGGCTGACCCTCGTTGAAGATGATCACCGCGTCATAGCCGGCGGCCTGGGCGTTGTTGGCCTTCTCCTCGAAGAAGCAAGTTCCGCGCTGCAACAGGGCGACCGCTGGTCCGGCTGGCGCGGGCGTGAAGTCGGTGGCCTCGCAGCCCGAGGTGCTGCTGCTCGGCGTGGGGCCCGGCGGGATCTGCACGTCCGCAGGAACCAGCTGGCCGGTGACGTCGCCGCTGCCCGAGTAGGTGAAGGACTCGGTCTCGATGTCGCGAGCGTTGGGACTGACCTCGGACAGCTCCGCGGGGGCCAGGTCACGGAAGAACGGGAAGGTGAACTCCTGGGTCCGGACCGTGTACCCGGACTCGCGCAGCTTCTGCACCACGTACGCGGCCGACGCGTCGTGGCCGGGGGTGCCGGAGGCCCGGGTGCCGCCGTTGGCGTTGGCGATCGACTGGAACGCACGCTCGTGCTCCAGGATGCCGCTGACGGTGACCGCGTTGCGCAGCTTGGTCGTGTTCACGGCGTCGACGGCGACCGCGGGGGCGGGGGTGATCAGGCCGGTGGCCGCGAGTAGGGCCACAGCCCCGAGTGCTGCTTTTCGCACGCATGACTCCCTTCGTGGGGGTTGGGGTAGACGGCAGTCTGGCATTGCCGCTGCCGACTGGGAAGGATCGATCGAGGGGCTATGTAACCTCGCGGACGGGCTGTCACCGGGCCGCAGTAGGGTCACGCCGAGATCACCACGTCCCCGTCCCCGACCAGGAGCCGTCGATGGAACCGCGGATCAGTGTTGTCACGCTCGGGGTCGCCGACCTGACCCGAGCCCGGGCCTTCTACCAGGCCATCGGGTGGTCCGGCGCCCGGCAACCCGACGACGAGGTGTGCTTCTTCCCGGCCGGCGGGATGGTGCTCGCCCTGTGGACCGCGGTCGGCGGCCACGGGGCGCCCGGGGTCGAGCTGGCCCACAACGTCCGGGCCCCCGAGGAGGTGGCGGCCGTGCTCGAGGACGCCCGGCAGGCGGGCGGGTCACTGGTCCGGCCCGCGGCCCGCACCGACTGGGGTGGCACCGCCGGGGCCTTCGCCGATCCGGACGGCTACGTGTGGGAGGTCGCCCACAACCCGGACTGGACCATCGCCGACGGACGGGTCGATCAGCATCTGAGCCGCCGGACCAGGGCCGAGCCGCCTGCGCGATCGCGGTCGGCCCGGCCCGGCCCAGATGGCCGCGGTGGACTCAGCTACTCACCAGGTCCGCCTTGGTGAAGGCCACCGCCTCCTTGGCCCGCACCGTCGCGGTGGCCCGGCCGTTGGCCCCGACCTGGACCCTCGGCCCGCTGCAGGCCCCGTCGGCGAAGGTGCCGTGGCTGATGTCGCAGTACACCCCACGGGGCAGGCCGGTCTGGAACGACCGGGTCACGTTGGTGGTGCCGTTGTTGATGGCGATCCAGCCCTTGGCGCCGCGGCTGAAGGCGACCAGGTTCTGGCCGTCGTCGTACCAGTTCCGCAGCCTGGCCTTGCCGACGTAGTTGTAGAACCCGACCATGTTGGCCACACCGGTGTCGCGGTCGACGCAGGTCCACGCGCCGTTGCTGCAGTCGGTGTCGGTGATCAGCCCCGCCGCGTCCGAGGGCGGCGACTGCGCGGTGTCGGTGCCGAAGGTGAAGGAGGCGTACACCTGGGGGCGCCCGTACGGGTAGGCCAGCATGAACTGGTGGGCGATGATGTTGGTCTTCCCGTCCTTGTAGTTGACCGTGTCGTTAGAGTTGCGCTCGGTGTCGTGGTTGTGGATGAAGACCAGCGACCGCTTGCTGGGCAGGAGTCCGGCATCCTCCCCGAACACCCGCAGGCTGGCGATGCTGCCGGTCGCCGGGGTCGTGTAGCTCTTGAACGCGTCGTGGATCTGCTTCTGGTAGTCGAAGCCGAGCAGGTCACCGGCGCCCAGGTAGGCGGTGGGCGAGATCGCCCCGGGGCTGCCCGGACCCACCTCCAGCACCCAGTACGGTCGCTCGCCGTCCAGGGTGGTCTGGAGCCGGTCGCGGATGGCGATCAGGTCCGCCTGCGGCACGTGCTTGCCGGCGTCAACCCGGAAGCCGGAGACCCCGTAGCCGATCAGCTTGTTCAGGTAGCGGACCAGCTGGGTGCGGACGTAACCGGTCTCGGTCCGCAGGTCGGCCAACCCGACCAGCTCGCAGTTGTGCACCTGCGTGACGTCGTTGAAGTTCTCGATCCCGCCGGTGCTGCTCGGGCACTGCCCGGTGTTCTTGTGGAAGTTGTTCGGGCTGTAGGTCCCGGTGGTCCCAAACAGGCCCTCGTAGGCGTAGCGCTCGTAGGCGACCCCGCCGTAGGAGGTGCTGCCCTGACCGGTCATGTGGTTGATCACCGCGTCCACGTACACCTTGACGCCGGCCGAGCGACAGGTGCTGACCATGGTCCGGAACTCGGCCTCGCTGCCCATCCGGCTGCTCAGCACGTAGCGCACCGGCTGGTAGACCTCCCACCACGGGTGCAGCACGGTGTCCGACCCGTTGCCGAGCGCGGTCCGCTTCAGCGAGTCCTGCGGCGGCGCCACCTGGACGCCGGCGTAGCCCTTGGGACCGAGCACCTGCGTGCACTCCTTGGCGATGGAGCGCCAGTTCCACTCCCACAGGTTCGCGATCACGCCGTCCGGTGGGGCCGGCGCCGCCGCGGCGGGGGCGGCCTGCGGGGCCGCCGCGGGGACGGCAGCGGGGGCCGCCACGGCGGCACCCACGGTGATCGCCGACAGTCCGAACGTCAGGCCCAGGACGCCGGCGAGCCATCGCCGGGGCCGGGGGCCGGAAGGGTGGTGCGCGCGCGCTTGCATCGTGGCTGGCCTCCGGGGCTCGGGTCGGGCGAGGCCGGGGTGCCGCGCCGCTCCGCGATCATCCTGTGACCGGCGTCACGTCCCGTCAAGCACCCGGGGCGAGGGTCGCGGGGTCGGCGGGGTGCCGGGCCTCGGTCACGCCTCGGGCGCCAACGCCCCCGACAGGAACTGCAGCATCCTCATGATCAGCTCGGCCCGTGAGGTGGCCCGCCGGTACTCGTGGCCCTCCCCGGGCAGCTCCAGGTACTCCACCGCGCGACCCAGCTCCCGCAGCCGCGCCACCACCTGCCGGGCCTCGCCGATCGGCACGTTCGTGTCCAGCTCGCCGTGCACGACCAGCAGCGGGACGTCGATGTTCTCCGCCCGGTGCAGCGGCGACAGCGCAGCCAACAGGGCGCCGTCGCGGACCGGGTCGCCGTACTTGCTGATCGCGGCCTGCGCGATCCACGGCTCGGTGTCGCGGTAGAACGTGTTCAGGTCCGACATCCCGCAGATGTCCACGCCGGCCGCGAACACGCCCGGGAAGAAGGCCAGCCCGACCAGGGCCAGATACCCCCCGTACGAGCGTCCGGTGACCGCCACCCGCTGCCGGTCGGCGACGCCGAGCTCGACCAGGTGGTCGACGCAGCTGATCATGTCGTCGAACGCGTCGCGGCGCCCGTGCACGTCGTCGGCGTGCACGAACGCCCGGCCGAAGCCCGACGACCCGCGGATGTTGGGGGCGAAGACCGCGATCCCGGCCCGGGCCATGGCCTGATGCTGGGCCGAGAAGACCGGCCTCTCCTGCGCCTCCGGACCGCCGTGCAGGCTGAGCATCGCCGGTCCCGGTGCGCGGCGCCCGGGCACGCGGTACAGCCAGCCACTCAGCGGCAGCCCGTCGCGACCGGTGAAGGTGGTCAGCTCCGGAGTGACCAGGTCATCGGGCGGCAGCTGCGGGCCGCCGCTGACCCGGGTCCAGCTCAGCGTGCGGGTGCTCAGGCACCACAGCTCGCGGGGCCGGTGCGGGCCCTCCACGCTGAGGATCACCCGCCGGCCGTCGCGGCTGAGCAGCGCACCGGAGGCGACCTCACCCGGCATCCCGGTGAGCGGCTTCCGCACCCCGGTCACGGTGTCCATCAGCTCGAGCTCGCTGCGCCCGGCCACGTTCCAGACCAGCAGCAGCTGGCGCCCGGCGTCGTCCGCGTCCAGACCTTCCAGCTCCGCGTCGTCCCGGGCGGCCAGCACCCCCGACACCCCCCGCCAGCCCTCCGGGCCGAGCGGCACCGCGACCAGCTGCCGGCGCGGCAGGCCGGCGTCGGTCGAGACGTAGGCGATCAGCGGGCTGCTGTCCCCGGGCGGAGCCGGCCGGAGGATGGCGACCTCGGTGGCCCCGGTGGCCGGGTAGGGCAGCAGCGGGTGGTCCGCGTCGACCACCCGGTCGACGACGACGCAGAACTGCTGCCCGCGTTGGCCGTCCCGGAGGATGACCAGCTGCTCGTCGACCGACATGTCGAGCACGCTGAGCAGGTCGCCCTGGGCGAACGGGTGCAGCTCGCCGGTGGCCGGGTTGGCCAGCAGGCACCGGGTCGGGCGACCCGGGTCCGGATCGGGGATGATCACGACCACCCGGTGGCCACTGCGGGTCCACGGCCCCAGCTCGGCGTGCACCATGGCCGAGCCGGCCAGCCGGCGGGCGTCGCGTCCGTCGGGTCGGACCACCCACACCTGGGTCCGCACCCCGCCGTCGGTGGCCACGGCGCAGGCCAGCCAGGCCCCGTCGGCCGACCAGCTGACCGAGACCACCGGGTCCTCCGACAGGGCGATGAGGGTCGGCTCATCGGCGCTGCCGTCCATCCGGAGGTCCTGCACCCAGAGCTGCGGCACCCCGGTGCGGTCGCTCACGAAGGCCATCTGCTCCGCGTGCGGGCTCAGCGTCGGGGCCCAGCTGCCCCAGGCCTGCACCAGCTCGGTGCCGAGCCGGAGCGCGTCGTCGACCGCGGGCCGCCGGTGGAGCGTCGAAGCGTTCTCGGGCAGAGCAGCTCTCCTCTCGGGTCGCGGGCGCGCCACCGCCGGGGGAGCCGACGCCGCCGTCATCGGAGGGCCCGGCGGCACCATGTCGGCTCCACCGGCCCCGTTCCGTCAGATGCCGTGGTGCTGCAGCCACATCTCCAGCAGTGCGAGCTGCCACAGCGCGTTGGAGCCTAGCGTGGTCCGCGTGGTGTTCGGGTCATCGAGCATCGCCTCGACCGGAGCGGGCCGGAAGAGACCCCGCGCCCTGGCCGCCGGGTCGGTCAGGGCGGCGCGGACACGATCGAGATAGGGACCCTCCAGCTGGCGGATGGCCGGCACCGGGAAGTAGCCCTTGGTCCGGTCGATCACCTCGTCGGGCACCACTCCGCGCGCCGCCCGCTTCAACACGCCCTTGCCCCCGTCGGACAGCTTGAGCTCGGGCGGGATGCGCCCGGCCAGCTCGACCAGCTCGTGGTCCAGGAACGGCACCCGGGCCTCCAGCCCGGCGGCCATGGTCATGTTGTCCACCCGCTTCACCGGGTCGTCCACCAGCATGATCGTGGTGTCGTTGCGGAGCGCCGCGTCCACCGCGGTCTCGGCACCGGGACGTCCGAAGCGGTCGGTGATGTAGGCGGTCGGGGCGTCGGTCTCCGCCAGCCACGCCGGCGCCAGCAGCTGGGCGGTCGCCGACCACCGGCGGTCGAAGAACACCCGCGAGTACGCCTCGACGGCCTCTCCGCGCGGGACCTGGGACAGCGGCGGGTACCAGTCGTACCCGCCGAGCACCTCGTCGGCGCCCTGCCCGGACTGGACCACCTTGACGCTCTTGGCCACCTCCTGGCTGAGCAGGTAGAACGCGACGCAGTCGTGGCTGACCATCGGCTCACTCATCGCCCCGATCGCCGCGTCGATGCCCGGCAGCAGGCGTGAGGAGTCGATCGGGATCCTGTGGTGGTCGGTGTCGAAGCGCTCCGCGACCAGCGTCGAGTACTCGAACTCGTCCCCGGACTCCCCGCCGGCGGACTCGAACCCAATGCTGAACGTCTGCAGCCCGTGCTGTCCCGCCTCGGCCAGCAGCGCCACCACGAGCGAGGAGTCGATGCCGCCGGACAGCAGCACCCCGACCGGCACGTCGGCCACCATCCGGCGGTCCACCGCGGTCCGCAGGGCGGCCAGCAACCGCTCCTCCCACTCCCTCTCGTCCACCCCCGCCAGGGCCGGGTCCCGGCTGAAGTCGGGCTGCCAGTACAGGTGGTCGGTGCTCCGGCCGTCCGGCTCCACCAGCCGGACGGTGGCCGGCGGCAGCTTGCGGATCCCGCTCAGGATGGTGCGCGGCGCGGGCACCACCGAGTGGAAGGTCATGTAGTAGGCGAGCGCGGTGACGTCGATGGAGGTGTCGACACCACCGGCCTCGAGCAGGGCCGGCAACGTGGAGGCGAACCGGATCCGGTCGGCGGTCTGGTCCACGTAGAGCGGCTTGATGCCGAGCCGGTCCCGGCCCAGCAGCATCCGCCCCGACTGGTGCTCGTAGACCGCGAACGCGAACATGCCGAAGAAGTGGGTGACGCACTCCCGGCCCCAGTGCGCGTACGCCTTGCCGATCACCTCGGTGTCGGAGGTGGAGAAGAACCGGTAGCCGGCGGACTCCAGCTCGGCCCGCAAGTCCTTGTAGTTGTAGATGCAGCCGTTGAACACCACGCTCAGCCCCAGCGGCTGGTCCACCATCGGCTGCGACCCGGCGACGCTGAGGTCGATGATCGACAGCCGTCGGTGGCCCAGCGCCACCGGACCCCGCGCCCACACCCCGGACCCGTCCGGGCCGCGGGCCGCCTGGCACCGGTTCATCCGCTCCACGGCGCCGACGTCGGCCGTCCGCCCGTCGAACCTCAGCTCGCCTGCCAGTCCACACATACGTGTTTCAGCTCCACTCGCACTCGGTCGTGCCCTGACTGATGCCGTCGTCCTCGTCGCTCGGGCGGACGGAGAAGCGTGTCCGCCCTCCCACCTCGTCCAGACGGCATCGGGGCACAACCCTCACGATGCTCGCGGAGGGGCTCGGCCTGACCTTCCCGACGCTCACGGGGGGAGTCTGCGCTGGTTGTGGCTTACTCATCGGGGGGCCCGATGATCCAGGTGTCTTTGGCGCCGCCGCCCCGGGAGGAGTTGACCACCAGGCTGCCTTCGGGGGCGACCCGGGTCAGGGCCAGGTCCGCGAGCCGGATCTGCTCGGGCTCCAGACCGTCGACGTAGACGAAGGCCCGCAGGTCCACGTGCCGCGGCTGCAGCACGTCCCCGGCGAAGGTCGGGTGCGAGGAGAGGGCGACCACCTCCTGGGCCACCCAGCCCGCCGGGTCGGCGGCGATCTCGGCGCGCCGGGTCGCCACCTGCGACGCGGAGGCGTCGGGGCCGATCAGCACCCCCAGCCCGCCGTGACCGTCCACCGGCTTGGTGACCAGATCGCCCACCCGCTCCAGCACGATCCGGCACTCCGCCTCGTCACTGGTCCGGTACGTCGGCACCGACTCCAGCAGCGGCCGCTCGTCCAGGTAATAGGCGATCAGCTCCGGCACGTAGCAGTACATGGCCTTGTCGTCGGCCACCCCGTTGCCGGGGGCGTTGGCCAGCTTCAGCCCACCGGCCGCCGCGACCTCGAACACCTCGGCGCCCACGGGGTGCCCGCTGCGGTCGGTCAGGTCGGCCAGCTCCCCGTCCAGCCGGAGGTACAGCGCGTCGACGCGCAGCCCGTCCCCGCGGGCCAGGACCGCACCGTCGGAGACCACCAGGTCGTCCGCGGTCAGCAGCCGCAGGCCGGCCCGCTCGGCCAGCAGCCGGTGCTCGAACCACGCCGAGCTGCCGGGGCCGCTGGACAGCAGTCCGGCCGTGCCGTCGGCGTCCCGGCCGGACAGCAGGGTGGCTTTCAGCGCGACCAGCGCCGCGGCCGGGTCCAGCAGGTGGTCCGGCCGGGGGAGCCCGGGCACCACCTCGTCCATCAGGTCCCGGATGGCGATGGCGTACGCGGCGCCGCTGGGGTTGCGCAGGTTGTCCTCCAGCACCCGCCAGCCGCCGTACTCGTTGCGGACCAGGTCGAAGCCCATCACCGGGCCGCGGACCGTCCCCGCCGGCAGCCGGGTGGCCTCCGCACGCCAGCCGGGGGAACCCACGATCCGGTTGCGCGGGATGATGCCGTCCGCCAGCACCCGCTGCGCGGAGTAGACGTCGCGCAGGAACGACTCCAGCGCCCGGGCGCGCTGGATCAGCCCGGCCGACAGGCTGCGCCACTCGTGCGCGGTGATCACCCGGGGCACCAGGTCGACCGAGAACGGGCGGTGCTCGGACTCCACGCCGAACGTCATGTCGGCGTCGGCGACCCACTGGTCGCGGGCCTGTTCGCGGGCCTCCCGCTGCTCGGCGGTCTGCCGGTAGAAATCGACGATCTCGTGGTACACCGGCCGTGGCCGGTGACCAAGCCCGACCGCCTCGTCCCCGGCCCGGGCGCGGTACCGGCGCATGGCCGGCGCCTCCGGCTCCGGCCCCTGGGCGGCCCCGTGCGTCTCCTCGACCACCAGCCGCACCACGTCGTCGAGCTCGCCGCTCTCGGTCCGCGCCGCCCGCTGCCGGTCGGCGGAGTTCCCCCGGGCCAAGGTGGTCTCGGTCAGGTGCAGCACCTGGTCCCAGTCGCCGAGCTCCTCCAACTGCGGCTGCAGGCGGCCGACCAGCTCCCGGACCGCCTGGTCGGCCGGCACCGGCTGCCAGTGCCGGGTGTGGTCGAGCAGCTCGCTGGCCAGCCCGCCGCGGGCGGCGCGCCAGATCGCGGCCCGGTGGATCGGGACCGGCGTGGGGTCGAAGGGTTTGGCGCTGGCGATGTCCAGCTCAGCTCGGCGGACCGCGGCGCGGAACAGCCCGGCGATCAGCACGGCGTCGTCCACGATTGGGCAGGCGTCGCACACCCGCAGCTCGAGGGTGGGCGCGTGCGAGGACGGCCGGACGTCGAAGTAGGCCATCTTGGCGTCGGCGATCACGCCGGTGTTGATCAGGTCGGTGATCAGCGACTCGTACTCGGCGGCCGAGCGCAGCGGACCGGTGGCGCCGGCACTGGGCCAGCGCTGCCAGATGATCGTCCGGATGCTGGCGTACCCGGTGTCCTCACCGTTCCAGTACGGCGAGCTGGCCGACAGCGCGAGCAGCACCGGCAGCTCTCGGGCCACCCGTTGCATGATCGCCACGGCCAGGTCCTTGTCGGAGACCCCGACGTGGATCTGCAGTCCACAGATCAGCTGCTCGTCGACCAGCAGCCGGTACTGCTCCTGCATCCGGCCGTACCGACCGGTAGCGGTGAGCTCGAAGTCGGCGAAGTCCGAGCTCGGCGCGGTGCCGACCGCGGCGATGCCCAGGTTGTCCTCGGCGGCCGCGTCGATCACCCCGCGGCGCAGCCGGAGCAGCTCGGCGCGCAGCCCGTCGAGGCTGTCCACGACGTCGGTGTTCGTCTCCACCGTAGTCCGCTGGATCTCGGCCGAGTAGTTCGCCGGCGGGAGCCGGGACAGCACCTGCGGGGCCCGCGCGGAGAGCTGCCAGCTCTCCAGGTCGATCAGGTGCAGCTCTTCCTCGGCACCCAGCGTCAGCTCTGCGCTCATCCGTCGACAATCTAGCCAGGCCGTGTTACGACCCCGTCACCGGAGCAGCCTCACGGGATGATCGAGTCCACGGAGCCGCCGTCCACCCGGATGGCTGCCCCGGTGGTGGCCGAGGCCAGTGGTGAGCTGAGGTAGGCGACCAGGTTGGCGATCTCGGCGGGCTCGATCAGCCGCTGCAGCAAGGACTGCGGGCGGTGCCGCCGCATGAGCTCGCGCTGCGCCTCCTCCCACGGCAGGTCGCGGTCGGCGAGCTGGTCGACGAAGTCCCGCACGCCGCGAAACGCGCGCCACCGCCCGTGGTGCGCCTGTGGGGTGGAGGAGGGGTGGGCGGGTCGGGCCGGAGGCCAGCCCGGCTTCGTCGGAGAGGTCGGGGGATCCCCTCCGACGAAAGCCGTCTGCTGTCGGCAGCCCGAAGGCTGCCGTCCTCGGCACCGCGATCGAGTCCTGACGTCCGGGGGAGACCTCATCCGACCTGCGGTGCAGTCGCCGGTGATCGGGGGAATCTCCTGGCGACATCGACAACTCTAGGGGGAACCGGCGCTCCCGTGTGACCAGATGAGTGTCCTCTTGGTGCAATGTCCTAAACATGACATCTGACCGGAGGTCAGGCGACCCCGACGAATCTGGTCAGGGCCGCAGCACGGCCTGCGCGACCCGGAAGCGCTCGAGCAGCTCCGGCACCGGCGGGTCGCACAGCCCGGGTTCGCGGCGCACGGGCACGTAGCCGTCCACCACCTGCACCGGCGGGGTGACGTCGGTGGCGTAGAACCGGTCCGATGCCGAGAGGTCACCGACCAGGGTGAAGCCCGGCAGGGCGGCCAGCGCCGCGTTCGCGGCTCGGCCGATCCCGGTCTCGAGCATCCCTCCGCACCACACCGCCACCCCGCTGGCCAGGCACAGGTCGTGGATGCGCCGGGCCTCGAGGTAGCCGCCGACCCGCCCCGGCTTGATGTTGATCACCGCCGCCGCGCCCAGGGCGATGGCGTCGGCCGCGGCCGCCGCGGACACCACTGACTCGTCCAGGCACACCGGGGTGGTGATCAGCCGGGCCAGCTGGGCGTGCCGGCGCAGGTCGTCCTCGGCCAGCGGCTGTTCGACCAGCAGCAGGTCGAAGTCGTCCAACCGGCGCAGCAGCGGGGCGTCGGCCAGGGTGTAGGCCGCATTGGCGTCGACCTGCAGCGGGATCGCCCCGAAGGCGTCCCGGACGGCCCGGACCGGTTCCAGGTCCCATCCCGGTCTGATCTTCAGCTTGACCCGGCGGTAGCCGGCCTCCAGGTACCCCCCGACCGCTGCGAGCAGCTCGGGGACGGATGGCTGGATGCCGACCGACACCCCCGCGGGCACCCGGTCGGCGGTCGCGCCGAGGTAGTCGCCGAACGACTCCCGGCCGGCCCGCAGCCGAAGGTCCAGCACGGCCATCTCCAGCGCGGCCTTGGCCATCCGGTGCCCGACGAACGGGCTCAGCCGGTGTCCGACGGTCTCCGCGGTCAGCTCCCCCTCGGCGGAGGCGGCGAACAGCTCCGGCACCAGGAACTCGCTGAGCACGGCCCGGGCGCCCGCGACGTACTCGCTGGAGTACCGGGGCTGCTCCATGGCCACGCACTCGCCCCAGCCCACCGCCGGGCTGCCGTCGACGGCCCCGTGCACCTCCACGACCAGGGCGAGCCGGCTGGTCTGGGAGGCGAATGAGGTCGTGAAGGCCGCGACCAGGGGGAGCCGGAGCTCGTGCAGCACGACCTCCTCCAGGGCGACCCTCACCCGGACTCGCGTTCCAGCACGTACGCCGCGGACGGGTCGAAGCCGGTGATCCGCCAGCCGTCGTCCAGCAGCCCGCCGAGGCTACGGCGGGTCGCGTCCCGCCAGCGGAGCCCGAGCCGGGGGTTCGCCCGCCGGATGCCCTCGATGTCCCGCGGGATGCGGACGGCGCACCGGGTCGCCGAGGCCGGCGCCCGGCCGCCCAGGATCGGCTCGTCGGCGCTGTCGCGGGTGAGCACCCGGAAGACGCCCGGCTGGCTCGCGTCGGGTGCGGCCGGGGGAGCGCCGTCGGGCAGTACCGGCCAGCTGACCAGCATCCGGTCGCCGCTCTGCTCCGCCACCGTCCCGTCGGGCACCGTGGCGTAGAACTCCGGCAGGTAGGCGACGGCACGCGCCCCGAGCCGGTGGAGGTTGAACCACGCGTTCCGGGCGATCAGCGGGTCGTAGGTCCAGGTGATGGTGCGCAGCCCGCGTTCGGCGCACCAGGCCCGCTGGTGCAGCTTGAGGGCAGCCCCGATCCCTCGGCTGGCGTCGGGGCTGCGGACCCCCGTGATGTGGGAGTGCAGCACCTCACCGAGCGGCGTCGCGAAGAAGCCGACGCACACCCCCACCAGCCGTTCGCCGTCGAAGGCCCCCGCGCAGTGGTTGCCGGCGTGGGCCAGGGCGATCAGCAGCGGGGCGTCCATCGGCGCGGCCGCGCTGCCGGTCTGCCACACCTCGCTGAGCAGCCCGGCCGCGGCGGGCATCTCCGGTCGGGTGAGCTCCCGGATCTGGACGCCGGCCCGTGCGGCCCGGTCGGCGGCGGCCTGGACGGCCGCGACCGTGGCATCGCTGGCATCGCTGGCGTCGCCGGCCGGTGGCTGGTCGCTGGTCACGGAGGCATCGTGCCATCTCCGCCCGGCCCGGGGCCGGTGATGCTTCGGGCTGGACAGCGAAGGCCGGCCCCGCCGGTGCGGGGTCCGCGGTCAGCCGCGGGGGAGGGCGGCCCGGCGCCGACGCTTTCGCTTGCTCAGGTGCCGTGCGCGGGCGGACCAGGCTCGGGCCCGGTGGCTGGACAGTGCCAGCAGCACGAAGATGCTGAGCCCCACGGTGGGCAGGTTGGTGGCCAAGGTCACCCGCTCACCCTGGGCGTGGCTGACGAAGGCGATCACGGTGCTGACCACCGCCGACCCCATCAGCAGCAGACGGGCCAGGGTTCGCCCGGCGAGGGTCGCGATCCCCAGCGCGACGTCGACCAGGCCCAGCAGCACGAAGGCCACCCCCAGCAGGACCAGCAGGACGGGCTCGACCCCCTCCAGCTCGCTGGGCGGCGCGATCGCCGCCACGATGAACAGCAGCGGGCCGACCAGGAAGTAGAGGGCTCCGCGGAGGATCGCCACCAGCGAGCCGAACACGATCTGGACGGGGCGCTGGTCGCGGCTGTCGGTCCGTTCGGCCGCCGGGACGGGGGCCACGGGGAGGGGACGCAGGTCGAGGACCGGGAGGTCCCCGTCGGTCTCGATCAGGTCGCCGCCGCCGTTGCGGCTGTGGTAGCCGGTGGAGAAGTTCTCGATCACCTCGACCGTGCACTCAGGGCTGCCCGCGAGCACCGTCTGCACGATGAAGTCCCGCTCGACGTCGGTGTTGGCCTCGATCTTGTGGGTGATCTGCAGGGTGAACAGGGACAGCCCGACGCTGCGGTCGTAGGTACCGGCGGCCAGCCAGTCCACGGGGTACCCGCCGGGCAGCATCCAGTCATCGGGGCAGCGCCAGAACCGGACGTGGTGGCGCTTCGACGGGCTGCCGGCCACCTCCTGCTGGTAGGCGAAGTCCTGTTGCCGGTCGAACAGGTGCAGCGGGCTGACCGGGGCCTCGGCGTAGCTGCGCCGGGCCAGGGTCGAGGTGACGATCCGGCGACCGGTGGCCAGGCTGAGGTCGTGGGCGCGGGTCCAGCCGGCCGCCGTCATCGCCCGGTGGACCTGGGCCTCGTGCCCGAGCAGGGCCAGGTTGACCGGGTCGCCGAGCAGTCCGTCACTGGTCCGGGCGCGACCGATGAAGTAGCCCGGCACGTACAGCTGGGTGAGGATGCGGTGCAGCCGCGGCAGCAGCAGGTACGTCGTCACCACCCAGAACACCACCAGCAGGAGCAACGGCCACCCGGGCCGCACGCCTTCGCTGAGCAGCAGGTAGGCCAGCCAGACCACCGAGGCGCCGGCGAAGCAGAACATGACGGCGTCGATGCGCTGCGCCATCGTGAGCCGTGGCCTCACCCGCAGGCTCTTCTGTGGGTCTCCGCCCGGGGTGGCCACCGACCGGACCGAGCGACGGGCGAGGGCCTGGTCCGACCGGGCGGGCGCCGCGCCCAACCGGTCACGCCCCTTCTCGCCCACCTCAGCCGTCTCGCCCACCTCGCGCGCGTCACCCGGGCCGACCGGCGGCTCGGCCTGGCTGGTGCGGTTCTCGGTCATCTCGGGGGCCCGGTCCTCAGCTCACCCGCAGGATCCGATCGTCCCCCGCCGCGGCGCGGCCCCGGCCGTCGGTGTTGGAGGTGGTCACCAGCAGGGCGCCACCCCCGCGCTCGACCGCCACCGCCCGCAGCCGGCCGTAGATGCCGTCGAAGTGGTGCACGGGCTCACCCACGTCGGTGCCCGCCACCGGGACCTGCCACAGCCGGGCGCCGCGCAATGCCCCCATCCACAGCGAGCCCCGCCAGTGCGCCAGGCCCGACGGCGAGGCGTCGGACGTGGGCCAGACCACCTTCGGGTTGACCGTGCCAGGGGTGTCGGAGGAGCCCTCGACCTCCGGCCAGCCGTAGTTCCCGCCTCGGGTGATCAGGTTCAGCTCGTCCCAGGTCTGCTCGCCGAACTCGCTGGCCCACAGCCGGCCGTCCTCGTCGAAGGCCAGGCCCTGGGCGTTGCGGTGCCCGTAGCTCCAGACCTCGGTGCCGAACGGGTTGCCGGGGGCGGCTCTGCCCGTCCAGCGTGAGTCGCAAGATCTTGCCGTTCAGCGAGGACCGGTCCGCGGCGGTGGCGGTGTCGCCCGCGTCGCCGGTGCCCACGTACAGGTGGTCGTCGGGCCCGACCACCATCCGGCCCCCGTTGTGCCGGCCGCCCTTGCCGATGCCGGAGAGGATCACCCGCGGCTCACCGAGGGCGCCGTCGCGGAAGTCCATGGCGACGATCCGGTTGTCGTCGGCGGTGCTGTAGTAGGCGAACACCGTGGCCCGGTCGGGGCTGACCGCCAGGCCGAGCAGCCCGCCCTCGTTGCCGGCGACGGAGTCCGCGATCCGCCGTAGCTCGGTGGGCCGGCCGTCGACGATCCGCAGGATGCGGCCGGTGTCGCGCTCGCAGGTGAGCAGGCTTCCGTCGGGAAGCGAGACCAGCTCCCAGGGGGTGGTCAGCCCGGTGGTGAGGTCAACGCCGCGCAGGGCCGCGGTGGCCCGGGTCTGTGGGCCCGGGGTCACCGTGCCGCCGCCGGGCGCGGCCGAGGCGCTGCCCGGGCCGCTCGCCGACGTGCCCGGCGTGCGGGTCTCCGCGGACGGGGTCGAGCCGGCCCCGCACCCGGCCAGCACCGCCAGGCCGGTCAGCCCGGCCAGGACGCGACGGAGGGAACGTGGTGCCGGCATGGACCCAGTCTGACGGGTCAGGTCCTGAGGTCGACGCCGCGCACCAGCTCGATGGCCTCTGGCTCGCCGACGAGCTCGACCTCGGCCACCGACCTCCGGCCGTGGGCGTACAGCAGCAGCTCGCTGGGCTGGCCCACGAGGGTGACGATGCTGGAACCGGAGGCGGCCCGGATCGCATCCGGTTCGTAGTGGTCGGCCGTCCCGACCCGCTCCAGCACCACCCCGACCTGGGAGCGGCGGAACAGCGCCCGGGCCAACAGCTTGAGCCGCCGCCACATCCAGTCCTCGGTCTCCACGCCCAGATCTCGGGCGGTCCGCGGGTGGTCACCGGCCCGCCGGACGTCCTCGTGGTGGACGAAGAACTCGGTGGTGTTGGCGGGCTCGTCCACGCCCGGCAGGGAGAACACGGAGAAGCGGGCCGGTCCGTTGCGGAACTTGTCCACCAGCTCCGGGTAGCTCCAACGTTGCTTGACCTCGGCCATCCGCCGCTCGCTCAGTCCCGCCAGCGGCTTGGCCACCAGGGCGGTGGCGCCGATCGGGTCGGTCTCCCGGATCCACAGATGGGCCGCCAGGTCGTGGGTCTGCCAGCCCTCGCACAGCGTGGGTGCGTCGGGGCCGACCTGGTCGAACAGGTCGCAGAGCTCGGCCCGCTCCGACTTGGCAAAGGTCACGATCGACCATGCTAGCCCCAGACCTCCCCACCGCCCGCCGCGCGCCGAGGGCAGGTGCAGCCGTGAGCGGGCGCGGCGAGCGGCCACAATGGGCGGGTGACCGTGGACCCCGACCGCCCCCGCGAGCCCGCGGGCGCTCCCCGCCCCGCCCCCACCCCGGGCCCCGCCCCAGCCCGCACCCCCGACGGCGGGCTGGACCCGGCGATCGCCGCCCTGCTGAAGCGGGACGACCGGGGCCTGGTCACCGCCGTCATCCAGCAGCGCGGGACCGGTGAGGTGCTGATGGTGGGGTGGATGGACGACGCCGCGCTGCATGCGACCTTGACCACCGGACGCTCCACGTTCTTCTCCCGCAGCCGGAACACCCACTGGGTCAAGGGTGCGACCAGCGGACATCGGCAGTGGGTGCAGGAGGTCCGGCTGGACTGCGACGGTGACACCGTGCTGGTCACCGTCGACCAGGAGGGAGCCGCCTGCCACACCGGGGATCGCACCTGCTTCGACGCGCACCGCCTGCCCGCCCAGGTGGCCGACCGGGACGCCGCGGTCGGGCCGGGGACCCGATGAGCGCGGACCTGCAGCCGAGCCTGGAGCAGTTCCGACGGCAGGCCGCCGAGCGCCGGGTGGTCCCGGTCTACCGCCGGTTCCTGGTGGACGGCGAGACCGCGACCGCCCTGTACCTCAAGCTGGCCGGCAACGCGCCCGGCACCTACCTGCTCGAGTCGGCCGAGCAGGGGGTGTGGTCGCGCTACTCCTTCATCGGGGTCCGCGCCGCGGCGGCGCTCACCGAGGTCGACGGCCACGCGCGCTGGACGGGTCGCCCGCCGGCGGGCGTGCCGACCGACGGGGATCCGCTGGACGCGGTGCGCCGGACCCTAAGCCTGCTGCACACCCCCCGGGACCCGGACCTGCCGCCGTTCACCTCCGGGCTGGTCGGCTACATCGGCTACGACGCCGTCCGCCGGGTGGAGCGGCTCCCGGACAGCAACCCCAAGGACCTCGACATCCCCGAGCTGGGGTTCCTGCTGGCCTCCGACCTCGCCGTGGTCGACCACCACGACAGCGAGGTGTGGCTGGTCGCGAACGCGATCAACTTCGACGACTCCGACGCCCGGGTCGACGAGGCGTACGCCGACGCGGTGGCCCGGGTGGGGGAGATGGCGAGGCGGCTGGCCCAGCCGACCCCGGCCAGTGCGGTCGTCGCCGAGCCGGACCACATCCTGCCGGTGCGGCGCCAGCGGACCTCTGCCGAGTTCCAGGGGGCGGTCCGCTCCGCGGTGGAGGAGATCAAGGCCGGGGAGGCGTTCCAGGTCGTGGTCAGCCAGCGGTTCGAGGTCGACACCACCGCCGACGCCCTGGACATCTACCGCGTCCTGCGGCTGACCAACCCCAGCCCGTACATGTTCCTGCTGCGGCTGTCCGACGCCGCCGGCGTGCCGTTCGACATCGTCGGCTCCTCCCCGGAGGCGCTGGTCACGGTGACCGGCGAGACCGCCATCACGCACCCGATCGCCGGCTCCAAGCCACGCGGGGCCTCCCCGGCGGAGGACGCCGCCCTGGAGGCCGAGCTGCTGGCCGACCCCAAGGAGCGGGCCGAGCACGTGATGCTGGTCGACCTCGGCCGCAACGACCTCGGGCGGGTCTGCCGGCCGGGGACGGTCGAGGTGGTGGAGTTCATGGAGGTCCGGCGCTACAGCCACATCATGCACCTGGAGTCCACCGTCACCGGTCGGGTGCAGCCGGGCCGGAGCGCGCTGGACACCGTGCTGGCCGCCTTCCCGGCCGGCACCCTGTCCGGTGCCCCCAAGGTCCGGGCGATGGAGATCATCGACGAGCTGGAGGTGTCCCGGCGCGGCCTGTACGGAGGGGTGGTCGGCTACCTGGACTTCGCCGGTGACGCCGACGCGGCGATCGCGATCCGGACGGCCCTGGTCCGCGACGGGGTGGCCTACATCCAGTCCGGTGGCGGCATCGTGGCCGACTCCGACCCCGCGACCGAGGACCAGGAGTCGCAGAACAAGGCCGCCGCCGTCGTCCGGGCCATCTCGGTTGCCCAGTCCTTCCAGCCGGTCGCCGCTCGCCCGGTGTCCGCGCCGGCGTGAGCCCTACCGGTGCCGGTCGTCCCGGCGGCGCGCACCCGGCCGGACCGGGGCCCTCGGACGTCGCAGCACGGTGTTCGGCCTGCTGGCGGTGGCCGGGCTGCTGGCCCTGGTCGCCTCGGCGCAGCCGTGGTGGCGGGCCGTTGCCGAGGGCGCCGAGGGGGGTGGCGTTCACCGGCGCCGAGGCCAGCGGTGGGCTGAGCCAGGCTCTCGGGGTGGTCACGCTGGCGGGGCTGCTGCTGGGCCTGACCCTGCGGGCCGCCGGCCGGCGGGTGCTGGCGGTCCTGCTCGGCCTGGCCGGCCTCGGCATGTGCCTGCTGGGCGCGCTCCGGCTGCAGCCCGACCCCGAGACCGTCCGGACCCGAGTCCGCCAGGTCAGCCTGGTCGACCAGTTCGCCCTGCAGACCACCGCCTGGCCGTGGGTGTACGTGCTCGCCGGCGGGCTGCTGGTGGCCACCGGCATCCTGCTCTGGCAGTCCGCCCCGTCGTGGCCGGAGCGGGCCGGGCGGTTCACCCGGGGCTCGGCGGCCACCTCGCCGGCGGCCGACCTGGCCGACCTGGCCGACGACCCGGCGCGGGCCTGGCAGGCCCTCGACGTAGGCGTCGACCCCACGGTCGCGGCGCCGGGCGAGCCGCCGCCGGCCCCGCGAAGCGGCACCGACCCGGATGTGCGGTCCGAGAGCCCAGGGGCCACAATGGACGCCAGACAGGGCCGGCCGCAGCACCGGTCCGAGACCGCGACACCGGCCGACCGACGGAGCGAGGACCCATGAGCAGCACCTCCCACCCCACCGGAACGACGAGTCACCCCGCGGGGGAGAAGCACGTCCACCACGGGCGGACCCCGGCGGCCTGGGCGGGCACCGTGATCACCAGCATCGCCTTCGTGATCGGCGCGATCGGCCTGGTGATCGGCAACTGGGTGATCTTCTGGGTGGCGGTGGTGCTCGTCGTCGCGGCCGTGATCGTCACCGTCGTGCTGCAGAAGCTGGGCCACGGAGCGAGCTGACCATCCACCGGGTGGGTCGGCACTCCGGGCCCTGACCACCACCGAGATCAGCCGACCGGGCTGACCGAGCGAGCAGGAGCAGGACGACGTGGGTGCGCTGGACGACATCATCGCGGGGGTCCGCGAGGATCTCGCCGCGCGCCAGGCGCGGGTCAGCCTGAACCAGCTGAAGGAACGCGCCCGGCACGCCGACCCGGCCCTGGACCCGATGCCGGTCTTCCGCGGTCCCGGCGTGTCGGTGATCGCCGAGGTCAAGCGCTCCAGCCCCAGCAAAGGCACGCTCGCCGAGATCGCCGACCCGGCGGCGCTGGCCGGGGCCTACGAGTCGGGCGGGGCTGCGGCCATCTCGGTGCTGACCGAGGGTCGCCGCTTCGGCGGATCCCTCGACGACCTGGTTCGGGTGCGGCTGGCGGTGTCGGTGCCGGTGCTGCGCAAGGATTTCATCGTCACCGCGTACCAGCTGTTCGAGGCCCGGGCGGCGGGGGCCGACCTGGCGCTGCTGATCGTGGCCGCGCTGACCGACGCCGAGCTGGTGTGCCTGGTCGAGCGCGCCGAGTCGATCGGTCTGACCCCTCTGGTGGAGGTGCACAGCGCCGAGGAGGTCGCGCGGGCGGTGGACGCCGGGGCCCGGGTGATCGGGGTCAACGCCCGCAACCTGCAGACCCTCGAGGTCGACCTGACGGCCTTCGCCCGGTTGGCCCCGCTGATCCCCGACCACATCATCCGCATCGCCGAGTCCGGCGTCCGGGGGCCGCGGGACGTGATCGAGCTGGCCCGCGCCGGGGCCGACGTGGTGTTGGTCGGCGAGGCCCTGGTCACCGGGCGGGACCCCCGCAGCGGGGTCGCCGACCTGGTCGCCGCCGGCGCGCATCCCGCCGTCCACCGCGGCTAGCCCCGGCCGGCGTACCGCGGAACCTCGGGCCGGGTCCCGGGGATCCGGGGTACGGTCGGAGCCAGCCCGCCCCGCTCCAGACCGTAAGGAACGCCGTGTCCACCGAAGCCCCTCCCACCCCGCCCGGGGTCGCTCAGCTCCCTGACGCGGCCGGGCACTTCGACCGCTTCGGCGGTCGGTTCGTCCCCGAGGCGCTGTTCGCGGCCCTGGACCAGCTGGAGCGGGAGTTCCACGCCGCGCAGGCCGACCCCGCCTTCCGGGCTGAGCTGGACGGGCTGCTGGCCGACTACACCGGCCGGCCGACGCCGATCACCGAGGCGAAGCGGTTCGCCGAGCACGCCGGCGGCGCGACCATCCTGCTCAAGCGGGAGGACCTCAACCACACCGGCTCCCACAAGATCAACAACGTGCTCGGCCAGGCGCTGCTGACCCGGCGGATGGGCAAGACCCGGGTGATCGCCGAGACCGGCGCCGGACAGCACGGGGTGGCCACGGCGACCGCCGCGGCGCTGTTCGGGCTGGAGTGCACGGTCTACATGGGCAAGGTCGACACCGAGCGGCAGGCCCTGAACGTCGCGCGCATGCGCCTGCTGGGGGCCGAGGTGGTCGCCGTCGAGTCGGGGACGCAGACCCTCAAGGACGCCATGAACGACGCGATGCGCGACTGGGTCGCCAGTGTCGACAGCACCCACTACCTGATCGGCACCGTCGCCGGTCCGCACCCGTTCCCAATGCTGGTGCGGGAGTTCCAGCGGATCATCAGCACCGAGGCGCGGGCCCAGGTGCTGCAGCGCTACGGGCGGCTGCCGGACGCCGTCGCGGCCTGCGTCGGCGGCGGCTCTAACGCACTCGGGATCTTCGCCGACTTCATCGGCGACTCCTCGGTCGGGCTGTACGGCTACGAAGCCGGCGGCGAGGGGGTCGAGACGGGCCGGCACGCGGCCACCATCTCGGCCGGCGATGTCGGCGTCCTGCACGGCATGCGGACGTTCGTGCTGCAGGACGAGGACGGCCAGACCAAGGACTCCCACTCCATCTCCGCGGGGCTCGACTACCCGGGGGTCGGGCCCGAGCACTCCTGGCTGTCCGCCGCGGGACGCGCCAGCTACGAGCCGATCACCGACGCCGAGGCGATGGAGGCGTTCGCGCTGCTGTCGCGCACCGAGGGGATCGTGCCGGCCATCGAGTCCGCGCACGCGCTGGCCGGGGCGATCAAGCTGGGGCGGGGACTGCAGCCGCCCAGCGGCGGCCGGCCGCTGATCCTGGTCTGCCTGTCCGGGCGCGGCGACAAGGACGTCGACACCGCCATCCGGTGGTTCGGCCTCGACACCCGCGGCACCGGATCGGAGTCCGGCAAGCCCACCGCGCCGGCCGACCCCGAGCCGGAGCTGGAGATCGGCGGCCACAGCAGCGGAGCCGGGGCCGAGCGGTGACCCCACCCGTGCGCGGGCCGGTGACCAGCGACCTCGGTCGCAGCGGACGGCTGATCGCCGACGTCAAGGCCTCCGGCCGCGGAGCGCTGGTCGGCTTCCTGCACGTCGGCTACCCGACCGTTGAGCTGTCGCTGGCCGCGTTGCGGGCGCTGACCGGGGAGGGACGCTCCGACGGCGTCGACCTGGTCGAGGTGGGCATGCCCTACAGCGACCCGATGATCGACGGGGTCACCATCCAGCGGGCCGGCACCCGTGCCCTGCAGCGCGGGGTGCGGACCACCGACGCGTTCCGGGCCGTGGAGGCGGTCGCCGAGCAGGGCACCCAGGCCGTGGTGATGACCTACTGGAACCTGATCGAGAAGTACGGTCCGGACGCCTTCGCCCGCGACCTGGCCGCCGCCGGAGGCTCCGGGGCCATCACCCCGGACCTGACGCCGGACGAGGCGGCGGAGTGGCTGGCGGTGTCGGATGCGCACGGGCTGGACCGGATCTTCCTGGTCTCCCCGTCCTCCACCGACGAGCGGCTCGCCCGGACGGTGGCCGCCTGCCGCGGCTGGGTGTACGCCACGTCGGTGATGGGCGTGACGGGCGCCCGGGCCCAGACCTCCTCGGCCGCACCGGAGCTGGTGGCCCGGATCCGTGCCGCCGACCCGAGCGCCATGGTGGGGGTCGGGCTGGGGGTGTCGAACGGCCGCCAGGCCCGCGAGGTCACCGCCTTCGCCGACGCGGTCGCCGTCGGCTCGGCGTTGGTCGGGGCGCTGCTGGAGGCCGAGGACGCCGGCGATGCGGGGGACCTCAGCGGGCTGCGCGCCGTGGTGGCCGATCTGGCGGCCGGGGTGCGCTCGAACGCCGCGCCGAGGGTGACGGCGGCGCCGGGGGCCGGATGATCGCCCGGATGCCGGTCCGGTCGCGCCTGGACGTCGCCGCCCCGTGGATCTCCACCGCGGCCCGCCTGGTGCTGGCCGCGGTGCTGGTGGCCGCCGG
Organism: uncultured Actinomycetota bacterium; assembly: GCA_963832435.1. Taxonomy (GTDB): domain Bacteria; phylum Actinomycetota; class Actinomycetes; order Propionibacteriales; family Propionibacteriaceae; genus Microlunatus. Next base: position 765,414 of record CAWHTY010000014.1, read on the forward strand.
CGCGTTGAAGGTGCTCGACCCCCAGTCCTCGGTGCAGGCCGTCCGGGCCTACGACCTGCTGCCCGAGGGCCTGGCCCACCTGGTCGGGTGGGGGCTGCCCTTCGTCGAGCTCGCCGTCGGCCTGCTGCTCGGGGTCGGCCTGTTCACCCGGACGGTCGCCGCTGCCGCGGGGGCGCTGTTGGTGGCCTTCGTGATCGCAGTGGCCTCGGCGGCGGTCCGGGGGCTCAGTATCGACTGCGGCTGCTTCGGCGGGGGCGGCCAGGTGGCTCCCGGGCAGACCCGGTACGGCGCCGAGCTGGTCCGCGACGTCGGCCTGGTCCTGCTGGCGGCCTGGTTGGTGTGGCGGCCGGCGAGCCGGTTCGCCCTGGACCGAGCAGAGCACGAGGATGCCGGGGACGACCTCCCGTCCGCGAAGGTGGGTTTGCGATGAGCGGCCGAGGACGCCCGACCCCCAGCCGGGCCGGCCAGCAGAGTGCGCGGCTGCGGGCCCAGGCCGAGGCCCAGGCCCGGCAGCGCCGGCGCCGGCGCACGCTGCTGGCCGTGGCGGTCACCGCCGTGGTGGTGCTGCTGGTCGGGGGTGGCATCGGGTTCCAGGCGTGGCGGGCGGCCCGCACGCCGGCGGCGGCGACCACCCCGCGGGCGGACGAGGCGCCGGTGAGCATCGAGACCGGCCGCCCGGTGGTCTTCGGATCGGCCAGGGCTCCGGTCACCGTCACGGTCTGGGAGGACTTCCACTGCCCGCACTGCGCCGAGTTCGAGGAGGCGTACGGGCCGACGCTGACCGCCGCCCAGAACGCCGGCATGATCAAGCTCGCGGTGTACCCGCTGGCCTTCATCGACGCCGGGTCCACGGCCGCCGGCAACGCGTTCGCCTGCGCCGCGGAGGCCGGCTTCGGCCAGGGGTACTACGACGGGCTGTTCGCCAACCACACGCTGCAGTGGAACGACGAGCAGCTGACGTCGCTGGCCCAGCAGACCAACGGCAGTGTGCCCGACGGCTTCCGGTCCTGCGTCACCGGCCGCGGCCACGAGCCCTGGCTGCAGTCGATCGGCGCGGTCGCCACCCAGCAGAACATCGGCCAGACGCCGACGGTCTACGTCGGTGAGCGGCTGGTGGACCTCACCCAGACCTCGCCCGAGCAGCTGAAGGCGATCATCGAGGAGGTGGCGCGGTGACCGGGTCGCTGCCGCTGGTCATCCCCAGCCCGGGCACCGGCGTCTGGTATCTGCTCGGGTTCCCGCTCCGGGCGTACGCGCTGTGCATCATCGCCGGGATCGTCGTGGCCCTGGTCATCGCCAACCGCCGGTGGCGGGCCCGCGGCGGCAACCCGGAGAGCCTCGAGACGGCGGTGATGGTGGGGGTCCCGTTCGGCATCGTCGGCGCCCGGCTGTACCACGTGGCCACCGACTACCAGCTCTACTTCGGACCCGGCCGCGACCCGGTGGACGCGCTGAGGATCTGGAACGGCGGACTCGGCGTCTGGGGGGCGGTGGCCCTCGGCGCCCTCGGTGCCTACCTGGTGGCCCGCCGCCGGCGGATCCGGTTCCCCGCCCTGCTCGACGCGGTCGCCCCCGGGCTGGTCGTGGCGCAGGCCATCGGCCGGCTCGGCAACTGGTTCAACCAGGAGCTGTTCGGCCGGCCCACCACCTTGCCGTGGGCGCTGGAGATCGACGCCGCGCACCGGCCCGCGGGGTTCGAGCAGTTCACCACCTTCCACCCGACCTTCCTGTACGAGCTGCTGTGGAACCTCGGGGTGGCCGCGGTCCTGATCTGGGCCGACCGCCGGTTCCGGCTGGGCCACGGGAAGGTGTTCGCCCTCTACGTCGTGCTGTACACCGCGGGCCGGTTCTGGATCGAGGCCCTGCGGATCGACACCGTGAACGAGATCGGTGGCTTCCGGCTGAACAACTACACCTCGGTGATCGGCTTCGTGGTCGCGCTGGTCTGGCTGCTGTGGCTGGTCAGGAACCGACCCGGACGTGAGGAGCTGGTCGAGGCCCCCGCCGGTGAGCCCTCGGCCGCCGCGGATCCGGAGCCGGCATCGGACCCGTCACCCGAGCAGCCCGCATCCGACGGCGCGGCACCCGTGAACCCGGCACCCCAGGACCGTGCAGCCGGCCCGCCGGCGGCGCATGCCGAGCCCGGACCCGAAGCGGCCCCCGAGCGACCCGACGACGTCCGGACGGACCGCTGGACGTGACCCTCGCCGGACGCCGGGCCCTGGTCACCGGGGCGGCGCGCGGTCTCGGCTGGGAGATCGCCCGAGGTCTGGCGCAGGCGGGGGCCTCGGTGCTGCTCAACGGACGATCCGCCGACCGGCTGGCCGGGCCGGTGGCCGCCCTCCGTGGCGCCGGGTTGGACGTGCAGCCCCTGGTCGCCGACGTCACCGACCAGCCGAGCGTCGAGGCGGCCCTGGACCGGGCCGGACTGGTCGACGTGCTGGTCAACAACGTGGGGCACCGCGACCGCCGGGGTGTGCTCGACCTGGACGTCGCCGCCTTCCGCCGGCTGGTCGAGGTAGACCTGGTCGCCGCCTACGCGCTGACCCGCTCCATCGCCCGGCGGCTGGTGGCCGCCGGCCGCGGCGGGGCGGTGGTCAACGTGTCGTCGGTGGTGGGGGGCGCGTACGGCAACATCGATGATGTCGCCTACCCGGCGGCCAAGGCCGGCCTCGAGGGTCTCACCCGCGCGGCGGCCGCTGATCTCGGACCGCACGGCATCCGGGTCAACGCAGTGGCCCCGGGGGCATTCGCGACCGAGGTCAACGCCGAGCGGTTCGCGACCCCCGAGTGGCAGCAGTGGATCGGCCGGCGGTCCGCCCTCGGGCGGTTCGGCGAACCGGGCGAGATCGCCGGGGCCGTAGTGTTCCTGGCCTCCGGTGCCGCCTCGTACGTGACGGGCCAGGTGCTCGCCGTCGACGGCGGCCTGTCCACCCGCTACTGAGGCCCGGCCGCATCCGCGGCGGCCACCGGTCGCGAACATCTGCGCAGACGAGGGCTAGGCTGAGCGGCAGCGGTCATACCCCCGGCCGCTCTCGGAGCACCCTCCGGCGAGCGTCTCGGCCTCGCGCGCAGGAGAGGGCCCGGCCGGTCGGGTGCGTTAACCTGTGCCATCGATCGGGGCCAACGTCGTCCTCCGCTCAGCAGCACCACGCCGAGCCGCACCGCAACCTCAAGGCGACGCCGTCCCGCAGCTCCACTGTGTGGACCGACCCGCCACTGGCTTCGACGACGGGAGTTCCTGTCATGACTCTTGCTCCTGGTACCGCCCCGCTCCCTACCGCGCAGGGTCTGTACGACCCCGCGTACGAGCACGACGCCTGCGGGGTGGCGTTCGTCGCGACGCTGACCGGCGTACCCGACCACGCGATCATCGCCAAGGGTCTCGAGGCGCTGCGCAACCTGGACCATCGCGGCGCCACCGGAGCCGACCCGGCCACCGGCGACGGGGCCGGCATCCTGATGCAGGTTCCGGACGGCTTTCTGCGGGCCCAGGTCGGGTTCGACCTGCCCGAGGCCGGGGCCTACGCGGTCGGCAACGCCTTCCTGCCCACCGCCGGTGACGCTCGGGCCCAGGCCAAGGCCACCATCGAGCAGGTGGCCGCCGACGAGCAGCTGACGGTGCTCGGCTGGCGGACGGTGCCCACCGACAGCGCCTCGCTCAGCAACCTGACCCGGTCGAACATGCCGTTCTTCGAGCAGCTGTTCCTCAGCGCGCCCTCCGGCGCCGCGGGAATCGAGCTCGACCGCCTGGCCTACGCGGTCCGGCGGCGGGCCCAGCACGAGGCCGGGGTGTACTTCGCCTCGCTGTCGGCGCGGACCCTGGTCTACAAGGGCATGCTCACCACCGAGCAGCTGGAGCTGGTGTTCCCCGAGCTGGTGGACCCGGCGATGGCCAGCGCGCTGGCCGTGGTGCACTCCCGCTTCTCCACCAACACCTTCCCGGCCTGGGAGCTGGCCCACCCGTTCCGGATGATCGCCCACAACGGCGAGATCAACACCGTCATGGGGAACCGCAACTGGATGCGGGCGCGGGAGGCCCTGCTGGCCAGCCGGGTGATCCCGGGGGACCTGGAGCGGCTGTTCCCGATCTGTACCCCCGACGCGTCGGACTCGGCCTCCTTCGACGAGGTCCTGGAGCTGCTGCACCTCGGCGGCCGGTCGCTGGCCCACGCCATGTTGATGATGATCCCGGAGGCCTGGGAGAACCACGGCCAGATGGATGCGGCCCGGCGGGACTTCTACGCCTTCCACTCCGCGCTGATGGAGCCCTGGGACGGGCCGGCCGGGGTGGTGTTCACCGACGGCAACCAGATCGGAGCCGTGCTGGACCGCAACGGGCTCCGCCCGGGCCGGTTCTGGGTCACCGACGAGGGCCTGGTGGTGCTGGCCTCGGAGTCCGGGGTGCTGGACATCGATCCCGCCACCGTGATCCAGAAGGGCCGGCTGCAGCCCGGCACGATGTTCCTGGTCGACCTCGGCCAGCACCGGCTGGTCTCCGACGCGGAGGTCAAGCGCGAGCTGGCCACCGCCGCACCGTACGGGGAGTGGCTGACCGCGGGCCGGGTGCTGCTGTCGGACCTGCCCGACCGGGAGCACGTCGTGCACACCCACGCCTCGGTGACCCGCCGCCAGCAGGTGTTCGGCTACACCGAGGAGGAGCTGCGGCTCATCCTGGCCCCGATGGCCACCGGCGGCGCCGAGCCGATCGGCTCGATGGGCACCGACAGCCCCATCGCCGCGCTGAGCGACAAGCCCCGACTGCTGTTCGACTACTTCTCCCAGCTGTTCGCGCAGGTCACCAACCCGCCGTTGGACGCGATCCGCGAGGAGCTGGTCACCTCCCTGTACAACACGATCGGTCCCGAGCAGAACCTGCTCGACCCGGGCCCGGCGTCGTGTCGCCGGCTGGTGCTGCCGTTCCCGGTGCTGGACAACGACGCGCTGACCAAGATCCACCACGTGAACACCGACGGGGACATGCCCGGCTTCGCCACCCACGTGGCCCGCGGCCTCTACCCCGTCAGCGGCGGGGCGGAGGCCCTGGCCGCCAAGCTGGACGAGCTGTGCGGGCAGGTGTCGGAGGCGATCGCCGGCGGGGCCCGGATCATCATCCTGTCCGACCGGCACTCCAACGCCGAACTGGCGCCGATCCCGTCGCTGCTGCTCACCTCCGCGATCCACCACCACCTGGTCCGGGAGAAGTCCCGCACCCAGGTGGGTCTGGTGGTCGAGGCCGGGGACGTCCGCGAGGTGCACCACGTGGCCCTGCTGATCGGCTACGGGGCGGCGGCGGTCAACCCGTACCTGGCCATCGAGTCCGTCGAGGACCTGGCCCGGCACGGCGTCTACACCAGCGTCGAGCCGGAGAAGGGCGTGACCAACCTGGTGAAGGCGCTCGGCAAGGGTGTCCTGAAGGTGATGAGCAAGATGGGGGTGTCCACGGTTGCCTCCTACACAGGTGCCCAGATCTTCGAGGCGCTCGGACTCTCCCGCGCGCTGGTCGACACCTACTTCACCGGCACCACCTCCAAGCTCGGCGGGATCGGACTGACGGAGATCGCCGAGGAGATCAAGCGGCGGCACCTGCGCGCCTACCCGGCCGACGGCATCCCGCTGGCCCACCGCAGCCTGCCGGTGGGCGGGGAGTACCAGTGGCGCCGGGAGGGCGAGCCGCACCTGTTCGACCCCGAGACCGTGTTCCGGCTGCAGCACTCCACGCGCTCGGGTCGCTACGACATCTTCAAGCAGTACACCGCTCACATCGACAACCAGGCCGAGCGGCTGATGACCCTCCGCGGCCTGCTGCGGTTCGACTCCGACCGGCCCTCGATCCCGATCGAGCAGGTCGAGCCGGTCAGCGAGATCGTCAAGCGGTTCTCCACCGGGGCGATGTCGTACGGGTCGATCAGCCTGGAGGCGCACCAGACGCTGGCCATCGCCATGAACCGGCTCGGCGGCAAGTCCAACACCGGCGAGGGCGGTGAGGACGTCGACCGGCTGTACGACCCGGAGCGACGGAGTGCGATCAAGCAGGTGGCGTCGGGCCGGTTCGGGGTCACCTCGGACTACCTGACCAACGCCTCCGACATCCAGATCAAGATGGCCCAGGGCGCCAAGCCCGGCGAGGGCGGGCAGCTGCCCGGCCAGAAGGTGTACCCGTGGGTGGCCAAGACCCGGCATTCCACCCCCGGCGTGGGTCTGATCTCGCCGCCGCCGCACCACGACATCTACTCGATCGAGGACCTCAAGCAGCTGATCCACGACCTGAAGTGCGCCAACCCGTCGGCCCGGGTGCACGTCAAGCTGGTCGCCGAGGTCGGCGTCGGCACGGTCGCCGCGGGGGTGTCCAAGGCCAAGGCCGACGTGGTGCTGATCTCCGGTCACGACGGGGGCACCGGGGCGGCCCCGCTGACCTCGCTCAAGCACGCCGGGGGCCCCTGGGAGCTGGGGCTGGCCGAGACCCAGCAGACCCTGCTGCTGAACGGGCTGCGGGACCGGATCGTGGTCCAGGTCGACGGGCAGCTCAAGACCGGGCGCGACGTGGTCATCGGCGCCCTGCTGGGGGCCGAGGAGTTCGGCTTCGCCACCGCGCCGCTGGTGGTCAGCGGCTGCATCATGATGCGGGTCTGCCACCTCGACACCTGCCCGGTCGGGGTCGCCACCCAGAACCAGGAGCTGCGGACCAAGTTCTCCGGCAAGCCGGAGTTCGTGATCAACTTCTTCGAGTTCGTGGCCGAGGAGGTGCGGGAGTACCTGGCCCAGCTCGGCTTCCGGACCCTGGCCGAGGCGATCGGGCACGTGGAGGCGCTGGACACCGCTCAGGCCGAGGCGCACTGGAAGGCCCACGACCTCGACCTGGCACCGATCCTGTACCGCCCGGAGCTGCCGGAGGGCGCCGCCCGGCACTGCACGACCACCCAGGACCACGGGCTGGGGCTCGCCCTCGACCAGGAGCTGATCAGGATCTGCCGCCCCGCCCTGGACACGGGCGAGGCCATCCGGGCCTCGATCCCGATCAAGAACGTGAACCGCACCGTCGGCACCATCCTGGGTCACGAGGTGACCAAGGCCACCGAGGGCAAGGGGTTCCCCGACGGCACGATCGACATCACGTTCATCGGGTCGGCCGGGCAGAGCTTCGGCGCCTTCCTGCCGGCCGGGGTCACGCTGCGGCTGGAGGGCGACAGCAACGACTACCTCGGCAAGGGACTGTCCGGCGGCCGGATCGTGCTGCGCCCGGACCGCGCCGCGGGGTTCGTGGCCGAGGACAACATCATCGCCGGCAACGTGATCGGCTACGGGGCGACGTCGGGCGAGATCTTCGTCCGCGGCCAGGTGGGGGAGCGGTTCTGTGTCCGCAACTCCGGCGCGATCGCCGTGGTGGAGGGGCTCGGCGACCACGGCTGCGAGTACATGACCGGCGGCACTGCGGTCGTCCTCGGTCCGACCGGCCGCAACGTCGCCGCCGGGATGTCCGGCGGCGTCGCCTACGTGCTCGACCTGGACCTGGAGAAGCTGAACACCGACATGGCCGACCCGGTCGCCGTGGACGCGTCGGACCGGGCCGAGCTGAAGGCGCTGGTCACCCGGCACCAGGAGGAGACCGGGTCGACGGTCGCCGAACGTCTGCTGGTCGAGTGGGACACCGCGGTCGAGCGGTTCACCAAGGTGCTGCCCCGGGACTACGCCCGGGTGCTCGCCGCGCGCGAGCAGGCCGAGAACGAGGGCCTGGACGAGGCCACCACCACCACGCGCATGATGGAGGCCGCACATGGCTGACCCTCGAGGGTTCATCAAGTACGAGCGGAAGGTCGCCGAACGCCGCCCGGTCGAGGAGCGCATCCACGACTGGAAGGAGGTGTACCCCGGGTCGCCGGGGCGGGCCCTGCTGCCGATCATCTCCGAGCAGGCCGGTCGGTGCATGGACTGCGGCATACCGTTCTGCCACACCGGGTGTCCACTGGGGAACCTGATCCCGGAGTGGAACGACCTGGTCTGGCGCAGCGACTGGGAGGAGGCGCTGGAGCGGCTGCACGCCACCAACAACTTCCCGGAGTTCACCGGGCGGCTCTGCCCGGCTCCGTGCGAGACGGCGTGTGTGGTGGGGATCAACCGCGACCCGGTGACGATCAAGAACGTCGAGGTCGCGATCATCGACAAGGCGTGGGACGAGCGGCGGGTGACCGCGCAGCCGCCGGAGTGGCACACCGGCCGCACGGTCGCCGTCGTCGGCTCGGGTCCGGCCGGTCTGGCCGTTGCTCAGCAGCTGACCCGGGCCGGCCACACGGTGGCGGTCTTCGAGCGGGCCGACGCCCCGGGTGGCCTGATGCGCTACGGGATCCCCGAGTTCAAGATGGAGAAGGCGGTCCTGGACCGGCGGATCCGGCAGATGAAGGACGAGGGCACCAACTTCCGCTGCGGTGTCGAGGTCGGTGTCTCGGTCACCGGCCACGAGCTCAAGAAGCGGTACGACGCGGTGGTGCTGGCCACCGGCTCGACGGTGGGCCGCGACCTGCCCGTGCCGGGTCGGGAGCTGAACGGCATCCACCAGGCGATGGAGTTCCTGCCCCAGGCCAACCGGGTGGCGCGCGGCGGCACGGTGGAGAACCAGATCACGGCGGCGGGCAAGCACGTGGTGATCATCGGCGGCGGGGACACCGGCGCCGACTGCCTGGGCACCGCCATCCGCCAGGGGGCGAAGTCGATCACCCAGCTGGAGATCATGCCCACGCCGCCGGACGAGCGGCCCGCCCACCAGCCGTGGCCGACGTACCCGATGACCTACCGGGTGTCCTCGGCCCACGAGGAGGCCGGCGAGCGGGTCTACTCGGTCTCGACCTCGGAGTTCCTCGGCGACTCCGACGGCAACGTCAGCAAGCTGATGCTGTCGGAGGTGAAGTTCGACGCGGGCCGGGTGGTGCCGGTCGAGGGCACAGAGCAGGGAGCTGCCGGCCCAGCTCGTGCTGCTGGCCATGGGCTTCGTGGGACCGGAGCGCGACACCATCCTGGCCCAGCTGGAGGTGAGCCTGGACGCGCGCGGCAACGTGGCCCGCGACGACAGCTACGCCACCGACGTCGACGGGGTCTTCGTCTGCGGCGACGCCGGCCGCGGCCAGTCGCTGATCGTCTGGGCCATCGCCGAGGGACGGGCCTGCGCCGCCGGGGTGGACGAGTACCTCAGCGGCTCGACCAAGCTGCCGAAGCCGATCCCGCCGACCGCGCGACAGATGATGGTGTGAGCGCCCCGCGGAGGTCAGGGGCGGCCATCGAGCTGTCCGGCGAGCTGCTGGACCTGCTGCGCGGGTCCAGCCTGTGCTACCTGGCCACCTCGATGCCGGACGGCTCCCCGCAGCTGACCCAGACCTGGGTGGACACCGACGGACGGCACGTGCTGATCAACACCGTCGCTGGCTTTCAGAAGGTCCGCAACATCGAGCGCGACCCGAGGGTGGCGCTCACCGTGTCGGACCCCAAGCGGCCGGGGAGGTTCTTCCAGGTCCGGGGCACGGTGCAGCGGGTCACCGCCGAGGGGGCGGCCGAGCACATCGAGAGCCTGGCCCAGCGCTATCTGGGTGGGCCCTACCCCTGGTTCGGGGGACGCGACCAGGTGCGGCTGCTGGTGGAGATCCGTCCGGAGAAGGTGACCAGCCAGGGTCACTGACCGAGCTCGCTCGGTCGGGTCGTGGCGGTCTCACCCGTGTTCGAGGTGTTCACCCGTCCGCCCTGATCCTCGGCGGGGGGGCGGCCTCGAACGGGGCCGGTCCGCCCGGTTCAGTCCTCGAGGTCCTCTTCGGTGTGGTCGGCGTGCAGCACGTCGTCGTCAGCCTCGGTCGCGCCGCCGGCGAGCTCCTCGGGATCGACCGTCCCGTCCGGGTCGTCCTCGACGCTGAGGCTGCCGAACTCCTCAGGGTCGCGCTCGTCGTCGGGTCGTTGATCTGACATGGCCTTCTCCCTCGCTGCTCGGACACCCACATCGTCGCACTGTCGCTGTCGCGACCCGGCTCGGCCCTCGGCGGGCGTGTCGGTCATCTGACGTAGCTCTTGGCGATGCCAGAGTATTCACTTAAGGTGCTCTCAGACTCATCAGTCTCAGGGCTTTCAGGCAGGCTGCCCGCCGAGAAGGACGAGTTGACCACTCGCCCCTTCCCCGAGGATCCGGCATGAAGAGTCCCTTCCCCCGTCCGCTGGCCGTCGGATCCTCGCTGGCCCTCGGGCTGGCGCTGCTGATCTCGTCCGGGGCCGCCTACGGCCTGCCGCGGAACGACCCGAGCACGCCCAGCGCCGCCGCCCGCAAGGCGGGGGTCGAGCGGGGCAACGCCACCATGGGCTGGCGGCACCGCTCCGCCGAGCGGCCGGACAGCGGCCTCGCCCGCTCAGCCCTACCGAAGCTCACGGCGATGACCGGTGTGCTCGGCATCGACGTGTCCGCGTACCAGAAGCAGGTCGACTGGGCGGCCTACAAGAAGCAGGGCCGGGTGTTCGCCTTCGTCAAGGCGACCGAGGGCACGAGCTACCAGAACCCCTACTTCGCCTCCCAGACCCTCGGCGCGGGCAACGCCGGACTGCTCCGCGGTGCGTACCACTTCGCCAACCCGGGCGGGAAGAGCGGGACGGCGCAGGCCGACTACTTCGTCAGGTACGGGGGGGCGTGGCGCAACGACGGCAAGACCCTGCCGGGCGTGCTCGACATCGAGTACAACCCGTACGGCAAGAAGATGTGCTACGGGCTGAGCCAGCCGCAGATGGTCGGCTGGATCGCCGCGTTCATCACGCGCTACAAGGCCCGTACCGGCCGCGACGCCATCATCTACACCACGGCCGGTTGGTGGAAGGCCTGCACTGGCAACACCCGACGGTTCGCGTACACCAACCCGCTGTGGGTGGCGCGTTGGAGCAGCACGCCCGGCGTGCTTCCCGGCGGCTGGCCGTACTACACGTTCTGGCAGTACTCGTCCAACCGGATCGACCAGGACAAGTTCAGCGCGAGCTACGCCCGGCTGCAGGTGCTGGCCCGCGGATCCTGAGGGGGCTGACGCTGCCCGCGGCGTGATGCCACGGGCAGCGCCGCCGAGTCAGCGCGTCTGCAGGTCCACAGGAGGGGGGCCTCAGACCTGCGGACGCACCGAGTCCGTCACCGACTCACCGAGACTGTGCCACTCCTCGTCGGTGAAGAGGCGTGACCGGATGAGGAACCGGAAGCCGGTCGGTCCCTCCAACGAGAAGCCCGCGCCCCGACCCTTGACCAGATCGATGGTCAGGTGCGTGTGCTTCCAGTACGCGAACTGCTCGCGGCTCATCCAGACCTGGATCGGCTCGGGCGTGCCGGCGTCGATCTGGCCGAGCAGGATGTCGGCGTCGCCGGTGATGAAGTCGCCCGCCGGGTAGCACATCGGCGACGACCCGTCACAGCATCCACCGGACTGGTGGAACATCAGGGGTCCGTGCTGGTCGCGGAGGCGGCGGAGCATCTCCGCCGCCTCCGCGGAGACCGCGACCCGGTCAGCCTTCAGCACTGCCTCGCTGGGGCGAGGTTCCTGACCCATCAGAAGAAGCCCTGGGCGTCCGGGGAGTAGGACACCAGCAGGTTCTTCGTCTGTTGGTAGTGCTCCAGCATCATCTTGTGGTTCTCGCGCCCGATGCCCGACGACTTGTAGCCGCCGAACGCGGCGTGGGCAGGGTAGGTGTGGTAGCAGTTCGTCCACACCCGGCCGGCCTGGATGTCCCGGCCGGCGCGGTAGGCGGTGTTGGTGTCCCGCGACCAGACGCCGGCCCCCAGGCCGTAGAGCGTGTCGTTGGCGATGGAGATGGCGTCGGCGTAGTCGTCGAAGCCCGTGACCGAGACGACCGGGCCGAAGATCTCCTCCTGGAAGACGCGCATCGTGTTGGTGCCCTGGAAGATCGTCGGGGCCACGTAGTAGCCCCCGGACAGGTCACCGCCGAGATCCACCCGCTCGCCGCCGGTGATCACCCGGGCGCCTTCGTCCACCCCGATCTGCAGGTAGGAGAGGATCTTCTCCAGCTGGTCGTTGCTGGCCTGCGCGCCGATCATCGTCTCGGTGTCCAGCGGGTTGCCCTGGACGATCTTCTTCACCCGGTCGGTCGCCGCCGGCAGGAACGAGTCGATGATCGAGTTCTGGATCAGCGCCCGGCTCGGGCAGGTACAGACCTCGCCCTGGTTCAGCGCGAACATGGAGAAGCCCTCGAGAGCCTTGTCGTAGAACGCGTCCTCGGTGCGGGCCACGTCCTCGAAGAAGATGTTCGGGCTCTTGCCGCCCAGCTCCAGTGTCACCGGGATGAGGTTCTGGCTGGCGTACTGCATGATCAACCGCCCGGTGGTGGTCTCGCCGGTGAAGGCGATCTTCCGGATTCGGCGGGACGACGCCAGCGGCTTGCCGGCCTCGGCCCCGAACCCGTTGACCACGTTGAGTACACCCGCCGGCAGCAGGTCGGCCACCAGCTCCATCAGCAGCATGATGGAGGCCGGGGTCTGCTCGGCCGGCTTGAGAACCACCGCGTTGCCGGCGGCCAGGGCCGGGGCGAGCTTCCAGGTCGCCATCAGCAGCGGGAAGTTCCAGGGGATGATCTGGCCGACCACCCCGAGCGGCTCGTGGAAGTGGTAGGCCACCGTGTCGTCGTCGAGCTGGGAGAGCGAGCCCTCCTGGGCCCGGATGGCCCCGGCGAAGTAGCGGAAGTGGTCGACGGCCAGGGGGAGGTCGGCGGCCATCGTCTCCCGGACCGGCTTGCCGTTGTCCCAGGTCTCGCCGACGGCCAACATCTCCAGGTTGTCCTCGATCCGATCGGCGATCTTGTTCAAGATCACCGCGCGCTCACCGGCGGAGGTCTTGCCCCAGGCCGGGGCGGCTGCGTGCGCAGCGTCCAACGCCAGCTCGATGTCCTCGCCGGTGGACTGCGCCACCTCGCAGAACGTCTGACCGTTGACTGGCGACGGGTTGTCGAAGTACTGACCCTTGACCGGGGCGACCCACTCGCCCCCGATCCAGTTCTCGTACCGACTGCGGTAGGAGACGACGCTGCCGTCGGTTCCGGGCTGGGCGTAGACACTCATGCAGTGACATCCTTGTCCGGCCGGCGATAACCGACCTTGCCAGAGACAGGCGCAGCGGTTGCTGCTCTCGGCAGGCTAGTTCCGTGCCGGTTGCCTGCAGGTTGAGAAGTCGTTGCACGAACGTTGCGTGCTCAGGGTCTCCGCTTCGCTCCGACGCGGGCGCGCTTCCCGCGGCTCAGCCGGTGCGGAGCCAGACGGCGGCGTCGGGGGGAGCAGGCGGCCGTCGAGGCGGGCGGAGGCGATGGTGATCTCGCCGTCGGGCAGGGGGAAGGGCTCGGGGCCGAAGTTGACCACGCACCGGAACCCGGGCTCGCGGGTGAAGGACAGCACCTCCGGCGGGGTAGTCTCCCAGCTGAGGGTGCCGTCACCCAGGGCCGGGTCGGACCGCCGTTCGTGCAGGGCGGCCCGGTAGAGCGTGAGCATGCTGTCCGGGTCCCCGTCCTGCACGGCGACCGTGCGGTCCGCCCAGTGCTCGGGCTGGGGCAGCCACGGTGGGTGCTGCACCGACCCGAACCCGAACGGCGGCTCCTTGCCCGACCAGGGGATCGGGACCCGGCAGCCGTCCCGGCCGCGGTCGGTGTGATCGGACCGCTCCCAGGTCGGGTCCTGCAACAGCTCCTCGGGCAGATCCTCCACTTCCTCCAGGCCCAGCTCGTCCCCCTGGTACACGTACGCACCGCCGGGCAGGGCCAGCTGCAGGAGCACGGCCGCCCGCGCCCGGCGGCGACCCAGCTCGACGTCGGTGGGACCGGGCGGGACGCTGCCGATCCCGGCGAAGGAGTCCGGGTCCACCCCGTCGGGCCGGAACCGCACCCCGGTGATCGGGCGTCCGTAGCGGGTCACCACCCGGGTCGTGTCGTGGTTGGCCAGCACCCAGGTGGCCGGAGCACCCACGGCACCGGTTGCGCCGAGCGTGAGGTCGATCACGTGGCGCTGGGACGCGGCGGTCCATTCACACAGCAGCGCGTCGAAGTTGAACGTCGTGTGCATCTCGTCCGCGCGGACGTAGCGGGCGAGCTCTGCGGCCGGTGTCACCCAGGCCTCGGAGACGAACACCCGGGCGCCCTGCGCGGTCCCCGCGTACGCGTCGGCCACCTGCCGCCACCGACGGAGGATGTCGTGCACGTGCGGCTGGTTCATGTAGGGCGTTCCGGTCATCACGTGCGCGGCCGGCCGTCCGGTGGCCGGATCCACCGCGACGTCCGGCAGCCCCGGTTCCTTGGCCATCGAGTTGGCTACGTCGACCCGGAAGCCGTCCACCCCGCGGTCGAACCAGAACCGGAGGATGGCGTCGAACTCGTCGGCCACGGCCGGGTTCTCCCAGTTCCAGTCCGGCTGCTCGGGGGCGAACAGATGCAGGTACCACTGGCCGGGCCGGCCGTCGGGGTCGGTGGTGCGCTGCCAGGCGCCGCCCCCGAACATGGACGGCCAGTTGTTGGGCGGCTGCCCGCCGTCCGGGCCTTTCCCCTCACGGAAGAGGTAGCGGTCGCGCTCCGGCGAACCCGGGGCCGACTGCAGTGCCGCGACGAACCGGGGATGCTGGTCGCTGCTGTGGTTGGGCACCAGGTCGATCAGCACCCGCAGCCCCAGCGCGTGGGCCTGCGCGACGAACTCGTCGGCGTCGGCGAGGGTGCCGAACTCGGGGTTGATGTCGCAGTAGTCACTCACGTCGTAGCCGCCGTCGGCCATCGGCGAGGGGTACCAGGGACTCACCCAGACCGCGTCCACGCCGAGGCCGGCCAGGTACGGGAGTCGGGCGATGATGCCCGGGACGTCCCCGGTGCCGTCGCCGTCGGCGTCGGCGAAGGAGCGGGGATAGACCTGGTAGACGACGGCGTGGCGCCACCACAGCGGATCGCGGATGTCGGGCACCCCGTCACCCTATGCAGACCCGCCGACCGCCGGGGCTGCGGGCCCCGGGGGGTACGGGCTCAGGAGGTCGGGCTCGGGCGAACGGGCTCAGCCGGCGAGCTCGGCGTCCAGCCGCTGGACGACGTCCTGGGCCTCGGCGTAGCGAGGGGAGGTGGTGGGCAGGGCGTCCAGCACGTGCTCCCAGATCTCCAGGTCCTCCCGGCCGTACGGGGTGTCGGCGAACGCCAGCAGGGCATCCGGGTCGGCGCCGCTCATCAGCCGGCTGCGGAGCTGGCGGTGCGCGGCGTCGCGCAGGGCGACCACCGCCGGCGCGTCCGAGGCGGGCAGGATCGGCCCCCGGTACCGGGCCACCGCCCGGCGCAGACGACCACCGGCCAGATCCGCGCGGAGCTCGGCGAGGTCGGTTCCCAGCTCCAGCCGGTAGGGCCGGGAGGTCAGCCGAAGCGGGCCCAGCTGGCGGCGCAGCCGGGAGAGCTCGGCTCGGATGGTCACCTGAGCCTGGTCGTCGTGGCTCAGCGCCACGGCCAGCTCGCCGGCGTTCAGCCCGTCCGGGGCATCGGCCAGCAGCAGTGCCATCTCGCTGTGCCGCAGGCTCAGCACGGTGGTGGTGCTGCCGTAGCTGAGCCGGCTGCCCCGGCGGCCGAGCACCTCCAGCCGGGGCGCGGACCATCCCGACGTCGCAGCACCGGCCGTCGGCGGCTCGGCCGGACCCAGCCGGTCCAGGCGGAGCTCGGCCTCCACGGCGGCGACCGTGGCCCGGACCAGGGCCAGGGTCTGCGGCCCGGCGATCTCGGGCCCGCCGGTGATGTCCAGGACCCCGAGCACGGCGCCGGTATCGGGCTCGCGGATCGGTGCCGCGGAACAGCTCCACGGGGTCACCTGGCGGACCAAGTGCTCGGGCCCGAAGATCTGCACGGCCGCCCCCAGGGCCAGGGCGGTACCCGGGGCGTTGGTGCCGGCGCTGCTCTCGCTCCAGTCGGCCCCGGGCAGGAAGTGCATGCCCTCCGCCCGGGCCCGGAGGTTCGGGCACCCCTCCACCCACAGGAGCTGGCCGGCGGCATCGCTGACCGCCACCAGCAGCCCGGCCTCCGCCGCGCTCTCCACCAGCAGCCGGCGGATGACGGGCATCACCGGGGCCAGCGGGTGCGAGGCCCGGACATCTGCGAGCCGGTCCTCGTCCATCCGGATCGGGGCCATCGAGCTCTCCGGGTCGACGCCGCTGCCCACGCTGCGGCGCCAGGAGTCGAGGACCACCTGCCGTACGGCCGGGTCCAGCGACCCGGTGGCCACGAAGTCGTCATGGGCGCGACCGAGATACCGCCTCAGCTGGACGGGGTCGGTTCCCGGCGGCATCGCCAGGCCGTTGCTGCGGCCCATGGCGCAACGATAACCGGGTCGACCGTAGCGGCTGTAGGTTCTCACCGACCCTGTCGTCGGTGGGCCCGGCGGGTCGGTCCGTCGTACGTCGGCTACCCCTCGTTCGGGTCGGCCGGCACGACGTCGCCACGCGCTCGCGTGACAAGCTGGTCGCTCGCGGCACGCTCGGCTGATACCAAACCAGTGGGCGTCGAGGTCGCTGGCCCGGCACAGCACCAGCGACGCTCCGGCGGCGAGACCAAAGAGACAGTCCGACTCGTCGCCTCGAATGTCCCCCTCACTGGGGTTCCCCGACCCGAGAGCCCTCGACGCGGAACTGAGCGACGAGGAGATCGAGGCGGTCGGTGTCGTGGCCCGGGCGTATCCGGCGGTTGCGGCTGAGCGTGGCCAGCCCGTGCAGCGCGGCCCACAGCACCTCGGTGAGCGTCTCGACGTCTCGCCCGCCGGCGATCGAGGCGACGGCCGCGCGCAGCTCGGCGTACGCGGCGGACAGCGGAGCCGCGGTGTCCTCGGCGCCGAAGCGAAGTCGGGTGGCGCGGGTGAACATCGCGTCGTACGACGCTGGGTTCTCCTCGGCGTAGGTGCGGTACGCGCGAGCCACCGCCCCGAGCACCTCCTCGGGTGCTGCGTGGCGTCGGGATTCGGCCAGGTCCTCGGCGAGCTCGCCGAATCCTTCCAGCGCGACGGCTTCGACCAGGTCCTCCATGGACGCGAAGTGTTTGTAGATCACCGGCTGGCTGTACTCGATCTCGGCGGACAACCGGCGCGTGGTCACCGCGTCCCAGCCTTCGCGCTCAGCCAGCACGCGGGCCGTGGCGGTGATGAGCCGGCGACGGGCCGCCCGGTCACGGAGTCGACGGTCTTGGATGGCCATGCTGGATTCTAGCACTGCTACTGGTGCGAGCGGTGCTATTGACTGGAAGCACTCCCTGAGTTAGCGTTGCTAGCAACGTAGCCACCGCGATCGGGAGAGACACCATGACAGCAACCGCACAGCACCTCGCCGACATCTACCTGACCATGCTCAACCGCCATGACCCGGACCTGGTTGACCAGTTCGTCGCCGAGGACTACCTCAACCACAACGCCTTCGTCGTGGACGGCCGCGAGGCCAACCGTCAGTTCTGGGCCGGGTTCTTCGCCGCCCTGCCCGACTTGAGCGCCACCATGGAGGACCTGGTGATCGCCGGCGACCGGGTGGTGGGTCGATTCGTCTACCGCGGCACCCATACCGGGGAGCTGATGGGCATCCCGGCCAGCGGCAACCCGGTGGAGATGCGCTCGATCGACATCTGGCGCCTCGAGGGCGGCATGTTCGTCGAGCACTGGGACGAGCTGAACCTGCTTCAGGTGTTCCAGCAGGTGGGCGCCCTGCCGCCGCTTGGCGCCGACCCGGGGGCTCGGGGATGACCCTGCCGGCGCAGCCGAGGACTGCACCGGTCACCTGACCCGGCACGATCGCCCGCCCGCTCAGTCCGTGATCGGGACCGCGTTCAGCCGGTAGCCACGCCGGACCACGGTGGTGATCAGGCCGGGCACGCCGAGGGACCGCCGGAGCCGGCTGATCGCGACCTCAAGGGCGTGGTCGTCGGGGGTGTCGGACAGCCGGGCCAGCAGCTCAGCCCGCGGCACCACACTGGGCGTGGCAGCCAGGGCAGTGAACAGGGCCAGCGCCCCGGGCCCGAGCAGGACCTGCCGGTCGTCGACCTGCACGGCCCGGCCGCGGACCTCCAGCACCGTGCCGCCGGAGCGGAACTTGTGCACCCGCTGCCCGCCCAGGGACTCGCACACCAACCGGATCAGGGCGCCCATGCGATGCCGCCCGGGCACGACGGGGTCCACCCCGGCCGCGCGGAGCGGCCCGGCGGTGATCGGCCCCACCGCGGCGGCCAGCACACCTTCCCGCAGGGCCGCCACCAGCTGGGCCTCCCGCCCCAGGGTCCGCGCCGCGGCGAGCGTGGCCGTGGCCCCCGGGGCGCTGGTGAAGGTGACGGCGTCCAGCTGGTGGTTGCAGGCCGCCTCGATCAGCCGGCCCAGCCGGTCCTTCGACGTCGGCGGCACCCAGCGGTACGGCGTCACGGTGAGCACGCTCGAGCTGACCCGGCGCAGCCGGTCCAGCTGCACCTCGTCGGTGTAGCCGTGGACCTGGACGGCCACCCGGCGGCCGACCAGCTCGGCCGCCTCCAGGTCGTCGACCATCGAGGCGGTGGTGTCGTGCTCGCTGGCCCGCGGGTCGTCGAGCCCCGCGGCCCGTACGGCGCCGACCGCCTTCGGCCCGCGGGCCATGATCACCGCCTCGTCCAGGACGGCGGTCAGCTCGGCGCCGAGCCCGGCCGCGTCCGCCACCTCCAGCCAGCGGCGCATGCCGTAGCCGGTGGTGACCATCACCACCTCCGGGCGGGCCGCGATCACCCGCCGGGTCTCCGTGACCAGGATGTCGTCGTGGTCGTTGGGGGCGATCCGCAGCGCCGGGGCGTGCAGGACGTGGGCTCCGCGGCGCTCCAGGGCCGAGATCAGGTCGGCGGCCCGGCGGTCCGACGTCACCCCGATGCGGAACCCGGCGAGCTGGTCCACCCGCAGCGCACCGATCGGCCCGGACGTCGCCGCCGGCCGGGAATCCCTCGTCAACGGCGTCTCACCGCGGTCGCGCTCGGGCCAGGGCCTCGGGAGCGCCGAGCAGCGACCGGTCGGGGTCGGTGCCGTGCGCGGCGAACGCGGCGACGTCCCCGATCACGACCACGGCGGGGGAGGTGACGTCGAGGCGCCGGGCCTGTCCCGGCAGGCCCGCGACCGTGCTCAGCGTCGTGCGCTGGGAGTCGGTGAACCCCCGCTCGACGACCGCGGCCGGGGTGCCGGCCGGCATCCCGGATCGGACCAGGCCGGCGCAGATCTGGGTCAGGTTCGCCATGCCCATCAGCACCACGATGGTGCCGCCGGTGGCCACCAGACCGCCGAGCTCGGTGTCGGAGGGCGGGATGTGACCGGACAGGACGGTGAAGCAGCGGCTGTGCCCGCGCGAGGTGACCGGAATGCCGGCCGCGGCGGGGACGGAGATGGCGCTGGACACGCCGGGCACCACCCGCACCGCCACGTCGGCGGCCACGCAGGCCTGCAGCTCCTCCGCCCCCCGACCCAGGACGAACGGGTCGCCGCCCTTCAGGCGCACCACCGTCGCCCCGGCTGCGGCGCGGCTGATCATCAGCTCCTGGATCCGGGTCTGCGGGGTCCGGTGGTGGTAGGGGGTCTTGCCGACGTCGACGAGGTCGGCCTGGGGGGCCAGCCGGCGCAGCTCCGCGGCCGGCGCCAGCCGGTCGTAGAAGACGACGTCACTGTCCCGCAGAGCCTCCAGGGCCGCCACGGTGAGCAGCTGCCCGGTCCCCGGCCCGCCGCCGACCAGGGTCACCGAGCCTTCACGGCGCGCCGCCGGCTCGGTGGTCACCGGCAGCTTCAGCCGGGCGGCCAGCTGTCCCACCGGGCGGGGCAGCGGAAGACCGACCGAGACCAGCAGCCAGGCGGGCCCGAGCAGGCGCAGCAGACCCGAGGTGTCCCTGGGGGCGGGGAGCTCGACGAAGCGCACCGTGCTCGGCCGCTCGTCCGTCGGGGGCACGGCGCCGTCCACGACGGCGGTGACCCGGGCCCCGGCGGCGAGGTAGCGGCGCACGGCCCGCCGACTGTCGGGCCAGCGGCCGACGACCAGAATGCGGTGCCCGGTGACGTCCAGATCCAGCTGCATGTCGCTCCCGGGGTCGAGTGCTCCTCAGCGTAGGCACTCCCCATTACCTGCCGGTTTCCCGGATGTAACCCGCACGCTTCACGCTGGTCACGATCCGGAGTCGCCGGGTGTGAGACGGCTGTAACACCGCCGTCACCCGACGGGTCGGCCAGGCCGGGTGGCAACCGTGTGTCATCGGTGTTGCACCGGCCTCACGTCGAGCGGCCCGGGCTGTGAGCCGATGGTGAACGGCCCGTAACGCTCGCCACCGTGCGCTGTAACAGGGTTCTCCGACGATGGGCGACGTGAGCGCTGACCCGACCCTCACCCACTGCCCGTACTGTTCGCTGCAGTGCGGAATCAGCATGGTCGCAGGGGATCGGCCCGCCACGCTCCTCCCGCAGCCGGACTTCCCGACCAACCAGGGCGGTCTGTGCTCCAAGGGGTGGAGCGCCGCCTCACTGCTGGACCACCCGCAGCGGTTGCTCACCCCGCTCGTCCGGGACACCCCGGGTGACCGCTCCAGCCCGCTGGTGCCGGCCGGCTGGGACGACGCCCTCCGGCTGGTCACCGCCGGGATCCGGTCGGTGCAGCAGCGGTACGGGCCGGACGGCGTCGGATGCTTCGGCGGCGGCGGGCTGACCAACGAGAAGGCGTACGCGTTCGGCAAGTTCGCCCGGGTCGCGCTCCGCACCGCGATGATCGACTACAACGGCCGCTTCTGCATGTCGTCGGCGGCCACCGCGGCGAACCGGGCGCTCGGGATCGACCGCGGGCTGCCGTTCCCGCTGGCCGACGTCGCCGACGCAGAGATGATCTTGCTCGTCGGGTCCAACCCGGCGGCCACCATGCCCCCAGCCATGCAGTTCTTCGACGCCGGGCGCGCCGCCGGCGCCAAGCACGTGGTCGTCGACCCGCGGCGGACCGCGACCGCCGCCGGATCGACCCTGCACCTGCAGCCGGTGCCCGGGACCGACCTGGCCCTGGCCAACGGTCTGCTGCACCTCGCGATCAAGACCGGCGCTGTCGACGCGGAGTTCATCGCGGCCCGCACCACCGGGTTCGCGGCCGTCCGGGCCGGGCTGGCCGGCTACTGGCCGGACCGGGTGGAGCGGATCACCGGGGTCCCGGTGGCCGACCTGGAGCAGACCGTGGGCTGGCTGGCCGAGTCCCGGTCGGCGATGATCCTGACCGCCCGAGGCGCCGAGCAGCACAGCACCGGCACCGACACCGCCCAGGCGTTCATCAACCTGGCGCTGGCGCTCGGTCTGCCCGGCCGGCCGGCGTCGGGGTACGGCACGATCACCGGCCAGGGCAACGGCCAGGGCGGGAGGGAGCACGGCCAGAAGGCGGACCAGCTGCCCGGCTACCGGAAGCTGTCCGATGCCCGCGACCGCGCCCACGTCGCCGCCGTGTGGGGGATCGATCCCGACGAGCTGCCCCGGCCCGGCCTGTCCGCGTTCGAGATGCTCGACCGGATGGGGGCCGACGGCGGCGTCCGGGCCCTGCTGGTGCTCGCCTCGAACATCGCCGTCTCGGCGCCCGACGTGAACCGGGTCCGCAGCCGTCTCGCCGACCTGGACCTGCTGGTGGTCTCCGACATGTTCCTGTCCGAGACCGCCGAGCTGGCCGACGTGGTGCTGCCGACCGCCCAGTGGGCCGAGGAGGAGGGCACCATGACGAACCTCGAGGGCCGGGTGATCCGCCGCCGACGGGCCCTGCCGCCACCCGAGGGGGTGCTGGACGACCTCCAGCTGATGAAGGCCCTGGCCGACCGGCTCGGTCGGGGGCAGTTCTTCTCTGACGACCCCCGGGTGGTCTTCGACGAGCTGCGACGCGCCTCGGCGGGTGGGATCGCCGACTACGCGGGGATCTCCTACGAACGGATCGAGGCGGAGCACGGCGTCTTCTGGCCGTGCCCCTCGCTGGACCACCCGGGCACGCCCCGGCTGTTCGACGACTCCTTCCCCACCTCGGACGGTCGGGCGCGGTTCCTGCGGGTCGAGTACGCCGCGCCGATCGAGACCCCGGACCCCGACTTCCCGTACGTGCTGACCACCGGTCGGCTGATGGCGCAGTACCAGAGCGGCACCCAGACCCGGCGGGTGCCGACCGTCGCCCAGGCGCACGTCCAGCCCGAGGCCCAGCTGCATCCGCACCTGGCCCGCACGCTCACCGTCGGGCCGGGCGACATCGTCGAGCTCACCTCCCGGCGGGGGACCGCGACGTTCCGCGCCAAGGTGACCGAGGAGATCCGTCCGGACACGGTCTTCGTGCCGTTCCACTGGGGTGGGGTCTCCGCCGCGAACGCGCTGACCAACCCGGTGCTGGACCGGTACTCCCGGATGCCCGCCTTCAAGGCCTGCGCGGTCCGGGTGGCCCGGATCGGCGATCCCGACGACCACCACCTGCTCGCCCGGGCCCCGACGCACACGGCGCAGTCCGCCCACACCCCTCCGACCCTCAACCAGCTGCTCCACCCCGCCCGCCGAAAGGACCTGAAGATGATCAGCTCGAACCGTTTCCTGCAAGGGGTCTACCCGTTCGAGGGTGCCGGCACCGACAAGCCGGCCCCGCTGAGCGGCGACCTGAGCTACGTGGTCCCGGACGGGGTGATCAGCCAGGCGCTGTACTTCCGCGGGGGCAACAGCAGCGACCAGCTCGTCACAGTCGTGCTGATGCGCGACGGCGTGCCGATGCGCTACTTCCCGATCGGGGCGAAGGGCGACGTGCACGTCCCGCTGCGGGTGGTGGAGGACATCGAGGGCGGCTCGGCCGTCGAGCTCCAGCTGATCGCCGACTCCGGCGTCAGCGGCTACCTGGTGGTCGACCTGGGGCTGGTGGAGCACTGATGGGACCGAACGAGCGCAGCGAGAGCCAGCCGCTCCGGCGAGGAGCGTCGGAATGACCGACCTGATGCGTCGCCCGCACACCGACGCCGGACCCGACGACGGCCGGCGCCGGCTGGTGGTGATCGGCAACGGGATGGCCGGCGCCCGCACCGTGGAGGAGATCCTGGCCCGGAACGGCGCCGAGCTGTTCAGCATCACCATGTTCGGTGACGAGCCGTACGGCAACTACAACCGGATCCTGCTCAGCCACGTGCTGTCCGGCGAGGAGAACGACGCCGACATCTTCCTCAACAGCCTGGAGTGGTACGCGGAGAACGAGATCACCCTGCACGCCGGGGTCCGGGTCGAGCGGATCGACAAGTTCGCCAAGGTTGTCTTCTCCGACGACGGCCGGGTGACCCCCTACGACGAGCTGATCATCGCGACCGGCAGCCGGTCGTTCATGCCGCCCATGGACGGGCTCTACGACCCCGACCAGGCGATCCTGCCGGGCGTGTTCGCCTTCCGCACCATCGACGACACCCGCCGCATGGTCGAGTACGCCACCCGAGACGACCACCACCGTGCGGTGGTGATCGGGGGTGGACTGCTCGGCCTGGAGGCGGCCCGCGGGCTGCAGAGCCACGGCATCGAGGTTGACGTCATCCACTCCGGCCGGTGGCTGATGAACGCCCAGCTGGGTCGCGAGGGGGGCGAGGTGCTCCGGCGCAGCATGGCCGAGCTCGGCATCGGCACCTTCACCAACAACCGCGCGGTGGCCATCTGGGGGCCGGACAAGGTCCGCGGGCTGAAGCTGCGCGACGAGACCGAGATCGAGTGCGACCTGGTGGTGATCGCGGCCGGGATCCGGCCCAACACCGACGTCGCGGTGCTGAGCGGGCTGAGCGTCGAGCGGGCCATCGTCGTGGACGACCAGATGCGGGTCGCCGACGAGACCTCGATCTGGTCGGTCGGGGAGTGCGTCCAGCACCGCGGTCAGGTGTACGGCCTGGTCGCCCCGCTGTGGGAGCAGGCGGTGGTGCTCGCCGACGTGATCACCGGGGCCGACCCGGACGCCGCGTACCTCGGTTCACGGACGGCCACCAAGCTGAAGGTGGCCGGGGTCGAGGTCGCCTCGATGGGTCTGACGGAGCCGGAGCGGGACAGCGACGAGCACATCGTGTTCTCCGAGCCCAGCAAGGGCACGTTCAAGTCGATCATCATCCGCGACGGCAAGGTCGTCGGGGCCACCCTGCTCGGGGACAGCAAGAAGGTGGCCTTCCTGCAGCAAGCCTTCGACCGGGGGCTGCCGCTGCCCGAGCAGCGGGTCGAGCTGATGTTCGACCTCGGCGGACCGACGGCCGAGGTGGGCGTGGCCGAGCTGGCCGACGACGCGCAGGTCTGCAACTGCAACGGCGTCAGCAAGGGGGCCATCTGCGCGGCGGTCAAGGGCGGGGTCAAGACCGTCACCGGCGTGATGGACGCCACCCGGGCCGGGAAGGGCTGCGGCTCCTGCAAGCTGCTGGTCCGGCAGGTGGTCGAGTTCGCCGCCGACGGCTCGGTCGAGGAGGACCCCTCGGTGCACTACTACGTGCCGGGCATCCCGATGGACAAGCCGAGCCTGATGGCCGCCATCCGCGAGCAGGGGCTGCGGTCGCCCTCGGCGGTGTTCGCGGCCCTGGCCCCGTCGGGGGCCGAGGACGCCAAGTCCAAGATGGGGCTGGCCTCGCTGCTGAAGATGATGTGGGGCGAGGACTGCGTGGACGAGAAGGACGCCCGGTTCATCAACGACCGGGTGCACGCCAACATCCAGAAGGACGGCACCTTCTCGGTGGTCCCGCAGATGCGCGGTGGGGTGACCACCCCGGACCAGCTGCGGCGGATCGCCGACGTGGCCGACAAGTACCGCGTGCCGATGGTCAAGCTGACCGGCGGGCAGCGGATCGACCTGCTGGGGATCAAGAAGGAGGACCTGCCGGGGGTCTGGGCGGACCTGGACATGCCGTCCGGGTACGCGTACGGCAAGTCCTTCCGGACGGTCAAGACCTGCGTCGGCCAGGAGTTCTGCCGGTTCGGCACCGGCGACTCGACCAAGCTCGGGATCGAGCTGGAGACCCGGATGCAGGGCATGGAGAGCCCGGCCAAGATGAAGCTGGCGGTGTCCGGCTGCCCGCGCAACTGCGCGGAGTCCTACGTCAAGGACGTCGGCATCGTGGCCATCGAGGGCGGCCGGTGGGAGATCTACGTCGGCGGGGCCGCCGGGGCCCACATCCGCAAGGGCGACCTGCTCTGCACGGTCGACGACGCTGAGCAGGCCAAGATCATCACCGGCCGCTTCCTGCAGTACTACCGCGAGAACGCAAAGTGGCTGGAGCGCACCTACGCCTTCGTGCCGCGGGTGGGCCTGGACCACGTCCGGGCGGTGGTGGTGGAGGACAGCGAGGGCATCGCCGAGCGTCTCGACGCCGCGGTGCAGGAGCACGCCGACCGCTACGTCGACCCGTGGACCCAGGGTCGCGAGCCGGTGACGCCCGGGCAGTTCCGGACCTCGCTGCCCCTGGAGGTGCTGCCGCACGTGCCGCGGGACCGGGCCACCGAGCTGCTGGGAGGACCGTGGTGACCGCCGTGGCCTCACCGGGCGGATCGTCCCCCGGGCCCAACGGGACTCCCTCGCCGCCCGGCGCCGAGCACCGGCTCGGGCCGCTCGAGCAGATCCCCCGCGGCGAGGGCAGGGCCTTCGCGGTGGGCAGGCACCAGGTCGCCGTGTTCCGGCTCAAGGACGGTTCCCTGCGGGCGCTGTCCGCGCTCTGCCCGCACAAGGGGGGACCGATCGCCGACGGGCAGATCGACGACCGGATCGTGCTCTGCCCCCTGCACCTGAACGCGTTCGACCTCAGCACGGGATGCTCCACGACCGGCGCCGAGCCGCTGCGGAGCTACCCCGTCCGCACCGACGACACCGAGATCGTGCTCGTCGCCGACTGATCACCACCCCGGCCACGGCCGGGCCTCCCCGAACCGCACCCGACCCCGAGGAACCCCTGATGACCACCACGCAGACCCCGGCCCTCCGGCCGCGCATCGGCGGCCGCTGGATCGACGACTGGCGCCCCGAGGACGCCGAGTTCTGGCACAGCCAGGGCAAGGCGACCGCCCGCCGCAACCTCATCTTCTCCGTCCTCAGCGAGCACATCGGCTTCTCGGTGTGGAGCCTGTGGTCGGTGCTGGTGCTGTTCCTCGGCCCCGAGTACGGCATCAACCCGGCCCAGAAGTTCCTGCTCACCGCGCTGCCGACCCTGGTCGGAGCCGGGCTGCGGATCCCGTACACGTTCGCGGTCGCGATCTTCGGCGGCCGGAACTGGACGATCGTCAGCGCCCTGCTGCTGCTCATCCCGACCACCTTGATCGCCGTCGTGCTCGAGCCCGGGGTCTCGTTCACGACCCTGCTGGTCGTCTCGCTGTTCGCCGGGGTCGGCGGCGGCAACTTCGCCTCCTCCATGACCAACATCAACCACTACTTCCCGGCCCGGCTGAAGGGCTGGGCGCTCGGGGTCAACGCCGGGGGCGGCAACCTGGGGGTGCCAGTGGTCCAGCTGGTGGGCCTGCTGGTCCTCGCCACGCTGGGCACCCAGTATCCCCGGGCCATGGTCGCGATCTACATCCCGCTGATCATCCTGGCCGCGATCGGCGCCGCGGTGACCATGAACAACCTGGCCCAGGCCAGCAACGCCAAGGGCGCGATCCGGGAGGTGACCCGGCACCGCGAGACCTGGATCATGTCGCTGCTCTACATCGGCACCTTCGGGTCCTTCATCGGCTTCAGCTTCGCCTTCGGCCAGGTCCTGCTGGTGCAGTTCCCGGACCAGTTCTCCACCGCGGTCAAGGCGTCGGCCCTCACCTTCCTCGGGCCGCTCCTCGGCTCGCTGATCCGACCCGTCGGGGGTGCGCTGGCCGACCGGTTCAAGGGGTCGGTGGTGACGTTCCACACCTTCATCGCGATGGCCGTCGGCGCCGGGATCGTGCTGCTCGCCGCCCAGATCCGGTCGCTGCCGGTCTACATCATCGGGTTCGTGCTGCTGTTCGTGTTCAGCGGCGTCGGCAACGGGTCGACCTACAAGATGATCCCGGCCATCTTCCACGCCAAGGCCCAGACCGAGGTCGGCGCGGGAGCCGACCTGGGCGAGGCCGACCAGCGGGCGGTGCGTCGCTCCGGAGCGCTGATCGGCCTGGCCGGGGCCATTGGCGCGTTCGGCGGGGTGCTGGTCAACCTGGCCTTCCGGCAGTCGTTCCTCACCCTGAAGAACGGCGACGGCGCCGTGGTCGCCTTCATCCTCTTCTACGCCGTCTGCTGCGCAGTGACCTGGGCGCTGTTCATCCGCCAGCGGCAAGGGCGCCTCGAAGGGGTCTGACCCTTCGCGGGTGGTCGGGCGCTCGCCGGTGGTCAGGAGCAGAATGGCGGCGTGACGGCGTATGCGGCCTTTCTCCGGGGGGTCAACCTGGGGCCGAGCAACAAGGTCGCCATGCCGCGTCTGCGCGAGCTGGCGGAGCAGATCGGCTGGCAGGACGTCCGGACCTACATCAACAGCGGGAACGTGGTCTTCACCGCGGCCGGGAAGCCGGCCACCCTGGTCCGGGAGCTGGAGCGCGCGCTCGAGGATGAGTTCGGCCGCCGGATCGACGTGGCGGTGCGGAGCCGGGCGGCGCTTGCGGAGACCCTCCGGCACAACCCGTTCCCGGACCGGGACGGCAGGTACGTGACCGTGTCCTTCCTGATGCGCGCCGTGCCGGCCGGGGTCGAGGGGCGGCTGGCCGAGTGGGCCACCGACCGGGAGCCGTTCGCGGTCCGCGGGTCGGAGATCTGGGTGCACTACGGCGACGGGCAGGCCCGGAGCAGGCTGGCGGCCCGGTTCGCTGACGTGGTGGGGGCCAGCGCCACCACCCGTACCGTGAACACGGTGACCAAGGTGCTCGCCCTGCTCGGCTGACCGGCCCCGCGCGGAGCGTCCGTGATCGTCACACGCGGTAACGCCGAGGAAACCCAGCGGGTCACCGCGGCTCGTACCGTCGCTGGTGGCCGACGGGAGTCGACGAGGAGTGGACGTACGCGCACCGAGCACCCGGGAGGACGCATGTCGGAGGACACCAAGATCGGGTCGGTGAGCGCCGACGCTGAGCTCGAGGCCGAGCGGCACGGGGCCGGGGCCGGCGTGATCAAGCCGTTCTACGACGAGCGGCTGGCCAACGAGGACCTGGCGCCGCTGAAGAAGCAGACGTGGTCGTCGTACAACATCTTCGCCTTCTGGATGTCGGACGTGCATAGCGTCGGCGGCTACGTGACCGCGGGCGCGCTGTTCTCCCTCGGCATCGCCAGCTGGCAGGTGCTGGTGTCGCTGGTGGTCGGCATCATGATCGTGATGGTCTTCTGCAACCTGGTGGCCAAGCCCAGCCAGGTCACCGGGGTGCCGTACCCGGTCATCAACCGGGCCATCTTCGGGGTCCGGGGTGCCAACATCCCGGCCATCATCCGCGGGTGCATCGCCATCGCCTGGTATGGGGTCCAGACCTACCTGGCCTCCACCTCACTGATGATCGTCTTCTTGAAGTTCATCCCCGGGTCGGTGGCGCTGACCCAGAGCAGCTTCCTGGGGCTCTCCCCGCTCGGCTACCTCTGCTACGCCATCCTGTGGGCCGCCCAGGCCGCGGTCTTCTGGCGCGGGATGAACGCGATCCGGAGGTTCATCGACTTCGCCGGGCCGGCGGTCTACGTGGTGATGATCGTGCTCTGCATCTATCTGGTGGCCAAGGCCGGGATCGGCAACATCAGCCTGAACCTCAGCACCGAGCAGATGAGCTTCGCCGGCTCCATCCCGGTGATGATCGCGGCCGTGGCGGTCGTGGTGTCCTACTTCTCGGGTCCGATGCTCAACTTCGGCGACTTCTCCCGGTACGCCCGCTCCTTCGCGGCGGTCCGCAAGGGCAACTGGCTGGGCCTGCCACTGAACTTCCTGTTCTTCTCCATCCTCACCGTGGTCACCGCCTCGGCCACCGTCCCGGTGTTCGGCGAGCTGGTCACCGACCCGATCGAGACGGTCGAGCGGATCGGCAGCGGCTTCGCCATCCTGCTGGGCGGCCTGACCTTCGTCATCGCCACCGTCGGCATCAACATCGTCGCCAACTTCATCTCCCCGGCCTTCGACTTCTCCAACGTCAACCCCAAGAAGATCAGCTGGCGGATGGGCGGCATGATCGCCGCCGTCGGCTCGGTCATCCTCACGCCCTGGAACTGGTACAACAGCGACGCCGGCATCCTCTACACCCTCGGTGTCCTCGGCGCCCTGATCGGTCCGCTGTTCGGCGTCCTGATCGCCGGCTACTACACCGTCAGCCGACAGCGGGTGTGGGTCGACGACATGTACACCATGGAGCCGACCGGCCGGTACTGGTTCCGCAACGGCTACAACCCGAACGCCGTGGTCGCCACGCTGATCGGCGGCATCCCGGCCATCGTCATGGTGCTCGTCTGCGGTGCCGTGTTCGCCGACTCGCCCAATGTGCTGCTGTCCCACGGCGGAGACTTCAGCTGGTTCCTCGGCTGCGGGCTGGGCTACCTGGCCTTCCGGGAGCTGGAGCGGCGCAACCCGAGGATCGCCCAGCTGGACACCGAGGTCGAGCTGGCCACCGACGGCGGGGGGAAGTAGCCCGGCCGGGTCACGGCGAGCCGGTCGGGCACCGCACCACCTCGGCGAACCGGGCGGCGACCGTCGACCAGGTGGCCGCCAGGACGTCGTCGGCCGAGCGGATCTGGTCCAGCCAGGTCGCGGCCAGCTCGGCGTCCAGGTGTCCGGAGGCGACGTCGGCCGCGGCCCACGGGCGGGTCAGCTCCACGTCCACCTCGGGATGGCACTGAACTCCCCACGCGACGGGGCCGACCCGGATGGCCTGGACGCCGGCGCTGGTGGCGGCCAGCTGGACGGCACCGGGCGGCAGCCCGACCACCAGGTCGTTGTTCCAGTGCACGGCGGCGGCGCCGTCGGGCAACGAGCCCAGCAGCCGGTCGTCCGCGGCCGCTGCGGTGACCCCCACGGGCCAGACGCCGCCCTGCTGACCCGTCGCCGCCGGGGCGACGACGCCGCCGGTGGCCACGGCCAGCAGCTGGTGGCCGAGGCAGATGCCGAGGGTGGGCACCCCGCGGTCGAGGGCCTCGGCGAGCAGCGACTTCACCTTGGTCAGCCAGGGGTGCTGCGCGTCGTCGTACGCGCTCATCTGACCGCCCAGGACCACCAGGCCCTGGTAGCCGGCGAGAGCCCCGGGCAACGGCTGGCCCTGGTGACAGCGCACCACGTCCAGCCGGCAGCCGGCGGCGGCCAGCCATCCACCCACCCGCCCCGGCGGGCAGTCGGGGGTGTGCTGCACGACCAGGACGACCACCCGCCCCATCCTTCACCCCGGGGGATCGCTCACGGCGGCGCGGCCCCCCGCGGCTGCCGCACCCCTCTTACACGCGATTCGTCCAGGCGCGCGCGAATATTCGCGCGCGCCTGGACGAATCGCGTGTAGGAGGGGGGTGGGGTCGTGCGGGGCGGCCGGGCCGGTCGGCGTCGACCTGTGGACACTGGATCGGCGGACTGGCGATCTCGCGGATCGGCGGTGGGGCGCGTCGGATGGTGATGCTGTCGGTCGGGCGGACTAATCTGGCGGCTGCTGACTTCCCCCAGCCCTGGCCGCTGGGCGGCTCCCAGCAGGTGTTCGGTTCGATCGTCCGGAGGTAGTGCAGGTCCATGGCGGGAAGTGCATCGGGCGGCCGGTCGTCGGCGGACTCCTTCGTCCACCTGCACGTCCACTCCGAGTTCTCGATGCTCGACGGGGCCGCCCGGGTGCCGGACCTGTTCGCCGGCTGCGCCGAGATGGGCATGCCGGCCATCGCCGTCACCGACCACGGCAACCTGTTCGGGGCGTACGAGTTCTACCGGGCGTCCACGTCGACCGGCGTCAAGCCCATCATCGGGATCGAGGCCTACCTCACCCCCAAGACGCACCGGAGCGAGCGGAAGCGGGTCCGCTGGGGCGAGGCCCACCAGGCCACCAGCGGCGACGACGTGTCCGGCGGTGGCGCGTTCACCCACCTGACCATGTGGGCCGAGAACACCCCCGGCATGCACAACCTGTTCCGGCTCGGCTCCCGCGCCTCGCTGGAGGGGTACTACTTCAAGCCCCGGATGGACCGCGAGCTGCTGGCCGAGCACGCCTCCGGCCTGATCGCCACCACCGGCTGCCCGTCGGGGGAGGTACAGACCTACCTCCGCCTGGGCAAGTACGACCAGGCCGTCGCCAGCGCCGCGGAGTTCCGCGACATCTTCGGCGCCGAGAACTACTACGTCGAGCTGATGGACCACGGGCTGAGCATCGAGAACCGGGTCCGGGCCGACCTGCTGCGGATCGCCAAGGACCTGCATCTGCCGCTGGTGGCCACCAACGACCTGCACTACGCCCACCGGGAGGATGCCGCCGCCCACGAGGTACTGCTGTGCGTGCAGTCCGGCTCGACGATGGCCGACGCCAACCGGTTCAAGTTCGACGGCGACGGCTACTACCTGAAGTCGCCGGCGGAGATGCGCGCGCTGTTCGCGGAGCTGCCCGAGGCCTGCGACAACACGCTGGCCATCGCCGAACGCTGCGACGTCAGCTTCAGCGAGGGCAGCGGGACGTACATGCCCCGGTTCCCGTGCCCGCCGGGGGAGAGCGAGGACTCCTGGTTCGTGCGCGAGGTGGAGACCGGGCTGGCCCGCCGGTTCCCGGACGGCATCCCGGCCGAGGTGCGCAAGCAGGCCGACTTCGAGGCCGGCGTCATCTCCCAGATGGGCTTCTCCGGGTACTTCCTGGTGGTGGCCGACTTCATCAACTGGGCGAAGGAGAACGGCATCCGGGTCGGGCCCGGCCGTGGGTCGGGGGCGGGGTCGATGGCCGCGTACGCGATGCGGATCACCGACCTCGACCCGCTGCAGCACGGCTTGATCTTCGAGCGCTTCCTGAACCCCGACCGGGTTTCGATGCCCGACTTCGACATCGACTTCGACGAGCGCCGGCGTGGCGAGGTGATCAACTACGTCACCCAGCGGTACGGCGAGGACCGCGTCTCCCAGATCGTCACCTACGGGACCATCAAGGCCAAGCAGGCTGTCAAGGACGCCTCGCGCGTGCTTGGCTACCCGTTCGCGGTGGGGGAGCGGATCACCAAGGCCATGCCGCCGCCGGTGATGGGCAAGGACGTCTCGCTGTCGAAGCTGTTCGACACCGGCGACAAGCGCTACAACGAGGGCGGGGAGTTCCGCGCTCTCTACGACTCCGACGCCGAGGTCGCCAAGGTGGTGGACACGGCCACCGGACTGGAGGGTCTGAAGCGGCAGTGGGGGGTACACGCGGCCGGCGTGATCATGTCCTCGGCGCCGCTGATCGACATCATCCCCATCATGCGCCGCGAGCAGGACGGCGCGATCATCACCCAGTTCGACTACCCGACGTGTGAGTCGCTGGGCCTGATCAAGATGGATTTCCTCGGCCTGCGCAACCTGACGGTGTTGGACGACGCGGTGGCCAACATCACCCGCAACCGGGGCTTCGACCTGGTGCTGGAGGAGCTGGCGCTGGACGACCCGGCGACCTACGCGCTGCTGGGCCGCGGCGACACGCTGGGGGTCTTCCAGCTCGACGGCGGTCCGATGCGCTCACTGCTGCGGCTGATGCGTCCGGACAACTTCGAGGACATCTCCGCGGTGCTGGCCCTCTACCGGCCGGGCCCGATGGGGGCCGACAGCCACACCAACTACGCGCTGCGCAAGAACGGCAAGCAGGAGATCACCCCGATCCACCCGGAGCTGGCCGAGCCGCTCGAGGAGATCCTGGGCACCACCCACGGCCTGATCGTGTACCAGGAGCAGGTGATGGCCATCGCCCAGAAGGTGGCCGGCTACAGCCTGGGCCAGGCCGACCTGTTGCGCCGCGCGATGGGGAAGAAGAAGAAGGAGATCCTGGACGCCGAGTTCGTCCCCTTCTCGGACGGGATGCGGGCCAACGGCTACTCCGCGGCCGCCACCACGGCCCTGTGGGACGTCCTGGTGCCGTTCTCGGACTACGCGTTCAACAAGGCCCACACCGCGGCG
This sequence comes from uncultured Actinomycetota bacterium, assembly GCA_963832435.1. Lineage (GTDB taxonomy): Bacteria > Actinomycetota > Actinomycetes > Propionibacteriales > Propionibacteriaceae > Microlunatus. The sequence goes on from CAWHTY010000014.1 coordinate 798,432, forward strand.
TACGGGCTCGTCTCCTACTGGACGGCCTACCTCAAGGCCAACTTCCCGGCCGAGTTCATGGCCGCCCTGCTGACGTCGGTGGCCGACGACAAGGACAAGATGGCCATCTACCTCGGCGAGTGCCGGCGGATGGGCATCCAGGTGCTGCCGCCGGACGTCAACGAGTCCGCCGCCAACTTCACCCCGGTGGGGACCGACATCCGGTTCGGGCTCACCGCCGTCCGCAACGTCGGCCACAACGTGGTGGACGGCATCGTCGCCGCCCGGGAGGAGAAGGGCAAGGCGGCCAACTTCCACGGGTTCCTCGACGGCGTGCCGCTCGTGGTCTGCAACAAGCGGGTCATCGAGTCGTTGGTCAAGGCCGGAGCTTTCGACTCGATGGGCCACAGCCGGCGGGCCCTGATGAGCGTGTACGAGTCGGCGGTCGACGGCGTGATCGACCTCAAGCGCAACTCCGCCCACGGTCAGGACGACCTGTTCGGCGACGGCATGTTCGCCGACGGGTTCGGCGAGGGGGGCGGCCTGGACCCGGCGCTGACCGGCTCGGTGCCTGATCTGCCGGACTGGGACAAGCGCACCAAGCTGGGGTTCGAGCGGGAGATGCTGGGCCTCTACGTCAGCGACCACCCGCTGCAGGGCTTGGAGCACATCCTGCTCGCCGAGCGCGACATCGGCATCGGGGAGCTGATCGGCGACGACGGCCCGCGCGAGGGTCAGGTGACGATCGCCGGGATGATCACGGCGGTGACCCGGAAGACCACCAAGCGCGGCGACATCTGGGCGGTGCTCACCGTCGAGGACCTCGAGGCGTCGGTGGAGGTGCTGCTGTTCCCCAAGGCCTACGAGCTGGTGTCGACGGTGCTGGCGACCGACACCGTGGTCCGGGTCCGGGGCCGGGTGAAGTCCGACGACGACTCGGTGTCCGTCAACGCCTCCGAGCTGACCCTGCCCGACATCAGCGACGCGCCCTCCGGGCCGGTGGTCATCTCGCTGCCGGCGATGCGCTGCACCCCACCGGTGGTGCAGCAGCTGCGGGAGGTGCTGTCGTCCCACCCCGGGATGACCGAGGTCCGGCTGCGGCTGCTGTCCTCGGGCCGGACCACGGTGATGCGGCTGGACCACGGCCTGCGGGTCACCCCGTCCCAGCCGCTGATGGCCGACCTCAAGGCCCTGCTGGGTCCGTCGTGCCTGGCGTCCTAGCCTCCGCGGGCGCCGCCGCATCGCCGGGCTCGGGGGTGCCGACCGGGTCGGACCGGCCGCAGCGGGTCGGCCCTTCGTCCCGGCTGGTGGCGCGGCTGGTCGCCTTCGCGCTGGCCTGCAGCGGCGCCGGGGCCCTGGCCGGGGTGCTCTGGTGGTGGGTAGTCGACCTGGCCACGTACACGCTGGCCGCGAGCGGGCGCGCGACCACCACCGAGCGGGGCCTGACCCGGTTCTTCGCCGGTGACGCCTGGTTCTGTGTGATCGGGATCATGCTGGGCGTCGGATTCGGTCTGCTCGGGTGGCGGCTGTTCCGGGCCGCCGGCTGGGTGCTGGTCCCGGTGGTGACGCTGGGCGCACTGGGCGCCGCCCTGGCCTGCTGGGCGGTGGGCTTCCAGCTGGGTCCGGGCGATTTCGTCGCCCGGCTCGCCGCCGCGGCCCCCGGGGACGTGGTGCCGATCGAGCTGACGCTGCGGGCCTGGGTGTCGCTGATGACGTGGCCGTTCGCGGCGGTGGTGCCGGTCCTGCTCGGCGCGTCGCTCGGCCGGGACGACGAGGAACCACGTCCCATCCGGCCCCCCAGGCTCGCCTCAGCCGGCGGGGAGAGCGGTGACGGGGGCAGTGTGGGCCGCGGTGACGGCGACTAGGTCGGCGGCGGCGAGCTCGACCTGGAGCCCACGACGTCCCGCCGAGACGTAGATGGTGGGGAACCCCTCCGCGCTCGCGTCGACGACCGTACGCAGCCGGCTGCGCTGGCCCAGCGGGGAGATCCCGCCCAGCACGTAGCCGGTGGCACGGGTCGCGGCCCGCGGATCGGCCAGTCCCGCCTTCTTGCGGCCGACCGCCACCGCGAGCGCCTTGAGGTCGAGCCGCCCGGCCACCGGGACCACCGCCACCACCAGCTCACCGCCGGCATCGGCCAGCAGCGTCTTGAAGATCCGGCGCGGGTCGATTCCCAAGCGCTCGGCCGCCTCGTCCCCGTAGGACGTCGAGGTCTCGGCGTGCTCGTAGGAGTGCAGGGTGAAGGCGACACCCGCCCTGGTCAGGGCGTCGACGGCCGGGGTGCCACCCGGTGGGGACGGCTTCGCCACGGTGCCCATCCTGTCAGGACCCGGGCGGCGGACGAGGTCGCCGGGGGAACTTCACGCATCACCAGCGCGACCCCCTCGCGGCCGCTAGCCTTCCTCCCACTGCGCTCTTGCTGGGGGGGTTCCCCCCTCCATGGAGGCCGGGCGTCCCCGGTCAGGCCCTCGTGGTCGGTGGCAGTGCCGGGCCATCGTCGGCGCCAGTCAGGGGCGCCGGCGAGGTCCCGGTCGCGGGCTCGCCGCCCGACGCCGTCCCGGGCGGCCGATCGCTACTCGTGCGGCGGTTCGGAGCCGGCGCTGTCCAAGGCCCGCCGCAGATCCTCGGCCAGGGCATGCAGGGTGGTGGTCAGGGAGCGGAGGGACTCGATCGGCACTCGGTCGAAGGAGCTGGCCAGCAGCCGATGGCTCTGGTTGACGACCCCCTGGCCCTTGTCGGTGAGCTGGACGACGAGCCGGCGCCGGTCGGACGGATGCGGTGATCGTCGAGCGATGCCTTCCCGCTCCAGCCGGTCCACCAGTGCCGTTCCGGCGCTGCTGGTCAGTCCGAGATCGGTGGCCAGGTCGTTCTGACCCCGGCTGCCGTAGATCGCGAGGTAGCTGAGGGCCTGGGTCTCGGTGACCCCGAGCTGGGTCTGCCGCGCGAACACCTGACGGTACCGCTCACCGGCGAGGATCACCTCCCGGAGGCTGCGCACCGCGTCGTCGCGGCGGTCGGCGCTCACGCCACCCCGGTCGAGCGGCTCCGGTAAAGACTCACAGGATGACTCTATCCGAGAGTTGCGTTGTGGTGGAGTAGTCCGATGAGTGAGGAACATCTGTCACGTGAGTCTCAGCCGTATCGCAGCGTCCAGCGGGGTGCCGGCTGGCGTTCCGCCGGTCGTCCAGCCCCCGGCCGTGCTGCTTGACGAGCGGATCGCTCGATGATTGAGTTACCCTTAGATCGTGCAATGGGGGCGAAGGGGACGACCGGTCGGGGGAACGAACTGGCCGCCTCGGATGCACTAGGAGCCGCCCAGGCGACAAGCCTGGACGGCGCCGGAGGTTCGTGGGGCCACCGCAGGGTGACCCACCACACGAGCACCGTCAGGGGGACGCTGGGGGAGCGCCCCCCTGACGGAAACCGGCCACCGCGCCACCCTCTAAGCATCAGCCGGACCGCTTGCTCGGACGTGCTCGGCTCAGATCAGCTGCGCTCAGAGCACCTCCGCTCAGACCAGCAGCCGCAGCAGGGCGGTCACGCCGATCGCGACCACGAAGACGACCAGGAAGCCGGCGCGGAGCAGCAACGCGACGACTGCGGCCGCCACACCGGCCAGCGTCCGCCAGTCCAGGGTGTAACGACCGCCGCCGTCCACCAGCTGCACGACCACCAGCGCGGACAGCATGGCCACCGGCAGGAACCCCGCGACGGCCTGTACCAGCGGGTGCGCCAGCGCCGTCCGGGGCAGCGAGACCCCGGCCAGCTTCAGCAGATAGCTCCCGACGCAGGCGAGCACCAGCGCTGACCAGAGCGCGGTCACCGGGCCGCCCCCCGCTCCGGTCGGGCCCGGGTGCGTGCGACCACTCCGGCGACCACGGCGACCACCGCCGCGGCGATCACCGGCACCCCGGCCGGGGCCAGCGGCACCAGGAGGGCCGCCACCGCACCGCCCGCCACGGCCACCCAGCGGTTCGCGGCCGACCTCCTCAGCGCCGCCCACATCAGGGCCAGGTAGACCGCCGGGGCGGCCGCGTCCAGCCCGAAGGCCCGGGGGTCGATGGTCGAGCCGACCAGGGCTCCGACCAGCGTGCCCAGCTGCCAGAGCACGAACAGGATCAGGGCCGTCGCCCAGAAGGCATACCGCTGGGCCGGCCGGCCGACCTGGCTGACCGCCATCGCGGTCGTCTCGTCGATGACGAAGTGGGCGGTGCCCAGCCGCCGGACCCCGCGTGGGCGGAGGATCTCGGTCAGGGTCACCCCGTAGAAGCCGTTCCGGACCGCGAGCAGCAGCGAGGCAGCCACCGCCGCGCCCGGGGAGCCGGCGGCCGCCACGCCCACGAAGGCGAACTGGGAAGCCCCGGAGAACATCACCACACTCAGCAGCGCGGTCTGCCCGACGGTGAAGCCGGAGCCGGTGGACACCGCCCCGAACGACATCCCGAACGCCCCCGCGTACAGGCCGATGCCGATCGCGGCCCGCAGCACGGCCGCCCGCTCGGCCGGGCTCACCGCAACACCGCCACCAGCTGCACCAGCAGTGGCGCCACCACCAGCGCCGGCAGGAGGTTGCCGACCGGCAGCTGCTTGATCCGCAGCAGCCGCAGGCCGACGCCGAGCAGCAGCAGCCCGCCGGCCGCCGTCACGGCGGCCAGGTGGGCGGCCGGCAGCACGTCACCCACCAGGAAGCCGACCAGGGTCAGCAGGCCCTGGACCACGGCGACGGCGAGGGCGGAGGCCAGCACGCCGGCGCCGAGCGAGGCGGCGAACGCGATCGCGGCGAACCCGTCCAGGGTGGCCTTCAGCAGCAGCTGGTCCGCGCCCAGCCCGAGCCCGTCCGACAGCGAGCCGAGGATGGTCAGCGGGCCGACACAGAACACCAGCGAGGCGGTGACGAAGCCCTCGATGAACCGGGCCCGGGCCGGGTGGTCGGCGTCAGGCGCCGACCGGCCTTGGCTCAGCACCCGGCGCAACCAGCCGCCCAGCGCGTCCAGGCGCGCCTCGATGTCGACCAGCGAACCGACGATCCCGCCGACCAGCAGGGCGCCGAGCACGATCAGCACCGGGGCGGAGTCGCCCACCGCGGCGGACAGCTCGGTGGCGGTGACCGCCACCGCCGACAGGCCACCGATCAGCAGGGTGACCAGCCCCAGCGCGTCGGTCACCGTGTCCCGGGTCCGCTGCGGCAGGCGGTGCCCGAGCAGCAGGCCGACCGCCGAGCCGACCAGCACGGTGACCACGTTGACGGCCGTGCCGAAGCCGGGGAACATCGCCTGCCGGTCCTCTCGCGCTGCTGGTCGTGTCGGGCTGGTCGTGTCGGGCTGGTCGTGTCGGGCTGGTCGTGTCGGCTGGTCCCTCGGGTGCGGGAGGTCCGGATTCTCGCACGCAGGGCCCGGCCGGCCTGAGATGTTCCGACCCGGCCCGGGGCGTCTCCGTAGACTCTGCCTGTGCTTCGCCTGATCGACCTGCGTGGGCGGCTCGCCGCCGGCGAGCGGCCGGACTACGCGACCGTGGTGCCGCGGGCGGAGTTCGATGTGGCCGCTGCCGTGCAGGCCGTCCGGCCCGTCTGCGACGACGTGGCCGAGCGCGGTGAACCGGCCCTGCGGCACTGGTCCGCGCAGTTCGACCAGGTGGTGCCGGACCGCTTCCGGGTCCCCGCCGCCGACCTGCGGGCCGCGGCCGAGCGCCTCGACGTCGACGTACGGGCCGCGTTCGAGGAGTCCATCCGGCGTCGCCGGCTGGTCAGCCGCGCCGAGCTGGGGGAGACCGAGGTCGATGTGCAGGTCGCCGCCGGGGCGTTGGTCACCCAGCGGATGATCCCCGTCGACCGGGTCGGGCTCTACGTCCCCGGCGGGGTGGCGCCGCTGGCCAGCAGCGTGATCATGAACGTGGTGCCCGCGCAGGTGGCCGGCGTCGCGTCGCTGGCCGTCGCCTCCCCACCCCGGGCGGAGCTCGGCGGTCTGCCGCACCCGAGCATCCTCGGCCTGTGCCACCTGCTGGGTGTGGACGAGGTGTACGCAATCGGCGGCGCCCAGGCGGTGGCCATGTTCGCCTACGGGGTCCCGGAGCTCTGCCCCCGGGTCGACCTGATCACCGGCCCGGGCAACATCTACGTGACCGCGGCCAAGCGGCTGCTGAAGGGTCGGGTCAACATCGACTCCGAGGCCGGTCCGACCGAGATCGCCGTGCTGGCCGACCGCACCGCGTCGCCCGCGTTCGTCGCCGCCGACCTGGTGTCGCAGGCCGAGCACGGCTCCTCCTCGGCCTCGGTGCTGGTCACCGACGACCCGGCGCTGGTGGCGGCGGTGCAGGCCGAGCTGGCCACCCAGGTGGCGGGTGCCCGGCACGGGGCGCGGATCGAGGCGGCCCTGGCCGGCCGGCAGTCCGCCGCGGTGCTGGTGGACGACCTGGAGCAGGGCCTGGACGTGGTCAACGCCTACGCCGCGGAGCATCTGGAGATCATCACCGCCGAACCGGACAAGACCGCCGCCCGGATCCGCAACGCCGGCGCGATCTTCGTCGGCCCGTGGTCACCGGTCTCCCTCGGCGACTACGCCGCGGGCAGCACCCACGTGCTGCCGACCGCCGGCTGCGCCTGCCACTCCTCGGGGCTGAACGTGAAGAGCTTCCTCAAGGCCGTGCACGTGATCAGCTACACCGAGTCCGGGCTGGCCGGGGTGGCCCGCCACGTCGAGGTGTTCGCCGAGGCCGAGGACCTGCCGTCCCACGGCGCCGCGGTCAGCATCCGACGGGCCGCGCCGTGAGCGCCACCGCCGCCCCCCGGCTGAGCGACCTGCCCCTGCGGCCGGAGCTGGTCGGGGAGCAGCCGTACGGCGCGCCCCAGCTCGACGTCGCGGTGCGGCTGAACGTCAACGAGAACCCCTACCCGCCCAGCCCGTCGGTGCGGGCGGAGATCGCCGCGGCGGTCCGGGCCGCCGCCTCGCACCTGAACCGCTACCCCGACCGGGAGGCCGCGGCCCTGCGCGCCGACCTGGCCGGCTATCTCGGGCATGGCCTGACCGCGGCGGAGATCTGGGCCGCGAACGGCTCGAACGAGGTGATGGTCCAGGTGCTGCAGGCCTTCGGCGGCCCTGGCCGCACCCTGCTGTCCTTCGCCCCGACCTACTCGATGTACCCCGAGTACGCCCGTAACACCCACACCGACTGGGTGAGCGTGCCCCGGGCCGCCGACTTCGGCATCGACCCCGACACCGCGGTGGCGGCCATCGTCCAGCACCGGCCCGCGGTGGTGGTGGTGACCAGCCCCAACAACCCGACGGGCACCGCGGTGTCCACGGCCACCCTGACCGCCGTCTGCCAGGCCGCCCCCGGCGTCGTGGTGGTCGACGAGGCGTACCACGAGTTCGCCCGCGCCGGCACCCCGAGCGCCCTCGAGCTGCTGCCCCGGTTCCCGCGGCTGGCGGTCAGCCGGACCATGTCCAAGGCGTTCGCGTTCGCCGGTGGCCGGCTGGGCTACCTGGCCGCCGCGCCGGCGTTCGTCGACGCCCTGCGGATCGTCCGGCTGCCGTACCACCTGTCGGCGGTCACCCAGGCCGTCGCCCGGGTCGCGCTGGCCCACGCCGACGAGCTGCTGGCCTCCGTGGCGCAGCTCCGGTCGGCCCGGGACGACCTGGTGGTGGGGCTGCGCGCCCGCGGCCTGCAGGTGGCCGAGTCCGACGCCAACTTCGTGCTGTTCGGCTGCTTTCCCGACCGGCACCGGGTGTGGCAGGGCCTGCTGGACCGGGGCGTGCTGATCCGCGAGGTCGGCCCGCCGGGCTGGCTCCGGGTGTCGGCCGGCACCCCGACGGAGATGGCAGCGTTCACGACGGCCCTGGACCAGGTGCTGGCCCACGAGCAGAACGGAACCCAGAGGTGACCCGATGAGCCCACGCAGCGCGACCCTCGAGCGGTCGACGTCGGAGTCCACGGTCCAGGTGTCCCTCGACCTGGACGGGTCCGGGCAGAGCCAGATCAGCACCGGAGTGGGCTTCTACGACCACATGCTCACCGCGCTGGCCAAGCACGCCCTCCTCGACCTCGACGTGGAGGCGTCCGGCGACCTGCACATCGACGCCCACCACACCGTCGAGGACACCGCCATCGTGCTCGGCCAGGCGCTGCGCGCCGCCCTCGGTGACAAGCGGGGGATCCGCCGGTTCGGCGATGCGCTGGTCCCGCTGGACGAGGCCTTGGCGCAGGCCGTGGTGGACGTCTCCGGCCGGCCGTACTGCGTGCACGCCGGCGAGCCGGCCGGCCAGGAGTACGTGCGAATCGGCGGTGGCCCCGCGACCGGGGCGGGCTCCGGTCCCGGGGTGGCCTACAGCGGGTCGCTCACCCGGCACGTGTTCGAGACCCTGGCGTTCCACGCCCACCTGTGCCTGCACGTCACGGTGCTCGCGGGCCGCGACCCGCACCACATCGTCGAGGCCCAGTTCAAGGCCGTCGCCCGAGCCCTGCGGGACGCGGTGGCCCTCGACCCGCGGGTGGAAGGGATTCCGAGCACCAAGGGCGCGCTGTGAGCGGCCGCCCGCGGGTCGTGGTGCTCGACTACGGCTCCGGCAACCTCCGATCCGCCGAGCGGGCGATGGCCCGGACCGGCGCGGAGGTCACGGTCACCGCCGACCCGGCCGCCGCCCGGGCGGCCGACGGCCTGGTCGTCCCGGGGGTCGGCGCCTTCGCCGCCTGCATGGTCGGTCTGCGGCGGGTCGGCGGTCCCGACCTGGTCACCGAGCGCATCACGGCCGGGCGGGCCGTGCTGGCCATCTGCGTCGGCCATCAGGTGCTGTTCGAGTCCGGCCTCGAGCACGGCGAGCAGGCCGACGGCTGCGGGGTCTGGCCCGGGCGGGTGGAGCGGCTGCACAGCCCGCGGCTGCCGCACATGGGCTGGAACACCGTGCAGCCGGCGGAGGACAGCCGGCTGTTCGCCGGCGTGCCGGACGAGCGCTTCTACTTCGTGCACTCCTACGGGGTCCGGGACCTGCCGCCGTCGGCGGGCCGGCGGGTGAGCTGGGCCGAGCACGGCGGCGACCGGTTCGTCGCGGCCGTCGAGGACGGGCCGGTGTGGTCGACCCAGTTCCACCCGGAGAAGTCGGGCGCGGCCGGCGCGCGGCTGCTCGCCAACTGGGTCGCCACGCTGTGAGCCCCGCCGGCCCGCCGCCGACCGCGGTGCTGTTCGACCTGGGCGGGGTGGTGCTGCGCTGGGAGCCGGAGCGGGCCTACCAGCAGGTGCTGCCGGCCGACGAGGTCCGCGCGTTCATGACGGCCATCGACTTCGCCGCCTGGAATCGGGCGCACGACGGGGGACAGCCGTTCGCGACGGGGGAGGCGGCGCTGCTCCAGCGCTTCCCCGAGCAGGCCGCGGCGATTCGCGCGTACCGGGAGCACTTCCCGGCCGCCATCCCGGGAATGGTGCCCGGGACCTCGGCGGTGATCGCCGAGCTGGCGCAGGCCGGGGTCCGGCAGGTGGGGCTGACCAACTGGTCGGCGGAAACCTTCCCGTGGGCACAGCAGGAGTACGGCATCCTGCGCCGGTTCGCCGGGGTGGTGGTCTCCGGGGCCGAACGGCTGCTCAAACCGGACCCGGCGATCTTCCGGCTCGCCTGCCGGCGGTTCGGGCTGGACCCGGCCGCCACCGTGTTCGTCGACGACTCGCCGGCCAACGTCGCCGCGGCGGCCCGGGTCGGGCTGGCGGCCCTGCCCTTCACCGACGCGACCGTGCTGCGGTCCGACCTGGTCGAGCTGGGCTTGCTCGGTCCCCGGGCCGCCCCGGCCGGGCCGGTCTACCACCTGGCCGTCCGGTCGGACTGGGCCGAGGCCGAGCGGACCGGCCAGTACCCGTGGTCGACCCGGGCGGTGGGCTACCACGCCGAGGGCTACGTGCACTGCTCGCTGGCCCACCAGGTGGCCGGGGTCCGCAACCGGTTCTACGCCGACCTGCCCGACGAGGAGCTGCTGCTGCTCGAGCTCGGGCCTGACGCCGGGCCGATCGTGCTCGAAAACCTGCAGCCCGGCGGCGCCGGCGAGGAGTTCCCGCACCTGTACGCGGCCCTGGCCCCCACCGGGGTGCGGGCCGTCCACCGGCCGGCCGCGCTCACCGGCGGCTGAGTCCGGCCGTCCCGGCCGCTGAGTCCCGGCCGCTGAGTCCCGGCGGCTGCGTCCCGGCGGCTGCGTCCCGGCGCAGGGGACCGCTCCAGCGGCGCGTTCGGCAGGAGTTCACCACGGGTTCACGCCCATCCGCGGCCGTCGGTTCCGGAGCGGTCGCCCGCCGCGGCCATGATCACCGGTGTGCCCAGCGTCTTGTTCGTCGCCGCGTTCGACTCCCAGCTGAAGTGGTGCGGCCATCTCCGCGACGAGCTGGCGGCGCGCGGGTTCGGCTGGCGGGTGGTGGTCCCCGACGTCCGGTCGGCGCTGTCGCCCGAGCAGATCAGCGGAGCCGGCTTCGACCGGGTCGAGCACCTCGCGTGGCCGAAGCTGCTGGCCGCGGCGCAGCACAGCGACGTGGTTGTCTCCGGTCTCGCGGGTCCCCTCACCCAGGGGCTGATCCTCGACCTCGTCGACGCCCGGGACCGCACCACCGGCCCGGGACCCGGCCCGGTGGTGGTCTCCGGCTGGGTCGGGGTGATCATCGAGAAGACCACCGCCGGCTACCTCGACCGGTGCGCCGCGGACGTCGTGGCGGTCAACTCCCGTACGGATCTGGCCCACTTCGCCGAGGTCGCGCGGCCGCCTCGGCCTGCCCACGGCGAACCTGCTGCTCAGCGGGCTGCCGATCCTCGGGGCCGACGCTGCCCCGCCTCGCCGGGGCGCGATCCGCAAGGTGCTGTTCGCCGACCAGCCGACGGTGCCCCGGCAGGCCGACGAGCGGTGCTACGTCTACCAGGGGCTGATCCGCTACGCCCGGGCGCACCCGCAGCGTCAGGTGGTCCTCAAACCGCGGCACCGACCTGAGGAGGACACCTTCCACCGGATGCTGCACCACCCCGAGCAGCTGCTCGCTCGGACGGAGCTGCCGCCCAACCTGAGCATCGACTACACCCCGATCGCCGAGCAGCTGGCCGTCCACCGACCTGCTGCTCACCCTGTCCTCGACCGCGTGCCTGGAGGCGGTGCACGCCGGCTGCCGGGTCGCCCTGGTCGGCGACCTCGGCGTGCACGAGCGGTACGGCAACCACGTGCTGCTGGAGAGCGGGCTGCTCCGCACCTACACCCAGATCGTCGCCGACGACCTCGGCGAACCCGAGCCCGGCTGGCGGGGCCGCTATCTGCTCGATCAGGGCCGCGGCCCCGCCCAGCTGATCGCGGAACGGATCGAGCACCTGCTGCGGACGGGCGACGCGCCCGGGCGCCGAGGTCCGCGCCAGCCAGTACCACCAGGGCGCCGCCGACTTCCAGCGCTCCGTCCTGGCGCCGCGGCGGCGGCGCGCGCGGGAGACCGTCCGGCGCGGGGCACCATGGCCCGGGTCGGGCACGCCCTGCTGCCCCCCGTGCTCCGCAACCGTTGCGCCGGATGGCCCAGCAGGTCGGTGCCCGCCGATGAGCGTGAGCCTGGTGGCCCCGATGCGGCTGGGCTACCGGGCCCGGACGACGGACCAGGCCCGAGTCAGCCGACGGTAGCGGCGCGGACCCACGATCCGCCGCAGCGCCCGCACGGCGGGATGGCGGGGGGCCGGAGTCCGGCCGGGCAGGTCGAGCGCGGTCAGCACCCGACGGCTCCAGTAGCCGCGGTGGGCCCGCCACCCGACGGCGAGCACCCGCTCGGCGGCGTCCCGCAGCCCGGGGTAGCGGGCGGGCTGCATGCAGTAGGCGACGGCGTCGACCAGGGCCTGCAGCTCCGCGCCGCGGACCGGGGCGGGGCTGGAGTCGGCGTGCCGGGCGCAGGCCGAGACGGGGGGCAGGGCGGCGTCGGCGATCACGGCCGGCACCCGGTTGCTGTTCGCGTACGGCCGCAGCCGACGCAGCACCAGCTCGGTCCCGACCCGGGCCGCCGGCACGCCGTACAGGGCGGTAGCGGTCAGCAGCCCGGTGGAGAAGCACCCCACCACCAGCCCCACGCCGCCGGCGGCGTACCAGGTCTCGACCAGCTCGGGCGCCGCGGCGACCTGCAGTCGCGGCCCCGCACCGCTCGGCCTCCGCGACCAGCCCGGCGGTGTCCACCGCCGCCGCTCCGGGATGGGGCTTGAAGACCAGGTGCCGGAAGCCGGCCTCCACCGCGCCCCGCACCATCTCCCGCTGCAGCTGCCGCTCCTCGGCGTCGGTGAGCAGCCCGCCGGCGGCAAGGTACTGACCGAGCAGCACCGCGGTCGGGTCGCTGCCGGCCGGCGGGACCGGCCGCGCGGCCGGGCCGAGCTCGGCGATCACCGCCCGGAACGCCGGGGTCGGGATCCGGACCGCCGGCACGTCGAACTCGGTCAGCAGCACCGGCCGGACGTCCGGCACCAGGTCCAGGTGCAGCAGCCGCTCGATCCTGCGCCGCCACCGTGCTCGGCAGCCCGATCCGGGTCGGTCCGTAGCTCATCAGCCCGTCGCCGTAGACCACGATCCGGGCGTCGGCGAACAGCTGGGCCAGCACCAGCGACGGCGGGGTCTGGATGCTCTCCACCACCAGCTCCAGCGCGGCGTCCTCGCAGGCCCCACGCCCGGGACAGCTGGCGCTGCCACAGCGGGAGATCGTCGACCCGCGGCCGCCACACGGTGGGGTGCTGCGGGGCCACCACCTCGTTGTAGTCGTAGACGGCGTCGAAGCGGCCCGAGCAGGCGGTGCACCCCGGCCGTCGCGGCCGGGCCGGGCGAGATCTCCGGGATCTCCGCGTTGGTGCTGAGCACCAGCACCCGGCACTCGGCCGGCCCGAACAGCCCCGCGTCCAGCGCCGCGACCAGGGTGGCCAGCCCGAACGCGGTCGAGGCAGACGAACAGCTGGCTGCTCACGCCGCCGCCCTCAGCTCGCGCAGCCGGGTCCGCCGCCCGGGGTCCATGCGGTCCACCACCGGGCCCAGCACGGCGACCGGCAGCCGGCTGAGGGCCGCCACCGACAGCACCTGCAGCCGCTCGGCGACCGCGGGCGGGTAGCGGTCGGCCCGGCCCAGGTGGTGGCAGATCATCGCGGCGTAGCCGCGGACGGCCTTGGGCAGCAGCCGCGTCGCCTCGCGGTCGGCCAGCACCTCGGCGATGATCTGGTCGAAAGCCGGAATGAAGTCGAGCTGCCGCTCGTCGAAGGTCTGGGTGAGGGAGCCGTCGACCCCACGCCGGTAGAGCAGCCCGGTCAGCCCGACGACCGCGAAGGTGTCCGCCTGCAGGTGCAGGCGCCAGCACCACGGCCGGTCCTCGCAGGTCCGCAGCCGCTCGGAGAAGCGGAGCAGGCCGCGGTCGGCGAGGCTCCGGTGGTAGATGCCCGCCCAGGCGTGCGGGGCGTCCACCGAGCTGGGGCGGTCCACCGGCAGGATCGCGTCCCGGGGCCGCATCACGGTGCCGCGCGGCCCGTGGCTGATCCGGTGCACCCGCCGGCGCCGACCGTGGAGCTGGACGTGGTCGGTGCGCACCAGCTCGCAGCCCAGAGCCCGGATGCTGGCCAGCAGGTCGTCCAGGTGGCCGGGGGCCACCAGGTCGTCGCCGTCCAGGAAGGTGAGGTACTGCCCGCGCGCAGCGTCCAGGCCGACATTGCGGGCCGCCGACAGGCCCCGGTTGGTCGGGTTGCGCAGCACCCGGGCCCCGGGCAGGCGGTCCGCGCCGCGGGCCAGCACCGCGGGGGTGTCGTCGGTGGAGCCGTCGTCGACCAGGACGAACTCGAACCCCGGAGCGGCGTTGCGGCGCAGGCTCTCCAGGGTCTGGGGGAGCAGGCCCGCCACGTTGAAGCAGGGCACGATCACCGACAGCGTCACGGCCACGCCCCGGAACCTACGGTCGGAGCGCTCGGGCCCGGTGAGGTGACCGTGACGCCGGAGTGAACGGCGGCTGTCGACTCGGCGACCACCGCTCCGGGCTCCGGCGGCCGCTTCGCCCGGAGTTCGCCTGACGTTCAGGTGTCACCAGCCGTTCGTCAAGACGGCCTGCCTAGCGTCGTGATCATGAACACGCAGTCACTTCTGAGGTCCGGCCCGACGCGCCGGATCGGCTCCGCCGTGGTCGGCGCGGGCCACCCGGTCTACGTGACCGGTGAGATCGGCATCAACCACAACGGCGAGCTGGAGAACGCGTTCGCCCTGATCGACCAGGCCGCGGCGGCCGGCTGCAACGCGGTCAAGTTCCAGAAGCGCACCCCCGAGGTCTGCACGCCGCGGGACCAGTGGGACCTCGAGCGGGACACGCCCTGGGGGCGGATGAGCTACATCGACTACCGGCACCGGATCGAGTTCGACCACGACGACTACCTGGCCATCGACGCCTACGCCCGGGCCCGCGGCATCGCCTGGTTCGCCTCGCCGTGGGACGTGGAGTCGGTCGACTTCCTGGAGCAGTTCGACGTCCCGGCTCACAAGGTGGCCTCCGCCTCGCTGACCGACGACGAGCTGCTGCGCCGGCTGCGGGCCACGGGCCGGACGGTCGTGCTCTCCACCGGCATGTCGACACCGGCCCAGATCCGGCACGCGGTCGAGGTGCTGGGCAGCGAGACCATCGTGCTCTGCCACGCCACCAGCAGCTACCCGGCCAGGCCGGGCGAGCTCAACCTGCGGATGATCCACACCCTGCAGTCGGAGTTCCCCAACGTGCCGATCGGCTACTCCGGGCACGAGACGGGCCTGCAGACCACCCTGGCCGCGGTGGCCCTGGGCGCGGTCTTCGTCGAACGCCACATCACCTTGGACCGGGCGATGTGGGGCTCGGACCAGGCGGCGTCGGTGGAGCCCCCCGGCCTGCAGCGCCTGGTCCGGGACATCCGCACCATCACCGAGTCCCTCGGCGACGGCGTGAAGAAGATCTACGACGGCGAGCTGGCGGCCATGCGGAAGCTGCGCCGGGTCGCCGGCCCGGCCCAGCCCGAGCGGCTCCCCGAGCCGGAGCTGGTCGGCCGCTGATGCGCACCCTGGCCCTGGTGGAGAGCCCGGCCCAGCTGGTCAACGTCGTTGAGTGGGCACACCACCCGGTCGGGGACCGGGCGGACCTGCGGGTGGTGGTGCTCGCGCCGCGCAACGAGCGGTCCCGCGCGCAGCTGCGCCGCACCGCGGTGCTGGCCCGGGAGGCCGGCCTCGAGGTCGGGTGGCACGAGCCGCGGCTGGGGGGCGCGGCCACCGCCCGGACCGTACGGGCCCTGGCCGCCGACCTGACCGGCGTCCAGCGGCTCGTGGTCGGGGACCCGTTCTCCGGCGTGATGCAGGTGGTGATCTCGGTGGCCCGGGCCACCGAGGTGGTGGTGGTGGATGACGGCACCGCCACCCTGGAGTTCGCCCGCCAGTGGATCAGTGGCGAGCACCTGGCCCGCTGGCACCAGGCGGCCACGCCGGGGCATCGCCGGCAGGTGGCCGCCTTCGCCCGGGACCAGGTCGCCGGCTCCTTCCGCCGCCGGCTGTCGGCGGACTCGGGGTGCACGCTGCGGGTGTTCAGCTGCCTGCCGCTGCACCTGCCCAAGGTGTCGGTGGTGCGCAACTCCTTCGACTGGCTGCGCCGCCGCTTCCCGGCGCCGGGGATGAAGGAGAACGCCGATCTGGTCGGCACCTCGCTGGTGGAGACCGGGGTGGTCGACGTCGACGCGTACCTGCAGGCCGTGGAGACCCTGACCCGGCAGCACGCGGTCGACCGGTACTTCGCGCACCGCAAGGAGAACCGGGCCAAGCTGGACCGGATCGAGCGGCTGGGGCTGCAGGTGGTCTGCCCGGACCTGCCGCTCGAGGTGGTGCTCCGGGCCGGCCCGGTCGGGAGGCGGGTGATCAGCTTCCCGTCCACCGTGGTGCACACGCTGCCGCTGGTGCTGGCCGACGTGGCGTGCGACCTGGTGGTCTGCGCGATCGAGGACGCCTGGCTGACACGCAGCGCGCCGGACCGCTCCGGCGGCTTCCTCCGCGACGTGACGGCGACGGCCACCGACCGCTTCGGGTTGACCACCGTCGCCTGCTGAGCGTGCCGGCAAGCCGGCACCCGCCGATCCGGGGCGACACACCCGGACGACGTGCGATCGCACCCCGGCAGCCGCCCGGCGTAGCGGGCGCGACAACTCGGCCCCTAGCCTCGGCCCATGACCCCGCCGAGCCTGCTCGTCCTGGTCGGGCTGATCGTTGCGCTGTCGGTACGGGTCGTCGGGCGCCCCCCGCACGCCCGCGCGGCCCGGCCGGCCCGGCGCGACCGCCGGCCCACCGCCTGGTTCCAGCTGGCCACCTACCGCAACGGGCGGATCACCCACCTGACCCCGATGCGCAACGGGCCGCGTGCCGAGGACGAGATCGGGGAGTGCGCCGGCAACCCGGTGTCCGGCCGCTACGCCCTCGACGGCGGCGGCTCCGGCCTGTTCTACGTCCACCGGCTGCTGGGCGGGGACGAGTACCGCGGCGCCCGCTGACCCCGCATCTCGTCCGGCGGGCGCCGGGTGACCCGGACGATAAGGTCGTCGGGTGGATTCCCTGGTGCTGCTGCCCGCGGTCGACGTGGCGGGCGGTCAGGCCGTCCAGCTGGTGCAGGGGCGGGCCGGCTCCGCGCAGGTGTTCGGGGACCCCCGGCTGGCCGCCCAGCGGTGGCAGCAGGCTGGGGCGGACTGGATCCACCTGGTCGATCTCGACGCCGCCTTCGGGCGCGGGCACAACGCCGAGATCATCGCCGAGATCACCGCCACACTGCGGCTGCAGGTCGAGCTGTCCGGCGGGATCCGCGACGACGCCACGCTGGAGCGGGCCCTGGCCACCGGCTGCCGCCGGGTGAACATCGGCACCGCGGCCCTGGAGCAGCCGGAGTGGTGCGCGGAGGTCATCGCGACCTACGGTGACCGGGTCGCAATCGGGTTGGACGTGCGCGGCACCCGGTTGGCGGCCCGGGGCTGGACCAAGGACGTCGGCGACCTCTGGGAGACCCTCGACCGGCTCGACGCCCAGGGTTGCGCCCGGTACGTGGTGACCGACGTGCGCTCCGACGGGATGCTGTCCGGGCCGAACCTGGAGCTGCTGCGCCAGGTGTGCGCCCGGACCGACGCGCCGGTGGTGGCCAGCGGTGGGATATCGTCCCTCACCGACCTGGAGGCCCTCAGCGCGCTGGTGGCCGACGGGGTTGAGGGTGCGATCATCGGGACCGCCCTGTACGTGGGCAGCTTCACCCTGACCGAGGCGCTGACGCTGACCCGCGGCCGCGCCGGGCTGGGCGCCGGCTCGAAGGGACAGCAGCTATGAGCAGCGCGCCGGCGGACACGTTCCGCCGCTCCGCCGTGGAGTCCGCGGCCACCCTGAGTGCCGTCGAGCCGGTGGCCCGCCGGGGCCCGCTGCTCGACGGGCGGCTCCGCGACCTGCTGGCCGGCAAGACCATCCTGATGACCGGGGTGACCGGGTTCATCGGGGAGCAGCTGCTGTGGAAGATCCTCACCGAGCTGCCCGAGACCACCCCGGCGGTGCTGGTCCGGCGCAAGGGGTCCGCGGGCGCCCGGCAGCGGATGGTGGGCGTGGTCAAGAAGGAGATCTTCCGCGGGGTGCGGGAGGCGGCCGGGGGGGCCGAGGAGCTGATCGACGCCCGGATCCGGGTGGTGGAGGGCGACCTGCCCAACGTGCCCGAGCTGCCCCACGACCTCGACGTCGTGGTGCACTGCGCCGGCGACGTGTCCTTCGACCCGCCGATCGACCAGGCCTTCACCACCAACGTGGTCGGCACCAAGGTGCTGATGGAACGGATGCTGCAGGCCTGCTCCGACGAGCACGGCACCCCGGTCCGGGTCCCGCACTACGTGCACATCTCGACGGCCTACACGGCCGGCCGGCGCCGGGGCGCGATCCCCGAGGCGCCGCACGTGCACAGCATCGACTACGCGGTCGAGACCCGGGCCGGGCTCGGCATGCGCGATCTGATCGAGGCCGAGTCGCGGACCTCGGAGCAGCTAACCCGACGCCGCAAGGAGGCCGAGCGCGAGCACCGCGCCGCCGGGTACCTGACCACGGCGGCGGACACCGAACGACGCCGGCTGGAATGGGTGCAGGCCCAGCTGGTGGAGGCCGGCACCGAACGGGCCCGCTCGCTGGGCTGGACCGACGTCTACACCTTCACCAAGGCGCTCGGCGAGCGCGTGGTGGCCGAGGTCGGCGCCGGGGTCCGGGTGTCGGTGGTCCGCCCGGCCATCGTGGAGTCGTCCTGGAAGCACCCGTACCCGGGGTGGATCGAGGGCTTCAAGATGGCCGAGCCGCTGATCCTGGCGTACGGCCGGGGCGAGCTGCCCGAGTTCCCGGCCTCCCCGGACGCGGTGGTCGACATCGTGCCGTGCGACCACGTGGTGAATGCGATCTTGGCGGTCTGCGCCACCGAGCCGGAGATCGGCGCCGCGCAGTACTACCACGTGAACTCCGGGGCCCGGAACCAGCTGACCTTCCGCGACCTGTACGGCCACATCCGCGCCTACTTCACCGCGCATCCGCTGGAGGGCGGGGCGCGGGGGGCCGCCCGGCTGCCGCAGTGGCAGTTCCCGGGCGCGGCGTCGGTGGAGCGGCTGCTGTCCACCTCGGAGCGGGCCCACGGGATGGCCGAGCGGGTGCTGAGCGCGGCGCCCCGGTCCAACCGGACCCGGACCATCGCCAAGGACCTGGACCGGGCCCGGCAGCGGCTCGACTTCCTGCGCCGCTACCTGTCCCTCTACAACGAGTACGCCCAGTCCGAGCTGCACTTCGTGGACGACAACACGCTGGCGTTGACGCAGTCGCTGCACCCCGACGACGTGGACGCGTTCGCCTTCGACACCGCGGTCTACGACTGGACGACCTACGTCGAGGAGGTGCACTGCCCCTCGATCACCGCCTCGGTGCGGCGGATGGACGCCCTGCGGCGCAAGCGGGGCAACCGACCTTCCACCATGAAGGACCTGTCCCGCGACACGGCCGGCTCCTCGGCGCTGGCCATCTTCGACCTGGACGGCACGATCATGTCCACCAACGTCGTCGAGCAGTACCTGTGGTCGCGCCTGCCGGAGCTGTCCCGGGCCCGGCAGGTCGCCGAGGTTGGCCAGGTGCTGCGCAAGCTGCCCGCCTACCTGCGGGCCGAGCGGCGCGACCGGGGGACGTTCCTGCGGGCGGTCTACCGCCGCTACAAGGGGGCCGACTTGGCCGCGCTGGAGGACTTCGTCGACGCCGCGCTGGCGCCGCAGATCCTGAGCCGGCTGTCGCCGGAGGCTGTCCGCCGGATCCGCGAGCACCGGGCCGCGGGGCACACCACGATCCTGATCACCGGCGTGGTCCGGCCGCTGACCCGGCCGCTGGCCCCACTGTTCGACGTGGTCGTCGCCGCCGACCTGGGCGTCGACGACGACGGACGCTGCACCGGCTTCCTGACCGGCCCGCCGCTGGTCGGGGAGTCCCGGGCCGCCTGGCTGCAGCACTACGCCAGCCTGCATCAGGTGGACCTGACCCGGAGCTTCGCCTACGCCGACTCCCACTCCGACCTGCCGATGCTCGCCGCCGTCGGCAACGCGGTCGCCGTCAGCCCCGACATCGCGCTGATGCGCGCCGCCTCGGCCAACCGCTGGTCCTCGGTGGAGTGGAAGATCAAGCCATCCACCCCCCGCTGGAAACTGCCGCGCTGATGGTCTCCGCTTCGCTCCGACGTGGCGGGTGCTTCTCCCCGCCGGTGTCGTCGCACCTCGCGAACGGAAAAGCATGTTCGCACATCCACTCCTCCCCCCGGCGGCGCACCCGCCCGCTGATCTGGGCTGTGAGCACGGTGCTCGAGAACCGCATCGCACCCGCACGCGAAGCGAGCACCACGTGATCGCTCTCGAGATGTACCGGTCGCTGCCCAAGTACGCGACGGCCAAGGTGCTGGGGCGGCGGATGCCGGGGGTGCTGACCGGGCCGGCGGCGCCGCTGCGGCTGGCCAACCGGCAGCCGCCCCGGCTGCCGGCGCGCGAGGGCTGGGCCCGCCTGGCGCCGCGGCTGTCCGGCATCTCCGGGTCGGACCTGGCCGCCATCACCGGCACGGCCAGCCTGTACTTTACCCCGGTCGTGTCACTGCCGTTCGTGCCCGGGCACGAGGTCGTCGGGGTGCTGGACGACGACTGCGAGGATCTGCCGGCCGGCACCCGGGTGGTGCTCGACCCGGTGCTCGGCTGCCGGGCACGCGGGGTGGAGCCGTGCCGCGGCTGCGCGGCCGGCGCGCCGAACCACTGCGACCATGTGACGGTCGGCCGGCTCCGGCCCGGCCTGCAGACCGGGTACTGCGCCGACACCGGCGGCGGCTGGAGCGCGCAGCTGGCCGCCCACCGCAGCCAGCTGCATCCCGTACCGGACGCGATGGACGACGCCACCGCGGTGCTGGTCGAACCGCTGGCCCGGGCGGTGCACGTGGTGCAGCAGGCCCGGGTGGCCGCCGGCGACCAGGTTCTGCTGTCCGGCGCGGGCGCCCTCGGCCTGCTGGTGACGCTGGCACTGCGCCGGCTGGCGCCGTCCTGCACGCTGACGGTGGTGGCCAAGCACCCGCGGCAGGCCGAGCTGGCTCTGGCCCTGGGGGCCAGCGACACCCTCAGCCCGGCGGACGCGTTCCGGGGTGTCCGCCGATCCACGCGGGCGTTCCAGGTGCAGCCCGACTACGGGCGCCCGTACCTGCTCGGCGGGGCCGACGTGAGCATCGACGCGGTCGGCTCGGCGGCGTCGGTGAACACCGTGCTGCGGGCGACCCGGCCCGCCGGCCGTGTGGTGCTCGCCGGCCTGCCCGAACCGGGGGTCGACCTGTCACCGGTCTGGTTCCGGGAGCTGGAGGTGACCGGCAGCTATGCTTCGCCGGCGGGCTTCAAGGGCCGGTCCACGTTCGACGTGGCCATCGAGCTCGCCCAGCAGGCCGATCTCGCCGCGGTCCTGGGCCACCGCGTGCTGGGGGCCCGGTACGCGCTGCACCAGTGGCGCCAGGCACTCGACCACGCACAGACGGCAGGAAGGTCGGGCACCGTGAAGGTGGCGTTCGACCTGAGACCCGACCTGAGACCCGACCTGAGACCCGACCTGAGACCACCCCCGAGTTCTGACCCGACAGGAGACCGCTAGATGGCCCGGCCCGGATTCGTACTCGACGTGGACGACCGGACGCCGCCGCTGGTCGTGCCGGACGGCGCCGGCTTCCGGCTGGAGCGGTTTCCGCTCGGCTCCACCGTCATCTACCCGCCGGACTCCCTGCCGGGGGTCCCGGACGTCCGCGAGGCGGTGCACACGGCCCTGGAGACCCCGACCGGCTCGGACCCGCTGGCCGCCCGGCTGCGGTCCGGGATGCGGCTGAGCGTCGTGGTCGACGACATCACCACTCCCGTGCCCCGGATGCGGAAGCCCGACGTGCGGACCGCCATCGTCGAGGCCGTCCTGACCCGCGCCGCCCGGGCCGGCGTGGACGACGTCGCCCTGATCGCGGCCAACGGGCTGAACCGCCGCAACACCCCGGCCGAGCTGCAGCGGATGCTGGGCGAACGGGTGTTCCGGTCCTTCCACGCCGACGGCGCCCTGACCAACCACGACGCCGAGGACACCGAGCGGCTCGCCGTGGTCGGGTCGACCCCGGCCGGGGACGTCCAGGTGGCCACCCGGGTCGCCGAGTCGGACCTGGTGGTGCACGTGCATCTGGTCACCACCCCCCGCGACCGGGCCGGTGCAGCGCTCGCCACCGGGGTCGGCTCGGCCGCGACCGTGGGCCAGGTCCACGGGCTGGCCGGCCTGCAGAGCGACGGCGCCGCCGCCGAGGCTGTGGGGGCCGCGGTGCTGGCCGCCGTCCCGGTCTTCGCCGTGCACGCCGTCCTGGACAACGACAGCTTCCCGGCCAGCCTGGACTTCCTGGCCAAGCGGGAGTGGGAGTGGAGCCTGCGGGACCAGGCGACCTGGCTCGGTGTCCGCCGCGGCCTGGCCCTCACCCCCGGCCGGGCCCGGCGCCGGGTGCTCAACGCCGCCGAGGCCACCTACCACCCGACGCTGGTGGTGGCCGGCGACCCCGTCGCGGTGCACGCGGCCGGGCACGCCCAGATCCTGGCCCAGCAGGTCGTCGCGGTGCCCCGCCAGGCTGACGTCGGCGTGGTCGGCGTGGGCCAGCACACCCCGTACAGCGTGGACTCCGCCACCAACCCGGTACTGGCCGCCTGGCAGGGGCTGGCCGGGCTCTTCGGGGCCAGCACCGGCCGGCCGTTCGTCCGCGACGGCGGCGCGCTGGTCGTGTTCCACCCGATGGGGGCGGACTTCTCACCGCTGCACCACCCGTCCTACGTGGACTTCTTCGCCGACGTCCTGGGCGGCACCACCGACCCGGCCCAGATCGCCGCCGACGTGGAGCCCAAGTTCGCCACCGACCCCTGGTACCGGCACCTGTACCGCACCAGCCTGGCCTTCCACGGGGTGCATCCGCTGCACCGCTGGTACGAGCTGTCGGCCGCCCGTGCCCGGCTCGGGGACGTGGTCTTCGTCGGCGCCGACCGGCAGAGCGTGGAGCGACTCGGCTTCCGGGCGGCGTCCACGCTCGCCGACGCCCTGGAGATCACCTCCTCCAGCGTCGGGCGGACCCCGAGCATCAGCTACCTGCACGCGCCGCCGCACGTCGTGGTGGACGTCGGATGACCCCGACCGGGGCCCCGCGGGGGTCGGCCGGGCGGGAGCTGGCCGCCTGGGCCGCCGGCGGACCGCGTCGATCCCTCCTGGACCGGGTCACCGAGAGCGTCCGGGACGTCTCCGAGGTCGCGGTCGGCTGGCGCTGGGGTCGGCGACCGCTGATCCCCCGGTCGGCGGAGGACCAGACACCGGTGCGGGTGCCCGGCCCGTTCCCGACCCGGTGGGCCCGGACCCGGACCGCCGGAGCCGTCCGCGACCTCGTCCAGGTCGCCGCGCTGCGGCCGCTGGTGCACGCCGAGCTCACCCTGGACGTGCACGGCGTCGACGAGCTCGCCACCCGGCGCGGGCCGGCCCTGATCGTGGCCAACCACTCCTCCCACCTGGACGCGCCGGTGCTGCTCAGCACGCTGCCCGGGCCCTGGCGGCGGCGCACCGCGGTGGCGGCCGCCGCAGACTACTTCTTCGACACCTGGTGGCGGGCCGGCGGCACGGCCCTGGTCTTCAACACGTTCCCCCTGCTGCGCGGCGACACCGACCGGGCCGTGGCGCCGGCGGCGCTGCTCGCCTCGGGCTGGAACGTCCTGCTGTTCCCGGAGGGCACCCGGTCCGGCGACGGCTTCGTCAGCGCGTTCCACCCGGGGGTGGCCGCAGTGGCCCGGCACGCCGGGGTCCCGGTCATCCCGGTCGGCCTGCGCGGCACGTACGCGGCGATGCCCCGCGGCCGGGTCCGGCCCCGGGGCGGACGGCCCCGGGTCAGCGTGCGTTACGGGCAGCCGCTGCACGCGGAGGAGGGCGAGTCCGCCGGCGCGTTCGCCGGCCGGATCCAGGCCGCCGTGCAGCAGCTGATCGACGAGGACGCGACCTCCTGGTATGCGACCCAGCGCGGGACGGGGGCGCCGTCGACGCCACCGGAGTCCGGCTGGAGGAGAATCTGGCAGCAGACCGAGGAACCCGCGGCGGGCGGCCGGCCTCGGCGGGGACGGATCTGGCGCTCCTGACGCGTCGTCCGGCAACAGCATCTGGAGGACTAGCACCGTGGCCCACCTTCCCGCCGACCGCGGCCAGCTGGACTGGCGACCGCTCGGGCGCGCCGATCTCCGCGAGCTCGACGCGTTGCTGACCGCCATCGAGCATCTCGACGAGCCGAGCGAGCGGCACAGCCTGGACGAGCTCACCGAGCAGTACGACGAGATGGACTCCCAGCCCGACCGGGACACCCTGCTGGGTCGGGAGCCGGGCGGCACGCTGGTGGCGTACGCGTGGAACCACATCCTCGAGGGCGACGTCGACCCACGCCGCGCCTACCTGACCGGTGGGGTGCACCCCGGCTGGCGGCAGCAGGGCATCGGCTCGGCGCTGCTCGGCTGGCAGCTGCGCCAGGCCCGCGAGTGGTACCTGCAGACATGGCGGCCCGGCCACGGCCCGCTCAGGGTGATCTGCCCGGTCGACGCCCGGCTGGACGCCCAACGGGGACTGTACGAGGCCAACGGCCTGCGTCCGCTGCGCTGGTTCGCCGACCTCAGCCTGACCTTCGACGGTCCGCCGCCGCAGGTGCCGCCGCCGCCGGGAATCCGCGTCGTCCCGATGAGCCACAAGCACAGCGAGGCGGTCCGGCGGGCCCACAACGAGGCCTTCGCCGACCACTGGGGCAGCCAGCCGATCGACCGGGCCCGGTGGGAAGAGCAGCTGAGCCGGTCCACCGCCCGGATGAGCTGGTCCTGGGTGGCGCTGGAGGCCGAGACCTCGGAGGTGGTCGGCTACGTGACGAACGCCGCGTACGAGCAGGACTGGGCGGCGCAGGGGTTCTCCGAGGGCTGGACCGACCGGCTGGGGGTCCGCCGGCCGTGGCGGGGCCAGGGCGTGGCCAAGGCGCTGCTGAGCGCCTCCATGCGCTCCTACGTGGAGGCCGGTCTGGAGGCGGCCGGGCTCGGCGTAGACAACGACAACCCGTCCGGCGGCTTCCAGCTGTACGAGAGCCTCGGCTTCCGCTCGGTCAGCACGCTGGTCGTGTTCGGGCTGACCGAGGACAAGGAGTCCGTCGAGGCCGCCGCCCGGGCCGAGCTCTCCGGAGTGGGCGAGGCCGGTGGCGAGCCCGGCGGATCGGACTAGGATCGCGGGCATGTCGGGACATTCGAAGTGGGCCACCACCAAGCACAAGAAGGCTGTGATCGACGCCCGGCGCGGGAAGCTGTTCGCCAAGCTGGTCAAGAACGTCGAGGTCGCCGCCCGGATGGGCGGCGGTGACCCGAGCGGGAACCCGACCCTGTACGACGCCATCCAGAAGGCTAAGAAGACCTCGGTCCCCAACGACAACATCGACCGGGCCGTCAAGCGCGGCTCCGGCGCCGAAGGGGGCGGGACCGACTACGAGACGCTGATGTACGAGGCGTACGGCCCGGCCGGCATCGCGCTGCTGATCGAGTGCCTGACCGACAACCGGAACCGCTCCGCCTCCGACGTCCGGGTGGCGGTCACCCGCAACGGGGGCACGATGGCCGACGTCGGCTCCACCGCGCGGATGTTCCACCGCAAGGGGGTGGTGCTGGTGCCCAAGGAGCAGGAGGGCCGCACCCTGACCGAGGACGACCTGCTGGAGGCGACGCTGGACGCCGACCCGGAGGAGATCAACGACCTCGGCGACAGCTTCGAGATCATCGCCGACCCGAACGACACCGTCCGCGTCCGCACCGCGGTCCAGGACGCCGGGCTGGACTACGACTCCGCCGAGGTGTCCTTCGTGCCCGAGTACACCCAGGAGGTGGACGCGCCGACGGCGGAGAAGCTGTTCCGGATCATCGAGGCGCTCGAGGACTCCGACGACGTGCAGAACGTCTACACCAACTTCGACGCCTCCGACGAGGTCCTCGCCTCCGTCGGCTGACGCTCCGGCGCGTCGGCCGGGCCCCGACCGTCGCGGGTGGCATCCTCCTGGCGGCGGACCGGGTGCGTCCGCCGCGAAGGAGGCCGCGATGGCCCTGCGTGCCCGCCGGCTGCTGGCCCTGGCCCTGGCCGGGGCGATGGTCCCCGCACTCACCGCCACCGCGGCGCCGCAGCCCGGCCTCGCCCCGGCGGCGAGCCCGCAGCCCGGTGCGCCCGGCCTCGGCGACCCGTACTACCCGAGCTACGGCAACGGCGGCTACAACGTCTCCGCGTACGACATCCGGGTCCGGTACCGCCCGTCCTCGGACCGGCTGACCGGCACCACCACCATCACCGGGCGGGCGAGCAGCGCCCTCAGCCGGTTCAACCTGGACTTCGTGCTGAAGGCCAGCTCGGTCACCGTCAACGGCCGGAAGGCCCGGTTCAGCCAGTCCGACCCGCACGAACTCGTCGTCACGCCCGCGCTCGACCCTGGCCCGGGGCGCGAGGATGAAGGTAGTGGTCCGCTACGCCGGCGTCCCGTCCAAGGTCCGGGTGCAGGGGGTCAGCCCCTGGGCCCGCGGGGGCGGGGGCGCGGCCGCGGTCAACGAGCCGGAGATCGCACCGTGGTGGTTCCCGAGCAACGACCACCCGCGGGACAAGGCGACGTTCGACATCGCCGTAACCGTGCCCCGCGGGGTGGAGGCGATCAGCAACGGCCGCCTGCGCAGCAAGCGCCAGCCGCGGGACCACCACCACCTGGACCTGGCGGCAGCACCAGCCGATGGCCACCTATCTGGCCTACTTCGTCGCCGGCCAGTACACCCTCACCTCGGGCCGGGCCGACGGGCGCCGGTACGTCAACGCCGTGCCGCGCGGCCGCAGCGCCCTGAGTCCGGCGGGCCGCCGCCGACCTCCGCCGTACCCCCGAGGTGGTGCGGTTCCTCGGCGGTCAGCTCGGTCGGTACCCGTTCGCCACCACTGGCGGCGTGGTCGCCGGGGCCGACCTCGGCTTCGCGCTGGAGACCCAGACCCGGCCCGTCTACGACCGGAGGTTCTGGGCCGCCGGGCGCAACGTGTACGTGGTGGTGCACGAGAACGCCCACCAGTGGTTCGGCGACTCGGTCTCGGTCCGGAACTGGCGTGACATCTGGCTGAACGAGGGCTTCGCCACCTTTGCGGAGTGGCTGTGGTCGGAGAAGCACCGCGAGGGCACCGGCCAGCAGCTGCTGCAGGCCTACTACGACGACATCCCGGCCAGCAGGGCGTTCTGGACGGTGAGGATCGGCGACCCGGGCCGCGGCCACGAGTTCGACGACGCCGTCTACGACCGCGGCGCGATGACCCTGCAGGCGCTGCGCAACCGGATCGGCGAGCGCGCCTTCACGACCACCCTGCGGACCTGGGTGCAGAGCCGTCGGTACGGGCACGGCAGTGTCGCGGACTTCATGGCGCTGGCCGAGCGGACCAGCGGCCAGCAACTCGACGGGTTCTTCTCCGCCTGGCTGTTCACCGGCCGCAAGCCCGCCGCCACCCCGCAGAACGGTCTGGTCGGGGTGTCGGGTGACGCCGCGCTGTCGGCCGCCCCGAGCCGCGGCGTACGGGCCACGCAACGACGGCTGGACCGGACCCACGCCCTGCTGCAGGCGCGGCGCTGACCCGCCGCCGCGCGACTGGTGGCTCGGCAACCCGTCGTCGGCCGGGAACGGTCGGTCCGCCACCACTGGCCCGCCGCGTGTCGCTGGTCACCGCCGCGGGCTGCGTCGCCTAGCGTACGAACATCTGTTCGGATAGCCGTGAGGGGTTTCGGTGCGCGTGCTGGGGGTGGACCCGGGGCTGACCCGCTGCGGGCTCGGGGTCGTCGACGGGGCGCCCGGCGCCTCGCCGGTGCTGGTGGCCGTGGATGTCGCGCGGACGCCCGCGGCCCTCGACGTCGCCCGCCGGCTGGTCCACATCGAGGCGACGCTGGAGGAGTGGATCGTGCGCTACCGGCCGGACGCGGTGGCCGTCGAGCGGGTGTTCGCCCAGCACAACGTGCAGACGGTGATGGGCACCGCCCAGGCGGCGGGGGTGGCGATGCTGGTGGCCGCCCGCCGTGGCATCCCGGTCGCGCTGCACACCCCGAGTGAGGTGAAGGCGGCGGTCACCGGATCCGGCCGGGCCGACAAGGCCCAGGTCGGGCTGATGGTGACCCGCATACTGCGGCTGGCCGCGCCGCCCCGGCCGGCCGACGCGGCGGACGCGCTGGCGCTGGCCATCTGCCACGTGTGGCGGGGCGCCGCCGCGGACCGGCTCGCCGCGGCGGCCGCCGCCGGCCGCCCGACCGGCCGCGAGGTCACCCGGTGATCGCGCAGCTGAGCGGAACCGTCCTGCAGCTCGGCCCCACCTCGGCGGTGGTCGAGGTCGGCGGCTTCGGGGTGCTGGCCCAGTGCAGCCCCGAGGTCACCGCCACCCTGCGGGTCGGTCAGCCGGCCACCCTGGCCACCTCGCTGGTGGTCCGGGAGGACTCCCTGACCCTGTACGGGTTCGCCTCCGCCGACGAGCGGGAGTTCTTCGAGCTGCTCCAGACCGCGACCGGCGTCGGACCGAAGCTGGCCCAGGCTGCGCTGGCCGTGCTCAGCCCGGACGACCTGCGCCAGGCGATCGCCACCGAGAACCTGGTCCAGCTGTGCAAGGTGCCGGGGATCGGCCGCAAGGGGGCCCAGCGGCTGGTGATCGAGCTCAAGGACAAGATCAACCTGACCCGGCTGGTGGACGACCCGGCGCCGGCCACCGGTCCGGCCCCGGCCTGGCGGGAGCAGGTGGCGCAGGGCCTGCAGGGTCTGGGCTGGTCGGCCCGCGACGCCGAGGCCGCCTGTGTCGAGGTGGAGCCGCTGGTCGCGCAGGACCCGGCCCTGTCGGTGGCCGCGATGATGCGGGCGGCGCTGCAGACCCTGGCCCGGAGGTGAGCCGATGCCGAGCGAACCCGACGACCTGGGGCTGACCGAGGACGAGCTCGAAGCCCTCGTCCGACCCGACGCCGCGGCGGGGGAGCGGGCCGCCGAGGCGGCGCTCCGACCGGCCACCCTGGCCACCTTCGAAGGCCAGCCCCGGGTCAACGAGCAGCTCGGGCTGATGCTCGACGCCGCGCGGCACCGCGGGGCCGTGCCCGACCACGTGCTGCTGGCCGGCCCGCCGGGGCTGGGCAAGACCACTCTGGCCATGATCATCGCGGCGGAGATGGCGGCCCCGCTGCGCATCTCCAGCGGCCCGGCCATCCAGCACGCCGGCGATCTGGCCGCGATCTTGTCCGGACTGGTGGAGGGCGAGGTGTTCTTCCTGGACGAGATCCACCGGATGTCGCGGCCCGCCGAGGAGATGCTCTACCTGGCAATGGAGGACTTCCGGGTCGACGTCGTCATCGGCAAGGGGCCCGGGGCCACCGCCATCCCGCTGGAGATCCCCCGCTTCACCCTGGTCGGCGCCACCACCCGCTCCGGTCTGCTGCCCAGCCCGCTGCGCGACCGGTTCGGCTTCACCGCCCAGCTGGACTTCTACGACCACGCCGCGCTGGAGCACATCGTGATCCGCTCGGCGGCGGTGCTCGGCGCCGACCTGACGGCCGAGGGGGCGAGCGAGATCGCCCGCCGGTCCCGCGGCACCCCCAGGATCGCCAACCGGCTGCTGAGCCGGGTCCGCGACTACGCCCAGGTCCGCGTCGACGGCCGGATCACGGCGCCGGTGGCGCGCGCCGCCCTGGAGCTGTACGAGGTGGACGCGCTCGGCCTGGACCGGCTCGACCGGGCGGTGCTGGATGCGCTGTGCCGGCGGTTCTCCGGCGGACCCGTCGGACTGGCCACGCTGGCCATCTCGGTGGCCGAGGAGACCGAGACGGTGGAGGACGTGGCCGAGCCGTTCCTGGTCCGCGAGGGCTTCCTGATGCGCACCGCGCGGGGCCGGGTCGCGACCCCGGCGGCCTGGCGGCACCTCGGGCTCACCCCGCCTCGCGCCCGGGTGGCGGGCCCCGACCCGGACCTGTTCGGGTAGTCCGGGCGCGCCGCGCCCCCGGCGCAGAATCCCGGCTTCGGCGCCGAGTTGGGTAGAGTACGGCGGTCGGGAACCTCCGACGGACCTCACGCGCGCGGTGTCGCACGCCGGCGTGACCACACCTGAATGCTGGAGCCATGGGTAACTCAGTCACCACCTTCGCCATGATCGGGCTGCTGATCGTGGCCTTCTACTTCCTCATCCTGCGACCCCAGAAGAAGCGGCAGCAGGCTCAGCAGAAGACGATGAGCGAGCTGGTCCCCGGCACCCGGGTGCTGCTGGGCAGCGGCGTGTTCGGCACCTTGACCTGGGTCGGCACCAAGCAGGCCCGGATGGAGACCTCGCCGGGGGTCGAGGTCACCGTGCTCAAGCAGGCCATCGCCCGGGTGGTGAACCCCGGTGACGAGTACAGCGAGCCGATCGATGCCCCGGCCGCCGACCAGTTCGAGGCAGAGGAGAGCGTCGAGGAGCCGGAGTCGCCGGCCGACCTCGGCCCCTACGCCCGGGAGCGCCCGGTGATCAGCGACCCCGATCCTGTCGAGCCCGGCCAGACCCACTCCACCACCCCCCCGCCCGGTCAGCCGGGCACCAGCTCGTCCGCGAACGGGCCCGCCTCGAATCCCACCACCAGCAAGGAATAGATCGTCGGTGGCAACCCAGAGCGGCCACCCCGGCCGCACGTTGATCGTGCTCGCGGTCATCGTGGCGGCGCTGTTCGGGCTGATGGCCTTCAGCAAGCAGTGGAGCCCCAAGCTCGGACTGGACCTGCAGGGCGGCACGACGATCACCCTGACGGCGCAGAACACCTCCGGCACCGGTTCCATCGACCCCACCAGCCTCCGGCTGGCCCAGACCATCATCCAGTCCCGCGTCGACAGCCTCGGCGTCGGCGAGAGCGAGGTCACCACCTCCGGTGACAACCAGCTGGTCGTCAGCGTGCCCAACGTGCAGCAGGACGAGCTGGTGCAGCTGGTCGGGCAGACCGCGGTGCTCCGCTTCCGGGGCGTGTACGACGTCCAGCAGCTGACGCCGCCGGCCCCGCCCCCGTCGGCCTCCCCGTCGGGGTCCGCCTCGGCCAGCCCCACCACGGCCCCCTCGGGCAGCCCCACCGCCGGGGCCAGCGCCAACCCCGGGCCCAGCGCCAGCCCCACCGGCGACCGGCGGCCCGCCCCGCAGCTGCCGACCGCGCCGCCCGCGCCGGCCACCCCGCGGCCCACCGCGCCGGGTACCGGCACCGCGCCCGACAAGGCCCTGCAGTGGCAGCCCACGGAGCGCGACCAGACCGACTTCGCCACCTACACCTGCGACGCCTCCCGCGGCGAGTTCCCCGACGTGTCGGACCAGCCGCTGTTCTCCTGCAACGAGGAGAAGACCGAGAAGTACCTGCTCGGCCCCACCCTGATCGAGGGCAACCAGGTGACCACCGCCTCGGCCGGCGTCCCGCAGAACCAGGTCCAGTGGGTGGTCAACCTGGAGTTCAACGCGGCCGGGTCGGCCGCGTTCGAGCAGGCCACCGGCGCGATCGCGCAGAAGCAGGAACCGCAGAACCGGTTCGCCATCGTGCTGGACGGGGAGGCGATCTCCGCCCCGTCGGTGAGCAGCGCGATCCCCGGTGGGCGGGCCGAGATCTCCGGCAGCTTCACCCAGCAGTCAGCCACCCAGCTGGCCAACATCCTCAAGTACGGCGCCCTGCCCTTGGCTTTCGAGGTCTCGGAGGTGTCCAACGTCTCCGCCACCCTCGGCGGTGAGCAGCTGCGGGCCGGCATCATCGCCGGCATCATCGGCCTCATCCTGGTCGTCGGCTTCTGCTTCCTCTACTACCGAGGGCTGGGCATCGTGGTGGTCAGCTCGCTGCTGGTGGCGGCCGCCATCACGTACGCGGTGATGGTGCTGCTGGGCGGGTCGGTGGGGTTCGCGCTCAACCTGCCGGGCATCGCCGGCGCCATCGTGGCGATCGGCGTCACCGCCGACAGCTTCGTCATCTACTTCGAACGGATCCGGGACGAGGTCCGCGACGGCCGGAGCCTGCGGACCGCGGTGGAGACCGGCTGGCGGCGGGCCCGGCAGACGGTCCTGATCGCCGACGCCGTGTCGATGCTGTCGGCGATCATCTTGTTCATCCTGGCCATCGGCTCGGTCAAGGGCTTCGCCTTCACCCTCGGCCTGACCACGGTGATCGACGTGCTCGTGGTGTTCGTGTTCACCAAGCCGCTGATGACCGTGCTGGCCCGGACCGCCTTCTTCGGTGGCGGTCACAAGCTCTCCGGGCTGGACCCCCACCACCTGGGGGTGACGGCCCTGCCGGGCGGCCGACGCCGCCGTGGTGCGCCGGCCCGGCCGGCGACCGAGGGGAGAGCGGGCTGATGTCGCGCTTCAGCAGGCTCGGTCACGCGCTGTACACCGGCGAGGTCTCCTACGACTTCATCGCCCGCCGGCGGCGCTGGTACGTCGTCTCCGCGGTCCTGATCGCGGTGTCGCTGGTCGCCCTGTTCGGACGCCAGCTCAACTTCGGCATCGAGTTCGTGGGCGGGGCGGACTTCACCGCCAGCACGACGGTGACCTCGCAGACCGTCGACAGCATGCAGACCGCGCTGCAGGAGTCCGGTGTGCCGGACCTCAGCGAGGCGAGCGTGACCACCATCGGAGGCAACCAGGTCCGGGTGCAGACCCGCACCCTCGACCCCGTCGCCGAGGTGCCGAAGGTCCGCGCGGCCATCGCCCAGCAGGCCGGGGTGCCCAGCGACCAGGTCGCGTACAGCCTGATCGGCGGCTCCTGGGGCAGTCAGATCACCGAACGGGCCCTGATCGCCCTGGTGGTGTTCCTGGTCCTGGTCACGTTGGTCATCTGGGCCTACTTCCGGAACTGGAAGATGTCCATCGCCGCGTTGATCGCGCTGCTGCACGACCTGGTGCTGACCGTCGGGATCTACGCCCTGGTCGGGTTCACCGTGACCCCGGCCACGGTGATCGGCGTGCTGACCATCCTGGGCTACTCCCTGTACGACACGGTGGTCGTCTTCGACAAGGTCCGGGAGAACGTCCGCGACCTGTCCGGTGCCACCAAGACCTATTCGGAGGCGGCCAACCTGGCCGTCAACCAGGTGCTGGTGCGGTCCATCAACACCACCATCATCGGCGTGCTCCCGGTCGCGGCGCTGCTGTTCGCCGGCGCCTTCATCCTCGGTGAGGGCCCGCTCAAGGACCTCGCGCTGGCCCTGTTCGTCGGGATGGTGTCCGGCGCGTACTCCTCGATCTTCATCGCCACGCCGCTGCTCGCCCAGTTCAAGGAGCGGGAGCCCGACATGCAGCGGCTGGCCCGGCGGGTCGCGCGCGGCGGGCCAAGGAGTCGCCCCGCCCGGCCGGGCCGGCGGTCGGGGGGGCCGACGGCGGGAGCGCCGACCGGGCCACCGGCGACGCCGACCTCTCGGGGGCGGACGAGGACATCCGGGAGCCGAGCAACGCCGAGCTCGCGGCTCGCCCGCGGATCACCGTCTCCTCGGTCCCCACCGGCTCGCAGCCGGTGCGGCCCTTCAGCGACGGGGCCGCGAAGCGCCCCCAGCCCGAGCACAAGCCGCGCAGCCAGCGGAAGCGGTAGGACGAGATGAGCAGCCAGCGGGCCGCCGAGCTCAGCGCCCTGGTCCGCGACGTTCCGGACTTCCCCGAGCCGGGGGTGGTGTTCCGCGACATCACCCCGCTGCTGGCCTCGGCCGGCGGGCTGGCCGCGGCCGTCCGGGCCCTGGTGGAGCTGGCGCCTCGCGACATCGACCACGTGCTGGCCATCGAGGCCCGCGGGTTCATCTTCGGGGTGCCGGTCGCGCTGGCCCTCGGCTCCGGCTTCGTGCCGGTCCGCAAGCCGAGCAAGCTGCCCCGTGACGTGGTCACCGTGACCTACGACCTGGAGTACGGCACCGAGACGCTGGCGGTGCACGCCGACGCGGTGCCGCCCGGCTCCCGGGTGCTGGTGGTGGACGACGTCCTGGCCACCGGCGGCACCGCCCTGGCCACCGCGGGGCTGGTCCGGGAGCTGGGGGCGGAGCTGGTCGGGATCTGCGTGCTGGCCGAGCTGGACTACCTGGGGGCCCGGCAGCGGCTGAGCGCGGCGGGGGTGGAGAACGTCACCTCCGTGCTGACGTTCGGGGCCGGATGAGCGGGCCTCGGCCGTTTCGCACCCGGGAGCGCGGGAAGCCCGGCTGGGGGACCCAGAACCTGATCAGCCTGCCGGCCCGGTCGTCGTCGCCGGCCGGCGAGCTGGGCCGGCGGGCCCTGCTGGCGCTGGCCCTGCTGGGCATCGTGGTGGCCGTGGTCTGGTTCGACCGCGACTCCTACACCGACAACAGCGACGGCGCCGTCAATCTGATCGACGCCGTCTACTACGCGACCGTGACCATCACCACCACCGGGTACGGCGACATCACCCCGGTGGCGGCCCACGCCCGGATCATCAACGCGATCATCATCACGCCGCTGCGGATCGGCTTCCTGGTCCTGCTGGTCGGCACCACCTTGGAGGTGCTGGCCAACGAGGGTCGGCGGATGATCCTCGACACCCGCTGGAGGAGACACATGCGGAACCACGTCGTGGTCGTCGGATTCGGCACCAAAGGCCGCAGCGCGGTCGAGACGCTGCTGAAGAACGGGCAGAACCCGGCCCAGATCGTGGTCATCGACGGGCGGCCCGGCTCGATCGCCGAGGCCAACCTGCGGGGCCTGGCCGCCCTGGAGGGCGACGCGACGCGGCGGGACGTGCTCCGGCGAGCCGAGATCATCAAGGCCCGCGAGGTGATCATCACCCTCGACCGGGACGACTCGGCCATCCTGACCATGCTGACCGTGCGTCAGCTCAACCCCAGCGCGCACGTGGTGGTGGCGGTCCGCGAGGACGACAACGCCTCGCTGCTGCGCCAGTCCGGGGCCAACGCGGTCGTCACCTCCTCCGAGGCCGTCGGCCGGCTGCTCGGGCTGTCCGCCGTCAGCCCGAACCTCGGCACGGTGATCGAGGACCTGCTGTCCAGCAAGGAGGGCCTGGAGGTGTCCGAGCGCCAGGTCACCAAGGACGAGGTGGGCAAGTCGCCCGACGAGGTGCACGGCGACCGGGTGATCGCGGTGGTCCGGAACAAGACCCTGCGCCGCTTCTACGATCCCACCGTCGCGACCCTGCAGACCGGGGACCAGATCGTGGTGGTCCGTCACGCCGACGAGAACACGTAGACCCGCTGGCTAGACTGAGGGCTCGCCGCCGCACCCCCGGGCGGTCGGACGCTGCAGTACGGAGAGGTCGGGAACCGTCGTGACCGAGCCGAGCACCGCCACCCCGACGCCCGACGGGGCCCCAGGCCTCCTCGACGCCGCGGGCGAGCCTGCCCGGGTCGGGTCCGCGGCTACTCCGGCTCGACCTGCCGCCCCGACCGCGCCCAGCACGGACCCGCCCACCACGGACCCGCCCCGGACGGACCCGCCCCGGAGACCGCCCGCCGGCGAGCCGGCCCGCGGCTCCGGCAACGGTCTGCCCGTCCGGCTGACCACCGGACCGGAGCAGCCCCGGGTCCGGATGCGGCAGCGGATCGCCCGGCTCGGCACGACCAGGCCGCAGACCCCGGTGCTGGACCCGCTGTTCAAGGTCATCCGGGCCAACCACCCCAAGGCCGAGCTGGCCCCGATCGAGCAGGCCTACCGGACCGCCGAGCGCTACCACCGCGGCCAGACCCGCAAGAGCGGCGACGCCTACATCACCCATCCGCTGGCCGTCACCACCATCCTGGCCGAGCTGGGGATGACCGAGTCCACCCTGTGCGCGCGCTGCTGCACGACACCATCGAGGACACCCCGTACACGCTGAGCCAGCTGACCAAGGACTTCGGCGAGGAGGTCGCCCTGCTGGTCGACGGCTGCACCAAGGTCGACAAGGTCTCCTACGGGGAGTCGGCGAAGTCGGAGACCATCCGCAAGATGGTGGTCGCGATGGCCCGGGACATCCGGGTGCTGGTGATCAAGCTCGCCGACCGGCTGCACAACATGCGCACGCTGCACTACCTGCGGCCCGACAAGCAGTCGCGGATCGCCTACGAGACCCTGGAGATCTACGCGCCACTGGCCCACCGGCTCGGCATGAACGCGATCAAGTGGGAGCTGGAGGACCTGTCCTTCGCGACCCTGCACCCCAAGGTGTACGACGAGATCGTCCGGATGGTGGCCGGGGCCGCCCCGAGCCGCGACGAGTTCCTGTCCCAGGTGATCGAACAGGTCGGCGCCGACCTCAAGGCGGCCAAGATCAAGGCCACGGTGACCGGGCGACCGAAGCACTACTACTCCATCTACCAGAAGATGGTGGTCCGCGGGCCGTGAGTTCTCCGACATCTTCGACCTGGTGGGTCTGCGGATCCTGGTGGAGAGCCCGCGGGACTGCTACGCCGCGCTGGGGGTGATGCACGTCCGCTGGAACCCCCTGCCCGGGCGGTTCAAGGACTACATCGCGATGCCGAAGTTCAACATGTACCAGTCGCTGCACACCACCGTGCTGGGTCCGCAGGGCAAGCCCGTCGAGCTGCAGATCCGCACCGACGAGATGCACCGACGGGCCGAGTTCGGCGTCGCCGCGCACTGGAAGTACAAGGAGGGCAAGGGCGCCCCGGTCCCGGTCAAGGGGGGCGACGGCGGCGACCTGGTCTGGGTCCGGCAGCTGTGGGACTGGCAGCGCGAGACCGCGGACCCGGGCGAGTTCCTGGACTCCCTGCGGTTCGAGATCAACTCCACCGAGGTGTACGCCTTCACCCCGCGCGGGGACATCGTCAGCCTCCCGCAGGGCTCGACGCCGGTCGACTACGCGTACGCCATCCACACCGAGGTGGGCCACGCCACCATCGGCGCCCGGGTGAACGGGCGCCTGGCGCCGCTGGAGTCGGAGCTGTCCAACGGCGACGTGGTGGAGATCTTCACCTCCAAGGCCGAGGGCGCCGGGCCGAGCCGGGACTGGCTCGGGTTCGTCCGCAGCCCGCGGGCCCGGAACAAGATCCGGCACTACTTCACCAAGGAGCGCCGCGAGGAGTCGGTGGAGGCCGGCAAGGAGGTCGCTGGCCCGCCAGCTGCGCAAGGCCGGGCTGCCGCTGCAGCGCCTGCTCACCCTGGAGCACCTGACCGCGGTCGCCGGCTTCTTCAAGCTGCCCGACGTGACCAGCCTGTACGCCGCCGTCGGCGAGGGCAGCGTCGGCGCCCAGGCCGTGGTCAACCGGCTGATCAGCGTCGAGGGCGGCGACGACGCGGTCGCCGACGAGACCAGCGAGGACCGGGTGGTCACCGGCCGCCGGCGGCGCAAGCGGCAGGCCGGCGACTCCGGCATCGAGGTGGTCGGGGCCAGCGACCTGTGGGTCAAGCTCGCCAAGTGCTGCACGCCCGTGCCCGGCGACGAGATCCTCGGCTTCGTCACCCGCGGCGCCGGGGTGTCGGTGCACCGCACCGACTGCGTGAACGCGGCCAACCTGCGGACCGAGCACGAGCGGCTGGTCGAGGTCAGCTGGGCGCCGACGTCGAAGAGCTCGTTCCTGGTGGCCATCCAGGTCGAGGCGCTGGACCGGAACCGTCTGCTGTCCGACATCACCCGCTCGCTGTCCGACCAGCACGTCAACATCTTGTCCGCGGCGCTGAACACGACCAAGGACCGGATCTGCAAAGCCAGGTTCACCTTCGAGACCGCGGACCCGACCCACCTGGACCACGTGCTCAAGGCCGTCCGGCAGGTGCCGGCCGTCTACGACGTGTACCGCATCAACCAGTGAGGCCGTGCCCAGCGAGCCGACGGTGACCAGCCCGCCGGCGCCGGCCGCCGCCCCCGCCCAGCCGCGCAAGCCGACCCTGCTGTGGGTGGCGCTGGCCGTGGTCGGGATGCTGCTGGCCGCCACCGTCGGCGCGGCCCTGGGCACGCTCCGCTCGCGGGCGCTGTCCAGCGCCGCGGTGGGGGACTGCCTGGCCGAGCGCGGCCGCTCGTACCGGCGGGTCGACTGCGCGGCGGAGGGGGCCGACTTCCGGCTGTTCGGGGTGACCGGGCAGATCAGTGCGTGCGGGGACGTCCTCGGCGCGTCGCGGGCCCTGGAGACGGGCGGCCGCGCGTACTGCATCGGCGACAAGCACGCCGACCCGAGCACCGCCGTCAACGGCGTCGAGGCCGGTGACTGCGTGCGGGTGTCGGGGCAGGACGCCCACCGGTCGGGCTGCACCAGAGGCAGCTACCCGGTGCTGGCGGTGCTGCGGAACGAGCTGAAGTCGGGGGGCAGCAGCGACCTGTCGGCCCAGTGCCGGGACGCGCCGGGCACCACCCAGGTGTACGGGTGGACCCTGACCACGCCCGGCAGCCCGGTCGGCACCTGGTCCCGCGTCCTGTGCCTGGGGCCGCGGAAAAGCTGACCCGGCGGCTACCGGGCGACCCAGCCGAAGAACGCCTTCTTGCGGGGCGCCCAGTCGATGACGTTCGGGCCGCGCACGTCGTAGGAGGCGCGGAGCGAGGCCCGGACCTTCGCCGGGTAGCCCAGGCAGCTGCGCGGGACCCTGATCACCACGTGGTCCGAGCCGTACGCGTCGGCGGTGGCCCGCAGGTCGCAGCGGACAGCCGTCCCGTTGCCGGAGAACCTCTCCACCCGCCGCAGCTCGATCCCGTCGCTGTTCGGGTAGATCGTCGTCTTGTACTCCGGACCGGCGTCGGTCCGGTCGGTGTCCAGCCAGAACGTGTAGGAGCTCCCGACGGTCACCGTGCCGACCTTGGCGTCGACCGTGACCCGGGAGTGGGAGTGCCGGACCGTCACCGTGGTGACGTGGCCACCTCGGTCGGTGAACGTCCGGGTGTCGGCAGCCGCCGGCTGGGCCAGGGCGAAGGCGGACAACACGGTGGTGAACAGGACGGCCGCCAGGGTGGCGGCGGCCCCGGCCGCCGCCCGCCGACGACGGCTCGCGGGGGGTCGACTCGACATGGGCGTGCTCCTTCGGTGGATGTGGTCCTCCTCCAGAGGCCGGCGTCGCCCCCGGTGATACCGGAGCCGGGCCGCCAGCTCAGGTTCACGGCGTCGGCGCCCGGTACGGCTCGACCAGCTCCAGCCGCCACCCGTCCGCCCCGAGCCGGTCGACCTGGCGGCGCAGCTCGGCGGGCTCGACCGCGTCCACTCGCAGCTCCGCCACCGGGCTCGGGCTCCAGACGGCCGCGTACCGGGCGGTCCGGTGCTCCGGGTACGGGCTGAGCAGCCGCAGTCGCCAACCCGCGGCGGCCAACCGGTCGCCCTCGGCCCGGAACTCGACCGGACTGAGGCCGAACCGGCGCTGCTGGGGCAGCGTCCCGGGCCGCCACAGAGCGGTGTACAGCGGATCGGGGCCCGGAACCACGACCAGCTGCGTGAGCCGCCAGCCCTGCGCCTGGAGCCAGCCGTCCCGCTCCGCCAGCTCGGCCGAGCCCACCTCGCAGGCCAGCAGCTCAGGCACCCGGCTGGGCTCCCAGACGGCGGTGTAGCGCGGCCGGTCGGCACCGCTCGATGCGCGGTGGCCGCCTGATTCGAGGTGGCCGGCCAGGATCCGGACCCGCCAGCCCTGCCGGCGCCGGGCCTCGCACTGCTCGAGGAGGTCGGCAGGCGTGGTGACGTACAGCTGCAGCTCCCCCCGCGGGGAGTGCTCCCAGCTCGCGGTCCAGACGGTGGCCGGACCCTGGCGATGGGCACGGAGGTGGTGCAACCGCCAGCCGGCGGGCCACAGCAGCCGGTAGAGGGCCCGGAAGTCGGCGAAGGGGAGGCCGAACCCGTGCAGGCGGTCCCGGCTGCGGTCGAGGGCCACCCGGTCCGGCCCGGGCCCGGCGGGAGCCCATGGGCGTCGGCGGAGGGTGGCGGCGTAACAGAGCGCGCCCCCCTCCTCGGCCGGCCGCTCGGGGGAAAGGGCCGTTCCGGTTGCGGCGGCGGCGGCCTCCCAGCGGGGCCGGGCCTCGGCCAGGAAGTCCTGCAGCGGCCACGGCAGCTCCTCGTCGGGGCAGCCGCCGACCCAGACCGGGGAGGGCGCTGGGTCGGCGGCCGCGGATGGCCCCGTGCGGGGTGCGAAGGGGATCACTGGGGCCATGGCCGGCTCCTTCGGGGTGGGCTCAGGGCACAGCCCACCACGGGGACCGGTACGCCGGCCTCCGCAGCGACTACCGAGATCGGCGAGGCCTGGCTACCGAGGCCGGTCGAGACACCCGCGGTGCGGTCGACGGCCGAACCTCAGACGCTGTAGTCGCTGGCCGCGCGGCGGGCCTGCTCCAGCCACTCGCGGTAGGTCGCAGCCGCCGTCGCGGCCTCCCGGGCGGCGCGGGTGTCGCCTCGGGCCGTGGCCTCGGACGCGGTCTCCTCCAGGGAGGTGATCTGGGCTTCGAGCTTGCTGGCGGTCTCCTCCGCGCGGGCCCGGGCCTCCGGGTTGGACCGCCGCCAGCGGTCGTCCTCGCTGTCCCGGATCGCGGTCTCGACCGCCCGGAGCCGCTGGTCCAGGCTGCGCATCATGTCCCGCGGAACCTTGCCGATCGCACCCCACCGTTCGAGCACGTCCCGGTACGCGGCCCGCGCGGCCGCGAGGTCGGTGACCGGCAGGATCCGCTCGGCCTCGGCGACCAGCGCGAGCTTGGCCTCGCCGTTGGCCCGGAACTCCGAGTCCTGCTCCGACAGCGCGGACTGCTTGGCCCCGAAGAACGTGTCCTGGGCCGCCCGGAACCGCTTCCACAGCTCGTCGTCCACCCCGCGAGGGGCGGGACCGGCCGCCTTCCAGCGGCCCATCAGGTCCCGGTAGGCACCGGTGGTCGGACCCCAGTCGGTGGAGTCGGCCAGGGCCTCGGCTTCGGCGACGAGCTTCTCCTTGGTCACCCGCGCCTGCTCCCGTGACTCCGCCTGCTGGGCGAACTGGGCCTTGCGGCGCCGGGTGTAGGTGGTCCGGGCGCTGGAGAAACGGTGCCACAACGCGTCGTCGGTGGCCCGGTCCAGGCGGGGCAGCGCCTTCCACTCCTCGAGCAG
This sequence comes from uncultured Actinomycetota bacterium, assembly GCA_963832435.1. Classification (GTDB taxonomy): domain Bacteria; phylum Actinomycetota; class Actinomycetes; order Propionibacteriales; family Propionibacteriaceae; genus Microlunatus. Next base: position 838,967 of record CAWHTY010000014.1, read on the forward strand.
CGATCGGAAGCGGTTGACCCCGCCCCGCCAGTCGTTGCCGGCGGCGAGCTTCTCGGCTTCGGCCACGAACCGCTCCTTGGCCGCCCGGGTCTCCTCCGCGTGCTTGGCGCGCTCAGCGCGGCGGGACGCACGCTGTTCCGCCACCAGCGGGCTGAGGGCGTCGAGCCGGGCCTGCAGCCCGTCCAGGTCGCCGACGGCGTGCGCCTCGGCGAGGGTGTGGCGGACGGCCTTGATGGAGCCGAGAGCGTCGTCGGGGGAGAGGGCGCCGTTGCGAATCCGGGTCTCCAGCAGCGACACCTCCAGCTCCAGCGACGCGTACCGACGGGTGAAGAAGGCCAGCGCCTCCTCCGGCGGCACATCCGGCACCTGGCCCACGCTGCGCTCGCCGGCCGCCGTGCGCACGTAGACCGTGCCGTCGTCGGTCACCCGCCCGAAGCCGGCCGGCCCTGCGCCTTCCGTCATGGCCCACATACTGCCCGATACAGTCGAGGGCGTGTTCATTGCCTCGTTCCCGGCGGGACCGTGGCAGACCAACTGCTATCTGCTCGCGACCGGGCCCGGTGCGGAGTGTCTGGTGATCGACCCGGGGATGGACTCGGTGGGCGGCGTGGCGGACCTGGTCCGGGAGCACCGCCTCAAGCCGGTGGCCGTGATCCTGACCCACGGGCACCTCGACCACATGTTCTCCGTCGCCCCGCTGTGCGGCAGCTACGACGCCACCTGCTGGGTGCACGGGGCCGACCGCGTCCTGCTGACCGACCCGCTGCGCGCGATGGGACCCGAGACCCACCAGCTGCTGGCCCAGCTGACCGGCGGCACGGCCGGCTTCGCCGAGCCGGACGACGTCCGCGAGCTCACCGACGGAACCCGCCTCGAGGTCGCCGGGATGAGGTTGGACGCCATTCACGCCCCCGGTCACACGGGCGGCTCGGTGATGTTCCGGTCGGACTACCCGGCTACCGAGACCATCGACCAGGTCGTCTTCTCCGGGGACGTGCTGTTCGCCGGCTCGATCGGCCGCACCGACCTGCCGGGCGGCGACCCCGCCGCCATGATCAGGAGCCTGCGGACCAAGGTGCTGCCGCTGCCGGACAGTACGGCGGTGCTGCCCGGCCACGGTCCGCAGACCACGATGGCGCGCGAGCGGGCCACCAACCCGTACCTGCACGCCGACCAGCTCTGAGGCGTTCCCCGCCGCTCCCCACCTACACGCGATTCGTCCAAAAGCGCGCGAAACCTCGCGCGCACCTGGACGAGTCGCGGGATGTGGACGGGCTCCCGTAGTTCGCCCCCGGCTGGCGCGGCGACGGTTAAACCTGCACGCATGCGTCCAGGCGTTGCTCCGAAGGCCGAGAGACGCATAGCAGACCGAGGAGGCGGCCCAGGCAACCGGGCGTGAAGGGGGTGCGGCCGATGCCGCCCCGGCGCCTAAGATCGACCCCCGTGAGTCGTCCCAAGCCGCTGTCGGGGTTCCCGGAGTACCCGCCGGACCAGCGCATCATCGAGCAGTACGTGATCGACCGGCTACGGCGGACCTTCGAGCTGCACGGCTTCAGCTCGATCGAGACGCGGGCGGTCGAGCCGCTGGACCGGCTGGCCAAGCAGGGGGAGATCGACAAGGAGGTCTATGTCGTCCAGCGGCTGCACGCGCCGGACGACAGCGTGGCCGAGCTGGGTCTGCACTTCGACCTGACGGTCCCGTTCGCCCGCTTCGTGCTGGAGAACGCGCACCGGCTCCCGTTCCCGTTCCGCCGGTACCAGATCCAGAAGGTGTGGCGGGGCGAGCGCCCGCAGGAGGGTCGGTTCCGCGAGTTCACCCAGGCCGACGTCGACATCGTCGACGTCGGATCGCTGGCCGCCCACCACGACGTCGAGCTGCCGCTGGTCACCCTGGAGGCGCTGGAGCGTCTGCACACCGACCTGGGCCTGCCCCCGGTGCTGATGCGGGTGAACAACCGGCGGCTGGCCCAGGGGTTCTACGCCGGCCTCGACATCGCCGACCCGCTGCCGGTGTTCCGGCAGGTCGACAAGATCGACAAGATCGGCCCGGACCGGGTGCACGAGCTGCTGGTGTCCGAGACCGGGCTGAGCGGCACCCAGGCCGCCGCCTGCGTCCGACTGGCCGGGATCTCCGCCGGGGACACCTCGTTCGTGGCGCAGGTGCTGGCCCTCGGCGTCCGCCACGAGCTGCTCGACGAAGGACTGGGCCTGCTGGCCGACCTGGTGGCCGCCGTCGGCCACGCCGTGCCCGGTCGGCTGGTCGCCGATCTGAAGATCGCGCGCGGGCTGGACTACTACACCGGGACTGTCTACGAGACCGAGCTGGTCGGGTTCGAGTCCTGGGGGTCGATCTCCTCCGGCGGGCGCTACGACGCGCTGGCCAGCGACGGCCGCACCAGCTACCCCGGGGTGGGGCTGTCGGTCGGGGTGACCCGGCTGCTGGCGCCCCTGCTGGCCCGGGGGCTGGTCACCGCATCCCGTCCGGTGCCGACCGCCGTGCTGGTCGCGGTGGACAGCGAGGAGCGGCGTGACGCCGCGAACGGGGTCGCCGCCGCCCTCCGCGGCCGGGGGATCGCGACCGAGGTCGCCCCCAGAGCCGACAAGTACGGCAAGCAGATCCGCTACGCCGACCGGCGCGGGATCCCCTACGTCTGGTTCGGGGAACCGCCGGCCAGCGAGGTGAAGGACATCCGGAGCGGCGAGCAGGTGCCGGCCGATCCGTACCGGTGGAGCCCGCCGGCGGACGACCTCGACCCGCAGGTCCGGGGGGCGGGGTGGTGAATCGGACCGACACGAGCCCGAGAGGCTAGGTCTGCGACCCGGATCGCGGCAGAATTTCGCCCGTGCCCCGCATCCTCGTCCGCGCCCACAAGCACCCGTTCCGGGCCGCCCGGGCCGAGCGCGTGCTGGCCAAGAACCTCTTCGGCAGCAACGTCGGCAACCTGGTCTTCGCCCAGTCGGTGATCCGGCTGCTGTCGGTGGGACCCGACCGCGTGCCCACCTCGGGCATGATCGGACAGCACCCGAGCAAGATCAACAGCGAGTACGACCACGCCGTGATCCCGCTGGCCAACGCCTTCCGGACCAACTACATCGGGTCGCTGAACGGTCTGTCGGACCTGATCGAGAAGCTGACCATCCCGGTCACCGTGGTCGGCGTCGGCGCCCAGTCCTCGATCAAGAGCGCCCAGCGCCTGCAAGAGGGCAAGAAACGCAAGGTCCGCACCGATGACGACCTCGCCCCGGCCGTGACTCGGTTCGTCCGCGCCGTGCTGGACCGCTCGCCCTCCATCGGGGTGCGCGGGGCCTACACGGCGGAGTACCTGGCCGGACTCGGCTTCGGCGCCGAGCACGTGGACGTCATCGGCTGCCCATCGATGTTCATGTACGGCCCGGACCTGCCGCCCACCCGGTCGGTCGGCTCGCTGCATCCCGACTCCCCGATCGCGCTGAACATCTCGCCGTACGTGTCGGAGATGGGTCCCGCCTCCATCGACCTGGCCGAGCGCTATCCGCGGCTGGTCTACATCCCGCAGGACCTCCGTTCGCTCAACCTGATGCTGAACGGCGAGTACCCGATGACCAGCCAACGCGTGACGGTGGAGAGCGGAGTGCCGATCACCCTCGACCATCCGCTGGTGGCCTCGGACCGGGTCCGGTTCTGCCTCGACCCGAAGACCTGGTTCGAGCACCTGGCGGGGTACGACTTCTCCTTCGGCACCCGCATCCACGGCAACATCGCCGCGGTGCTGGCCGGCACCCCCGCCCTCGTGCTGGCCCACGACTCGCGGACCCTGGAGCTGGCCTCCTACCACGGGATCCCGCACCGGGTGATCGCCGAGCTTGACCAGATCGACCCGGTCAAGCTGTTCGCCGACGCCGAGTGGGACACCATGGCCGCCCGCCACCCGGCGCTCTGGCAGGAGTTCGCCGCGTTCCTGGCCCGCCACCGCCTCGACCACGTCTACACCCCCGGCCGCGACGCCACGGCCTTCGACACCGAGCTGGACAGCATCGCGTTCCCGCCGCCGGTGCACACCCTGATGGGCGAGCCGCCGGCCAAGCTGTACGCGATGAAGCACGAGCTGGAGCGCCTGCGCCGCCACTCGCCGAAGAGCCGGCTCGGCCGGCTGCGGCACGACCTGACCGGCCTGTTCCGTCGAGGCTGAGGAGAAGGGTGGCCGGGCTCACCGCGGCTGAGGTCCTCCAGCGGCGGCGGGCGCGACAGCGGCTCACCGGTCCGGGGCTGAGCAGCGCCACCGCCGTGGTCGAGCTACTCGCCGGCGTCCAGGCTCAGGAGCGGGAGCATGCCTTGTGGTCCCTGGGGCTGCGGACGGCCGGGCTGACCGCGGAGCAGGTCCGCACCGAATACCGCCAGGGCCGGTTCCTGCGCACCCACGTACTGCGGCCGACCTGGCACTTCGTGGCCGCCGAGGACCTCGGCTGGATCCTGCGGGCCACCGCTCCGCGCGTCCACCAGCGCAACGCGGGCATGTACCGCACCGTGGGGCTCGACCCGGCGACCCTGGACCGAACGGCCGCGGTGGTCCAGGCCGCGCTGGCCGGCGGTGGGGTGCTGACCCGCACGGAGCTGGGTGCGGCCCTGGCCGCCGAGGGGCTGGTGATGACCGCGGGCACCTTGGCGCACGCGGTGATGTGGTGCGAGCTGGAGGGGCTGATCTGCAGCGGACCGACCCGGGGGGCCACCGACACCTACCAGCGGATCGACGAGCGCGTCGACGCCACCCGTGCCCGCCGGCCGGACCGCCCGGTCACCGAGCTGCTGCGCCGGTTCCTGCTCGGGCACGGGCCGGCCACGGTCGCCGACTTCACCCGCTGGTCGTCCCTGACCGCGGCGGCGGCCCGGCAGTCCCTGGCCGAGCTGACCGAGCAGGACCTCATCGAACGCGCGGAGGTGGCCGGGCTGACGGTCTGGTGGGTGCCGTCGGATCCCGAGCCCCCGCCGACCGAGCCCGGGCGGGCCTGGCTGCTGCCGCTGTACGACGAGCTGACCCTCAGCTACCCCACGATCCGGGTGCCCCGCCCCGACGACCACCCGCACCGTCCGGGGACGGATCAGTTCGTCGGCTGCGTCCTGGTGGCCGGCCTGGACGACCGACCCGAAGGCCAACGCGACCGACCCGAAGCCCGGCCCGACGCCGGCCGCGACATCGGCCTGTGGCGGCGCACCGTGCACGGCGACACGGTCCGGGTCGAGCTCGACCTGGCCCCGAGCTGCTCGGCGGCCGAGCGCGCCGCCGCCCGCCAGGAGGCCGAGCGGCTCGCCACGTTCCTCGGCAAGGCCCTGGTCTGCTCGTAGGCCGGGAGCGCCGCGACCTCCAGCCCCTGCGGCGCGCAGTGTCTGATAGACGTGGAGTCCGACCGGCCCGCTGGGCCCGGCGGAGGGAGCTGCATGACCACGTCCACCGGCGGGCACATCGTCTTGGCCAGCGCTGACAGCGAGGCGTTCGCGTCACTGCGCAAGCAGCCGACCTCCCGCCGGGAGCGCTACGCGATGGGTCGGGCCCTGCGCCGGCAGGTTCCGCGCAAGCAGCTCGGCGAGTGGCGCCCGCGGGATGACCGTCCCGACCCCGTGCAGCTGGTCCAGGAGTCTCACCTGGGGCGGCTGGACTGGCTGGTCCCGGTCCGGGTGGCGCGGATGGTGTCCTCGCCGTACGGGTTCCTGCGCGGCACGGCCATCGTGATGGCCGACGACGTGGCCCAGCTCCCCTCGACGGGGATCACCCCGGTGATCTGCGGCGACGCCCACCTCGGGAACTTCGGGTTCTACGCCTCCCCCGAGGGCGAGCTGGTGATCGACCTGAACGACTTCGACGAGGCACACCCCGGCGGCTGGGAGTGGGACCTGCGCCGGCTGGTGGCCAGCATCTGGGTGGCCGGGCGGGAGAACGGCGCCAGCGAGTCCGCCTGCGGGGACGCCGTCGCCTCCTGCGTGGCCGCCTACCGCTCGGAGCTGTCCTTCCTGGCCGACCAGCCGCTGCTGATGCGCTCCTACAACCGGCTCGACGTGGAGCGGCTGCACGAGACGGCGACCGAGAAGACGCTCCGGGAGGAGATTGCGCGGTCGGCCAAGCGCGCCCGGTCCCGCACCAGCGACCGCGCGCTGCCCCGGTTCACCCGGGAGCACAACGGCCGCCGCCAGATCGTCGACGAGCCGCCGCTGATCACCCACATCTCGGCCGAGGACGCCGAGCTGGTCGGCACCGGTCTGGACGACTACCTGGCCACCCTGGCCCCGCACTGGCGCCGCGTGCTCGGCGGCTACACCCTGGTCGACATCGCCCACAAGGTGGTCGGGGTGGGCAGCGTCGGGCTGCGGGCCTACGTTGCGCTGCTGGAGGGCAGCAGCCCCGAGGACGTGGTCTTCCTCCAGCTCAAACAGGCCCGCCGGTCCGTGCTGGCCAAGTACGTGCACGGCGACTCGGCCTGGCACGCCCACCAGGGCCAGCGGGTGGTCGAGTACCAGCAGGCGCTGCAGACGGTCAGCGACCCGCTGCTGGGCTGGACGACGGTGGACGGGCGGCAGTACTACGTCCGCCAGTTCCGCAACATGAAGGGCACCATCCCGCTGGACGCCATCGACGCCGCGGCGCTGGCCGACTACGCCGGCATCGTCGGTCACCTGCTCGCCAAGGGTCACGCCCGGACCAGCGGGGCGTCCATGATCGCCGGCTACGTCGGCCGAGGGGACAACGTCGACCGGGCCCTGTCCCGGTTCGCCCGGGCCTACGCCGACCAGACCGAGGCCGACCACGCCGTCCTGGTCAAGGCGGTCCGGCGCGGCGACCTGCCGGTCACGGAGGGGGCGCTGGAGGGGGGTTCGTCCTTCCGCCCCGCCTGAGGCGGCGGAGGTACCAGGCCAGGAGCAGGCCGAGCAGCGCCACCCCGAGCAGCGGGCCGGTCCAGCTCGGCCACCACGGGCCGACGTAGCCACTGGTCCCCGGCTCGGGCAGCCGCCCCGGCCCGAAGCCGGCCGGCGCCGGGCCGGGCCGGCTGCCGCCGCACAGGTCGGCGACCACCGTCCCGCCGCCGTAGCGGCCGAGGACCAAGAAGCTGCCGGACCCGGCCACGCCGTCGATGCCGTACAGCCCGCGGGCGGCCGCGGTGACCACCACCTGGCGGCTGCTGGCCTGGCCCTTGTACACCCGCTCGACGTCGAACACGATCCGCCGCCGGTCCCCGGCCGTCTCGTCATCGGCGATGGAGCCGGTGAACACGACGTCGGCGAGCTCGTACAGCTCGGGCTCGGTCAGCCCCGCGCACGACGCCGCCGCGGGGGGGTCCGGTCGCACCGCATGCGGCCAGGGCGGTCAGGCAGGCCGAGCCCGATCAGCCCGCCGACCAGCCGTCGAGACCGCGGCCCGTTGTGCTTGGCAGGGTCACGACGGTCGGCGGCCCAGGCCGCCACAGCACCAGCAGCGCCCCGCCGGCGAGGGCGACCAGGCCGAGCCCGACCAGACCGGCAACCGCGAGACCCCGGGTCAGCCGGATGTCGGTCCGCTCGGCACGCTCCCCGCGGTTCGACTCACCCGGCAGCGGTGGGGTGCCGCGCCCCAGCACGACCGGGGGGATGCGGACGGGCAGGTTCCCGCTGCACAGCGAGGTCCGCAGCCGCTGCACCGCGGCGTCCCCGTCGCCCTCGATGGCGTCCACGGCGAAGATCACCCAGGTGCTGCCCACCTCGGGCGCCAGGCCGCAGCTGGCCGAGTCCGGGCCGGAGGCCACCAGCTGCGTCGCGTACGCCCTGCCCTTGAACACCCGGGAGACCTCGAACCGGATGTCGACCCGACGGTCGGCGCCCCAGCCGACCCGGTCGACGGCGCGGACGGTACCGGCGAACACGGTATCGGCCTGGGCCAGCGCCCGGCCGGTGGTCACGCCCTTGGCAGCTGCAGGCGAACGCCGCGCTCGGGTTCACCGCGGCCGCCGTGACGGCCAGCGCGAGGGCCAGCAGAGCCAGCAGGACGTGGCGCATGCACCTGTTCTACCCCGTGGGTCCACAGCCGGGAGCCGCCCGGGGGTCGCGGCCGGGCAACCCGCAGGCGATGCGCAGCGGTTCGGCCTAGGATCGGGAGTCGCGCTGGCGTCCCCGCAGCGCAGCGTCACCCCAGCACCGCACCCCACAGACAGGACTTCTTCTCGTGATTCGCACCCACGGCGCCGGGACCCTCCGCGCCGAGCACGCCGGTCAGACCGTCACCCTCGCCGGCTGGGTCGGCCGCCGGCGGGATCACGGCGGGGTGGCCTTCGTGGACCTGCGGGACGCCTCCGGGGTGGTGCAGGTGGTGGTCCGGGACGAGATCCTGGAGGCGTCCGGGGCGCACGACCTGCGGAACGAGTACTGCATCGCGATCGACGGCGTGGTGGAGGCCCGACCGGAGGGGAACGCGAACCCGGACCTGCCGACCGGTGAGGTGGAGGTGGTGGCCTCCGGGATCACCGTGCTGAACCCCTCGGCCCCGCTGCCGTTCCAGATCGACGAGCGGGTGAGCGTGGGCGAGGAGGCGCGGCTGCGCTACCGCTACCTCGACCTGCGGCGGCCCGCCCCGGCGGCGGCCCTGCGGCTGCGCAGCGAGGTCAACCGGGTCGCCCGCACCCTGCTGGCCGAGCGGGGCTTCGTCGAGGTCGAGACCCCCACGCTGACCCGGTCCACCCCGGAGGGCGCCCGCGACTTCCTGGTGCCGGCCCGGCTCAAGCCGGGCAGCTGGTACGCCCTGCCGCAGAGCCCGCAGCTGTTCAAGCAGCTGCTGATGGTGGCCGGGTTGGAGCGGTACTACCAGATCGCCCGCTGCTACCGCGACGAGGACTTCCGCGCCGACCGGCAGCCGGAGTTCACCCAGCTCGACGTCGAGATGAGCTTCGTCGAGCAGGACGACGTGATGGAGCTGACCGAGGCGCTGCTGACCGAGATCTGGCGGCTGGTCGGCTACCGGGCCGCGACGCCGTTCGCCCAGCTCAGCTACGCCGAGGCGATGAACCGGTACGGCACCGACAAGCCGGACCTGCGCTTCGGGCTGGAGCTGACCGAGCTGACCGACTACTTCGCCGACACGCCGTTCCGGGTGTTCCAGGCGCCGTACGTGGGTGCGGTGGTGATGCCCGACGGGGCCGACCAGCCGCGTCGGACGCTGGACGGGTGGCAGGAGTTCGCCAAGCAGCGCGGACACCGGGGCCTGGCCTACGTCCTGGTCGGGGCCGACGGCGAGCTCGGCGGGCCGGTGGCCAAGAACCTGTCGGAGACCGAGCGCGCCGGACTGGTCGCGGCCGTCGGCGCGGGCCCGGGGGACTGCGTCTTCTTCGCCGCCGGCGCCCGCGCCGGGGCCCAGGCGCTGCTCGGGGCGGTCCGGCTGGAGATCGGCCGCCGGGGTGGGCTGATCGACGCGTCGGCCTGGTCGTTCGTCTGGGTGGTCGACGCGCCGCTGTTCGAGCCGGCCAGCGAGGCCGTGGCGCACGGCGACGTGGCCGTCGGCAGCGGGGCCTGGACCGCCGTGCACCACGCGTTCACCTCGCCCAAGCCGGAGTTCCTGGACACCTTCGACACCGACCCGGGCTCTGCGCTGGCCTACGCCTACGACATCGTCTGCAACGGCAACGAGATCGGCGGCGGGTCCATCCGTATCCACCGCCGGGACGTCCAGGAGCGGGTGTTCGCCGTGATGGGGCTGTCCGCGGAGGAGGCGCAGGCCAAGTTCGGCTTCCTGCTCGACGCCTTCCAGTTCGGCGCGCCGCCGCACGGGGGGATCGCGTTCGGCTGGGACCGGATCTGCGCGCTGCTGTCGGCGACCGACTCGATCCGGGACGTGATCGCCTTCCCGAAGTCGGGCGGCGGCGTGGACCCGCTGACCGATGCGCCGGCGCCGATCACCGCCGCCCAGCGCAAGGAGGCCGGGGTCGACGCCCCGCCGGAGTAGCGGTCGGCGACCTGGGTCAGCGCTTGGCGATCCGGGTGATCGCGTACGGCGTGCTGGGTGTCGGCGCGGTGGTGAACCGGGCGTTGGGCAGGTACAGGCTCGGGTCCGTAGGCGGCCACCGTGGTCGGCACGTCGAAGGACTCGCTGGTCAGGGTCCGGACCAGCCGGCCCGTGGTGCCGGCCCGGTCCAGCTTGAGCACCGCCACCTGGTTGAGCCGGTTCTGCACCACGTACAGGGTGCGGCCCTCGCGGAGCAGGCCGTCGCCGTTGGTCAGCACGTACCCGCCGAGGTCGACGGTCCGGGCCACTCCGGTGGCGGGGTCGACCCGGAACAGGGCCCCGGTGCTGGTCTGCACGACCAGCAGGGCCCGCCGGTCGGGGGTGGCGACGATGCCGTTGGCGTTGGTGCCTGCGGTCTGGGTCCAGTCGCCGGTCAACGCCACAGTGCTGAACGTCGACGACGGCCGCCCGCTGCGGTCGAGGTCGACGCGGTAGAGCTGGGCTCGCGCCGAGTCGGTGAACCAGGCGGCCGAGCCGGTCAGCACCACGTCGTTCACGAACGACGGCGCGGCGGAGAACGTCCAGCGTCGGCCCGACCCGGCCGGAGCGGAGGTCGACCACCCGGGCGTTGCCGGCCGAGCCGCCGGCTACGAACAGCCGGTGCTGCGACGGGTCGACCTTCAGCCCGAGCGACGGCGTGCCCGGGCCCGGGCTGATCACCCGGCCGGAACCGGTGCGCAGGTCCGCCGCGTAGATGTCGCCGGTCGCCCGCGAGCCGAGGTAGGCGACCGGGCGCCTCCCGATGGCGATGCCCTCCGGCTGGAAGCCGTCGGGCAGGTCGATCGTGCTGGGCCAGCGGGCCTTCCCCGCGGCGGCCGCGGGAGTCGCCGCGGCGGCCGGGGCGACCGGGGCGACCAGCGCAGCACTCGCCCAGAGGGCGGTGAGCAGCAGCGGGGCGGTGAGCAGGCGAACCAACGGACGTCTCGTCATCGAGCAGCTCCTGGCGTCGGGGCCGGCGCAGACCGGCGGGGGTGAGGGTCGGGCCGTGATGCTCCGACCGTACGTCGGGTTCTGGATTTCGCCACGGTCTGGTTGCGCCGAGGGTCAAGCGTGATCATCCGACCTCGTAGGATCGCGACGATGAGCGAGGACCTGTTCGGCGGAGCGGTCGGCGAGCCCGCCGGCCGGGACGGGCGGCAGCCTGTCCGACAGCGACCGGGCGGGCCTGCCGTTGGCCGTCCGGATGCGCCCGCGGACCCTGGCGGAGATCGTCGGCCAGCAGCACCTGCTGGCCCCCGGGTCACCGCTGCGCCGGCTGGCGGCCGGCGAGCCGATGTCGGTGTTCCTGTGGGGCCCGCCCGGGGTGGGCAAGACGACCATCGCCGCGGTCGTCTCCCGGCAGACCAACAGCCGGTTCGTGGAGATCTCCGCGGTCACGGCCGGGGTCAAGGAGGTGCGCGCCGTGCTCGACCAGGCGCGCCGCGAGCTGCGCACCGGCCGGCAGACCGTGCTGTTCGTCGACGAGGTGCACCGGTTCTCCAAGACCCAGCAGGACGTGCTGCTGCCCGCCGTGGAGAACCGGCTGGTCACCCTGATCGCCGCCACCACCGAGAACCCCAGCTTCTCGGTCATCTCCCCGCTGCTGTCAGCCGGTCGCTGCTGCTCACCCTCCGGCCGCTCACCGACGCCGACGTCGCCGGCCTGCTGGACCGCGCGCTGGCCGAGGAGCGCGGGCTCGGCGGGGCGTACCGGCCTGACCGCGGAGGCCCGCGACACCCTGCTCCGGCTGGCCGGCGGCGACGCGCGGCGGGCGCTCACCTACCTGGAGGAGTCCGCGGCCGGGGCGGCGGCGGTCGAGCGGTCCGAGATCGACACCGAGGTGGTGGAGCACGCCGTGGACAAGGCGGCGATCCGCTACGACCGTGACGGCGACCAGCACTACGACGTGATCAGCGCGTTCATCAAGTCCATCCGCGGCTCCGACGTGCAGGCCGCGCTGCACTACCTGGCGCGGATGATCGCGGCCGGGGAGGATCCCCGCTTCATCGCCCGCCGGCTGGTCATCCTGGCCAGCGAGGACATCGGGCTGGCCGACCCCACCGCCCTGCCGACCGCCGTGGCCGCGGCCGACGCGGTCGCGTTCATCGGGATGCCCGAGGGCCGGATCAACCTGGCCCAGGCCGTCATCGCGCTGGCCCTGGCGCCGAAGTCCAACGCCGTGATCACCGCCATCGACGCCGCCCTGGCCGACGTCGCGGCCGGCCGGGTCGGCCTGGTCCCGCCGCACCTGCGGGACGCCCACTACGCCGGGGCGAAGACGCACGGGCACGGCCAGGGCTACCGGTACGCCCACGACGAGCCGCACGCCGTCGCCGCCCAGCAGTACCTGCCCGACGAGCTGGTCGACGCCCGCTACTACCGCCCGACCGCCTACGGCGCCGAGGCCGCCCTCGGCGACCCGGCTGCAGCGGATCGAGGAGCTGCTCGGCCGCGGGTCGACCCGGCCGGGGTGAACGGCCGGCGATTTTCTTGCGCGGCCTATGGACACAGCGGGCGCACAGGGTGAAGGGTGGCTCCGTCTGCACCGCTCGCGGGGAACGAGGTCCGAGAAGTGAACCGTTCAGGAAAGCGCATCCTGGCCCTGGCCACCACCGTGGCCCTCGCCGTCACCGGTCTCAGCGCCGCGTCGGCCGGGGCCGCCGCCCCGACCGAGCCCACCGCGCCGGCCCGAGCACCGGCGGCGGCACCGGCGGCCGCGCCGCAGGCCGCGGCCGCGAGCATCGCCTGGACGGCGTGCAGCAACCCGGCCTACACCGCCAACGGGATCGAGTGCGGGACGCTGAAGGTGCCGCTGAACTACGCCAAGCCCAAGGGGAAGAAGATCACCCTGGCCGTCTCCCGGCTGCGGCACCGTCCCTCGGCCGGGGCCTACCAGGGCGTGATGCTGGTCAACCCCGGCGGCCCGGGCGGCTCCGGACTCGGCCTGGCCGTCCTCGGCCGCGGTGACATCATCCCCGGCGACGGGGACCTCACCTACGACTGGATCGGCTTCGACCCGCGCGGGGTGGGCAGCAGCGAGCCCGCCCTGGCCTGCGACGGGAAGTACTTCGGCTACGACCGGCCCAACTTCGTCCCGACCACGGCGGCCCTGGAGCGCGCCTGGCTGAAGAAGACGAAGGACTACGCCAAGGACTGCGGCAAGAGCAAGGCCCGCCGGCAGCTGCTCCGGCACCTGAAGACCACCGACACCATCAAGGACATGGAGAGCCTGCGCAAGGCGCTCGGTCAGCGGCAGATCAACTTCTACGGCTTCTCCTACGGCACCTACCTGGCGCAGGTCTACATGACCAAGCACCCAAGCAAGGTCCGCCGGTTCGTGATGGACGGCAACGTCGACCCGCGCCGGGTCTGGTACAAGGCCAACCTCGACCAGGACCGGGCCTTCGAGCGCACCATCAACATCTGGTTCGGCTGGCTGGCGAGGAACAACGCCACCTACGGCCTGGGGACCAACGCCGACGCCATCCGGGCCGGGTACTACCGGCAGCTGGACAAGCTGGACCGAACGCCCGCCCTCGGCGTGATCGGTCCCGACGAGCTCAACGACGTGCTGATCTCGGCCGGGTACTACGTCTACGACTGGGAGGGCGTCGCCGAGGCGTACGCGGCCCTGGTCAAGAACAACGACGCCAGCGGCATCAAGGCCTACTACGACGACGCCAACCCGATGACCGCGGGCAGCGACAACGGGTACGCCGTGTACCTCGCGGTCCAGTGCACCGACGCGAAGTGGCCGCAGAAGTTCTCCATCTGGCGCACCGACAACTGGCGCAGCCACGCCAAGGCCCCGTTCCTGACCTGGAACAACGCCTGGTACAACATGCCCTGCAAGGACTGGCGGGCCAAGGCCGGCAAGCCGGTGAAGGTGACCGGCAAGAACGTGACCAGCAAGATCCTGCTGATCAGCGAGACCTACGACCCGGCCACCCCCTACACCGGCAGTCTCGAGGTCCGGCGGCGCTTCCCCACGGCCTCGCTGATCGAGGGCGTGGGGGGCACCACCCACTCCGGCTCGCTGAGCGGCATCGAGTGCACCGACAACGCCATCGGCGCCTACCTCACCAACGGCACCGTCCCGGCCCGACGAGCCGGCAACCGCTCGGACCTGCAGTGCCCGCCCGTCCCGCAGCCTGACCCGACGGCGGACACCAGCCAGCGACGGGCCGCACCCAACCCCGCCCAGGAGCTGGTCCGGAAGGTGCTGAGGGACGCGCAGACCCGCTGAGGGACCGCCGCGGACTCCGGTTCCGCGCCGGTCCGGCTGACGCTCCGCGCCCCGTACGTCGTGCCCGGCGCCGGGCCCGGAGAGGGTAGGGTCGTTCCCGAGTTCGCCAGGGTGCCGCGGGTGCCCCAGACGCAGGGAGAGAGATGACCCTAGGGGGTATCGCCGGCCTGATCGCCGCCGTCGCGTTCGTCGCGCTGGTGGCGCTGATCGCCGTCCCGCTGCTGCGCCTCGGCAAGGTGCTGGACGAGGTGCGCGGCGCGGTCCGCGACCTGGGCCAGGAGTCGGTGCCGATCCTCACCGAGCTGCAGGGCACCGTCCGGGCCACCAACGACGAGCTCGCCCGGCTGAGTGTGGTCACCGACGACGTGGCCACCGTGAGCAAGCACGCCAGCTCGGTGACCGAGAACGCGGCCCAGATGTCCAGCCTGCTGACCACCACCCTGTCCGCGCCGCTGATCAAGGTCGCCGCGCTCAGCGCGGGTGTCCGGCGGGCCCTGCGGCGCGGGCCGTCGTCCGAGCTCGCGGTGACGCCCCGCCGCGTCCGGTCCGAGGAGACCCGATGACCAAGCGGCTGCTCTGGTTCGCCATCGGCGCGGGGGTGACCCTGTACGCGGTGGTCAAGGTCCGGGAGTACCTGGACAAGGCCTCGCCGGAGGCCGTCGGCAACCGGGTCGCGGCGTCCGTCACGGCGGCCAAGGACAGCGTGCTGGACTTCGCCGCCCGGGTCCGAGCCGGGATGGCCGAGAGCGAGGCGGAGATCCGCGAGTCTCTCGGCCTGCCCCAGCAGCCCTGACCCTGTCCTCACCGGCCCCGTGCCGGGCCCTATCCGCAAGGACCACCTGAGATGCAGACCGCCGAGATCCGGCGCCGTTTCCTGGACTACTTCGCCGGGCGCGGCCACCACGTGGTGCCCTCGGCACCGCTGCTCTACAACGACCCCAGCCTGCTGTTCGTCAACGCGGGGATGGTGCCGTTCAAGCCGTACTTCACCGGCACCGAGACCCCGCCCTGGAACCGGGCCGCCTCGGTCCAGAAGTGCGTCCGCACCCTCGACATCGACGAGGTCGGCAAGACGACGCGGCACGGCACCTTCTTTCAGATGAACGGCAACTTCTCCTTCGGCGACTACTTCAAGGCCGAGGCGATCCGCTTCGCCTGGGAGCTGGTCACCACCGCCCAGGACGCCGGCGGCCTCGGCTTCGACCCGGACTCCGTCTGGGTCACCGTGCTGCACTCCGACGACGAGGCGGCCGGGCTGTGGGCCAGCATCGCCGACCTGCCGGAGCACCGGATCCAGCGGCGCGGGCTGCTGGACAACTACTGGCACATGGGCATCCCCGGCCCGGGCGGTCCGTGCAGCGAGATCTACATCGACCGCGGTCCGGCCTACGGGGCCGACGGTGGCCCGGTCGTCGACGAGGACCGGTTCCTGGAGATCTGGAACCTGGTCTTCATGCAGGAGGAGCTGTCGGCGGTCCGCGCCAAGGACGACTTCGACGTGCTCCGTCCGCTGCCGCGTCCCAACATCGACACCGGGATGGGCCTGGAGCGGGTCGCGCTGCTGCTGCAGGGCGTGGAGAACCTGTACGAGATCGACGAGGTGTTCCCGGTGATCGCCAGCGCCGCGGAGCTGGCCGGCACGACGTACGGCAAGGACCACGACGACGACGTGCGGCTGCGGGTGGTGGCCGACCACGTCCGCTCGGCGCTGATGCTGATCAACGACGGGGTCTCCCCGGGCAACGAGGCCCGCGGCTACGTGCTCCGGCGGATCCTGCGCCGGGTGGTCCGGTCGATGCGGCTGCTCGGCGTCGACGCGCCCAGCTTCGAGGTGCTGTTCCCGAGCAGCCTGCAGGCCATGACGGGGTCCTACCCCGAGCTGGCGGCCGACTTCGCGCGGATCAGCGACATCGCCTACGGCGAGGAGGAGGCGTTCCGGCACACCCTGACCGCCGGCACCACCATGTTCGACCAGGCCGTCTCCCGGGTGCGGGCCCAGCACCAGACGCGGCTGCCGGGCGACCGGGCGTTCCAGCTGCACGACACGTACGGGTTCCCGATCGATCTGACCCTGGAGATGGCGGGCGAGCAGGGCCTGGAGGTCGACGAGGCCGGGTTCCGGAGCCTGATGCAGGAGCAGCGGGACCGGGCCAAGGCCGACGCGCGGGCCAAGAAGGGCAGCGGGGTCGGCTCCGACCTGTACGCACGGCTGCGCGCCGGCGGCGAGACGCCGTTCCTGGGCTTCGAGACCCTGACCGAGCAGAGCGCCGTCCGCGCCATCGTGGTGGACGGCGAGCTGCGGGAGGCGGCGCTGCCCGGCGACGACGTGGAGCTGGTGCTGTCGGAGACCCCGTTCTACCCCGAGTCCGGGGGCCAGTCCGGCGACCACGGGGTGATCACCACCGGCGACGGGCTCCGGCTCGACGTCTACGACGTGCAGCGGCCGGTCAAGGGCCTGGTCGTGCACAAGGCGAAGGTCTCCGGCGGCGAGCTGCGGACCGGGCAGACGGTGCAGGCCGAGGTCGACGGCGACTGGCGGCTCGGCGCCTGCCAGGCGCACTCGGCGACCCACCTGATCCACGAGGCGTTGCACCAGATCCTGGGCCCCAGTGCGCTGCAGGCCGGCTCGTTCAACCGGCCCGGCTACCTGCGGCTCGACTTCTCCTGGAACCACGCCGTCGACGACGGGCAGCGGGAGAAGATCGAGAGCCTGTCCAACGAGGCGATCCGCTCCGACCTGGGGGTGGCCGCGACCCTGATGCCGCTGGCCGAGGCCCGGGCGTCCGGGGCGACGGCGTTGTTCGGCGAGGTGTACGGCGACGTCGTCCGCGTGGTGGACATCGGGGAGGGCTGGTCGCGGGAGCTGTGCGCCGGCACCCACGTCGCGCAGTCGGCGCAGGTCGGCCTGATGGCGGTCACCGCGGAGTCCTCGGTCGGGTCGGGCATCCGGCGGGTCGAGGCGTTCGTGGGCATGGACGCGTTCCGGCACCTGGCCCGGGAACGGGCACTGGTGATGGGGCTGGCCGACACCCTGAAGGTGCAGCCGGACCAGGTCGCCGACCGGGTGGCGCGGATGGTCGGGCAGCTGAAGGAGGCCGAGCGCGAGATCGCGGCGCTGAAGTCCAAGAACCTGCTGACCACGGTCGGGGAGATCGTGGCGGCCGGCAAGGACATGTGGGGCATCACCTTCGTCGGCCGGCAGGCCGCCGGAGTCGGCGGCGGGGACCTGCGGACCCTGGCCACCGAGGTCCGCAACCGGCTCGCCGAGCGACCCGCGGTGGTGGCGCTGGTGGGCGGCACCCCGGACAAGCCGGCGATCGTGGTGGCCACCACCGAGGGAGCGCGGGACCGGGGGCTGAAGGCCGGCGCGCTGGTCACCCTGGGCAGCCAGGCGCTGGGCGGTCGGGGCGGCGGCAAGGACGACCTGGCGCAGGGCGGCGGCTCGGACGGCACCCGGGTCGCCGAGGCGCTGACCGCGGTGGAGCATGCGGTCGGCCGCGTCGCGACGTCGAGCTGACCGGCCCCGCGCGGGCCGGGCTCGGCCCCGGCGCACCCGCTGGTCGGCGGCGCACCCTCCCGAGAGGGTGCGGACGCGACGAGGGGGTGCGGCTGTGACGGGCAGCCACGCCGATGGGTGATATCCGCCCCGGCGTCCGGCTGGCCCTGGACTGGGGCGAGGCCCGGATCGGGGTGGCGGCGTGCGACCCGGCCGGTACGGTGGCCTACCCCGTCGCCACGGTGGCGGCCCGGGACCGGCCCGCGGGACGGATCGCGGCGCTGGTGGCCGAGTACGAGCCGATCGAGCTGGTGGTCGGCCTGCCACGATCGCTGTCCGGCGGCGAGGGGCCGGCCGCGGCGCGGGTCCGGGCGGCGGCGGCCGGGTTGGCCGCGGCCCTGGCGGCCGACGGCGTGCTGGTGCCGCTCCGTCTGGTGGACGAGCGGCTGAGCACCGTGACCGCGTCCCACCGGCTGCAGCAGTCGGGACGGAGCACCCGCCGGCAGCGCTCGGTGATCGACGCCGCGGCGGCCGTGGTCATCCTGGAGCACGCGCTGGCGGCCGAACGTACCGGGAACGGGGCGCCGGGCGAGTTACTATCGGCACCGAACGCGCCGGACTGAACGCGCCCGGAGCCGAGGTCGCGGAGAACCCGCGCCCGACCACCGCCGCCTGCCGAGGGAGATTGACGCGTGACATCCATGCTCGACCCCGACGTGAAGCCGAGTACGGCGCGGGAGATCGTGCACAAGGGCAAGGGCTGCCTGGCGGTGCTGGTGTCCCTGGCCGTGCTGATCGTCGGCGGGTACCTCGTCTGGGACCGGGCGTCGGCCATGCTGAGCACCATCGGCGACACCCCGGACTACCCCGGCCCGGGGAAGGCGGCGGTCACCGTGTCCGTGCCCGAGGGGGCCACGGTGGACCAGATCGGCGCCGTGCTGGTCGACAGCAACGTGATCAAGTCGACCAAGGCGTGGGACGCCGCCACCCGGACCGAGGAGCGGGCCACCACCGTGCAACCCGGCCGGTACCTGATGCGGACCGAGATGAAGGCCGTGGACGCGCTGCGGCTGCTGATCAACCCCGGCGAGTCCCGGGTCCGGGCCCAGTTCACGGTGCCGGAGGGCCTGCGGCTGAGCGCCCAGGTGGCCGCGCTGGTGAAGTCCACGAAGATCCCGCAGGCCTCCTACGCGAAGGCCCTGGACAAGCCGAAGTCGCTGGGCCTGCCCTCGTACGCCAAGGACGAGCCCGAGGGCTTCCTGTTTCCCGACACCTACGAGCTGACCGAGAACGCCACCGCCGCCTCGACGCTGAAGCAGATGGCCGCGCGGTACGACGACGTGGCCGACGAGCTCAACCTGGAGTCCGCGGCCAAGCGGCTGAAGGTCTCCCCGCTCGACATCGTGATCGTGGCCAGCATCATCGAGAAGGAGGTCGGGCGCGCCGAGTACCGGTCCAAGGTCGCCCGGGTGCTGTACAACCGGCTCGACCGGGACCAGAAGCTGCAGCTCGACTCCACCGTGATCTACGCGGAGAACCTGAAGACCAACACCACCACGCCGAAGGACCGGGCCAGCCGGTCGAAGTACAACACCTACCGCTACAAGGGGCTGCCGCCGGGCCCGATCGCCGCGCCGGGCAAGGCGGCGTTGCAGGCGGCGGCCAACCCGGCCAAGGGCGACTGGCTGTACTTCGTGACGGTCGACTTCAAGACCGGTGAGACGGAGTTCGGCACCACCGAGGCCGAGTTCAACCGGATGCAGCAGAAGTTCCAGAAGTACTGCCAGGCCAACCCGGGCACCTGTGACTCCTGAGCCGGTCCGCTGCGCGGTGCTCGGCTCGCCGATCGCCCACTCGCTGTCCCCGGCCCTGCACCGGGCCGCCTACGCCGAGCTGGGTCTGGCCGGCTGGCGCTACGACGCGTACGACGTCGGCGCGGCGGACCTGCCGGGCTTCGTCGCGGGCCTCGACCGGCACTGGCGCGGGCTGAGCCTGACCATGCCCCTCAAGGAAGCCGTGATGGCCCTGGGCCGACCCGACCCCGTCGCGCAGCTGGTCGGGGTCGGCAACACGCTGCTGCTGGCCCCTCGAGGCGGGGCGGAGCCGGCCGTCCACAACACCGACGTCGGCGGGCTGGTCTGGGCCCTGCGGCGGGCCGGGCTGACCACGCCGCGGCGGGTCACGGTGCTGGGCTCCGGGGCCACCGCCCGCTCCGCCCTGGTGTCGGCCGCCCAGCTCGGGGTCGCGGAGGTCGTCCTCCTCGCGCGGCGGGTGGAGGCCGGCCGGGCCCTGGCGCCGCTGGCCGAACGGGTCGGGGTCCGGCTGACCGTCCGGCCGTGGTCGTCGCCGGTGCCGGCCACCGACGCCCTGCTGTCGACGGTGACCCGCGGGGTCGCCGACGACCGGGCCACCGAGCTCGCCGGCAGCGCACCGGTGGTGTTCGACGCCGTCTACGAGCCGTGGCCGACGGCCCTGGCCGCCGCGGCCGAGCTGGCCGGCGGCCGCCTGGTCAGTGGGCTGGACCTGCTGGTCGGCCAGGCGCTGCTCCAGATCGAGCTGATGACCGGCTCCGCCGTCGAACCCGGCCCGCTGTACCGCGCCGGCCAGGCCGAGCTCGCCGCCCGTACCGCCTGACCCGGCCGCGCCCGCCCGATCCGGCCGATCCGGCTCGTCGGATGACCGCCGACGGGACGTGCCGCGGTCGGGCCGCTGGAGATGGATGACGCGCTGGCCGGGGCGCGGCCAGGACGGGCGTACTGACCCGCAGACGCGGCCGGGGCCGGGGGGACCACCGTGACAGACTGGCCGGCATGCTCAGATGGCTGACCGCGGGGGAGTCGCACGGCCCCTCGCTGGTGGCGATCCTCGAGGGTCTGCCGGCGCACGTCCGGGTGACCAGCGCCGACATCGCCGAGGCGCTGGCGCGGCGGCGGCTCGGGTTCGGGCGCGGGGCGCGGATGAAGTTCGAGGCCGACGCGGTGAGCATCATCGGCGGCATCCGGCACGGTGAGACCCAGGGCGGACCGGTGGCCGTCGGCATCGGCAACACCGAGTGGCCCAAGTGGGAGACGGTGATGTCGGCCGACCCGGTCGAGCCGGCCCTGCTGGAGGGCCGGGCCCGGAACGCCCCGCTGACCCGGCCCCGGCCGGGCCACGCCGACCTGGCCGGCATGCAGAAGTACGGCTTCGACGAGGCCCGGCCCATCCTGGAGCGGGCCAGCGCCCGGGAGACCGCGGCCCGGGTGGCGCTGGGCAAGGTCGCCACCGCCTTCCTCCAGCAGGCCTACGGGGTCACCCTGCTCAGCCACGTGGTCGAGCTCGGTACGGTCACCGGCACCAGCACCACGCCTGCCGACCCTGGACGACCTGGAGCTGATCGACGCCGACCCCGTCCGCTGCTTCGACCGGGAGACCAGTGCCGCGATGATCGCCGAGGTGGAGGCGGCGCAGGCCGAGGGCGACACCCTCGGCGGCGTCGTCGAGGTGGTGGTCTGGGGCCTGCCGCCGGGCCTGGGCTCCCACGTGCACTGGGACCGCCGGCTGGACGCGAAGCTGGCGGCGGCCCTGATGGGCATCCAGGCCATCAAGGGGGTGGAGGTCGGCGACGGGTTCGGGCTGGCCCGCAGCCGGGGCAGCGCCGCCCACGACGAGATCGTCCCCGGCGCCGGCGGGATCAGCCGGGCCTCGCACCGCTCCGGCGGGACCGAGGGCGGGATGAGCACCGGCGAGGTGCTCCGGGTCCGCGCCGCGATGAAGCCGATCGCCACCGTGCCGCGCGCGCTCCGTACCGTCGACACCGCCACCGGGGAGGCCGCCGTCGCGCACCACCAGCGCTCCGACGTGTGCGCCGTGCCGGCGGCCGGGGTGGTGGCCGAGGCGATGGTCGCCCTCACCCTCGCCGACGCCGCACTGGAGAAGTTCGGCGGGGACTCGGTGGCCGAGACGCGCCGCAACCACCGAGGCGTACCTGGCCGACATCGCGGCCCGCGGCCTGGCCGTCGACGGGCTCGTCGCCGACGAGCTGCTCCGGTGAGCCCGGCCGGTCCCGGCGCGGATCCGACCCGCGGCCCGGTCGTGCTGGTCGGGGCCCCCGGCGCGGGCAAGTCGACCGTCGGGGCCGCGCTGGCCGAGCGGCTGGGGGTCGCCTTCACCGACGTGGACGCGGTGATCTGCGAGCGGGTCGGCAAGCCGGTGGCCGAGATCTTCGCCGACGACGGGGAGGCGGTGTTCCGGGCCTTCGAGGAGTCCACCACCGCGGAGCTGCTGGGCCGACCCGGCGTGCTCGCCCTGGGCGGGGGAGCCGTGCTGTCGGCCGCCACCCGGTCCGCGCTCGCCGGTCACCGGGTGGTCTGGCTGCAGGTGACCGTGGCCCAGGCGGCCGGCCGGATCGGGCTGAACGAGGCCCGGCCGCTGCTGATGGGCAACGTCCGCGGCCGGCTGGTCCGGCTGCTGGCCGACCGGGCACCGCTGTACGCCGCGGTGGCCACCCAGATCGTGGACACCGACGCCCTGGCCCCCGAGCAGGTCGTCGACCGGATCCTGGCGCTCGACGGTGCCTGACCCCACGAGCATCGCCGTCGAGGCCGAGCAGCCGTACGCGGTGCTGGTCGGGCACGGGCTGACCGACCGGCTGGCCGGTCTGCTCGGCGAGGGTCCGCAGCGGGTGGCGGTGCTGCACCCGCCCACCCTCGTCGCCGCGGCCGCCCGGGTCGCCCGCACCCTGACCGCGGCCGGGTACGAGCCGCTGCGGATCGACCTGCCGGACGGGGAGGCGGCCAAGACCGCGCGGCGTCGCCGCCCGGTGCTGGTCGGTGCTCGGCACGGCCGGCTTCACCCGCTCCGACGCGGTGGTCGGGCTCGGGGGCGGCGCCACCACCGATCTGGCCGGCTTCGTGGCCGCGACCTGGTTGCGCGGCATCCGCCTGGTGACCATGCCCACCACGCTGCTGGCCATGGTGGACGCGGCGGTGGGCGGCAAGACCGGGATCAACACCCCGGAGGGGAAGAACCTGGTCGGCGCCTTCTTCGAGCCCGCCGGCGTGCTGTGCGACCTGGACGCGCTCGGCTCCCTGCCCGGAGCGGACCTGCGGGCCGGGCTGGCCGAGGTGGTCAAGTGCGGGTTCATCGCCGACCCGGCCATCCTGGACCTGCTCGAGGCCGACCCGACGCAGGCGCAGCGGCCCGACGGAGCCGGTGCTGCGCGAGCTGGTCGAACGAGCGGTGACGGTCAAGGCGCGGGTGGTGTCGGCGGATCTGCGCGAGTCGACCTCGGTCGGCAACCGGGTCGGGCGGGAGCTGCTGAACTACGGACACACGCTGGGCCACGCGATCGAGCGGCGCGAGCGGTTCCGGTGGCGGCACGGGGAGGCGGTCAGCGTCGGCCTGGTCTTCGCCGCGGCCCTGTCCCGCCGGGTCGGCCGGCTGGACCCGGAGACGGCCGAGCGGCACCGCACCGTGCTCACCTCCCTCGGCCTGCCGGTGTCCTACGACGCCGGGGCGTTCGACGAGCTGGTGGCCACCATGGCCCTGGACAAGAAGACCCGAGGCTCGACCCTGCGGTTCGTCGTCCTGGACGCGCTCGCCCGGGCCTCGGTCCTGGCCGGCCCGGCCCCCGCGCTGCTGCGGCAGGCGTACGGGGAGGTCGCACGCTGACCTGGCGGACCCTGCTGGAGTTCCTGGTCTCCACCGGCTACGGCGCCCTGTCCTCGCTGGTCCCGATGTTCAACGCGGAGGTCTACCTTGCCGCGGCGCAGCTGAGCGGGCTGGCCGCCGAGGTCAGCACCGCCCTCGGGGTGGCCGCGGGCACCACCCTGGGCAAGGTGGCGACGGTCCTCGCCCTGCGCCGGGGCAGCGACGTGGGGTGGGTCCGCAGGGTGCGGGAGCGGGGGCGCCGGCCCGTCGGCCCGCTCCGGGAACGCCTCCGGCATCGAGGTGACCAGCTGCTCGCGCTGCTGGGCCGGCGCCGGTACGGGCTGCCGATCGTCTTCGTCTCCAGCGCCATCGGCGTCCCACCGCTGTTCGCCGTCACCCTGGCCGTGCCGGCCACCCGGATGTCCCTCGCCACGTTCGCCACCGCCGTGCTGGTCGGCCGGTCGCTGTTCTTCCTGGCCATCACCTTCGGCATCTCCAAGCTGCTGCACCCCTGACCGAGGCCTGCCCGGCGCGGCTGCCGGACGGCGATCTAGGGTCGTGTCCATGAGCGTGGCGACGTTCCGGGAGGCGGCGGAGTCGTTCGCCGAGCTGGTCCACCGGATTCCGCCCGGGGCGTGGGCCGGCCCCGGGCTGGGGGAGTGGGACCTGCGGGCCCTGGTCGGGCACACCAGTCGATCCCTGATCACCGTGGAGACCTATCTCACTCAGCCGGCCGATCAGATCGCCTGCCCCGGACCGGCGGCGTACTACGCGATGATCGCCGGCGCCGACCCCCAGGCCGTGGCCGAACGCGGCCGGGCCGCCGGCCAGGCGCTCGGGGCTGACCCGGCGGGCGTCGTCGACGCCCTGGTCGCGCGGGTGCCGCGCCTGGTCGACCGCGACGACGACCCGGTGATCACCACCGCAGCGGGCGGCATGCGGCTCAGTGACTACCTGCCCACCCGGACCGTGGAGCTGGTGGTGCACGGCCAGGACATCGCCGCCGCCGCCAGCCTGGCGCCGCCCGCGGTCCGCGCGGGGCTGCAGGCCGAGGTGCTGACCCTGATGGCCGAGGTCGCGGTGCTCCGGGGTCGCGGGCTCGAGCTGCTGCGGGCGGTCACCGGGCGTTCGACGCTGGCCGCCGGCTTCTCCCTGGTCTGACGGCGGGCGCGGATCGCCGGTCCGCCCGGCCGACCTCGGTGGTCTAAACTGGGCCGCTGCCCTGCCGCCGACGGCGTGGGTGCGGAACCGGTGAGGACGAGAAGGGTACGCGTGTGGCGTCGACGAACGATCTGAAGAACGGGATGGTCCTGGACCTGGACGGCCAGCTGTGGTCGGTGGTGTGGTTCCAGCACCACAAGCCCGGCAAGGGCAACACCGTGGTCCGGACCAAGCTCAAGCACGTGTTGTCCGGCAAGGTCGTCGACAAGACGTTCAACTCCGACACCAAGGTCGACACCGCGAACGTGGACCGACGGGAGATGCAGTACCTGTACCACGACGGCTCCGGCTTCGTGTTCATGGACGTCAGCACCTACGACCAGCTCGCCATCGCCGACGAGACCGTCGGCGACGCCAAGAACTACCTGCTCGAGGGTCAGAACGCCACCGTCGCGCTGCACAACGAGTCCCCGCTCTACCTCGACCTGCCGGCCTCGGTGGAGCTGGAGATCACCTACACCGAGCCGGGCCTGCAGGGCGACCGGAGCACCGGCGGCACCAAGCCCGCCACCGTCGAGACCGGTCTGCAGATCCAGGTGCCGCTGTTCTTGACCCAGGGCGAGAAGGTCAAGGTCGACACCCGGACCGGCGAGTACCTCGGTCGGGTCTGACCCGGTGACCGACCGCGTGCGTGACCCCGGGCCCCCGCGCGGGCACGGCTCCGCCCGCAACAAGGCCCGCAAGCGGGCGCTGGACATCCTCTTCGAGGTGGACCTGCGCGGCACGGACGCGGTGGCGACCCTGGAGGAGCGGACCGCGGACGCCGCGCCGCCGGTGCGGGAGTACACGGCCGAGCTGGTCCGCGGGGTCGTCCGGCACCGGACCGGGATCGACGCCCGGGTGTCGGAGGCGCTGGACCCCGGCTGGACGCTGAACCGGCTGCCGCGGGTCGACCGCACGCTGCTGCGGATCGCGGTGTACGAGATCGACTTCACCGATGTGCCCGACGCGGTCGCGGTCTCGGAGGCGGTGGCGCTGGCCGGTGACCTGTCGACCGACGAGTCGTCGGCCTTCGTCAACGGCGTGCTCCGCACCATCGTGGACACCCGCACCCCCGCTGGCCACAGCGCCGCCGGCGGCTGAGCGACCGACCCGACCGAGAAGCGAGGCGTTCGCGGATGGCGCAGGATCCCCAGCCCGTCGACCCGTTCATCATGGACCAGCTGACCGCGGAGACGGCGGCCCGGGCCGAGCGCGCGCCGCTGCCGTTGTCGCGGGCGGCGGGGGCTCCGGAGGAGCTGCTGGCCGAGCTCGCGGCGACGGTCGGCGAGCTGGGCGCCACGTTGGTGGCCGCCTCGCACGACCTGGCCGAACATCCCGAACCCGCGTTCGAGGAGCACCGCTCGGCCGCCGCGCTCGCCGACCTGGCCGAGGCGCACGGGGTCCAGGTGCTGCGCGGCGCGCACGGGCTGGAGACCGCCCTGCGCGCCGAGATCGGTACCCGGGGGCCGACCGTGGCCATCTGCTCCGAGTACGACGCCCTGCCCGGCCTCGGGCACGGCTGCGGGCACAACATCATCGCCACCGCCGGGCTGGGAGCGTTCCTGGCGTTGGCCCGTCACCAGCACCGGTTGCCCGGCCGGGTGGTCTGGCTCGGCACCCCGGCCGAGGAGGGCGGCGGCGGCAAGGAGTACCTGGCCCGGACGACGGCGCCTTCGACGGAGTCGACGCGGCGATCATGGTGCACCCGTTCGGGTACGACGTGGCCGACAAGACGTTCCTCGGTCGCCGCCAGCTGCGGGTCACCTTCACCGGGATCACCTCGCACGCCTCGGCGCAGCCGTTCATGGGCCGCAACGCGCTGGACGCCGTCAACCTCACCTACACCGGCGTGGGGCTGCACCGCCAGCAGATGCCGCCGACGGACCGGGTGCACTGCGTGGTCACCGAGGGCGGTCTGCGCCCGAACGTCATCCCCGAGCGGGCCGAGCTGCTGTTCTACCTCCGCAGCGAGTACCCGGCGAGCCTCAAGGTGCTGAGCTCACGGTTGTCCGACATCGCCGAGGGTGCGGCCCTGATGTCGGGCTGCGGAGTCGAGCTCAGCTGGGACGAGGCGCCGCCGTACCTGCCCGTCCGCACCAGCGGGCCGATCGCCGACCTGTGGAACCGGCGGTACGGGGAGCTGGGCCACGCCATGCTGCCCGCCGGGGTGCTGCCCAGCACATTCGCCGGCTCCACCGACTTCGGCAACGTCTCCTACCGGGTGCCCGGCCTGCACGCGATGGTCAAGATCGTCGACAGCGGTACCTCGCTGCACACCCGCGAGCTGGCCGAGGCCGCCGTCGGGCCGGTCGCCGACCAGGTGGTGCTGGACGCGGCCACCGCGCTGGCCCAGGTCGCCGCCGACCTGATCACCGACACGGAGCTGCGGCGGACGGTGGCCGCCGACTTCGCCGCCGCGGGTGGGGTGCTCGACGTGGCGTCCTTCTTCGCCTGAGCCACACCCCCCGATCACTGCCGAGCACCGCCCATTCAGCGGTCCTCGGGTCCGCCGAGGACCGGCTTGACGTCGATCACGGGGGTGCCGTCCACCGCCTCGCAGCCGGACACCCGCAGCACCAGCCCGGCCACGGCCAGCACCCGCACGCGGTGCAGGCCGACCGGGTTGGGCCGGTCCGGGGAGCGGGTGGCGAACACGCCGGTGAGCGGCCGGGCCGGATCGGACCGGGGGTGCACGGCGAGCGTGGTGCGGTCGGCGCGATGAAGCCAGGTCAGGAGCAGCAGTTCGTCACCGGGGGCCAGGTCGGCGGCTGCCGCGGCCACGGCCGGGTCCAGCTCCACCAGCACGTCCGGGGCACCCTCGTCACCCTGCCGCACGGCCCGGGCGGGGTCGGCGACCGGGCTGCGGATGACGCCGACCGGGCGCACCGCGTACGCCGTCACCGGAGCGGCCCGCCCGGGCAGCGGTGGATCGGGGCCAGCGGCACCCGGCGAGCCTAGCCCGCGACCGCCGGTCGTGACGCCGGGGCCGCCATCGGCACGGTGGTCCGCAGCGCCACCCCGCGCAGCAGCAGCATCGCGACCAGGGCCACCGCGGCGGCGCCTGCCGCGACCCAGAAGATCGTGCCCGTCGCGTCCCCGGTACGCGGCGCGCGCCACCTGCAGCGCCGCGGGTAGCAGCTTGCTGCATCATCGCGCCCATGCCGAGTCCATCAGGGCCATCGACACCCACAGGGGCCAGACCGGCGTGGTGGGGTCGACGGTCCTCCCCACGAGGCCGGCGAGCTGCAGCACCGCACCGCCGACCAGCCACGTCCGGTAGCGACCCGCGCGGCTGATGACCTGACCGGAGACCGTCGAGGAAGGCGGCGGTCTGCCACGACCCCCAGGCAAAGTCGTGGCCGGGAAAGGTGACCCACAACAGCGGCAGCCTGAAGCCGGGTGAAATCAGCACGGCGCCCAGGTAGTCGATCGAGGGCCGACGTCGCGATGCGGTCAGGTGCAGGTTGTCCTGCAGGATGACCAGCGAGATCCTCGACGGCGCATCGTCACCTCTCGAATCCTAAAACTCTTGCATTGTACAACTATTGCATCGTCGAGCTCGTGCCAGCGGTTGGACGGGAGACCGGGGTGCGGGACACTTCGGGCATGCCGGCGCGTGCGGGGACGGTTGAGGCCCAGACCGAGGTACGCCGGGTCGCCGGGGTCGATCTCGAATTCCGGCTCACCGGCGGGGGGCCAGGGGCGGGGGCCGTCGTCGTCCTGCCCGGCGCGCACATGCCGGCCGGGTGCCGATTCGGTGAGGAGCGTTGGGCCGGGCCCGAGCGGTCGGTCCTCACCGTCAGCCGCCCGGGGTACGGCCGGACGGCACCGGCCGCGGGCCCGACGCCGGCCGAGTTCGCCGGCCGGGTTGCCGAGCTGTGCCGGTGGCTGGGTCTGCGTCGGGTCACCGCGGCCGGTGTGTCGATGGGCGCCCGTGCGGCCCTCACCCTGGCGGCGCGCGAGCCCGACCTGGTGGCCCGGGTGCTGCTGATGTGTCCGGTGAGCTTCCTCAGCTGGCCGGAGACCGCGCGCACCCGACGGCTGTCCCGCGTGCTGTTCAACCCGGTGGCCGAGCGGGTTACCTGGGGGCTGCTGCACACGATGCTGACCCACGTACCGAACCGGGCCCTGCCGGCGGCCCTGGCCGGTCTGACCACCCTGTCCCCCGCCGAGGCGATCCGGCGGCTGGGCACCGACACGGCTGCCGCGGTGCGGTTCCTGCGCACCTGCCGGAGCGGCCGGGGCTGGTTCGGCGACCTGCGACCGGTCCCGGACGTCACCGCCCGGGTGCGGCAGCCGACGCTGGTGCTGGCCACCCCGCACGACGGCTCGGTCGCGTGGCGGCACCCCCAGCACCTCGCCGACACTTTGCCGGACGCCCGGCTCATCCGGGTCCCGACCCCGACCCACCTGCTGTGGCTCGGCGAGGGCTCGGACCGGACGGTAGCCGCTGCTCGGGAGTTCCTGGAGGGCTGACCGGGCGACTCGGCCGGCGGGGCGGCGGGGGTCGGACCCGTCGTGGATCCGTCGTGGATGACGTCGGGGGATGGCGGGCCCGGCTGATAGCCTCGACCCCGGTCCACCACCCTTTAAGACCTGTCCCGTGAGGCAGGAAAGGACGGTCATGCTCGCAGCCCCCCCAGGGGGGCGTGTCCCCGCACGCCCCGAGCCCGACGCCGGCGATCCTCGTTCTCGAAGACGGTCGCACCTTCCACGGTCACGCGTTCGGGGCCGTCGGGGAGGCGTTCGGCGAGGCGGTGTTCGCCACCGGCATGTCGGGCTACCAGGAGACGCTCACCGACCCGAGCTACCACCGTCAGGTGGTGGTGGCCACGGCTCCGCACATCGGCAACACCGGCTGGAACGACGAGGACGACGAGTCGGGGCGGATCTGGGTCGCGGGCTACGTCATCCGCGACGCCGCCCGGGTCCCGTCCAGCTGGCGGTCGCGCCGCAGCCTGCACGAGGAGCTGGCCGGGCAGGGGGTGGTTGGCATCTGTGACCTCGACACCCGCGCCCTGACCCGCCACCTCCGCGACCGCGGGGCGATGCGGGTCGGGCTGTCCAGCCTCTCCACCGACCCCGACGCCCTGCGGCAGAAGGTGCTCGGCAGCCCGTCGATGATCGGCGCGCACCTGGCCGATGAGGTCACCACCGCCGAGGGCTACGTCGTCCCGGCCGCCGGTGAGGCGCGCTTCCGGGTGGCGGCGGTGGACCTCGGCATCAAATCCATGACCCCGTACCGGCTTGCCGAGCGGGGGATCGAGACCCACGTCCTCCCCTCCACCGTGACCTTGGCCGAGATCCAGGCCCTGGCGCCGGACGGGGTGTTCTTCTCCAACGGCCCCGGCGACCCCGAGGCCGCCGAGCACCAGGTCGAGCTGCTGCGCTCGGTGCTGGGGGCCGGCATCCCGTACTTCGGCATCTGCTTCGGCAACCAGCTGTTCGGCCGCGCGCTGGGGTTCGGCACCTACAAGCTCTCCTACGGCCACCGCGGCATCAACCAGCCCGTGATGGACCTGCGCACCCGCCGGGTGGAGGTCACCGCCCACAACCACGGCTTTGCCGTCGACGCACCGCTCGACCGGCCGACCAGCACCCCGTACGGGACGGCGCGGGTCAGCCACGTGGGCCTGAACGACCAGGTCGTGGAGGGCCTCGAACTCACCGACGAGGACGGCCGGGTGCTCGGCTTCTCGGTCCAGTACCACCCGGAGGCGGCCGCCGGACCGCACGACGCCGCGTACCTGTTCGACCGGTTCGTCACGGTCCTGACGGACCGGCGCCTCGATCGCCGCGCCGGTGATCTCGATGCCTAGGCGCACGGACATCTCATCGATCCTGGTCATCGGGTCCGGGCCGATCGTCATCGGTCAGGCCTGCGAGTTCGACTACTCCGGCACCCAGGCGTGCCGGGTGTTGAAGGCCGAGGGCTTCCGGGTCGTGCTGGTCAACTCCAACCCGGCGACCATCATGACCGACCCGGAGTTCGCCGACGCCACCTACGTGGAGCCGATCACCCCCGAGTTCGTCGAGCAGGTGATCGCCCTCGAGCGGCCGGACGCGCTACTGGCCACCCTCGGCGGGCAGACCGCGCTCAACGCCGCCGTGGCGCTGCACGAGACCGGCGTCCTCGAGCGCTACGGCGTCGAGCTGATCGGGGCGTCGATCGAGGCCATCCAGCGCGGCGAGAACCGTGAGCAGTTCAAAGCTATCGTCGAGGGCCTGGAGATCGTGGAAAGCGAGCTGCAGGGTGAGATCGGCGTGGCCAGCAGCGTGATCTGTCACGGGATGGACGACGTGCTGGCGGCCGCGGACGACCTCGGCTATCCCCTGGTGGTACGGCCCAGCTTCACCATGGGCGGGGTGGGCTCCGGGTTCGCCCACGACGAAGATGATCTTCGCCGGATCGCGGGGGCCGGGCTGGCCGCCAGCCCGACCACCGAGGTGCTGATCGAGGAGTCGATCCTGGGCTGGAAGGAGTACGAGCTCGAGGTCATGCGCGACCGGGCGGACAACGTGGTGATCGTCTGCTCGATCGAGAACCTCGACCCGATGGGGGTGCACACCGGCGACTCGATCACGGTGGCGCCGGCCATGACCCTGACCGACCGCGAATACCAGCGGATGCGCGACGTGGCCATCGGCATCATCCGCGCGGTCGGTGTCGACACGGGCGGCTGCAACATCCAGTTCGCCATCGACCCCGAGACCGGTCGGATGATCGTGATCGAGATGAACCCGCGGGTGTCCCGCTCCAGTGCGCTCGCCTCCAAGGCCACCGGGTTCCCGATCGCCAAGATCGCCGCCAAGGTGGCCATCGGGTACACGCTGGACGAGATCCCCAACGACATCACCTCCGGGGCCTCGGCCCCCGGCGACCCCCGGCCCGAGGGTGAGACACGGGCAATCTGGACCCCGGCGGCGTTCGA
Source organism: uncultured Actinomycetota bacterium (assembly GCA_963832435.1). GTDB lineage: Bacteria > Actinomycetota > Actinomycetes > Propionibacteriales > Propionibacteriaceae > Microlunatus. Next base: position 870,446 of record CAWHTY010000014.1, read on the forward strand.
GCCGACGTTGGACTACGTGGTGGTGAAGGTGCCGCGGTTCGCCTTCGAGAAGTTTCCGGCGGCCGATACCACGCTGACCACGCACATGAAGAGCGTCGGCGAGGCGATGGCCATCGGCCGGAACTTCACCGAGGCCCTGGGGAAGGCGCTGCGCAGCCTGGAGGACCCCAAGGCCCCGTTCGCTTTCGCGCCGCATGCGGAGGAGTCCGGGGGCGTCGAGGAGCTGCTGGCTCGGGCCGCCCGGCCGCACGACGGCCGGCTGGGGTTGGTGATGCAGGCCCTGCGCGCCGGTGCGACGGCGGAGCAGGTCTTCGCTGCGACCAAGATCGACCCGTGGTTCGTGGACCAGCTGCTGTTGGTCAGCGAGGTGGCCGACCGGGTGCGGGACGCCCCCGAGCTGACGGGCGACGTGATCCGGCTGGCCAAGCGGCACGGCATCTCCGACGCCCAGATCGCCGCGCTGCGCGGCTGGAGCGAGGACGTCGTCCGGGGGGTTCGGTGGGCCCTGGGGATCCGGCCGGTGTTCAAGACGGTCGACACCTGCGCGGCGGAGTTCGCGGCCCGCACCCCCTACCACTACAGCTGCTACGACGCCGAGACCGAGGTGGTGCCGCGGACCCGGCCCGCGGTGCTCATCCTGGGCAGCGGCCCGAACCGGATCGGCCAGGGGATCGAGTTCGACTACTCCTGCGTGCACGCGGCCCTGGAGCTCTCCGCGGCCGGCTACGAGACGATCATGGTCAACTGCAACCCGGAGACAGTGTCCACCGACTACGACACCGCGGACCGGCTGTACTTCGAGCCACTGACCCTGGAGGACGTGCTCGAGGTGGTGCACGCCGAGCAGACCGCCGGCCCGGTGGTCGGGGTGATCGTCCAGCTCGGTGGGCAGACTCCGCTGCGGCTGGCGCAGGCGCTGAAGGACGCGGGCGTGCCCATCGTCGGCACCAGCCCCGAGGCCATCCACCTCGCCGAGGAGCGGGGTGCGTTCGGCCAGGTGCTGGCCGCCGAGGGCCTGCCGGCGCCGCGGCACGGCCTGGCCCGGTCCGCCGCAGAGGCCACCGCCATCGCCGAGGCCACCGGCTACCCGGTGCTGGTCCGGCCCAGCTACGTCCTGGGCGGCCGGGGGATGGAGATCGTCTACGACGCGGCGACGCTCACCTCCTACATCGAGCGGGCCACCGAGGTGACCGCCGACCACCCGGTGCTGGTCGACCAGTTCCTCGACGACGCGATCGAGATCGACGTGGACGCTCTCTACGACGGCACCGAGCTCTACCTGGGCGGCGTGATGGAGCACATCGAGGAGGCCGGCATCCACTCCGGCGACTCCGCGTGCGCGCTGCCGCCGATCACCCTCGGCGCCGAGGTGGTGGACCGGATCCGGGCCTCCACCGAGGCCATCGCCCGCGGGGTCGGGGTGCGCGGCCTGATCAACATCCAGTTCGCCCTGGCCGGCGACACCCTGTACGTGCTGGAGGCCAACCCGCGGGCGTCGCGGACGGTGCCGTTCGTGTCCAAGGCCACCGCCACCCCGCTGGCCAAGGCCGCGTCCCGGGTCATGCTCGGCACCCCCATCGCCCAGCTCCGGGCCGAGGGCCTGCTGCGCCGGACCGGCGACGGGTCCGAGGAGAACCCGGGGGCCCCGATCGCGGTCAAGGAGGCGGTGATGCCGTTCAACCGGTTCCGTACCGTCGAGGGCATCTCTGTCGACACCATCCTGGGGCCGGAGATGAAGTCGACTGGCGAGGTGATGGGCCTGGACGTCGGCTTCGGCACCGCGTTCGCGAAGAGCCAGGTCGCCGGGTTCGGTCCGCTGCCCACCCGGGGCACGGTGTTCGTGTCGGTGGCCAACCGCGACAAGCGGTCGATCATCTTCCCGGTGAAGCGGCTGGCCGACCTCGGCTTCGAGATCGTGGCCACCGCCGGCACCGCGTCGATGCTGCGCCGGCACGGGGTCAAGGTCGTCTCTGTTCGCAAGCACAGCCAGGGCCCCGGACCGGACGGGCAGAAGACCGTCGTCCAGGCGATCCTCGACGGCGAGGTGGACCTGATCTTCAATACCCCGCACGGGCTCAGCCCGGACGGACGCCCCCGCTTCGACGGGTACGAGATCCGGACCGCCGCGGTGCTGCGCAACATCCCCTGCGTGACCACGGTGCAGGGTCTGGCGGCGGCGGTGCAGGGCATCGAGGCGATCCGGGCCGGTCACGTGGGGGTCCGGTCCCTGCAGTCGTGGTCGGAGCAGATCAACGCCCAGGCACCCACCGACACCGGCTCGGCGTGACCATTCGTCGCCCGGGACGCACCGTGGTGATCACCGACCTGGCGTACCGCCGGCTGCTGCGGCCCCTGCTCTTCCGCGCCTACGGCGGCGACGCCGAGCGCATTCACGAGGTGACATTGGCCATGATCGCCCGGGTCGGCGCGTCGCCGGCGCTGCACCGAACGCTCGCCGCCTGGTCGGGCCGGCACCGGACCCCGGTGCAGGTGGCCGGCATCGAGTTCCCGGGGACGGTCGGCCTCGCCGCGGGGCTGGACAAGGACGGGCGAGCGGTCCGCGCTTGGTCGGCCCTCGGCTTCGGCCACGTCGAGGTGGGGACGGTGACCGCCCGTCCGCAGCCCGGCAACGAGCGGCCGCGGGTGTTCCGGCTGCCCGACAGCCACGGCCTGATCAACCGGATGGGTTTCAACAACGCCGGTGCCCAGGCCCTGGCCGGCACCCTGGCGGCGGCCGGCGTCCGGCGGGGGAACCGGGCGGTCGGCATCCCGGTCGGGGTGTCCATCGGGAAGAGCAAGGCCGTGCCGATCGAGGAGGCCACCGGCGACTACCTGGCCTCGTTCCGGCTGCTCGCGCCGTACGCCGACTACGTGGCCGTCAACGTGTCCAGCCCCAACACCCCCGGGCTGCGCACCCTGCAGGACGCGGGCGCCCTTCGGGAGCTGCTGACCGTGCTGGTCGCCGAGGCCGCCACCGAGGCCACGCCGCTGCCCGTCTTCGTCAAGCTCGCCCCCGACCTGACCGAGCCGGCCCTGGAGGAGGCGCTGGAGGTCTGCACCGGCGCCGGCGCCTCCGGGCTGATCGCGACCAACACCACCCTGAACCGGGGCGGGGTGGCGCTGTCGGAGTCCTCCCACGGCGAGCAGCCGGGGGGGCTGTCCGGCTCGCCGCTGTCCGTCCGGGCCCGGCAGGTGGTCAGGTACCTGGCCGCCCGCACCGACCTGCCGGTGATCGGCGTCGGCGGCATCATGACCCCGGACGACGGCCGGGCGATGCTCGACGCCGGAGCCCGGCTGCTGCAGGTCTACACCGGCTTCGTGTACGGCGGCCCGGCCCTGGTGGCGGCGCTCAACCGCCTTCCGACCACCCCGGCGCTGACCCCGAACACCTGAGCGAGGGCGCGCGGCTCACCGCTCGAACCGGCTGGGCACCGGGAACAGGGCCTCCAGGAAGGACCGCACCGTGGCCTCCTGGATGTCGGGCTCGACGTCGCTGGGTTCGTTGTCGTTGAGGCAGAAGGCGTCCACCCCCCGGCCACCGAGCAGCGGGGCCAGCCGGTCCGCCGCGTCGGGCAGGCCGATGTCGACGTAGGCGTAGGCCAGCCTCCCCGGCACCGACCGGCCGGTGGCATAGCCGTAGTAGTGCCCCAGCGCCGCCGACATGGAGATGTCGCCGGGACCACGGAACTGGGCGGCGGCGGTCTGGGCCACCTCGGCCGCGAAGTCGGCCTCCACGTCGTCCATCACGGATCGTTGCAGCGAGTGCGGGGCGTGCTGGAACTTGCTGGTCACCGTGCGCCCGAAGCGACGCTGCAGCAGGTCCCGGCCGTTCTTGGCCGCCGCGGTGAACGGGCGGTCGATCGGCGACACCGGGCCGGGCGCGATCTTCACCGTGGAGAGGAAGAAGCGGGCGATCCCGTTCGGCAGCACGAACGCCGACGGCTCGACGGGGCGACCGAAGAACACGTCGTCGTTCAGGTAGAGGTAGTTCTCCGACAGCCCCCCGATGTGGTGCAGCTGGGTCTCGATGGCATGGGAGTTGAACGTCGGCAGCCGTCCGCGGTCGGCGAACAGCTCGGCGTGGCTGACGACGGTCAGATCGGGGTGGTCCTGGACCAGCCAGGCGGGCACCTGGTCGGCCGTGACCAGGAAGACGTGGCGGATCCAGTCGGCGTACATGTCCAGGGAGCGCAGCGAGTACCGGAGCTCGTCGCGGGAGGAGAAGCGCGAGTCGTGGGCGGCGGTGACGTGCAGCGCGGTGGGGTCGAGCTCAGCCAGGGCGTCCGCCTTGGCGGCCAGCCAGGCCGGGTCGCTGCCGTCGACCCAGGTGTAGACGGCGTCGATGGGTGGCGCCGCGCCCAGTAGGTGCGGTTCGCCGAGACCCGCGAACCGAGGACGGGGACGTCCGTCCACCGGACGGAGCTCGGTCCGCTGCTGGTCCGGGGGGATCAGGTCGGGCACGCGCGCCGCGCTGCGGGGCCCGATCAGGCTGCCCGGCACCTGCTCGCGGGAGACCGGAGCCGAGTCGTCGCCGGCCCGCCGCCAGAACTGCACGTCACACCCGAGTTCGGGCCCGCCGAGCAGTCGTCCTGCGGTCGAGACCCGGTACCGGAAGATCCTCAGGGCGTCGCCGACCCCGTCGGCAGGATCCTCGACCAGGGAGGGCCGCCGGACCCGGCCCGACTGCTGTTCGCCCCGGTAGGTGGCACTCCCGCCGAGCTCGGTGGCCAGCGCCTGCAGCGCCGAGGCCCGCTCCTCCTCGGCCACCATCAGCACCCGCGGGCGTTGGACCTCCGCCAGCAGCACGACGTAACCCACGTCGTGCGCCTCGAACGCGTCGGCCACCAGCGCGGCGTGCTCGGCCAGCGCCCACGAGGCCCGGAAGTACGGGTCGGGGTGGGCCAGCACGACGTCGCCGTCGACGGTCAGCGACGAGGTGCCGGGCACCGGAGTAGGTGAGCTCGCGGCCTCGGGTTCGGTCGTCTCAGCGCTGTGGAGTCGGTCGGGCTCGGGCCCGGAGGACCCGAGCGCCCGCCGCAGCCGACGCCGGAGGCCGGCGCCGAGCCGCGTCACCGGGGGCTGGCCACCGGTCGGCCTGTCCGCCATGCCTGATCTCCTCGACTCGGACGCGACTACCGGCCGTTCGCGGGTGGTGGGCCGATAGTCTGGCACAGCAGTATCGACGGGGCCGCAGGTCGAGCGGCAGGAAGCGAGCACATGTCTGCGCCTGGCGACCGGCCAGCCCGCACACCCTCCGGCGCTCCCGTGTTCAGCCTGCTCGTCCCGGTCTACAACGTGGCCCGGTACCTGCCGGCGTTCCTGGCATCACTGGCCGGCCAGGCCGGCGGCTCCGACCTCGAGGTGGTCCTGGTCGACGACGGCTCCACCGACGACTCGGCCGCCGTCCTCAGCGCGTGGCTGGCGGAGACCGATCTGAACGCGAGACTGATCCGCCAGCCGAACCGCGGCCTCAGCGAGGCCCGGAACACGGGACTGGCCGCCGCGACCGGCACCTGGGTCAGCTTCCCCGACCCCGACGACGAGCTCACCCCCGGCTACCTCGCGACGGTACGGGAGTTCCTCGCCCACCAGCCGACCGAGCCCGACCTGGTGGTCACCCACGCGCTCATCCTCGACGACGCGACCGGGACGGTCACCGACAGCCACCCGCTGCACCGCAAGTTCCGGCCCGGCGACCGGGTGGTCGACCTGAGACGCCACCCGGAGACCATCCACCTGCAGGCCGCCTCCGCGTTCTACCGCCGGGACCGGATCGAGCAGGCCGGACTCCGGTTCGACGGCGCCATCCGACCCAGCTTCGAGGATGCCTCGTTCACCGCGCTCTACCTGTGCCAGCGCGCGGCGCCCACGGTGGGGGTGGTGGCGAGCGCCCACTACCTGTACCGGCGGCGGTTCGACGGGAGCTCGCTGGTCCAGCGGGCGTGGGCTCAGGAGGCGAAGTACACCACCCTGGTCGAGCGCGGCTACCTCGGGCTCCTGCGCGAGGTCCACGACGCGCCGCGGCTCCGTACCGCTCTGGGTGCAGAACACGGTGCTGTACGACCTGCTGTTCTCCTTCCGACGCGAGGACCGGCCGCCGGGGCTCGGTCCGAGCCTGCCCCCGGAGTGGACCGAGCGCTTCCACGCGCTGGTCGAACAGATCATGACGCTGATCGACGCGGAGACCGTCGACGCCTTCGCGGTGATCCCGACCAGCCGCCAGCTGAAGACCGCGCTGCTGGCCGGTTACCACGGGCTGCGGAGCCGGCCCTCGGTGGTGCCCCTGGTCACCCAGGACGAGGACCAGAAGCTGGTGCAGATCCGGTACTTCTTCAGCGGCGACGCCCCGGCGGAGGTGCTGCAGATCAACGGCGTCACCGTCCGGCCCGTCTACGCCAAGATCCGCGACCTGACCTACCTGCACCGGGTTCTGCTGCGGGAGCGGATCTGCTGGCTGCCGGCCTACGGGGCCTTGCGGGTCTGGCTGGACGGCCGCGCCATCCCGCTGCACTACGGGACACCGGCCGAACCGATGTACGTGGCCCGGCCCGCGACCTGGCGCCGCCGACGTGCCGCCGAGGCCGCCGAGGCCGCCGAGGCCGCCGCCCGCGCCGAACCATCCCCGGTCACGGCGGCGGCGCCCTCCCCGTCCGCTGCCCCGTCGGGCCTGCGGGGGACCCTCCGCCGGGCCCGCGGACTGCTCGGCCACCGGGCGACCCCCGACGCGTCCGAGCCCACCCGGCTCGACCCCACCCGCCCCGACTACCGCCACGCCTGGGTCCTCGTCCCGGGGGATCCCGGGTCCCCGCGGGACGCGGAGGACCTCGGCCGCTGGCTGCGGTCCCACCACCCCGAGGTGAACAGCTGGTTCCTGCTGCCCCGGTCGGCGGCGGACCGGGACCGTCTGACCGCCGACGGGTTCCGGGTGGTGGCCAGCGGCACCGCCGAGCACACCGCACTGCTGAGCGAGGCCGACCACGTCATCGCGGGCCACCCCGACCGGACGCTGATCCTCCCCCCCGGGGCCAAGCGCTCCGACCCGGCCGGCTGGCGGTTCAGCTACCTGCCGGACCAGCCGGTCGGCCGCACCCGGTCCCGCTGGCTGAACCGCACGCCCCTCGACCGGCTGGTGACCGCCAGCGCCGCCGACCAGCAGGCCCTGGTCGCGCGACCACACCCCGTCGGTGCTGACCGAGCGCGAGGTCCGGCTGACCGGGTTCCCGCGCCACGACCGCCTGCTGGAGCTGGCGGCGGCGGTCGCCGAGCCCGACCTCGTGCTGGTCGACCCGACCCCCGAGCACCCCGACTGGGGAGTCGTGGTCGCGCCGTCGATGCGGGAGCGGCTGGCGGCCGTGACCGGCCTCCCGGTCCGGGTCCTGGCAGCGGGCACCGACCCGGCGGAGCTGCTGGCCCGCGCCGTGCTGGTCGTTACCGGGCGCCCCTGGGTGGCCTGCGACGCCGGCTACCTGGATCGGCCCGTGATCGGCTTCCGGCCCGAGCCCGGCGGGGAGCCGTGGCCGACCGAGCTGGGCCCCGACCTCAGCACCGTCGACGATCTGCCGGCGCTGGCCGGCGCGCTCCTGTGGTTCGCTCCGGCGCACCGTCGGCCGACTCCGGCGTGCCCCGGGACGGCCGCTGCTGCCAGCGGACCTACGACGCGGTCGTCGCCCTGACCCGGCCTGTCGACCCTGGTTAACTGTTCCCGTGGTGGACAGCTTCGGCCGGCGGCTGCGGGCGGTCAGCGGGCAGCGGGGGAGCTTCTGCGCGGGCATCGACCCGCACCCCTCGATCCTGCGGGCCTGGGGGCTCGACGTCGACGCGGGCGGCCTGGAGCGGTGCGCCCGGACCATGGTGGAGGCGCTGGGCGAGGTGGTGGCGGTGTTCAAGCCGCAGTCGGCCTTCTTCGAGGCCCACGGGTCCCGCGGCATCGCGGTGCTCGAGCGCACCCTCGACGACATCGCCGGCACCGGCGCGCTCAGCCTGCTCGACGTCAAGCGCGGGGACATCGGATCGACTATGGACGCTTACGCTGCCGCCTACCTGACCGACGGCTCACCGCTGGCCGCCGACGCCGTCACCCTCAGCCCGTACCTGGGGTTCGGCTCGCTCGCCGGGGCGATCGAGCAGGCGCAGGCGTCCGGCCGCGGCGTCTACGTCCTGGCCCTGACCAGCAACCCGGAGGGCGCCCAGGTGCAGCGGGCCCGGACCGACGGCGGCATCTGGGTGGCCCAGCGCGTCGTCGACGCCGCGGCGGCCTGCAACGCCGGCCAGACGTTCGGGCACGTGGGTCTGGTGGTGGGCGCCACGGTGGGCCGGACACCGGTCGACTTCTCCGGCCTGAACGGATCGATCCTCGCCCCCGGGTTCGGCGCGCAGGGCGCCACGGCCGCCGACCTCACCACGGTGTTCGGCGCGGCGGCGCCGCTGGTGCTGCCCTCGAGCAGCCGGGAGCTGATGGCGGCCGGCCCCGATGCCGACCGGATCCGTGCGCTCGGCGAGCAGGTTCATGGGCCGGTTCACCGCGGCCCCGGGGGTGCGGTAACGTCGCCGACCTGACGACGACAGATCCGTGTGGAAACGAAGAGAGCACAGAGAATCACGTGACCATTCCACCGCTGAGCGACGACCAGCGCCAACAGGCGCGGCACGCAGCGACGGAAGCCAGACGGCGGCGGGCTGAGGTGAAGCAGGGCCTGCGCTCGGGGGAGCGGACGCTGGCCGAGGTGCTGCAGCAGGCCGCCGGTGACGACGTGGTCGCCCACACCAAGGTGGTCGACGTCCTCAAGTCGCTGCCGCGGGTCGGGACAGTCCGGGCCGCCAAGGTGATGGAGCGCCTCGACATCGCCCCGAACCGGCGACTCCGGGGCCTCGGCCACCATCAGGTGGCGGCGCTGGTCGCCGAGTTCGCCGACCGGTCCACGGGTCGCGCAGCGCGTTCGTGAGGCCGGCCCGGCTAACCGTCGTGTCCGGCCCGACGGCGGTCGGCAAGGGCACGGTGGTGGCCCACCTGCGCGCCGAGCACCCGGAGATCTTCGTCTCGGTCTCGGCCACCACCCGACCGCCGCGCCCCGGCGAGGTGGACGGCGTGCACTACCTGTTCGTCAGCCCGGAGCAGTTCGACGACCTGGTCGCCCGCGACGCGCTGCTGGAGTGGGCCGTGGTGCACGGCACCCACCGGTACGGGACGCCACGGCAGCCGGTGGTCGACGCGCTAGCCGCCGGCCGCGACGCACTGCTGGAGATCGACCTGCAGGGCGCCCGCCAGGTCCGGGCGCGCTGGCCCGAGGCACGGTTCGTGTTCCTGGCGCCCCCCTCGTGGGAGGAGCTGGTCCGGCGCCTGGTCGGCCGGGGCACCGAGTCCGCCGAGCAGCAGGCCCGCCGGCTGGAGACCGCCCGCGCCGAGATGGCCGCCCAGCGAGAGTTCGATGCCGTGGTGGTGAACGGCGAAGTCGGGCAGGCGGTGGCCGACTTGGTAGCATTGCTCCGTCTGTAGTCCTGCAGGCCGGCTCCGGCCTGTCCTCCCACCGAAATCAGGGTCTTCACCGTGTCCGGAAAAGTTGTTGCCGAAGGCATCACCAACCCGCCGATCGACGAGCTGCTGACGCAGTCCGACTCCAAGTACAAGCTGGTCCTGTTCGCGGCCAAGCGGGCCCGCCAGATCAACGCCTACTACAGCCAGCTCGGTGAGGGGCTGCTGGACCACGTCGGGCCGCTGGTGGAGACCGGCATCCAGGAGAAGCCGCTGTCCATCGCCCTCCGTGAGGTCAACGCCGGGGTGCTGACCTGCACCGACACCGACGGCGAGACCGACGAGCCCGCGGCCGAGGACACCCTCGGCACGTTCGACACCGACCCCGCCTGACCCGGCGACCCGATGAGCCGGGTCGTCCTCGGCGTGGCCGGTGGGATCGCTGCCTACAAGGCGTGTGAGCTGCTGCGCCGGCTCCGCGCCGACGGCCACGACGTGACCGTCGTGCCCACCGAGTCCGCCCTCGCCTTCGTCGGCGCCGCCACCTGGGCCGCGCTGTCCGGCCAGCCCGTGCACACCAGCGTCTTCGACGACGTGCACCAGGTGCCGCATGTGGCGATCGGCCAGCAGGCCGACCTGGTGCTGGTCGCGCCGGCCACCGCCGACCTGCTGGCCCGGGCCGCGACCGGACGCGCCGACGACCTGCTGACCAACGTGCTGCTGACCGCCCACTGCCCGGTGGTCTACGCCCCGGCCATGCACACCGAGATGTGGCTGCACCCCTCCACCCAGGCGAACGTGGCCACCCTCCGCGCCCACGGCGCGGTGGTGGTCGACCCCGACTCGGGCCGGCTCACCGGCGCCGACTCCGGACCCGGCCGACTGCCGGACCCGGCCGAGCTGCAGGCGGTCGCCGCCGCGGTGCTGACCGACCCGGAGCTGAGCCAGCGGGTCTCCCGCCGGGACATGGTCGGCCTCCGGGTCACGGTCAGTGCCGGCGGCACCCGGGAGCACCTCGACCCGGTCCGGTTCCTCGGCAACTCCTCGTCGGGCCGGATGGGCTGGGCACTGGCTCGGGCCGCCAGCCTGCGCGGCGCCGAGGTCCGCCTGGTCGCGGCCAACGTCACCCTGCCCGCCCCGCCCCGGGTGGAGGTGGAGGCGGTGACGTCCACCGCAGACCTGGCCGAGGCCATGACCCGCGCCGCGAAGGAGTCCGATCTGGTGGTGATGGCGGCCGCCCCTGCGGACTTCACCCCGGCCCGCACCAGCCAGACCAAGATCAAGAAGTCTGGCACCGGTGGGCTGGAGATGTCGTTGGTGCAGACCACCGACGTGCTCGCCGGGCTGGTCGCGGCCCGGACGGACCCGGGCCAGGTGCTGGTCGGCTTCGCCGCCGAGACCCCCGGTCCCGACCAGACCCTGCTCGACCTCGGCCGGGCCAAGCTCGCGCGCAAGGGCTGCGACCTGCTGGTGCTGAACGAGGTCGGCCACGGGCGGGTCTTCGGCAGCGACCTGAACGAGATCGTGCTGCTCACCGCCGACGGCGCCGAAGGGCCACTCGCCGGACGCAAAGACACTCTGGCCCACGAGATCTGGGATGCCGCGCTGCGGCTGCGCCAGCCGCTAGGTTTTGCCCAACACCAACCAGGAGAAGACTCCCGATGACCCGACGCCTGTTCACGTCCGAGTCGGTGACCGAAGGTCACCCGGACAAGATCGCCGACCAGATCAGCGACTCCGTGCTGGACGCCATGCTGACCCAGGACCCGAGGAGCCGGGTGGCGGTGGAGACCCTGGTCACCACCGGCCTGGTGGTGGTGGCCGGCGAGGTGACCACCGAGGCCTACGTCGAGATCCCCAAGATCGTCCGGCAGCGGATCCTCGACATCGGCTACGACTCCTCCACCAAAGGCTTCGACGGCGCGTCCTGCGGCGTGCAGGTCGCCATCGGCCAGCAGTCCCCCGACATCGCCCAAGGGGTCGACACCGCGTTCGAGAGCCGAACCGGCGCCTCAGCCGACAGCCTGGACAGCCAGGGCGCCGGTGACCAGGGACTCATGTTCGGCTACGCCTGCACCGAGACCGCCAGCAAGATGCCGCTGCCGATCGACCTGGCCCACCGGCTCGCGGAGCAGCTGTCCGCATCCCGCAAGGACGGTGCCATCCCGTACCTGCGCCCGGACGGCAAGACCCAGGTCACCATCGAGTACGACGGGGACCGGCCGGTCCGTCTGGACACCGTGGTGCTGTCCAGCCAGCATGCCGCCGACATCGACCTCGAAGCCCTGCTGACCCCCGACATCCGCAAGCACGTGGTGGAGCCGGTGCTGGAGCGCTACGACATCGACTCCACCGACTACCGCCTGCTGGTGAACCCGACCGGCCGGTTCGAGATCGGCGGTCCGATGGGTGACGCCGGTCTGACCGGCCGCAAGATCATCGTCGACACCTACGGCGGGATGGCCCGCCACGGCGGGGGCGCGTTCTCCGGCAAGGACCCGTCCAAGGTGGACCGCTCGGCTGCGTACGCGATGCGGTGGGTGGCCAAGACGGTCGTCGCCGCCGGCCTGGCCGACCGCTGCGAGGTCCAGGTCGCCTACGCCATCGGCAAGGCGCACCCGGTCGGCTTCTACGTGGAGACGTTCGGCACCGAGAAGGTCCCGGTCGGCCAGATCCAGGAAGCCGTCTTGGCCACGTTCGACCTGCGTCCCGCGGCGATCATCGCCGACCTCGACCTGAAGCGCCCGATCTACGCCCAGACCGCGGCGTACGGCCACTTCGGCCGCGACATCGACGCCATCACCTGGGAGAAGACCGACCGGGCGGACGCCCTGGCGGCGGCCGTCAAGGGCTGAGACCGACCCGGTTCACCCCGGGGAGACCAGCGGCCGAGCGGCCCGGCGGAACGTCCGGGCCGCGGCCGCCCCGACGAGCAGGCCGAGGGCGATCGCGCAGACCAGCACCACCACGGCGAAGCCGGTGTCGGCGGCGGTGTCCGGCTCGATGGCCAGCTGCGTGACCGAGAGCAGCCCGAGGCTGCCCGGCACCAGCAGCCAGAACGCGGGCAGAAAGACGACCAGCCGGGCCAGCTGGGGTCGGACCGCCTCGACCACCGTGGCTCCCAGGGTCGCGGCGACCGCCCCCAGGAAGCCGCCGAGCGCGGCCCCGCCGAGCAGCTGGCCCGCGGTCTGGGCGAGGAACGCGACCGTCACGGTGACCGTGACCCACGGGGCGAGGCGCAGCTCGACGCTCTCCATCAGAGTGATCCCCAGCCCGATCAGCAGCAGCCCGACGACCCCGGACCACCAGCCGAGGTCGTCGGCGCGGACGTTGGTCAGGTCATCGGGCCGCAGGCCGAACAGCCCCGCCGCCGCCACGATGCCGAGGGTGAACAGCAGCAGCTGGACGATCCCGTACCCCACCCGGGAGACCCCGGCGACCATCGAGCCCGCGGCCAGCTCGGACATGCCGGTGACCAGCAGCGCCCCGGGCAGCAGGATGGCCAGCGGCGGCAGCAGGGTGCGCAGCGGACCGTCCAGCCACCCCGCGGATGCGGCGCCGAACACCAGACAGGCGACCAGGAACGAGGCGACGCTCGGCAGCAGGGCGGTCAGCAG
>CAWHTY010000015.1:0-33364 GCA_963832435.1 uncultured Actinomycetota bacterium
GCCGCCGGTACGGGCCTCGGCCAGCAGCCGGGCGTCCGCGCTGCGGACCGCGTCCGTGTTCCCGGCCAGGGCCGCGGCGAGCAGCTGGTCGACAGGGTCGAGCGTCGGCGGCGGCCGGGCACCGGCAGCGGCCAGCAGAGCCGCCAGCTCGGTACTGCCGGTGCGCAGCGCCCACTCCAGCGCGGTCCGGCCCTCATGGGTGGGATGCCCGCTGCCGGGATGGTTCGGATCCACGCCGTGGCTCAACAGCAGCGCGACCCGGTCCCGGCGCCCGGCCTGAACGGCCCAGATCAGCTGGTCGGCCAGCATCACGGCCGGCGACTGCTGGGCCTCGCCCAACCGGCGCCGCCACGGCCCGCCGTCGCCTCGACCCAGCCCGTACTCGAACAGCAGCCGGAGATGGTCGTCGCCGGCCTCGAACATCCGGTTGTACAGGGTCTGCCCGTCGTTGGGGTCGGCCCCGGCCTCGAGCAGCAGCCGGGCCAGGGCCAGCGCCTGCGGGTGCGGCGGCTGGTTGGCCCGGTCCTCGCCGCCGCCGAACGCCCCGGTCAGCGCGGTGAACGGAGGCGCCAGGCCCTCCCAGAGGAAGCCGGCGTTCGGGTCGGCGCCCGCCTCCAGCAGCAGCCGGGCACAGGCCAGGCTGGACCGCTCGGGCGGGGCGTCGGGGATGCGGCTGAAGCACAGGTAGAGCAGCGGCGGCCACTGGTAGGGCCCGCCTTCGCGGTCGACGGCTGCGGGGTCGTCGGCCAGCAGCGCGCGCAGAGCGGCCACCGACCCGGTCGCCGCGGCGGCGTACACGCTCGACCCGCCGAGCTCCGGGTTGGCCTCGAGCAGCGCGGCCGCCCGGGAGGGCCGGACGCCGTCGTCGGCCCCGTAGGTCAGACAGGCCAGCCGGACGAGCTCGTCGGCCGGGTCGGCCCGCTCCCCGACCCGGTGCGGGTTTCGCCGCCACGGCTGGACCAGCAGCAGGTGCTGCCGCAGCTTGGGCCAGCTGGGGAAGTCGTACGCCCGGGCCAGCGCGAGCTGGGCGTCGGCCAACCGCAACCGGCTCGGGTCGGCGGCGAGCTCGTCGCCGCGGGGGTGGAACTGGCGCAGCAGGGCGATCGCCTCGGGATCGCCGGACCGGCCGCGCCGCAGCCACTCCTTGGCCTGGCGTCGAAGTTGGTCCAGATCGGTGCCGGGCAGGCCCATCACGGTCATCGCGTCTCCAGTCCTGACGGTCTGGTCCCGCTGCTCAGACCAGGACGGAAGGGTCTGGAACGTCGTTCGGTCGATCACAGGTGGGCTCGGCCCTGTCCGCGGGTGGTCGCGTCCTGCACGCCCGCCCAGCGTAACGCTCTCAGGGTCGGGCGTACGGCCCCCGGCTGTTGGCCCAGACGTCGCCCAGGATCGACGCGGCGCGGTCGCCGCGGGCCAGTCTCGGGGTGAAGCCGTCGTCGATCATGTACGGCACCGGCTCGACCGCCTTGACCTGGCCGTCCCAGAGCACGACCTCCACGAAGATCCCCTCGCGGGTCTTGACCTGGAAGTCCATGTCGAAGATGAAGTTGCCGAGCGAGTGCACGACCACGGTGGAGCCCAGCTGCTCCCAGCCCTGCACCCAGTGCGGGTGACCGCCGAGCACCAGGTCGGCCCCGGCGGCCGCGAAGGCCCGGGCGGCGGTGCGCTGGCTGGGCTCGGCGCGATGGGTGTACTGGGTGCCCCAGTGCGGGATCACCACGACGACGTCGACCTTCGCTTCAGCCGGCGGATGTCGCCGGCGATCCGGCGCAGCGCGGCGCGATCCAGCGGGCCGGTGCGGGGCGGCATGTTCAGCCGGTTGGTGCCGGCCCGGCTGCGCCCGGCCGCCGGGGTCTCGCCGATCGACTCGGTGCCGAGAAAGCCGATCGCGTACCCCGTCCCGGGTGATCACCACCGGACGCCGGGCCTCGGCGAGGTTGCGTCCGGCTCCGACGTAGTCCAGGTCGGCGGCCCGCAGCCGGGCGAAGGTCTGCCGCATGGCCCGATCCCCGTAGTCGCCGACGTGGTTGTTGGCCAGCGACACCAGGTCGAAGCCCGCGGAGTCCAGGCCGCGCAGCACCCGGGGGCGGGCGCCGAAGGAGTCGCCGCCCTGGGTGGGCGAGCCGTCGGTGGACAGGGTGGACTCCAGGTTGCCGACGGTGATGTCGGCGCCCGCCAGCCGCTTCGCCAACGGTCGGAACGGCCGCCGCGGGTCGTCGGCGATGGCCTGCCCGACCCGGCGGGCCAGCATGATGTCGCCGACCACGGTCATCGTGGTCACCTTCGGCACCGGCCGATCCGACTCGACCTCGAGCGGGTACGCCTTCGGGTCGCGCAGCGGATGACGGCCGCCGACGGTCAGCACCCGGACCCGAGCGTCGACCGCATCGGCCGGCACGATGCCCAGCACGTTGCGGCTGGCCCGGACCTCGCGCAGCACCTCGCGGGCGGACCGGTCCTCGAAGCTGACCACGCGCATCCGGCCGCCGGGCTGGTCGATCGCCGACCAGCGGGTCGCGCCGCGGGCCACCACCCGGCGGGCCGCCGCGACGTCGACGTCGGCGGCCGCCCGGGTCGGGTGCACGACCAGGGCCAGCGGCATCTGGTAGGTCGGCTCGCGGCGGGGTGGCCGAGGGACTGGGAGTCGGTGGTCGGCGCTCGGTTCCGGCGACGGGCTCGAAACGGACGGCGAGGAGCCGCTCGGGGCCGGGGCGGGGGCGCCGGGCGAGCAGCCGGCCACGACCAGGACCAGCGCCAGGCCGACAGCGGCCCGGACGCGGGAGCCGTGGTGCACGCTTCGAGTCTGCCTCATCGGCGGAGGTGGCCACTCAGTCGACGAGCCTCTCCGCCGACTCCAGGTAGGACCGCCACATCGCCTCGGCGGATCCGACGACATCCAGCAGGTACAGCCCGGTGGAGACCCGTTCGAGAAAGGCCCACTCCCAGATCCGGGTGGCGTCCACCCCGCTCCGCTCGGCCAGAACGGCGCAGAACCCCTCCGCGATCCGGCGGGCGTCGGCGCCGCCGAGCAGCCGCGACCAGTCCCGCATGCGCCACGCCCAGGTCGTACGCGCGGTCGGCGACGAACCCGTCGGGATCGACGAACACGTAGCCCGACTCGGCTCCGGGCCGCGGCGACGGTCACGGCCAGCAGGTTGCCCGGGTGCGGGTCGCCGTGCACGACCACCAGCTCCCGGTCCGCTTCGGCCGCGCGCCGCTCGGCGTACGCCAGGGCCTGGTCGATCACCCGCTCCGAGCACGGCCGGCCCCGCCGGGACCACGCCTCAGCGATGAAGCGCGGCGAGCTGGCTGGCCTTGTCGCGCCCCGGGCGGCGGCCGGGCCTGACCGGCGTCCTGCCAGGCCAGCGGCCAAGGTGTCGGCCAGGCAGCGCAACTGGTCGCTGCGGTGACCGGCCGCGGTGCTCAGGGCCCGGCCGAGCCGCTCCAGCAGCATCGCCCGCCGGGGCAGGTCGGCCGCGAACAGCCGGGCGTAGCCCCGGCCCTCGGCCCGGGCCAGCGTGGCCACCTGCTCGGCCCAGCCGTCGGCGAGCAGGGCGATCTTGAGCACCGCCGCCGATCCGTCGGCGCGGACCGCCCGCGCGACGTAGGAGGCGCTGCCTCCCGGGATCGGGCGCCCGACCGTGATGGACCACTCCCGCTCCAGGTCGGCGATCAGGCCGGGCAGGGCCGCCGACCACGCCCGACCGGACTCGCCCATCGCCGCCAGCCGCCGACGGGTCAGCGGCTGCAACCGGAGCTCGCTCGTCCGCCCGACGCGGCTGACCTCGAGCAGGCCAGCGCCGGTGGATGTCGGCCGGGAAACCGGACGGTGAACCGGGTGTCGCCGACCCACCGCCGGATCTCGCGCGATCCGTTCGTCGACCTGCCGGCGCCGGTCGGCCGCGACCTGCTCGAAGTAGTGCGTCTGGATCTCGCCCGCCCGGGTCTGCGCCCAGGCGCCGACGATCCGGCCGTCGACCCAGATCGTCGGGCCGCCGTTCCCGGCGCTGTCGAAGGACTCCGCGGCCGCCGCCGGCAGGTACCAGGCCCGCTGCTTCCAGCCCATCGTGGTCGGGTCGAGCCCGGGCAGCACGGCCACCCACGGCTCGGCCTCGGGCGGTCCCTGATCGTCCGCGGCGATCCAGCCGGGGCCGTCGTCCAGCTCGACCTCCACCGCGCCGGCGTCGGCCAGCGCCTGCCGGGTCATCGCCTTGGTCCAGCCCATCCACCAGCTGCAGGTCGATCGTGGTGGCCGGGCCGAAGGCCGGCAGCCAGCGCCGGGCGAGATCGGCCGCGGCGGTCCGCTCGTCCAGCTGGCCGAGCCCGCCGGGCAGCCAGCGGTCGGCCGCGGCGTACCGGTAGGCACCGTTCACCCAGCTGCCGGTGGGCCGGCCGCGCAGGATCTCACCCTGGAAGCCGAGCAGGGTGATCACCCGGGTGTGGGCCGAGATCTTGGCCTCCCAGGCCGTGCCGGCGGCCATGATCAGCGGCTGGCGGAGCGCCGGGACCTGCCGCCCGAGCTCCCGGGCCGTGGTCGGACCGTGCTCGTGGAGGTAGCTCAGGATCTGGTCGCGGGCCCCGTCCAGCCAGCCGTCGGGATCGGCCATCCCGGCCTCGGCCATCCAGCCGATCACCCGGCGGCGCTCGGGACCGACCAGTTTCCGGGTGGCGGCCGCGTGCATCTGCCGAACCACCGGCGGGGTGGCGACCCAGAGGGTGCGCCGCATGGCGTGGTGGCGGATCAGGCTGCGGTCGGCGTACAGGGCCTGCTCCACGGCGGCGATCGACGGATGCACCATCCGGACCATCGCCGAGAGGTAGACCGTCACCGGGTCGGTGGAGTGCAGGGCGACCAGCCCGTCGGCGATCGCGGTGAGGTCATCGGTCCGCGTCACGCGGCAGCAGCCGGTGCCGGTCGCGCGAGCCGGGCCCGTCGCTCCTCGACGTCGATCTTCAGCACGGTTCGGACGCCGTCACTCCTCGCCCGGCACGAGCGGGGCGTACAGATCGACGTGTACGCCGTCCGGGTCGAGCACGGTGGCGTACCGCTGGCGCCCACACCGCATCGAACGGTCGAGGTAGGAGCCCGAGCCCAGCGCACTGAGCTCGGCGTGCAGCCGGTCGACCTCGCCCGGCGACTCACACTGGACGGCCAGGGTGAGCCGGCCGCTGCCGGACGGCTGCCAGTGCGGATCGAAGGACCGGATGATCTCCTCGGTGTCGATCATCAACCGGAAGTCGCCGAGCTGGGCCACCAGGTGCCCGCCGTCCTCGCCGGGCGGGTCGGGCAGGTCGCAGCCGAGGGCGCGATAGAAGGCGACGGTCCGGTCCAGGTCACTCGCCACCAATCCGATGGCATTCAGCTGAGGTGCGGTCATGCCGACGACGCTAGAGCACCCCACTGACAGTCGCGCCTGGCTACGTTTCCGCACGTTCTGGCGCGAAACGCACGCTCATGGCGCGCCGGGCGTCGTTTACGCACTTCTCGGCGCGAAACGCACGCTCGAAGGCGTCGCGCGGGCTCGTTCTGCGCACGTTCTGGCGCGAAACGTACGCTCCGAGGGTGCGGCTCGCCGCGCCGGGCAGATCAGTTGCAGGTGGCGCCGACGTTGGCCGAGCGGACGAGCTTGGCGTACTTGGCCAGCACCCCGCGGCGGACGGGGCGCAGGGTCGGCACCCAGTTCGCCAGTCGCTTGGCCAGCTCCTCGGCCGACACCTCGAGTTCCAGCGTGCCGCCGGCCACGTCGAGGATGATCGGGTCGCCGTCCTCGACCAGGGCGATCGGCCCGCCCTCGGTGGCCTCGGGGGCGATGTGACCGACGCAGAGCCCGGTGGTGCCGCCGGAGAATCGGCCGTCGGTGATCAGCATGACGTCCTTGCCCAGACCGGCGCCCTTGATCGCGCCGGTGATGGCCAGCATCTCGCGCATGCCCGGACCACCCTTGGGGCCCTCGTAGCGGATGACCACCACGTCGCCGGCGACGACCGTGCCGTCCTCCAGCGCGTCCATCGCCGCCCGCTCGCCGTCGAAGACCCGGGCGGTGCCCTTCCAGACGTCGGTGTCGAATCCGGCGCTCTTCACCACCGCACCCTCGGGGGCCAGCGATCCGTGCAGGATGGTGATCCCGCCGGTGGGGTGCATCGGGTTGCTGAGCGCCCGCACGATGACGCCGTCGACGTCCGGCGGGGCGATGTCGGCCAGGTTCTCGGCCATGGTCTTGCCGGTCACGGTCAGGCAGTCGCCGTGCATCAGCCCGGCGTCGAGCAGCGCCTTCATCACCACCGGCACGCCGCCGACCCGGTCGACGTCGTTCATCACGTAGCGGCCGAACGGCTTGAGGTCACCCAGGTGGGGCACGTTCTTGCCCACCCGGACGAAGTCGTCGAGGGTCAGGTCCACCTCGGCCTCGTTGGCGATGGCCAGCAGGTGCAACACCGCGTTGGTGGAGCCGCCGAAGGCCATCACCACGGCGATGGCGTTCTCGAACGCCTCCTTGGTCATGATCTGGCGGGCGGTGATGCCCTGGCGCAGCATCTCGACCACCGCCATGCCGCTGCGACGGGCGTAGCCGTCGCGCCGCCGGTCCACGGCGGGCGGGGCCGCCGAGCCCGGCAGCGACATGCCCAGCGCCTCGGCGGCCGAGGCCATCGTGTTGGCGGTGTACATGCCGGCGCAGGCGCCCTCGCCCGGACAGATGGCCTTCTCGATCTCGGTCACCTGCTCGCGGGTGATCAGCCCCCGGACGCAGGCGCCGACCGCCTCGAAGGCGTCGATGATCGTGACGTCCCTGTCCCCCACCCGGCCGGGCATGATCGAGCCGGCGTACAGGAAGACCGAGGCCAGGTCGAGCCGGGCCGCGGCCATCAACATCCCGGGCAGGGACTTGTCGCAGCCGGCCAGCAGCACCGAGCCGTCCAGCCGCTCCGCCGACATCACCGTCTCCACCGAGTCGGCGATGATCTCCCGGCTGACCAGGGAGAAGTGCATCCCCTCGTGGCCCATCGAGATCCCGTCGGACACCGAGATGGTGCCGAATTCGAGCGGATATCCGCCCGCCGCGTGCACGCCGTCCTTGACGGCCTTGGCCAGCCGGTCCAGCGACAGGTTGCAGGGGGTGATCTCGTTCCAGCTGGACGCCACCCCGACCTGCGGCTTGACCCAGTCCTCGTCACCCATGCCGACCGCCCGGAGCATGCCGCGGGATGCGGTGGCCTCCAGTCCGTCGGTCACCACTCGAGAACGGGGCTTGATGTCGACTGTCATGTTCGTCAATTTAGCCCGTGTGAGCCGACCGGCCGCGTGCGGCGGGTGCTGATCACCATCTGCCAGGCCAGACCGGTCACCAGGATCAACCCGAGCACCGGTCCCAGGTTGGCCACCAGTTGCTGCAGCGCGTCGTACTCGCGCTCCCGGGCCCCGCCGTACGGCAGCAGGGCCAGCGGCAGGCAGGCGGCCACCCAGACCACCCAGAACCCGCCGAGAGCGCGCACCCAGCGGGGTAACCCCGGGCTGAACAGCGCCATCCCGAGCGCCAGGATCCAGACGTAGTGGTGGGTCCAGGACAGCGGCGAGGCCAGGCAGGTGGCTCATGCCGACCAGCGCCACCGCGAACACCTTCTGCCCCAGCCGCCACCAGTGCGCCGCGACCAGGGTGCCGAGGATGGCGACCACCCCGGCCACGGCCAGGCCGATCAAGGTGGTGACCGCCGAGGAGTCAGCGAGCCGGAAGAAGACGCCGAGCAGGGACTGGTTGCCGGTGTAGAGCGGGGAGGCCGTACGCGTGTCGCCCCCGGAGAGGCCGCCGAAGAACACCACCGTCTCGGCCGGCAGCACGACGGCGCCGATTCGCGGTGAACACGACGAAGCTGATCACCGCGGTGATCGCGGCCCGGCGCCGGCCGATCAGGAACAGGAAGACCACGAACAGGGCCGGGGTCAGCTTGATCGCCGCGGCCAGCCCGATCAGCGTGCCCCGGGGGATCCGGCGCCGCTCCCCCGGCGCGTCGGGCAGCAGGTCGGCCACCACCAGAGCCATCAGCAGGGTGTTCACCTGGCCGTAGCCGAGCGTGGTGCGGATCGGCTCCAGGGCGACCAACACCGCGATGCCGAGCAGCGCGAGCTTCCAGCCGCGGGGCGCACCGCACCGCCGGAGCACCGACTGCTGGGCCCAGACCAGCCCGGCGGTCCAGATCACCTGCCAGAGCACGTACGGCCCGACGGCGAGCGGGATCATCAACACCGCCGCGATCGGCGGGTAGATGAAGTACAGCCGCCAGAACGGCGTCGTGCTGGCGTAGATGTCGCCGCCGGCCAGCATGTCGCGGACCGCGTAGACGTAGACCTGCAGATCGATGGTCGACGGCCGCCAGGGGGAAAGGCTCCCGTACTGGATGATGAACGGCAAGATCACCAAGGCGACGACGAACGGCGGCAGGAACTCGACCGCCGCCCGGCCGACCGAGGTGCGCCAGCTCACCCGCCAGCCTGGATCTGCCGATAGACCGACTCCAGCTCGCCCTCCGGCGCCACACCGCGGTTGACCAGCAGGGGCAGGCCGGGCTCATCGGCGTACCGGGGCACCACATGCACGTGCAGGTGGAAGACCTCCTGCCCCGCCACCTCACCGGAGGAGGACAGCAGGTTGATCCCGTCCGCCGCGAGCCGGTGCATCAACAGCCGGGCCACCGCGTCGACGGCCGGGGCGATCTCGGCCAGCGACGCCGGCCCGTTCAGCAGGTCGGGCACGTGCCGACGGGGTACGACCAGCGAGTGGCCCCGGTGCCAGGCGGCGATGTCCAGGAACGCGACCGCATGATCATCTTCGTAGATCCGGCGCGACGGCAGCTCGCCGGCGATGATCTTGCAGAAGATGCAGGTCGGATCGGCCACCTCAGCGGCGGGCGGCTCGAGTGGGGTCATGTGATGGTGTTCTCCAGTTCTTGGCCAGTGGCGAATCGGCGCAGTTGGGCCGCGATCAGGCGGTCGGCCCGCGGGAAGAACGCCGAACTTGCGCCGCCGACGTGGGGCACGATGAGCACCCCGGGCGTACGCCACAGCGGGTGATCGGACGGCAACGGCTCCGGGTCGGTGACGTCCAGCGCGGCGCGCAACCGCCCGCTCGCCGTCTCGGCCACCAAGGCGTCGGTGTCGACCAGCGGACCCCGCGCGACATTGACCAGCAGGGCGCCGTCCGGCAGCAGGGCCAGCCGGGCGGCGGAGAACAGTCCTTCGGTCTCCGGGGTGTGCGGGGCGATCAGGATCACCACGTCGGCCTCCGGCAGCAGCGCGTCGAGATCGTCGATGGCGTGCACCGGCACGTCGCCGCTGCGGGCCCGGCGGGCCACCCGGGTGATCGACGCCACCTCGAAGCCGGCCAGCCGGCGCTCGATGGCCGGCCCGATATTGCCGTAGCCCACGATCAGCACCCGGAGGTCGGCCAGGGCCAGGCCGTGGATCGGTTCCCAGCGGCCCTCCGGCTGCATCCGGGCGAAATCGTCGATATGCCGGCCGCTGGCCAGGATCAACGCCACCGCGAGTTCGGCGGTGCTGGCGTCGTGCACCCCGGCGGCGTTGCACAAGGTCACCCCGTCGGGCACGTGCGGCAGGAAGTTCTCCACCCCCGCGGTCAGGGTCTGGATCACCTTCAGCGAGGACATCTCCCCGGCCCGTTCGAGCACCTCGGCGCCCACCATGTAGGGCAGCACGTAGAACTCGACGTCCGCGATCGAGTCGGGCATCGGGTCGCCCTTGGCGCGGTAGAAGTCGACGTCGATCCCGTCCGGGATGCCGCCGAGCCGTTGTTCGGCCTCCGCCCGATCGGCGTACGGCAGCCAGGCCAACGCCACGGCTCAGACCTCCGGACCGACGCGGACGGGCAACCCGCGGACCGGGTACCCGTGGGCGGCGATCGCCGCCTTGACGTCGGCGATCCGCAACGTCCCGTAGTGGAACACGGTGGCGGCCAGCACGGCGTCGGCCCCGGCGGCCACGGCCGGCGGAAAGTCCTCGAGCCGGCCCGCCCCGCCGGAGGCGATCAGCGGCACCCGCACCACCTCGCGTACGGCCTTGATCATCTCCACGTCGAAGCCCCCAGTCGTCCCGTCCGCATCCATCGAGTTCAGCAAGATCTCCCCCACCCCGAGTTCCACGCCGCGGCGCGCCCACTCGACCGCGTCCAGGCCGGCCGCCTTGCGCCCGCCGTGGGTGGTGACCTCGAAGCCGGACGGCATCCGGTCCGATCGGCGGGCGTCCACCGACAAGACCAGCACCTGGTTGCCGAACTGCCGGGTGATCTCGGTGATCACCGGAGGGCCGGTGGATGGCCCCGGTGTTGATCGCCACCTTGTCCGCGCCGGCCCGCAGCAGCAGGTCGACGTCGCGAACCGAGGACACCCCACCGCCGACGGTCAAGCGGGATGAACACGGTCTCGGCGGTCCGCCGGACCACCTCCAGAGTGGTCTCCCGCCCCTCGGCCGAGGCGGAGATGTCCAAGAAGGTGAGCTCGTCGGCCCCCTCGGCGTCGTACGCGGCCGCGAGCTCCACCGGGTCGCCGGCGTCCCGCAGGTCGACGAAGTTGACGCCCTTGACCACTCGGCCCTCGTGCACATCCAGGCAGGGGATGACACGGATGGCGACAGGCACGGACCACAGCCTAGTGTTCGCGCCGGTTTGGTCGAGGACGCGTTGCCGCCTAATATCCGAAGTACTTGACATCGACTGCAAGGTCGATCGCCCCGGGGGCTCGTCATCGAGTTTGTTCTGCCCTGGGGAGGCCGTCGCGTGACCGTCCAGCAATCGTCGTCGATCCTTGCCGTGCCGCAGACCGGCAGACCAGACCAGCACCGGCACGCGACTCACGGTCGGTGTGCGTCGTGATCCCGATGACCACCGACCCGCCCTGGGACCTGTTCGACGCCATCCCGAGCGACATCCCGATCATCGTCAGCGACGACAGCGACGGCGGGCTCGCTCCGCCGCACGGCGATCGCGTGCTCGGCCAGAACGTCTACTACTTCGACCACGCCGCGCAGCAGGCGTACGCCGGTGTGCACTCCGCGGCCATGCCGCGCAAGAGCGCCGCCAGCCGGAACATCGGTCACTACATCGCCTGGAAGGAGGGCTTCGATGTCATCATCGCCCTCGACTACGACTGCCGCACCCGGCCGGGCTGGCTGACGGCCCACCTGGACGCCCTGCGCCCGGTGATCAGACATCCGGGCATCGAGCCGACCACCCCGAACGGCTGGGTCAACCCGATCCGGCAGTCCTTCCCCAACGGCGACACCGTCTACCCCCGCGGCTACCCGTACGAACTGCGGACGCCCGAGCTGACCGGCAGCACCCAGGTCTCCACCAGCGGCCGGGTGACCCTCAACCTCGGGGTCTGGGACGGCATCCTCGATCTGAACGGCATCGACACGCTGTTCGGCGGCGAGCCCGGCGACCTCGGCGTCATCCCGGGCCCCAGCCCGGCGGCGCTGGGCAACATCCCGGTCTGCGGCATGAACACCGCCTTCGTGCGGGAGCTGACCCCGGCGTACTACTTCCTGCCCGACCTGTGGGTCAACGGCTGGCGGCTGAGCCGGCACGACGACATCTGGGGTGGCTACATCGCCAAGCGGCTGATGGACCGGCGCGGCGATCTGCTGACCTACGGCAGTCCGGTCGTCGAGCACACCAAGCAGACCGCGCTGAACCGGGTGGTGGTGCTGGAGCAGTGGATGCACCTGATGTCGATGCCGTTCTACGATCTGGTCGACGCCGCCGCGGCGGAGGTCGTCCCGGGTGACTACGCCGAGATGATGGCCCATTTCGTGGACGCGTACGAACGCCAGCTCTCGCTCAGCCGGGCGCCCGACGCATTACCGGGAGGTCTATCGGCAGCTCGGTACCTGGCTGCGGGCCTGGTCCAACGCGTTCATCTAGGCTGGCCACCGTGCCCCAGCTCGATCCGACGTTCGTCGGCCTGCCCCTCAGCGCCCTGAGCGATGCCGCCCTGTCCCGGGCCGCCGAGCTCGGCTGCTCGCACGCCGAGGTGCGGGTGGAGCGGCTGCGCGAGGCGTTCCGGACCTTCCGGGACCACGCGCTGGAAACCACCGCCGACAGCCGGGTGCTCGGGCTGTCGCGTCCGGGTGGTGCACAACGGGGTCTGGGGGTTCGCCGCCGACATCACCCTGACCACCGACAGCGCCGCCCGGCTGGCCGAGCGGGCCGTGGCCACGGCGCAGGTCTCCCGGCCCCTCACCCCGACCTCGGTGGAGCTCGCGGACGAGCCGGTCTACGCCGACGCGAGCTGGGTCTCGGCCTACCAGGTCAACCCGTTCGACGTCGACGAGGCCGACAAGGTCGCGCGGATGCTGCAGCTGAACGAGGTGCTGCTGGCGGCGCCCGGGATCAGCCACGCCGACGCCAACCTGGCGTACGTGCAGGAGAACAAGTACTTCGCCAACCTGGCCGGGACCTCGACCACCCAGCAGCGGGTCCGGATCCAGGCGCAGCTGACCGCGGTCAGCGTCGGCGACCACGGGTTCGCCACCATGCGGACCAACGTGCCGCCGATGGGCCGGGGCTGGGAGTACCTCGGCGGACCCGACTCGAAGTTCGACGGCGAGGTGGCCGAGCTGGGTGAGCTGCTGGCCGCCCAGGTCGCCGCCCCGTCGGTGGAGGCCGGCCGCTACGACCTGGTCATCCACCCGTCCAACCTCTACCTGACCATCCACGAGTCGATCGGTCACGCCACCGAGCTGGACCGGGCGCTGGGCTACGAGGCGTCGTACGCCGGCACCTCGTTCGCCACCTTCGACCAGCTGGGCTCCCTGCACTACGGCAGCCCGAAGATGAACGTCACCGGCGACCGGCTGGTCGATCACGGCCTGGCCACCATCGGCTACGACGACGAAGGGGTGGCCCAGCAGGAGTTCGAGATCATCACCGACGGCACCCTGGTCGGCTATCAGCTGAACCGGCAGATGGCCGCCGAGAAGGGCCTCGGCCGCTCCAACGGCTGCGCGTACGCGGACTCGCCGGGACACATCCCGATGCAACGGATGCCCAACGTCTCGCTGCAGCCCGACCCGCAGGGCCCGAGCACCGAGGAACTGATCGCCGGGGTGGACCGCGGGATCTACATCGTGGGCGACAAGTCGTGGTCGATCGACATGCAGCGCTACAACTTCCAGTTCACCGGCCAGCAGTTCTACAAGATCGAGAACGGCCGGTTGGCCGGGCAGCTGAAGGATGTGGCCTACCAGGCCACCACCACCGACTTCTGGCGCTCGATGGAGGCGGTCGGCGGACCGGAGACCTACGTCCTCGGCGGCGCCTTCAACTGCGGCAAGGGCCAGCCGGGGCAGGTGGCGCCGGTGTCCCACGGCAGCCCGTCCGCCCTGTTCCGCGCGGTCAACGTGCTGAACACCCAGGCCGAAGGAGCCGCATGACTGCGTGCTGTGTCCATTCCCGGGGGACACCCCCCGAGCCCCCCGAGGTACAGGATCTGGTCGAGCTCGCGCTGAGCTCCGCCACCCTCCCCGGCCTGGCCGCCGTGTCCGAGCGGACCGAGGCCAACCTGCGCTGGGCCAACAGCGCGCTGACCACCAACGGCGAGATGCGCAGCCTGACCCTCACCGTGACCGCGACGGCCGAAGTGCCGGGGGGCACGGCGACCGGCACCTTGAGCCAGGAGATCGCCGGGCCGGACGAGGTGGCCGGCGTGGTCGCCGCGGCCGAGCAACTGGCCCGGACCGGAACTCCGGCGGAAGACGCGATCGCCCTGGTGGAGGACTATCCGCACGGCGACGACTGGGCGGCCGGACCCGAGACCACCGACATCGGCGTCCTCGCCGGGCTGGCCACCACCTTGGGCGAGGTCTTCACCCAGGCCGCCGCGGCGGGCCACCTGCTGTTCGGGTTCGCCGAGCACGTGGTGACCACGGTCTATCTGGGCAGCAGCACCGGCCTGCGCCGCCGCGGGGTCCAGCCCAGCGGTCGGCTCGAGCTCAACGCCAAGACCGCCGACCTGACCGCCTCGGCCTGGGCCGGGCGGGCGACGCGGGACTTCTCCGACGTCGACGTGGCCGCCGTGTACGCCGAGACCAGCACCCAGCTCGGCTGGGCGCGTACCCGGGTCGAACTGCCCGCCGGACGGTACGAGACCCTGCTGCCGCCGGGCGCCGTCGCCGACCTGCTGATCTACACCTACTGGACGGCCAACGCCCGCGCCGCCGAAGAGGGTCGCAGCGTCTTCGCCGCCGGGGACGGCCAGACCCTGATCGGCCAGACGTTGTCGCCGCTGCCCCTCACGCTGAGGTCCGATCCGGAGTATCCCGGCCTGGAGGCCCTGCCGTTCGTCAGCTTCACCTACAGCGCGGACGAGTCCTCCTGGACCTTCGACGGCGGCGCACCGATCGAGCCGACCACCTGGATCGAGCGCGGGGTGCTGCGCGAGCTGATCCGGACCCGGGCGCAGGCGGCCAAGACCGGGCTGCAGCCCACCCCGCCGCCGGACAACCTGATCATGGACGGTGAGGGCACGGCCAGCTTGGCCGAGATGATCGCGGCCACCGAGCGGGGGCTGTTGCTGACCTGCCTGTGGTACATCCGCGACGTGGATCCGGAACGGCTGCTGCTCACCGGGCTGACCCGGGACGGCGTCTACCTGATCGAGAACGGCCAGGTGGTCGGCGCGGTCAACAACTTCCGCTTCAACGAGTCACCGGTCGAGTTGCTCGGCCGGATCACCGAGGTCGGGGCCGCCGAGATCACCTTGTGCCGGGAGTGGAACGACTTCTTCACCCGCACCGTGATGCCGCCGATCCGGGTGCCCGACTTCAACATGTCGACGGTCAGCCAGGCCAGCTGAGCTCAGCGGCTGGCGGCCGTTCCGGCGCCGGGACACGCCGACCAGCCCCGCCCCGACGAGGGCGAGCAGCACACCGATTCCGGCGGCCGCGAGGGCGGGTCCACCCGTGCTGGCCAGCCCCTCGAGGTCGGTGCCGGCTTCCTCGTCGTCCCCGTCGTAGCCGCTGTCGAGGAGCGCTGGCCGGGTCGGTCGGGCTCGGCGACGCACTGCTCGGGGCCGCGCCGACGGTGATCACCAGGTCCTGTTCGGCGGTGCCCGTCGCCCGGCCCGCGACCCCCTCAGCCACCGGATCCCGGTTGGTCGCGGTCAACGTCACCGGATAGCGTCCGGCGCGGCCCGCCTCGGGGGTGCCGGCGATGACCGCCGTACCGTCGCTGTGGTCGGCAAAGGTCAGTCCGGCCGGCAGCTCTCCCTGCAGCGTCAGGGTCGGCGCCGGGTAGCCGTCCGCCTCGACCGAGAACGACCCCGGCGCCTCCTCGGTGAACTCCGCGGTCTCGGCGCTGCGGAAGTCGGGAGCGGAGTTGATCTTGATCGACAGGCCCTGCCGGGCCGTCCCCGCGCCGTTGGCAGCGGTCAGGTCGACCACGAAGGCACCGTCCACGGTCGGAGTGCCGGCCACCGTGGCGGTGCCGTCACCGTGGTCGGTCGAGGGTCAGCCCAGCGGGCAGCGGATCCTCCGTGGTGATCGACGGGGCCGGATCACCGGTGGCCGTGATGTCGAAGGAACTCCCGACCCCACGGTCGAACTCGACCAGATCGTCGCTGGTGAACACCGGCGCGGCGTCCACCACCACGGTCAGGATGGCGGTGGCCTCGCCCACCGCACTGGCGGCGGTGATCCGTCACGGCGCTGGTGGCGGCCGGACCGGTCGGCGTCCCGGACAGGGTGGCCGTGCCGTCCCCCTGGTCGGTCAGCTCCAGCCCGGCGGGTGTCGTTTCGGCGGTGATGACCGGCGCCGGGTAGCCGGCGGCGGTGATCGCGTACGAACCGTCGGCGCCCACGCTGAAGGTCGCCCGGGTGAGGCTGGTGATCACCGGCGGCTCGAGCACGGTGACGGTCAGTTCCTGGGTGTCCCGGCCCGCGACGTTCGCGGCGATCACGGTCACCGTGGTCGTTCGACCGGGCGCGGTCGGGCTCCCCGAGATGACCGCTGTGCCATCCCCGCGGTCGGCGAACGACAGACCGGGCGGCAGCGCGTCACCGAGGCTGAGCTCCGCGCCCGGTCGGCCACCGGTGGTGATGGTGAAGGAGCCCGCGGTCCCCACCGTGAAGGTCGCCGTCTTGTCGCTGGTGACGGCAGGCGCGGCGTTGATCTCGATGGTCAGGGTCTGGGTGTCGGCACCGGCGGGCTGCTCCGCCGTCAACACGACCGGCGTACGCCCGGGCGGTGCGGTCGCCGTTCCGGCGAGGGTGGCCGTGCCGTCCCCGTGGTCGGTGAGAGTCAGGCCCGCCGGCAACCGGTCGTCGGTGCTGATCTTCGGCTCGGGCCGCCCCGCGGTGGTGATCTCGAAGCTCCCGGCTTGGCCGACCGAGAACGACGCCTGGTCGAGGCTGGTGAACCCGGCGGCCACATTCACCTCGACCTTCAGCTCCCGGGTCGCGCTGGACGCGGTGTTCGAGGCCCGCAGGCCGAGGGTGGCCGAACCCACGGCCGTCGGCATGCCGCTCACGGTCGCCGTGCCGTCCCCGTTGTCGGCGAAGGTCAGGCCGGCCGGCAGCGTGCCGCTGGTCACCTCGAGTTCCGGCCGCGGAAAACCGTCGGTCCGTCACGGTGAACGTGCCCTCGGCGCCCAGCACGAACGCGGCCGTGGTCGAGCCGACGAAGGTCGGCGCCTGCTCGATGATGACGGACGTCGCCTCGGTGTCCACGCCGAGCACATTGCTGGCCCGCACGGTGAACGGATAGCTGCCGCCCGCGGTCGGCGTACCGGACAGCCGACCCGTGCGGCTCAACGTCAGGCCGGGCGGAAGCGTGCCCGCCGCCAGGCTGTAGCGGGCCGCCGGCTTCCCGCCCCCGGCAAACTGATAGCGGTAACGCTGCTCGGTCTGGCCGTTCGGCGGTGCCGCCGCGGTGAACTCCGGCGGAACGCCGATCACCAAGCGCGCCGACGCCGTGTTCGAGGCCCGGGTGGGTTGCTTCCAGGCGTCGTTGAGGGCCCCGGCCGCGATCTTGACCTGAACCGTGCCGGCGGCGGTGAGCGGACCCACCTTGATCAGGTACTCCGCGGGTCCACCGCTCACGGCGACCGAGGAGATGCCGGGCGCGGTGCCGGTCACGATGACGTCGTCCGCCCGCAGGCCGTCAGGGCTGTCCGGCGCGTGACTCACCAGCACCGGCTCGCCCTCGCTGCGGAAGCGACCGGAAACTCCACCACGGTGCCGACCGCGCCGTACACGACGCCCTCGGCCGGACCCGTGATCGCCGGGGTGGGCGGCGCCGGAGGCCCCACCCCGTCGGTCGAGGCGGTCCGGATGGTGTCGATCACGACTTCCAGGGCGCCGGTGGCATCGTTGCTGGCCGGGTACATCACCTGGATCATCAGGTGGGTCCCGACCGAGAAGTCGGCGTCGCCGCTGAAGCACGCGGTGGACCCGGCCGCACACTCGAGGTTGAGCGCGAGGTCGTAGTCGCGGCTGTTGTTGAGGACGGAGCTGTAGCGGCTCGAACCGCCGTTCGCGTCGTCGACGGTGACCGTCACCAGCACCGCGCCCTGCGGGGCCGGCGGCTCCGGCTGCCGGTCGATGCGTGGCGAATTCGACCAGGAATCGGGTGTCGGCCTTGCCCGCCCGCAGGTCGGTGCTGGGGAAGGCGTAGTCCAGCTGGACGCCTCCGGGGCGGTTGCCGTTGCCCGTCGCGTTGACCCGGCCCACGCCGCCGGACTGGCTGAAGGTGCCGGGCGGCGTGGTGCCCTGGTCCGGCGAGGGCAGTCCGGTGACCGTCCGGGTGCCCAGCACAGCCCCGGCGAAGTTGTCGATCATCACCGGCGGCTCGGCCGCGGCCGCCGGTCCTACGGCCAGCCAGCTGAGGGCGACCGCGAGCACCAGCAGCCGCGCCACCAGGCGCGATGGCCTGGCGGTGAGGTACGACGGTGCGGGCATGGCAGAACCTTTACGGAGCCGAGTGGAGGGCGGCGCGTTGCTGCGATCTTCCCCCAGATATGTCCTGTGGACAAACCTGTGGCTGGTCAGGGAAGGTCGGCGCCACTCAGATCGTCGGGCGGCTCGTCGTCCGGCGAATAGGTGACCACGCCGCGCCGCATCGACCGGACCAGTTGCCGGGCCACCTCCCGCAGCTCGCCCGGGCCGGCGGCGTCGGCGATCTGCCCGGCGAAATCGGTCACCTGGCGGACCCAGCGCACGAAGTCACCGGCGGTCAGTTCGGTGTCCTCGAGCACCGCGGAGAGGGACCGCCCCGCCGCCCACCCGTACGCGACCTCGCCGAACCCGATGTCCGGCTCGGGGCCCCGGCTGAGCCGCGCATCGCGTTCGACCAGCGACACGTCCCGCCAGATCCGGCGGACCGCGGTCATCGCCTCGGCGACCCGGGCGTCGGGCGTACGCGGCCGGCGGGCGCCGTCGTCACTGCGCCGCGCCTCGTAGACCAGCGAGGACAGCACGGCGGCGAGCTGCGGCGGGGTCAACCCGTCGAACACCCCGGCGCGGATGCACTCCGCCGCCACCAGGTCCAGCTCGGCGTAGATCCGGGCCAGCATCCGGCCCTGATTGCTCACCCGGCTGCCGCCCTCGCCGGTCAGATAGCCCAGCGACTCCAGCACCAGGCAGATCTTGTCGAAGTGGTTCGCGATGGTGTTGGTCCGGGTCTGGATGCGGGCCTCGAGCTGGGCGTTCTCCCGCTCCAGCCGCAGCGCCCGTTCCGCCGCCCGGGAGTGCTGGTCGCGGTCGGGACAGGTGTGGCAGGGGTGTCGGCGCAGCTCGGCCCGCAGGTCGGCGATCTGCTCGCTCGCGTCGGAGTCGATGAGCGTCCGCGTCCGGGGCGCAGCTGAGATCGACCTCGCTGAGCCGGGACCGGAACGCCGCCGCCAGGTTGCGCCGCGACGCCGGCTCCTTGGGGTTGAAGTGCTTGGCGATCTTCATCCGCCCGGCCACGGCGGGCGGGGTCGGGAAGTCGGTGATCGACAGCCGGCGGACCTGCCGGTCCTCGGTCAGCACCAGCGGCCGCGGCACGTCGTCACCATTGCGGGTGCCCGGGTCGATGATCACCACCCAGCCCTGGCTGCGACCGCTCGGCACCCGGACGATGTCCCCCGGCTTCAGGATCGACAGGGTCTGCAGCGACTCGGCCCGCCGGTCGGTGCGGCGTTCCCGGGCCGCGTGCGCCTCGACGGCGGCGATCTCGGCCCGCAGCCGCGCGTACGCCGGGAAGTCCCCCCGATCACACACCGCCTCGGCCCAGCCGGCCTCGATCGCCGTCCCGTTCCGGGCCAGTGAGCGCGCCACCCCGACGACCGACCGGTCGGACTGGAACTGGGCGAACGACTGCTCCAGCAGGGTCCGGGCCCGATCCCGGCCCACGCTGGAGACCAGGTTCACCGCCATGTTGTAGGTCGGCGCGAAGGACGACCGCAGCGGATAGGTCCGCCGCGAGGCGAGGCCGGCGACCGCGCGCGGGTCCAGCCCCGGCTGCCAGACGACCACGGCGTGGCCCTCGACGTCGATGCCGCGCCGCCCGGCCCGGCCGGTCAGCTGGGTGTACTCCCCCGGGGTGATGTCGGCGTGGGTCTCACCGTTGTACTTGACCAGCTTCTCCAGCACCACCGACCGGGCCGGCATGTTGATGCCGAGCGCGAGCGTCTCCGTGGCGAAGACCACCTTGATCAGCCCGCGGACGAAGGCTTCCTCGACGCACTCCTTGAAGGTGGGCAGCATCCCGGCGTGGTGGGCGGCGATCCCGCGGGTCATCGCCTCGGCGAACCGGTCGTAGTCCAACGCCCGGAGGTCGGCGCCGGACAGCCCGACGGTGTGCCGCTCGATGATCGCGGCGATCTCCCGCTGCTCGGCCGGGCTGGTCAGCCGCAGCCCCGACCCGAGCATCTGGCGCACCGCCCCCTCGCAGCCGGCGCGGGAGAAGATGAACATGATGGCCGGCAACAGCGCCGCCCGGTCCAGCAGTTCGACGATTTCGGGCCGGCCGGGGCTGTGCAGCGAGCGCGGCCGGTGGCCGGAGCCGTCGGTGCGCGACCGGTGCGCCGCGCCCCCGTACGCGCCACTGCCGTAGCTGACCGTCCGCCGGCCCCCGCCGCCCTTGCCGCGCGGACGCCGGGAGTCGTCGCGCACGTAGCGGGACTCGTCCCGGGCCACCCGGACCAGGGCGGGGTTGACGTCGTTGCCGCCGGCCGGCGGACTCCCGGGCGGTGGGCGCGACATCGGCGAACAGGTCGTAGAGCGTCGGGCCGACCAGCACGTGCTGGAACAGCGGCACCGGCCGCCGCTCGGAGACCACGACGGCCATCTGCCCGCGCACCTCCGAGAGCCACTCGCCGAACTCTTCGGCATTGCTGACGGTCGCGGACAAGGCGATCACCTGGATGGACTCGGCCAGCCCGATGATCACCTCCTCCCACACCGCGCCGCGGAACCGGTCGGCCAGGTAGTGCACCTCGTCCATCACCACGAAGCCGAGGTTGGCCAGGGTCGCCGACCGGGCGTAGATCATGTTCCGCAGCACCTCGGTGGTCATCACCACCACCGGCGCCTCGGAGTTGATGGTGGAGTCGCCGGTCAGCAGCCCGACCTGCGCCGGACCGTGGCGGCGGACCAGGTCGGCGTACTTCTGGTTGGACAGCGCCTTGATCGGGGTGGTGTAGAAGCACTTGCGGCCCTGGGCGAGGGCCAGGAAGACGGCGAACTCCCCGACGATGGTCTTGCCGGCCCCGGTCGGCGCGGCGACCAGCACCCCGGACCCGCCCTCCACGTGCGCGCAGGCCTCGCGCTGGTAGTCGTCGAAGACGAAGCCGTAGCCGTCGGCGAACGCGGTCAGCGCCGGCGAGCCCTGGCGGGTGCGGAATCGGGCGTACGCCTCGGCGGGGGTCGGCTCGGGATCGGCTGCGGTCATGGGCCGGGCACGAGGACCGGGATCGCGCTCGGCACGACGCAGGCGGTCAGCGGGGCGGCGGCGATCAGCTCGCCGTCCCCGAACCCACCAGCCCCATCCCTTCGACGGTCACCTCGCTCACCCGAAGCTGCTCCACGCACGCATCGCGGGCGAACTTCCCCGAGAACATCTCCGGCAGCAGCCGGAGCAGCTTCAGCCGGCCGACCGGATGGATGATCGTCACGTCGAGCTGGCCGTCGAACGGATCGGCCTGCGGGCAGATCCGCATCCCGCCGCCGTACGAGCCGGTGTTGCCGACCGCCACCAGCATCGCCTCCTGCTCGCGTACCTGGCCGTCGAGCACCAGCCGGTAGCGCAGCGGCGAGAACACCCGCAGCTCGGCCAAGGTGGCCAGGGTGTACCGGGACGAGCCGCGGGGCCAGGCCATCTCGTTGGCCCGGCGGTTGACCAGGGCGTCGAATCCGGTGGCCAGCACGCCACCCACGTAGCGGGCGCCGATCCGCATCACATCCACGGGTCGGGTGTGACCGGCGGCGATGACGGCCGCCGCGGCCGTCGGGTCGTCGGGATTCAGTCCGATGCCGCGGCACAGGTCGTTGCCCGTACCGGCCGGGATCAGGCCGAGCGTCGTCCGGCGGTCCTCGGACCGATGGGCCGTCGCGACGGTGTTGACGCCCAGGTGCATCATCCCGTCCCCGCCCATCACGGCCAGCACGTCGACGCCGTCGGCGACGGCCTGCGCCGCCATCGCCTCGGCTTCGTCGAAGTCCCGGCTGAGCAGGATCTCCAGGTCGTGGCCGCCGTCGCGCAGGGCGCCCGCGACCTGGGGCAACATCTCCAAGGCCCGGCCCTTACCCGACGAAGGGTTGACCACCAGGCGGATCAGCCGGCTCACCGGGGCGGGTCGTCGTCGAGCTCGTGGAGCGCCTTGTCGGCACCGACGCTGTGCGAGACCACCAGGTCCGATCCGGCCCTGCGGGCCTTGCGCCGATCCAAGATGTGCGCGATGACTTCAGCGGCCAGGAAGAGCAGGGTCATCGGCGCGGCCAGGGCGAGCATGGAGAACGGGTCGGTCGACGGGGTGGCCACGGCCCCGAACACGAAGGTGCTGAAGATGACCAGGGTCCGGTACTTGGAGAGCTGGCTGGCCTTGATCACGCCGATGATGTTCAGCATCAACACCAGCAGCGGAATCACGAACGCGATTCCGAAGACGACCATCACCCGCATCAGGAACGACAGGTAGTCGTTCACGTTCTGCAGGTTGGACACGCCGACCTGGGTGAAGCTGAGCAGCACCGAGATGCCCTTCGGCAGCACGAAGTACCCGACGAACACCCCGGCGGCGAACATCGGCGACGCGGCCGCGAGGAAGATCAGCGTCCACTTCTTCTCCCGGGCCAGGAGTCCGGGCACCACGAACGCCCACACCTGGTAGAGCCAGATCGGCGCGGTCACCACCATGCCGGCCAGCGCCGAGACCTTGAGCGCCAAGGTGAGCGGCGAGGTGACATTGATGTTGACCAGCAGGGTCTCGGCCTCGGGGTTCTTGGCCTTGAAGTCCTCCACCGCCCGGAAGTAGGGAAGCTGCAGGATATCCATCAGGTAGTCGCGGAAGAACCAGGCGACGATCATGCCGACGAGGATGGCCAGGGACGCGACGACCAGCCGGTAGCGCAACTCCCGCAGGTGCTCGAACAGGGTCATCGACCCGTCCGGCGGCGTGGGCGGCGGCCGGAGCCACTTCAGACTGAAGTGGATCGGCCGGCCCTTGATGGTCAGGGACACGGCGTTGCTAATGCAGGGCGATCAGGCGATTCAGCGGGGATCGCGGGGCGAGGTGTCGGAGGTGCTGTCCGGCGGCTGCTGGTAGGTGGTGGCCGGCGGGGTCTGAGCGGCCGGCGGCGGAGTGACGTTCTCCGCTTCGTCGTTGCCGCGAATGCCCTTGGTCTCCTCCTTGAACTCCTTGATCGCCCGTCCGGTGCTCTTGCCGAGTCCGGCCAGCCGCGCCCCGCCGAACAGGAGCAGCACGATCGCCAAGATGATCAGCAACTCGGTCGGACCGAGGTTGAAGATGAGCGGAACCATTAATGCAGCCACGAATGCCTCTTTTCCCATGCCTACCGAAGATCGTCTTCATCCTACGTTGCCGATCAGTGATCGATGCCTGCCGACGACTGTGAGGTCGCTGTGTCGGTACGGCGGATCGAGCCCCTGGTCCGGAACCTGGATCTGACTGAGCAGGTCGAACAGCTGACCGGTCCGGTCGGCGAGCACCTGCACCTCGCTCATCACGTCCGCCGCCTTGTGGGCCAGCCACACCGCGTACGCGATGAGCATGATGAGTCCGGCCAACGCAATGCCGCCGAAGACTCCGACCCAGATCATTCAGCCAGCATAGGTCCCGCGAGCCGGTCGACGGCTGTCAGGGCTGGTAGCCGAGCGCGACGTACTGGTCGAGCGCCTCCTGCGCCGCCTCCGCGGCCGAGTCCCCGGCCCCGGACGGGGTGATCACCCGAGCGCCGCCGCCCAACCGCAGCAGCAGGTTGCGGAGCCAGGCCGGATTGGTCACCCGGAGCGAGACCTCGAGCCGGCCGTCCTCGTGCCGGGCCACGGTCTCGGTCGGGTAGTACTCCGCCACCCAGGCCGACCACGGCTGCAGTTCCAAGGTGACCAGCGGCGAGCCCTGCAGGGTCTCGAACCACCCGGTGGACAGATCCTTGAGCCGGACGTCGTGCGGCGCGGCCGGGGTCTCGGTGACCTCGACGGCGGCGATCCGGTCCAGCCGGAAGGTGCGCAGGGCCTCCGCCCGATAGCACCAGGCCTCCAGATAGCCGTAGCCCTCCAGCACGAAGACCCGCAGCGGGTCGACCATCCGCCGGGTGGTCTCGGCCCGGGAGGCGACGTCGTAGGTGAGGTCGAGCCGCAGACCGCGCTGCAGCCCGTCGTTGACCCGGGCCTGGATGTCGTCCCGGGCCGCGGTCACCGCGACCGTGGCCTGGTCGGTGGCGGGCACGTTTCCGGCCGCGGCCTCCAGCTTCTTCAGCGCCCGGTCCACCACGTCCCGCTTGCCCGGGCCGGCGATCCCCCGCAGCGTCCGCAGCGCCAGCACCAGGGCCAGGGCCTCGTCGGCCGACAGCCGCAGCGGCCGGGTCAGGTAGTCGGCGTTGCTGAGGTGGATCACCCCTTCGCCGTCGACGGCGTCCATGTCGATGTCGATCAGATCGCCCGGGGTGAGGCCCGGCATGCCGCACATCCACAGCACATTGAGGTCCTCGCGCAGCGTCGGCCACGGTGATGCCGAACGCCGCCGCCACCTCGGTCATCGCCACCCCGTCGTGCTCGCGCAGATAGGGCACCAGGCTGAGCAGCCGGCGGACCTGAGCCTGGGAGGTCACGCGGCTCGATCCGGCGCGGCGACCGCACTCAGCCCGCGGATGACCGCCGCCCGCAACTCGGCCGGCTCCAGCACCACCACGTCCGCCGCGTACTGGCTCGACCTCCTCGGCGACCTGCCACAGGTCGCCGTAGGGCACCGCGTACACCTCGAAGCCCGCCGGGCCGCGGCAGCTCGGTGCTCGCCGGCTCGGCCCGCCGGGTCAGGGCGGGCGCCCGGCCGACCCGGATGGCCAGCAGGGCGGTCTCGGTCGGTTCCCGGGGCGCGAGTGATCGGGCCAGGGAGCGCAGATCGAGGTCGGCCGGCACCTGGTACGCGCCGGCCCGGGAGGCCCGCCGGGGCAGGTCGGCCATCCGGGAGAGCTTGAACATCCGGGTGGCTTCGCGGTCCACATCGCGGCCGATCACGTACCACCGGCCCTTGGACGCGGTCAGCCCCCAGGGCTCGAGGGTGCGCTTGTCGCCGTCCCGGTAGGTGAAGGTCACCCGGGCCCGGTCGAGCACGGCGGTCCACAACGGCTGGAAGGCCGGCTCGGTGGCCTGCACCGACGGCTCCAGCGCGCCGAGCTGGGAGGTGTCCGGCTCCACGCCGGCGGCCCGGAGCTTGGTCAGCGCGCTCATCGTCGACTCGGCCATGCTGGCGTGCTGCCAGACCCGGGCGGCGACCCCGACCACCGAGGCCTCCTCGGCGTCCAGGTCGATCGGGGGCAGCTCGAACTCGCTGGCCCGGATCCGGTAGCCCGGCTCGTCGTCGAAGAAGGCATCGAAGCTGCCCACCTCGATCGGCACCCCGAGCGCCCGGAGCTCGTCCTTGTCCCGTTCGAAGGTCCGCTCGAAGGCGGCGTCGCTCAGGTTGTGGTAGCCCTCGACCGCCTCGCGGATGCGGCTCTTGGGGAGGTAGCGGTCCGAGACCAGCAGGCAGATGGTGAGGTTGAGGATTCGCTCGGTCTTGCGGGTCGCCGCCATGGCTACGATCTACTTCCCTTAGCGGTTGGTCGATGTTGCACGCTACACCCGTGGGTGTGGTCGGGAAGGGAGCCAGCAGATGCCGGGCACGTCCCGCACGCTCGGCCGGAGCCGGGCGCTACGCGCCCAGCCCCACCGGCGAGCTGCACCTGGGCAATCTGCGCACGGCGGTGCTGGCCTGGCTGTTCGCGCGGTCGACCGATCGCCGGTTCCTGCTCCGGATCGAGGACCTGGACGCGACCCGGGTCCGTCCCGGGCAGGCCGAGCAGCAGCAGGCCGACCTGGCCGCGTTGGGCCTGGACTTCGACGGGGAGCCGGTCGTGCAGTCCCACCGGGGCGCCGCGTACACCGAGGCGCTCGCGGCCCTCGCGGACCAGACCTACCCGTGCTTCTGCACCCGGCGGGAGATCGCCGAGGCGGCCAGCGCGCCGAACGGCACCATCGGTCGCTACCCCGGCACCTGCCGGGAGCTGACCCCGGCCGAGCGGGCCGAGCGGGCCCGGCATCGGTCGCCCGCCCTGCGGCTGCGGGCCGACGGGGCGCAGCAGACCATCCGCGATGTGCGCTACGGCGAGGTCAGTGGCCAGGTCGACGACATCGTCGTCCAGCGCAACGACGGGGTGGCGGCGTACAACCTGGCGGTCGTGGTCGACGACGCGGCCAGCGGCATCGACCAGGTGGTCCGCGGCGACGATCTGCTGCCGGCGGCGATCAACCAGGCCTACCTGGCCACCGTGCTCGGCGCCCAGCCGCCCAGCTACGGCCACGTCCCGCTGGCCGTCAACGGCGCCGGCGTCCGGCTGGCCAAGCGCGACGGCGCGGTCACCCTGGCCGACCTGGCTCTGCGCGGCGTCTCCGCGACGGACGTCCTCGGCCTGATCGCCGACTCGCTCGGTCTGCCGGCCGTCGACGCACGTGGCGGAACTGCTCCCCCATTTCGATCCGCAGCGCCTGCCGGTCCACCCCTGGGTCGATTGCCCTGAGCCGTCGAGGGCCTAGGGTCGGCGGTCGATGATCATCTGGGCGGACGGCGAGGTCACCCAGGTGCGCGCGAGCTGGCCCGGGGCGGTCGAGCTGACCGTGGCGCGGCGGGATCAGGCCGACACCGAGGTCCGGGCGCTGGTCTACACCGATCTGATGGCCGCCCCCGCGGTCGGTGATCGGGTGCTGCTCAATGTCGCGGCGCTGGACCGCGGCCTGGGCACCGGCGGGTACGCGCTGGTGATCGCCGTGCTCGACCCCGAGGGCCGGGTCACCGCCCAACCGCCCCAGCCCGCCGGTCACCTGGTCAAGGCCCGCTACATGCCGCTGCAGGCGATGGTGGCCGGGGCCGACGAGCAGGGCTCGCCGCACCACGAGGTGCTCGCCGACGCCGACTCCCTGGACGGGCTGCCGGTGCTGGTGGCCGACCTGCACTCCGCCCTCGCCCCCGCCCTGCTGGCCGTGGCCCACGACCGCCCGGGCGCGCGGGTGGTCTACGTGATGACCGATCAGGGTGCGCTGCCGATCGCCTTCTCCCGCTCGGTGGCTGAACTGCGCGCGTCCGGGCTGCTGGCCGGCACGGTGACCGTCGGGCAGTCCTTCGGCGGCGACCTGGAGGCCGTCACCGTGCACTCCGGCCTGCTGGCGGCCAAGCTCGCCCTCGGCGCGGACCTGGTGATCCTGACCCAGGGCCCGGGCAATCTGGGCACCGGCACGCGATGGGGATTCTCCGGGGTGGGGGCCGGCGAGGCGGTCAACGCCGCGGCCGTCCTGCACGGGCGGCCGGTCGGCGCGCTGCGGATCTCCGGCGCCGATCCCCGGCCGCGGCACCGCGGGGTCTCCCATCACAGCCTGACCGCGTACGGCCGGGTGGCCCTGTGCCGCTGCGACATCGCCGTGCCCGACTTCGCAGGTCTGCCGGAACTGGCCGGGCT
Organism: uncultured Actinomycetota bacterium; assembly: GCA_963832435.1. Classification (GTDB taxonomy): domain Bacteria; phylum Actinomycetota; class Actinomycetes; order Propionibacteriales; family Propionibacteriaceae; genus Microlunatus. Next base: position 27,212 of record CAWHTY010000015.1, read on the forward strand.
GATCAGCGCCGAGGACCGCGCTCAGCTCGCTCGGCACCACCTGGTCGACGTGGATCTCGGCGGCCTGGCCTCAGTGCTCGCCGACTCCCCGGTCCGGCTGTCCAGCATGGGGCGCGGGGTCGACGCGGATCCGGGCTACTTCCTGGCCGCCGCGGCCGCCGGGCGGCACACGGCGAGTTTGCTGAGCTGAGCAGTTACTGGGTCGCGGTGAACAGCAGGTCGACGACCATCACCAGGGTCTCGTTCGGGCCGACCGACGGCGTCGGGTTGCCATCGGGGTAGCCGTCGGCGGGCGGGATCACCAGCAGCACCCGGCTGCCCACGGTCTGCCCGGTGAGGCCCTTGACCATCCCCGGCAGCAGCCCGGACAGGCTCGAGGTGGCCGGCTTGGTGCTGTAGGTCTCCTCCAGCACCTTGCCGTCGCTCCAGCGCACCCAGTTGTAGTCGAAGGTGATGGTGTCGTTCTCCCCGACCTTCTTGCCGGCGCCCTTGATCAGCGGCTGCACCTGCAAGGTGTTCGGCGGGTCGGTCTTGGGCACGGAGATCACCGGCATGCCGTCCTTCTCGGTGACCGTCGGCAGCCCGTCCTTGGGCTTCACCATCACGCCCTGCGGCCCGGGCAGCTGCACGGCGACCAGGTCGACCACGAAGAGCAAGGTGTCCCCGACCTCGATGCCGGCCTGCGGGTTGCCGCCGGACGAGTCGTACCCGTCGGATCCCGGCATCGCGATCACCACCCGGCTGCCCTGCTTCTGCCCGACCAGACCCTTGCCGAAGCCGGGCACCACCTGGTCCAGCGGGAACGCCACCGGCTGGCCCGTGGTGAACGATTCGTCGAACATCTTGCCGGTGCGCCCGTTGACCCCGTGGTAGTTGACCTCGACGGTCTGGCCCGCCTTGACCACGGCGCCGTCACCGGCCTCCAGCACATCGGTGCGGGTCTTGTCGATCGCCCACGGCGAGTCCACCTTGACCTTCGGCGGCTCGCCGAATCCGCCCTTGACGCTGACCTTGTTGAAGTTGTCCGACGGCTTGATGGGCTTGGGGGTCGGGGTGGGGGTGGCGCTCGCGCTCGGCTTGGCCGACGCTGCGGGGGTGGTCGCCGCCGGGGAGGCGCTGGGTGAGGCGCCGCCCTCCTCCTCGCCACACGCACCGAGGAGCAGCGACGCGCTCAACCCGAGGATGACGAGGGCTTTGGCCGAGAAAGAATGCACCGATGAACCTTACAGGCCTGGCATAAGCCAACCCCGGATCTTGGGGGCGCGGGTCAGCCGCGCATCGAGGCGATCAGCCGATCCACCCGATCGTCGGTGGACACGAACGGGTCCTTGCAGAGGACCGTCCGCTGGGCCTGGTCGTTCAGCTTGAGGTGCACCCAGTCGACGGTGTAGTCGTTGCGGCCCTCCTGCGCGGCGCGGATGAAGTCGCCGCGGAGCTTGGCCCGGGTGGTCTGCGGCGGCACCGACTTGGCCCGGAAGATCGCCGGCTCATGGCTGACCCGGCTGGCCAGTCCCCGCTGCTCCAGCAGGGAGAACAACCCGCGGCCGCGGCGGATGTCGTGGTACGCCAGGTCGAGCTGGGCGATCCGCGGATCGGCCAGGCTCATCTGGTGCTTGGTCGAGTAGCGGTCCAGCAGCTTCAGCTTGATCGCCCAGTCGATCTCGGTGTCCACCAGCGCCAGCTTGTCCTCCGCCACCGCCCGCAGCGTCCGCTCCCACAGGTCCAGCACCCGGTCGATCGGTGCGGGTGCCCAGGTTCTCCCGGCGGACGAACTCCGACGACCTTCTCGTAGTACTCGGTCTGCAGCTCCAGCGCCGACACCCGGCGGCCGTTGGACAGCGCCACCTTGACCTGGCCGGTCCGGTCCCGGCTCATGTCGCGGATGGCCCGGATCGGGTTCTCCAGGGTGAAGTCGCGCATCGGCACCCCGGCCTCGATCAGCCGCAGCACCAGCTCCGCGCTGCCCACCTTGAGCAGCGTGGTGGTCTCGCTCATGTTCGAGTCGCCGACGATCACGTGCAGCCGGCGGTACCGCTCCGGGTCGGCGTGCGGCTCGTCGCGGGTGTTGATGATCGGCCGGCTCCGGGTGGTCGCCGAGGAGACCGACTCCCAGATGTGCTCGGCCCGCTGGCTGACGCTGTACTCCGCCCCGCGCGCGGTGTGCAGCACCTTGCCCGCCCCGCAGATCAGCTGCCGCGACACCAGGAACGGCACCAGCACGTCGGTGATCTTGGAGAAGTCCCCGATCCGGGAGATCAGGTAGTTCTCGTGGCAGCCGTAGGAGTTGCCGTGGCTGTCGGTGTTGTTCTTGAACAGGTAGATGTCGCCGCTGATCCCCTCGCTGGCCAGCCGCTGCTCGGCGTCGACGATCAGATCCTCCAGGATCCGCTCGCCGGCCCGGTCGTGGTTGATCAGCTGGACCAGGTCGTCGCACTCGGCGGTCGCGTACTCCGGATGCGACCCGACGTCGAGGTAGATCCGGGATCCGTTGCGCAGGAAGACATTCGAGGACCGACCCCAGGTCACCACGCGGCGGAACAGGTAGCGGGCGACCTCGTCCGGGGTCAGCCGCCGGGCGCCGCCCGAGGTGCAGGCCACGCCGTACTCGGTCTCCAGCCCGTAGATACGGCGGTCCACAGCCCTCCTCGATGCGTCAGGTCAATCGCTGGTCAGGTCGAGCAGGGCGCCCAGCTCGTCGCGGGTCAGGTCGCGGAACTCCCCGACCTTGAGGTTCCCGAGCCGCACCGGCCCGATTCCCGTCCGAGACAATCGCCGGACCGGGTGGCCGACCGCCTCCATGGTACGGCGCACGATGCGGTTGCGGCCTTCGAGCAACGTGATCTTCACCAGCGATTTCTCCCCGGCGCTGGAGACCACCTTGACCGCGCTGGGCCGGACCGGTCCGTCGTCCAGGGTGAGGCCCTCGCGCAGCCGCTTCACCGTGGCCGGGGTGACGACGCCGGCCACCTCGGCCAGGTAGGTCTTGGGCACCTCGTACGAGGGGTGGGCCAGCCGGTGCGCGAAGTCGCCGTCGTTGGTCAGGATCAGCAGGCCCTCGGTGTCGGTGTCCAGCCGCCCGACGTGGAACAGCCGGGACTGCTTGCCGTGCCGCAGGTTGCGCCAGCAGGTCGTCGATCGTCCGCCGGCCCTCCGGGTCGTCCAGGGTGGAGACCACGCCCCGGGGCTTGTTCAGCACCAGGTAGAGGTGCCGCCGGGGCGGCGGGATCCGGGAGCCGTCGACCCGGACCACGTCGCGCTCCGGGTCGATCCGCAGGCCCTGCTCGGTGACCACCCGGCCGTTCACCTCGACCCGGCCCTCGCTGATCATGATCTCGCTGGCTCGGCGGGAGGCCAGGCCGGCCGCGGCCAGCACCTTCTGCAGCCGTACCCTGCGCTCGTCATGGGCTCGCCTTCACTCGGACTCTCACTCGCGTACGCCCTCGGTCGCGCCAGCTGACTCAGCTCGGCCTCGAGCTCCTCGACCTCGGGCAGGTGCGGGGCGAGCGGCGGCAGGTCGTCCAGCGAACGCAGGCCCATCCGCTCGCAGAAGTAGCTGGTGGTGGCGAAGACCACCGCACCCGACTCGTGGTCGTGCCCGGCCTCCTCGATCAAGCCGCGGTTGAGCAGCGTCCGGATCACGCCGTCCACGTTCACCCCGCGTACCGCGGCGACCCGGCCGCGCGAGATGGGCTGGCTGTACGCGATCACCGCCAGGGTCTCCAGGGCGGCCTGGGACAGCTTCGCCTGCTGGCCCTCCAGCACGTAGCGGGTGATCAGGTCGGCGTGCTCCTCCCGGGTGTAGTAGCGCCAGCCGCCGCCCAGCTCCCGCAGCTCGAACCCGCGGCCGGTCTCGTCGTAGAACGCGGCCAGCTCGGCCACGCGTCTCGGCGACCACGGACTCCGGCACGTCGACCGCCTGGGCCAGCTCGGTGACGCTCATCGGCTCCACCGCCAGCAACAGCAACGCCTCCACCGCCCCGGCTCACGTCGCTCATGCCGGGGTCTCCGGAGCGGCGGCGTCGAACTCGTCGGAGATGTCCAGCTCGCCGGCCTCGGTGCCGGTCCAGCGGATGGTCAGCTCCCCCAGCGGGGTGAGCTGCTCGAAGGCCACCGCGCCCTCCCGGAACAGCTCGAGCAGGGCCAGGAAGCGGGCCACGGTGGTGATCATGTCCGGCGCGTCTCCGGTCAGGGCCCGGAACGTCATGGTGGCCTGCCGGCGTAACCGGTCGACGATGATCACCGCCTGGTCGCGCACGCTGACGGCGGGGGCGTGCAGGTGGGCCAGCGAGATCACGTCGGCCTTGCGGGGGGCCAGCGCGCGGGCGGCCAGTCCGGCGAACTGGTCCGGCCCGATCGGGATGGTGACCTCCGGCAGCAGCCGGGCGAACCGGGGCTCGATGCCGACGTCGCGCGGGATGGCGGCGGCCCTGGGTCGAGCAGGGTGGCGGCCAGGTACGCCGCGACCTGCTTGTAGGCGCGGTACTGCAGCAGCCGGGCGAACAGCAGGTCCCGGGCCTCGAGCAGGGCGAGGTCCTCCGGGTCCTCGATGTCGCCCGAGGGCAGCAGCCGCGCGGCCTTCAGATCGAGCAGCGTGGCCGCGACCACCACGAACTGGCTGGTCTGGTCCAGGTCCCAGTCGGCGCCGGCGGCCCGGATGTGGGCGATGAACTCGTCGGTGACCTCGGAGAGCGCGACCTCGGTGATGTCCATCTTGTGCCGCGAGATCAGCTGCAGCAGCAGGTCGAACGGGCCGGTGAAGTTGTCCAGGTGCACGCTGAAAGCCCTCGGCGGGCTCGGGACGCACCTCGACCACGGTCACGATGCGGAGAGTCGGCGGACCAGCTCGGACTCGCCCCGCCCGACTCCAGATCGGCCAGGGTGGCGGCGATCGCCTCGCGGACGATGCGGCCGCGATCTACCGCCAGGCCGTGCCGGGCGCGCAGGGTGAGCCGGGCCTGCTCCAGGGCCAGCAGTTCGTCGGCGCTGACGTAGACGGTGATCTTCTCGTCGTGCCGGACCCGGCCCGAGCCCCGCGACCGCCTCGTCCGGGGCCGCCTGGGTGTCCCGGAACAGCTCCGAGGCCCCAGGCAGGGTCACCCGGCGTGGCATCGGGCCAACACCTCGCGGGCCAGGGTGCGGTAGGACTCCGCCCCGCGTGATGTGGTGGCGTAGCTGGTGATCGGCTCGCCGGCCACCGTCGTCTCCGGGAACTTCACCGTCCGCCGGATCACCGAGTGGAAGACCCGCTCGCCGAAGGCCTGCACCACCCGCTCCAGCACCTCGCGGCTGTGCAGCGTACGCGGGTCGTACATCGTGGCCAGGATGCCGAGGATCTCCAGCCGGGGGTTCAGCCGGTCCTGCACCTTGGCGATGGTGTCGGTGAGCAGGGCGATCCCGCGCAGCGCGAAGAACTCGCACTCCAGCGGCATGATCACCTTGTCCGCGGCGGTCAGCGCGTTGATGGTCAGCAGCCCCAGCGACGGGGCGCAGTCGATCAGGATCACGTCGTAGCGGTCCCGGACCTTGTCCAGCACCCGGAGCAGGGTCTGCTCCCGGGCGACCTCGGACACCAGCTGCACCTCGGCCGCCGACAGGTCGATGTTGCTGGGCAGGATGTCCAGGTAGTCCACCCCGGTGCGGGTTGATCACCTCCTCGACCGCGGTCTCCCGGCTGAGCAGCAGGTTGTAGATGCTGTGCTCCAGGGTGTGCGGGTTGACGCCCGAGACCGACCGAGAGCGAGCCCTGCGGATCGAAGTCGACCAGCAGCACCTTGCGGCCCAGCTCCGCGAGCGCAGCCCCGAGGTTGATCGTGCTGGTGGTCTTGCCGACGCCACCCTTCTGGTTGCACATCGCGATGATCACCGCGGGGCCGTGGCTGGTCAGCGGCTGCGGCTCGGGCAGGTTGGGCCAGGGGCGTCCGGTGGGGCCGAGCTCGACCTCTGGCGTGGACTCCAGTAGATCCAGGGAGGTCTGGCCACCGTCGTGGGTTTCCTCCACCCCGGTCTCCTCACTGCCCAGCACTCGCCGATCCGTATCGCCGAAGCCTAACTCAGACGCGGCGAGCGTCGGGTATCGCGCGCCGCCGCGGCCCTCGGCGTAACTGTGCGCTCCGGGCCGTTCCCGTCGCGCTGGGACGGGCCCGGAGCGCACAG
>CAWHTY010000016.1:0-55636 GCA_963832435.1 uncultured Actinomycetota bacterium
CGGTGATGGTGTCGGACCTGCTCGGGCTGCAGCGGCACCCAGGGGTGTGGCACCTGGTCTCGACCGTCAGCGGCCGGTTGGGCGCGGGCACACCCCGGTCCGAGCTGCTGGCCGCGACCTTCCCGCCCGGGTCGGTGACGGGGGCGCCGAAGCGCACCGCGGTGGCGGGCATCGCCGAGCTGGAGACGACCTCCCGGGGGGCCTACACCGGCGCGTTCGGGCTGCTGACCCCGACCGCCGGGTTGGAGCTGAGCGTCACCATCCGCAGCTTCGAGGTCGACACCGACGAGGTCGACCTGGGGGTCGGCGGCGGCATCACGGTGGACAGCGTCGGCGTCCGGGAGTGGGACGAGTGCCTGCACAAGGCGGCTCCGCTGGTCGCGGCCGCGGGGGCGACCCTGGACCCCGCCCTGCACCGATCCGTCCCCCCCACGCCGCCCCCGGTGCTGGCGGCCGGGCTCATCGAGACCCTGCTCGCCGTCGACGGGCGCGTGCTGCGCCTGGCCGCTCACCTCGCGCGGCTCGACCGCTCGTGCCGGGAGCTGTACGGCGCCGGTGCGCCCGCCGATCTCGGGCGGCAGGTGCGGGAGGCCGCCGCCGGCTCCGCGAGCGGCCGTACGGGTGTCCGGATCCGGGTCTGGCCGAGGGGCGTCGGGCTGCGGAGCTCGGTCGAGACCTGGCAGTTGTCGCCGCGGATGCGGAGCTGCGGGTTGGTCGCCGGCCGGCGGCCGGACTGGTCGTGGCGGCACAAGTGGGCCGATCGCGGGGCCCTGTCGGCGGCGGAGCAGGCGAGTGCCCCGGCGCTGCCCTACTTCGCCGACCCGGGGCGACACGTCGCCGAGACGAGCCGGGGGAACTTGTTTATCCGGCTGGCCGGCGAGTGGGTGACCCCGCCGGCCGACGAGCACCTGCTGCCGGGCGTGACCCGCCGTGACGTGCTGGACCTGCTGCACGACCTCGGCACGCCGGCGGTGCTGGAGCGTTTCGGTGCCGACGCCCTCCGGCGGGCCGACGCCGCGTTCTGGACCAGCAGCCTGAGCGGGGCGGTCACCGTGCTAACCGTGGACGGTCGGCCGCTGGGCACGGCCGGGGACGTGGTCGTGGCGCTGAACGACCGGCTGGAGGTCAACCAGCAGGGGTGACTCGGCCCAGGTCCGCCCGGCCGCGCATCTCGCTCTTCGACGACACGTGCCCTCGGGGAGCCGCATTGCCGGTTGAGCGTTCGACTGCCGCTAGTTTGGATCGGGCAGACCATCCGAGGTCGTGGTGGAGCAGTGCGACCGCGTCAGTGACGGGTCCTGTCCGAGGGCGCAAGTGGACGGTTGTCGAAGGGAAAGGAAGTGGTCATGCGGGCCTCAATCGGGAGGCAGCTCGAGCGGTATATCGGTCCGCAACGAACACGTGACCTTCGCCGCCTCGAGCGCCGGGTTCGACAGCGTCTTGCGCCCCCTGTCCCCCCGCCGCCGCCCTCACTCACCGAGCTGGCGATCAAGCACCAGACTGACAAATGGGGGACGCACCATTACACGCCCCACTACGAGGCAAGTCTGAAGCATCTGCGCGGCAAGCGCTTCACTCTGTTGGAGATCGGCATCGGCGGATTCACCTACGCCGGAGCGGGTGGGGCGTCGCTGAGGATGTGGCGCGAGTTCTTCCCTCGCGCCACCGTCGTCGGACTAGACCTCTTCGACAAGTCTCACGTCGCGGGTGATCGGATCGAGGTTTACATCGGGGACCAGTCCGACCCGGAGGTGCTGAGGCAGATCGTCTCCGACCACCCAGATCTGAAGGTCGTGATCGATGATGGCAGCCACGTTCCGGCTCACATCCTTGCGAGCTTTCAGACGCTCTTCCCACTGCTGCCGAACGACGGAATCTATGCGATCGAGGACACCCAAACCTCCTATTGGCCGGACTGGGGCGGTCAGGCCGACCCTAAAGCGCCGGGGACGTCGATGGACTTGGTCAAGAATCTTGTCGATGGGCTCAACTACGAGGAGTTCCTGACCCCGGGATACAAGCCCAGCTACACCGACAGGCACGTGACCGCCGTCCACGCATGGCACAACATGGTGGTCATCGAGAAGGGCAAGAACGCCGAGGGCAGCAAGCGGCAGTGGGTACACAACCGACCTTATGTGGTCTGATTCCGCAGTCGAATGTCGAGCGATGCCCTGACGAGGAGCAGTCGATGAGCAACGTGCTCGTTCTCAACGGACCGAACCTCAACCTCCTCGGGACCCGCGAGCCAAACGTCTACGGTGCGTCCACCCTCGCGGATGTCGAGACCGAGTGCCGAGCAGTTGCCGGCGGGCTCGGTCTCGTGGTCGAGTTTCGCCAGTCGAACTCGGAGGGTCAGCTCATCGACTGGTTGCAGGAAGCCGGCGGCCGGCAGCGAGCCGGCCACCTTCTGGGTGTGGTATTCAACCCTGGTGCCTACTCTCACACCAGCATCGCGTTGAGGGACGCGATCAGTGGGAGCCGAGTGCGCGTAGTGGAGGTACACATCTCGAACGTGCACGCGCGGGAGGCATTCCGGCATCACTCGTTCGTCTCGGGGGTAGCTGCGGGCGTGATCAGCGGCTTTGGGACGGTCGGCTACGGGCTCGCAATTCGGGCGTTGGCCGATGTGTTGCCTAACCCCAGTGGTTGACACACTCAAGCTGTCCTATCGGAGTTGCTCGAGGCGATCCCCACCGGGAATGGCGTGACACGATCCGTGAGTCTGTCCGCGCAGTGCTGCAGAACGCGAACTCGAAGCCGTTGGCGTGATCGACGTCGACCGCGATGAACGCACCGACGACCCTGTCGCCGAACCCGACAGCCGCGGCCCGAAGCTGCGGCGACCAAGGTCGGCGACCCCGAGTTGCGGATCCCCAAGCTGCATGAGGCTCGTTCTTCCCAGCATCCTCGAACCTCGACGAAGGGTCGATCAGGCCCTGTACCCGGCGCAATGATGGCCTGTATCCACGGCACTTCGACCTGCAGCGTCGATGGTCTCGTCGTCGCGCCCGGCACTGACGGCGGGATGTCCAGGTCTCTGGTCTCCCGGATCTGCGAGCGGCTTGACGAGGCCGTGGTGCTCCGGACCCAGACTTGGACCACATGCCGTTTCCCTCCGTCTACCTGGACGCGCCCCTACCTGGACGTGGGAACAAGCCCGGCAAGGGCGGCCAGGTCGTCCCGATGGCCGTCGCGGTGGCACAGGGTTGCCGCCGGGCTCGCGGATTCTCGGCCTCGATGTCGGCGACCGCGAGGACGAGCTGAACCGCACTGGGTTGGTTGGAGTCTCCATCGTTTGGAAACGAGGATGGACTCATGCCGAAGGACACCACGCCGGGGAAGCCGACGACTCGGCGCTACAGCCCTGAGGAGAAGGCAGCGGCGGTACGAATGGTTAGGACGCTGCGTGCCGAGCTGGGCACCGAGCATGGAACGGTCCAGCGGGTTGCTCAGCAGCTCGGCTACGGTACCGAGTCGGTGCGCGCCTGGGTGCGCCAAGCCGATGTCGATGAGGGTCATGTGCCGGGGACGAGCACGAGCGACGCGGCGAAGCTGAAGTTGCTTGAGCAGGAGAATCGTGAACTGAAGCGAGCCAACGAGATCTTGAAGAGGGCCGCCAGTTTCTTCGGGGCGGAGCTCGACCGCCAGCACAAGAAGTAGCCGCGTTCATCGACGCCAACCGCGACGATGTCGTGGCCGGGCGGCGCTTGGGGGTCGAGCTCATCTGCCGCGTGTTGCAGGTGGCCCCGAGCAGCTACTACGCGATCAAGAACCGCCAGCCCTCGGCACGGGCCCAACGCGATGAACTCATCGGCCCGGTCGTGCGGCAGCTGTGGGAAGACAACTACCGGGTCTACGGTGCCCGGAAGATCTGGAAGGCGGCTCAGCGTGCCGGCTACCACGTCGGCCGGGACCAGGTCGCTCGTTTGATGCGGGCCTCCGGGATCGCGGGTGTCCGGCGCGGCAAGCGGGTCCGCACCACCAAGACGGACCCGGGCACGCCCCGACATCCGGACCTGGTGAAGCGGGACTTCACCGCCACGGCTCCGAACCAGCTGTGGGTCACCGATCTGACGTTCGTGGCGACCTGGGCCGGCATCGCCTTCGTCTGCTTCATCATCGACGCCTGCTCCAGGATGATCGTGGGCTGGCGGGTGGCCTCGCACATGCGAACCACGATGGTGATCGATGCGATCGAGATGGCCCGGTGGACGCGCGGCACGCAGTTCGAGGGTCTGCGGTGCCACTCCGATGCCGGTAGTCAGTTCACCTCGGTTCGCTACGGTGAGCGCCTTGCCGAGATCGGTGCGGTGCCCTCGATCGGCACCGTCGGCGACAGCTTCGACAATGCCCTGGCCGAGACCGTGAACGGCTACTACAAGGCCGAGTTGATCCGCGGCCCAGCACGCGAGGGAAGGCCCTGGAAGACCGTCGACGATGTCGAGCTTGCCACGCTGAGCTGGGTGCACTGGCACAACCACGACCGCCTACACGGCTACCTCGGCGACGTCCCGCCAGCAGAGTTCGAGCAAGCGTTGTTCTACGCTACGAAACGGACCGACCAACCCCTGGTCGAAATCCAATAGCCAGAGTCTCCATCAGACCCAGTGCGGTTCAAACCGTTTGACGCGGCCTTCTCGGTCCGCTTCTCGCTCAACCTGCTCGCCCACGTCCCGAAGGTCCCACGCTGACATGGTCCGCCGTGTTCCGGATGATCTTCGCCCAGCCCGAAGCCCGCATCGGCGCCGGCGCGTGGGCAAGGTCAACGACCAGTTGGCCACCTCATTCCCGAAGGTGGCTCTGCCGATGGTCGAGGCGAAGGCGGAGGTCTTCTGGAGGGCCGTTCGACCTTGATGCCTTGGCGGAGGTCTAGTTCTTCGACGATGCAGAAGCGCCCGGCCTTCTCGCGCGCGGACCTCGCCTGCGGATGCGGCGCGCAACCGAGCGCGCCCGGCTCTCGAGCCGCGCCGACAGGCGCGGCCGCACTGGTTGGTGATCGGCTGGGTTCCAGCTCGCGACGCCCGTCATCTCGTGCTGCGGACGACTGCGTCGATCACCCTTCTCGAACACAACGATGCTGTCATAGAAGTGAATCGACTCCGTCGTCCGCGTCGTTCGGTCGGGCGTGAAACCGGTTTCAGCAGAATGGTAAGCATTGAGCTGGTCGGTCAATCGCTTCGCATACTCCATGAACGTACCGGGGCGCTCCAGCCCTCCGGAGTAGCTCGACCAGTAGCTCGTGTGGAGGTCCTCGATGAGAAACACTCCCTCGGGCTTGACGAGCGGGTAGAAGATCTCGAAAGTCGCGATCTGTTGGTTGGGGTGATGCCCACCGTCCTCGATCAGGACGTCAACCGGACCGATCTTCTTGGCGATCCTGCGGAGGAAGGCCTTGTCGGACTGGTCTCCGATGAAAATCTCGGTGCCGGGCTCCTCCCACTGTTTGCAGCGCGGTTCGATGTCGATTCCGAACAACTGGGCGCGCGGACCGAAATGTCCCGCCACATCTGGAGGGAGCCGCCAAACTGGACGCCGAACTCGACGACCGTGACCGGCTTACCGCGGAACCGCTGGAAATGCCGATGGTAGATGTCGAAGTAGTGCGTCCACTTGTGGATCTGGCGGCCGGTGTTGCGTCGGAAGTAAGCTTCTAGCGGGTTCCGGGTCACAGTGAGCTCCATCGCAGCAGGCATGGGCGGGAGCCTAGCGGCACGGTGACGGTCGATCGGGAAGCCCTTCCGGCGAGTTGGCACCTCGGCCGACCTGTCCGTCTGCGTTTCCGCCAGCCGCGGCTCAACACGAGGCGAGAACCTCAGAAAGGTCCGCCGCGTTGCGACCGAAGTCGAACTCCCAGTCTGAGTAGAACGCGGCCTGGCTCCACCCGTTCTCGGGATGGGGTATGTCTGGAGGCGACCAGAAGTAGTGGGCAGTACAGTCCCGTAGCGAGGCGAAGAGGTGCTCGTTGCGAGCCGTATATGCCTCGTGGCTAAGGAGTACCAGAGTCTTCAAATTCTTCGCGAACATCATGTTGAACAGGGCGGATCCGCCGAATCCCGCAATGACGCGAGCCTGGGCGAAGAGACCCGCCTGCTGCCGGATCGGCAGCGTCTCTGGGTAGACCACAGTGAAGCCGCGTTCGGTGAAGTAGTTTTCGACGTCCGAAGCGTTCCGACAGGTCCGCCGCGGAGAACGGCTCGCGCGCGAGACGAAGATCTTGTGATGTCGAGGCGTCGACCAGTCGATCAGCCTCTCGCCAATCCTGTCGTAGGTCGCCGTGATCTCCGGGTGCACGTAGTGCGGCGCCTGGTTGTGCCACATCGGCGACGCCGACGCGATCGAGTCGACCCATACCGGGTCCTCCGCCCAGACGACGTCGCCCGTGTCGATGCCGTATGCGTTGAAAAGGTTCAGCTCGAACTTGGGGTTGACAGCTTCGGGCACATTTGAGCGGATCAACGCCTTGAGACCGGGCATGGTCCGCTTGGCCTCGTCCCAGCCCCATAGCCGCGAGACCGTCTCCGTCATCAGGTGGCCGAAATGGCCGGAGAACGCGCAGTCGATCTGGTAGTAGTCGCCCTCCAGGCGGCGCTTGGGCATCGCGGCCGGCGGGATTCGTGCGAACTCACGGGTGACGTTCACAGCCCGCGGATTGTCCAGCTTGGGGTCCAGGTGATGACGGAACGAGTCCGGCAGGATCGTGTGCTCAGTGAACATCAGCGTGTTGCCGCCAAACCCAACCTTCCCCTGGTAGTGCCTCAGGTGCAGGGGCGGATACCGCAAGGTTGATGACAGCCATGGAATTGGGACACCCGAGTCGTGGGACACGACAGTGCAGCGACCGACCAGCTCTCCGGCTGGCTTGAGTTCGAGCTCAGTGATTGCCACCTCTGGCTCGCGCAGTGCCATGATCTTGTCGGTCTCGGCATCATTGAGCTTCACCAGATGCCGATCCCGCTTGGTGACCAGCACGAGATCGCGGGAGGCAGCGATGGACTCGACGGCCCGCGCCACTTCCACTTTCTCCTTGGGCGCCGACTTGTTCGCTGGGTCGTCATTGGCGAGCAGTTCAGCAATCCACTGGCCAGCTGCCGAGTCGAACGCACTACGGCCCTCACTGGTCTGGTCGATCAGATAAGCGCCGCCAGGGCGAAGATGGAAGAAGAGGCGGTGCCACCTGGCCATGTGTGCAGCCATGTCACCGGAGGTGAGGTCGATGATCACGTCCACCGGGCCGAGCCTCTTCAGCGCCCAATGCAGCTCACCGTCGGTCTCGGCGAGGTGATGGACGAGCGTGACACCCCGGATCTCCCACTCTGGCGCATCGGTCTTGGCCAAGACGTGCACTTGCTCGCCCGCGAAGTGGCTCACCCATGGCCGCAGTTGGCGCCGTAGGGCCTTGTTCGCCAGAATCACCACCTTGCGATCAGGCGCCGTCGGGATGAGTGTGCTGAACTCGAGCAGGGGGTCCGCGAACAGAGTCGGCCCGGCGGCACGCGACTCGCGCGGGGCGCCGTTCTCCGGTTCGGCCGATCGCTCGTCCGAGGCCGGCTGACGGCCGCCGAGGAGCACTCGGACCCGACCGAGTCCGCGGCGGACAAGGCTCCGCCGGACCCGCACTAGTAGCGGCTTCTCTCGAGGCACAGAGATCCCTTCGTCTTACCCCTAGTGGTCAGCGGGTGCCTGGAGCAACCAGGCGCTCCAGCAGCTCCCGAAGCTCCGGCTCGTTGCGCCTGAAGTCGAATTCCCAGGCGCTGTAGTAGGCCGCTTCGCTCCAGCCGCCCTGCGGATGCGAGACATCAGGGGTGCTCCAGAAGTAGTCCGCTGGGCATCCGAGCACAGTGGCGTAGAGATGCTCGTAGCGAGCGGTGTACCCCTCGTGCCCCAGGACGACAAGGTGCTCGAGCTTGTCGGAGTACAGGAGGTTGTACAGGGCAGAACCCGCAAAGCCCGCAACCAATCGTGCACCTGCGAACAGCGCGGCCTGGTCCGGGACGCTGAGCTCCTCGGGGTACACGACTGCGAACCCGTGCTCGGCGAACAGCCGCTCGACAGACTCAGCGTTACGGCACAGCCGGTTTCCGAGGGCAGGTCGGCGGCTGACGAAGATGAGCTCGGGCTGCATCACCGTCGTGGATCCGCGCCCCAGAAGCCCTTCGCGGATGCGGGACCACGTCGCAGTGATCTTCGGATGAACGAAATACGGGACGGCGTTCTGCCACATCGGCGTCGCAGCAACCACCGAACTGAGCCAAACCGGCTCGTCAACCCAGACGATATCGTCCCGACTGATCCCGTAGGCCTGCAACAGCGTGACCTCGAGCTCGGGCTCCCGCTCGTTCGGAAATCGCCTCCTGAAGATGGCCTTCAGATGGGGAAGGCGTTCTTTGGCGACGGGCCAGCCCCAGAGCCGAGAGACGACCTCCGTGATCACATGGCCGAAGTGCCCCGGGTTCCAGCAGTCAACGTGGTAGAAGTCGCCCTTCAGCCGTCGACGCGGCCGGAGCTCGCTCGGGACCCGCGCGAACTCCGGCGTGACGTCGATCAGCCGGGGATTAGCGAGAGTGCGCTCCATCGGGTAGCGGAAGGACGCTGGCAGGACCGCAGAGTCGCCGTGCAGCAGCGAGTTCGACACGAGCGCCAAACGGCCTTCGTAGTGCTCGACGAGCAGTTCGGGATGCGCCATCGTTGTCTGCAGGTTCGAGATCGGTACGGCCGAGTGGTGGCTGATGATGGTGCTCGACGCCGTCAGCGAGCCTTTCGGTAGGCGGCTGATCGTTGTCACCGTGTCGTCTGTGTTGCGGGTCGGGAGCAGTCGGGCAACTTCGGCGTCGCGGAGTTTCGCCAGATGTCGCTGCCTCTTCTCAACAACGATGAACGACCGGTCGACCACGAAGCGCCCGCACGAGGCGATCAACTCCTGCTCAAGGGGCTGAAGATGGCCGTTGCCTTCCTCGGATGCCCAGTACTTGGTGAGGAATGCCTGCAACCGCTGATGGGCACCAGGGCGGGCCTGACCCGACTGGCTGCGCCGCGCGACATAGGCTCCCCCGCGGCGGAGGTGGAAGAACAGGCGCGCCCAGACATCGGTCTCCTCGTACGCGGCTTCGGTCAGAAGATCGATGATCATGTCGACGGGCCCGATCCCGCGCATGACCCAGCCCAGTTCCCACACGTCACGCGCTAGTCGCACGGCCGCGTCGACATCGTCCAGGCACCAGTCCGGGGAGGGTGCCGAGGTCACGACGAACAGTTCGTCGGAGGCGAACTCCGCGAGGAGGGCAACGAGCTCCTCGCCTAGTGCCGAGCCCGCCATGATGACCACTCGGCGTGGCGATCTCTGGGGGAACAGACTGCGATACGCCTCCAGCGAGAGCCCCTTGGTCTCCTTGGCGAGATCCCCCTGGGTTAATGGCTCGCCGGGCGACGGGTCGATGCCTTTCCTGCGCTCGAGCCCCGACCGCAAGGCCTCAGTGAGCGAACGGATCCTGACCCTCTCCGGCATCGTCAGGACACCGAGACCGACGCATCCACCGACGCATTGACCTCGCGACCAGCCCCGAAGCCCTCCCCGAGAGCCGAGGAGACGAGTCGCTGGAGCAGCGCCGACACTTCGTCGGCCGAGGCGTCGGACGGCAGTCCCGCCAGCGCCTCGAGGACCCCGGCCTCCAGGAATCGCCCGGGCGACACGACGCTGGTGCGGTCGATGATGTAGGGCGGCACGTTCTGCGGGTCGGGCCTGCGGAACTCACGCATGATGTCGTCGTAGTTGTCGATCAAGGCGGTGCTCTCCGGATCGAGCCCCACGACCATCAGCAGACCGGTTGGCGTCGTGTCGACTGGGACGACGATGAGCTCCGGGCGATAGCGCGCCAGGACTTCTAGGACCCAGAAGACGTCACCGGTCCACGCGACGGTGTGCCGCTGCCTCGCGGCTTCGTCGACCGTACGTGGCAGCACGTCGTCGAGCACGATGACGCCCTTCGCTGCCGAGTGTTGTTCAGCGGCGATGAAGTCGCGAAGGGCGAACTCGAAGAGGTGCAACCCATCGATGAAGGACAGCTCGAACGGTCTCCCTCCTGTCGGGGCGAGTGGCTCGGGGCGCGTGAAGTACTCGTCCGAGATCGTTCGGAACAGTGAGACCGGCTGACTCAGCTCTGCGTGCACCAGGAACGCCGGGTCGATCGCTACCGAGGGGCAATCCGCCAGAGCGAGACTGTCACCGTTGCGGACACCGATCTCTAGATATGCATGCGGCTGGAGGCGCCGATGGGCATCCGCCAGGAAGTCGAGGTAATACACGCCAGAAGGCTAGCGGAGGGTCTCGGGGGCACCCGACAGTACGCGCCGGGGGCGACGGGCGACCCGCCGCTGGCCGTGGCAGGCATGTGGAGGTGACCCCCCGTATGCTGTGCGGCGAATCACGTCAGGCAAACGCCTGCGGTTGCTCACTTGCCCAAAGCCCTGGAGTGCCAGCATGCCCTATGCCCTGAGTGTCGTCACGACGATCGGTCCGGACGACACGTTCTCACGGCTGAGTCGGTCCCTGGACCTCCAGACCCTGATGGCCACGGCGTTCGAGCTGGTGCTGGTCGATCGAGGCGCGGCGAGAGAGGTGCGGGCGTCAGCAGAGCGCCTCGTCAGCCGCAGACCAAACGTCCGCCTGGTGGCTGAGGGCACTGTGGTCGGGGATCTGGCCGAGTGGGTAGTCCTGGCGGCTCCCTCAGGGAAGTTCTTCCCTGAGACGCTGGAGCGATTGCTCGCATTCGCGAGGAAACATGAGGCCGATGTGATCGCCGGACGCGCCGTGTACCCCCGGGGCGCACTTGCGGCACCGTTCCTGGCCGATGACCCAGGATTGACGGGGAGGGATCGTGAGGCTGCCCTCGGGAGCCCGGTGTTGTTGGCGCGCCGCGCAATGGTAGACCCCCAGTCGAGCCTGCTCAGCAGGCTGGAGGAATCGACCCCGGTGGGAATCATGGTCTCTTACCCCACCTCTGACGAGATGGCCCCGGGGCATCGGCCTACCGTCGGCAGAGGCAAGGTCACTCCGGCCCAAACGGCCTGGCAGCTTGGTCGCCTGTGTCTGACGACGACCATCACAGTGCCTTCAGATGTACTCACCGCACTTGGTGGCAGCTGCCGCTGGGTGGCCGTGCTGCGCCAACTCGGAACGCACCTCAGCTTCCTCATCGAGGCTGGGGGCTCGATAACCGAGGAGTCGACGGCCGCGCGACTGGAGGTCGATCCGCTTCGTGCCGCGGTCGGCGAGCCCTTGAGCTATGGGCGCTGGGAGATCGATGTGCTCGTCACCGGCAGCACTGGAAGTACCGCACCCGCAACGCTTCACGGGACACCTACTGGGGGAGCCTTTCTCAGTGGACAAACGGTTGTTCTCGGTGCGGCCCAGAACGGTGTGCTTCAACTCGACATCGGCCCGACGTTTCATCCGATCGTCCGAGAGGCCGACCCGAGCGACGCGGTCGTCGTGGAGTCGGCGGCCGGATCCTTGCTCTCGATTGTCCTGCGTGACGTGCATGTCCAGACCGAGCGGCTCCCCTCAGCTTGCATCGGGCTGGGATCGCTGCGCTTGCCGGCCCGCTTGGAGTCCGACGGCTCCGTGGCCACCTTGACTGCATTTGTTTCAGGCTTGGCTGGATCCGCGCCCTTACTGACGGAAGTGGGACGTAGCGGACCGAAGCCCACCGGTCTGAGCCTGGTGATCGACGGCGTGGGCGACATGTCGGTGGTGCGCACGCCGCCTTCCCCCCCTCCGGCGCTGCCGACGAAAGATGTGGATGCACTGCCGCCTGCGACCTCCCACGCCGGGAAGGACACCCTGAGGAAGAACCATGCCCGTAAACGGAGGCGCAAACTCGAACCCAGAGGCCCGGTCGCCAGGCTGCGCCGGTCGGTTCCTGCGGTAGTCGAACCAGTCGTCCGGTCGGTGAGCCGCAACCGGCTGGCCCGCTACGCCTATCGTCGCCTCACGGGCCTCAAGAACTGAGCACCCCGGGAGGGTCTGGCGAAGCGGTGTTGTTCGCCTCGGTCGATCTCACCCGATGTCTCGGCGCGCGGCCTCCAGGAACCCGTCCGCATAGGTCTCATCCGGAAAGGCGCCAAGGTAGTAGATCTTGGTCTTCCTGCGAAGCGGCGCCAGCGGATCCGCACCCAGCAGGTCGTCATAGATCTCGGGCAGGTTCGACAGGTCGTCCTTGAGCAGATACCCGGCCCGTGCCACCGGGGCGTCGGCGACCAGCTGGTCCGGAGTCCGGCCGATCGACACGATGGCGAACGGCTTGCCGGACTTGAGGTAGTCCGAGAGCACGGCCGAGACGTCGGCGACCATCGCGTCGGAGGCGTTGAAGCAGTCCTCGATCGACCACTCCTCCTGCGCCCGGGGTCCCCACACGTGGTCGCGACCGGTCTTCTTGCGGTCGGACTCCAGCAGTTTGCCGATCGCCGTCATCGCCGACCGGGCCTCGGGGAACCGCTCGTTGAACGGGTGCGCCCGGAAGACCACCCGCGCCCCGCGGGCCAGCAGCTCCTTGACGATCTCGGCACCGCGAGGGAGCGAGTAGACCCGGCTGTCGGCGTACGGGCCCCGCCAGGTCGGCGCGTACAGCACGGTCCGCTCCGCCAGCGACGCGATCGGCCCGCGGGCCGGTGAGATCCGCTCCACCTGGGGACGGCCGACGATCTCGAACTTCTCCCGGGGGATGTGCACCCCGTGGCGGGCGTACCGGTCGATGCCGGCCTGGCCCGCAGCGTAGATCTTGTCGTAGATGGCGTGCACCGGGTTGAAGCAGGCTGGCTTCTCAGAGTCACCGTGGTTGAGCCAGATGTGCGTCAGCTCGCGTCGTTCGATGAAGTGGGTGTTCCGGACAGCGTTGTTGACGTAGAAGGCGGCGGTCAGGCTGGGCACCACCACGTCCTCCAGGCTGCGCAAGGTCGGCCGGAAGATGACCGGCGCGGTCACCATGTCCGAGATGGCTCGCATCATCGGCAGCGTCCGGGTCACGATCACGTACCGGGTGCCGATCCGGTCGAAGTAGGGCGCCCACATGCCCACCTGGTAGTCGGCGCCGATGGCGGAGCCGAAGTAGACGGCGAACTCCGGGGCGTAGCCGGCCACGACCGAGCGCAGCGCGTTGCCGACGTCGTCCAGGCGGCGCAGCCGGCGATCGGTGCTGCGCAGGACGAGAAGCGCGACCACCAGACCGCCGAGGCCGGTCAGCACGGCGATCAGCGGCGTCAGGCCGGTGGCCACCAACACCCACAACAGCACCACCTGGGCGACGTCGACCAGGCCCAGCACGCCGCGGCTGAGCCGGGGCTCGGTGGGTTCCTCGAGGCCCGGTAGGTTGCGGACCCCCGTACCGGGGCCGCCCCAACCGCCGCGCAGAGGGAGCTCGGCGACCGTCACCGCGACGAGCAGCGTCACGGCGAGGAGCCCGAGGGACCGGTGCGCGGCCGGCCACAGGGCGGTGGTCGCCGTCGCCAGCACCACGCGCGGCAACACCAGCGCCCCGAGGGCCCGGTGCAGAGCCGGTCCCCCGCCGACCACCCGTCGGTTGAGGACGAGGATGGCGGCGAGCAGCAAGAAGGCCAGCACCTTGGCGGTCGAGGCCGCCCCCCGGGTGGCGAGCACGAACACCACCAGCGCCGCCATCGACAGCACGACATCGCGTCCGTACATGGCGAACATGGTGCGGGCTTTCCCGATCAACGTCGACGAGCGGGACCGGCCCACGTCGATGGTGTCATCGACGCCGCCGGTCGCGGTGGCCGGCGGGGCGTCGATTACGCGCAGGCAGGCGTCGACGAAGGCCTGCGCGTAGCGGTCGGCCGGAAAATCTCCCAGGTACCGCGTGGCGACGCTGCGGCGCGCCTCGCGGCGGGGATCCGGCCCGAGCAGGTCGTCCAGCACCCGGTCCAGGTTCCGCAGGTCGCTGTCGATGACGTAGGCCGCCGCGGCCACCGGGTACTCGCGCACGAACTGCTCAGCCGGGCAGGGCACGGCCACGATGGCCAGCGGCTTGTTCGAGAAGAGATAGTCCGAGACCACGCTCGACACGTCGGACACCATCGCGTCGGAGGCGTTGATGCAGTCAATGATGCCCCGCTCGCTCTCCGCCGCGGGCCCGTAAAGGTGGGGTCGACCCGTCTGCGCAGCGTCCTCCCGCAGCCGGGCCTGGATCCGGTCGATGACCGCCTGGTCCTCGGGGAAGTCGTAGCTGAACGGGTGCGGCCGGAAGATCACCGTCGCGCCGCGGGCCAGCAGGGCGGCGACGATCCGCTCCCCCGCCGGCAGGGAGTACAGCATCGTCTCGGCGACGTGCCCGCGCCAGGTGGGGGCGTACAGCACGGTGCCCGGCGGACCCGGCCGCGGCTGTTGGACGCCCTCGACCTGCGGGCGACCGACGATCTGGAACTTCTCCCGCGGAATGTTGACGCCGTGCGCCGGATACCGGTCGATGGCGGCCTCACCGGCGGCGAACACCACGTCGTACATCGCGTGCGTCGGGTTGAACGACGGCGGCTTGTCGGAGTCGCCGTGGCCGAGGTACACGTGGGTCAGCTGGCTGTAGCGCACGAAGGCGCCGTTCCCGGAGGAGGCGTTGACGTAGAAGGCGACCCGGAGCGACTCCGGAAGCATGGCGTCCAGGTCGGCGACACCACGGCGGGTGATGACCGGCAGGTCGGTCTCGGCGGCGATGGCCCGGGCGGCGGCGTTGGTGCGCGCCACGATCACGAACCTGCGCCCGGTCCGCCGTAGGTACGGAAGCCACATCGTCACCTGGTAGGAGGCCTCGTCCGGTCGGGAGGTGTAGACGACGAACTGTGGGGCGAAGTCGGCGACCGCTCCGGGCACCTGCGACTCGATCCGTCGACCGGCGGCCAGCCGCTGCAGCGTCCGAACCAGCACCATCGCCGGCCACACCAGGAGCGCTGCGGCCACCGCGACCCAGAGCCAGGGCGCCCTGCCCAGTGCACCGACCAGCACGCCGAGGCCGAGGACCCCGAGTCCCAGGCGGCTCGCCAGCACCCCGGTGGTCAGGCGCTCCGGCGCGGGCGCGACGCCCGGCATGTTGCTGATGAAGGCCACCCACACCGTGGAGAGCCGGGTGAGCGGAGCGTCGACGAGGACGGCGAGGGCGATCACGGTGGCGCCGATCAGCGCGGGCTGACCGTGGCCCGCGTCGTCCAGTCGGACCATCACCCACAGGGTCGCCGACAGCCGCAGCACGTCGGTGGCCAGCCGCACCGACACCGGGCTACCCGGCCGGATGCACCAGCCGGCGAAGCCGAGCGCGGCCAGCAGGGTCACGGCGCCGGCCCAGACCGAACCGGTCACCGCGTTGAGCAGGAACGCCAGCGGACCGAGGACGGCCAGCACGACCACGCGCCACAGCCGATCCCAGAAGGCCGGCGTCAGCTGGCTGACCTCCTCGTCGCCCGGCTGGGAGGCGTCGCCCGAGGTCTCAGACGTGCTCTCGGCGTTCTGCTCGGTCATCCACCTGTCCCGAAGTCTGCGCTGCCGTCGTGTGTCCTGCTCGCACCACGGTGGTGCTGCCCCAGCGTACGGAACCGGCCGGGGTGTTCCCGCCAACACACGGCACGGCGTCGTCCGAGGTGGGCCGGGCAACTCGTCCTATGCTGGTCCGACCCGGGGATCCTGTCAGGCTGCGGCGGGTCCCGCCACACCGGATCGCTCGCCAGGAGACCCGTCATCCTCGTCGCTCACAGGCTCCGCTCCGCCCTCCTGCGCCAGCGCCGGCGACTGCACCCGGCCCTCGTCCAGACACTGCGCCGCCGGGTGCGGCCGACCCGCAACCCGCAGCGGACCCTCGTCACGTTGATCGTGCCGTTCTACGGGGTCGAGAAGTACTTCGCCGCCTGCCTGAACAGCATCGTTCGGCAGAGCTACCGCCGGCTCGAGATCATCCTGGTCGACGACGGCTCCACCGACGGCTCGCTGGCCATCGCCCGCTCCTACCGTCGTTGGGACCGCCGGATCAAGATCATCCGCCAGGTCAACCAGGGCTTGGGCGCGGCCCGCAACACCGGTGTGGCCGCCGCCCGCGGGCAGTACGTGTGCTTTGTCGACTCTGACGACATCCTGCCGCGCGAGGCAGTCTCCGTCCTGTTCCGGCTCCCTGGAACGGACCGGCTCGGACTTCGCGGTCGGCGCCCTACGTCGGTTCGACACGGGTGGCAAGCGACAAACCCCGGCGTGGGTGTCCCAGGTGCATCGTCGGCAACGCCTTCACATCACGCTCGACGACCACCCAGACATTCTCCGGAACGTCTTCGCCTGGGCCAAGATGTTCGACCGCGCGTTCTTTCTGCGCGAGGTGGGTGGCTTCCCGGTCGGTGTGCGGTACGAGGACCAGGAACCCACGGCGAAGGCCTATCTGCGGGGCAGGTTCGACGTCCTCAACACCAACGTCTACAACTGGCGTAGGCGGATCGAGGGGACCTCGATCACCCAGCAGAAGACTGACCCCGCAGACCTGGCGGATCGGCTCCGGGTGAAGGCGGCCGTCTCCCGGCTGATGGCAGCCGAGGCCAGCCGGCCGACCTTCGAGAGCTGGCTCGCGAAGGCCATCGGGTTCGACCTGCGGTCCTACTTCGAGCAGGTACCGAGGACGGATGCCGAGTTCTGGTCACAGCTGCGCCGAGGCCTTCTCGGGTTCGTCGATCTCGCCGACGAAGCCGTCTGGCGGCGAATCCCCATCTATGATCGCTATCCGGCTCTCTGCGTGCGGGACGATCATCGAGATGACCTGGGCACGTTCCTGACGAAGCGCGACGCCCTGGGATGGTGCTACCCATCACGCCTCGAAGGTGGGCGGGTGGTGCTCGACCGCAGCTACCTGGCCGAGATGTCCTACCAGCCGCCGGACCGCGACCTCGAGCTGGCGGACGAGGACCTACGGCTGGTCAGCAAGCTCGACGTCCTGGAGGTTCGCCGCCTCGGTGCTCGAGGTGGCCGGGTACGCGTACGTGACCAACCTCGAGCAACGAGCGACTGCGGAGATCGGACTCACGGCCGTGGCCGGGCGGGCTCCGTGTCCCGCTGGCGGTGCGAAAGATCCGCGACGACGGCATCGACATCGTCGCCAACGACGCCTGGCACTCGCACGCCGACGCCGGCTTCGCCGCGGTGCTCGACCTCGATGCGTTACGTGCAGGCGACGCATCAGCAGACCTGCGGCGTGGGACATCGAGATCATGGTCCGGCACGGGGCCGGTGCGCCGCTCGGGCACCTTCCTCACCAACGACATCCGTGGCCCGGCCGCGCTCGCTCCGGCGGCACCCGACGACGGGGCGGGCCGTTGGGTCGTCGGTTCGACAAGGCGTGGTGGGCTGCGGCTGCGCTACCGCCCCCGCGGCTCCGAGGTGATCGCGGCCGAGGTCGACCGTCGATGGCGAGCAGGTGGTCATTGCCGTCGGCGACGAGCGACGACGTCACGGGTCTGCAGGCGACGGCCGAGGCGCCGCGACCGGGTCGCCGTGGCCACCCGGCTGCCCGATCAGCCGGGTGAACCCCACAGGTTCCGGATCGAGCTGCCGCCGCCGGGCGAGCAGGCCAGACGGCGGAGCTCGTGGCGGCTGCGCGACGACGGATCCGACACCGCGGCCGCTGGCGCTCGCCGCATGCACCCGCCCCCGGCCGGGAGCACCGATCCGCTCAGCGGTGCACGCGGGCCCCAACGGGACCGTCGAGCTCCGCCAGGTCGTCCTGGGCCACGGTGATCGACGCGGTCGAACTCGCGCCGGCCACCCTGACCCTGATCGGGCGGACCAGCGCGCCCGGCCGGCTGGGCGATGGCAGGCCGAGCTGGTCAGCGAGGGGCGGTGCTGGGCGACGCGCAGGTAGGTCGGCACGGACGCGGAACGGTCCAGATCGACGTTCGACCTCGCCGCCGCCGGGCCGCTGGACAAGCGGGCTGGCTACGACCTCCGGCTGCTGGCCGAGATCGACGGCGTCGTCGTCCGGCGCTGGGCGCGACCGGGGTCGGAGCCTCGCTGCAGCAGCTGCCCCGGTCGAGCAGGAGACCGCGGTCCTGGCGCGCTCTCGTTGCAGCCGAAGCCGGGACGGGGCGTTCCGGGTCCGCTTCCGGCAGCCGTACGCGCGCGACGAGCGCGGGCGGCGGGCCCAGCGTCTGCTGCAGCAGGTCTTCGCCGGGCCGGCCGCGCTGCGCGACTCGGTGCTGTTCGAGAGCTTCACCGGCAAGTCGGTCACCGACAGCCCGCGGGCGCTGTGCGAGGAGCTGGTACGCCAGGGCACCGGATCTCGAGCTGTTCTGGACCGTCGACGACCTGACTGCGGCCGGTCCCGGAGGGGACGACGCCGCTGCTGCTGTACTCCCGCCGCTGGATGGAGATCGCTGCACACCTCGCGGTACCTGGTCAACAACGCCAACTTCCCGTACTACTTCCGCAAGCAGCCGGACCAGGTCTACGTCCAGACCTGGCACGGCACCCCGCTGAAGCGGATCGGCAACGACGTCCCGGGCACCAGCCTGTCCCTGCCGTACCGCGCGCTGATGACCCGCGAGCCGGGCTACTGGGACCTGCTGCTCGCCCAGAACGACTTCGCCGCCGCGGTGCTGCCGCGCGCCTTCGGCTACGCCGGCGAGGTGCTCAACCCTGGGCTACCCGCGCAACGACCTGCTCCTGGACGGCCCGCCGGAGCTGCGGCAGCGGGTGCGGGAACGTCTCGGCCTGGCCCCCGACACCCTGGCCGTGCTGTACGCCCCGACCTGGCGCGACGCGCGCGGCCATCACCCGCGGGTACGCCTTCGTCCGCTACCTCGACCCGGAGCCGGTCCGGGCCGCCTTCGGATCGCGGGCCGCGATCCTGCTCCGGGGCCACGCCAACACCGTGCACGACCGCGCCATCGCGGCTGCGACGGCGTGGTCGACGTGACGACCTACCCCGAGATCGACGAGCTGTTCCTGGCCGCCGACGTCCTGGTCACCGACTACTCCTCGGTGATGTTCGACTTCTGCGTGACCGGCAAGCCGATGATCTTCCTGACCCCCGACCTGGAGCAGTACCGGGACCGGACCCGCGGCTTCTACCTCGACTTCACGGCCCAGGTCCCCGGCCCGATCTGCGCGACGACGGCCGAGGTGGTCGCCGAGCTGGCGGACCTGCCGGGCCTGCGCGCCCGGCACCGCGACGCCTACGAGACGTTCCGCCGCACCTACGCCCCCCAGGACGACGGCAAGGCCAGCGCCCGGGTCGTGGAGCGCATCTGGGGTGCGCGGTGAGCGCGCGTCCCGGCCCTCAGGTGCCGCCTCCGGACGCCGACCCCCGCTAGAGTCGACCAGTGCCCACCCCCCGCAACGTCGCCGTGGTGCTGGCCGGCGGCACCGGAACCCGTGTCGGTCTGAACATCCCCAAGCAGCTCATCAAGATCGCCGGCAAGCCGATCATCGAGCACACCATCGCGGTCTTCCAGGAGTCCCCGGTCATCGACGAGATCCTGGTGATGATGGCGCCCGGGTTCCTGGACGACATCCGGGCCATCGTCCGCTCGGGCCGCTACCCGAAGGTCACCCAGATCCTCGAGGGCGCCGGCACCCGGAACGACACCACCGCGGCCGCGCTGGCCGCGCTGGGCGACGAGGACTGCAACGTGCTGCTGCACGACGCCGTCCGGCCCCTGGTCTCGCAGACGATCATCCGCGCCAACGTGGAGGCGCTGCAGACCCACCGGGCCGTGGACACCGCCATCCCCTCCGCCGACACGGTGATCCAGGTCGGTGCGGACTCGGAGATGATGACCGACGTGCTCCCCCGGCACCTGCTGCGCCGCGGGCAGACCCCGCAGTCGTTCCGGCTGTCCACCATCCGGGCGGCGTACGCCAAGGCCGCCGAGGACCCGAACTTCACCGCCACCGACGACTGCACGGTGGTGCTGCGCTACCTGCCGGAGGAGCCCATCGCGGTCGTCCCCGGCCACGAGCGGAACATGAAGGTGACCGAGCCGATCGACGTCTACATCGCCGACAAGCTCTTCCAGCTGCACTCCGCCGACCACCCGCAGCCGCTCGGCGAGCAGGAGTACCGACGCTCGGCTGAGCGGGAAGACGATGGTCGTGTTCGGCGGCTCGTACGGGATCGGGGGTGACATCGCCGACCTGGCCCGCAGCTACGGCGCCAGCGTGCTGACGTTCTCCCGCTCCTCGACCAACACCCACGTCCAGCGGCGGGCGGACGTGGTCGCCGCGGCGCGGGAGGCGTTGGAGAAGACCGGCCGGGTGGACCTGGTGGTCAACACCGCCGGCGTGCTGCCCCGCGGCGAGCTGGCCGACTCCACCGAGGAGACCATCTACGCGGCGACCGAGGTCAACTACCTGGCGCCGGTGTTCATCGCCCAGGAGTTCTTCCCGCACCTGGCCGCGACCGGCGGTTCGCTGCTGCTGTTCACCTCCTCCTCCTACACCCGCGGCCGGTCCGGCTACTCGCTCTACTCCTCCGCGAAGGCGGCCGTGGTCAACCTCACCCAGGCGCTGGCCGACGAGTGGGCCGCCTCGGGGGTGCGGGTCAACTGCGTCAACCCCGAGCGCACCGGCACCCCGATGCGGACCAAGGCGTTCGGCGACGAGCCGCCCGGCACCCTGCTGGACTCCCGGGAGGTGGCCTCGCAGTCGCTGGACGTGCTGCTCTCGGGCCAGACCGGGCACGTCATCGACATCCGCCGGGAGAGCGGCCCCGCCGCGCTCGGCAACGGCTGAGCCGTGGCCGGAGCCCCCCGGTCCCCGTATGCTTCCCGGGATGCGTACCCCTGTCCTGCCGGTCGTGCTCTGATGGCCAAGGTCACCATCGTGGTCCCGGTGTGGAACGCGGGCGACCTGGTGGAGGCCAGCGCTGAGTCCCTGCTCGCCCAGACCATGCGCCCGGGTGACCTCGAGATCGTCTTCGTGGACGACGGCTCCACCGACGACTCGCTGGCCCGGCTGCGGCGGGTCGAGGCCGCTCACGACCACGTGCGGGTGATCTCCATCCCCAACTCGGGCTGGCCCGGCAAGCCGCGCAACGTCGGCACCGACGCCGCCGCCGGCGAGTACGTGATGTACGTCGACCAGGACGACGTGCTGGACCCCGAGGCGATCCAGCGGATGTACGACCTCGGCTCGGCCAACGGCTCCGACGTCGTGCTCGGCAAGGTGATCAGCAACTTTCGCGGCGTCCACCACTACCTGTACCGGGAGCAGCGGCCCCGCTGCACCGTCTACGACTCGCGGATGATGGGCAGCCAGACGCCGCACAAGATGCTGCGCCGGCAGTTTCTGGTCGACGCCGGGATCCGCTACCCCGAAGGCAAGCGCCGGCTCGAGGACCAGCTGTTCATCACCAAGGCCTACTTCGCGGCGTCGGCGGCGTCGATCGTGGCCGACTACGTCTGCTACCGGTACCTCAAGCGCGAGGACGGCCGCAACGCCGGGTCGACCCGGATCGACCCGGCCAGCTACTACGCCAACCTGCGTGAGGTGCTGGACGTGATCGACCGGTACACCGAGCCGGGCGAGGTGCGGGACGGCTTCTACCGCCGCTTCCTCAAGACCGAGATGCTCGGTCGGCTCGGTGGTCGCAAGCTGCGGACAGCGCCGGACGCGCAGCGGGAGGCCCTGCTCAGCGAGATCCGGGCCCTGATGGAGGAGCGGTTCCCGCTGTCGGTGGACGCCGGCCTCGCGGTCGGCACCCGGGTTCGGGCGGCGGTGACCCGCACCGGGACGGTGGCGGACCTGGTGGCGCTCGACGCCCGGATGCGGCCGCTCCAGCCCATCGTGCGGCTCCGGGGGTGGCGCACCACCGACGGGGGGACCATCGAGCTCGCCGTCGAGGCCGAGCTGGCCCTCGACGGGTCCCGGCTGGTCCTCGAGCCGGCCGAGGACCAGGGATGGCTGCTGCCGACCGGGCTGGCCGGTGCGGAGGTGTCAGCCGACGTCCGCCGGCTGGAGCCGCTGCCGGAGACGATGGGTGACGTCGTCATCCGCCACCGCGACACCCTCGACGAGTGGTTCGTGCCGCCGACGCTGAGTCCGGTGGTCGAGCCGGTGGCGGGGGGCGGGCGGCTGGTCTGGCGGGGTACGGCCGTGCTCGACCCCGACACCCTGGCCGGCGGAGCTCCCCTGCGGCCGGGTCTGCACGACCTGTTCCTCCGCGTCGACGCCTTCGGGATCAACCGGACGGTGCGGATCGGCGCGCCGGAACACATGCACGGCCTGGTCGGGTCGGTGGCCAGCGCCCACGCGCTCTACGTCAACAAGCGAGGCTCGCTCAGCCTGCGGAGCGGGCTGAGCGAGAAGCAGCTGCGCCACCAGCTGTCCACCGTGGCCCGGGTCCGGCAGGACCGGGACCGGCTCCGGATCGACACCACCGACGGGTGGAGTGGCGACCCGCGGCAGGTGGCCCTGACCGTGGGTCCGAAGCCGTGGGTGCTCGGGGTGAAGCGGCTGGACGACCACTGGGCCACCGCCCGCGACGTGCTGGCCTCGGTGCCCCGCGGCACCTACCCGGCATCCGTCCGGTTCCGCGGCCTCCGCGGGTCGGTCGCGCTGCAGGAGCGGGTGGCGATCACCCCGCCGCCGCGCGCGGGCAGCGCGCTGCGGCGGGTGGTCCGCCGGGTCCGGCGCGCGCTCCGCCGCCGGACGGGCTAGCGACCGGGTCTCCACCTCAGGTGGAGCTCGACACCGGCCTCACAACGTCAGGTCCGCCACCACCAGGTTGTGGTCCGAGGCCCGGGCGCTGTCGAGGATCCGGGCGTGGTTCTCCCAGCGGGAGAAGCCGGAGGCGCCCTTGGCCATCACCACATCCAGCTTCACGTTCCAGGTCCTCTTGAGGGTGCGCTTGAAGTGGTTGACGGTGGTGTAGTTGTCGTTGACCCGGACCGGGGCGGCCACGGTGTCCCGGAACCCGCGGCTCTCCAGGGCCCGGTGCGGCGCGTACCCGCTGCGGTCGGTGCGCCAGGAGTTGATGTCGCCGCCGAAGATGACCGGGAGCCCGGTCGGGTTGGCGGCGGCCACCACGTCGGCGACGCGCGCCGCCTGCCGGGCCCGCAGGGCGCTGAACTTGGCGTCCCGGGCCTTGCCGCCGTGCCGCTCGTCCAGATGGGCGGAGGCGACCCAGAACTCCTGCCCGGTGCTCCGGTCGGCGAGCTTGGCGTAGGTGGCGGTCCGGCGCCGCTTCTCCCCGTCCCCGGCCGCGATGGGCAGCGAGATCCGGCAGGACGGGTTCCACTTCGACTTGCCCGTGGTCTCCGGGCAGTAGCTCACCAGCCTGTAGCGCGACGCGTCGTACAGGATCCGCGAGCCCTGGGTCCCGTTCACCGACCCGGGCTTGATGAAGGCGTAGGCCCGGACCAGCCGGTACCGGCTGCCTCCCAGCCTGGCCAGCGCGGCGACCAGGCTCTCGGTCTGTCGCATCCGCTTGCCGATCTTGCCCTTGACGCCGTCGGCCCGCCCGGGTCCGAGCTCCTGGAGGGCGACCACGCCGGGGCGGGCCGCCATGATGTCGCGGGCCACATCGGGCGCTCGGGTCAGCCAGCGGCGCTTGTCCTTGGCCCGGGCGGTGCGGACGTTGAAGGTGGCCACCCTGATCGAGGTGACCTTCTTGGCGGCCTCAGCCGTGGCCTGGGCGACGCCCGGCAGACTCAGGGTCGAGACCGGAACGAGACCGAATCCCAGCAGTCCAGCGGTGGCCAGAGCCACCAGACGGTGGTGCAGCATTGACAGCTCCCTCGCTTTGACAACGATGAGTGCCCCCCTGCACAACGGTCTGGTCACGACCATGCCGTCAGTGCGTGCTGACCATAACGCGCGAGATCTGCCCGTGTCCAAATTGTGACTGATGTGACTGGTGTGTCGACTTGCGTCACGGGAATCCCGTTATTTCACCCCCGAGACAGAGAAATCGGTCTCGAATTCACTCCGGCTGGTTGCCGGTGCCGCTCCCGGCCCGGAACGGCGTGTCGACGCCGGCGTACATCAGGTGGGCCACCATGCCGTCCGCGGCGTGCTTGAGGTTGTGGCAGTGGTCCATCCAGACCCCCGGGTTGTCGGCCACGAACGCCAGCTCGTAGGTCTCGCCGTCCAGCACGTTCAAGGAGTCGACCCACCACGGGCTGCCGGTGCTCGGCACCCCGTTACGGGACAGCACCACCGCGTGGTGGCCGTGCAGGTGCATCGGGTGCACCTCGCCGCTGGCGTTCTGCACGCGCATCCTGACCACGTCACCCTCGCGGACCATCATCATCGGGACGTCCGGGTACAGGTGCCCGTTGATCGACCACCACAGGCCCGGCCGGCCGCGGACGAACCCCGGTCGGCGGTCGACCACGTAGTCGAACCGCCGGGTCGCCGTGGCCGGGTCGAACGGCAGCTTCGCGGCGGTGCCGTAGCGGAGCAGGTCGAGGTCCTCGACCGGCTGGGGCGGCGCCGGGACGTCACCCTGACCCGCGCTGAGCAGGACGGCCGCGGACTTCGAGACCTGGACGCGGACCGCGGACCCGTCGCGCGGCATGGTGACCTCCAGGTCGGCCCGCCCGCCGGCGGTCACGGTCACCGCTTGCCCGTCCACCGAGGTGGGGCCGTGCAGCTCCGTGCCGTCGACCGCCACCACCCGGTACGGGGCGCCGGCCCAGGTCTCGATCGGGCCGTTGTCGGTGTTGATCACCCGGACCCGGACGCGCTGGCCGGGGTCGGCCTCGATCCGGGTGTCCCCCGGCCGGCCGTTGACGGTGCGGACTCCGCCGTAGGTGTGCGACACGGCGACGGTGTCCACGTCGGCGACCTGGCCCCGGCTCGGCAGCACCACGAGCGCGGCGAACAGGCCCCCGGCGACCTGGCCGTTGGAGAGCTGGTGCGCGTGGTACCAGAACGTGCCCACCTGCTCGGCCACGAACCGGTAGGTGAAGGTCCCGCCGACCGGGACGCTGTCCTGGGTCACCCCGGCCACGCCGTCCATGGCGTTCGGCACGTCGAGCCCGTGCCAGTGCAGCGTGGTGCCACCGGAGACCGACGCGTTGCGGAGGCGGACCTCGACGAGCTGGCCCTGGCGGGCGGTGATCTGCGGACCCGGCGACGTGCCGTTCAGGGTGTAGCCGGGGACGGTCTGCCCGCCGACCGTGAGGTCCTGCCGGCGCGCGACGAGATCCACCCGTACGTCGGCTCGACGCTTCGGGTCCGCGACCAGGTCCGCGACGGACCGGACGGGGCCCCCACCGGGCGGCTGGTGACCGACGTGGCCCTCCGCGCCCAGCTCGCCGCCCGGGCCGCCGCCGTGGTCGACGAAGCCCATGTCGGTCACGGAGTAGACGCTGGGCACCCGGCTCTGGGCCCACAGCCAGGCGAGCGGCAGCAGGACGACGAGCGTGGCCAGGACCGGGAGCCCGATCCGCAGGACCCGCCGCCTGCGGATCGGAGTCATCGGCTCAGGAGGCGACGCGAGCGCCGACCGGAGCGTCGACCCCGGTCTTGGCGTCGCCGGGGCCGCGTCCGGCGAGGGCGCGCCTCACCCGCATCCCGGCCATCACCGCCACCGCGAACAGCACCAGCGCGTTGGCGCCGTGCAGCCAGCCCAGGCCGGCCAGCTCGTGCGAGAACAGGCCCAGAGCCACCTGCACCACCACCACGCCGAGGGTGATCAGCGCCCACTTGAGGCCACCCGGCACCTTGGCGAAGAACGAGCTGATCAGGAACAGCAGGGCGGCGATCGGGATCACCATCATGCCGACCTGCCCGTGCAGGATGAACCCGGTGAGCCCGCCGATTCCCGCGGGCGGACCCTCGCTCTCGAAGAGGGCCTTGTCGACCGTGCCGCCCTGCTCCACCCAGGCGAACAGGCCGAAGACCGCGTAGGCGATGGCCGCGCCCTGGAGCGCGACGAGTGCTGCGATCAGGTACGCCAGCACCCGATAGACGTTCTTCATTCCCCCGGTTCCTTTCGGTTCGTGCCGACCCCCGTCGGACAGATCTCAAATATGGCGGATTCCTGGCCGCTCGGCAGGGATTTTCGGCGACCGGTCGTGCCGCTGGGCTGTCCAGCCCGCCGGCGTTGGCCCCGCCGAGGGTCCGGATCCGAGAGTTTGAGGTGGCGCGGGGGCGAGAAATACCTCGGATCCCCACGATCTCCACCGGTAGCCTGCGTCGTGCTCCCGCCGCACCCCGAGAGGACTGCCGTGCCCGTGCCGTGGCCGACCGTGCTGGCCTTCGGCCTGACCTCACTGGTGCTGGTGCTGGTCCCGGGGCCGAGTGTGCTGTTCGTGGTCGGCCGGTCCCTCAGCCTGGGCCGGACCGGGGGCCTGCTCAGCGTCGCCGGCAACACCCTCGGCCTGATCCCGCACGTGCTGGCCGTCGCCGCCGGTGTCGGCGGGATCGTGGCCAGGTCGGCGGCGGTGTTCACGGTGGTGAAGCTCGTCGGGGCCGCGTACCTGGTCTACCTGGGCGTGCAGGCCGTCCGGCACCGCCATGCGCTGGTGGTCCCGCGCGCCGCTGTCCCGGGGCGCAGCCGCCGGCGGCTGCTGGCGGAGGGTTTCACCGTGGGGGTCAGCAACCCGAAGACCATCGTGTTCTTCGTGGCCGTGCTGCCGCAATTCGTCGCCTACGACCGCGGGTCGGTGGGACTGCAGCTGCTCGTGCTCGGGGCCGTGTTCGCGGTCATCGCCTTGGTCTGCGACTCGGGCTGGGCCCTGGCCGCCGGCACCGCGCGGGACTGGTTCGCCCGGACACCGCGCCGGGTGCCGCACCTCCGCGCCGGCGGCGGGGTGATGATGATCGGCCTGGGCGGGATCCTCGCCGTCACGGGCCACCCCGACGGACCCGGTCGCTAGATGCCGGTGGCGCCGAACAGCAGCCCCAGCAGGTACGTGGCCGCGGCCGCGCCGTACCCGATGGCCAGCTGGCGCAGCGCCCGCTTCGCCGGCGAGGCTCCGGAGAGCACGCCGACCACGGCCCCGGTGCAGAGCAGGGCGAGGCCGACCAGGACGGAGGCGACGACCACCGCGGTCAGACCCGCGGCGCCGAACAGGTAGGGCAGCACGGGGATCAGCGCACCGGAGGCGAAGAAGCAGAAGCTCGACAGCGCGGCTCCCCAGGCCGAGCCGACGGCCTCGTGCGGGTCGACGCCCGCCGACTCCGGGTCGTCGGAGTCCAGGTGCAGCGAGGAGAGCACCTCGTGCGCCTTGGCTTCCGCCGCGCCGGGATCCATCCCCCGGGCCCGGTAGACCAGGGCCAGCTCGTTCTCGTCCACGTCGAGGTGCGGGAGCGCGGACTGCGACTGGGGGTCGGGCAGGGTGGACTGCAGGAGCTCACGCTGGGAGCGGACCGAGACGTACTCCCCCGCGCCCATCGACAGCGCGCCGGCCAGCAGTCCGGCCACCCCGGCGAACAGGATGGTCCGGGCGTCGACGCCGGTGGCACCGATCCCCAGCACGAGGGCGAGGTTGCTGACCAGACCGTCGTTGGCGCCGAAGACGGCCGCCCGGAACGTGCCGGACAGCTGTTCGCGACCCCGGGCGCTCAGCCCGCGGAGGACCTCGCCGTGGATCCGTTCGTCGGCCGCCATCGTGCTGGTGGCGTGCTCGTCGGTCTCGTACGGGGAGCGGGTCTCGGCCCGCTGCATGAGGGCGAGCACGAACACGCTGCCGAAGTGCCGGGAGCCGAAGATCAGCAGCCGGGTGCGCAGGCTGGTCGGCCGGGGTCGGCCCACCTGCGTCCCGAGCAGCCGCAGCCAGTGCTCCTCGTGCCGGCGCTCCGCCTCGGAGAGCGACAGCAGGATCTCCCGCTCGCGACCGCGGCGGCTGCGGCCCAGCTCCCGGTAGACGGCCGCCTCCGCCCGCTCGTCGGCGAGGTACTGGCGCCAGCGGCGCAGGGTGGCGGCGTCCGGGGGGGCGTCGGCCGCGGGGCGCTCGACGGCACTGGTCATGGTCAGGGGTCTCTCGACGGGGGTTCGGATTCTACCGAGCCGGAGCGACGGCGACCCGCCGGAGGGAGTCCGACCGGGGACGGTGCTCGTCCCCGGTCGAACCGGAATCTCTCTGGTCGGGCTGACAGGATTTGAACCTGCGACCCCGTGACCCCCAGTCACGTGCGCTACCAAGCTGCGCCACAGCCCGAAGGCTCCAGCAGGTGGAGCCACGAGGGGGAACTCTACTACGGCGGGCCCGGCGGCTCGAACCGCGGGAACGCGGTCAGGCTCAGCGCTTGCCGCGCTTCTCCCGGGCCCGCACCTGGACGTGGACCGGGGTGCCGACGAAGCCGAACTCCTCGCGCAGCCGACGCTCGATGAACCGCAGGTAGCCCGCTTCGATCTGCCCGGAGGTGAACAGCACGAAGGTGGGCGGGCCGGTCTGGGCCTGGGTGCCGAACAGGATCCGGGGCTGCTTCCCGCCGCGGACCGGGTGCGGGTGGGCGGCGACCACCCGGCCGAGGAAGGCGTTCAGCCGCCCGGTGGAGATGCGGGTCTCCCACCCCTCCAGGGCCTCCTGGATGGCCCGCCCCAGCCGGTCCACGTGCCGACCGGTGGTGGCGGAGAGGTTGACGTGGGAGGCCCAGGAGAACTGCACGAGGTCCCGCTCCATCTCCCGGTCCAGGTAGCGCCGCCGCTCCTCGTCGGTCAGGTCCCACTTGTTGAACGCGATCAGCAGCGCTCGGCCGGCCTCCTCCACCGAGGTGAGGATCCGGAGGTCCTGCTCGGTCAGCGGCTCGCTGGCGTCGATCACGACGACGCACACCTCGGCCCGCTCGATGGCGCCGTGGGTGCGCAGGCTGGCGTAGTACTCGTGCCCGGAGGCCTCCTTGACCCGGCGGCGGATCCCGGCCGTGTCGATGAAGCGGTAGACGGTGCCGTCCACCTCGACCAGCTCGTCGACCGGGTCGACGGTGGTGCCGGCGGCGTCGTCGACCACCACCCGCTGCTGGCCGGCGAGCTTGTTGAGCAGGCTGGACTTGCCCACGTTGGGCTTGCCGACGATCGCCACCCGCCGCGGCCCGCGGGGCGCGGCCTCCGGCTCGGGGGGCGCCGGCGGCAGGGCGTCCAGGATGGCGTCCAGCAGGTCGCCGCTCCCGCGCCCGTGCAGGGCGGACACCGCGTACGGCTCGCCGAGCCCCAGGTTCCACATGGTGGCCGCCTCGGCCTCGGTCCGCTGGTCGTCGACCTTGTTGGCCGCCAGCACGACCGGCTTGTTGCTGCGCCGGAGCACCTGGACCACGGCCTCGTCCTCGTCCAGGGTGCCGACGGTGGCGTCGACCACGAACACCACGGCGTCGGCGGTGGCGATGGCCAGCTCGGCCTGCCCGGCGATCTGCGCCGCCATCCCCTGGGCGTCGGACAGCCAGCCGCCGGTGTCGACGAGGACGAACCGGCGGCCGTTCCAGACCGCGTCGTAGGAGACCCGGTCCCGGGTGACGCCCGGCACGTCCTGGACGACCGCCTCGCGGCGACCGATCATCCGGTTGACCAGGGTGGACTTGCCGACGTTGGGCCGACCGACCACGGCGACCACCGGGGCCGTGGCCAGCTCCGTCTCCTCACTGGGGTCGCGCGGGTCGCCGAGCAGGTCGGCGGTGGGTTCGGTCATGCTCACGTCATCTCGTCCAGGTGGGGTCGGCCGAAGGGCCTCGACCAGGGTAGTCGCCCCGCCCGGCGGTCGGCGGTGCCACGCACGGCGAGGTCAGCGGGTCGGGCCGCCGGTGGTGAGGTCGGGGGTGAGGTCCTGGTGAGGTCCGAGTCAGGTCCGTGGCGAGGGCGCTGATCCGGTCGATCACCTCGTCCAGACTGAGGTCCGTGGAGTCGACGACGACGACCCCGTCGGCGGCCTCGTGGAACGTTGCGACGCTGGAGTCGTCCCGGTCGCGCCGGATCACCTGGTCGGTGACCGCGGCGGCGTCCACCCGCTCCCCCAGCTCGGAGTGCCGGCGCGCCACCCGGGCGTGGGCGTCGGCCACCAGCAGCACCCGGACCGGCGCGTCGGGCGCCACCACCGTGGTGATGTCGCGGCCCTCGGCCACGATGCCCGGGTCGGCGGCGGCGATGATGGCCCGTTGCCGGGCGATCAGGTCGGCCCGGACCTCGAGGTTGGTGGCCACCTCGCTCACCGCGCTGGAGATGCGCGGCTCCCGGATGGCCGAGGTGACGTCGGTGCCCGCGATGGTGGTGGTGGGATGCTCGGGGTCGAGGCTGACCTGGATCTCCGCCCCCCGGACCAGCGCGGCCACCTCGTCCGCATCTCGTCATCGCCAGGCCACGCTCCAGCACCAGCCAGGTGGCCGCCCGGTACATGGCCCCGGTGTCCAGGAAGGCCAGCCCGAGCCGCTGCGCGACCCCGCGGGCGGTGCTGGACTTGCCCGATCCGCTGGGGCCGTCGATGGCCACCACGAGTCGGGATGGCTGCTCGGGCTGCGCTGACACGACGCTCAGCCTATCGGTCGGGACCGACCGCGCCCGGTTCATCGGGCCCTCCGCCCCGATCCGGGGGGCTCACTCCCCCGGCACGCCGAGTCCGCCGCCGCCGGCCTGGACGTCCCAGCCGAGCGCGCGCATCCGGTCCGCCAGCCCGTCCGCCTGCTCCGGGGTGACGGCCAGCGCCAGGTACCCGACCTGCCGGTTCTGGTCGTGCTCGATGGAGATGTCCTCGACGTTCACGCCGGCCGTGCCCACGTCGGTCAGCAGCCGGCCGAGGGCGCCCGGAGCGTCCGGGATGGCCACCACGACCTCCGCGTACGCGACCGGCGGCGCCCCGTGCTTGCCCGGAATGCGCCGGGTGCCCAGGACCCCCCGCTCCAGCTGCTCGCGGAGCAGCCGACCGTCGGACGGGTCCTGCAGCGCGTCGATGACGGTGCCGATCCGCTGCTGGATCTGGCGCAGCTCGGCCAGCACCGCGGCGGAGTTGGAGCTGACGATCTGCTCCCACAGGCCGGGGTCGCTGCCGGCGATCCGGGTCACGTCGCGCAGGCCCTGGCCGGCGAGCCGCAGGTGCTGGTCCGGCACGGTGGTCAGGTGGCCGGCCATCAGCACCGACATCAGGTGCGGCAGGTGCGACACCCGGGCCACGGCCGCGTCGTGGTCGTCGACGTCCATCACCACCGTGCGCGCACCGCAGGCACGGGCCAACGCCGCCACCTCATCGACCGCACCCGGATCGGAGCGCCGGTGCGGGGTGATCACCCAGGTCCGGTCGGTGAACAGGTCCGCGCTGGCGGTGACCGGGCCCGGAGTGCTGGGAGCCCGCCATCGGGTGGGAGCCGACGTAGCGGTTGACCGCTGGATGGCCCCACAGGGCGTCCAGCACCCCGGCCTTGACCGACCCGACGTCGGTGACGGTGGCCTGCGGGTAGGTCTGCAGCGCGGCGGCGACCACCGCGGCCAGGGCCAGCGGCGGCACCGCCACCACCACCAGACCGACCTCGTCGACCGGTCGGGACCTCGGTGCTCCCGGCGCCGATCGTCTCCGCGACCCGGGCGTGGCTGCTCGTGGCGTCGCGCAGGTGGACCCGGTGACCGGCGGTGGTGAGCGCGAGTCCGATGGAGGCGCCGATCAGACCGGCGCCCACCACGACGACCCGGGTCGGGGCCGCCGCCCGGTTCGTGGTCGCCGCGGGGCCGACCGAGGTCACCCGGGCCCGGGCTCGGCGGGGCCGGGCGGCAACCCGGTCTCGGGCACCCCCTCCGGCGGCAGCCCGGTCTCGGGCACCCCCTCCGGCGGCAGGGCGGGCGGCGGCTCGTGACCGGGGTCGGACGGCACCACGGACGCGGTCAGCAGGGCACCCAGCCGCGCGCCCTGGATGCGACGGAACTTCCGCGGCAGGGTCCGGCTGCGGTCCAGGATGGCGACCTCCAGGGCCTCCACCCCGAGGTCGCGGCGCGGCACGTTGGGGCCCCCGTCGGAGCCGAGGGACTGCACGGCCAGCTCCATCGCGGCCGGCAGGCCGAGACCCTGGCGGTAACCCCGGCGGACCGCCTCGGCGATGGTGTCGGCGGACCCGCCCATCACCGCGAAGTCGGTCTCGTCGGCCACCGACCCGTCGTAGGTCAGCCGGTAGATCTGGTCCAGGCCCGG
Organism: uncultured Actinomycetota bacterium; assembly: GCA_963832435.1. Taxonomy (GTDB): domain Bacteria; phylum Actinomycetota; class Actinomycetes; order Propionibacteriales; family Propionibacteriaceae; genus Microlunatus. The sequence goes on from CAWHTY010000016.1 coordinate 32,080, forward strand.
CCGCGGGCCGAGCTCGGCGACGATGATCTCCACCTCGTACGGCTTCTCGCCACCGGAGGAGAAGATCGTGCCGAGCAGCTGCGCGTACGCGTTGGCGAGGCCCCGGCCGGTCACGTCGGTCCGGTCGTAGCTGTAGCCGCGCAGGTCGGCGTAGCGGATGCCGGCGGTCCGCAGGTTCTCGAACTCGTTGTACCGGCCGACCGCGGCGAACCCGATCCGGTCGTAGATCTCGCTCACCTTGTGCAGGGCCTGCGACCGGTTCTCGGCCACGAACAAGATGCCGTCGGCGTAGTGCAGGACGACCACCGACCGGCCGCGGGCGATGCCCTTCCGGGCGAAGTCCGCCCGGTCCTTCATCTGCTGCTCGGGCGCGACGTAGAACGGCATGCTCATCGGCGGGCTCCGCTCATGTCAGGGCCGACCCGGGTCCGTCGGGGCGCTCCATGCGTCCGCGCATCATCTCCTGCACCATCTCCGCCACCCGGTCGTCGGCGACCCGCTGGACGCCGTCGGCGGTGGAGGTCATGACCACCGGGTAGATCCGCCGGGTCAGGTCGGGACCGCCGGTGGCCGAGTCGTCGTCGGAGGCGTCGTACAGGGCCTGGATCACCGCCATCGTGGCCCCGGCGGCGTCGAGGTCGGGCCGGTACAGCTTCTTCAGCGCCCCGCGGGCGAAGACCGAGCCGGATCCGACGGAGAAGAACGCGTGCTCCTCGTAGCGGCCGCCGGTCGCGTCGTAGGAGAAGATCCGGCCCTCCTCGGTCGCCGCGTCCCAGCCGGCGAACAGCGGGACCACCACCAGGCCCTGCAGGGCCAGCCCGAGGTTGCCGCGGATCATGGTGGCCAGCCGGTTGGCCTTGCCCACCAGCGACAGGGGAGCCCCCTCGATCTTCTCGTAGTGCTCGAGCTCGACCTGGAACAGCCCGACCATCTCGACCGCGATGCCGGCCGCTCCGGCGATCCCGATGATCGAGAACTCGTCGGCCGGGAACACCTTCTCGATGTCGCGCTGGGCGATCATGTTGCCCATCGTGGCGCGCCGGTCGCCGGCCACCACCACGCCGCTGGGGAAGGTGGCCGCCACGATGGTGGTGCCGTGCGGGGCCAGCTGCCCCGCCCCCGGGCCGGCGGTGCGGGACGCCGGCAGCACACCGGGGCTGACCTCGGCGGCGAACTCGGAGAACGAGGAGGTGCCGGCGCGCAGGAACGCCGCCGGCAACCCGGCCGGACGATCCGTCACTGGCCGCCCTTCTGGACGAAGGAGCGCACGAACTCCTCCGCATTGACCTCCAGCACATCGTCGATCTCGTCCAGCAGCGAGTCGACCTCCGAATCCAGCTCGGCCTTGTGCGCGGCATCCGCCGGCTCGAGCGCTTCCTCGGTGTCCGGCTCGGACCGCCGGGTCCGGCTCCGGCTCTGCTCGGACTCGGGCATGAGACCTCCTGATGCGCTGCTCGGGTACTGCCGGGTACGGCCGGGTGGTGCGGCGCGGCCGGGACAGGAGCTGCCGACGACCGCGCCTCCAGCGTAGCCAGCCGACCTGACATCGCGCGGAGGATTCCGCGGTACGGCCCGCCGCCCGAGCCAGGTCAGCGGCCGAGGGCGCTGAACAGGTCGGTCACGTCGGCACAGCTGTCGATCATGGCGCCCACCTGCTCGCGGGTGCCGCGCAGCGGGTCCAGCAGCGGAACCCGTTGCAGAGCGGCCCGTCCGGGCACGTCGAAGATCACCGAGTCCCACGACGCCGCGACCACGGAGCCGCCGAACTTGTCCATCACCCGGCCGCGGAAGTAGGCGCGGGTGTCCTCGGGGGGCTGGGTGCGAGCCCGCTCGATCTCCTCCTCACCGATCAGCCGCTGCATCCGCCCCTTGGCGACCAGCGCCCGGTAGAGGCTGCGCCGCGGGTCCACGTCGGCGTACTGCAGGTCGATCAGCGCCAGCTTCGGGGAGCCCCAGGCCAGACCGTCCCGGCTGCGGTAGGACTCCATCAGCGCCAGCTTCGCGACCCAGTCGAGCTGGTCGGCCAGCTCGCCGGGGTCGCGGCGCAGAGCATCCAGGCAGTCCTGCCAGCGGGCGAAGACGTCCTTGGCCTCGATCTGCAGGGTCTCGGTGAGATGGCCGGCCACCTGCTCGTAGTAGCCGCGGCAGGCCTCGAGGTAGACCTCCTGCAGGTCCACCGCCGTCATCGACCGCCCGTCGGTCAGGGTCAGCAGGCTCCGGCACATCGGGTCGTGGCTCACCGTGCGCATGGCCGGCACCGGGGTCGCGATCCGGACGGGGTCGGCCAGGGCCCCGGCTTCGATCACCCGCAGGACCCAGGAGGCGGTCCCCACCTTCAGGTAGGTGGAGATCTCGGAGAGGTTGGCGTCGCCGGTGATGATGTGCAGCCGTCGGTGGCGGCTGGCGTCGGCGTGCGGCTCGTCCCGGGTGTTGATGATCGGCCGGTTCAGGGTGGTCTCCAGGCCGACCTCGGCTTCGAAGAAGTCCGCGCGCTGGCTGATCTGGAACCCGGCGTCCTGGCTGGCCTGCCCCAGGCCGACCCGGCCGGCCCCGGTGATCACCTGGCGGGACACCAGGAAGGCGGTGAACTGGGTGATGATCCGGTCGAACGGGGTGCTGCGGTCCAGCAGGTAGTTCTCGTGGGTGCCGTAGGAGGCGCCCTTGCCGTCGGTGTTGTTCTTGTAGAGCCGGACTGACCTCCCCAGTGAGGTGCTGGCCCGCTGGGCGGCGATGGCCATCACGGCGTCGCCCGCCTTGTCGTACCGCACGACGTCCAGCGCCGAGGTGACCTCGGGGCCGGAGTACTCGGGGTGAGCGTGGTCGACGTACAGCCGGGCCCCGTTGGTCAAGATCACGTTGGCCATGCCGAGGTCGGTGTCGGTCAGCTGGTCGGGGTGGGCGGAGCTGCGGGAGATCTCATACCCGCGGATGTCGCGCAGCGGGGTCTCGGTCTCGTAGTCCCAGCCGGCCGGCTGCCCCGGTGCCGACGCCCCGTACGCCTTCACGACATGGTTCGACAGCTGCATCGGGTGGAGGTCGTCGGCCGCCGGTCCGCCGACCGCGCTGATGCCGTACTCGGTCTCGACCCCCATCACCCGCGGCGGCGGGGGGCCGGCCGGGACCGGCGGGCTCGGGACGTGGGCGGGCATGGCCCCCAGCGTAGTGTCGTCGTCATGAGCAACCGGGCTGCCGCCGCGGCGGCGGCCGCGGCCGATCTCGCCGGGATCGCGGTCTTCGCCGCCGTCGGCCGGTCCAGCCACGCCGAGGGCCTCAGCCTGGTCGGCGTCGGGCAGACGGCCTGGCCGTTCTGGGCCGGGTGGGTGGCCGGGGCGGCGGCCGTCCGGCTGTGGCGCCGCCCGGTGGCGGTCCTCACCGGGGTCGGGGTCTGGGCCGGCGTCGTCGCCGGCGGGATGCTGCTCCGGGCGGCGACCGGGGCCGGGGTCCAGACCTCGTTCGTGGTGGTGGCCTCGGTGGTGCTGGCGGTGCTGCTGATCGGCTGGCGAGCCGTTGTCAGCCTGGTCCGGCCCGGGCGGCGGTCAGCGTCCGGCCGGCAGCCCGGTCGTGACCGACGCGTCACGTCCTGACACGCCGGGCGCGGCGGCACCGACACCCACCAGGGCCGGCTGAGCGCCCTGGCCGCGGCCACCGTGGTGACCCGGGGGCACAGTGCCGGGTCTCGGCGCGGCGGGCTGCGCGTCGGTCTACCTGGTCGCCACCGGATGAGGGGTCGCGCTGCAGGGCGGGTTCTGGAGGTTCGCCGGCGTCGGTGTGCTGCTGTGGACCCTCAGCGCGGGTGGTCGTTCCCTGGTGGACGCCGCGGGCCGGCTGGCGGTGGTGGCGACGAGCGTCACGAGTCTCGCCCGGTTCGACCCGGGCAACCGGGCCTTCCGGATCGTGCTGGTCACCGCCACGTCGACCGCGCCCTCGCCGAGCTGCACCGGCTGGTCCCCGACCGTCCCGCTCGGCAGCTGAGCTACGCGGATCTGGTCGACCTGGTGGAGCGGATCCGACTCTCCGGCACCGAGGTCCGCCTTCGGGTGGACGCGTACCCCGCTGACCCGCTGGACGAGCGGGTCGACCGGATCGCGGAGGAGGCGTTGACCACCGTGGTCCGGCACGCCCCGGGGCGGACGCGGAGGTGGTGGTCGCCACCGACCAGGCCCGGACCCGGGTCGAGGTCCGGGACCGCGGGGCGGGTCGTCGGCACCCGGCCGGGGTACGGCCTGGTGGGCCTGGCCGAGCGGGTCGCGCTGGCCCGCGGCCTGCTGGAGAGCGGTGCCGCGACGGACGGGCCCGGCTTCCGGGTCGCGGCGGCGCTGCTCGCCGAGCCCGGCTGCCGACATGATCCGGGTGCTCGTGGTCGACGACCACGAGCTGCTGCGCGCCGGCCTGGTCACCGTGCTGAGCAGCGACCCCGAGATCGAGGTGGTCGGCGGGGCCGGCGACGGTCGGAACGCCACCCGGCTGGCGGCGACGCTGGCCCCGGACCTGGTGCTGATGGACGTGGAGATGCCGGACGGCGACGGCATCACCGCCACCCGGCGGATCACCGGGTCGAGCCGACCCGGGTGCTGGTCCTGACCATGTTCGACCTGGATGACTACGTGGCGACCGCGCTCAGCGCCGGCGCGTCCGGGTTCCCGCTGAAGGCGACCCCGCCGGGGGCGCTGATCGCCGGCGTCAAGGACGCGGCCGCCGGCGTCACCCACCTCGGCCCCAGCGTGCTCCCGTCTGGTCGAGTCCTACCTCCGCCGACCCGCCGCCGGCCCCCCCGCTCCCGGGCTCGGCGACCTGACCGACCGCGAGCTCGACGTCCTCCGCTCGATGTCCCGCGCCCTGTCCAACGCCGAGATCGGCGCCGCCGGTACCTCGCCGAGACCACCGTCAAGACCCACGTCGCCCGCATCCTGGCCAAGCTCGGCGTCCGCGACCGCGTCCAAGCCGTCGTCCTCGCCCACCGCTGAGGCCTCGCCCCCTGCCCCCGGGGTGACCCACCCCCCGCTGCCGAGCCCGACCCGTGCCCGACCGAAGCCTGGGCGGGCCGGACGGACGCCGGGACCAGGCCCGCTGCGGACCCCTACAGGTACTGCCCGGTGTTGCTGACGGTGTCGATCGAGCGGCCCGGGGTGGTGCCCTTCTTCGACGAGATCAGGGTGCGGATGAAGACGATCCGCTCGCCCTTCTTGCCGCTGATCTTGGCCCAGTCGTCGGGGTTGGTGGTGTTGGGCAGATCCTCGTTCTCGGCGAACTCGTCCAGGCAGGCCTGCAGCAGGTGGCCGATCCGCAGGCCGCGGACACCGGTGTCGAGCAGGTCCTTGATGGCCATCTTCTTGGCCCGGTCGACGATGTTCTGGATCATCGCACCCGAGTTGAAGTCCTTGAAGTACAGGACCTCCTTGTCGCCGCCGGCGTAGGTGACCTCCAGGAACTGGTTCTCCTCGGTCTCCTCGTACATCCGCTGGACCGTCCGGTCGATCATCCCCCGCACCGTATCCACGGCGTTGTGACCGAACTCGGCCAGATCCTCGCTGTGCAAGGGCAGGGTGGGGGTGAGGTACTTGCTGAAGATCTCCCGCGCGGCCTCCGCGTCGGGCCGCTCGATCTTGATCTTGACGTCCAGACGGCCGGGTCGCAGGATGGCCGGGTCGATCATGTCCTCGCGGTTCGAGGCACCGATCACGATCACGTTGTCCAGGCCCTCCACGCCGTCGATCTCGCTCAACAGCTGGGGCACGATGGTGTTCTCCACGTCGGAGGAGACGCCGGAGCCCCGGGTCCGGAACAGCGAGTCCATCTCGTCGAAGAAGACGATCACCGGCATGCCGTCGGTGGCCTTCTCCCGGGCCCGCTGGAACACCAGCCGGATGTGCCGCTCGGTCTCCCCCACGTACTTGTTCAGCAGCTCCGGCCCCTTGATGTTCAGGAAGAAGCTCCGGCCCTCCCGGCCGGTCACCTCGCTGACCTTCTTGGCCAGCGAGTTCGCCACGGCCTTCGCGATCAAGGTCTTGCCGCAGCCCGGCGGGCCGTACAGCAGGATGCCCTTGGGGGCTTTCAGCTCGTGCTCGGCGAACAGGTCCTTGTGCAGGAACGGCAGCTCGACGGCGTCGCGGATGGCTTCGATCTGGGATCCCAGGCCGCCGATCACCGAGTAGTCGATGTCGGGCACCTCCTCCAGCACCAGCTCCTCGACGTCCAGCTTGGGCACCCGCTCGTACGCGAAGTGGATCCGCCGGTCGACCAGCAGCGAGTCCCCGGAGCGGATCGGGCCGTCGCGGAGCACGCTGGCCAGCCGGACCACGCTCTCCTCGTCGCCGTGCCCGACCACCAGGGCGCGCTCGCCGTCCTCCAGCACCTCCTTGAGCAGCACCACCTCGCCGGTGTCGGTGAAGTCGTAGACCCCCACCACGTTGAGGGCCTCGTTGACCATCACCTCGCGGCCGGGCTCCAGGGCGTCGAGGTCGACGTCGGGGCTGACGCTGACCCGCATCTTGCGTCCGGAGGTGAAGATGTCGGCGGTGCGCTCCTCGGCCGCGGTGATGAACACCCCGTAGCTGGCGGGCGGCTGTGCGAGCCGGTCCACCTCCGCCTTCAAGGAGATGATCTGGTCGCGGGCCTCGCGCAGGGTCGCGGCCAGCCGCTCGTTGTTGGCCGACGTGCTGCGCGCCTCCTGCCGGGCGTCCGCGAGCCGGCGCTCCAGCATGGCGAGGTCGTGGGGATGGGCGGCGACACGCTCCCGCATCCGGTCGAGCTCGTCGCGCAGCTGAGCCAGTCGGGCCTCGCTGTCGTCCCTGGGCCGGTCTGCACTGGATCCAGTCATGGCACACCTCCTGGCACAAGACAGTACCCGTCGGATCAGCGCGGGCCGATGTAATCTTCCCCATACGCGCCGGGGGCCGGGCGACGTTTGCGTAACGGTGCTGTGACACCTGGGGCCAGCCGCCGGGTGAAGATCAGGAACCCCGTGTGGCCCACCATCGCGTGCTTGGGGCGCACCGCCAGGCCCTCGGCCTGCCAGCCGCGGACCAGGGTCTCTGTCGCCTCCGGCTCGGTGAAGCCGCCGTGCACCCGGAGGGTCTCCACCGTGCGGGCGAGCTGCGTGGTGGTGGCCACGTACGCGCACAGGACTCCACCGGGGACGAGGACCTCCGCGGCGGCCTCGACGCAGTCCCACGGGGCCAGCATGTCCAGCACCACCCGGTCGATGGACCCCGGGCCGAGCGGGTCGGCGGCCAGCGAGGTGGCCAGGTCACCGACCCGCAGGTCCCAGGCGGGATGCTCGCGGCCCAGGAAGGCCAAGACGTTGCGGGCCGCGACCGCGGCGAAGTCCTCCCGCCGCTCGTAGGACACCACCCGGCCGGTCGGGCCGACGGCCCGCAGCAGGGCCAGGGTGAGCGCCCCGGACCCGGCCCCGGCTTCCAGCACCCGGGCCCCGGGGAAGATGTCGGCGCCGCCGACGATCTGGGCCGCATCCTTCGGGTAGACCACGGCCGCCCCCCGCGGCATCTTCACCGTCCAGTCGGCCAGCAGGGGCCGCAGGGCGAGGTAGGCGACCCCCCGGGTGGAATGGACCACGACCCCGTCCGGGCCGCCGAGCAGGTCGTCGTGGGCGATGGCCCCCTTGGCGGTGTGGAACGCCTGCCCGGCGGCCAGCACCACGGAGTGCTGCCGGCCCTTCGGGTCGGTCAAGGTGACCCGGTCGCCCTCGACCAGGGGCCCGACCCGCACGCCGGACAGCTCAGACACGACGGATCCCGAACAGGCCGAGCTGCCAGCCCGGACCGAACGAGGTGTCCTGCACCTGCACCCCGGAGCGGGCGATCAGGTACTCGTCGCCCTGGCTGACGGGCACCACCGTCTGGTCCAGGGCGGCCTGGCTCTGGATCGCGGCCAGCACCCGCAGGGCCTCGGGCTCCTCGGTCCGCGTCCGGTACCGCTGCTCGAGCGTGGCGAGCACCTCCGCGGACCGCGGCAGCGGCTGCTGCAGGTAGGGCTGCAGCCAGGACTGCCCGGTGGCGGTGAACGCCTTGCGGTCGGCGAGCACCAGGTCCACCTCGGCGGTGCCGGATCGCAGCCGGACCACGAAGCCCCCGGTGGCCTCCAGCCGGGTCGCGATCTGGGTCGCGACGTCGACCGCGTCGGGGGCCGTCGGGTCGTAGCCCAGGTCGAGCCGGACCGGCTCCTTCCAGGTCACGTCGACCGCGGCGCGGCCGCCCAGCCGGAACGCGCTGGTGTGACCGGGCACGCCGCCGGGGATGACCGAGTCCAGGGTCCGGTCGCCCTGCAGCGCCGCGCTGACCGCCTCCCGGACGTCGGCGTCCGCCCGGCGCGGTGAGCCCGCGCTCCAGTCCAGCATCCGTACCCGGGTGCCGGTCAGGTCGGTAAGGGTGTAGCCGTCGTCGGTCAGCTCGCCGGCGTTGGTCGCGGCTTGACGGACGTAGCGGATGATCGCCGCCGAGCTGGGCCCACGCCAGACCACATCGACCGATCCCGCGCGTAGCGCCTCCTCGACGGCCGCCGAGTCCGCGACGGTCCGGAAGGTCACGTCCGCGCTCTGCGCCGGGGTACGGCCCAGGTAGTCCGGGTAGCGCTTCAAGATCAGGTTCTGGTTCGCGAACCGGACCACGCTGAACGGACCGGAGCCGATGATGGGGTCCTGGGGGCGGCGCAGGGTGTCGGCGCCGTACACCTCCTCGTCCACGATGGAGGCCGCCGGTGAGGCGAGGGCCCAGCCGAACTGGGTGTCCACCCGGCTGAGGACGAACCGCACGGTCAGCGGGTCGGGCGTCTCGATCCGCCGCAGCGACGACAGCAGGGTCGCCGACGAGCCGGTCACGTCGAGCTTGCGGGCCCGCTCGATGCTGAAGCGGACATCGCTGCTGGTCAGCGAGTGCCCGTTGTGGAAGGTCTCCTTCTCGTTCAGTGTGCAGGTGTAGACCGTGGCCGCGGTGAACAGGCAGTCGCGGGCAGCGTCCGGTTTCAGAGCCTGCTCCCCCGGCTCGGCGGTCATCAGCCGCTGGAACACGTTCAGCGCGAGGATCGCCGAGCCCTGGTCGGTCACGGCCGCGGGGTCGGCGGTGCTGACCCGGTCGGTGCTGATCACCGTGAGCGGCCGGTCCTGGGTGGTCGACACGCTCGGCTCGGGGGCCGGGGTGGTGCTGGGGGCGTCGCAGGCCGCCAGGGACACCGCGGCGCCGGTCAGCATCGAGGTCAGCAGGGCAGCGGCGCGACGCCGGCTAGACCCGCTCATCGGCCTGCTCGAGCAGCCGTGCGACGCTCGCCGGGTCGAGGTCGGCCAGGGACCGGACGTGCACGCGCCGGGGGGCGGGCGGCACCGGCACCATGTGCTCGATGGCCACCACGACCGCACCCGCGGCGTTGCCGGACCGCGCGCCGGTACCGGAGTCCTCGAACACCACGCACTGGCGGGCGTCCACCGCGAGCTTGCGGCAGGCCGTCTGGTACGGCTCGGGGTGCGGCTTGCCGTACTGCACCTCGTCGCCGGCCACGGAGGCCTGGAACGAGCCGGGGGCCAGCCGCTCCAGCGCCGCGTCCAACAGCACCCGGTACGAGGCCGAGACCAGCGCGCAGGGCACTCGGGCGGCGTTCAGCGCGGCGAGCAGCTCCAGCGACCCGGGGCGCCACTCGACGTGACCGTCCCGCATCTGCTCGACCACCCGGCCCAGCAGCTGGCTGACCACCCAGGCCGGCTCGAGGTCGGTCCGACCGATCACCCGGAGGATGTAGGCGCCGGAGTCGATCAGCGCGTTGCCGACCAGCTGGTGGGCATGCTCGTAGGACCACCGGCCGCCCAGGGACTCGACCAGCTCGAACTCGGCCGCGATCCACAGCGGCTCGGTGTCGGCCAGCGTCCCGTCAAAGTCCCACAGCGCGGCCTGGAGCGTGCTGGTCGGTGGGATCATGGCCCCGCCATTGTTCCAGCCGACGGAGGAGGATCGCGAATCCGCCGGCCGGGCACCTGGTCGGCGTGTGCCGGGACGGTCTGCGGCGGGGCTTGGGCGGGGGCGGGGGCAGGGGCTCAGTCTTCCGGGTCGTACCCGAGGTTGGGGGACAGCCACCGCTCGGCCTCCGCCAGCGTCCAGCCCTTGCGCTCCGCGTAGTCGGCCACCTGGTCGCGGCCGAGCCGGCCCACCACGAAGTACTGGGACTGCGGGTGGGAGAAGTACCAGCCGCTGACCGCCGCCCCCGGCCACATGGCCATCGACTCGGTGAGCTCGATGCCGGTCCGGGCCTGCACGTCCAGCAGCTCCCACAGCGTGGCCTTCTCGGTGTGCTCCGGACAAGACGGGTAGCCCGGCGCCGGCCGGATCCCGCGGTAGCGCTCGGCGATCAGCGCGTCGTTGTCCAGCCGTTCCTCGGGCGCGTACCCCCAGAACTCCTGGCGGACCCGCTGGTGCAGCCGCTCCGCGAACGCCTCCGCCAGCCGGTCGGCCAGCGACTCGAGCAGGATGGCGCTGTAGTCGTCGACCGCGGCCTTGAACTCGGCGACCTTCTCGGCGCTGCCCAGCCCGGCCGTCACCGCGAACGCCCCGACATGGTCGGGCAGACCGGTCTCCTTCGGCGCGACGAAGTCGCCCTGCGAGCGGTTCGGCACGTTCTCCCGGTGCTCGCCTTGCTGCCGCAGGTTGAACAGCATCGCGCGCCGCTGCCGGCGGGAGGCGTCGGTATAGACCTCGATGTCGTCGCCCACCGCGTTGGCGGGGAAGACGCCGAACACCCCCTTCGCGGTCAGCCACTTCTCGGCGATGAGCCGGTCCAGCATCTGCTGCGCGTCGTCGTAGAGCCTGCGGGCCGCCTCCCCCGACGCCGGGTTGTTCAAGATGTCGGGGAACTTGCCCTTCATCTCCCAGGCGTTGAAGAACGGCTGCCAGTCGATGTAGCCCCGCAGCTCGGCCAGGTCGTAGTCGTCGAAGGTGATCGGGCCCGGGGCGGTGGGGGCCGGGGGGCGGTAGCCGGACCAGTCGATCGGGGTCCGGTTGGCCCGCGCCCGGTCCAGGCTGAGCAGGGGTCGGTCGTGCTTGGTCGCGTGCCGCTTCCGCAGCGAGTCGTAGTCGGCCTCCACGCTGGCCAGCAGGGCCGGCCGCTGCTCGTCGGAGAGCAGCGCGGCCGCCACCGGCACCGACCGGGACGCGTCCTTCACCCACAGCACCGGACCCGAGTAGCGCGGGGTCACCTTGACCGCGGTGTGGGCGCGGGAGGTGGTGGCCCCGCCGATCAGCAGCGGGATCTGGAACCCCTGCCGCTCCATCTCGGTGGCGAAGCTGACCATCTCGTCCAGCGACGGGGTGATCAGGCCGGACAGGCCGATCAGGTCGGCGCCGATCTCCTTGGCCTTGTCCAGGATCTTCTGCGCCGGCACCATCACCCCGAGGTCCACCACCTCGTAGTTGTTGCACTGCAGCACCACACCCACGATGTTCTTGCCGATGTCGTGCACGTCGCCTTTGACCGTGGCCATCACGATGGTGCCCTTGGTCGTCTCCGCGTCGCCCGGCCTCTTCTCCGCCTCGATGAACGGGATCAGGTACGCGACCGCCTTCTTCATCACCCGCGCCGACTTGACCACCTGCGGCAGGAACATCTTGCCGGCCCCGAACAGGTCGCCGACCACGTTCATCCCGGCCATCAGGGGCCCCTCGATCACCTCGATCGGCCGCCCGCCGCGGGCGGAGATCTCGGCCCGCAGCTCCTCGGTGTCCGCCTCGACGTGGGCGTCCAGACCCTTGACCAGGGCGTGGGTGATCCGCTCGGTGACGGGCAGCCCGCGCCACTCCTCCGCCGTGCGCTCCTCGACCTCGCCGGACCCCCGGTGCGCCTCGGCGATCTCCAGCAGCCGCTCGGTGGCGTCCGGCCGCCGGTTCAAGATCACGTCGGTGATCCGCTCCCGCAGCTCCGGTTCGATCTCGTCGTAGACGACCAGGGCGCCGGCGTTGACGATGCCCATGCTGAGCCCGGCCTGGATGGCGTGGTAGAGGAACACGGCGTGGATAGCCTCGCGGACTGGGTTGTTGCCCCGGAAGGAGAACGAGACGTTCGAGATGCCGCCGGAGATCTGGGCGCCCGGCAGGTTCTGCCTGATCCACCGGGTCGCCTCGATGAAGTCGACGCCGTACGCGGCGTGCTCCTCGATGCCGGTCGCCACCGCGAACACGTTGGGGTCGAAGATGATGTCCTCGGCCGGGAAGCCGACCTCGTCCACCAGGATCCGGTACGCCCGCTCGCAGATCCGCTTCCGGCTCTCCAGGTCTGCGGCCTGCCCGTTCTCGTCGAAGGCCATCACCACGGCGGCGGCGCCGTACTTGCGGCAGATCCGGGCCTGGTCGCGGAACTTCTGCTCGCCCTCCTTCATGGAGATCGAGTTGACGATCGGCTTGCCCTGCACGCACTTCAGGCCGGTCTCGATGATCTCGAACTTGGACGAGTCGATCATGATCGGCACCCGGCTGATGTCCGGCTCACTCGCGATCAGCTTGAGGAAGCGGTCCATCGCCGCCACCCCGTCGATCATGCCCTCGTCCATGTTGACGTCGATCACCTGGGCGCCGCTCTCGACCTGCTGGGCCGCCACCGCCAGGGCCGCGTCGTAGTCACCGTTCTTGATCAGGTTACGGAAGCGGGCCGAGCCGGTGATGTTGGTCCGCTCTCCGACGTTGACGAACAGCGAGTCGGCGTCGATGGTCAACGGCTCCAGGCCCGACAGCCGCATGGCCGGCGGGATCTCCGGGACCGCCCGCGGGGTGGCGGCCCGCGGTCACCGCGGCGATCCGGCGGATGTGGGCCGGGGTCGTGCCGCAGCACCCGCCGACCAGGTTGACCAGCCCGGACTCGGTGAACTCGGCCAGCACCGCCGACATCTGGTCGGGCGTCTCGTCGTACTCGCCGAAGGCGTTGGGCAGGCCGGCGTTGGGGTAGCAGGAGACGAAGCAGTCCGCGATCCGGGACAGCTCGGCCAGGTACGGGCGGATCTCGGCGGCCCCCAGGGCACAGTTCAGCCCGACCGCGATCGGCCGGGCGTGCCGCACGGAGTTCCAGAAGGCCTCGGTGACCTGCCCGGACAACGTCCGGCCGGAGGCGTCGGTGATGGTGCCGGAGACGATCACCGGCCAGCGCCGCCCGTGCTCCTCGAACAGCGTCTCCAGGGCGTAGATCGCCGCCTTGGCGTTCAACGTGTCGAAGATGGTCTCGACCAGCAGCAGGTCGGCCCCGCCGTCGACCAGCCCTCGGGCCTGCTCGTGGTAGGCCGCCACCAGCTGGTCGAAGCTGATGTTGCGCTTGCCCGGGTCGTTGACGTCGGGGGAGATCGAGGCGGTCCGGTTGGTCGGACCGAGCCCGCCGGCCACGAACCGAGGCCGGTCCGGGGTGCTGACCGCGTCCGCGGCGGACCGGGCCAGCCGGGCGGCGGCCACGTTCATCTCGTAGCTGAGCTCCTGCAGGCCGTAGTCGGCCTGGGAGATGGCCTGGGCGTTGAAGGTGTTCGTGGCGATCAGGTCCGCCCCGGACTCCAGGTACTGCCGGTGGATGGTCTCGATGATCTCGGGCTGGGTCAGGCTGAGCAGGTCGCTGTTGCCGCGCAGGTCGCTCGGCCAGTCGGCGAAACGCTCGCCGCGGAAGCCCGCTTCGTCCAGCCCGTGCTGCTGGATCATGGTGCCCATCGCCCCGTCGATAACGAGGATGCGCGAGCGGAGCAGGGCGGTCAGCTGCTCGCTGGCGTCGGGCCGGACCAGCGGCGGATCGGTGACGAGGCTTGCGTTCACGCTCGGCGTGACTCCCTTGAGCTCGGCGGACAGGCGCTCTTCGACGGCGTCGGGCCTGTCCCAGAGTAGGCCCAGCACCCCGGTCGGCCGCGGTATTCCCGCGGGTCGGCACACTCGGCGATCCGGCCCGGCCGGTGGGGCCGGTGGCTAGAGTGGCGAGCATGGACTCTCGCCCGGATGCCGGCCTGCGTGGGCTCACCGACCCGCTGGTCGTCACCGCGTTCGGCGGCTGGGGCGACGCCGGCAACGCCGCCACGGCGGCGGTCGAGCACCTCGCCGAGGCCTACGGGGCGGAGACCGCGTACGCGCTGGACCCCGACGACTTCTACGACTACCAGGTCAACCGGCCGCAGGTGTCGCTCGGCGCGGACGGCACCCGCGAGATCTCCTGGCCGACCACCGAGATCCAGGTCGCCCAGCTGCCCGACGGCCAGGACCTGGTCCTGGTCCGAGGACTGGAGCCGAACATGCGCTGGCGGCAGTTCGGCGGGCTGCTGACGTCAGCCCTCCGCTCGGCCGGGCCGGCGCGGGTGTTCATGCTCGGCGCGCTGCTGGCGGACACCCCCCACACCCGGCCGCTGCCGGTCTCGGTGACCACCGGCAACCGCGAGCTGGCCGAGGTGTACGGGCTGTCGGAGTCCAGCTACGAGGGCCCGACCGGGATCGTCGGCGTACTGGCCGACCTGCTGGCCCGCAGCGGCATGCCCACCATCTCGCTGTGGGCGGCGATCCCGCACTACGTGTCCCACCCGCCGTGCCCGAAGGCCACCCTGGGCCTGCTCTCCCGCCTCGAGCAGATGCTGGACTGCTCCCTCGACCTGGGCGAGCTGGCCGAGCTGTCCCGCGCCTGGGAGCGAGGGGTCGACGAGCTGGCCGCCGAGGACTCCGAGGTCGCGGAGTACGTGTCCGCGCTGGAGCAGCAGCAGGATGCGACCGAGCTGCCGGAGGCGAGTGGAGACGCCATCGCCGCCGAGTTCGAGCGGTACCTGCGCCGCCGGGGATCCTGACGCGGGGCAGCCGGCACGCCACCCGGTCCCGATCGGTAGGCTCCCGCGGTCTGCGCGCCCTGGGAACCGGCCGAGGCTACGGCTGGCGCGCCGGGGCCGCCGTCAGCTGACCAGGTCGCGGAGCCGGGCCACCATGGCGTCGGGGTCGGCGGCGCTGAACACCGCCGAGCCGGCCACGAAGGAGTCGGCTCCGGCCTCGGCGCACCGGGCGATGGTCTCCACCGACACGCCGCCGTCGACCTGGAGCCAGATGTCGCCACCGGTGCCGTCGATCAGCCGGCGGGCGCGCTCGATCTTGGGCAGGGTCAGGTCGAGGAACTTCTGCCCGCCGAAGCCGGGCTCCACCGTCATGATGAGGACCATGTCCAGCTCGGGCAGCAGGTCGGCGTACGGTTCGATCGGCGTGGCCGGCTTGAGCGCCATCCCGGCCCGCGCGTCCCGGGCCCGCAGCTCACGGGCCAGCCGGACAGGGGCATCGGCGGCCTCCACGTGGAAGGTGACCGAGTCGGCGCCCGCCTCGGCGTAGGCCGGCGCCCACCGGTCGGGCTCGTCGATCATCAGGTGGATGTCGAGCATCTGGTCGGTGATCGCCCGAATGGCCTCCACCACGGGCAGGCCGAGGGTGAGGTTGGGCACGAAGTGGTAGTCCATCACGTCGACGTGCAGCGCATCGGCGCCGGGGATCGACTCGATCGAGGTCTGCAGGTTGGCGAAGTCGGCCGAGAGCAGGCTCGGCATCACACGCATGGCCACGCCTTGACCCTAGCGGGCCGGACGGCGAGGGCGTTCCGGCCGACGCACTCCAGACGCGACCGGAGCCCGGCCTCATGCGGTGCGGCGCAGGTAGCACCCGAACATGGCGTCGGTGCCGTGGCGGTGCGGCCACAGCTGCAGGTAAGGGCCGCGCCAGGCGTCAGTCAGCTCGGGCAGGGCCTGCCGGGCGTCCAGTACCTCGACGTCGTCGCGCCCGCCCACCACCTCCTCGACCACGTCGCTGGTCTCCCGCCGGTGCGGTGAGCAGGTCAGGTACGCCATCACGCCACCCGGGCGGCAGGAGGTCAGCGCCGTCTCCAGCAGCGCGACCTGGAGCGGGTGCAGCTCCTCCACCACCTCCGGGCTGCGCCGCCAGCGGGACTCCGGGCGGCGGCGCAGCGCGCCCAGGCCACTGCAGGGCACGTCGGCGACGACCCGGGCGAACCGGCCGGGCCGCCAGGCCGGGCGTCGGGCGTCGGCCACCACCACCGGCGGGCGACCCGGGTAGCCGCGGAGCGCGGCCTGCACCAGGACCGCGCGGTGGGGGGCGATCTCGCTGGCCAGCACCGACGTGCCGACCTCGCGGGCCAGCCCGGCGAGCAGCGCGGCCTTCCCGCCGGGACCGGCGCACAGGTCCAGCCAGGGTCCGGTCGGTGCGGCGAGGCGGGTCAGGCCCCAGGCGGCGAGCTGCGAGCCCTCGTCCTGGACGCCCGCCCGACCGGTGCGGACGGCCGCCAGGTCGGCCGGGTTGCCGCTCCAGGTGGCCGCGAACGGGCTGTGCCGGCCGGCCGCGCCGCCCGCGGTGACGAGCTCGGCAACCTCGGCCAGCCCGGGTCGGACCACCAGCGTGACCGGTGCCGGAGCGTTGTCGGCCCTCAGGGCCGGCTCGAGCTCCTCCGCGGGCAGCAGCTCCGCGATCGAGTCGACCACCCAGCGGGGGTGCGCGGTGACCAGCGCCAGCCGTCCCGTGGGGTCGAGTCCGGCGGCCAGCTCCTCGACCCAGCCCTCCCAGCTGCGGGCCCCGACCTTGCGCAGCACGGCGTTCACCAGGCCGGTCACCCGCCTGCCGACGGTGTCGGCGGCCAGGTCCACCGTGGCGGCGACGGCCGCGTGCGCGGGTACCCGCATCCCCAGCAGCTGGTGGGCGCCGAGGCGGAGCAGGTCGACGACGGCCGGCTGCATCGAGGTCAGCGGCCGTCCGGCGGCCGCGGCGACGACCAGGTCGTAGGTGCCCTGCAACCGGCAGGTGCCGGCCAGCAGCTCGGTGGCGAACGCCGCGTCCCGGCCAGTGACGCGCCGGTCGGCCAGCAGCCGGGCCAGCGCCAGGTTGGCGTATGCATCGTCGGCATGCACCGCCCGCAGCGCGTCGAACGCCACCCGCCGGGCGGGGTCGGCCGATCCCCGCCCGGACCGCCGGGGCCGGCCGGCCGTCAGCCCAGCGCCTCGTCGGGTGCGACCGTGACGCCGCGCGCCCAGTCGGCCGCCGCCATCGGCTTCTTGCCCTGGGCCCGGACCTGGCCGAGCTCGACGGCGGTGGTGCCGGTGCCGACCCGGACCGCACGCTTGCCGACCAGCAGGCGGCCCGGCGGCAGGGTCTCCGCCGTCCGGGTCACCGGCCCCACCTTGAACCGCTCCGCGCGGAACGTGGTCCAGGCGCCCGGGTTGGGCGTACAGGCGCGGACCAGCCGGTCGATCTCCGACGCCGACCGGCTCCAGTCGATCTCCGCGTCCTCGACGTTGATCTTGGGGGCCAGGGTCACCCCCGCGGTCGGCTGCTCGCGGGCGGCCAGTGTTCCGTCGGCCAGGCCGTCGAGCGTCCGGACGAGCAGCTCGGCGCCCGACCGGGACAGTCGCTCCAGCAGGTCGCCGGCCGTGTCGGTCGGGCCGATCACGTCCTCGACGGTGCCGAACGTCGGTCCGGCGTCCAGGGCGGTCACAATCCGGAACGTGGTCGCGCCAGTCACTTCGTCACCGGCGAGCACCGCGTGCTGCACCGGCGCGGCTCCGCGCCAGGCGGGCAGCAGCGAGAAGTGCAGGTTCACCCAGCCGTGGGTGGGGATGTCGAGGATGCTGGTCGGCAGCAGGGCTCCGTACGCGACGACGGGGCAGCAGTCGGGCGCGATCCGGGTCAACCGCTCGACGAAGTCGGGCTCCTTGGGCCGCTGCGGGCGCAGGATCTCCAGTCCGAGCTCCTCGGCCCGCTGGGCCACCGGGCTGGGCTGCATCCGCCGGCCGCGGCCGACCGGCGCGTCCGGGCGGGTCACCACCGCCACCACCTCGTGGCTGGACGCGAGCAGCGCGTCGAGGGCCGGCAGGGCGACGTCCGGCGTACCGGCGAACACGATGCGCACCGGGGGAGTCTATGAGATCCGCACCGGCGATGGGGCGGGCCGGCGACGCCGCCCCCGCCGTGGCGCGGTTGGTGGTCGGGCCGTCGACCGCGCCAGAATGGGCGCCGACCGCGGCGCCGGCCAGGCGTGGGGCGGCCCGGACGAGGACGACGGACCAGGACACAGGAGGTAACCGCCGCGGCGGCCAACGCTCATGTCGGAACCTCCTGTCCCGTCGTCCCGGCCTCCGGTGGCCCCGCCGACGGACCCGCATCACGGCCCACGGGGGCTGCGGCTGCTGTTCGGCTCCGGCACGCCCCGCCGCAGTGGCCGATCGGTGTCCGCACGGTGTGCTGTGTCGTGGCGGGCGGCTGCTCGCCCTCAGCGCCCTGGGGTCAGGCGGCCGGCGTCGGCCTGGGGATGTGGGCGGCCGCCGTCAGCCCCTGGCTCGGGGTCGTGGTGGTCACCGGGATCGCCGCGTTCTCCACGCTGCTCTGCAACGCGTTCTCGGTGGCCCCGGCGGCATACCAGCTGGTGCTGGTCTGCGCGACCGGCACCGCCATCGGCGGTGAGGCCGCCGACCCGGTCGGGACGTGTCGCTGCTGGTGCTGGCGGGGGGCCTGTTCGCGGTGGTCGTGCACCTCACCCCGGCGCTGGTCGACCGACGCGGACCGGAGCGCCGGGTGGTCGGGTCGGCGGCCGAGGCGGTCGCCGACTACGTGGAGGCGATCGGCAGTGCCCGGGCCGACGCGGCCCGCACCGAGGCAGCCGAGCGGCTGTACGAGGCGTGGCGGATGGTGGTCGACCAGCAGCCCATGCTGCGCCACCCCGGTCGGGAGCTGCTGCGGTTGAGGGAGCTCAGCCGCCAGCTGCAGCTGGTGCTGGCCGACGCGATGCGGCGGGACCGTCCCGACCCCACCGCCGCCGCCCGGGCCCGTCGGCTGTCCCGGCAGGCGCTGCAGCGTCCCGGCGAGGGCCTGGACTACGTCGCGGTGGCCCTGCCGATGGGCCGACCGACCCGGCTGACCACCGTGCGCAGCCAGCTCCGGCCCGGGTCGCGATCCCTGCTGGTGCTGACCCGGGTGGCGATCGCCGCCGCCGTCGCCGGGGGGCTCGGCACCGCGCTCGGGCTGACCCACGCCTACTGGGCGATCGCCGCCGCCGTGCTGGTCCTCTCCCCCGGCTTCGACCGGCTGCGCACCATCCAGCGCGGCCTGCAGCGCACCGTGGGGACGGTGATCGGTGTCGGTCTGGCGGCGGTCCTGCTCGCGCTGCACCCCGCCGACGGGGTGCTGATCGGCCTGGTCGCCGGGCTGGTCTTCCTGACCCAGCTGCTGGTGCCGCGGAACTACGCGGGCGCGGCGGTGTTCATCACCGCGTCCGCGCTGCTGATCGCCGGTGCCGGTCTGGCGACCGGATCCGAGCAGGAGCTGCTGGTGGCGCGCGCCGGCGAGACAGCGCTCGGCTGCGCGATAGCGCTGGTCGTGTTCGCCCTGGAGGCCAACCGGTCGCCCGCTGGCTGGCTGCCCACGGTGATCGCGAAGACCCTGGAGGCGGCCGCGGACGCCGTCGACCAGCTCACCCCGGCGACGGTGACCTCCCCGGCCGGGATGACCGCCCGGCGGACTCTGCAGGACCAGGCCGTCGCTCTGCTCGACACGTTCGAGACCGGCCTGAACGGGTTCCCGCAGCAGCGGACGACGGCGGAGCGGCTGTGGCCGGCGGTGGTGGCCTGCGAGCGGCTGGCGTACCGAGTGCTGGCGGAGGGCTGGCGGATGCAGGAGGCCGGCCCGGCCCAGCGCCCGGTGGCCGACCCGCCGCCCAGCTCGGCGCTGCGCCAGCTGGCCGAGGCGGTCCGGCAGCGGCGCGGGGTTCGGCGCCTGCAGCCGCTGCCGTCCTTCGTGTCCCGCGACGTCGGCGACCTCGAGCGGGTGCTCCGGCCCCTGGACCTGTCCAGGCTCCCCGACCAGGAGACACTCGGCCGGCTCTGACCCCCGTCCGCCTCAGCCGATCACGGCCGGATCGACCCGGACCCGCAGCGCCCCCTCGCTCTTCTTGGCACTGCGCACCGAGACCGCGTCCTTCACCGCGCGCACCAGCGACGGCCCGAACCGGGCGGGCACCCGGATCGTCAGCCGGCGCAGCGGGTCCTCGCCGGGGCGGCCCAGATCGACCGGCCCGAGCATCTCCATCGCCTCCGGCGGGTGCAGCAGCTCGCGGAACTCGCTCAGCGCCGCATCGGTGCCGTCGACGGTGACCAGCTTGGCCACCGGTGGGTAGTGGGCCTCCGCGCGGTCGGCTAGCTCCCGGATGGCGTACCCGCCCGGGTCGACGCGGACCAGGGCCTGCAGCGACCGGTCGGCGCTCTCCCCCGCCGCCAGCACCGACCCGCCGGCGGCGCCGGGGCGGACCAGTGCCACCACGTTCAGCCACCGGCGCAGGGCCTCCTCCCCGGCACGCAGGTCGGCCCGCAGCAGCAGCAGGGCGGTGTCCAGCAGCACCGCGGCGGCGTAGCCGCCCACGGCCGGCGGCTCCGCTCCGGGGGTGGCCACCACCAGGGCCGGGGTGTCGGGGACCGAGGCCAGCACCTGGCCGGCCGAGGACTGCCGCACGGGCGTGCCCGGGAAGGCGCGGCCCAGCTCCTCGGCGGTCCGGTCGGCGCCGACCACCGGGGCCCGCAGCCGGTTCGATCCGCAGATCGGGCACGTCCAGTCGACGACGGGCCGGTCGCACCACCCGCAGCGAACCTGGCCGCGGTCCGCGCGGACCGGCCCGCCGCAGTGCGCGCAGCGCACCGGGTCGCGGCAGCTCTGACACACCAACGACACCAGGTAGCCCCCGCGCGGCACCTGGACCAGGACGGGACCCTGCGGGAGGGCGGACCGGACCAGCTCGAACACCTCGTGCGGAAGCCGGGCCGCCCGCGCGGCCGGGTCCCGGGCCAGGGCGTGGTCGCTGTCCCCGGTCACCCGGACGCGGGGTGCGGTGTGCCGTACGGCGCTGCGGTCGGCGACCAGCTCGCGCAGCCAGCCCCGGTCGAGCAGCTGCTGGACCTCGGCGGTCCTCCCGTAGCCGGCGAGCAGGACGGCGGACCCGGTCTGGGCTGCGCGGAGCGCGAGCACCGTCCGGCTGTGCGGGTACGGAGCCCGCGGCTCGTCGAGCAGGTCGTCCCCGTCGTCGTACAGGGCCACCAGTCCCAGGTCGGCGACCGGCGCGTACGCGGCGGCCCGGTTCCCGATCACCACCCGGACCTCACCCCGCAGCGCGGCCAGGAAGGCCCGGTACCGCGCAGCGGGCCCGGTCTCGGCGGTGAGCACGGCGAAGCCGCCGGCGCCGAGCTCGACGGTGCAGGCCCGTTCGAGGTGCTGCAGGTCGCGCTGGTCGGGCACGACGAGCACCGCCCCCCGCCCGGACCGCCGGGTGGCGGCGGCCGCGCCGGCGAAGCCGGTGGCCCAGTCCCCGCTCGGGTCCGAGCTGGGGGTGAGCTGCCAGTAGGCCCGCGGTCCGGCGCCGGCGGCGAGCGCGTCCAGCAGTGCCGGTCCGGTCGGGTAGCCCGCCCACGGCCCCGGGTCCGACCCGGCCTCGGCGGCGGGCTCCGGTCGGCGGCGGCGCTCGGCGCGTTCGGTGGCGGCGTGCCGGGACGGCACGGCGAGCCGCATCACGTCCGCGAACGAGCCTGCGTAGTGGTCGGCGACCGCGCGGACCAGCGCGGCGACCTCCGCGGTCAACACGGGTTCGGCGGAGATCACCTTGGAGACCGGCGCCAGCGAGCCGAGGTGGTCGGTCTCGGCCAGCCGTTCCAGCACGAAGCCGTCCCGCAGCCGGCCGGCGAAGCGGACCCGGACCCGGGCCCCCGGCACCGCTTCGGCATCGTGTTCGGCGCTCACCCGGTAGTCGAACGGACGGTCGAGGTGGCTCAGCGAGACGTCGACGGCCACCCGGGCGACCGGCCGGGCCACCGCGGGCCGCTCCGCGGCTGGCAGGGTCGGCTCGGGCACGCGCCGATGATAGGCAGCCCGCACCGACAGGCAGGGTCACACCGGACCCCCCGGGGGCGTCACCCCCCCGCGCGCAGCAGTGCCGCCGTCGCCGGCTGGCGGCCATGCTCGGCCCACTGCCCCGCCGTCGCGCGGTGCTCGTGGTCGAGCAACCTGGGATCGGCACCGGCGGCCAGCAGCGCCTCCACCATCGCGACGTCGCCCATCCAGGCGGCGTGGTGCAGCGCGGTACGGCCCTCGCGGTACTCGTTGACGTCGGCGCCGCCGGCGACCGCCGCCAGCGCCGCCTCGGGCGTACCGGCACGGTGCACGCTGACCGGCCTGCCGTCGGTCCCGCCGTCGGGACAGCCGGCTGGCTCGGACGCGACCCAGCCGTGCTCGGCGAGCAGGGACAGCCGGCGACCGAACCCGTGGGCGGCCGCCCACGCCACCTGCCGCTGGAGCATCTCGGGCACGGTCTCCAGGGCGTCGCCCAGCCGGCGGCGCCAGACCCCGCCGTCGCCGCGGCCCAGGCCGTGGGCGAACAGCAGCTCCAGATGGCTGTCGTCCCGACCGAACATGCGGTTGTACAGCGTCTGGGCGTCGTTGGGCTCGGCCCCGGCGTCCAGCAGGCGGCGGGCCAGGGGCGACCAGGCCGGGTGCCGGGGCTGGCGTCCCGGGCCCTGCTCACCTTCGCCGAACACGCCGGTCAACGCCGTGAACGGCGGGGTGAGCCCGGCCCACAGGTAGCCGGCGTTCGGGTCGGCCCCGGCGTCCAGCAGGCGGTCGAGTGTGCCCACCGGGTCGGGTTGGTGCACCCGGCCGTAGCAGAGGTAGAGCAGCGGAGGCCAGCGGAACGGGCCGCCCTCGGCCGTGGCGGAGGCCGGGTCACGACGCAGGTGCTCGGCCACGGCCGCGCCGTCGCCCAGCGCGGCGGCAGCGTGGATGCTGCGCTGCGGGACGGCGGGATGGGCCGCCAGCACCTCAGCCGCCGCGGCCCAGCGCGCCGGGTCGTCGACCTCGGCGTAGACCAGGCAGGCCAGGGCGCAGACGCGGGCGGCCGGATCGTGCGGTCCGTCGGGACCGAGCCCGGGCACCTCGGCCGGGTCGCGTCGCCACGGCCGCGGATCAGGGCCAGGCGGTAGGGAGAGGGCCATCCCGGCTCCTCTCGTCGGGCCGGCCTCAGCGTACTGCGTCACGTGGCCGCCGGGCTGGCAGAGTGACGCCATGACGCCCGACACCGACGACCCGGAGGTCGAGGCGCGCCGGCTGCTGGTCCAGCTGGGCGTGGCGATGGTCGCGACCGGGCAGCCCGTGCACGAGGTCGAGGAGGAGCTGGCGCTGGTCGCGGTGCGGCTCGGCTACCCCGACGCCCAGCTGGCCGCGGGACCCACGGGGATGATCCTGGCCCTGGGCAGCGGTCAGCCGGCCACCTTCCAGTCCGTCGCCGGCTCGCTGCGCCTCGACCAGGCCGCCGAGGTCCGCCTGATCCGGCACCAGGTCCTCACCGGGGCCCTCGGCGGCCGCGCGGCCCTGCAGCGCCTGACCTCGCTGCCGGGGCGACCCGCCCGCTACCCCGGTGCGCTGGTGGCCGCCGGCTGGGTGGGGGCGTCCGTGGGCATCGCCTTGATCCTCCAGCCGGCGCTGGCGAGCCTGGTCGTCACCCTGGTGGGGTCCGCCCTGGTCCTGGCCCTGACCCGGCTCGGCGCCCGCTCCAG
>CAWHTY010000017.1:0-306251 GCA_963832435.1 uncultured Actinomycetota bacterium
CTCGGAAGGACCACTGTTGGCCGCCTCGCGCACTGCCGCAAACACGTCTGCTGTATCCCCCACTGGTCGTATCTCTTTTGCCAAGATCGCCGAACCGATGGAGGTCCCCGATCTCCTCGACCTCCAGGTCGACTCCTTTGACTGGCTGGTCGGGAACGACTCCTGGCGCCGGCGGGTGGCGGCGGCCCTGGAGGAGGGTCGCACCGACGTCAACACCAAGTCCGGCCTGGAGGAGATCTTCGAGGAGATCTCGCCGATCGAGGACTTCTCCGGCACCATGTCGCTGTCGTTCCGGGACCACCGGTTCGAGCCGCCCAAGAACTCCGTGGACGAGTGCAAGGACCGCGACGTCACCTACGCCGCCCCGCTGTTCGTCACCGCCGAGTTCATGAACAACGAGACCGGTGAGATCAAGAGCCAGACGGTCTTCATGGGCGACTTCCCACTGATGACCGACAAGGGCACCTTCGTCATCAACGGCACCGAGCGGGTGGTCGTCTCCCAGCTCGTCCGTTCGCCGGGCGTGTACTTCGAGCAGACCACCGACAAGACCTCCGACAAGGACATCTTCACCTGCAAGATGATCCCGAGTCGGGGGGCCTGGCTGGAGTTCGAGATCGACAAGCGCGACATGGTCGGGGTTCGCCTGGACCGCAAGCGCAAGCAGAACGTCACCGTGCTCCTCAAGGCGCTCGGCTGGACCGACGCCCAGATCCTCGAGGAGTTCGGCGAGTACGAGTCGATGCGGCTCACCCTGGAGAAGGACCACACCTCCACCCAGGACGAGGCGCTGCTCGACATCTACCGCAAGCTCCGCCCGGGTGAGCCGCCGACCCGCGAGGCCGCCAGCGCGCTGTTGGAGAACTACTACTTCAACCCGAAGCGCTACGACCTGGCCAAGGTCGGCCGGTACAAGATCAACAAGAAGCTGGGCCTCGAGGTCGCCTTCGACAAGCAGGTGCTGACCATCGAGGACATCGTCGCCGCGATCCGCTTCGTGGTCGCGCTGCACGAGGGCAAGGAGACGCTGGACGCGCCGCGGGGTGAGCTGATCGTCGAAGAGGACGACATCGACCACTTCGGCAACCGTCGGCTCCGGACGGTGGGCGAGCTGATCCAGAACCAGCTGCGCACCGGCCTCGGCCGGATGGAGCGGGTGGTGCGGGACCGGATGACCACCCAGGACGTCGAGGCGATCACGCCGCAGACCCTGATCAACATCCGCCCGGTGGTGGCGGCGCTGAAGGAGTTCTTCGGCACCTCGCAGCTGAGCCAGTTCATGGACCAGACCAACCCGATCGCGGGCCTCACGCACAAGCGGCGCCTCTCCGCCCTCGGTCCGGGCGGCCTGAGCCGCGACCGGGCCGGCATGGAGGTGCGCGACGTGCACACCTCCCACTACGGCCGGATGTGCCCGATCGAGACCCCGGAGGGCCCGAACATCGGCCTGATCGGCTCGCTGGCCAGCTTCGCCCGGGTGAACGCGTTCGGGTTCGTCGAAACCCCGTACCGCAAGGTCGTGGACGGGAAGGTCACCGACCAGATCGACTACCTGACCGCAGACGTCGAGGACCGCTACATCATCGCCCAGGCCAACGCCAAGCTGAACGAGGCGGGCTCCTTCACCGAGGACCGCGTCCTGGTCCGCAAGCGCCACGGTGAGGCTGACGAGGTGGTGGCCTCCGAGGTGCACTACATGGACGTCTCGCCACGCCAGATGGTGTCGGTGGCCACGGCCATGATCCCGTTCCTCGAGCACGACGACGCCTCCCGGGCCCTGATGGGCTCGAACATGCAGCGTCAGGCCGTCCCGCTGATCCGATCCGACGCCCCGTTCGTGGGCACCGGGATGGAGTACCGCGGTGCGGTGGACGCCGGCGACGTGACCGTGGCCGAGCAGCCGGGCGTGGTCAGCTCGGTGAGCGCCGACCTGGTCGAGATCGCGCACGACGACGGCACCTACAAGACGTACCGGCTGAGCAAGTTCCGTCGCTCCAACCAGGGCACCTGCATCAACCAGCGGCCGCTGGTCGCCGAGGGGCAGCGGGTGGAGAAGGGCAGCCCGCTGGCCGACGGTCCGTGCACCGACAACGCCGAGATGGCGCTCGGCCGCAACCTGCTGGTGGCGTTCATGCCGTGGGAGGGTCACAACTACGAGGACGCCATCATCCTCAGCCAGCGGCTGGTCCAGGACGACGTGCTCACCTCCATCCACATCGAGGAGCACGAGGTCGACGCCCGGGACACCAAGCTCGGCGCCGAGGAGATCACCCGAGACATCCCGAACGTCTCCGAGGAGATGCTGGCCGACCTGGACGAGCGGGGCATCATCCGGATCGGGGCCGAGGTCTCGACCGGTGACATCCTGGTCGGCAAGGTGACGCCCAAGGGCGAGACCGAGCTGACCCCGGAGGAGCGGCTGCTGCGCGCGATCTTCGGCGAGAAGGCGCGGGAGGTCCGCGACACCTCGCTCAAGGTGCCGCACGGCGAGTCCGGCACCGTGATCGGCGTCCGCGTCTTCGACCGCGAGTCCGACGACGAGCTGTCGCCGGGGGTCAACCAGCTGGTTCGGGTGTACGTGGCCCAGAAGCGGAAGATCTCCAACGGCGACAAGCTGGCCGGGCGCCACGGGAACAAGGGCGTGATCTCCAAGATCCTGCCGATCGAGGACATGCCGTTCATGGAGGACGGCACCCCGGTCGACATCGTGCTCAACCCGCTCGGCGTGCCGAGCCGGATGAACATCGGCCAGGTGCTGGAGACCCATCTCGGCTGGGTGGCGAAGACCGGCTGGGACCTCGACGGTGTCGAGGGCCCCTGGGCGGAGCGACTGCGCAGCGTCGGTCTCGGGCACGTGGACGGTGACAAGCTGCTGGCCACCCCGGTGTTCGACGGTGCCACCGAGGAGGAGATCACCGGTCTGCTGGGCAACTCGTTGCCCTCGCGGGACGGGGAGCGCCTGGTGAACGGCGACGGCAAGGCCCGGCTGTTCGACGGCCGCTCCGGCGAGCCGTTCCCCGAGGCGGTCGGCGTGGGCTACATCTACATGCTCAAGCTGCACCACCTGGTCGACGACAAGATCCACGCGCGGTCCACCGGCCCGTACTCGATGATCACCCAGCAGCCGCTGGGCGGCAAGGCGCAGTTCGGTGGCCAGCGGTTCGGCGAGATGGAGGTCTGGGCGCTCGAGGCGTACGGCGCCGCGTGGGCTCTGCAGGAGCTGCTGACCATCAAGTCCGACGACGTTCCCGGCCGGGTCAAGGTCTACGAGGCGATCGTCAAGGGCGAGAACATCCCCGAGCCGGGCATCCCCGAGTCGTTCAAGGTGCTGGTCAAGGAGATGAAGTCCCTCTGTCTCAACGTGGAGGTGCTGTCCAGCGACGGGACCGAGGTCGAGCTGAAGGACTCCGACGACGACAACTACCGCGCGTCCGACGAGTTCGGCATCGACCTCTCCCGGCGCCCGGGCGAGTCCTTCGGCGGAGTCGAAGAGGTCTGACCGGCGGGCCCAGCCCCGTCGACCCGGTCCGGGGGCGCTGCCCCGGGACCGGGTCATGGTCAGTCTGCACTGGAATACGAGTAGCGAAAGAGAAGAGATAACAAGTGCTCGACGTGAACTTCTTCGACGAGATCCGCATCGGACTGGCCACCGCCGACGAGATCCGGCAGTGGTCGCACGGTGAGGTGAAGAAGCCGGAGACGATCAACTACCGCACCCTCAAGCCCGAGCGCGACGGTCTGTTCTGCGAGAAGATCTTCGGCCCCACCCGGGACTGGGAGTGCTACTGCGGCAAGTACAAGCGGGTGCGCTTCAAGGGCATCATCTGCGAGCGGTGCGGCGTGGAGGTGACCCGCTCGAAGGTCCGCCGCGAGCGGATGGGGCACATCGAGCTGGCGGCCCCGGTGACCCACATCTGGTACTTCAAGGGTGTCCCGTCCCGTCTCGGGTACCTGCTGGACATCGCGCCGAAGGACCTGGAGAAGGTCATCTACTTCGCCGCCTACATGATCACCTCGGTCGACGACGAGGCCCGGCACCGTGACCTGTCCTCCCTGGAGGGGAAGATCGACGTCGAGCGCAAGCAGCTCGAGGGCCGGCGCGACTCCGACATCGAGAACCGGATGCGCAAGCTCGAGGAGGATCTGGGCGGGCTGGAGGCTGAGGGGGCCAAGGCCGACGCCAAGCGCAAGGTGCGCGAGGGTGCCGAGCGTGAGGTGAAGCAGCTCCGGGACCGGGCCCAGCGTGAGCTGGACCGCCTGGACGCGGTCTGGAACCGGTTCAAGAACCTCAAGGTCCAAGACCTCGAGGGTGACGAGGTGCTCTACCGGGAGATGAAGAACCGGTTCGGCAAGTACTTCGAGGGCTCGATGGGTGCCGACGCGATCCAGAAGCGCCTGCAGACCTTCGACCTGGAGGCCGAGGCGTCCTCGCTCAAGGAGACCATCCAGACCGGCAAGGGCCAGCGCAAGACTCGGGCCCTGAAGCGGCTGAAGGTCGTCTCCGCCTTCCTGACCACCAAGAACTCGCCCACCGGCATGGTGCTGGACTGCGTCCCGGTCATCCCCCCGGACCTGCGGCCCATGGTGCAGCTCGACGGTGGCCGGTTCGCCACCTCGGACCTGAACGACCTGTACCGCCGGGTGATCAACCGCAACAACCGGCTGAAGCGGCTGCTCGACCTCGGCGCGCCCGAGATCATCGTGAACAACGAGAAGCGGATGCTCCAGGAGGCCGTGGACTCGCTGTTCGACAACGGCCGCCGCGGCCGGCCGGTCACCGGTCCGGGCAACCGCCCGCTGAAGTCGATCTCCGACATGCTCAAGGGCAAGCAGGGCCGGTTCCGCCAGAACCTGCTCGGCAAGCGGGTCGACTACTCCGGCCGTTCGGTCATCGTCGTGGGTCCGCAGCTCAAGCTGCACCAGTGCGGCCTGCCGAAGGCGATGGCGCTGGAGCTGTTCAAGCCGTTCGTGATGAAGCGGCTCGACGACCTCAACCACGCCCAGAACATCAAGTCCGCGAAGCGGATGGTCGAGCGTCAGCGCCCGGTCGTGTGGGACGTGCTGGAAGAGGTCATCGCCGAGCACCCGGTGCTGCTCAACCGGGCGCCGACCCTGCACAGGCTGGGCATCCAGGCCTTCGAGCCGCAGCTGATCGAGGGCAAGGCCATCCAGATCCACCCGCTGGTCTGTACGGCGTTCAACGCCGACTTCGACGGCGACCAGATGGCAGTGCACCTTCCGCTGTCCGCCGAGGCCCAGGCTGAGGCCCGGATCCTGATGCTGTCGACGAACAACATCCTCAAGCCGGCCGACGGCCGGCCGGTGACCATGCCCACCCAGGACATGATCATCGGGATGTACTTCCTCACCATGCAGCGGGACGAGTCCCTGGGCGAGGGTCGGGTCTTCGGCTCGGTGGCCGAGGCGCTGATGGCGTTCGACCGCGGTGAGCTGAGCGCCCAGGCCAAGATCAGGCTGCGGCTGACCGACATCGTGCCGCCCGCGGGGCTGGAGCTCCGGGCCAACGGCACCATCCTGCTCGAGACCACGCTGGGTCGCGCCCTGTTCAACGAGGCGCTGCCCGAGGACTACGCCTACGTGGACTACGAGGTCGGCAAGAAGCAGCTCGGCCAGATCGTCAACGACCTGGCGGAGCGGTACCCCAAGGTCGAGGTGGCCCACTGCCTCGACGCGCTGAAGGACCTCGGCTTCCACTGGGCCACCCGGTCCGGAGTGACGGTGTCCATCGGCGACGTCAGCACTCCGGCCAACAAGGCCGAGATCCTGTCCGGGTACGAGGACCGCGCGAGCAAGATCGACAAGCAGTACGACCGGGGCCTGATCACCGAGGACGAGCGGCGCCAGGAGCTGATCGAGATCTGGACCGACGCCACATCGCGGCTCGGGGCGGCCATGGAGGCCAACTTCTCCAAGACCAACCCGATCTACATGATGGTGCACTCCGGGGCTCGCGGGAACATGGTGCAGATGCGGCAGATCGCCGCCATGCGTGGCCTGGTGGTGAACCCCAAGGGCGAGATCATCGCCCGGCCGATCAAGTCCAACTTCCGTGAGGGCCTGTCGGTCCTGGAGTACTTCATCTCCACCCACGGTGGTCGGAAGGGGCAGGCCGACACCGCTCTGCGGACGGCCGACTCGGGCTACCTGACCCGGCGGCTGGTCGACGTGGCCCAGGACGTGATCATCCGCGAGGAGGACTGCGGCACCGAGCGCGGCCTGACCAAGACGATCGCCGCGGACCAGAACGGCCGCAACGTGCTGGACGACGACGTCGAGACCGCGGTGTACGCCCGGGCGCTGGCCACCGACGTGCTCGGTCCCGACGGCGAGGTCCTGCTCGCGGCCGGCACCGACCTTGGTGACGTCAACATCGGCCTGCTGGTGGAGGCCGGGATCACCCAGGTCAAGGTGCGCAGCGTGCTCACCTGCGAGGCCGTCACGGGCACCTGCTCGATGTGTTACGGACGCTCGCTGGCCAGTGGCAAGCTGGTCGACGTCGGCGAGGCCGTGGGCATCGTGGCCGCGCAGTCCATCGGTGAGCCCGGCACGCAGCTGACGATGCGGACCTTCCACACCGGTGGTGTGGCCGGTGACGACATCACCCAGGGTCTGCCCCGGGTCCAGGAGCTGTTCGAGGCCCGGCAGCCCAAGGGCAAGGCGCCGATCTCCGAGGCGGCGGGTCGGGTCGAGATCGAGGACTCCGACCGGCTCAAGAAGATCATCGTCACCCCGGACGACGGGTCCGAGCCGGCTGAGTTCACCGTCAGCCGCCGCGCGCGGTTGCTGGTGGAGGACGGCGACCGGGTCGGCGTGGGCCAGCAGCTCACGGCCGGCACGCCGGACCCGCAGGACGTGCTCCGGGTGCTCGGGGTGCGCAAGGTGCAGGAGCACCTGGTGGACGAGGTGCAGGCCGTGTACCGGACGCAGGGCGCTCCGATCCACGACAAGCACATCGAGATCATCATTCGGCAGATGCTGCGCCGGGTGACGGTGATCGAGTCGGCGGACTCCGACCTGCTGGCCGGGGACCTGGTGGACCGGCTGACGTACGAGTCGCAGAACCGCAAGGTGGTGGCCGAGGGCGGCACCCCGGCCTCGGCGCGGCCGGTGCTGATGGGCATCACCAAGGCGTCGCTGGCCACCGAGTCGTGGCTGTCGGCGGCCTCCTTCCAGGAGACCACCAAGGTGCTCACCGACGCGGCGATCCACGGCAAGTCCGACTCGCTGCGGGGGCTGAAGGAGAACGTCATCCTCGGCAAGCTGATCCCGGCCGGCACCGGTCTGGAGCGGTACCGGAACATCCGGGTCGAGCCGACGCCGGAGGCCAAGGCGCAGGCGTACTCGATGGTCGGCTATGACTCGTTCGACTACGACTTCGGGTCGGGGTCGGGCGCAGCCGTCCCGCTGGAGGAGTTCGACCTCGGCGACTACCGCTAGGACGCAGGACTACACAGGGGCGGATCCGGATGACCGGGTCCGCCCCTCTCGCGTCCCCACCGCCCACGGCGCGGCGGCGGCCGCGGTTTGGCTACCGTGTAGGCGGTGACCATGGAGGGCTTCCTGCCGCTGCTGGGCACCTGGCAGGGCCTGGAGCGGCTGCAGGCCACGACCTCGGGCGGCCGCCGACGCCCGGGCCATGATCACCTTCCGGTACGACGTCGGCGGCACCGTCGTGGTCCAGGACTACCGGCAGGTCCGGGCCGACGGCGCGGAGCTGACCGGGCACGGGGTCTTCTGGGCCGAGGGCACCGCGTGCTGTGGTGGTTCTTCGAGACCGGCGGCCACCCGCCGCTGACCCCGGCCGAGGGCGGCTGGGCGGGTCGGGAGCTGGTCCTGGCGCGGCCGACCCCGCAGGGCTCAGCGGTGCACCGCCTCCGGGTGGTGGGGTCCGAGCTGGAGTACCGCATCGCGGTCGGCGCGCCGGGCCAGGAGCCCTCGCCCGTGCTCGGCGGCCGGTACGCCCGGATCAGCACCCACTGACCGGGATCCGCGCCAGGTCGCGCCGGGACCCGGCCGGCCGGTCTCAGACGGCGCAGGTGAAGGTCAGCGCGTAGCCGTCGGTGACGTTGCCGGTGACCTCGGGGACCTGCAGGTCGTAGCCGTCGCCGAAGACGTTGTCGGAGTCCAGGGTGACCTTGCCCAGGTTCGTCACGCTCTGCTCGTACCCCGTGGTGGCGTAGACCGCCGTGCAGGCGGCCTCGGGGAGGGCCATCTGCGAGGTGGCGATCTTGTTGGCGCTGTTGGTGGCCTTGGCCAGGCTGGGGTAGACCTCGAAGTGGATGTGCGGCCAGCGCCCGTCGTAGCAGGCGGGGAAGATCGAGGTGAACGTGACCTGCCCCTTGGCGTCGGCCTCCTGCACGCCGCGCAGGTAGTTCTCGTCCTTGATCGCCTCCGAGTACAGCGAGTACTCGCCGGCGCGGTTGCAGTGCCACAGGTAGACCGCGACCCCCTCGTACGCGGCCGAGTCGGCGTCGAACTCCTGGATGGTCATGGTGATGGTCAGCGGGATCCCCTCGGCCTTCGTGGTCGAGGAGCCGAAGCTGGAGGTGATGTCGCTGCGCACGATGCCGCTCTCGGTCAGCACGTTGGTGCCGTTGGAGCCGTCGCCGGGATAGGGGCCGGCGGTCTCCTCGGGGATCTCGCCGGCCGAGACCTCCCGGCTGCTGCCGGTGTCAGCGGGCGGCCCACCCTGGCCACCGCCGGGGGGCGTGCCGCCCGGACGCGGCCGACGTGTCGGTCGTGGTGGCGGCGCTGGCGCAGCCGGCCAGGGTGACCAGCGACGCCCCGGCCACCAGCTGCAGCATGCCGCGCCGCTGCAGCAGCCGGGGCAGGTCCTGGTCCAGCCCGATGTCGTGGTTCTCCAGGTCGTCCTCGCGGTGCTGGACGCGCATGATCATCTTCTCCTCGGTGGGGGACGGGGTCCCGCCCGATACGCCGGGGGGATGTCCCAGGCTAGGGTCGCCGCAGCCGCCCGGCCGACCAGATCACGGCATTCACACGGCCGCCTCAGCGAGTCACAGCGGACCCACAGCATGCGTGGGGAGGGCCCAGCGGCATAGCCTGGGGCGGTGGCGCATCTCGACTCGGTGAACCTCGGCCAACCCGAGCCCAACCCGTACAAGGAGACGAAGGCGACCGGCATCGGCAAGCAGCCGCAGTCCGGGCCCGGTGGAGGTGCGCGCTCCCGGGCCGAAGCGCGGCGGACGGGGCAGCGGCCTGGTCGGTGACTTCATCGGCGACCGCCGGCACCACGGCGGGGACGGTCAGGCGGTGTACGCGTTCCAGCGCGAGGACCTCGACGCCTGGCAGCAGCGCCTCGGCCGGGAGCTGCCCAACGGGTTCTTCGGTGAGAACCTCACCACCCGCGACCTGGACGTCAACGGGGCCCGGATCGGCGAGCGATGGCAGATCGGGGACGAGGTCGTGCTGCAGGTGGTCTCCCCGCGGATCCCCTGCTCGACCTTCCGAGGCTGGGTCGGCGAGCGGGGCTGGCTGAAGGTCTTCACCGCCACCGCGCGGCCCGGGGCCTACCTCAGCGTGGTCCGGCCCGGCCGGATCGCGGCCGGCGATCCGGTCCGGGTGGTCCGGCGGCCCGACCACGACGTGACGGTCGCCCGGTACTTCCGGGCGCTGACCACCGAGCGCGAGCTGCTGGCCGACCTCGAGCCGGCCCGGGCGTACCTGGAGCCCGAGACGCTGGCCGAGATGGCGAAGGCCCGAGGCGTCCCGGGCCGGGGAATAGGCCCCCGGGGCCGCTCGTTGTACAGCCTATGAGCTACCCGACAGTCGCCACCGCCTACCCGACCCAGACCGCCACCCTCGACCTCCGCGACCTCGGCACCGTCCACCGTCTCGGCTTCGGCGCGATGCGGATCACCGGTCCCGGCATCTGGGGCGAGCCGGCCGACCGGGCGGAGGCGCGCCAGGTCGTACGCCGGGCCCTGGAGCTGGGCGTGGACTTCATCGACACCGCCGACGCGTACGGGCCGAACGTCAGCGAGGAGATCATCGCCGAGGCCATCCACCCGTACCCCGACGGCGTGAAGATCGCGACCAAGGTCGGCCTGACCCGCACCGGGCCGAAGCAGTGGATCCCGGTCGGTCGGGCTGAGTACCTGCGTCAGCAGGTCGAGCTGAGCCTCCGCAAGCTCCGCGTGGACCGGCTCGACCTCCTCCAGCTGCACCGGATCGACCCCAAGGTCTCCACCGACGAGCAGTTCTCCGAGCTGGCCGCGCTGCAGTCCGAGGGCAAGGTCGGCGCGCTCGGCCTGTCCGAGGTGAGCGTCGCCCAGATCGAGGAGGCGCGGACGCTACTTCACCGTCTCGACCGTGCAGAACCGGTACAACCTGACCGACATCTCCTCGGCGGACGTGCTGGATCACTGCACCGAGCACGGCATCGGGTTCATCCCGTGGGCACCGATCTCCGCCGGCGAGCTGGCCGCCCCCGGCGGGCCGGTCGCCGAAGCCGCCGAACGGCTCGGAGCCACCGCCTCGCAGGTCGCGCTGGCCTGGCTGCTGCAGAAGTCGCCGGTCATCGTGCCGATCCCGGGCACCGGCTCGGTGGCCCACCTGGAGGAGAACATGGGCGCCGCCGGTCTGCACCTGGACGACGCCACCTTCGCCGAGATCGAGGCGGCCGCCGTCCGCTGAGCCCGGTCCCGCCCGGCCCGGCCGGGGGTGTTTTGACCCTGGCTGGGGGACCGATAACCTGGATCCTTGTGTTCGGGCTTGCCCGACTCCTGGTGCGTGCCCCGATGTCCGACAGGCCGAGTTGCCTGTCTGATTCCTGCGGTGGTGTCGCACAGTAGTTCATCGGAACCCTCTCAGGTCCTGGCGGACTGCATCGGAATCCCACAGCAGAAAGAGACACTAAGCGGTGCCCACAATCCAGCAGCTGGTCCGGAAGGGCCGCTCCGACAAGGTGAGCAAGAACAAGACCCCGGCGCTCAAGGGTTCGCCTCAGCGTCGTGGCGTGTGCACGCGGGTGTACACGACCACGCCGAAGAAGCCGAACTCCGCGCTCCGGAAGGTCGCGCGTGTTCGCCTGTCGTCCTCCGTGGAGGTCACCGCGTACATCCCGGGTGTCGGCCACAACCTGCAGGAGCACTCGATGGTGCTCGTGCGCGGCGGCCGGGTCAAGGACCTGCCGGGCGTCCGCTACAAGATCATCCGCGGTTCCCTGGACACCCAGGGCGTGAAGAACCGCAAGCAGGCCCGCAGCCGCTACGGCGCGAAGAAGGAGAAGTAATGCCTCGCAAGGGCCCCGCCCCGAAGCGTCCGGTCGTCGCCGACCCGGTCTACGGCTCGCCGCTGGTCAGCCAGCTGGTCAGCAAGATCCTGCTGGACGGCAAGAAGACCATCTCCCAGGGCATCGTCTACACCGCCCTGGAAGGCACCCGCACCAAGAGCGGCGTGGACCCCGTGCAGACCCTCAAGCGCGCGCTGGACAACGTGCGGCCGTCGCTGGAGGTCAAGAGCCGCCGGGTCGGCGGCGCCACCTATCAGGTCCCGGTCGAGGTCAAGCCGGCCCGCTCCACCACGCTGGCCATGCGCTGGCTGGTGAGCTTCTCCCGGCAGCGCCGCGAGAAGACCATGGCGGAGCGCCTGATGAACGAGATCCTTGACGCGTCGAACGGTCTGGGCGCCGCGGTGAAGCGCCGCGAGGACACCCACAAGATGGCGGAAGCCAACAAGGCGTTCGCCCACTACCGCTGGTGACCCCAGCAACCACCTCGTGCCGGGTTCGGCACGGACGAGTTCGGGCTGCCCGGCACCACGGTCAGATCCGAAAGGAAGGTTGAAGCCACAACCATGGCTGTCGACATCAAGACCGACCTGGGCAAGGTCCGCAACATCGGGATCATGGCCCACATCGACGCGGGCAAGACCACCACCACCGAGCGCATCCTCTTCTACACCGGCATCAACTACAAGATCGGTGAGGTCCACGACGGGGCCGCCACCATGGACTGGATGGAGCAGGAGCAGGAGCGCGGCATCACCATCACGTCAGCCGCGACGACGTGTCACTGGAAAGACCACCAGATCAACATCATCGACACCCCCGGGCACGTCGACTTCACCGTCGAGGTGGAGCGCTCGCTCCGGGTCCTCGACGGGGCGGTCGCCGTGTTCGACGGCGTGGCCGGCGTCGAGCCGCAGAGCCAGACCGTGTGGCGGCAGGCCGACCGGTACCGGGTGCCGCGGATCTGCTTCGTCAACAAGCTGGACCGCACCGGGGCCAGCTTCGACTTCTGTGTGCAGACCATCAAGAACCGGCTGAACGCCGTGCCGGCGGTGCTGCAGCTCCCGATCGGGTCCGAGGGCGGCTTCATCGGCGTCGTGGACCTGGTCAAGATGCGCGCGCTGACCTGGCGCGGCGAGACCACGATCGGCGAGGACTACGCCGTCGAGGAGATCCCGGCCGACATGCTGGAGGCCGCCACCGCCGCCCACCACGCCCTGATCGAGCTGGTCGCCGACTACGACGACGACCTGATGGAGGCCTACCTGACCGATGAGGAGTCGATCGACCCGGCCCTGCTCCAGGGAGCGGTCCGGCGGGCGGTGCTCTCCTCGCGGATCACCGCCGTGCTGTGTGGCTCGGCCTTCAAGAACAAGGGTGTGCAGCCGCTGCTCGACGCGGTCATCGCCTACCTCCCCGCCCCGATCGACGTCCCGGCCATCGACGGCTTCAAGCCGGGCGACGAGTCGGTCAAGATCGAGCGGCACCCCGACTCCAGCGACCCGTTCTCGGCTCTGGCCTTCAAGGTGGCCGCCGATCCGCACCTGGGCCGGCTGACCTACATCCGGCTCTACTCGGGCAAGCTCGAGGCCGGCTCGACGGTGCTGAACAGCACCAAGGGCCGCAAGGAGCGGATCGGGAAGATCTACCAGATGCACGCCAACAAGCGTGAGGAGATCGCCAGCGTCGGCGCCGGCCAGATCGTCGCGGTGATGGGTCTGAAGGACACCACCACCGGCGAGACGCTGTCCGACATGGCCAACCCGGTCCAGCTGGAGTCGATGGACTTTCCGGCTCCGGTGATCGAGCAGGCCATCGAGCCGAAGACCAAGTCCGACCAGGAGAAGCTCGGCACCGCCATCCAGCGGCTCGCCGAGGAGGATCCGACCTTCCGCGTGCACACCGACGAGGAGACCGGCCAGACCATCATCGCCGGCATGGGCGAGCTGCACCTGGAGGTGCTGATCGACCGGATGAAGCGCGAGTTCAAGGTCGAGGCCAACATCGGCAAGCCGCAGGTGGCCTACCGCGAGACGCTGCGGCGGGCGGTGCAGAAGGTCGACTACGTGCATAAGAAGCAGTCGGGCGGCTCGGGCCAGTACGCCAAGGTCATCATCGACCTGGAGCCGCTGGAGCCGGGCTCGGGCTACGAGTTCGTGAACGGGGTCACCGGTGGCCGGATCCCCAAGGAGTACATCCCGGCGGTCGACGAGGGCATCCAGGACGCCATGCAGTTCGGTGTGCTGGCCGGCTATGCGGTGGAGGACATCAAGGTCACCCTGCAGGACGGCGCGTACCACGACGTCGACTCCTCCGAGCTCGCGTTCAAGATCGCCGGCTCGATGGTCTTCAAGGAGGCCGCCCGTCGCGCCGACCCGGCTCTGCTGGAGCCGGTGATGGCGGTCGAGGTGACCACCCCGGAGGACTACCTGGGCATCGTCATCGGGGACCTCAACTCCCGCCGCGGTCAGGTGCAGGCGATGAACGACATGCACGGCAACAAGGTCATCGAGGCGCTGGTGCCACTGTCGGAGATGTTCGGCTACGTCGGTGACCTGCGGTCCAAGACCTCGGGCCAGGCCAACTACTCGATGGAGTTCCACTCCTACGCCGAGACGCCGAAGTCCATCTCGGATGAGATCATCCAGAAGGCTCGCGGCGAGTGAGCTGAGGTGGGTGCCAGCCCGCCCGTGCGACCCGGGCGGAGCCGTTTGACCTGAACGGCTCCGTCCACAAAACTTGGGCCGGACCAAGACCCGGCACAGTAGACAGAGCAAGAGAACAACCGCCGCCTCGCGACCGCGTGGCGACAGGATCCAGAAGGAGCCCCAGTGGCCAAGGCCAAGTTCGAGCGGACCAAGCCGCACGTCAACATCGGCACCATCGGGCACATCGACCACGGCAAGACCACGCTGACCGCGGCGATCACCAAGGTGCTGCACGACAAGTACCCGACTCTCAACGAGGCGTCGGCGTTCGACCAGATCGACAAGGCGCCGGAAGAGCGCCAGCGCGGCATCACCATCTCGATCGCGCACGTCGAGTACCAGACCGAGGCGCGTCACTACGCGCACGTCGACTGCCCGGGTCACGCCGACTACATCAAGAACATGATCACGGGTGCGGCGCAGATGGACGGTGCGATCCTGGTCGTGGCCGCCACCGACGGTCCGATGCCGCAGACCCGTGAACACGTGCTGCTGGCCCGTCAGGTGGGTGTGCCGGCCATCGTGGTCGCGCTGAACAAGTGCGACATGGTCGACGACGAGGAGATCCTGGAGCTGGTCGAGCTCGAGGTCCGCGAGCTGCTCAGCGAGTACGAGTACGACGGCGACGAGGTCCCGGTGGTCAAGGTCGCGGCCTTCCCGGCCCTGAACGGCGACGCCAAGTGGAGC
Organism: uncultured Actinomycetota bacterium; assembly: GCA_963832435.1. Taxonomy (GTDB): domain Bacteria; phylum Actinomycetota; class Actinomycetes; order Propionibacteriales; family Propionibacteriaceae; genus Microlunatus. The sequence goes on from CAWHTY010000017.1 coordinate 14,665, forward strand.
GACGCGATCATGGAGCTGATGGAGGCGGTCGACACCCATATCCCGCAGCCGGTCCGTGAGATCGACAAGCCGTTCCTGATGCCGGTCGAGGACGTTTTCACCATCACCGGTCGCGGCACGGTCATCACCGGCCGGATCGAGCGTGGTGTGGTCAAGGTCAACGAGACCGTGGACATCATCGGCATCCGCGAGGCCAAGCAGACCACCACCGTCACCGGGGTGGAGATGTTCCGCAAGCTGCTCGACGAGGGCCAGGCCGGTGAGAACGTCGGGCTACTGCTCCGAGGCACCAAGCGGGAGGACGTCGAGCGCGGCATGGTCGTGATCAAGCCGGGCACCACGACTCCGCACACGGAGTTCGAGGCGCGCGTCTACATCCTCTCCAAGGAGGAGGGCGGCCGTCACACCCCGTTCTTCAACAACTACCGCCCGCAGTTCTACTTCCGGACCACCGACGTGACCGGTGTGGTGAACTTGCCGGAGGGAACCGACATGGTGATGCCGGGTGACAACACGGACATGTCCGTGCAGCTCATTCAGCCCATCGCTATGGAGGAGGAGCTCAAGTTCGCCATCCGTGAGGGTGGCCGGACCGTGGGCGCCGGCCGCGTCACCAAGATCCTCAAGTGACGGCTCGGCTCGCACGCTGACCCGCTGGTCACCGCCAGGCCCCGGACTCGCCGAGTCCGGGGCCGGCTGGGTTCCAGGGAGACGGGGACGGCCGTCGCGAACCACACCGCGAGGCCGGTCCGCGCCGAGAGCCGGCTGCCGGGCGCGCGGCTGGATGCTCGGCCGCTCAGTCACCGACCATCCAGGCAGGCAGTGGCGAGCTCGGCCATTCGGCGGTGACCAGCGTCGGAGGGATGCAGGCCGTCCGAGGTCCACCAGCCCCCGGGTCGCGAGCTGCCCATCGAGGACATGTCGCAGACGCCCAGTCCCAAGCTGACCGCGACGGAGCGGAGAGCGGCGGCGTAGGCGTCCCAGGTCTGGCCCGGATGGTCGGGTGCCAGACCGATCCGGTAGGGGATGACCAGCACGAACGACGGTGGATCATCGGCCAGCTCGGCTCGCAGGCCGTCGATGAGCAGTTGCAGCTCGGTGGCGAGCTGGGCCGGGCTGGCGCTCCCGGAGAGATAGTCGTTGACGCCGAGCTCGACCGTCACCAGGTCGGGGGAGATCAGACCCATCAGCGGGTTCAGGTCGCTCGCGGCGCCGACGACGTCACCCGCGGTGAAGCCGGAATGCGCGTTGTCGTACAGCACGATCCCGGCGTTCTCATCGGAGTCGAAGACGGTGACACCGGCCAGGTAGGCGGTGCCCTGGGTGGCCTCGACCGCCACCGAGTGCGACCCGCCTCGGGCGAACGGGATCCGGGTCCGGTTCGCACTGGCATAGACTCCGGACGAGTCGACGGCCGATGCCGCCACGCCGTCGACGATGACCTGGAAGACCCCCCCGTTGGTCGCGTAGTAGATGTCGACTGACGTGCCCTCGACCTGGTAGGTCTGGCGTGAGCCTTCGGGCAGCACCGCCGTCCGCAGGCCCAACGAGCCGAACTTCTCCTCGGTGACGGGGCCGGAACGGGCGCGGTAGGGCTTCCAGCCGGAGTCGGGTTCGTAGACCGCGTACCACCCGGGCAGGTAGCCGGCCCCGGCGGGCGATCCGGACTGCGACCGCAGGTTCTGTGCAGTCAGGTCGATCCACCGACGCTCCCGCGACGACGCCCCCTGACCCTCGGTGATGGAGTCGCCGTAGGCCACCCAGGTGGCCGGTCCTGTGGCCTGGTCGGCGAGGGCGCGGTGCCATGCCGCCCAGGGGTCGGCCGGCGCCGACGAGACCGTCGACCCAACCCCGGCCGAACACCCTCCCAGTCCGGCGACGAGACAGCAGGCGAGCCCGATCACCGACTGCGCTCGGCGACGCATGGCGGCCATCATGGCCGTCCGCCAGCGGCGTCAGAGTCCCATCGCGATGAGGTCACCCACCCGATGTTCCCAGATCCAGTCGATGCCTTCCGCTGCGCGTTCGCCGAGGTAGCGCTGGTCGAGGACACCACCCAGTAGCAGCACGCTGACGATCTCGCCGCCGAAGTGGTCCCGAAGGTGACGTGCCCGCTGCGCCTCCTTGTTCCGGGTCGGCTTGGTCGAGTCGAATGACCCAGCCTGGATGAACAGCGGCCGGTGGCGCGCCTTGTCGTGAGGTTGCACCATCAGGTCCACGGGCACCTCGAGCGGAGATCGGGTGCCGACGACGACCCGGGCACCGCTGACGTAGGTGCCGGGCGCCAGGTTCGTCGGATCGAGGTCGGTCGCCACCTCTCGCACTCGATAGCCGTACGACTCGAGCCAGCCCTCGACCGTGCGCCGTTGACGCTGCTGTTGTGCGTGCTGGAGGATGTGCGCGGCCAGCGCGTGGCATGTCCGGTCTGCGACAAACGTGATCGCGTGCCCGCGGTCCGACGGGTCGGGCCGGCTGCCATCGACCAGCCAGCGAAACAGCTCTCTGTCGAGCATGCCGTCCAGAACCACACTCAACCGATGCAGCGTGGCGTCCAGGTCGCACTCGGCCAGACGTCCCGGGCGACCGCCCTTCTCCAACGAGCTGATGACCGGCGTGGAGGTCTCCGCCAGGCTCGCCAGTCGATCACGGGTGAGAGGAGGGGCAGCGCTCATCCGCAGGACCCAGACCGCGGCCGGGTCATCGCGTAGTGTCCGGGGCGAGATGTCCCGCAGATCGTCGGTTCCGCGGAGGACTCGGTCGACATCGGCTGAGGACCGGTGCCGGGCCTCGCGAAACGCTTGATGCGCGGCATCGACGAACCAGCGGTCGTGTAGCGATACCGCGGCGGTGATGTCGTGCTTCCATCTGCTCGGCTGGTCGGCATTCACCACGTCTGGCCGCCCTTCGGTGGGGTCTGGGGCATGACTCCGGTACGGCCCATCGCGCGGATCGACCGGGGCTCGCGCACCCATGCGCGGGGTGATCGACCGGGACCTCCCCGAAGCGCCGGATGGATCGACACCAGGGTAGACGGACATCGATCTCCTGGAGCCCAAACCTCAGGACTGGCTCAAGCCGGCGCCGCGCCAGCCGTTCGACCGACCTTCCCGCACGCGACAGACATCGCTTCGCCAACGGCCCGGCGTTTGGCTCATGATCGGCGCAGAGCAGCATTGATGAAGAACTGAGGCGACCTTGGTGCGGAGCCAGGCAGGTCCGGAGGTTGATCGTTCAACCTTCTGGGGTAGGCCCATCCCGGGGCCACCTGACAAAGTCGAGGCCACACATCATGATCGCCAGCACGCCAACCGTATCGGTCGTCATTCCCGCCAAGAACGAGGCCAACAACCTCCGATTGATCCTGCCCCAGCTGCCCCTCGAGTATGAGATCGTCCTGGTCGACGGCAGCTCGACCGACGACACCATCGCCGTTGCCCGGGAGCTCCGACCGGACGTGATCGTTGTGCGCCAGACGCGGAAGGGTAAGGGGAATGCACTGGCCTGCGGCTTCCTGGCGGCCTCCCGAGACATCATCGTCATGTTCGACGCGGACTGCTCGGCCGACCCGGCGGAGATCCCCGCCTTCGTTCAGACGCTCGTCGACGGCGCCGACTTCGCCAAGGGCTCGCGGTTCGTCGCCGGCGGCGGTAGCGAGGACATCACCGGCCTGCGTTCCCTGGGCAACGGGTCACTGAACCTGCTGGCCAACCTGGGGTTCGGAACGTCGTTCACCGACCTCTGCTACGGCTACAACGCCTTCTGGCGCAGCCTGGTACCGGTGCTGGCCCTGCCGGACGTCACCCTGGCCGCCCCGGAGTCGGGCATGGTCTGGGGTGACGGCTTCGAGATCGAGACCGTGATCAACTGCCGGTTCGCCGCAGCAGGAGTCCGCATCGTCGAGGTGCCCAGCATCGAACGCCAGCGCGCGTTCGGCGAGAGCAACCTCCGCACGTTCCGGGACGGCTTCCGCGTCCTGCGGACGATCGTGGCCGAGTACCGTCGTGTGCACTCCGGCACGGCGCCCGCGGTCGAGGTCGCCCCTCGGCGTACGGAGCTGGAGCCAGTGGGTACGTGGACGCAGGAGCTCGCGGCCTGAGGGTGGCCGGGTCCTGTGACGCAGGTCATGGAGATGGTTGAGGAATCCTGGGCGTGCCGGGCTCGGTGGAAAGTTAAACTAAATGACATCGATGTCACGGGGGTGCATCGATGGGTGGATGACGAGACCCCCGAGCCAGATCTTCGGGGGATTTGTGATGAAGCGCAACTATGTACGGCCGACGGTGTCGGTCATCGTGCCGGTGAAGAACGAGGCGGCCAACCTGCGTGAGGTGTTGCCGCAGCTGCCGGAGGTCCACGAGGTGATCTTGGTCGACGGGAACTCCGTCGACGGCAGTGTGGAGGCGGCCCGTGAGGTGCTGCCGGAGATCTTGGTGGTGCGGCAGACCCGCAAGGGCAAGGGGAATGCGCTCGCGGCTGGGTTCCTGGCTGCGTCGGGGGACATCATCGTGATGTTCGACGCCGACGGTTCGGCTGATCCGGCCGAGATCGGAAGGTTCGTGCAGGCGTTGGTCGACGGCGCGGATTTCGCGAAGGGTTCGCGGTTCGCGGTCGGTGGGGGCAGCGAGGACATCACCCGGCTGCGTGGCTGGGGGAACGCGATGCTGAACCTGGTCGCGAACACCGCGTTCGGGACCCGGTTCTCCGATCTGTGCTACGGCTACAACGCGTTCTGGCGGGATCTGGTGCCGCAGCTGGAGCTGCCGGCGCTGGATCTGGTTGCCCCCGACGGCGGCATGCTGTGGGGTGACGGCTTCGAGATCGAGACCGTCATCAACTGCCGGATGGCAGCGTCCCAGGTCACGATCACCGAGGTGGCCAGTGTCGAGCTGTCCCGGATCCACGGCGAGAGCAACCTGCGGACCTTCTCCGACGGCTTCCGGGTGCTCCGCACGATCGCGGCCGAGTACCGCCGGATGCGCCACGCCCGCCGCCAGCCGGCCATCACCAACCTCGACGACGTCCGCGACTACCTCCACCCGCGCACCGACCTCATCGAGCGCCACACCCACCAGACCACCCACACCGAGCCCGCCGCTCAGCTGGCCTAGCTGCTGCGCCCAGGCTGTGGGCTGAGTTTCCTCCCCGGGGGTCTTTCCGGTGATGTCTCAGCGCCCTGGCGGTGACACCCTCCGGCGGGGTGGACCGATCTGAGTAGGAGTCCAGATCAGTGATCAACGCAGACCAGGAGCAGCGATGGCGCTCCGACCTCAGCGCCGCTCGAGCGGCCCATCAGACCTGGCTGCTCACCGAAGGGCAGGATGCCCATCGCCGGGCGCGCGCCAAGTCGGTGGTGGACGTCGAGCGCATGTTGGACCTCACCAGCGACCTGCGAACGGTGACGCCTGAGATCCTGCGACGGAATCCGAGCATCCTGGCGACCCAGCGGATGAGCACTGCACCGCCCCTGGCCCGAGAGCGGCTGGCCGGATTGGCCAGAGCCGAGAAGTCGGTCGTGTTGGCTCTCGAGCAGGATCGCCTCCCGGGCAGGATGTCGCCGAGTGAGCTCGACGCGCAGCTCGCCCGTATCTGCAGAGTGATTCGTGGCACGCTGGATCCGGATCTGTTCAGCTGGCTGGGCAGCCACGACCCGCCGGCGCCGGCTCAACGTCGGCTCGCGGTCCTCGCCGTCGCCAACCGATTGTGCGACTCCCTGGCCCGTGACTTCCTGCGACAGGCCTGCCGTCGGCACGATCTCGGCCTGGTCCAGCGGTGGCTGACCGACCGTGGGTACAGCCAGGGATCTGGTCCGCTGTCGCGCCGTGACGGCGACGCTACGTTCACCATGGGCCCGGGTCCGGTTGCGCTACCCGGTCGACCTTGGTCGATCGCCGCTGACGTGATCATCCGGCCACCTGAGGCGTCACGCCCCGTCGTCGTCCTGACGTCGATCCACCGCGCGGACGGGCCATCCGTCCGACGTCCCCCGTCCGAGGTCGCAGCCTGGTCGCAGGCGACCGGACGCCTGGTCCGATCGATCCACCTGCTCAGCGGGCCGGTCGAGCTGCCCGACCTCCGCAGCCTGGCTGCCCGCGGGCAGGACTGGATCTGGGCCCACCGGTTGCACGATCTGGAGTATGCCCACGTGTGATCCCCGCGCGGCGCGCCGTCCGGGCCGCTGCGGCGGTGGCCGGGTCCTGTGACGCAGGTCATGGAGATGGTTGAGGAATCCTGGGCGTGCCGGGCTCGGTGGAAAGTTAAACTAAATGACATCGATGTCACGGGGGTGCATCGATGGGTGGATGACGAGACCCCCGAGCCAGATCTTCGGGGGATTTGTGATGAAGCGCAACTATGTACGGCCGACGGTGTCGGTCATCGTGCCGGTGAAGAACGAGGCGGCCAACCTGCGTGAGGTGTTGCCGCAGCTGCCGGAGGTCCACGAGGTGATCTTGGTCGACGGGAACTCCGTCGACGGCAGTGTGGAGGCGGCCCGTGAGGTGCTGCCGGAGATCTTGGTGGTGCGGCAGACCCGCAAGGGCAAGGGGAATGCGCTCGCGGCTGGGTTCCTGGCTGCGTCGGGGGACATCATCGTGATGTTCGACGCCGACGGTTCGGCTGATCCGGCCGAGATCGGAAGGTTCGTGCAGGCGTTGGTCGACGGCGCGGATTTCGCGAAGGGTTCGCGGTTCGCGGTCGGTGGGGGCAGCGAGGACATCACCCGGCTGCGTGGCTGGGGGAACGCGATGCTGAACCTGGTCGCGAACACCGCGTTCGGGACGCAGTTCTCCGATCTGTGCTACGGCTACAACGCGTTCTGGCGGGATCTGGTGCCGCAGCTGGAGCTGCCGGCGCTGGATCTGGTTGCCCCCGACGGCGGCATGCTGTGGGGTGACGGCTTCGAGATCGAGACCGTCATCAACTGCCGGATGGCAGCGTCCCAGGTCACGATCACCGAGGTGGCCAGTGTCGAGCTGTCCCGGATCCACGGCGAGAGCAACCTGCGGACCTTCTCCGACGGCTTCCGGGTGCTCCGCACGATCGCGGCCGAGTACCGCCGGATGCGCCACGCCCGCCGCCAGCCGGCCATCACCAACCTCGACGACGTCCGCGACTACCTCCACCCGCGCACCGACCTCATCGAGCGCCACACCCACCAGACCACCCACACCGAGCCCGCCGCAGCGACAATGCTGGGATGACGAACCTTCCCACCACCGCGGTCGTGGTCTGCGCTTACACACTTGACCGCTGGGACGACCTGTCGGCCTCGATCCGGTCGGCGGGCGCGCAGGATCCGGCACCCGACGAGCTCTGGCTGATCGTGGACCACAACGACGCGTTGGCGGCCCGGGCCGAGCGGGAGCTGGTACCTGACCTACCGCACCTGCAGGTCGTGCCGAACCGCCGCAAGAAGGGTCTCTCGGGGGCACGCAACACCGCGCTCGAGCACGTCAGCTCTGACATCGTCGTCTTTCTCGACGATGATGCGGCGGCCGAGCCCGGTTGGCTGTCCAGCCTGACCGAGCACTACGCGGACTCCTCGGTCATCGCCGTCGGTGGAGTGGCGACTCCCCGGTGGCCGGCGGGCCGTGATCGGCCACCGACGCTGCCCAGTCGCGACCCCGGCGGGCGCGGAGAGCTGGACTGGGTGGTGGGTTGCACCTACCAGGGCCAGCCGACAGAGGTCGCGTCGGTACGCAACCTGATGGGATGCAACATGGGGTTTCGACGCGACGTGTTCGATCGGATCGGTGGATTCTCGGAGGACCTGGGGCGGGTCGGCAGGACGCCCCTCGGATGTGAGGAGACTGAGCTGTGCATCCGGGCGCGCGCGGCGTATCCGCTCGCTGACATCCTCTTCGAGCCACGGGCGGTGGTGCGGCATCAGGTCAGTCCGGATCGACTGACCTGGAAGTACCTGTGGCGCCGGTGTTTCGCCGAAGGCGTTTCGAAGGCCGCGGTCTCTCAGATGGTCGGCTCGCAGTCAGCACTGGCGACCGAACGAGGCTACGCAGCCAAGGTCCTGCCCCGAGGCGTCCTGCGCGAGGTGCGCCGCGGTATCGGTCGCCGGAGCACCGGCGCCGCGCAGGGCTGGTCCGGCGCGGCCGCGATCGTCTTGGCTCTTTCTGTCACCGCGGCCGGTTACCTGCGCGGCAAGGCCGCACGGTCCAGCAGCCCCCTGGGCCGGGCCGTGCCTCGGCTCGACACCCAGCCGAGCCGCAGGCCGCCACTGTGGGCCGTCTGAGCCGGAGATCCGTGTCCGCTGGGTGGGCCGCTCGGCACCGCGACAGTGGTTCCGCACGAGCGACCGGACCTGACCGCTAGCATCAAGGCGTGACGGAGCGCCGAAATGCGGGCCGCACAGTACTGATCATCGGGGTAGTCGCTGCTGTGCTGGCCACCGGGTTGATCGTGATCTGGACGAGGGTGTCGTCCCACAACCTCGCTGCAGAAGCGCAGGTGACGGCGTCCACCCAGGCCAGTGCGGACCAGGGTGTCCGGAGCGCCGTCGACGGCGTGGTGGGTGGCTATCCCGGCGACCACACCAAGGAGTGGTCGAGCGACAGCGAGGGTGTTGGTGCTTGGCTGGAGCTGCGGTGGGACAGGCCTCAGGTGATCAACCACATCGTCCTGCACGACCGCCCCAACGACCGGGACGGCATCCTGGCCGCCGAACTGACCTTCGACGGAGGTCAGGCGTGGTGGGTGGGGGAGCTGCCCAACGACGGCGCCAGCCTCAAGGTGACGTTCGGTAGACGGGTGGCCAGTGCCGTCCGGGTCAGGGTCACGAAGGTGCGACCGACGACCGCGAACGTCGGTCTGGCCGAGGTCGAGGTCTGGGGCAAGCCGGCCTCGGGCTCCACCCCTTCGGCGCCGTCCACGTCCGCCGCCTGCGCGGCGGGCTCGATCCTGAACGTGATCGCCCATCCCGACGACGACCTGCTGTTCCTCAGCCCCACCCTGTTCCGCGGCATCGAGACCGGAAAGTGTGTGCGAACCGTCGTCGTGACGGCCGGCGACAACGGGCAGCCCGCGACCTACTGGCAGCGACGCGAACTGGGTCTGCAGGCGGCGTACAGCCAGATGGCCGGGGTCGAGAACGAGTGGACCACTGCCGACGCCGGGATCCCGGGGCGTCCCGCGATCCTGACCATGTTGACGGCCCGCCCGGAGGTGTCGCTGGTGTTCCTGCGGTTACCCGACGGGAATCTCGCCGGACAGGGATACCCCCAGACCGGTGGTCGCAGCCTGCTCGGGCTGTGGCAGGACAGCCTGTCGAGAGTCTCCACCGTGGACTCCAGCTCGAGCTACAACCGGACCGAGCTGATCGACGTCCTGCGCGAGCTGATCGTGAAGGCCAACCCGAAGGAGCTGCGGACCCTGGACATCCGTGATCAGCAGGGAGATCACAGCGATCACCAGCAGGTCGGACTGTTCGTCACGGCCGGAGTGACCGAGTCGCGTCTGGCCGTCGTTCCGAGGTACTACGTCGGTTACGGGATGTCGAAGCGCTCGGCGAACGTCTCCGGTAAGGCGCTGGCCGCCAAGAAGCGAATCTTCTTCACCTACGCGAGGAACGATGCCAACACCTGCGCCAGCGACCGGGCCTGTCGGAATCGGCCCGAGGCCGCCTGGTTCGAACGGGAGTACACCGTCCCGCCGGACAAGCCAGGTCGTTGAGGGAGATCTGGATCGGGGGCGCCGATCCCCGGCAACCTCGGCCCGCCCTCGTGATGCTGCTTACGGCGGGCCCGGCGAACCAGGCTCCGGTACGGACGCGGGCTCTCAGCCGCCTATAGTTGCCTGACGTCCCCGGAGGAGATGGGCGAGGGTCCGACCGAGCTCGCGGGGTGCGTGCCGAGGGCTTCCAGGTGGCGGATCGTCGGCGAGCCTCGCTGAGCTCCTCCGCTGCTCGACGGCAGTCTCGACGGACGGGGGCCGGGTCGAGACCGGCAAATCGGAGTCTAGCCAGACCCTGGAAGGACGAGAAACCTGTGACGACTGACGATCAGACGTCGACCGGTACCCCTGCCGGACCTGCGAACACGCCCACCTCCGTGCCCGCGGACGCGCAGCACGCAGGCACCAGCGCGGTACGGGCCCGTGAGCACGAGGTACCGGGGTGACCCGCGTCGAGTCCGGTGCCGAGGTGGGGGTCGCCCTGCCCCCCAACCCCGGAGCGAACGAGCTCGAGCTGAACGAGACGACGTCGGCATCCGGTGGACAGTCCGGGCTGTTCGGACGCGGCCTGCTGTACGTGGTGGTCTTCTCGTTCCAGACGCTGGCGGCCACCATCGTCTCCCCCATCCTGGCGCACTCCTTGGGCCCGGACGAGTTCGGGCGCCTCGCCTCGGCCATGGCGCTGTACCAGCTGTTGTGCGTGCTGGCCGTGCTGGGTCTCGACCAGGCGCTGGTCATCCAGCGGGCCGAGGACGGCGACAGCGCGAAGGCTCGTGGACTGGTGGCCTTCAGCGTGGCCTTGATCAGCGTCACGGTGCTCGTCGCGGCGGCCACCGCCCCGTTCTGGAGCGAGGCCCTCGGCTACGGGTCTTTCTCGACCTTGCTGCTCGCGACCTTCCTCTGGACCGGACCCAGTGCAGCTGTCCACGTGATGCTGTCGTTGCTGCTGGCCGAGGATCGGCTGAAGGGCTTCACCATCATCAGTGCCGTCTCCGCGGTAGGGGGGCAGGTCGTCGGGATCGCGCTCATCCTGGTGGTCAGCCGGGACGCGACGGTCTACGTCTGGGGCGGCGTCGCAAGTCAGGTGCTGGCAGGGGTCTTCGCCGTCGTCCTGGTCCGGCCCCGGCTTCGCGGCCTGGTCGAGCTGCGGCTGGCCGGACGCGCGCTCCGGCTCGGTGCGCCCCTCGCGCTCAGCGCACTGTCGGCCTTCGTGCTGAACGCCGGTGACCGGATCGTCGTCCAGCGCTTCCTGGGCTCCGCCGAGGTCGGCCGCTACCAGGTCGCCTACACCGTGGGGTATGTGGTTGTGCTGCTCATGGTGTTCGTCAGCCAGGCGTGGACCCCCAGGTTCGCCGCACTACGGGACCGGGCGGAGCGGCTCGCGCTCGCTGAAACGGCCCGCAACGAGCTGTACCAGCTGCTGGTGCCGATGATCGTCGGCATCACCCTCGCTGCGCCGATCGCGCTGCGCATCGTGGCTCCAGCCAGCTTCCGGCCGGAGTCTCTGTCGCTGGTGGTCTTCCTGGTGGCCCTGTCGGCCATTCCCGTGGCGGCCAGTGGCGCGACCGGCCGCGAGCTGCTCGCGCTCCGTCGCGGCCGGGCGATCGGGGCTGTCGCCTGCATCGCCGCGGTGAGCAACATCGCCCTGAACGTGGTCTTGGTTCCATACTTCGGGATCGCGGGCTCGGCCGCAGCAACGGTCGCAGCATTCACCCTGGCGGCCGTGCTGCAGCTCCACCTGCTGCCCAAGACACCGCGCTGGCCCCGGACGCCGACCAGCCTGTGGCTGCTGATCTTTCTCGGCTGTGCGGTGAGCGGCGCAACGCTGGCCTTGCCGCAGACCACCGGGTGGAACATCGCCCGGCTCGCGGTGGCGGTCGGCTGTGTGCCCTGGCTCTGGATACGGCTGCGCATCGCTCGCAACGGGCCGTCGTCATGATCTCGCGTGCTGCTGCAGGATGTTCTCCAGCTCAGTGAGATGCGCAGAGTACGGAAAGTGCTCCTCGACCCACGCAGCGCAGGCAAACTGCAGCCCGGGTTCCCGCTCCCGCCAGTCCAGCACGCTCAGCAGGCTCGCTGCGAGTGCGTCGGCGGAACGGGGTTCGACCAGGAAACGCGCCATCTCCCCGCTGAGGATCTCCGGCACGCCGCCGACCCGGGAGGCCACGACCGGTCGGCCGGTGGCCATGCCCTCCAGGACGACCCGGCCGAACGCCTCGGGAAGCCAGCTGGGGAAGGCCACGACATCGGCCGCGTGCAGGAAGGGCACGACGTCGCCGGTGACCGGGAATCGCTGGGAGGAGCTGGGCTCGAGGCGATCGAGGTCGTCGATAATCGCCTGCTCCGGTCGGCCAGAGGTGGCGTCCACGAGCACCAGCCGCGCGTCCGGGCGGGCCGTGGAGACCGCCCGCCAGGCCTCGATCAAGGTCGACAGACCCTTTGCAGTGCTGAGCTGGCCGTAACACAGGACCACCGGCGCCTCGGCTGGAATCCCCAGCTGGTCACGGGCCGCGGCCCGCTCAGCAAGCCCCCCCATCGGGTACCCGCCGGGGGGCAGAGCGTTGTACACACGCGTGATGCGATCCGGAGCGATGCCGCGTTCCAGGTAGCGCTGTCGAATGAACTCCGACACGGCGACGAAGTGGGCGACGCCGCGCCCCACCGCTGCCATCCGGTTGTAGACCGGCGGCCCATGCAGGTGACAGACCAACGGGCAGCGGGCCCAGCGGGAGACGACCTGGCCCCAGATGAGGTGCTCGATCCGGTTGAGCCACACCACATCGGGTCTGGTCGCGCGCGCCGCCCGGGCAGCCGGCAGGAAGCTGCGCAGGTCGTGAACTGCGCGGCGCGGTGCGAAGGCGAACGGGTACGGGCCGCGAAGGCCGACGCCGGCCGCCTCGTAGGTCGGGCGCATCGATCCTTCGGCGCCGAACAAGACGCTGATCCGGTGCCCGCGCGCGGCCAGCGCGAGGCTGTCCTGCAGCGTGCAGATTTCGACCCCGCCGAGGGGTTCGAGGGTCTGCGTGTGTGCCAGGATCGCGCGCCCACCAGCGGTGACCGTCATGGTCGTGGGCTCAGGCCCCGTTGGCGTCGACACGCAGCAGATCGGCCGGGCTGGCGACGATGACCCCGTAGTCGGGTACATCGCGAATGACCAGGGCGAGCGCTCCCACTCGGGCATGGCTGCCGACGTGCACGGGTCCGACCACGACACAGCCCGCGCCGAACTCCACCCCGTCGCCGGCGGTGGCCACACCCTTCTCCGTACCGTCTCGGCGCACCACGTTGCCGATGGTGACGTTCTGCCGGAGCACGCAGTCTGCGCCGAGGCGGACCTGCGGGTTCAGCACGATGCTGTGCGGGTGGAAGATCCGCAGCCTCGGCCCGATGTGGAGCTCAGGCGGGAGCTCCACGCTGCACAGCAGCGAGGTGAACAGGTGGTAGAGCGCGTTCAACTGGCGGCCGGGCCGACCCCAGCGGTCGTGGGACCACTGGGCGACGCGGAACCAGAGCGCCACCAGCTGGGAGTCGCGGTGTCCGGCATTGACCAGCCAGTCCTGCAAGATCCACCGCAGGAATGTCTGCCCTTCGAGACGATCGGATTCCGCCAAGACGCTGCCTTTCTGCAAGCCCAGGTCAGCCTATCGGTGGGCGGTCAGGCGAGCTCGTACACCCGTACGTAATCGATCAGTGCCGTCTGCGGGAAGGTCGTGTCGGCGTCGGGTTCCCCGGGCCAGCTCCCGCCCACGGCGACGTTGAGCAAGAGGTAGTGCGACAGGCCGAACGCCGCGCCGGGTGCCCCAAGGGTTCCCAGCTGCTCGGTGTGGAACGCCTTGCCGTCCAGGAACCAGGTGATCGACTCCGGCCGCCACTCGACGGCGAAGGTATGGAACTCCGCGGCGAACGACGAGGTGAGCGGGAGATCCTGCTTGAACAGGGGGTTGCGGTCGGGGGCGTGCAGCGCGCCGTAGATCCGCCGCGGCTCATGGCCCAGGTGTTCCATCACGTCGATCTCACCGGCCGCCGGCCACCCCACCGTCGCAAGGTTCTCGCCGGCGGTCCAGAACGCGGGCCAGACGCCCCGTCCGGTTGGCAGCTTCATCCGGGCCTCCAGACGCCCGTAGCGCACTCCGTAGGTGCCAAGCGTGCTGAGTCGCGCCGAGGTGTATCGGCAGGTTCCGTACCAGCACGACTCTCCCGAGGTGTCCTGGCGGATCGTGATCATCAGGTGCCCGTCTCCGGACAGACTCACGTTGGCGGGGCTGTCGGTGTAGCGCTGCAGCTCGTTGTTGCCCCAGCCGTCGCCACCGATGTCGTAGTTCCAGCGGGTCCGGTCAGGACCAGATCCCGCCGCCCCCGAGAACTCGTCCGCCCACAGCAGGGGACCGGGAGGCGCCGGGGTACGAACGGCCAACGCGACCAGCAGGCCCAGCACCGCGAGCGCGGCGACGGCGCCCAGTGCGGTCAAGATCAGGAGCCGCCGGTGGCCCGCGCTCGTCCTGGCCGTCACGCGCGATAGTGGGCGATCACCACGCCCTCGGCGTCATAGACCACCTGCCACGTCGAGGACCGGTAAAGGGCGTTCACGAGATCGGCGTACTGCCTGCGGGTGGCGATGCCGTACATCTCCGCATACGTGCGCTGCTGGTTGCTGATGGCCAGGTAACCTTCGCGGAACCCGCCCGCCTCAAGATCGGCAACAGCGTTGTCCAGCGCTACCTCCGGACCGGCGTCCAACGGCGGCTTACCGATGAAGTCGCTCAGCGACGGCCGCGTCGTGATCCGGGTGGGGTAGCCCGCGGTCATCTGCAGCGGGAAGCCGATTCCGGTCGGAGCGATCGCCTGGGACCGCTCAGGTGTCTGGGTCTCGTACCAGACTGAAGCGCGGACGTCACCGGGCGGGACGTAGCTGATCAGCTCCTGGCCGAAGCTGGCCGCGGAGGACATCGCGGTGAAGACCGTCAGTCCCGCGAGTGCCAGCAGACGGCCCAACCAGCGGCTGGCCCAGAACCGGATCATCGCGAGGGCGATCAGCGAGCTGAACCACGGCAGGCCGTAGAGGTACACCCGAAAGACCGCCTCGCCCCCGTACGTCTGCACGATCAGCAGGGTGGGAGGTACCAGGCCGAGGGTGAGGGCGATCAGGTGGAGCTGGCGATGGCGCAGGAACAGCCAACCGCCGACGGCCACCGCGACGGCGGGCAGCGTCGCGGCGAGCACCGGAGCCGCCAGACCGACCACGACCATGCCGGGCAGGGAAGGATTGAGCTGAGTGCCCGGCCAGCCGAAGTCAGCCAGCGCATCGCTCTGGAACAGGGTGAACTTGTTCGCCAGGAACGACATCGCCGAGGCGATCCAACCCACCTCCAGCGCCCCCCAGACCAGCAGCAACCACCACGGCCGAATCCGGACCAGCAACCACAGCGCGGCCAGCTGGAACGCGACAGCGACCGGGGTCAGCTGGTGGGTCACCACCAGTGCCGCCCAGAGCGCGGTCGCCACCAGCCAGCCGAAGGCGGGCTGCCGGCTGAACAGGCCGTCGCCGGTCGGTGCCAACCCGATGATGCTCCGGTTGCGCAGGAGCCGGGCGACCAAGGAGCGGACGACGATCTGGCCCTCGGCATCCCGCACGGGCATGGTGCGGAGCACCACGCCGAGGAACAGCGAGCCGAGAACCGTGGCCAGGGCCTGCGGGGAGTAGTAGTTGCTGCCGATCCAGTTGCCCAGCGTGAAGAGCAGAATGGTCAGCCAGACGACCGTCCGGTTCTGGGTCAGCGCCCGGATGGCGTAGCCGACGGCACCTGCGGCGGCGAAGGCGAGCACGGGCTCGGCCCAGTGCGCCACCGTCAGTGGATCGACCGACAGAATCGTGCTGACCAGGGCGGCCAGCAGGAAGAAGCCCGGCCAGTTGTGGTAGATGTCGATCCAACGGTAGAGGTCTCCGGTGGCCAGCACGTTGTTGGCCAGCATCTCCTCGACAACACCGACATGTTTGTACGTCCACGGATAGCGGGGGAACTCGTAGCGCGAGGCCGTCGTGGCGTAGAGCAGCAGGATCAACGCTGCCTGGTACAGCCAGAACACGGCCGGGCGGAGCCGTCCGCTGAGGATGGCCGCCGCCTGGCCCAGGACCGCCAGGGCCAGTGCGAGCCACCAGGTCACCGGGACGGCCGAGAGCAGCCCCCAGCCGGAGATGTCAGAGATGTCGACGAAGGGCAGCGACACCAGCCACAGGGCGAGGGCCGTTAGCGCGCCGGCCAGCTGGAGCACCAGCGGTCGCTCGGTGAGGAACTGCAGGCGGCGAACCGGAAGCTCGACGTGGGTGGAGCTTTCGGAGCCGACGGTGGCGGTTATGACGAGCCCTCGGAGCCGGCGGCCTCGGTCAGAACCGGATCGACGAGATCCCGGATGCGCCGGGCCGGCACCCCGGCGTACAGCCCGCCGGTGGCGCAATCCTTGGCGACGACAGCCCCGGCGGCCACGACGACGTCGTCGGCGATGGTGACTCCGGGCAGGATGGTGGCCCGGGCCCCGATCCAACAGCGATCACCCACGGTGATGGGCAACCCGGTCGCCTCGACACTGAACCGGCCGTCCTTGTCGATCGGGTGGTGGCTGGTGATGAAGGCGACCTCCATTCCGACGGCTGTTGCTGCCCCGATCGAGATCGGCCCGACCGCCTCGAGGTAGCACGCTCGGTTGAGGAAGGTGTCCCTGCCGATGGTGATCTGGGCGCCACCCACCAAGGTGCAGCCGTCGAAGATCGCCGTCGTATCCACCCGGACCCCCATCAGGCGGTACAGCGCGATCCGGGCCAGCCTGGGAGTGAGGTACGACCCGGCGATCCCGTTGATCACCAGCTGGTGCACACCCCAACTGACGTCCTGTCGCAGACTACGCACCACCGTGCGCGCCATGCTCCGCACTGTCATGGGGCCTTGTCTCTCTGTCTGGACGTGATCGCGGAAGACGTTAGCACGCGCCCCCTGATCGCGACGGCCGTCCCAACGTCGGCGACTACCCCGTATAGGCGTACGCGGTCAACCAGTCGACCTGTACGTCACCCACGCTCGAGGGTGACGGGACGACGTTCCAGTCCGAGGTCTCGGCCTGCAGGACCCAGCGGAAGGCGGTGTCGGGCACCGTCGCGGGGCTGGTGGTGCGGCCGACCTCGACTCCGTCCCACAGCCAGCGCACGAGTCCGGGACGCCACTCCGTGGTGGCGACGTGCCATTCCGAGATGTCGGTCGGGCACACCGCAACAGTGTCCGGGTCCCAGCTCACGTTCCCCTGCGGGGTCAGCGACCCCTTCTTCACCGACGCGCCGTAGGGGGCGTGGCCGAGGTTGCCCTCGGGGAAGTCGACCTCACCCTCGTCCCAGTCGTTGGAGGTGGGCCAGAGCAGAAAGGAGAGCTTGTACCCCGAGGTGTCGTTGGTGCGCAGCCGCACGGAGAACCGGCCGTACACCTGGCCGTCCCAACCGAGCGGGACGGGGGCGGCGACCAGCGGCCTGCCGTTCTCGGTGTGCAGGCTGTAGCGCAATGCACCGCCCGAGACCGACAGGACCCGATCGGGGGTGTACCGACCTCGACCGCTGGTGTCCGGAACGGCGTCGTACCCGCGCATGTGCTGGCCGTAGACTCTGCCGACCTCCCCGACCGCGGCGTCGGTGCTGAAGTCCTGACGATATGTCTGGTGCCACCCCGGAAGGTCACCGATCGGGAGATCCGAGGAATCCGTCCCGGGGGTCACTGGCGGAACGGTCGGCGCATCCCCTGCGGCCGGCACGGTGAAGCTGGTGGTCCTTCCGACGGTCTCCCACCGCGCGCTGGTGTAGAGGCACACGAAGTAATCGTAGGTGCCCGGCGCGAAGCTCCTGGTCTGGGCTGGACTCGTCGTGCCGGCGGTCGTGATGGTAGCCGGCAGCTTCCAGAAGTCCAGGTTCGCATCCGAGGCGCCACGGACGCAGACCCCGAACGCCTGCACGGCCGTGGGAGCCGACGCGCGCACGACCGCGCTGGCCGTCACCGACGTGCCCGACACCTGCGCCGAGAGCTCCACCAGGGTGAAGGTGGTCGCCGCGGCAGCCGGCGGAAGCAGCCAGGCCAACATCATCATCGCTACGACACAGAGGGCCGCGCCGATTCGGGTCCATCGCGACAGGCTCCGTCCGGGGAGGCGAGGGTGGGCTGGACAGACAGCGGATCGGGACATTCGCCTGCTCTCACTCTGCGCGGTACGGCAGCGTGACCATATCGTGACCTCGTCGGTGGACTCCGGCCAGCCTTGCGTCGCGCGCCTGCTTCGAGGGGAGGGCCGCCGCCCCCGTGCCCAGGCGAGAGCCCGGCCTCGCGGAGGCGGCTGGCGGGTACGGTTTACGCATGAGCCAGGTGAACCACCGGCGGGCTGTCGCCAGGCCGCGCCACCAGCTGGGCACAGCGGGCCGCGTGCCGGTCGAACTGAGGGGTCCGCGCGAGGTCGGTTCGCAGTGAGCCTCGACGTGCCGAGCGTCGACGTGGCTGGGGCGGCTCCCGCAGACCCGCCGGGCACCACGTCGCGCGCCGAGCTCAGCGCGGCGGCAACCTCCGTCCTCGCCATGGCGGCGGCGGTCCTGGCTGCCCTGGGTCAGCTCGATCCGTTCAGCTATCTGATTCTTGGGCTGGCCCTGGTCTCGGCCCCGGGTCACGCCCTGCTGTCGGCAGCGGAACGAAGCAGCCGCGCGCCACAGCTCGGGGCGATGGTCGCGTTGAGTGTGGCCGTCGTGACGCTGATCGTTCTGGCGATGCTCTGGTCGACCTTGTGGTACCCACGGCTGGGCATGGTGCTGCTGCTCCTGGTCAGCACCAACCTGCTCATCATCCGGGTGCACCGGCCACGTTGGCGGCGCGCCCTCGTCCGAGCGGGTCGCCCCCCTGGTGGCGTCACTCGTGCGGCACTCGAGGTCGCTCCGGCGTTGGGCGCCGTGGTCGCGGCGATCTTCGCGGCCGGTTGGCTCGTTCCAGCCGGCTGGCGGTCGCCGACCATGTTGCTGGGCCTGCTGCTCGCGCTGGCCTGGGTGGCGGCGGCGACCCTCACGGCGGACCGACCGTCGGCGGGCCGTCGCCTGGTCGGTCTCGCGGTCGGTCTGTCGGGAGCTGGGCTCGTGCTGCTGGTCATGGACCTGCTGCGCACTCCACCGCTGCGCGCTCCTGGGCCGGGGCCCGTCGCCGGGCCCCGGCGACCCTGGTGACGTCGGGTCGCGCCTGAGCGTCGGCCCCACGAACCCGGCCGCGGCGACCCCTCCTGCCTACGCCGCCCAGGCCCGGTCCGCCCGGACACTGCGTCGGTAGGCCAGCGGGCCGGTGATCATCCCCCGGATCTCCTCGATCGCGAGGGTGGGCGGGTAGAGCCGGGCGCCGTCCGCGTCAGCGGTGGGCGCCGGGCCGGACCGCCGGCCGCGGAGTCGAGCCAGATTCTGTACCAGCATCCGCCGGGCGGCCAGCGGGAGCTGAGCGGCCAGTGCCACCAGGTGACCGGGGTTGCGGCGCAGGAGTGAGATGAGCATGGCGGTGAAACCGATGCCGTTGCCCCGCAGCTGTCTGCGGAGCTCGGCGTACTCTCGACGATGGGTGTGGTGCACCACGGCTGCGGGCTCGTAGCCGAGCCTCCCGCCGGCCCACAACAGGTCGATCAGCGCGGCAAGGTCCTCCCCGCCGCGCGCCGGTGTCCCGGTACCCAAGGTCAGGTCGAACTCCTCGTTCCGTTCCAAGACTTCGCGGCGATAGGCCATGTTGGCCCCGGCCCCGTACGCACCGATGCCGTAGATCGCGAACGTGCGAACGGCCTCGCCGGACACGGTGTGCGCGGTCACTCGCGCCCGCCCCAGGACGCCGGTGCCGGCAGACAGGGTGAGCGGCTGGAAGGTGCGCTCCCCGCTGAAGCCGCCGTAGTACCGCTCGAACCACAGCTGGGCGGGGGTCTCCAGCTCGGCGGGCAAGATGAGACCGGTGACCGCATCCAGACTCGGCTCGGCCACGAAACGGCTGCCGACGGCTCGCAACCAGCCCGGATCGACATGCACGTCGTCGTCGGTGAACGCCACGATCTCGCCGCGGGCAGCGGCCCAGCCGGCGTTGCGGGCTGCCGAGATCCCGGGCCGCGGCTCGCGGACCGAGCGGGTGTGGGCGTGCCCGGCCATCAGCTCGGGCAACGGATCTGGGTCGGGTAGCTCGCGCCGATTGTCGACGAGCAGGATCTCCATCCGGGGATAGTCCAGCGCATCGAAGCTGGTCAAGCAGCGGTGCAGCTCGTCGATGCGAGCCACGATCGAGGGGATCACCACGGATATGAAGGGGAGCTGGTCGTCGGTGACGTCCGCCGCCCCCACCACCCGGGGCGCCGGTGGCACCTCGCGCAGTGCCTCCAGCTGCCGCTGGTGGGTTGACGGATCAGCGGTCAGATCCACCTCCACCAGCGCCTGCGGGATGCCATCTCGACATCCCACGACCCACACGGACGCGTAGCGCCCGTCGGTCGGCAGCAGTGGGAGATCGGCCGCGAGGTCGACCACATCGACGCGAACGGGAGCCGGATTCTCGGGCAGCTCGGACATATCGAGAACCGTAGCCCGAGTCGACCCGGCCGCTGGACACCCCCACGGGGAACGACGTTGGACGGCAACCCGCGGGCCGGCCCCATGAAAGGATCCCCGCATGGAGCGCCCCCAGCCCTCACCTGCGGATCCCCTCCGTGGCGAGACCTTCATGCCTGTGCCCGTGGGCGACGTCGAGCTGTCGGACCCGGCGGTTGTGCCGGAGTGCAACGCGCTCGGTCAGGTCTCGTTGTTGGTCCGGATGCACGGGGAACCGCTCGGCACGATCTCGCTCTTGGACCCGGGAGCCGGCCGCGGTGTCGACCTCACAGCGTTGGCGTCGGAGCGGTTCCGCGACCAGCTGGTCCGGCATCTGCTGCAGGACGGAGTACCGATCGACGACCTGCGAGCCGTTCCTCGCACGATCAGCACCGAGTCGTGCCCATCACGCCCGGCAGTCTCGACGCGACTGGTCAGTGTCGTGATCTGCACGCTGGGTGAGGACGAGCGGCTGGTGCAGACCGTCGAGTCCGTGCTGGCCCAGACCCACCGACGCCTCGAGCTGATCGTGGTCGACAACCGACCCGAATCCGGTCAGGTGCGTCGGATGCTGGCGGGTGCGACGGACGGCCGCCTCCGGATCGTCGCTGAGCACCGACGTGGATTGTCCGTCGCCCGCAACACCGGCCTGGCCGTCGCCACCGGCAGCATCGTCGCCTTCACCGACGACGATGCCTTCGCCGATGCCGAATGGGTGACCTGCCTGGTTCGGCCCTTCGATGAGCATCCGAGCGTGGTCTGTGCGACGGGTCTCGTCCTACCCGCCGAGCTGGCGACACCTGCGCAGACGTGGTTCGAGCAGTTCGGCGCGTTCGACAAGGGGTTCCAGCGCGTCGTGTGGAGCGACGGCACTCCGCGCGCCGGCCTGGAGAGGCTCGGCCCGCGCGGCGAGGGTGGCGTTCTGTTCCCCTACTCGGCCGGCGTGTACGGGTCGGGCAACAACATGGCGTTCCGAGCCGACTGGCTTCGCGACCACAACGGGTTCGACGTCGCCCTCGGAGCCGGCAGCAAGACCCGCGGTGGTGAGGATCTGGAGGCATTCCTGACCGTCGTGCTGGCCGGCGGGGTGATCGTGTACGAACCCCGGGCCGTGATCCGGCACTACGCCCGGTCGGACATGGACGGTCTGCGCACGCAGATGTATGGGTACGGCAGCGGTATGAGCGCGGTGATCTTCAAGCATCTGGTCGCCGGGCCACGCAGCGCTGGGCGCATCGTCACCCGGATCCCGGCTGGGCTCCGGCGCCTGCTCGACCCCCGATCGAGCAAGAACGAGGCGAAGACGCGGGAGTTCCCGCGCGAACTGGCGCGGGCGGAACTGGCCGGCTATGCGGCGGGTCCCGCGCTCTACCTGCGGAGCCGCCGCGACGCTCGGACGCGTCGTCTGCACGAGCACCTCACCGGCGGCGCCGACGACCATCAGGACGAACCGGGAGGCTAGCTCGCCAGGAACAGTGGGGTCGGTGGATCGGGATTCTTGGCGGTCAGCAGCCTGCGGAGTCCACCGATCAGGCCGCTCGCGGACCGGAACCTGCGGCAGGCGCCCGGCGGGCACAGTGCGCAGTCAGTACCGCTGCGGTAGTGCTGGTGCGCTGCGCCGGGATGCCCACACCCACATGGCGCATCGTCGTCGATCCTCATAATCTCTCCGAGCCTAGCCGATCGCGCTGGGCGGATGGCCTCCCAGAACCAGACAAGTCCGCCGCGCCTGAGCGGTTGGTCACCCGTCCAACCCCGGTGACCGCGCACGACCAGGGCGAGCGCCGTGCTAACGCCGCTCGAGCAGCGCCACCGGGTAGGTCTGCAGGACCTCGGCCACGGCCACCTCGCCGTCGAACGTACGGCCGGTGAGGGCGTCCTCCGCCCAGCCGCCGAGGTCGAGCGTGGTGTCGTCCCAGCCGCCCCCTGCCTGCAGCCCGACCGGCAGGCGC
Organism: uncultured Actinomycetota bacterium; assembly: GCA_963832435.1. Classification (GTDB taxonomy): domain Bacteria; phylum Actinomycetota; class Actinomycetes; order Propionibacteriales; family Propionibacteriaceae; genus Microlunatus. The sequence goes on from CAWHTY010000017.1 coordinate 36,907, forward strand.
GTCGCCAGGGTGAGCACGCCGGTCCGCTCGTACGCCAGCAGGTGGTGGGAGCGCGGTCCGGTGGCGGCCACCGGGGTGTAGCCGGTGAACGCCTCGGGCCGGTCGTGCCGCAGCCGGAGGGCGCGCGAGGTGACCCAGAGCTTCGCCGCACCGGTGCCGTCGACCGGCGGGGGAGAGCTCGCCGTGGTCAGCAGCCGGCGTCGCTCAGCGAAGTCCACCGGGCGTCGGTTGTCGGGGTCGACCAGCGAGTCCTCCCACAGCTCGGTGCCCTGGTAGACGTCCGGCACGCCGGGCATGGTCAGCTGAACCAGCTTCTGCCCCAGCGCGTTGGACCAGCCGGGTGCCTCCACCCGCTCCAGAACGACGGCCAGGGCCGCTCCCAACTCGGGCTCCTCGTAGGCCCGGTCGACGGCGGTGTGCACCGCCTGCTCGAACGCGGGGTCCGGTGCGGTCCAGGTGGTCTGCTGGCTGGCCTCCCGCATCGCCTTCTCGGCGTAGGCGTGCATCCGGTCCCGCTCGGCCAGGCCGGCGCCCACCAGGGTCTGGGCCAGGAAGTACCCGAACGTCGGGCTGGGCACCCCGGCCCGGTCGAGGAACAGCCGGGCGAAGCCCTCCCAGTCCAGGAGGATCTCCGGCAGCACGGCCAGCCGGGCCCGGACGTCCTCCCCCCGCTTGGTGTCGTGGGTCGACAGGGCCGTCATCGACTCCGGCCAGTGGGCCGCCCGGACCTGCTGCTGGGCGTGGAACTCCTCCACCGGGATGCCGACCTGCTCCGGATCCCCGCCCACCTCGTTCACGGCGATGAAGCGGGAGTACCGGTAGAAGGCGGTGTCCTCCACCCCCTTCGCCATGGTCGCCCCGCTGAGCTGCTGCATCCGGCCGGCCAGCTCGTCCTCGGGGTCGTGCAGCCGGTCGCGCAGGGCTGCGAACGCCGACACCAGCTCGGGGTGTCGCTGCTCGGCGACGGTCAGCGCACGGTCCAGGTCGGCCGCCCCGGCCGGCAGGTAGGACCGGTAGACCGCGAAGGCCACGGCCAGGGCCGCCACTGCCGGGCCCGCGTCGGGCACCTCCGGCGCCAGCGCGGCGATCCGCCGGACCTCGGCGGGCAGCAGGTCGGCGACCACCATCTCCTTGCCCTGCTCGATGTGGGCTGCGATCGTCAGCTGGTCACCGGTCAACCGCTGGTACAGCTCGGTCAGGGCCGGTCCGGCGTCGGCGTCGATGAACACCCCGTTCACCTCGCGCATCGCGTCGTAGCCGGTGGTGCCGGCCACCGGCCAGTCGGGCAGCTGCTCGCCGGGCTCGAGGATCTTCTCCACGGTGATCCACGCCTCCGGCGCCAGGGCGCGGAGGCGTTCCAGGTACTGGGCCGGGTCGAGCAGCCCGTCCGGGTGGTCGATCCGCAGGCCGGTGAGACCGGCGTCCGCCCAGCGCCGCACGCGTCGGTGGGTTCCCTCGAAAACATCCTCGTCCTCGACCCGGATCCCGGCCAGGGTCGTCACCGCGAAGAACCGTCGGTAGGTGAGCTCGGCGTTGCCCCGGCTGTGGTGGATCAGCTCGTAGTGCTGGCGCGCATGCACGTCGTCCGGGTCGTCGCCGGGCTGCCAGGTGCCGGGGGCCAGGGGGAACCGGTGCTCGTAGTAGCGGAGCTCGCCGTTCTCGATCGACAGCACCGGGTCGTCGCCCAGGACGGGCACAGTCAGCCGCCCCCGGCCCCAGTCGATGTCGAACCAGTGGGCGTACCGCGAGCCCGGCCCGAAGGCCAGCACGTCCCACCAGTACGGGTTCTCGGCCGGCGCGGAGATGCCCAGGTGGTTGGGCACGATGTCGACGACGAGGCCGAGACCGTGGCGTTCGGCGGCGGCCACCAGCGCGGACCAGCCCGGCTCGCCGCCGCGGTCGGTGTCGATCCGCTGCGGGTCGGTCGTGTCGTAGCCGTGGTCGGACCCGATCGGTGGACTGCAGGACGGGGGAGACGTAGACCGCCCCGACCCCGAGGTCGGCGAGGTAGTCGACGAGCGCGGCCGCGTCCTGCAGGGTGAAACCGGCCCGGATCTGCAGCCGGTAGGTGGACGTGGGCGCCGTGGTACTCACGCGGCGACCCTAGCCGAGCGCCGTCAGCGCAGGATCACAGCGCCGGAGCGGCGGGGGTCGGCGCCGGCCCCGAGCGTGCTGACCGCGGACACGCCCCCGAAGTAGGCGTCGACCCCGTCGGCGACGAACACCTGCTCCCCGTGCTGCTGCAGGCCCGACACCACCGCCGGGCTGAACCCCGGCTCGAGCCGCACCGCTCCCGGCAGGGCGTTCAGCCGCGGCGCGTCGATCGCCTGCTGCGGCGACTCCCCGGCCAGCATCCGCAGCACGCTCTGCACCAGCGCCGGCCGGATCCGGCTGCCCCCGGCCGCACCCGCGGCGAGGACGGCGTGACCGTCGGGTCCCAGCACCACCAGCGGCGACATCATCGACCCCATCCGCGCCCCGGGGGCCAGCTGCTCGCGGACCAGCTCGCCCTCCCCGAGCATCGAGTTCATGTGCACGCCGAACCCCGGCACCCAGACGCCGGACCCGAGCCCGAGGCTGGTCGTGATGGCACAGGCGTCCCCCTGCTCGTCGACGGCGACCAGGTTGGTCGTCTCGGCCCGCCGATCGGGTGCCCGCAGCGCAGCGACGAGGCCGCGGGCCGACGACAGGTCGGTGAGCGGGTCGGCGGGACGGGCCGTGGCGGCCGCGGCCAGGGTGCCGAGCACGTCGTCGAGGTCGTCACCGCGGGCCAGCGCGCGGAACGCCCCGACCGGCACGTGGCGCGGGTCGGTCTCGCGGACCCGGTACGCCGCGAGGTCGGCGGCGTCGAGCGCGCCGGTCTCACCCATCACCTCCAGCAGGGCCGTCGCGTAGGGCCCGGTGTAGAAGCCCCGGGGATCCTCGGCCAGCAGCTCATAGGCCCGGTGGTGGTCGGGATGGCGCAACGGGTCCCCGGCCTGCAGCAGCGTCCCGTCGGCGCGGGTGTAGACCCGGACGCCCTCCCCGACGCACATGGCCTGAGCGATCTTGGGCAGCAGCGCCGCATGGGTCTGCGGGAACGGCGTCCCGGCGGCGGCCGCCAGCCCCAGCGCCACCACCTCCGACCACGGCAGCCGACCCCAGCGCCGCCAGAGATGGTGGGCACCGGCCGGGATCCCGGGAACCGCGACGGTGGGCGGGCCGACCTCGTACGGCATCACCTGGCCGACGAAGATCACCTCGATCGGCTCGCCGCGGCCCGGCTGCCGTCCGCCGAGGCCGGGAACGCTGACGAAGAAGTCCACGCAGCGCGCGGTGCGGGTCCGGTCGTCCCACACCGTCGCGAAGCCGCCGCCCCCCAGGCCGGTGAAGATCGTCTCGGCGGCACAGCTGACCAGCATCATGGCCACGGCCGCGTCGACGGCCGAGCCGCCGCGGGCGAGGACCTCCGAACCGGCCTGAGCGGTCGCCAGGTGCCCCGCCGCGACGCCTGGCCTGATCGTCATCGCGTCAGACTATCGAGGCACCCGGGGGGCGGGCCCGGGCGACCGTAGGCTCCTCAGGTGAGCTTCGTGTGGCCCCGCTCGTGGCGGCCGCTGGGGGCGGGCCTGCTGGCCTCCGGCGGCGGGGCCGGCCTGGCCGTCCTGGCCGGTCTGATCGGCGCCGTGCCTGCCGTGGCGGTGGTGGCCGGGTACGGTCTCGGAGCGGTGCTGGTGGCGGTCGGCGGCCGCGGCCGGATGTTCCGTCCGGCGGACCTGGTGACCCTCGGCCGCGTGGTCGGCACCTGCTGGATCGGCGGGTTGGTGCTCGAAGCCGCCCGCGGTGACCTGGTCGCGGCGGGCCGGGTGGCCGTGGTCGTGCTCGGCACGGTGTGCCTCCTGCTGGACGGTGTGGACGGACACGTGGCGCGGGTCCGGGGGGAGTCGTCGTCGTTCGGCGCCCGGTTCGACATGGAGACCGACGCTGCCCTGTTGCTGTTGCTCAGCCTCCTGCTCCCGCTGCTCGGCGTCACCGGATGGTGGGTGCTGGCGATCGGCGGCATGCGGTACGGCTACGGCCTGGCGGCCGCAGTCGTCCCGGTGCTCCGGGTTGATGTCGCGCCGACCCTGGCCGGGCGGGTGGTGGCCGTCGCTCAGGGTGTCGCGCTGCTGCTGGCGCTGATCCTGGACGAGCTGGCTCCCGGCTGGGCTGCCGCGGTCCCGCCGGCCGTCGCGCTGGCCGCCCTCTGCTGGTCGTTCGGCCGACACATCCGGCAACAGCTGGTCCGCTCCGGCTCCCGATCCCGCCTCGATTCGGGCTCCGGGGTGGCCGGCCGCTAGGGTTCAGGGCGTCGCCTCCGAGCCACGTTTCGCTGGATCCGGTGGATTTGATCTGGCTCACGCAGTCTGACAGAATCGTCAGGTTGCTCCGACGGGGCCGCCGGGGTTTTTTGCGGGCACGATGTGCCTGCGGAGCCGAACCGCGAGGCCCTCACCGTCTGGCTCCTGGGACTCCCGTCCCGTGGGGCCGGGTGCCACCCTCAGCAGGCAGGACAGCGGGCTGAGGTGCGTCACGAGGCGCGACACACCCGACCTCGGGGGTCGGACAGACCAAGCCGGTAGAACGAGAAGAAGGACGAACTGTGGCGGGACAGAAGATCCGCATCAGGCTGAAGGCCTACGACCACGAGGTCATCGACTCGTCGGCGCGCAAGATCGTCGACACGGTGACCCGTACGGGTGCTCGTGTCGCCGGCCCGGTGCCGTTGCCCACCGAGAAGAACGTGTTCTGCGTGATCCGTTCTCCCCACAAGTACAAGGACAGCCGGGAGCACTTCGAGATGCGCACCCACAAGCGGCTGATCGACATCATCGACCCCACCCCGAAGACCGTCGACTCGCTGATGCGGCTGGACCTGCCCGCCGGCGTCGACATCGAGATCAAGCTCTGAGGACGAACCACACCATGAGTGCGACTAGTTCTGACCGCAAGGTGAAAGGCCTGCTGGGCACCAAGCTCGGCATGACCCAGCTCTGGGACGAGAACAACAGGGTGGTCCCGGTGACCGTCATCCAGGCCGGCCCGTGCGTGGTGACCCAGGTCCGGACCCCCGGCTCTGACGGCTACTCCGCCGTCCAGCTCGGGTTCGGGGCGGTCAAGCCCAAGCAGGTGACCAAGCCGTCCGCCGGGCACTTCGCCCGCGCCGACGTGACTCCGCGCAAGCACCTCGTCGAGATCCGGACCACCGACGCCAGCGAGTACACCCTCGGTCAGGAGCTGACCGCCGAGGTGTTCGCCGCTGCCGACCAGCTCGACGTGACCGGGGTCAGCAAGGGCAAGGGCACCGCTGGCGTGATGAAGCGGCACGGCTTCGGCGGCCTGCGAGCCAGCCACGGCGTGCACCGCAAGCACCGCTCCCCGGGCTCCATCGGTGGCTGCGCCACCCCCGGGCGCGTCTTCAAGGGCCTCAAGATGGCCGGCCGGATGGGTGTCGAGCGCGTCACCGTGCAGAACCTGATCGTGCACGCGGTGGACGTCGACCGTGGCCTGATCCTCGTCAAGGGCGCCGTGCCCGGCAACAAGGGTGGCCTGGTCGTGCTGCGCAGTGCCGCCAAGAAGGGAGAGGTGGCATGAGCGAGACCCGCACCGTCGACGTCATCGGCGCGAACGGAACCAAGGCCGGCTCCGCGGAGCTGCCCGGTGAGCTGTTCGACGTCACCGCCAACATCCCGCTGATCCACCAGGTCGTGGTGGCCCAGCTGGCTGCGGCCCGCCAGGGGACGCACGCCACCAAAACCCGCGCGGACGTGCGTGGAGGTGGCACCAAGCCCTACCGCCAGAAGGGCACCGGGCGCGCCCGCCAGGGCTCGATCCGCGCCCCGCAGTACGTCGGCGGCGGTGTTGTGCACGGCCCGCAGCCGCACGGGTACGCGCAGCGCACCCCGAAGAAGATGATCGCCGCCGCGCTGCGTGGCGCGCTGTCGGACCGGGCCCGGGACGGCCGGGTGCACGTGGTCAGCGACCTGGTGGCCGGCGACGCCCCGTCCACCAAGACCGCCCTGGCCGCGCTCGCCGCGGCCACCTCGAGCCACAAGGTGCTCGTGGTGCTGCACCGCGACGACGACCTGGCCTGGCTGAGCCTGCGCAACGTCGCCTCGGTGCACGCGATCGCCGTCGGTCAGCTGAACGCCTACGACGTGCTGGTCAACGACGCCGTGGTGTTCACCTCGGCGGCGCTGGCCGCCTACGTGGCCGGCCCGACCAAGGGCAAGGCCGGCAAGGCCGTGGCCACCCAGACCGAAGCCGAGGAGACCGGGCCGGAGCCGACCAACGCCGAGCTCGCCGAGCTCGGAGACGCCACCAGCGAGCCCACCGATGGCGAGCTGAGGGTCAACGCCTCCGCCGCCGAGGTCCTCGGCGTCGACGACGAGGCTCTCCGACGGGCTCAGGGCACCGATGCCGTCCAGGAGGATGACCAGTGAGCAACGCCGTCAAGATCCGCGACCACCGCGACGTCCTGCTGGCCCCGGTGGTCAGTGAGAAGAGCTACAGCCTGCTCGACGAGAACAAGTACACGTTCCTCGTCGCCCCGCACGCCAACAAGACCGAGATCAAGATCGCGGTCGAGGCCGTCTTCAAGGTCAAGGTCACCGGTGTGAACACGATCAACCGCCAGGGCAAGAAGCGCCGCACGCGCGCCGGTACCGGGAAGCGTCCCGACACCAAGCGCGCCATCGTGACGGTCGCCGACGGCGAGCGGATCGACATCTTCTCCGGACCGACCGGCTGACCGGGATCAAGCGAGCAAAGGAAATCTGACCTCATGGGTATCCGTAAGTACAAGCCGACGACGCCGGGCCGCCGTGGCTCGAGCGTCGCCGACTTCGTCGAGCTGACCCGGTCGACCCCGGAGAAGTCGCTCCTCGTACCGAGCCCCAAGACCGGCGGCCGGAACAACACCGGCAAGATCACCACCCGGCACATCGGTGGTGGCCACAAGCAGGCCTACCGGCTGATCGACTTCAAGCGGTACGACAAGGACGGGGTGCCGGCCAAGGTCGCGCACATCGAGTACGACCCCAACCGCACCGCCCGGATCGCGCTGCTGCACTTCGCCGATGGCGAGAAGCGGTACATCATCGCCCCGCAGGGCCTGGGCCAGGGCGCGCCCGTGGAGGCGGGGGAGCGGGCCGACATCAAGCCCGGGAACAACCTGCCGCTGCGCAACATCCCGGTCGGCACCACGGTGCACGCGGTGGAGCTGCGGCCCGGCGGTGGTGCCAAGATCGCCCGCTCGGCCGGAGCCAGCGTGCAGCTGGTGGCCCGCGAGGGTCTGACCGCGACGCTGCGGATGCCGTCCGGGGAGATGCGTCTCGTCGACGTGCGCTGTCGCGCCACGGTGGGCGAGGTCGGCAACGCCGAGCAGTCCAACATCAACTGGGGCAAGGCTGGCCGGAACCGGTGGAAGGGCAAGCGCCCGACCGTCCGCGGTGTGGCCATGAACCCGATCGACCACCCGCACGGCGGTGGCGAGGGCAAGACCTCCGGCGGCCGTCACCCGGTCTCCCCGTGGGGCCAGCCCGAGGGCCGGACCCGGGACAAGAACAAGGCGAGCAGTCGTCTGATCGTCCGCCGTCGCAAGACCGGTAAGAAGCGCTGAGTCGGGAGCTAGGAAAGACATGCCACGCAGCTTGAAGAAGGGCCCGTTCGTCGACGACCACCTGGCCAAGAAGGTCGAGGTGCAGAACACGCGCGGAACCAAGAACGTGATCAAGACCTGGTCGCGCCGCTCGATGATCGTGCCCGACATGATCGGTCACACCATCGCGGTCCACGACGGTCGCAAGCACGTCCCGGTCTTCGTGACCGACTCCATGGTCGGTCACAAGCTCGGGGAGTTTGCCCCGACCCGGACCTTCCGTGGTCACGTGAAGGACGACCGAAAGGCGCGCCGCCGCTGAGGCGGGGCGCCCCAAGATCGAGATCGCAGAGAAGGAATCGAAACAGATGAGCAAGGACTCACGCCCCAGCCGGCGGGCCACGCTGCTGGGCGACCGTCCCGGTTCGTACGCGGTCGCCCGTCAGGTCCGGGTCTCGGCGACGAAGGCCCGCCGCGTCGTGGACCTGATCCGCGGCATGGACGTGGCCGACGCGCTGTCGACGTGCAAGTTCGCGCCGCAGGCGGCGAGCGACCCGGTGTACAAGGTGCTCGCCAGTGCGATCGCGAACGCCGAGCACACCGACAACCTGAAGCGCGATGAGCTGTTCGTCTCGCAGGCCTTCGTCGACGAGGGCATGACCATGCGACGGATCCGCCCGCGCGCCAAGGGCAGCGCGAGCCGGATCCTCAAGCGGTCCAGCCATATCACCGTCGTCGTCGAGCCCCGCGCGAGCGAGCCGACCGCCCGCACCCGCACGAGCCAGGAGGCCTGAGCATGGGTCAGAAGATTCAGCCGTACGGCTTCCGCCTCGGCATCAGCACCGACCACAAGAGCCGGTGGTACGCCGACAAGCTGTACAGCTCCTACGTGGGCGAGGACGTCAAGATCCGCCGCCTGCTGACCCGTTCCCTGGAGCGGGCCGGCATCTCCAGTGTGGAGATCGAGCGCACCCGGGACCGGGTCCGCGTCGACATCTACACCGCCCGCCCGGGCATCGTCATCGGCCGGAACGGCGCCGAGGCCGAGCGGGTGCGCAGCGAGCTGGAGAAGCTGACCGGCAAGCAGGTCCAGCTGAACATCCTCGAGGTCAAGAGCCCCGAGACCGACGCGCAGCTGGTCGCCCAGGGCGTCGCCGAGCAGCTCGCCTCGCGGGTGCAGTTCCGCCGCGCCATGCGCAAGGCGCAGCAGAGCGCGATGCGCTCCGGCGCCGCGCAGGGCATCCGGATCCAGTGCTCGGGCCGACTCGGTGGTGCCGAGATGAGCCGGTCGGAGTTCTACCGCGAGGGTCGCGTGCCGCTGCACACGCTGCGCGCGGACATCGACTACGGGTTCTTCGAGGCCAAGACCACCTTCGGCCGGATCGGCGTGAAGGTCTGGATCTACAAGGGCGACGTGTCCGGCACCCGCGCCGAGCGCGCCGCGCAGAAGGCGGCCCGCAACGCCGCCGGTGGCCGCAACCGGCCGGGTCGCCCCGGTCGTGGTGACCGTCCGGCGCGTGGCGACCGGCCCGAGCGCGGCGGGCGGCGTCGCCAGGAAGGGGCGCCTGAGTTCGCGGGCGCTCCCGAGGCCGAGCCGGCGCCTGCTCCCGAGTCGGCGGCGCCGGCTCCCGAGACCGCAGGACAGGAGGCCTGATCATGCTGGTTCCCCGCAGGGTCAAGTTCCGCAAGCAGCACCACCCGACGCGGCGCGGCAACGCCAAGGGCGGCACCGAGCTGGCGTTCGGCGACTACGGCATCCAGTCGCTGGAGTCGTCGTACCTGACGAACCGGCAGATCGAGTCCGCCCGTATCGCCATGACCCGGCACATCAAGCGTGGCGGCAAGGTGTGGATCAACGTCTATCCCGACCGGCCGCTGACCAAGAAGCCGGCCGAGACCCGGATGGGCTCCGGCAAGGGGTCCCCGGAGTGGTGGATCGCCAACATCAAGCCGGGTCGGGTGCTCTTCGAGCTCTCCGGCGTGACCGAGGAGATCGCCCGCGAAGCCATGCGGCTGGCGATCCACAAGCTGCCGATGAAGGCACGGTTCATCAAGCGTGAGACAGGTGAGATCTGATGGCGAAGACCGCCACCGCAGCCGAGCTGCGCGGCCTCGGCCGAGACGAGCTCAACACCAAGGTGACCGAGCTGAAGGAGGAGCTGTTCACGCTCCGCTTCCAGGCGGCCACCGGTCAGCTGGAGTCCCACGGACGGCTGCGCGCCGTGCGCAAGGACATCGCGCGGATCTACACCGTGATCCAGGAGCGGGCCCTCGGCATCACCGAGGATCCCGAGCGGCGACGCGACAGACTCCGAAGAAGTGAAGGCCTGAGATGAGTGAAGAAGTGACCGAGACCACGGGCACCACCGGAGACCGAGACCGCCGACCGGGGCCGGCGCAAGGTGCGGACCGGCTACGTCGTCAGCGACAAGATGGACAAGACCGTCGTCGTCGCCGTCGAGGATCGGGTGAAGCACCGCCTGTACGGCAAGGTGCTGCGGCACACCAGCCGGCTGAAGGCCCACGACGAGGGCAACGCCGCCGGGGTGGGCGACCGCGTCCGGATCATGGAGACCCGGCCGCTGAGCGCGACCAAGCGGTGGCGCCTGATCGAGATCCTCGAGAAGGCCAAGTAGCACGCGGGGCTCCGGCCCCGAGAACCCCGCTGGGGCCCCGCCCCAGAACCCGCAGAACCAGTAGTTCCACCAGGCCCGGATGACCCGGGAACCGGTGCGACAAACAGGAGAGAACAGATGATCCAGCAGGAGTCGCGACTCAAGGTCGCCGACAACACCGGAGCCAAGGAGATCTTGTGCATCCGGGTGCTCGGCGGATCCGGTCGTCGCTACGCCGGCATCGGCGACGTCATCGTCGCCACCGTCAAGGACGCGATCCCCGGCGGCAACGTGAAGAAGGGTGAGGTCGTCAAGGCCGTCATCGTCCGTACGGTCAAGGAGCGTCGGCGTGCCGACGGCTCCTACATCAAGTTCGATGAGAACGCGGCGGTGATCCTGCGGGCCGACAGCGGCGAGCCGCGCGGTACGCGCATCTTCGGCCCGGTGGGTCGCGAGCTGCGTGAGAAGCGGTTCATGCGGATCATCTCGCTCGCCCCGGAGGTGATCTGAACCATGACGACGTCCCAGCAGAAGCACAAGCTGCACGTGATCAAGGGTGACCGGGTGAAGGTCATCGCCGGTAAGGACAAGGGCCTGGTCGGCGAGGTCCTGGCCGTCCACCCCGAGTCCAACCGCGTCACGGTGTCCGGCGTGAACATCGTCAAGCGCCATCTGCGCGACACCTCGGCCCAGCCGCAGTCGCGCCAGACCACCAAGGGCGGCATCGTCTCCTCGGAGGCGCCGATCCATGCCTCCAACGTCCAGCTGGTCGTGAAGAACAGCGAGGGCGACGAGGTCGTCACCCGGGTGGGCTACAACCGCGTCGAGGTGACCAAGCGACGCTCGGACGGGTCGGAGTACACCGGCACCCGCAGTGTCCGGATCGCCCGGGCGACCGGAGAGGAGATCTGATGAGCACCGCCACCGCAGAGACCGTCAAGGTCGTCCCTCGGCTGAAGCAGCGCTACCGCGACGAGGTCGCCCCGGCGCTGCGGACCGAGTTCGACTTCGCGAACGTCATGCAGATCCCCGGTCTGGTCAAGATCGTGGTCAACATGGGCGTCGGCGAGGCGGCCCGCGACTCCAAGCTGATCGACGGCGCGGTCCGCGACCTCGCCACCATCACCGGGCAGAAGCCGCAGGTCACCCGCTCCCGCAAGTCGATCGCGCAGTTCAAGCTCCGTGAGGGAATGCCCATCGGCGCTCACGTCACCCTGCGCGGTGACCGGATGTGGGAGTTCGCCGACCGGCTGCTCACTCTCGCGCTACCTCGGATCCGCGACTTCCGGGGGCTGAACAGCCACCAGTTCGACGGCGTCGGGCAACTACACCTTCGGTCTGAACGAGCAGGTGATGTTCCACGAGATCGACCAGGACCGGATCGACCGGGTCCGGGGGATGGACATCACCGTTCGTGACCACGGCCAAGAACGACGACGAGGGGCGGGCGCTGCTGCGCCATCTGGGCTTCCCGTTCAACGACAACCCGAAGCCGGCGAAGACCCGGGCCAAGGGGCCCGCGTATGCGTCCCGCAAGAAGTGAACCAGGAGTCGTGAGTTAAGCGATGGCGAAGACAGCCCTCAAGGTGAAGCAGGCCCGGAAGCCGAAGTTCGGCGTCCGCGCGTACACCCGCTGCCAGAAGTGCGGCCGGCCCAGGGCGGTGTTGCGGAAGTTCGGGCTCTGCCGGATCTGCCTGCGCGACATGGCGCACAAGGGTGAGCTGCCCGGCATCACCAAGTCGAGCTGGTAGTGGTGCTTGCGCTGCGCGGATCGGGGGGTGGGTGGGTCCCGCCCACCTCGCTGCGCTCCGCGAGCGCTCCGCTCCGCTCGGAACGCCCGACCACGCCCTGACCCACCCACCCCCCGACCCGCTCCGCTACCCAGCAGGTACCAGCTCGCTGGTGCGGCCGGTCGGTTCGGGGAGACAGACCACACAACGGTGAAGGTCCCGAGAGGGAAACCGACCGAGGAAGAAGTACTGACAGATGACCATGACGGATCCGATCGCGGACATGCTGACCCGGGTGCGGAACGCCAGCCAGGCGTACCACGACACGGCGACCATGCCGCACAGCAAGATCAAGGTCGGCATTGCCGAGATCCTCACCTCCGAGGGCTACATCGCCGGGTACGAGGTGAGCGAGCCGGCCGAGGGTGAGGTCGGCAAGACCTTGTCGATCACGCTGAAGTACGGGCAGAACCGGGAGCGCTCCCTGGCCGGCATCCGCCGGATCTCCAAGCCAGGCCTTCGCGTGTACGCGAAGTCGACCGGCCTGCCCAAGGTGCTCGGCGGGCTCGGCATCGCGATCATCTCGACGTCGACCGGTCTGTTGACCGACAAGCAAGCCCACAGCCAGAAGGTAGGCGGGGAAGTCCTCGCCTTCGTCTGGTGAGGCACGAGACACCGAGAGGAAGAACATGTCACGCATTGGCAAGATGCCGATCGCCGTTCCGTCGGGTGTCGAGGTGACGGTCGACGGACAGCAGGTGCAGGTGAAGGGCCCGAAGGGCACCCTCCAGCACCGGGTGGCCGAGCCCATCACGGTGGCCCGCGCCGACGGCGGCGAGCTCGAGGTGAGCCGGCCCGACGACGAGCGAGTGAGCAAGTCGTTGCACGGGCTCACCCGGACTCTGGTCGCCAACATGGTCACCGGCGTCACCAACGGCTACGAGAAGAAGCTGGAGATCGTGGGTGTCGGGTACCGGGTCATCGCCAAGGGCCCGACCGAGCTGGAGTTCGCGCTGGGCTTCAGCCACCCGGTCAAGGTGACCGCCCCCGAGGGCATCACTTTCACCGTGGAGGCCCCGACCCGCTTCGCGGTGCAAGGCATCGACAAGCAGCAGGTCGGCGAGGTCGCCGCGAACATCCGCAAGCTGCGCAAGCCGGAGCCCTACAAGGGCAAGGGCGTGAGGTACGCGGGCGAGCACGTCCGCCGCAAGGTCGGAAAGGCTGGTAAGTGACGATGGCTGTTTCGCTTTCTGCCCGCAAGGGCACCGCAGCCAAGACGGCGTCGCGTCTGCGGCGCCAGATCCGGGTCCGCAAGAAGGTGTTCGGCGCGACCGAGCGCCCGCGGCTGGTGGTGACCCGGTCCGCGCGGCACATCTCGGCGCAGGTCGTCGACGACACCCAGGGCCGCACCCTGGCGTCGGCCTCCAGCATGGAGGCGGCGCTGCGCACCGCCGCCGGCGACAAGAGCGTCAAGGCCAAGCAGGTCGGCGAGCTGGTGGCCGAGCGGGCCAAGGCCGCGGGGGTGTCGAACGTCGTGTTCGACCGCGCCGGGCACAAGTACCACGGACGCATCGCGGCGCTGGCAGACGGCGCTCGCGAGGCCGGCCTCGGATTCTGACGAGAGAATAGGTAGAGCGATATGAGTGGAAGCCAGCGCCGCGGTGGCGGTGCAGGTGGCGACCGTCGCGGCCGTGACGATCGTCGTGGCCAGGGCGGGGACAAGAGCAACTACATCGAGCGCGTCGTCGCCATCAACCGGGTGGCGAAGGTCGTGAAGGGTGGCCGTCGGTTCAGCTTCACCGCCCTGGTGGTGGTGGGCGACGGCGATGGCACCGTCGGGGTCGGTTACGGCAAGGCCAAGGAGGTGCCCGCGGCGATCGCCAAGGGTGTCGAGGAGGCCAAGAAGCACTTCTTCACCGTGCCGCGGATCCAGGGCACCATCCCACACCCGGTGCAGGGGGAGAAGGCGGCCGGTGTCGTCATGCTCCGCCCGGCCTCCCCGGGTACCGGCGTGATCGCCGGCGGCTCCGCCCGGGCGGTGCTGGAGTGCGCCGGCGTGCACGACGTGCTCGCCAAGTCGCTGGGCTCGACGAACGCCATCAACGTGGTGCACGCCACGGTGGAGGCGCTGCACAGCCTGGAGCAGCCGGAGTCGGTGGCGCGTCGGCGGGGGAAGTCCGTCGAGGACGTCACCCCGGCCGCGCTGCTGCGGGCCCGGAAGGAGACGGTGGCATGACCGCCCGACTGAAGGTCAGCCAGGTGCGCTCCGGCATCGGCTGCAAGCAGAACCAGCGGGAGACCCTCCGTAGCCTCGGCCTGAAGCGCATCGGCGACGTGGCCGTCAAGGAGGATCGTCCCGAGATCCGCGGCATGCTCGCCACGGTGACCCATCTGATCACCGTCGAGGAGGTCGACTGACATGGCACTCAAGGTGCATCACCTCCGCCCGGCGCCCGGAGCCAAGACGGCCAAGACCCGGGTGGGTCGTGGCGAGGGCTCCAAGGGCAAGACCGCCGGCCGCGGGACCAAGGGCTCGAAGGCTCGCAACACCGTCGGAGAGAACTTCGAGGGTGGCCAGATGCCGCTGCACATGCGGGTGCCGAAGCTGCGTGGCTTCACCAACCCGTTCCGCACCGTCTACCAGGTGGTGAACCTCGACCGGATCAGCTCGCTGTTCCCCGAGGGGGGCACCGTCGGGGTGGCCGAGCTGGTCGAGGCCGGTGCGGTCCGCGCTGGGCAGCCGGTCAAGGTCCTGGGCAGCGGTTCCATCGCGGTGGCGGCTCAGGTGAGCGCGCACGCGTTCTCCGCGAGCGCCAAGGAGAAGATCGAGGCTGCGGGCGGCAGCGCCACCCAGGTCTGACCCACCGACCGCACCGACCGTCGAGGCCCCGCCCGCACTGCGCCGGCGGGGCCTTTGCGCACCGTCGACGCCTGTGCGGGGCCGCGGTCGGCGTGCCGCCCGGCGCCAGGGTCGACGATGAGGGGTTCTGGCCCGCTTGTTGGTAATCTCGACCGCGGTCCTGCGCATCACGGTCGTTGTGGACTGGCAGGACTGTCGAGACGAAAGGGAGGCCGGAGTGCTCGCCGCCTTCGCCAACGCGTTCCGGACACCGGATCTGCGGAAGAAGATCTTCTTCACCCTCGGGATCCTGGCCATCTTCCGCCTGGGTTCCATCATCCCCACCCCCAACGTCAACGTCCGGCAGGTCGACTTCTGCCTGCGCCAGGCCCAGAGCGGGGACCAGCAGGGGCTGTACTCCCTGATCAACCTGTTCTCCGGCGGGGCGCTGCTGCAGCTGGCCATCTTCGCGCTCGGCATCATGCCCTACATCACGGCGAGCATCATCCTGCAGCTCCTGACCGTGGTCATCCCCCGGCTGGAGGCGCTGAAGAAGGAGGGCCAGGCGGGGCAGACGAAGATCACCCAGTACACCCGGTACCTGACCCTGGTGCTCGCGGTGCTGAACTCGACCGCGTTCGTCACCCTGGCCCGCAGCGACCAGCTCTTCGTCGGCTGTCCCGGCCTGGTGCACGACACCGGGGTGTTCCCCACCGTGGTGATGATCCTGACCATGACCGCCGGCACCAGCGTCATCATGTGGCTGGGCGAGCTCATCACCGAGCGCGGCATCGGCAACGGGATGTCGGTGATGATCTTCACCCAGATCGCCGCCACCTTCCCCAGCGCCCTGTGGAGCCTCAAGGTCGCCCGGCCCGGGGCCAACGGCTGGCTGATCTTCCTGCTGGTGGTCGGACTGGGCCTGATCGTGATGGCCGGGGTCATCTTCATCGAGCAGTCGCAGCGACGGATCCCGGTGCAGTACGCCAAGCGGATGGTCGGCCGGCGGATGTTCGGCGGGTCGACCACCTACATCCCCATCAAGGTGAACCAGGCCGGCGTCATCCCGGTCATCTTCGCCTCGTCGTTGCTCTACATCCCGGCGCTGTACGCGCAGTTCCAGCCGGAGTCCCCGGCCGCCAGCTGGATCCAGGCCCACTTCGTCCGCGGCGACCACCCGATCTACATGGTGAGCTTCTTCCTGCTGATCGTGTTCTTCGCCTACTTCTACGTCGCGATCACCTTCAACCCCGAGGAGGTGGCCGACAACATGAAGAAGTACGGCGGCTTCATCCCCGGGATCCGGGCCGGCCGCCCCACCCAGGAGTACCTGGCCCGGGTGCTGTCCCGGCTGACCTTCCCGGGGTCGCTGTACCTCGGACTGATCGCGCTGCTGCCGTCGGTGGCGTTCATCTTCCTGAACGCCAACCAGAACTTCCCGTTCGGCGGGACGTCCATCCTCATCATCGTCGGCGTCGGCCTCGACACGGTGAAGCAGATCGAAAGCCAGCTCCAGCAGCGCAACTACGAAGGGTTCCTCCGCTGATGCGACTCCTCATCATGGGCCCGCCCGGCGCGGGCAAGGGCACGCAGGCCAAGCTCATCGGGGAGCACTACGGCATCCCGGCCATCTCCACCGGCGACATCTTCCGCGCCAACGTCCGGGCCGGCACCCCGCTCGGTCTCGAGGTCCAGCGGATCATGGCCGCGGGCGGCTACGTCAGCGACGACATCACCAACCAGGTCGTGGCCGACCGGCTGGAGGAGGATGACGTCGCGGCGGGGTTCCTGCTGGACGGCTACCCGCGGACCGTGCAGCAGGTCGCGTACCTCGACGAGGTGCTGGACCGCCACGGCCGCCAGCTCGACTGTGTGGTCTCCCTGCAGGCCGACGTGAACGCGGTGGTGGACCGGCTGCTGAAGCGGGCCCAGCTGGAGGGCCGGGAGGATGACACCGAGGAGGCCATCCGGGTCCGCCAGGAGACCTATGTCCGGGAGACGTCGCCGCTGCTCGACCTGTACCGGGAGCGCGGCGTGCTGGTCGAGGTCGACGGCCTCGGCACGGTCGGCGAGGTATCCCTCCGGGTCTTCGAGGCCCTGGACCGGCTGGACCTGGTCGCCGGACCCCGCTGAGATGTCCCGCTGATGTTCCGTGCCGCTCGCGGGGTGGAGCTGAAGCGTCCCGACCAGCTGCTGGCCATGCGCCGGGCCGGGCTCGTCGTGGCCCGCGCCCTGCAGGCCACCGCAGTCGCGGTCCGGCCCGGGGTGAGCACCGCCGAGCTGGACGCGGTGGCGGCCGAGGAGATCAGCCGCGCGCAGGCGACCCCGTCGTTCCTGGGGTACCTGGGCTTCCCGGCGGTGACCTGCATCTCGGTCAACGACGAGATCGTGCACGGCATCCCCGGCGCCCGGCTGCTGGTGGAGGGTGACCTGGTCTCCATCGACTGCGGAGCGATCGTGGACGGCTGGCACGGCGACGCCGCGGTCACGGTCGGGGTGGGTTCGGTCAGCCCGCAGGCCGCCGCCCTGAGCGAGGCCACCCGGACCGCCCTGGCCCACGGCATCGCGGCGGCCCGGATCGGCGGGCAGGTCTCCGACATCACCGCCGCGGTGGAGGGCTACGTCCGCTCCCTCGACGCCGGCTACGGGATCGTCGAGGAGTACGTCGGACACGGCATCGGCTCGGCCATGCACCAGCCGCCGGACGTCCCCAACGCCGCACCCAGCGGCTCGCTGATCCGACCCCCGCGCAGCCCGCGGATCGTGCCCGGTCTCGCGCTGGCGATCGAACCCATGCTGACCGCCGGCAGCCCGGCGAACTCGGTGCTCTCCGACGACTGGACCGTGGTCACCGACGACGGCTCCCTCGGCTGCCACTGGGAGCACACCATCACCGTCACCGAGCGGGGGGCCTGGGTGCTCACCGCCGAGGACGGGGGCGAGCAGCTGCTGAGCGAGCTCGGCGCCCCGTTCGGGCCGCTGCCCGGCGGTTGACGCCCCCGCGGTCCGGCTCGGTGGGCCGGCCCGCCTCACCCCGGGTCTTCGACCGGCAGCACCCATCCGGCAGCGCCGTCGACGGTGACCGTCTGCCCGGTGACCAGGGTCGAGGTGGCGTCCGGGACGCCGACCACGGCGGGGATGCCGTACTCGCGCGCCACCACCGCCCCGTGCGAGTTCGAGCCGCCCATCTCCATCACCAGTCCGCCGGCGGTCAGGAACAGGGGGGTCCAACCCGGGTCGGTGGAGGGTGCCACGAGGATCTCGCCGGGCTCGAGGTGAGCGCCGACCGGGTCGAGAACCACCCGTACCCGGGCCGTGACCGTGCCGGCCGAGGCAGGGCTGCCCCGCAGGCCCCCCTCCGTCCCCGGGGGGCCGGCCAGCGTCTCCGGCTCGGTGCCGTCGGAGAGCAGGACACGGGGGACGTGCCGGCGGCGCAGCTCCCGGGCGTAGTCCGCCCGCCGGCCGAGCACGACCTCCCGGAGATCCTCTCCCGCCAGTCCGCGGCGGGCCTCCCGCAGATCCAGCCAGAACACATCGTCGCGGTGAGAAACGGCCGCCGCCGAGACCAGCGCCTCGCCGACGCGCTGCAGCTCAGCCCGCAGCGCCGCCAGCGTCAGTACCAGCAGGAACTTGGGTGACTCCCGCAGACCGACCAGCCGCCGCACCCGGCCGAGGCTGAACGCAACAGCCCGGCCCCGCCAGCGACCGTGGGCGGCGGCGCGGGCCACCAGAGTGGTCACCATCTCCTCGGCGCGCTGCGCCCCGGCGGCGAACTGGCGAGTCGGCGCCGGCTGGTCGTCGCCGTGCCGGAGGTAGTTGGTCAGCACCCCGAGCAGGTGCTCCGGCTCGTCGGACCAGCGCGGCATCCCGAGGTCGATCTCGGCGACCGCCCGGTGGCCGTACCGGTCCAGGAACGCGGTGACTCCCGTCTGGGCCGCCGCCGGCAGCTCGCCGGCCCGGAAGGCGACGCCCAGCTCCGCCACCGGGCGGGACCCGAAGACCCGGGCCGACGGGTGGTCGGCCTTGATCCGTTCGGAGAGCGCCCACAGGGCCAGGTCCATCTCGGTCGTCACGTTGTACGGCAGGGAGCGCAGCACGGTCTGCAGCTCTTCGGGTGTGGCCAGGTCGCGCAGCAGCCGTCGGGTCGCGGCGAACAGCGCCAACCCGGCCGCGGCATAGCCGAAGACGCTCGGCATCAGCAGGAACGTGTCGGTGCCCAGCCGGTGCTCGACATGGTCCAGCCGCTGGGTCGCGGTCGCGTCCGGCGGCACCACCAGCCGCCGGCGGACCCGACGCTCGATCCGAGCGATGCCGTGCCGGGCCCGGGTCGGGCTGAGCACCGCGGCCAGCAGCCGGAACGGCACCTTGCCGCGCCACAGCACGCGGGCCACCGGGCCGACCGGTAGCCGCCGGCCGATCGCCGCGAACCGCGGGTCGGCGAGCAGCCGGTCCAGCACGGCCTGCGTCCTGGCCTCCATCGCCCCGGCCACCCCGCGGGCCAGCCGCGCCGTCCGGCGGTTCCGCAGGATGGGGGTGAGGTCGACGAACACCCGCTGCCCGGCCGCCGCGAACCCGTGTGGCCCGGCGAGCCGGTCGGCCGGCGGGCGGCCCGCGGCCGTGGCCAGCGAGGTGGCGATCAGCCGGAAGGCGGACAGCCCCATGGGGGTGATGGGGCGGGTCAGGCCCTGGGCCAGGGTCAGGCACAGGAACGCGCGGGTGTCGTCCGGGCCGCCCGGTCGATGCGGGTCCACGAGCGGGTAGAGGGTGGTGATCGGCCGGGCCTGGGTGAGCCACACGGTGCCGTCCGCGGCCAGCGCCCACTCGATGTCCTGAGGTGCGTCGTAGAGCCGCTGGACCTCCTGACCCAGGGCGGCCAGCCGGGCCACCTGCTCGTCGGTGAGACAGGCGACGTCGCTCCGGGTGAGCACGTCGGTGGTGGTGCCGCCGCCGGGCCGGCTCCGGACCGCCGTCTCCTTGGCCCCGACCAGGCGGTCGAGCACCCGGCCGGAGCCGGAGTCGACGACGAACCGGTCCGGGTTGACGGAGCCCGAGACGACCGACTCGCCCAGCCCGGGACTGGCGTCGATGACGGACTCGGTCCGGGTACCCGACACCGGGTTCGCCGTGAACAGCACGCCGGCGACCTCGGAGTCCACCATCCGCTGGACGACGACGGCGAGGCGGACCGTGCGGTGGTCGATGCCGTTGGCCGACCGGTAGCTGACGGCCCGCTCGGTCCACAGGGACGCCCAGCACCCCCGGACCGCCGCGACCACGGCCTCGGCGCCCACCACGTTGAGGAAGGTGTCCTGCTGGCCGGCGAAGCTGGCGAACGGCAGGTCCTCCGCGGTCGCCGAGGAGCGGACCGCGACCGGTACGTCGGCCCCCAGGGCCCGGTACGCCCGACGGATCTGGTCGGCGAGGTCCGGGGGGATGGGCGCCGCGAGGACTGTGGACCGGACTGACGCTGCGCGCTGGGACAGCGCGCGCCGGGTCCTCGTCCAGCTCCTCGAGCGCATCGCTCAGCCGGTCGCCGACGACGAGCTCGTACGCCGCCGTGGTCAGGCAGAACCCGTCCGGAACCGGCAGGCCGGCAGCGCCGCAGTCGGCCGAGGTTCAGGCCCTTCCCCCCGACGGCCTCAAGCATCTGACCGTCGACCGACTCCAGCTCCTCGATCGCGTCCAGCTCGACCAGCATCTCCATCACCCCACGGTAGGGCCGCGGTCGAGGTAATTCAACAGTTGATGAAATCTTTCCTCAGCAGGTCTCGGCTCTACGGTCGCGGCCGGTCCATGTACAGCACCTCCCAGGCGTGGCCGTCGGGATCGGCGAAGCTGTGGCCGTACATCGGGCCGTCCGCCACCTTGTCCAGCCACGGCTTGCCGCCGCCGGCGAGCGCCCGGGCCACCAGCGCGTCGACCTCCCCGCGGCTCTCCGCGGACAGGCAGTTGATCACCTGAGTGCCGGCCTGCGGGTCGCTGACCGGGCCCGCCACGAAGTCGGCGAAGCGCTCGGTCTGGACGACCATCAGGTAGATCGTGTCGGAGACGACCAGGCAGCTGCAGGACTCGTCGGAGAACGTCGGGTTCAGCCCGAACCCGAGTCCGGTGTAGAAGTCGGTCGCAGTCGGCACGTCGCTCACCGGTAGGTTGACGAAGATCATCCGGTCCATCGGCGCAGTCCACCTCTCTGGGAGTCCCGGTGGTTCCCGGGGTCGGTCAGACGCCGCGCGGCGCCGCTGCCGGAGGAGACCGCCGACCCTTCCCGAAGTCATCGGGGGGCAGGTAGTTTCCTGGTCATGACCACCACGACCGCGCTCGACGAGGCCTTCCTGGATACGGTCGAGCCGCTGCGCCGCGAGCTCACCGCGCACTGCTACCGCATGCTCGGCTCGGTGCACGACGCCGAGGACCTCGTCCAGGAGACCTACCTGCGGGCGTGGCGGGCCTACCACGGCTTCGAGCACCGGTCGTCGGTGCGGACCTGGATGTACCAGATCGCCACCAACGTCTGCCTGACCGCCCTGCAGAGCAAGCAGCGCCGCACCCTGCCCACCGGGCTGGGTCAGCCGAGCACGACCCCCGGGCCGCCCCTGGAGCGGCGCGAGGAGGTGCCGTGGCTGGAGCCACTGCCCGACACCGTCGTCTGGGGCCGGGACCCGGAGGATCCCGAGGCGGACGCGGTCAGGCGGGAGAGCGTCCGGCTGGCCTTCGTGGCCGCCCTGCAGCACCTGACGCCCCCCCAGCGCGCCGTCCTCATCCTTCGCGACGTGCTGGCCTGGCAGGCCAGCGAGGTCGCCGAGACGCTGGACATGACGGTCGCGGCGGTCAACAGCAGCCTGCAGCGGGCCCGCGCCCACCTGGCCAAGCTGGACCCCGACGAGGCGCCGAAGCCGGTCCAGGACGACCGGCTGAAGCAGCTACTGGCCGACTACGTCGATGCCTTCGAGCGGTACGACGTGGCGCGGATCGTCTCGCTGCTCTCGGCGGACGCGGTGTGGGAGATGCCGCCGTTCACGGGGTGGTACCGCGGCGCGGAGACCATCGGCGACCTCATCCGCACCTATTGCCCGGCCGAGGGCCCGGGCGACCAGCGGATGGTCCCGGTGTCGGCCAATGGCCAGCCGGCGTTCGGGCTGTACATGCGGGGGCCGGACGGCGTCCACCGGGCGTTCCAGATCCAGCAGCTCACCGTCGACGGCGACCGGGTCGCGCACGTCGTGAGCTACTTCGACCTCGGCCTGTTCCCCAGGTTCGGGCTGCCGGCCGAGCTGCCGACCGCCGGGGTGGCGTCCGGACCGTCGGTAGGCTGAGGTGATGAGCGAGGTCCCGATCTCTTCCCCCTACCGGAGCACGCCGGACGCTGCGGTCACCGAGGAGGAACGGAACCGGCTGAGTGCCCGGATCAACGCGGCGTTCACTGACGGCGTCATCGACGGAGACAGCTACCGGGAGCGTCTGGACCGCCTGTTCGCCGCCCAGAAGCTGGGCGAGCTGCTCCCGGTGGTAGAGGGCCTGCCGCCGCTGGTCACCCACAACCTTCCGGCCATCGTGGGGGAGGACGCGGGCGGGCAGCCGGGCGAGCTGGCCGCGGCCCGCAGCGGCACCAACCTGACGCTGGTGGCCGGCGCCGCGATCGGTGCCGTCGTGCTGCTGATCGCCATCCTGCTGGTCATCCTGCTCTGACCGGGGCTTCGGACCCGCGGCCGGTTCGGTTTGGCTAACCTAACTGTGGGCTGAAACACATCCGGCCGACGTGGTGGCCCCCCCATTTCGGCAATAGCATTTGACCGTGCCGCGGCAGCTCATCACCCAGCAGAAGATCGCTGAACACGTTCAGCGACTCGGTGAGCTGTACCCGCCGATCCGGCTGGACTCCGTCGACCGGACGATCAAGAACCCGACCGCGGTGGCCCACCGCTACGGCCACGTGATCGACTACCTGGCCCGGGTCGAGCTCGAGGTCGACCGCAACGTGCTCGAGCTGCTGGTGCTGCTGCCCGACGTGGACGACACGAACAAGACGTTCTACGCCGACGTGTGGCAGCCGCAGGAGATCCAACACGGGCTGATCCTGGACCGGCTGCAGACCGACCTCGGGCGGACCCAGGCGGCGCCGCACCTGGACGTCTCCTTCAAGATCAAGATCTTGGGTGCGCTGGCCGACCTCCGGCCCATCCAGGACGTCGCCAAGCTGCTCTACTTCCTCACCGGAGCCAGCACCGAGCGTCAGGCCGTGTTGGCCTACAACCAGATCAACACCGGCATGAAGGAGCTGGGGGAGGACGCCATCTCCGAGACGGTCATCACCCCGATCAAGCAGCAGGAGCCGGGGCACTTCGCCTTCTACCAGATGTCGGCGACGGCGATGATCCAGGACCGGGTGCTCAAGCCCTGGCAGCTGTTCCTCACCCGCGTGCTGCGGGAGAAGTCGTACAACCTGGTCGGCACGAACGCCATGAACACCTACAAGGCGGACATGGGCGGCGTGGTCACCGACCTCGGCCTGGACAGCAACCTCGAGGCCTACGCCCGCGAGGTCGGCCGGGTCGAGCAGCGGCTGCTCTGGGCGCACCGGAAGGGTCTGGACTTTCCGCCGTACATCCTGACCGCGCTGAAGGAGAGCGTCCAGCTGTACCGGGAGCGCCAGGCCCGCGAGCCCAGCCTGGCCTGAGCCACCTGCTCAGCCCGGGCACGACGCGGGCGGCAGCTGCCGGAGGCGCGGCCGCAGCCAGTCGGCCATCCGGTCGAGGTCGGCCTGGCCGTGTGCCAGGTCCCGGGCCTGGACGGCGGCGGCCACCCCGTAGGCGCGGCCGTCGCCGGTGGTGACCACCGCGACCTGCCGCACCAGGTAGCCGGACCCGACCGGCCCCCACCCTGGTTTGGCGCGGGCGCCGGACAGCTCGCCCAGCCCGAACCGCTGGCTCGCGACGACCTGGCCCATCAGCTCCAGGACCGCGCTCGCGTCCGAGCGGCAGCCGAGGCCGGCCGCGAACCGGGCCTGGTCCGGCAATGCCCAGATCGTCTGGCCGAACGGGCTGGAGCCGGGCCGGACCCGTCGGCCCTGGACCACGGTCTTGTCGTCACCGGCGGTCCGGATCACCCGCTGGGTGGCCGCGGAGGCCCGCTTGGGCGGTCCCAGGCCGTTCCACAGGACCGCGGCGGCAGCGTTGTCGGAGTGGGTGACGGCCTGCCGCACCAGCGTGCGGGTCCTCGGTGTCGACGACTGGTCGAGGGCGGCGATCGCCAGCGGGACCTTGATCGTGGACCAGGCCACGCCGCTGCGCCATCGCCCCACGGTCAGGTCGGCCCGGGTGCCGACGGGAACGACGGACAACCCAGCCGGCCCGCTGAGCCGACGCTGCAGCGGGGCGAAGTCGCGGGCCCAGCGGGTCCGGAGAGTCGCCACGTCGGCTGGGGGCGCCGGGACCGGCACCGAAGGCCCCACCGAGACCTGCGGAGCCGACTGCTCCGGGGTGGGGCTGTGCTGGTCGGGGGCGCACCCGGTGAGCCCGAGGGTCGTGCCGAGAACGAGCCCGCCGGCGGCTACGGCGAGCCGACACCCGGGCGGTACGGACATCACCCTCCTCGACCAGCCGAGGCGAGGCTCGCCCCCGCCGCGGCCCCCTACGGTACGCTGGTCGACTGTGCCCGGATTTGGGTCGGGCCCGGTCCTTCGCGTAGAGTTGCCTGTCGGCCATCTATGCCGGTGGCTTGTTCATGTTCGCAGTTTCTGATTGGGAGTTATGGCGAAGAAAGAGGGCGCACTCGAGCTGGAGGGCACTGTCGTCGAGGCCTTGCCGAACGCGATGTTCCGCGTGGAGCTGGCCAACGGTCACAAGGTGCTCGCCACGATCAGTGGCAAGATGCGGCAGCACTACATCCGCATCCTCCCGGCTGACCGAGTCGTCGTCGAACTCTCCGCCTACGACCTGACCCGAGGCCGCATCGTCTACCGGCACAAGTGAGCCGGTCGCTCAGTTCCCACCATCGTTCGGTCACGCCTGTGTGGCGTGCCCGACACCGAATCGAAAGAGTTGCTCGATGAAGGTCCAGCCGAGCGTGAAGAAGATCTGCGACAAGTGCAAGGTGATCCGCCGGCACGGTCGCGTGATGGTGATCTGCGAGAACCCGCGGCACAAGCAGCGGCAGGGCTGAGCCCGCTGCTGCGGCGCCTCGCCTCGCAGCACCGGCACGACCTGCTCCACGACGCAGCACCCACAACTGCACCACCCAACTGAACAGCACAACTGAACAACACAACTGAACAGCACAACTGAACAACCCCACTGAACAACGCAGGAACCACAGTGTGATCGCACCCCCGGGCCGGAGAGCTCAGCGCCCGGGTCCACCCTCGGTCGGAGGCCGAGGCCCTCGCTCCTCGCGGAGCGCAGGGACGCATCACGCCAGACACCTCCGCGACTCCGCCCCCGGATGGAACCGACCGGAGCTCGAGAACCGAAAGGCTGCACCACAGATGGCACGACTGATCGGTGTCGATCTCCCGCGCGAGAAGCGCCTGGAGATCGCCCTCACCTACATCTACGGCATGGGAAAGACCCGTGCTACGGAGACCCTGAAGGCCACTGAGATCAGTGGCGACCTCCGTGTCCACCAGTTGACCGACGAGCACCTGGTCGCTCTGCGCGACCACATCGAGGCGCACTACCAGGTCGAAGGTGACCTCCGCCGTGAGGTGGCCTCCGACATCCGCCGCAAGGTCGAGATCGGGTCCTACCAGGGCCGCCGCCACCGCAGCGGTCTCCCGGTCCGGGGCCAGCGCACGCGCACCAACGCACGTGGTCGCAAGGGTGCGCGCAAGCCCGTCGCCGGCAAGAAGAAGGCCCGCTGAGAAGCGGCCCCCTTCACCCCATGGACACGTAGAGACTCAGGAGACGCAGACAACACATGGCTACTGCAGGCCGCAGCACCGGCGCCAAGAAGGTTCGCCGCAAGGAGAAGAAGAACGTGGTCGCCGGCCACGCTCACATCAAGAGCACGTTCAACAACACCGTCATCTCGATCACCGACCCGACCGGTGCGGTCATCGCCTGGGCGTCGGCCGGAACGGTCGGGTTCAAGGGCTCCCGCAAGTCGACCCCGTACGCCGCGCAGATGGCGGCCGAGTCGGTCGGTCGGCGGGCCATGGAGCACGGGATGAAGCGTGTCGACGTGTTCGTCAAGGGCCCGGGTTCGGGCCGCGAGACCGCGATCCGCTCGCTCGGGGCCGTCGGCCTCGAGGTCGGCGCGATCTCCGACGTCACCCCCGTTCCGCACAACGGATGCCGGCCGCCCAAGCGCCGCCGCGTCTGACCACCCGACTGACGAACTGATCAAGGACCAACTGAACCATGGCTCGCTACATCGGCCCCATGACCAAGAAGTCCCGTCGGCTGGGTGTTGACCTGGTCGGCGGCGACAAGGCTTTCGAGCGCCGCCCGTACCCGCCCGGCGTGCACGGTAAGGGGCGCACCAAGGAGTCGGAGTACTCGCTCCAGCTCCGCGAGAAGCAGAAGGCGCGCTTCAGCTACGGCGTGCTGGAGAAGCAGTTCCGCCGGTACTACGAAGAGGCCAACCGGATGCAGGGCAAGACGGGTGACAACCTGCTGCAGATCCTGGAGTCCCGCCTCGACAACGTGGTGTACCGCTCCGGCTTCGCGCGGACCCGCCGGCAGGCCCGCCAGCTCGTCGTGCACGGTCACTTCACCGTGAACGGCCAGAAGGTGAACATCCCCTCCTACCGCGTCTCGGCGCACGACGTCATCGACGTCAAGGCCAAGTCCCACGAGCTCACCCCGCTGGTGATCGCCCGCGAGACCCACGGCGAGCGGGACGTGCCGGCCTGGATGGACGCCCTGCCCGAACAGGATGCGCGTCCTGATCCACCAGCTGCCCACCCGCCAGCAGATCGTGATCGACGTCCAGGAGCAGCTGATCGTCGAGCTGTACTCGAAGTAGTCCTCGAACCCGGGCCCGGATGGGCCCAGGTCCACGGACCCGCAGTACCCGGCGCCGTCGGACACGGCGCCGGTTCCGCGAGATCAAATAGCGGTTCTCGCGGGGAAGGAAGAACCCCACCATGCTGATCGCCCAGCGCCCCACGCTGTCGGAGGACGTCGTCTCCGACCACCGGTCCCGGTTCGTCATCGAGCCGCTGGAGCCCGGCTTCGGCTACACCCTCGGCAACTCGCTGCGTCGTACGCTGCTGTCGTCCATCCCGGGCGCGGCCGTGACGAGCATCAAGATCGACGGCAACCTGCACGAGTTCTCGACCATCGAGGGCGTCGTGGAGGACGTCACCGAGGTCATCCTGAACCTGAAGGGTCTGGTCGTCTCCTCCGAGGAGGACGAGCCCGTCACCATGTACCTGCGCAAGGCCGGTGCCGGGGCCGTCACGGCCGCCGACATCGCCCCGCCCGCCGGGGTCGAGGTGCACAACCCGGATCTGCACATCGCCACTCTGAACGACTCCGGCAAGCTGGAGATGGAGCTCGTCGTCGAGCGCGGACGCGGCTACGTCTCCGCCGTGCAGAACAAGAGCTTCGACGCCGAGATCGGCCGCATCCCGGTCGACTCGATCTACTCGCCGGTGCTCAAGGTCACCTACAAGGTGGAGGCCACCCGGGTCGAGCAGCGCACCGACTTCGACAAGCTGATCCTGGACGTGGAGACCAAGCCGGCCATCCGCCCGCGGGACGCCGTGGCTTCGGCCGGGCGCACCCTGGTCGAGCTGTTCGGCCTGGCCCGGGAGCTCAACGTCGAGGCCGAAGGCATCGAGATCGGCCCGTCGCCGATCGACGAGCAGCTCGCGGCCGACCTGGCGCTGCCGGTCGAGGACCTGAACCTCACGGTCCGGTCGTACAACTGCCTGAAGCGCGAGGGCATCCACACCGTGTCCGAGCTGGTCTCGCGGAGCGAGCAGGATCTGCTCGACATCCGCAACTTCGGCTCGAAGTCGATCGACGAGGTCAAGCTGAAGCTGCACGAGATGGGTCTCTCCCTCAAGGACAGCGCCCCCGGCTTCGACCCGCTCAGCGCGATCGGCCGGTACGACGAGGTGGACGAGGAAGAGGACGTCGACTTCAGCGAGACCGAGCAGTACTGACCCGGCTCGTAGGAGCGGAGCTCGCTCCGCTCACGCTGACCTTGAAGAGCTGACAGAGAAGAACCTGGAGAAGGACACATGCCTACACCCACCAAGGGCGCCCGGCTGGGCGGCAGCCCGTCGCACGAGCGGATCATCCTGGCCAACCTGGCCAGCCAGCTGTTCGAGCACGGTCGGATCGTCACCACCGAGGCCAAGGCGAAGCGACTGCGGCCGCTGGCCGAGCGGCTGATCACCAAGGCCAAGCGCGGTGACATCCACGCTCGCCGCCAGGTGCTGACCACGGTGCGGGACAAGGGTGTGGTGCACGTCTTGTTCACCGAGATCGCTCCGACCTTCACGGGTCGCGACGGTGGCTACACCCGGATCACCAAGGTGGGTCCCCGCAAGGGCGACAACGCCCCGATGGCCATGATCGAGCTCGTCACCGAGTCGGTCGAGGACGGCCGCAAGAACAAGGCCAAGGGCGCCGCCCCGGCGCGAACAAGCCCGGTCAAGAAGGCGGCCGCTCCGGCAGCCGCCGTCCCCGACAGCCCGGTCAGCCCGGACAGCCCGGACTCCCCCGAGTCGCCGGCCAGCCCGGCGTCGCCGGCGGAGTCCCCGGCCGAGGAGATCGTCACCGAGACCGAGGAGCGCACGTCCGAGACCGGCGAGCAGGCAGCGCCGAGCGACGACACCTCCACCGAGGAGGCGGAGGCCGTGCCGGACCAGGCGGCCGCCGACACGGTCGAGGAGCAGAACGTCCCCGACCAGGACTCCTCGGCCAACAAGCTCTGAGCACCTGACCGACGCAGCGCCCACCGGTTCGCCGGTGGGCGCTGTCACGTCCGGCCGGGTCTCTGGCCACGCACAGCGGCCGTCGGGTCCGGCCACAGGCGCCGCCGGCACAGTGCTCGGGTGCGAACCTCCGTCCCTCACCGGCTGCTGCCCACCCTGGTCCTGGCCGGGGCCCTCGTCGCTGCGCTGGCTCTGCGCTGGACGCTGCTCGACGTCCGCAGCGGCGACTACCGGACCTTCCTCGACCCCTGGTACACGCACCTGGCCGAGAACGGCTTCGCCGGGCTGGGCGACACGTTCTCGAACTACAACACGCCCTACCTGGTGCTGCTGGCCCTGGCGACCCACCTGCCGATCCCCGAGATCGCCGCGATCAAGGGCATCTCGGTCGTCTTCGACCTGGTGCTGGCCTTCTTCGCGTACCGGATCGTGGCCGTGCTGCGGCCCGGGTCGACCTGGTGGCCCACGCTGGTCACGGTGGCGGTGCTGTTCCTGCCGACGGTGGTGATGAACAGCGCGGCGTGGGCGCAGTGCGACGCGATCTACGCCTCGCTGTGCCTGGGCAGCCTGTACTTCCTGATCACCCGGCGGCCGTGGCCGGCCGCGCTGCTGTTCGGCCTGGCCTTCGCCTTCAAGCTGCAGGCGATCTTCTTCCTGCCGGTGCTGGTGCTGGTGCTGCTGGTCAACCGGCTGCCGCTGCGGAGCCTGCTGGCTGCCCCGGCGGCGTTCCTGGCGGCGCTGGTCCCGGCCCTGGTGGCGGGCCGCAGCCTGCTCAGCCAGCTGGCCGTCTACCCCGCCCAGGTCACCGGCAGCAGCGGGGCGGGGGTCGCGGTGGGCGGCATCGGTCGCTCCCTTGCCCGTGGTGGCGCCGGCCCGGGCGGCGGGTTCGGCGGGGGACCGCGCGGGGGGGCCGGCACCGGCGACGGGGGTCTCGGCGGGGTCGGCACCGGCCACGCCGTCACGTCCAACGCGCCCGCGCCGTACGCCTGGCTCCCCGCCGACGTCTCCGAGGCGTGGAAGTGGGTCGGGCTAACGTCGGCCGCCACGGTGGGGTTGGTGCTGGCGATCTGGCGGCTGCGCCGCCGGCGGCGGGGCTGCGCCGACGGACCGACGCGCCGGCCGTGGCCCCACCGGTGCCCAGCGGCCGGGGCTACCGAGCCTTGTCGACGTAGTCCGCCAGCGTGTCGTCCTGCAGGGCCCGGGCCATCCTCGCCAGCCGCTTCGTGTCGACGATGTCGATGCTCTGCCCCGCGCGGGTCGCGCCGAAGCCGGAGATCGGCGCCTGCAGTGACGTGATGTCATCGGTGCCCAGGCGCAGGGACAGCAGGATCCGGCGGATCGCCTTGGGCGTGAGGGCGTCGTCGACGCTGACGTGCCGGGCGAGTCCGGAGGTGAAGCTCAGGAAGCGCTGCGGGTCGCTGATGGTGTCCGCGCTGAGCCCCTTGGCGAGGATGCCCGAGATCACGGCTCGCTGCCGCTCGGCCCGGTCGAGGTCCCCGCTGGGGAGCTCTTTGCGCTGACGGACGTAGGCCAGCGCCTCGTCGCCGCTGAGGGTGATCTCGCCGCGCGGGAAGCGGTAGCCGTAGTTCTGCGAGGCGTGCTTGTTGTGGACCTCGACGCCGCCCAGCTCCTCGGTCAGCTTGACGAAGCCGTCGAAGTCGACGACGGCCACGTGGTCCATCCGGGTGTCCAGCAGGCCCTCGAGCGTGCGGACGGTGAGCGCCGTCCCGCCGAAGGCGTAGGCCGCGTTGATCTTGTTCCGCCCGTGCCCGGGGATCGGGACGTACATGTCGCGCGGGAAGGAGATCAGGTACGCGTGGCGTCGGTCGGCGTCCAGGTGCAGCACCATCAGGGCGTCGCTGCGGCTCGACCCGCCCGCGGCGTCGTCGGCGCCGAGCAGCACCAGGTTCAGCGCGCCGTTCTGGGTCGGAGCGGGCCGTGGCTTCGTGTCGGCCCGCGGTGCGCCGCCCACCCCAGCGGGCGGCGCGGTCGGCGTCTCGGCCGGCATGGCGTTGGTGCGCCGCAGGTTGGCGTTGACGGACTGCTCGACCGACACCGCGTACAGCGAGCTGAGCAGGAAGCTGCCGCCGGCGACGAGCGCCAGCGCACCGATCACCACGGTGAGCCAGCGCCGCCGGTGCCTTCTCCGGCCGGGAGCGGCGCGGCGTCTGGTGTTGCGGTGGTTGCTCAGCCGGAAGGTCTCCGGGCGCGACGAATTTCTGCTGCATGCAGACCCCCCCGATGCTGCGCATGCGGAGGCTTTCCCCCCGTGGGCTGCGGCCACCCTCCCCAGGGCTCCGCGCCGACCTCCGGGTCGAGTCTAGTCGGCGGATGGCCATCGCGACGTGGTTAGCCGCAGGCGGTCCGGGCTCGAAGGCACGCCCGACTCACACCCGACTCGCGACTCACACCGCTTCGGGCTCCGCGTGCAGCTTGGGGACGTCCGACAGCAGCCGCCGGGTGTACTCGTGCTGCGGGTTGAAGATCACCTCGTCGGTGGTGCCCTGCTCGACCATCACGCCGTGCTCCATGACCAGGACCCGGTCGGCCACGTAGCACGCCTGGCCGATGTCGTGGGTGATGAACAGGACCGTCATCCCCACCTCGTCGCGCAGGTCGGTGAGCACGTTGAGGACGTTGACCCGCAGGGAGGCGTCCAGCATCGACGTCGCCTCGTCGGCCACCAGCAGCTTCGGCCGCATCATCAGCGCGCGGGCGATCATGATCCGCTGCCGCTGCCCGCCGGAGAGCTGGTGGGGGTACTTGGCCAGCACGGACAGGTCCATCCCGACGTGACCCAGCGCCTCCTCGAGGCGGTCCTGACCCACCTTCTCGTCCAGCAGTCGCATCGACCGCTCCAGCAGCCGCCGGACGGTGAAGAACTGGTTGAAGGACGAGAACGGGTCCTGGAACACCGCCTGCACGTCCCGCCAGTAGGCGGTGCGAGCGGCACCCTTGAGGTTGGTCACGTCCTTGCCCTGGAAGGTGAAGGTGCCGGAGGTGATCGGCAGCAGACCCAGCACCATCCGCGCCACCGTCGACTTGCCGGAGCCGCTCTCCCCGACGATGGTGGTGACCTGGCCCTCCTGCAGGGCGAACGAGACGTCCTTGACGGCGTCGACGGTGTGCTTGCCGGTGCCGAACGTCTTGGTCAGGTGCTCGGCGGTGAAGATGTCGCTCATCGGTGGATCACCGCCGGGGCGAGGAAGGACTCTCGGTCGAAGCTGCGCATGCCCTCGATCCTGATCTTGGCGTACTTGGGCTCGGGCACCAGCACGGACCCGAGCAGGGCCTGGGTGTAGGGGTGCTGAGGGTGGTCGACGATGACCTCGGTGGGACCGGACTCGACCAGCTGCCCCTGGTACATGACCGCGATCTTGGTGGCCGCGGTCCGCAGCACCGGCAGGTCGTGGGTGATGAAGATGACCCCGCTCATGATCTGCTTCTCCAGCATCTCCAGCAGCATCTCGATCAGGATCTTCTGGCTCGTCACGTCCAGGGCGGAGGTCGGCTCGTCGGCGATCAGCAGCCGGGGGTTCAGCAGGGTGCTGATGATCGTCACAGTCCGCTGCTTCATGCCGCCGGACAGCTGGTGCGGGTAGGCGTCCAGCACCCGGACCGGCAGGCCGAGGGTCTTGATCCGGTCCCGGGCCCGGTCCAGGGCCTCGTCCTTGCTGACGCTGCGGTCGTGCGAGCGCATCACCCCGTACACCAGGTCGCGGACCCGGACGGTCGGGCTGATCGAGTTCATCGCACCCTGCGGGAGCATCGACACCACCGCACCCCGCCAGGTGCGGGGGATCTTGGCGTCGCCGCCGAGCTCCTGGACCTTGCCGTCGATGTGCAGCGAGCCGTGCTCGACGTACAGCGGCGGGCGGGCGGTCAGGGAGATGATCGAGCCCAGCGTGGTCTTGCCGCTGCCGGACTCCCCGGCCAGGCCCAGCACCTCGCCCTCCTCGATCTGCAGGCTCACGTCGTTGACCGCGACGAAGTCGTTGCCGGCCGGCGTGTGGTAGACGCCGCGGATGTTCTCCGCCGTGACCAAGGTGCTCATCGGCGTCCCTCACTGGTGGAGACGGGACTCTCGAGGATGCCGGCGGCTCCGATCGGCGTCGGCGCACCGGCGTCGACCGGCTCGTCCACCGTGACGCCGCCCTTGGTGGCCTTGCCCTTGGCCGCCCGCCCGCGACGGAGCCGGGGGTTGAAGACCTCGTCCAGGCTGGACTGCAACAGCAGGAAGGAGAAGGCGATCAGCGTCAGCATCAGGGTGGGTGGCACGAAGGCCCACCACGCGCCGGTGCGGATCGAACCCCACTGGATCGCCCAGTACAGCATCAGCCCGAGGCTGTCGGCGCCGGACGGGCCGAGCCCCAGCATGCTCAGGGTCGCCTCGAACAGGATCGCACCGGAGACCTGGAGCACGAACGCCATCACCACGTAGGAGAGCAGGTAGGGCAGCACGTCCCAGAGCAGGATGGAGCCGAACCGCGCCCCGGAGAGCCGGGCCACGTCGATGTGCTCCCGGGTCCGCACACTGCTGGCCTGGGCCCGGACCGCCCGCGCCAGCCAGGGCCAGGAGATGATGCCGATCACCCAGCCGAGGGTGACGATGCTGCGGTTGTCCAGGGCGATGGAGATCAGAACCACCACCACCAGGCCGGGGATGACCAGGAAGATGTTGGTCACCGCCGACACCAGGTCGTCCAGCCAGCCGCCACGGAACCCGGCCAGCAGCCCGAGCAGGACACCGATCAGGGTGGCGATGAACCCGGCCAGCAGGCCGACGATCAGGGAGGTGCGCGTGCCGTACACCAGGTTGGCGAGCACGCTCTGGCCCTCGTTGTCGGTACCGAGCAGCAGCGGCCCGAAGCCCTGCGGCTTGTCGTACAGGCCGCCGATGGTGGCGTTGGGATCGGTTCGCACGACCAACGGACCGAACACCGCGGTCAGCACGATGACCGCGATGATGACCGCGGCCACATAGAACCGTGGGGTGGGACGGAACGATCTCATCAGCGCTCTCCGCTCTGGGCGGCCCGGATCCGCGGGTCGATGAAGCCGGTGATGACGTCGACGGCGAAGTTGGCGACCAGCACACCGATGGTGACCAGCAGCATGATGGAGGAGATCACCGGGTAGTCGCTCTGCCCGATGGCGTTGAACAGCAGCGTGCCCAGGCCCGGGTAGGAGAACACCAGCTCGGTGATCAGTCCGCCGACGACGATGGCCGCGATGGACAGCGCCAGGCCGGTGATCTGCGGCAGCATCGCGTTGCGGAAGATGTACCGCACCGTGGTGGTGTCCCGCAGGCCGAGACCGCGGCCGTAGTTGACGTAGTCGGTGCCCAGCTCGTAGATGGCCATCGACCGCATGCCGACCGCCTGGCCCCCGATGAAGACCAGGACCAGGGACCAGAACGGCAGCCAGAAGTAGGTGATGGCGTCCCCGAAGAACTCCAGGGAGAACTCGGGGGTCATCCCGAACGAGTACGCCCCACCCACCGGCAGCATCCCCAGCTGCACACCGACCACGTACAGCAGCAGGATGGCCAGGCAGAAGGGCGGGACGCTCGACAGGAACAGGGTGACGACGAACGCCCCCTTGTCGAAGATCCCGCCCTTGAAGCCGGCGAGCACGCCCAGCACGTTGCCGGCGATCCACCCGATCAGGATGGCCGGCAGCTGGATGGCCAGGCTCCACGGCAGCGCCGCGGCGACCAGCGAGTTGACCGACGCCGGGTACTGCCCGAACGAGGTCCCCAGATCGCCGTGCAGCAGCTTCCCGACGTAGGTCAGAAACTGCTGCCACAGGGGGTCGTTGAGCCCGAACTCCTGCATGAACCTCTCGTGCACGGCCTGCAGCTGTTCGCCTCCGGCCCCGCCCCCCCGGGCCATCTGGCTGACGATCGCGTCGACCGGATTGCCTGGGATGAGGCGGGGCAGGAAGAAGTTCAGCAGCAGGGCGGCCACGAGCACGACCAGGGTCCAGGCCACCTTGCGGCCGAGGTACCTTGCCAGCGTCATCGGATCTGCCCTCGCTTCGTTGCTCGGTGCCCGCTGAGCCTAGGTTCCCACCTTCTTGATCTTGTACAGCCACTGGATGCCCGCACCCTGCCACATGGGCGGCGCGTAGGGGTTCTCCTCGGTGGGGAAGTTCTCCCAGTTGGACTGGTTGAACTCGTAGAACTCCAGCGGCCGGTACATCAGCGGCACCACCGGGATCTTCTCCCGGTAGATCTTGTCCAGCTGTGAGAGGGCGGGCTTGGCCTCCGCGTCGCTCTTGGCCCCCGCGGCCTGGTCCAGCAGCGCCGGGACGTCGGGATCGGAGAACCGGTTGTAGTTGTAGAACGCCGTCTTGCCCACCGCGGGAACCCCGCGGTCGTCCAGCGCGTCGCGGAACCGGATCCACGGGCTGGCCGGGTTGACCCCGGTGTAGGAGTACATGGCCAGGTCGAAGTCGCCGTTCTGCAGCGCGGCGATCATCTGCGGTGCCTGCGGGAACTCGGTGCTGATCCCGATGCCGACCTCCTTGGCCGACTTGGCCACGATCTGGCAGGCGGTGTTCCAGTCGGTCCAGCCGGTGGGGGTGATCAGCTTCCAGCCGCCGAGCTTGGTCCCGTCGGGCAGCACGTAGATCCCGTCGGAGCCCTTCTTGGCCTTCAGCTCGTCCTCCAGGATGCTGACCGCCTTGGCCTTGTCGTACTTCCAGCCCTCGGACTCCACCGCGGCGGCGTCGTAGTACTTCGACTCGTAGCCGGTGGGCACGATCAGGCTGGCGTTGGCCGGCTCCGAGTAGTCCGACATGGCCGTGGTGGCGATGTTCGGGTAGTTGATCGCGTACGCGATGGCCTGCCGGACCTTGACGTTCTCCAGGCCCTTGGCCTTGATGTTGAAGATCAGCATCGGCATGTTGCCGGGCAGGTGGTACGGCTTCTTCTTCATCCAGGTGCCGACCGGCTTGCCCTTGTCCTCCCACATCTTCCAGATCTGGGCGGTGAACTGCTGGCTGGCGTCGATCTCGCCGCTCTCCAGCTTGAGGTCGCCGTCGTTGTTGCTCTTGAAGATCGGGTGGTTGATGGTCTTCATCGGCGGCGTGCCGTAGACCTCCTTGCCCCAGTACGCATCGTCGCGGACCAGGTTGACCTGTGTCTGGTCGGCCTTGTCCAGCTTGAACGGGCCGGAGCCGACGGGCTGCTTGTTGGGTTCGGAAACGAGCTTGTCGGCCGGGATCTTGCTCCAGATGGCCTTCGGTTGGATCAGCACCGTGGCGATGGCCGCCTTGACCGAGCCCGGGTTGTACGGCTTCGACTTCAGCTTGAACTGCACGGTCCGCGGGTCGGGCGCGGTGACGCTGTCGACGTACTGCCAGACGTTGGAGAAGTACAGGCTGTTGTCCTTGGCCAGCTCGAAGGTGAAGACCACGTCCTCGGCGGTCAGCTCCGAGCCGTCCGACCACTTGGTGCCCTCCTGCAGCGGGATCACCATGGTGGTGTCGTCCTTCTGCTGCAGCTCCTTGCCCAGGCCGGGCTGGAGCGAGCCGTCGATCAGGTTGAACCGCAGCAGGCTCTCATAGATCAGCTGGCTCTGGCCCTGGGCGTTGGGCCAGGCGATGGTGCCGGCGAAGGTGTTGAAGCTGGTCGGTGGGCCCCACTGGAACCCGGCCACGAACAGGGTCTCCCCGGCCGAGCCGGCCCGGCCCTTGCTCTCGCCGCCGCTCTGGTTGCCGGTCTGGGCGGTCCCGCAGGCGCTGGCGCCGAGGCCGATCGCCGCGCCGCCGACGGCCAGGCCGGCGAGGGAGATGAACCGTCGGCGGCTGGTCTCCCAGGTCGTCACGGTGCGCACGAACCCGGGGTCGTTGTCCGGCCCGGTCTCGACTGATGTCGTGGATGTCCTTCATTGGATCCTTCCTCGGTGTGGTGCAGGGCGACCGGCGGCCGCGACTGTACGGACGGCCCCGGTCCGGGGTGCCGCGTGGGTGGTGATGGCGGTGGACCCGTGGTGAGGCTCCGACCCGGTCGGGGGTGCGGACGTCAGCACGGCTCCGCCGTCGAGAAGGCTGCGGCCCTCGGACAAGCGGTCAGGGGAAGGCCCCGAGATGCGCCGCGTGCGGCGCGACGTGGGCCGGAGATCGATGGCGTGACGGAGAGCACCACGGAGAGACCCCGTTGTAGCCTGCGCCATCGCCAGCCCCGCTTCTCCAGCCGAACACTCGTGGCCCAACCCATCACTGAACCGGTTCGGTGTCAATGCCGAACGGCTGCCCGGGACCAATTCGTTGTGGTGGACCGCGCTCGTGAGAGCGCTCCTACGGGAGGGTACCTCACCCTGTGCCGCATCGGGGAGAAGCGGCAGGATGGGCCTCGTGCTGCTCATCCGGCTGGCCGAGACCTGGGGTGCGCTGAGCGCCACCCGGTCCCGCATCGCGAAGCGGGACCTGATCGCCGGCGTGCTCGCCGACGCCGGCCCCGACGACATCGAGATCGTGGTGAGCTACCTCTCCGGCAGCCTCCGGCAGCGGCGGACGGGGTTGGGGTGGCGGACCCTGCAGCCCGTTCCCCCGCCCGCCGCGCACCCGAGCCTCACCGTGGTCGAGGTGGATGCCGCCTTCGCCGGGCTGGCCGACCTGGCCGGCGCCGGGTCGGCGTCGGCGCGGGCCGCTCAGGCCGGGTCGCTGTTCGCCCGGGCCACCGAGACCGAGCAGGGCTTCCTCCGTGGCCTGGTGTTCGGCGACCTCCGGCAGGGTGCGCTGGACGCCCTGGTCCAGGAGGGCCTGGCGCGGGCCCACGGCGTCGAGGTGGGGGTGGTCCGGCGGGCGGCGATGCTGATGTCGTCGACCGGCGCCGCGGCGCGGCTGCTGCTGACCGAGGGAGAGGCGGCCCTCGCGGCCGTGGGTCTGAGGGTGGGGACGCCGGTCCGACCCATGCTGGCGGCCTCGGCCCCGGACCCGTCGGCCGCGCTCCAGCGCTCGGGTCTGCCGGCCGTCGTCGACCACAAGCTGGACGGGATCAGGGTGCAGGTCCACCGCCAGGGCAGTGAGGTCCGGGTCTTCACCCGCTCGCTGGAGGAGATCACCGACCGGCTGCCGGAGGTGGTCGACGCGGTGCGTGGTCTGGCCGCCGAGCGGCTGGTGCTCGACGGCGAGGTGCTGGCGCTGCGGGCGGACGGCCGGCCCGAGGCGTTCCAGGTGATCGCCTCGCGGACGGCGAGCCGGGTGGACGTCCCCGGGGTCGCCGGGCGGACGCCCGTCCGGGCCTACTTCTTCGACCTGCTGTCCGTGGACGGGGCGGACCTGCTCGACCTGACGCTGCGCGAGCGCACGGCCACCCTGCAGCACCTGCTGCCGCCGAGCATGATCGTCCCCCGCGTCCTGGTCGGCTCGCTGGCCGAGCTCACCGAGGTCTTCTCCGCCGCGGTCGAGGCGGGGTTCGAGGGGGTGGTGGTCAAGCGCACCGACTCCCGGTACGCGGCCGGGCGTCGGGAGGCGTCCTGGGTCAAGGTGAAGCCCCGGCACACCTTCGATCTGGTCGTCACGGCCGCGGAGTGGGGGCACGGCCGCCGTCAGGGATGGCTGTCGAACCTGCACCTGGCCGCCCGGGGGGCGGACGGCGATCTGGTCATGCTCGGCAAGACCTTCAAGGGTCTCACCGACGAGCTGCTGGCCTGGCAGACCGGGCGCTTCCTCGAGCTGGAGGAGCGGCGGACCCGCGGCACGGTGCACGTGCAGCCGACGACCGTGGTGGAGATCGCCTGCGACGGGCTGCAGGTCTCCAGCCGCTACCCGGGTGGGGTCGCGCTGCGGTTCGCCCGGGTGCTCCGCTACCGGACGGACAAGGACGCCGCCGACGCCGACACCCTGGAGACCGTCCGGCGGCTGCTGGGGCCGCCGGCCGTGATCACCACCAGCCTTGACGTTTCGCCCAGCTGAGCAGGAAGCCGGACATCACCAGCATCACGCTGAGCAGGATGATCAAGGCCCCCCAGTGCGTCGAGTCGTTGACGATCACGTTCATCCCGACCACCGAGGAGATGGCCGTGACCGGCAGGGTGATGGCCGCGATCACGGCGAGCCGTTCGGCGGCGATGGTCATCTTGGTGTCGGTCCGCGCCCGGTAGAACTCCGTCACCCCCATCAGGAACGAGAGCTGGCTGTCACTGATGTGGGCGACCCGTTCGTACTGGTCCAGCAGGTCGCTCATCAGCTGCATGCCCTCGGGTGGGGCGAAGGTGACGAGCTTGATCGCCCGGCGGTAGATCTCGGCCCCCTGGGCGGCCATGGTCTTGATCGTCAACAGCTCGTGTCGCGAGGTGAACAGCTCGGTGAGGAAGGTCTGAGGCTCCTCGTCGACCGCCGCCATCACCCGCTGCTCGAGCAGCCCCACCTGGCGGGCCAGCTCGGCGGTCAGCTTCGCTTCCTTGCGGACGACGGTCGAGACGATGGCATAGGTGAGCCCGAACGGCGAGGTGGGTCGCAGCCGCCCCGTCGCCATCCGTTCGGCCACCTGCCGGGTCTCGGCCAGGGCGGTCTCAACGGGTACCGCCGGGTTGAGCGGGCCGTGCACCGTGACCAGGTAGTCGGGGCCGATGAACTGGTCCAGCTCCAGATAGTGCACGTGCCCACCGCGACCGATCTCGGGGGAGTGCACGACCACGAACAGATGGTCGCGGTACACGTGCAGACGCGGCACGTGGTTCCGTTCGCGGCAGTCCCGGATCGCCATCGGGTGGAAGTCGAAGGCCCCGGTCACCAGCTGTTCGGCCGCGTCGTCCCAGACCGGGATGTCCAGCCAGGCGAAACCGCCGGCCCGGCCGCGCAACCGGGCCAGGTCGGCGGTGTCGTGGAGGTGGGCGCCGTCGGCGTCGACCCACCGGAGCTCGATCTCGGCCACGCCTTCTCCGTGTGGTGTTCCTGAGCTACTCCCGGGGCACAACTAGGGCTTGATCAGACCGGGGGTCTGGGTGACCGCCAGAGCGAAGCGCTGCTGCGCGTCGGCCCAGTTGACCACGTTCCACCAGGCGGTCACGTAGTCGGCCTTGACGTTCTGGTACTGCAGGTAGAACGCGTGCTCCCACATGTCCAGCAGGACGATCGGGATCTGCCCCAAGGGGACGTTGGCCTGCTGGTCGTACAGCTGGACGATGTTCAGCCGCTGGCCCAGCGTGTCGTACACCAGCATCGACCAGCCGGAACCCTGGATGGCGTTCGCGTTGGCCGTGAAGTGGGCCCGGAAGGCGTCGAAGCTGCCGAAGTACTCGTCGATGGCCGCGCCGAGATCGCCGTCGGGCTTGTCACCGCCGTCCGGCGACAGGTTGGGCCAGAACACCGAGTGGTTGATGTGGCCGCCCAGGTTGAAGGCGAGGGTCTTCTCCAGCCCACCCACGCTGCCGAAGGAGTCCTTCTCCCGCGCCTCGGCGAGCTGGTCCAGCGCGGTGTTCAGCCCCTTCACGTAGGTCGCATGGTGCTTGTCGTGGTGGAGTTCCATGATCTCGCCGGAGATGTGGGGGGCGAGCGCGCCGTAGTCGTACGGCAGGTCGGGCAGTTCGTAGGCCGCCATGAAGGTCCTCTCAGTGCCGTCGGTGGATTCGTCTGTCATCGTACGGCCGGTGACGACGGCCCGGCCCCGGGGGTCGCGGACCGCCGGGGCCGGGCGGCGCGTCACCCGGTCACGAGAACGGCAGGGTCAGCTTGGACTGGTTGCCGATCCCGAGCGTGGTCGGCTGGTTGCCGATCGCGCTCCACACCTCGGCCCGGACCGTGCCCTTGGCCAGGTCACCGAGCGTGCCGGACGAGGACAGCAGCTGCCGGTCCTGGGTGTAGTGCTCCACGCCGGCCACCGGGTCGGTGGCGAAGTACCGGTACGTCTCCACCCGGTCCCAGCTCCCGTTTCCGGTCAGGTCGAAGGAGAGCCGGACCTGTACGCCGTTGCCGACGGCGGTGCCGGCGTCGACGAAGAGGTCGAACCCCGGAGCCGAGCCGGTGAGCTTGCCGGTCAGGTTCGTGGCCAGGAACGCCTGAGCGTTGGCCGGCGTCCCGTCGTGCTGGCCGTTCGCCGCCGGCACGGTGGCGGTCCCGGCCGCCGCGGTGGCACCCAGCGTGCCGTCGCCCCGCAGGAACAGCGTGCCGGCCCCCGCCGTGGGCGCGCCCGTCGGGGAGGCGGTCGGGCACGGGGAGGGGGGCGGGGTCGTCGGCGTCGGCGTCGGGCTCGGCGAGTCGGTCGGCGTCGGGCTCGGGCTCGGACTGGGGGTGCTGGGCGGCTGGGTCGATCCCGGTCCACCCTGCGCGTTGCCGCCGGAGTAGGTGATGGCCCCGCTGGTTACGGTCCTGCCGGCCGGAACCGCCAGCGAGGTGCCGTTGGAGAAGGTCACCGTGAGCGCGGCCGAGGAGACGTTCGACGCCACGTAGGTGCGCTTGCCGTCCTTGGTGAACGCGGTGGCCAACGGGTGGTTGGCCGTCAGCGTGGTGTCCACCGTGCCGAGGGCGGCGAGGTTGCGCAGCCAGTGGAACGTGTGGGCCTTGGACTCACCTTCCTCGCTGGTGAACCCCGGGTTGGCCCGGTACTTGGCGAGCGCCGCGTCCGGGTCGCCGAGCGCCAGGAACTCCCAGAGGATGTCCTGCCACACGTTCGGCTCGCCGCCGTTGTTGGTCACCACCTCGGCGTAGTTCTTGGCGTTGTAGCTCGGGTTCCAGCCCAGGTACAGGTGGCTGCCGGTGATCGGCAGCTGGTTGATGCCCTGGATCATCTCCGGGTCGGCGCTGAACCAGGTGGCGTACGCGCCCCCGTCGCCCCACACCATGCCGACCGTGCTGTGCTGGAACGACTTCGGGAACACGTCGTCCGCGACGTCGAACCAGTAGTTCTCGATGGCCGCCTCCTGCGTCGTGTAGATGTAGATGCCGGCGTCGCGGACCGCGGTGTTGCCGGTGGCCTGGCCCCACTGGATCAGGGCACCGGCGAAGTTCATCCCTTCCGAGCTGGACTCCTGGTTGTTGCCGGACGCGAAGGACCCGTGACCCGACGCCCAGTCGTGGCCGGCGTAGATGTCGAAGTCGCGCAGGAACGGGAACCGGGTGTCGCCGCGGTCGTAGTTGTTGGCGTCGCGGATCAGCAGGTCGACCATCCCGCCGAACTGGCTGGACTTGGCCCACGCCGGGTCGAACTTCGCCACCGTGGCGGCCGCGGCGATGAAGTAGCCGTAGTGGAAGTGGTGGTCGTTCAGCTCCTGGTCGGATCCGTAGCTGGCGTCGTAGCCGATCAGGGTGCCCCAGTTCTTGTCGTAGTAGAACAGGTGGTCGTCCTCGCCCGCCGAGGCCGTGAACCAGTTCTCCATCGTCCTCTTCATCGCCGTCAGGGCCTTGTCGCGGACGGCCGCGTTGCCCACCTGGTCGGCGATCTCGGCGATCCGGGCGGAGCGTCCCAGACCCTTGCCGGCCCAGTAGGTGTCCGGCTTCTGCTCCGCCGACGGGTCGTCGGCGACCTGGTTCAGCAGGCCGGTCAGAGTGGCCGCGTCAGCCCCGGTGGAGGTGGCCACTGCGGGCAGCTCCGGCAGGATCCCGTGGTACTTCATCGCGGTGCTGAACGACGACACGCCGACCAGCGCCTTCATGGTGCCGCGGGGGGACACGTAGGTGGTCTGGCTGATCGGGCTGTCCGAGCTGAGCGACTTCCACTGGTGCGGGTAGAGGGCCACCACGGTCGCGCCCTCGGTGCCCTCCTTCTTGGTGGTGGTGATCGCGTAGCGGGTGGTGACCTTGCCGGAGCCGGCGTCGTAGTCGTAGCTGGCCTGGGTGCCGGTGACCTGGGCGAACGCGTACTTCCCGTACGCGTCGGCCAGCGCGTTGCGGTCGGCGTCGCTGCTCGAGGAGGTGGTGGGCAGCACCGCGACCGTGAGGTAGCCCTTGCCGGCCAGCGTGGAGGAGAGGGTGGTGCCGCTGACCGTCCAGCTCGAGCCCGACGGGGCGTACGCCACGTAGTCGTGACCGCGGACGGTGAAGCCGACCCGGTTGGCGCTGCTCGACCACACGGTGGGAGGCCCGTCGGTGCTGAGCTGGGCGGGGCCGCCGGTGACCGTGTAGTACGACATCGGCAGGCCGTGGCCGATGGTGGCCTTCAGGCTGCGACTGCCGTCGGACCAGGACGGGGTGACCGTCCAGTCCGACCAGCCGTCGACCTCCACCTTGCCCGCGTTGAGCCCGGCCACGCCGACCAGGACGTCCCGGGTGTAGGGGAACTTGTACTCCCCGACTCCGGTCGCGGTGCCGGTGATCACCGGGGTGGTGGCGTAGGAGATGCCCAGGCCGCCGGGCACGGTGTCGTACGCGGCAGGGTGGGCGAACAGCGGCTCACCGAAGGCGCAGTCGGTCTTCTTGAACAGGATCGAGGACCACCAGTCGTTGGTGGGCACCGGGCCCTTCGGGGCGTTGGCGGTCAGGAAGGCGCGGGGGTTGGTCGAGATGTCCCCGCAGCCGGTGGGGAGCTTCTGACCGGCCGGCAGGGTCTCGGTGTAGGACCCGGCGCCGACGGTCGCCGCCTCAGCCCGGGCCGGCCAGGCGACGGCCGCGAGGACACCGGCCAGCAGGCTGAGGACGAGCAGCAGGACGACCGCCCGGCGGGGCGGTCCGGCGAGAGTGAGGTGCGGGCTGGGAGGGAGGGTGGGAGGGAGGCGACGAGCGCCGACGGCGGGGCGAGCACCCGGCAGATGGGCGCGCAGAACTGGGGACAACGGTGGCTCCTCGGGGGCGGATCCAACATGGGGGATGGGGTGGGACCGCTCCCGTGAGAGCGCTCTCACTCGTCATGTCAACGTAACCCGCCGGTTCACTGACGTCAATGTTCTGCCGGCCGTGCGAACAGCGGGCAACTATCTGACCCGCACCGCCGCGGCGATCTAGGGACCGGCTGGGGGGCGGCGCGCGGCCACCGCCAGGACCCGGAAGCCCTTGGCGCTGGCCCGCCGGTCAGCGGGCCAGCCCTGCTCGACCAGCCAGCGCTGCAGCGAGTCGGCCCCCAGGTTGCGACCGACGACCAGGTACGCGACGCCCGCCGGCGCCAGCCGCGGGAGCCAGTGCTGCAGCAGGGCGTGCAGGGCCGGCTTGCCGATCCGGATCGGCGGGTTCGACCAGATCTGGTCGTAGGTCGCATCGCCGGCCACCTGGTTTGGGTGGAGCGCGCGGACCCGGTCGCCGACGCCCAGCCGGGCGGCATTGTCACGGCACAGGGCGAGCGCGCGCTCGTTCACGTCGACCGCGTCGACGCGGGCCCCCGGGCACCCGAGGGCCAGCGCGAGCCCGATGGGCCCGTAGCCGCACCCGAGGTCGAGCACCCGCGGTGCGCCGGTGGGCAGCGGGGCCTCCCGGAGCAGCACCGCGGTGCCGAGGTCGAGCCCGTCCCCGGAGAAGACGCCGTTGGCGGTGAGGAGCGTGACGTCCCGGCCGGCCAGCCGCATCTCGACGCTGCGGCGCACCTCCGGTCCGTGCGGCTGGTCGCTGAAGTAGTGCTCGGTCACCGCACGGGCTCCCGACGGGTGCGGGCGGCCCGGACCCGGTCGGCGAGTGCGCCGTCGGCCGGGTAGCCGACCTCCTCCAGGGTCAAGCCGTGGGCGGGCAGCACCGGTACGGCCCCGTCCCGCCGGGCCGCCGCGGCCACGGCCGGCAGCCAGGCCGGGTCCCGACGGCCGGAACCCACCTCGACCAGGGCCCCGACCAGCGACCGCACCATCGAGTGGCAGAACGCGTCGGCCCGGACCCCGACCTCCACCACACCAGCCATGGGCCCGTCGGGCACCCGCTCCGCGCGCAGGTCGAGCAAGGTCCGCACCGAGGTGGCGCCGTCGCGGCGGCGGCAGAAGGCGGCGAAGTCGCGGAGCCCGAGCAGGGTGGCGCCGGCGGCGTTGACCCGGTCCAGGTCCAGCGCGTCCCGCACCCGGAGGACCTGGCGCCGCACCAGGGGGTCGGCTCGGGTGGCGGGGTCGGCGAGCCGGTAGCAGTACCGCCGCCAGAGCGCCGCGAACCGCGCGTCGAACCCGTCCGGGGCGGGCTGGACGCCCGTCACCGCCACATCGGAGGGCAGCGCCCGCTGCAGTCGGCGGAGCAGCACCGCGTCGGAGGTGACCGCCCCGACCGGCAGGTCGACGTGGGCGACCTGGCCTCGGGCGTGCACCCCAGCGTCGGTGCGGCCGGC
This sequence comes from uncultured Actinomycetota bacterium, assembly GCA_963832435.1. GTDB lineage: Bacteria > Actinomycetota > Actinomycetes > Propionibacteriales > Propionibacteriaceae > Microlunatus. The sequence continues at coordinate 81,768 of CAWHTY010000017.1, forward strand.
GCACACCAGCCGCGGCGCGGGCAGCCGGAGCACCCGCCCCAGCCACTGCTCGAGCTCGCCCTGCACCGTGCGCAGACCCGCCTGCTGGGCCCAGCCGGAGAAGTCGGTCCCGTCGTAGGCGATGTCGAGGCGCCAGCGCGCGTGCTCGGGAAGACCGGTCACCGACGGAGGTACGCGAGGTCGGTGATGCGGCGCCCGGCGGCGACCCCCCGCCGCTCGAACCGGGTCACCGGCCGGTCCCCGCGGGGTGGCTCGTCGGCCCGCCGGAAAGCCGGGTGGGCATCGAGCACCGCCCGGGTCCACGCGACGTAGTCCGCCCAGTCGGTGGCCAGCCACCAGCACCCCCCGGGAGCGAGACGCTCGGCGACCAGGTCCGCGAACGGAGCGTCCACCAGCCGGCGCTTGTGATGCCGGGTCTTCGGCCACGGGTCGGGGAAGAACGTCCACAGCTCGCTCACCGCCCCTGCCGGGACCAGCTGGCGCAGACCGTCGACCACGTCGGCCCGCACGATCTTGACGTTCTCGACGCTCTGAGCGGCCAGGGCGCCGACCAACCGGGCGACGGCGGGTTCGTAAACCTCGAAGGCCAGGACGTCGTGGTCCGGCCGCGCCGCCGCCATCGGAACCAGCGACTCGCCGGTTCCCGGTCCGACCTCCACCACGAGCGGGGCCGTACGTCCGAACACCGCGGCGGGGTCGAGCGTCTGGCCGGGGGCCACCGAGGTGCTCAGCGGGCCGCGCCGGACGTCGAGCAGGTACCGCGCACCGTGGTCCTGCAGGGCGCGGCGATGCGGGGGGCGCATCCGGGCGCTGCGGCGGACGAAGGAGCTGACCTGCCGGTTCACGGTCTGCTCGGTCACGCCGCAGACCGTACCAGCGTCCGCCAGAACGTAACGTGCCCGGAATCGGTGGTCCGAGGCGTTGTCATAGCATCCCGGGAATGAGCATCCTCCGGAAGAAGAGCATCGAGGACGTCCTGGAGCAGGGCGACATCGACGCCCACGGTGACCCCATCCCGGGGCGCGGCCATCTCGCCAAGAACCTCCGGGCCTGGGACTTGATCGGCTTCGGGATCGGCATCGTGATCGGCACCGGGATCTTCACCCTCACCGGCTTGCAGGCCAAGGACAACGCAGGGCCGGGGATCGTGTTCTCGTTCGTGATCGCCGGATTCGTCAGCCTGCTCGCCGCCCTCTGCTACGCCGAGCTCGCCTCCGCGGTGCCGGCGGCCGGGAGCTCCTACACCTACGCCTACACCACGATCGGGGAGATCTTCGCCTGGATCATCGCCTGGGACCTGATCTTGGAGTTCGCCCTCGGTGCCGCGGTGGTGGCCCGTGGCTGGTCGGGCTACCTCAAGGGTGTCTTCGACGGCCTGCCGAGCTCGATCTTCGGTGAGGACTCGGTGGTCAACCTCGGGGCGGTGGCCATCGTCCTGGTGCTCGGCGCGGTCGCGCTCAAGGGCGTCAAGGAGTCGGCCTGGGTGACCAACACCCTGGTGATCATCAAGGTGTCGGTCTGCATCTTCGTCATCGCCGTCGGGCTGTTCTTCGTCAAGGCCGCGAACTGGGCGCCGTTCGTGCCGCCGTCCCAGCCGATCCCGGCGGAGGAGCAGCTGGGCGGGCTGACCGCCCCGCTGTGGCAGTTCCTCACCGGGGCGGAGCCGACCGCCTACGGGATGGTCGGGGTGTTCATCGCCGCCGCCGTCGTGTTCTTCGCCTACAGCGGTTTCGAGGCGGTGGCCAACCTCGGCGAGGAGACGCGGAACCCCAAGCGGGACATGCCCTTGGGCCTGCTGGGCACCCTGGCCATCTGCACGGTGCTGTACGTCGGCGTCTGCCTGGTGATCACCGGGATGGTGAAGTACACCGACCTCAGCGAGGGGGACGCCGTCGCGCAGGTCTTCTCGGAGGTTGGGCTGGGCTGGGCCGGCATCCTGATCGGACTCGCGGCGGTGGCCGGGCTCAGCTCGGTGATCCTGGTCGACATGGTGGCCATGGGCCGGATCGGCTTCGCCCTGGCCCGGGACGGCCTGCTGCCGCCGGTGTTCAGCCGGATCCACCCACGGTGGAACACCCCGGTGCTGATGACGGCGCTGACCATCGCGGTGGTGGCGCTGCTGGCCGCCCTGGTCCCGTTGGACGCGCTGGCCGAGATGGTCAGCATCGGCACCCTGTTCGCCTTCCTGGTCGTCTCCATCGCTGTCCCGGTCCTGCGGGTGAAGCGACCGGACATGCGGCGGCCGTTCAAGACCCCCCTGAACCCCGTGGTGCCGGTGCTGTCGGCGCTGTGCTGCGTGGGCCTGATGGCGAACCTGGCCACCGAGACCTGGTTGCGGTTCGTGATCTGGCTCGTGCTGGGGCTGGCGATCTACTTCCTGTACTCCCGCCGGCACGCGCGGCTGGCCACCCGCGAGCCGAGCCAGGCGGAGCCGGCCCGGCCCCGACGGGCGGCCGAGGGCTGAGCGGCTCGCGCGGGCTCAGCAGGTGATGTCCTTGCTGCCGAACCTCGCCCAGGCCAGCAGCCAGAAGACCAGCGCGTAGACGGCGGCGGTGAGCAGGCCGCGGCCGATGTCGGCGGTGGCGATCGGGTCCCGCAGCAGGTCGCCGAAGGCGGTCTGCCAATGGGTCAACAGGAACGGGTGCAGCCAGGACAGCTGGTTGATGTTGTCGCAGACGATCATCATCAGGTTGACCAGCACGACGGCCACGGTGGCCCCGATCGGCTGCTCGGTCAGGGTGGAGACGAACAGGCCGATCGCGCCCAGGGCGGCCAGCAGGGCGGCGATGTACCCGGTGGTGCCGAGCAGCCGCAGCAGGGCCTCGCCGAGCCCGATCCGGGTACCGGACAGCACGGTCATGTCGCCGGCGCCGAACAGCAGCAGGCCCACGATCGTGCCGACCCCGGCGACCGTCAGGGTCGCGACCAGGCTGAAGATCACGATGGCGGTGTACTTCACCAGCAGTAATCTGGTCCGGCTGACGGGCACGGTGAGGAGGTACCGGAGGGTGCCGATGTTCGCCTCGCCGGCCACCGAGTCGCCGGAGATGGTGGCCACCGCCAGGGGCAGGAAGAGCGGCAGCTCCAGGGTGAGTGCGGCGAAGGCGACGAACAGGCCGTTGCCGGTGATGGCGGCGATGAAGTCGGGTCCGCCGGCCGAGGCGTCGTCGGAGGAGAGCTTCACCGCCACGGCGACGATGATCGGCACCACGGCCAGCACGCCGAGCCCGGCGATGTTGCGCCGACGCCCGAAGATGATCGCGAGCTCGGAGCGCAGGAAGCGGGTCGAGGGCCGCCGCCGGGGGACCAGCCCGACCTCGAGGGTCTCAGCCGCTGACATCGAAGCCCTCCCCGGTGAGCCCGACGAACACGTCCTCCAGGGAGGGCGTGACCTGGGTGAACCCGAGCACCACGACCCCCGCGTGCACCAGGTCCGGCACCACCTTCTCCACCGCCACCCCACCGAGTGTCGCGGTCACCGTGCCGCCGGCGACGGACACGTCGCTGAGACCGAGCTCGGTCAGCACCCGCGCGGCGTCGGCGGTCCGGTCGGTGTCAACCCGGACGGCCTGGGCGGTGCCGCTGCGCAGGTCCGCCAGCGGACCCTGCGACACCAGTCGGCCGTTGTCCATCACGCCCACGTGGCTGCACATCTGCTCGACCTCGGCGAGCAGGTGGCTCGACACCAGCACGGTGGCGCCGTCGGCGGCTAGATCACCGACCAGGTGACGGACCTCGCGGGTGCCTTGGGGGTCCAGCCCGTTGGTGGGCTCGTCGAGCACCAGCAGCTCCCGCGGCATCAGCAGCGCGGCGGCGATGGCCAGCCGCTGACGCATCCCCAGCGAGTACGCCCGGTAGTGCTTGGTGGCGGCCGCCAGCAGACCGACCCGGTCCAGGGCGGCGTCGATCCGGGCCCGGGCGGTGGCCGGGTCGGCCCAGGTGTCGGCGGCATCCAGCCGGGCCAGGTTGGCCCGGCCGGACAGGTAGGGGTGGAAAGCGGGTCCCTCGACCAGCGCCCCCACCCGCCGCAGGGCCCGCTGCGTCTGCTCGGCGTCCTCGGCGCCGAGCAGCGAGATCTCACCCGCGGTCGGCGTGACCAGGCCCAGCAGCATCCGGATGGTGGTGGTCTTGCCGGAGCCGTTCGGCCCGAGGAAGCCGTACACCGCACCGGTCGGCACCGTCAGTGCGACGTCGTCGACGGCGACCTGGCGGCGGAAGCGCTTGGTCAGCCCGCGGGTGCGGACCGGGGCCGCGGGGTCCGCGGTCCGGTCCCGACTCACCTGGCGAGCGCTTCGAACAGCAGCTCGGGCGACACCGCGCCGACCGCGATCCGCTGGTCGTCGGTCAGCACGGCGGAGAACGCGGTGCCGCGGAGCACCCGGCCCGAGCCCCACGCCCCGGACTCCCGGGGCAGCTGGTTCAGCAGACCCTCCAACTGGTCGCCGCTCGGGTCGGAGCCGGACGAGCGGGTGTCGACGTCAGCCGTGCCGAGCCAGACCGTCGTCCAGCCGCTGCCGACCACCGTGCTGCCCTTCTCGGCCTGCTCGCGGGCCTTCCGGGCCTTCTCCTCGGCCGCGTCGATCTCCGCCTTGGTGGGCGGCTCGGCCTCGGTGACCTTGGCCCCGGGCGGGGGGTTGAAGGCGAACTGCTGGTCGTCGGGTCGACTGAAGTCCACCGACTCGAAGCCCACCGAGAAGGCCGGCTGAGCCTCGTCGGTCCCGTACACCCGCACCCGCAGTGGGACCGAGGTCTCGCCGTCGACCGCGACCCGCACCGAGCTGATCAGGCTGCGCCGGTCCTTGGGCTTCAGCACCAGCTCGTACGCTGCCCGTCGGGCCACCGTGACGTCGCTGTCCGTGAAGACCTCGGTGGTCGGACCGATCTCGGCCAGCACCCGCTGCGCGGCCTCCTGCGGCGTCTTCGGCGTGTCCGCGGGGGGCGTCCGGTCCGGCGTGGGCTTGTCGCCGGGGGTGATGGTGCGGTGGGTCGCCTCGTTCTTCTCGCTCGACCAGACCCACAGGTCGGAGCCGTTGGCGATCAGGTCGGACTCGCCGAGGGTGCCGAGCAGGGCCACCCGTGCCTTGTCCGGGCCCGAGTACCACACCCGCAGGGTGTGGCTTCCCGAGATCAACGAGTTGAACTCCGAGCTGCGGGACCCCGAGCCGGTTCCCGGGATCTCGGGGATCCCGAGGTTCGCCTCCTGGACCACGGTCCCCGACAGGCCGTCGATCTCGGCCTTCTGCACCGCGACCAGCAGCTGCTCGGCGGTCCGGGCCGGCAGCCGGTCGTCGGCTGCGGCGCGGCCGGCTACCAGACCGGTGCCGGCGACGACGAACAGGGCTGCCGCCGGGACGACCCAGCGGAGCAGCGGCCGCGAGGTGAAGATGCTCATGAGCCTCATTCTTCCCCCGGCGCGCTGTGAGGACGCTGAGAAGCCGGAGGCCGGTGGTGACGTGACAGGCTGGAGGAGTGCGGGTCCTGGTGGTCGACGACGAGGAGCGGCTGCTCGCGGCGCTCCGCCGTGGGCTGGCCGCGGAGGGGTTCGTGGTCGAGACGGCCGGCACCGGCACCGCGGGGCTCCAGCTGGCCCGGTACGGCGACTTCGACGCCGTGGTCCTGGACGTGATGCTGCCTGGTCTGTCCGGCTACGAGGTGGTGCGGCGGCTGCGGGCGGACGACAACTGGGTTCCGGTGCTGATGCTGTCGGCCAAGGACGGTGAGCACGACCAGGCCGACGCCCTGGACGACGGCGCCGACGACTACCTGACCAAGCCGTTCTCGTTCGTGGTGCTGGTGGCCCGGATCCGGGCGTTGCTGCGCCGCGGCGCAACGCCCCGCCCGAGCGTGCTGCGGGCCGGGGACCTGACGCTCGACCCGGCCAGCCGCGAGGTCCGGATCGCCGATGAGCCGGTGGCAGTCACCCCCCGGGAGTTCATGCTGCTGGAGTACCTGATCCGCAACGCGGGCCGTGCGGTCGGCAAGGCGGAGCTGCTGCAGCACGTCTGGGACGCCGCCGAGGAGGTCGCCCCCAACGCGGTCGAGGTCTACGTCGGCTACCTGCGCCGCAAGATCGGGACGGCCCGGTTGCTGACCGTACGGGGCGCCGGCTACCGGTTGGTGCCGTGACGCCCGGGCCGCCGCCGGGCCGGGCCCGGTTCTGGCTCCGGCTGAGCCTGCGCGGCCGATTGATGACCATCGGCCTGGCCGGTCTCACGGTGGCCCTGGTGGTCGGCGCCGTCGCCCTCTACGCCGCCTTGGGCGCAGTGGTGAACCGGACCCTCGACAACGAGGCTGAGGCCACCGCCCGCCAGGTGGCCGCTCTGGTCGCCGACGGGCGGCTGCCGTCCCCGATCCCGGTGTCGGGGGCCCAGCTGATCCAGGTGGTCGACAGTCGCGGCCGGGTGGTCGGCGCCTCCCTGCTCGCGGACCGGCTGACCCCGCTGCTGCGCCCGGACGAGCTCGCCCGGGCCCTGACCGGGGCGACCGTCGAGGTGCCGGGCTCCCGGGTCGGGCTCAGCGGACCGCTGCGGGTGTGGGCCCAGCCCGCCGGCCCGCCGGGGGCCAGCGTGGTCGTGGCGCTCCAGCTCGGCGACGTCCAGGCCAGCCAACGGACCCTGCGCGCCGGCCTGCTGGCCACCGTCCCGCTGCTGCTGGCGGTCCTCGCCGTGATCGCCTGGCGGGTGATCGGGTGGACGCTGCGCCCGGTGGAGGAGCTGCGCACCGGGGCGGAGCGGATCAGCGGCGCCCAACAGGACCAGCGGCTCCCCGTCCCCGACTCGCGGGATGAGATCAACGCCCTAGCGGTGACCCTGAACACCATGCTCGACCGGCTGGCGGCGGCCCGCGAGCGCCAGCGGTCGTTCATCGCCGACGCCGCCCACGAGCTGCGCAGCCCGCTGACCAGCATGCGCACCCAGCTCGAGGTGGCCAAGCGCCTGGGTGAGGGGGGGTCGCTGACCACGGACCTGCTCACCGACGTCCAGCGGCTCTCCGGGCTGGTGGAGGACCTGCTGCTGTTGGCCCGGTCCGACGCCGACCGGCGGGGCCCGGTGGTGCTCGAGACGGTCGAGGTCCGCGGACTCCTGGAGGGGCTGGTCTCCGACGAAGGAGCGCGGGGGCCTGGTCGGGTCGCCGTGCGGGTCCGGCCCGGCCCGCCGGTGCTGGTCGACGCCGACCGGGCGGAGCTCCGTCGCGCCGTGGCCAACCTGGTGGCCAACGCGGTCCGGCACGCGCGGACCCGGGTCGAGCTGGACGCGACCGTGATCGCCGGCCGCGTGCGGGTGAGCGTGAGCGACGACGGGCCGGGCATCCCCGCCGGCGACCGGGAACGGGTGTTCGGCCGCTTCACCAGGCTCGACGACGCCCGGGCCCGGGACGCGGGTGGGTCGGGTCTCGGACTCGCGATCACCCAGGAGCTGGTCGGCCGCGCCGGCGGGACGGTCGGCTTCGAGGACGGCACCGACGGTTGGTCGCTGCGGGCGGTGATCATGCTGCCGCTGGCCGACGGCCGGTCGCGGTGACGTCCCGGCCACGGTGATCTCCGTCGCGCCGGCGGGCCGGGGGACCGAGGACGGGCGCCGTTGCATGATCGTTACGCACGACGGCGTACGCTGTGCTGCAGCGCCGGATCCTTTCTGTGCAAGGGTCATCAGAGGTGGCTGCCGGGGGCTGGCACTCGCACCCCCTTGTCTGCTAAGCGCCGCGTGTGGACGATGGTGCCCACCTGATCACCGATCCTCGGGGCGGCGACGGGGACCCACCCGGTGGGTGCGGAGGGAGGTCATCATGGATGGCTCTCGGCCATCATCGATCGAGGTCGCGCCGTTGCAGTCGGACGGGTCGCTGTACGGCTTCATGCTGATCGGGCGCTGGCCCACCGACACCGTGGAGTGGGCCAAGTTCCTGGTCCTCGCCGTCCGGATGGCCGCAGTCCCGGGCCTGCTGCCGATGAGCACCGTGTTCCGGGTCCGGGAGGACCTGCCCGACCAGCCGCAGCCGGGTGCCGTCGGCCTCGTGGTCGCCGAAGGCCAGCTGATCGGTGATCACGCCCTGACCCCGGGGCAGTTCGCCAACCCCCAGCCGCCGGGTCTCGTGGTCCTGCACCCCCCATCCAGCACGCTGGCCTCCGTACCCGAGTACGAGGTCGCCTCGGGCTGCCTGTTCCTGCCCGGGTTGCCCCACCTCGGTCTCGATCATCGGGCCACCTGGGTGGAGGCGGACGTGGAGGGCACGGTGACCCAGCTGATCAGCAAGGTCGGCATCGACCCCCAGGGCAACGCCGACACGGCGGCCCTGGCCATGCTGCTGGCTGCCTGACCTCACGCCCTCCAGGTCAATCCCCATGCGGCGGCCGCCGCGGGTTCCTACCATGGTGGTCCATGGGCCACGTCGATCTCTCCGGTGTCGGGTACGACCTCCCGGACGGGCGGGTGCTGCTGGACGACGTGTCGTTCCGGGTGGGGGAGGGCGCGGTGGTCGCGCTGGTCGGGGCCAACGGCTCCGGCAAGACCACCCTGCTGCGGATCATCGCCGGTGACCTGGTGCCCACCCGCGGCTCGATCTCCCGCAGCGGGGGCCTGGGTGTGATGCGGCAGTTCATCGGCAGCATCCGGGACGCCTCGACCGTGCGCGACCTGCTCTTCTCGGTCGCCCCGCCCCGGCTGCGGGCGGCGGTCGCCGAGGTGGACCGACTCGAGCTCGTCTTGATGACCGATGACGCAGAGGATCAGCAGATGGCCTACGCGCAGGCGCTCGCCGACTACGCCGACGCCGGCGGCTATGAGGCCGAGGTGACGTTCGACGCCTGCTGCACGGCGGCCCTGGGCCTCTCCTACGACCAGGCCAAGTGGCGCGAGCTGACCACCTTGTCGGGTGGTGAGCAGAAGCGGCTGGCGTTGGAGGCGCTGCTCCGCGGCACCGACCAGGTGCTGCTGCTGGACGAGCCGGACAACTACCTCGACGTGCCGGGCAAGCGCTGGCTGGAGGCCCAGCTGCGGTCGACGCAGAAGACGGTGCTGTTGGTCAGCCACGACCGGGAGCTGCTGGCCGAGGCGGCCACCCAGATCGCGGCCGTCGAGCTCGGCGCGGCCGGAAACACTGTGTGGGTGCACGGCGGGGGGTTCGCGACCTTCGCGGAGGCCCGGCGGGAACGGTTCGCCCGCCTGGAGGAGCTCCGCCGGCGCTGGGACGAGGAGCACCACAAGCTCCGTGAGCTGATGCTGATGTACAAGAACAAGGCGGCCTACAACGACGGCATGGCCAGCCGCTACCAGGCGGCGCAGACCCGGCTGGCCCGGTTCGAGCTGGCCGGGCCGCCGCAGGCCATCCCGCTGGAGCAGAAGGTCTCCATGCGGCTGACGGGCGGCCGCACGGGCAAGCGGGCGATCATGGTCACCGATCTCGAGCTGACCGGTCTGATGAAGCCGTTCGACGCCGAGATCTGGTTCGGCGACCGGGTCGGCGTGCTGGGCTCCAACGGCTCGGGCAAGTCGCACTTCCTCCGGCTGCTGGCCCGCGGCGGGTCGCGCCCCGACGTCGAGCACGCGCCGGTGGAGAGTGCGGTCATCCCGGCCGTCCCGCACACCGGGATGGCCCGGCTGGGGGCGCGGGTCCGGCCGGGCTGGTTCGCCCAGACCCACCACCATCCGGAGCTGCTCGGGCGGACCCTGCTGGAGATCCTGCACCGCGGTGACGAGCACCGCGATGGGATGGGCCGCGAGGCGGCGTCCCGCAAGCTCGACCGCTACGAGCTCGCGCACGCTGCCGAGCAGCGGTTCGACCAGCTGTCCGGGGGTCAGCAGGCCCGCTTCCAGATCCTGCTGCTGGAGCTGTCCGGCGCCACGTTGCTGCTGCTGGACGAGCCCACCGACAACCTCGACATCGAGTCGGCGGAGGCGCTGGAGCACGGCCTCGCCCACTTCGAGGGCACCGTCGTCGCGGTCACCCATGACCGGTGGTTCGCGCGTCAGCTCGACCGGTTCCTGGTGTTCGGCGCCGACGGCAGCGTGTACGCCAGCGACGAACCGGTCTGGGACGAGCAGCGCGTGCAGCGGGCCCGCTAGCTGTTCTGCACAGCTCGCGCGGCCGCCTACCCAGAGGCGAGGATGATCACGCTGCCGACCGCCAGCAGCGCGCCCAGGCGCTGCACCACCAGGGTCCGCTCCTTGAGCAGCAGCCGGGCCAGCAGCACGGTGGTCACCGGAGCCAGGGAGGCCAGCAGGCCCACCACGGCGAGGCTGCCGCCGCGCACGGCCACCAGGTACAGCGCGCTGGAGGCGACGTCCAGGATCCCGGCGGCGACGGCCAGCCGGGCCGGGGCCGCCGCCAGCCGCAGTGACGCGCGGCGTCCGCGGGCGGCCGGCGCGACCACCAGCACGACCACCAGCACCGCCAGAGCCGTCGCCCGGGCGGCGACCAGCGGCCAGAGGCTGGAGGCGGGTGCGGTGTGGGCCAGGCAGACCATGAACGCCCCGAAGCTCAGCCCGGCGCCGAGGGCCAGCAGCAGCGACCGGCCGACCGGCAGCCGGTCGGTGGCCGTCGGGCCCGGGGCGCGGCGGGAGACCAGGCCGAGGGCCAGCAGGGCCACCACCACCCCGGCGGCGGTCCGCGGGCCGAGGTCCTCCCCGGACAGCACCCCCACCAGGACCGGCAGCAGGGCTGCCGCGACCGCGGCCGTGGGCGCCACCAGCACCATCAGGCCCCGCGCCAGCGCACGGTAGAGCAGTACCGCCCCGACACTGCCGGTCAGGCCGGCCAGGCACCCCCAGCCCAGGTCAGCGGCGGCCGGGCGGCCCGGCAGCAGCATCACCGCGGCGACCAGGCAGGTCACCAGGCCGGCGCCGGTAGACCAGACGACGACCAGCCCGGCCCGGGCGCGTCGCGCCGCCAGCCCACCCATGAAGTCGGCGCCGCCCAACACCATCGACGACAGCACGGCCAGTACCAGGCTCACCTGGGTACCTCCCCACCTGAGGGGGGAACCCGCTCTGGTTCCCTTTCAGCAGGGGTCGCTCAGGGCCGGGAAAATACCTGGGGCGGTCAGCGTTCGTCGATGGGCACGAAGTCCCGGGTCCGGATGCCGGTGTAGATCTGCTTGGGGCGGGCGATCTTCTGCTCCTTGTCCTGCACCAGCTCCGACCACTGCGCCAGCCAACCCGGGGTGCGGCCGATGGCGAACAGCACGGTGAACATCTCGGGCGGGAACTGCAGGGCCTCATAGATCAGCCCGGAGTAGAAGTCGACGTTGGGGTACAGCTTGCGCTTGACGAAGTACTCGTCCTCCAGCGCGATCTTCTCCAGCTCCTGGGCGATGTTCAGCAGCGGGTTGGTGCCGGTGACCTCGAAGACGTCGTCGCAGGCCTTCTTGATGATCTTGGCGCGCGGGTCGTAGTTCTTGTAGACACGGTGCCCGAACCCCATCAGCTTCTCTTTGCCGTTCTTCACCCCGTCGATGAAGTCGGGGATGTTGTCGGTGGTCTTGATCCGCTTGAGCATCCGCAGCACAGCCTCGTTGGCGCCGCCGTGCAGCGGGCCGTACAGCGCGCCGATGCCGGCGGCCACCGAGGAGTACGGATCCACCTGGGACGACCCGACCGACCGGACGGCGTTGGTGGAGCAGTTCTGCTCGTGGTCCGCGTGCAGGATGAACAAGATCTCCAGGGCCTTCACCAGCCGCTCGTCGGCGGCGTAGTTGGGCTCGCTCATCTTGAACAGCATGGCCAAGAAGTTGGCCGTGTAGGACAGCTCGTTGTCCGGGTAGACGTACGGCTTGCCCTGCTGGTGCCGGAAGACGAACGCGCCCAAGGTGGGCATCTTGGCGATCAGCCGAGTGATCTGCAGCTGCCGGGCCTCGGCGCTGGAGATGTTGCTGCCGTCGGGGTAGAAGGTGGACAGCGCGCTTACCGACGCCATCAGCATCCCCATGGGGTGCGCGTCGTAGCGGAACCCCTCGATGAACTGCTTCAGGTTCTCGTGCAGGAAGGTGTGGAAGGTGACGTCGTGCACCCAGCCGTCCAGCTGGGACTGCGTCGGCAGCTCCCCGTGCAGCAGCAGGTAGGACACCTCCAGGAACGTCGAGTGCTCGGCCAGCTGCTCGATCGGGTACCCGCGGTACTCGAGGATGCCGACGTCACCGTCGATGTAGGTGATCGCGCTCCGACAGGAGGCGGTGTTGACGAACCCCGGGTCGTAGGTGGCCAGCCCGAGGTCTCCGTCCTCCCCGGTACTGATCTGCTTCAGGTCTGCGGCGCGGATGGTGCCGTCGGTGATGGCGACTTCGTAATCGCGGCCCGTGCGGTTGTCGCGAATGCTGAGCGAGTCCGTCATGCGCACAACCTACGCGGGCGTAGTCGGCTGCGACTAGTTGGGTGCAATATGATCCGCACCACGCGGATCGGCCCGCCCGGACCCCTCGAGGCGGCCCGGAGCCGACCCCATCCGGGGTGCGGATCGGTCATTTTGACCGGATCTGGCCCGCGCGGGTAGCCTGGGGCGCTGTTGCGTTCAGGCCTGCCCGCGGGTCCCTCCGGGTGATCTCGGCGACGGACGCACGCGCAGGACGACCACACCTCAGGAAGCAGGACTTCGACCCGTGTCTACGTACAGCCCCAAGCCGGGGGACATCACCCGGAACTGGCATGTCATCGATGCCGACGACGTCGTGCTCGGACGCCTGGCCGTGACGGCTGCCACGCTGCTGCGCGGCAAGCACAAGCCCACCTTCGCCCCGCACGTCGACGGCGGCGACTTCGTGGTCGTGGTGAACGCCTCCAAGATCGCCCTCGGCGGGGCAAAGCGGGACGACAAGATGTACCACCGGCACTCCGGCCGACCGGGTGGCCTGAAGTCGATCTCCGCCGGCGAGCTGCTGGACCGCGATCCGCGCAAGGTGGTCGAGCTGGCGGTCTGGGGCATGCTCCCCAAGAACCGGTTGAGCCGCAAGCTCATCAAGAAGCTGAAGGTGTACGCGGGTCCGGAGCACCCGCACAGCGCCCAGCAGCCGCAGCAGTACGAGATCACCCAGATCGCTCAGTAGAACGACCCCGAGCAGAAGCAGCAAGGAAACCGCATTCGTGTCTGAGACCAGCACCGAGACCCCGGCCGACGCCGTCGCGCCGTTCACCGAGAACGACCGCGAGATCGCGTTCCGTTCCGAGACCAACCCGCAGGCGGCCCTCGGGGCCACCGGACGACCGGCCGTGGTGGCGCCCGCCGGGGCGACCGGTCGGCGCAAGGAGGCGGTGGCTCGGGTGCGGATCGTCCCGGGCAGCGGTCAGTGGACCATCAACGGCCGGGTGCTCGAGGACTACTTCCCGAACAAGGTGCACCAGCAGATCGTGTCCGAGCCTTTCGGTGCGGCCGCGGTCGTCGGGTCCTACGACGTGATCGCCCGCATCCACGGGGGCGGGGTGACCGGCCAGGCCGGCGCGCTGCGTCTCGGGGTGGCCCGCGCGCTGAACGCCGTGGACGCCGAGGCCAGCCGCCCGGCGCTCAAGAAGGCTGGGCTGTTGACCCGGGACGCGCGGATCAAGGAGCGCAAGAAGGCCGGCCTGAAGAAGGCCCGCAAGGCTCCGCAGTACAGCAAGCGCTGATCCGCCGCCCCTCGCGATGGGTCGCCTGTTCGGTACCGACGGGGTTCGGGGCAAGGCCAACGCCGAGCTGACCGCCGAGCTTGCGCTGGAGCTGTCGGTGGCCGCCGCCCACGTGCTGGGGGAGTCGGGTGCCTTCACCCACCGGCGGCCGTTCGCGGTGGTCGGGCGCGACCCGCGTGCCTCGGGGGAGTTTTTGGAGGCGGCGGTGGTGGCCGGTCTGGCCAGCGCCGGGATCGACGTCATCCGGCTCGGCGTGCTGCCCACCCCGGGGGTGGCCTACCTGACCCGCTCCACCGAGGCCGATCTCGGGGTGATGCTGTCGGCCTCCCACAACCCGATGCCGGACAACGGCATCAAGTTCTTCGCCCGGGGCGGCGCCAAGCTCGACGACGCCCTGGAGAACGCGATCGAGGCCCGCCTGCACGAGCAGTGGCCGCGGCCGACGGGGGGCTCGGTGGGTCGGGTCACCGAGGATCCCGCCCTGGTCGAGGCGTACGTCGCCCACCTGGTCTCCAGCCTGGACGCCCCCGTCAGCCTGGACGGCATCACCGTCGTCGTCGACTGCGCCAACGGGGCGGCCTTCCTCACCGCGCCCGCCGCCTTCGAGGTCCAGGGCGCCAAGGTGATCCGCATCCACGCCGAGCCGGACGGTCTCAACATCAACGACGGCTGCGGCTCCACCCACATGGACGACCTGCGGCGCACCGTGGTGGACCACGGCGCCGACCTGGGCATCGCCCTCGACGGGGACGCCGACCGGTGCCTGGCGGTCGACGCGTCCGGTCGGACGGTCGACGGCGACCAGGTGCTGGCCATCCTGGCGCTGGCCATGCGCGACGGCGGCCTGCTGCGGCGCGACACCGTGGTGGCCACGGTGATGAGCAACCTCGGTTTCCTGCAGGCCATGACCGCCCACGGCATCACCGTCGAGCAGACCCGGGTCGGCGACCGGTACGTCCTGGAGGCGATGAAGGCGGAGAACTTCTCGCTCGGGGGTGAGCAGTCCGGGCACGTCGTGCTGCTGGACCATGCCACCACGGGCGACGGTGTGCTGACCGCCCTGCACCTGATGAGCCGGATGGCCTCCACCGGCCGCTCGCTGGCGGAGCTGGCGGCGGTGATGACCCGCCTGCCTCAGGTGCTGGTCAACGTCCCCGACGTGGACAAGGCCCGGACCGACACCGACCCGACGGTCTCCGGGGCGGTGGCGGAGGCCTCCGCCGAGCTCGGCACCTCCGGGCGGGTGCTGCTCCGGCCCTCCGGCACCGAGCAGCTGGTCCGGGTGATGGTCGAGGCCGAGACCCTGGAGCGGGCCGACGACGTCGCCCAGCGGCTGGCCGAGGTCGTCCGGACCTCCTTAGCGCTGTGACCCCGGCGGCTGAGGCCGCTGCCGTCCCGCGCTCAGCGGGGCAGATTGATCAGGTTGCCGATCCCGAAGCCCAGGATGCCCAGGACGAGGACCACGATGGCGACCACGATCGACACGATGACCGAGAACAAGGTGGCGCCCAGCGCGGCGAAGAACCCGAACTTGATCGCGGTGCCGGCGCCCACCCGGAGGGGCGGGTCGATGGAGGAGTTGCTCATGCTGCCCGAGGCTAACCCCTCGGCCGGTCCCGGCTGAGCTCGACGCCGCCCGGTGCCCGCGGGAGAGCCGGCCGCGCCCCCCGGCACGACCGGCTCCTCCCCTGGTGCCCTGCGCGTCCACCGAATCCGACGAGGTCGGCACCCCACGACGTGCGAGCAGATCTCGGCGGCCCGTGCCGGCTCCCCCTCGGCACGGCCGGCCGCTCGACGGTGTTGCGCGAGGCCGCCCCGCATCGAACCGGTGCCTGCGCAACGTCTCAGCACCACGGGTGAGCGGACTCGATGGGTGGAGGGCCCGTACCCGGATCCTGATACCACCGCCGGGAACTTTCTGCCCGGCCGGCGGTCGGGCCGCAGGTCACAGCTTGCGGATCCGCACCCACTCCACCCGGTGGTCCGGACCCTTGCGGAGGATGGCGGTGGCGCGGCCCCGGGTCGGCCGGATGTTCGTCGCCAGGTTGGGCCCGTTGATGGTGTCCCACAGGTCCCGGGCGCGGGTGACGGCCTCCTCGACGCTCAGCTCGGCGAACCGGGTGAAGTAGGACCGCGGGTCCCGGAACGCGGTCTGGCGCAGGGACAGGAACCGGGTGACGTACCAGCGCCGGATGTCGTCGGGGTCGGCGTCGACGTAGACGGAGAAGTCGAAGAAGTCGCTGACCGCCAGGCCGGTGGTGCCGTCGGCCCGGACCCGGGGGGGCTGCAGCACGTTCAGCCCCTCGACCACGAGGACCTCGGGGCGGTGCACCACCACCCGCTGGTCGGGCACGATGTCGTAGACGAGGTGGCTGTAGACCGGCGCGGTGACCTCCGGCTGGCCGGACTTGACGTCCATCACGAACCGCAGCAGGGCCCGGCGGTCGTAGGACTCGGGGAAGCCCTTGCGGTGCATCAGGCCGCGGCGCTCGAGCTCGGCGTTGGGCAGCAGGAAGCCGTCGGTGGTGACCAGGGCAACCCGGGGGTGCTCCGGCCAGCCGGCCAGCAGCTCCCGCAGCAGCCGGGCCGTGGTCGACTTGCCAACCGCCACCGAGCCGGCCACCCCGATCACGAACGGGGTCCGGCCCACGGACAGGCCGAGGAACTCGTTCGTCGCCTCGTGCAGCTCGCCGGTGTGCCGCACGTACCGGTTGAGCAGGCCGGTCAGCGGCAGGTACACCTCCCGTACGTCGGTCAGGCTGGTCGGGTCGCTGAGTCCGCGCAGCCGCTCCAGGGTTGCGCCGTCCAGCGTCATCGGGGCCGACGCGGCCAGCGCCGCCCAGTCTCCACGGCTGCGCACCAGGTACGGCCCGGTCGGCGCGTCCTGCAGCATGGCCCTCAATCTAGTGCCGACCAACGCCGCAGCAGGCCGACGACCAGCGCGTCGGGAACCTGGCTGAAGTCGTCGTACGCCTCGCCCACGGCGGCGAAGTCCGGCGGCACCAGTGGGCAGACCACCAGGTCCAGCAGCGGGACCAGGGACCGCAGAGCCCGGCGGGAGGCCACCGGGACGGCCGCCGCCAGCCAGGCCGGTGACCGGGTGCGCAGCACCGTGAGGGCGGCTCGCATCGTGGACCCGGTGGCCAGCCCGTCGTCCACCACGACCACCCGGCGGCCGGCCGGGTCCGGGGTCAGCCCGAAGCGGCCGACCCGGCGGTCCAGCTCGGCCACCGCACGGCGGCGCGCCGCCGCGAACACCCGCTCGGGGACCCGGAGGTCGCTGAGCACCCGCTCCTCCCGGACCGTCACCGGCTCCCCGCCCACCGACGCCACCGCGCCGAGGGCGAGCTCCGGCCGGTCGCGGGTGCTGATCTTGCGGACCAGCAGCGCGGCCAGCTGAGCCTGCAGCCGGGCGGCCACCGGTTCGGCCACCGGCACCCCGCCCCGGGGCAGTCCGAGCACGAGCAGCCTGCCCGGCGCCCCGGGCCGCTCCGGCGGCAGGCGGCCCGCCAGCTCGGCCGCGAGCACCTCCCCGGCGTGCTGCCGGTCGCGGTAGCACGTCGCGCCGGTGACCCCGGCGCCGCCCATCTCAGGCAGTCATCTCAGGTGCCGTGGACGGCGATCGCCTGGCGGTAGACCTCGACCGTCTCAGCGGCGATCTTGGCCCAGCTGAACTCGTCGATGCAGCGCTGCCGGCCGGCCAGGCCGAACGCCTCGGCCTTGCCCGGGTCCCGGGTCAGGTCGTTGATCTTGTCGGCCAGGCCCTGCTCGAAGGCGGCGACGGCCTGCGGGTCGTCGGCCTGCGCCGCGTCGTAGGGCACCAGGAAGCCGGTCTCCCCGTCCACCACCACCTCGGGGATGCCGCCGACCGCGGAGGCGACGACGGCGGTCTCGCAGGCCATCGCCTCCAGGTTGACGATGCCCAGCGGCTCGTACACCGACGGGCAGGCGAACACGGTGGCGTGGGAGAGGACCTGCCGGACCTGCGCGCGGGGGAGCATCTGCTCGATCCACAGCACGTTGCCGCGCGTGCTCTGCAGGTGCGCGAACGCGTCGCCGATCTGGGTCGCGATCTCGGGGGTGTCGGGCGCGCCGGCCAGCAGGACCAGCTGGGTCTCCGGGTCGAGGTGCTCGGCGGCCCGGACCAGGTGGATCAGGCCCTTCTGCCGGGTGATCCGGCCGACGAAGACCACCGTCGGGCGGTCGAGGTCCATGCCCAGCTGGGTGACCACGTCGGTGTCCGGGTCGGGCGCGAACTCCTCGGGGTCGATGCCGTTCTTGACCACGTGAACCTTGGCCGGGTCGAGGTCGCGGTAGGAGTCCAGGGTGTCCGCGCGCATCCCGGCACTGACCGCGATCACGGCGTCGGCCCCCTCGAAGGCCGTCCGCTCGGCCCAGGATGACAGCTGGTACCCGCCGGCCAGCTGCTCGGCCTTCCACGGGCGGTGCGGCTCCAGGGAGTGCGCGCTGACCACGTGCGGGATGCCGTGCAGCAGACCGGTGAGATGACCGGCCAGGTTGGCGTACCAGGTGTGGGAGTGCACCAGGTCGACCTCCGGCACCGCCGCGGTCATGGCCAGGTCGGCGCCGAACACCCGTAGGGCGGCGTTGGCACCCGGCGGGTAGTCCTCCGGGTGCGCGGTGGCGCCCTCCCGCGGCTCGCCCATGCACTGCACGTCGACGTCGATCAGCTTGCGCAGCTGGGGAACCAGCTGGGCGACGTGCACGCCGGCGCCGCCGTAGATCGAGGGTGGGTACTCGCGGGTGAGGAGCGAGATGCTGAGTCGGTCACCGTCGGCACTCATGAGACTGATCTCCTGCTGCGCTCCCGCTCGTTCGCCATGCTCCGCATCGTTGCACAGGCCTTCCGGGGTGAGAAGGGCATCCTGCCGCGGCCCGCCCCGCTCGAGATGTCCCGACCAGAATCCCGCCGAGATGTCACGCCGACCGGGCCCCTCTTGTCGCTGGCGAGCCGGGGGGCCTAGGTTTCAGATCATGGTTGCCCGTCACAAAGTCCTGTCCATCGTGCTGGCCGGTGGTGAAGGCAAGCGGCTGATGCCGCTCACCATGGATCGCGCGAAGCCGGCGGTGCCGTTCGGCGGCACCTATCGGTTGATCGACTTCGTGCTGTCCAACCTGGCCAACGCGGGCATGCGTCAGATCGCGGTGCTGACCCAGTACAAGTCGCATTCCCTGGATCGGCACATCTCGCTGACCTGGCGGATGTCGACGCTGCTCGGCAACTACGTCACCCCGGTGCCGGCCCAGCAGCGGCTCGGTCCGCGCTGGTACCAGGGCAGCGCCGACGCGATCTTCCAGTCGATGAACCTGATCGTGGACGAGAAGCCGGACTACGTGGTCGTCTTCGGTGCCGACAACATCTACCGGATGGACGTCGAGCAGATGCTGGACGCCCACATCGCCGGCGGGATGGGTTGCACGGTGGCCGGGATCCGGGTGCCGCGCAGCCAGGCCACGGCCTTCGGGGTGATCGACGCCGACGCCGACAACAAGATCATCCAGTTCCTGGAGAAGCCGGCCGACCCGCCCGGGCTGCCGGACGACCCGGAGGCCTCCTTCGCCTCGATGGGGAACTACATCTTCAGCTCCGACGCACTGATCGACGCCCTCCGCAGCGACGCCGACGACGCCGACTCCCGGCACGACATGGGCGGCGACATCATCCCGCACTTCGTCGACGGGGACGGGGCCCAGGTGTACGACTTCACGGCGAACGAGGTGCCCGGGGCGGCCGACCGCGACAAGGCGTACTGGCGGGACGTGGGGACGATCGACGCCTACCACGAGGCGCACATGGACCTGGTCTCGGTGGACCCGGTGTTCAACCTGTACAACAATGACTGGCCGATCTGGACCTACCCGGTGCAGATGCCGGGCGCCAAGTTCACCCTGCGGGGGACGGCACTCGACTCGATCGTCAGCCCGGGCTGCATCATCTCCGGCGGCGTGATCGACGACTCGGTCCTCTCGCCCAACGTGCGGGTGATGCAGGGCGCCAAGCTCAGCCAGTCGGTGGTGCTCACCAACGTGCACATCGGCGCCGGCGCGCGGGTCCACCGCGCGATCCTCGACAAGAACGTGGTGGTGCCCGAGGGCAAGCAGGTCGGGGTGGACCCGGAGGCCGACCGGGCCCGGGGCTACACCGTCTCCGAGGGCGGGATCACCGTCGTCGGCAAGGGTGTGGTCGTCACCTGACCCGGCCCGACCCGGCCGGTTCCCGGCGCGGTCAGAGTTTGACGGCGACCAGCAGCCCGTCCCCCACCGGGAGCAGGCTGGCCACCAGGTCTTCGTTCTCGCCGACCAGCGCCAGCGCCTCGCGGATCGCCACCGTCTCGTCGTCGGTGTGCGCCGGGTCGGCGGTGCGGTCGTGCCACAGCGCGTTGTCGACCACCAGCAGCCCGCCGTGCCGGAGCAGCCGGAGGCCCTGCTCGACGTAGGCGGGGTACTCGAGCTTGTCGGCGTCCACCAGCACCAGGTCGTAGGCGCCGTCGCTGAGCCGCGGCAGCACGTTGAGGGCGGAGCCGGCGATCAGCCGGAAGCGCTGGGTGGGGATCCCGGTGGCCAGGAAGCTCGCCCGCGCCGTGCGCTGATGCTCCGCCTCGATGTCGACGCTGGTCAGGATCCCGTCCGGCTGCATCCCGGCGAACAGCGCGAGCCCGCTGACCCCGGAGCCGCTGCCGATCTCCACGACCGCCTTGGCCTGGATGGCGCGGGCCAGAACGGTCAGCGCCGCTGCGCCGCCACGACCGATCGGCGACACGCCGAGACCGTCCGCGTCGGCCCGGGCGCGGGCGGCGGTGTCGGACTCGGGGACGAAGTTCTCCGCGTACGCCCACGAGGCCGGCTTCGGGGCGGACTTGGCGGGGGTCTTGGCTGCTGGCGCGGTCACGGCGCTCAGCCTAGCGAAGCGCGGCCGTCGGATCCGACCTGTGACAGCCAGCGGCTGAATAGCATGACGCCATGAGCCATACCGTGGTCGCCGAGCTCGCCGCCGCCGTGCTGAAGGTCGAGGTCGCGGTCGGGGATCTGGTGCGCTCCGACGACCCGGTGGTGATCCTGGAGTCCATGAAGATGGAGATTCCCGTGCTGGCCGAGGTGGACGGCACGGTGGCGGAGATCATCGTCGCCGGCGGCGACGTGGTGAACGACGGGGATCCGCTGGTGGTGATCTCGAGGCACTGACCTGCGGCGGCGGCCGGCGGCCGATCCGTAGGATGACCTCATGTCCACCGAGCCGCCGTTCGGTCGCCTGCTCTCGGCGATGGTGACCCCGTTCACCGACGACGGGAAGCTGGACTCCGATGCGGCGGCGGCGCTGGCCACGTACCTGGTGGACGAGCTGGGGCACGACGGGCTGGTGGTCAGCGGCACCACGGGTGAGTCGCCGACCACCACCGACGCCGAGAAGGCGACCCTGCTGCGGGCCGTGGTCGACGCGGTCGGCGACCGGGCCAGCGTGCTCGCCGGGGTCGGCACGTTCAGCACCGCGCACACACTGGCGCTGGCGGCTGAGGCGGAAGAGGTGGGCGCCGACGGGCTGCTGGTGGTCACCCCCTACTACTCCAAGCCGCCACAGAGCGGGCTGCTGATGCACTTCAGGGCCGTGGCCGACGCAACGGGGCTGCCGATCATGCTGTACGACATCCCGCACCGGGCCGGGACCGCGATCGGGACCGAGACCATGCTCCGGCTCGCCGAGCACCCCCGGATCGCCGCGGTGAAGGACGCCAAGGGCGATCTGGTCGCCTCGGCCAGGGTGATGGCCGAGTCCGATCTGGCCTACTACTCCGGAGACGACGCCCTCACGCTGCCGCTGCTGGCAGTCGGGGCGGTCGGGCTCGTCGGCACGTCCACCCACTTCTCGGGCCTGGTGGCGCGCCAGATGATCGAGAGCTTCGGGTGCGGTGACACCGCCGCCGCGCTGCAGCTGCACCGTCGGCTGCTGCCCATCTTCACCGGCGTGTTCGCGACCCAGGGCTGCATCCTGGTCAAGGCCGGGCTCCAGCGGCAGGGGCGGGGCAACGGTGTGCTGCGGTCGCCGCTGCCCGCGGCCACCGAGGAGCAGTCGGCGGCGTTGGCCGCCTGCCTGGCGGCGGCCGGGCTCTGACCGGGCGAACGCCCGGGGGGAACGGTCCGCTCCGGCGGGCCGTTGGACCAGGCGGGGGTCGCACAGGCTCCTGCCAGGTTCTCTCAGCGGTTTGCCAGGTCCATCAGGAAGAATGAGGCCCTCAGTGCTCCAGCAGCTGCTCGTCGGGAGGAGGGCCCGGATGTCGACCTGGGCCGCACCCGACCCGTCCGCGTGGCAGCCCCCCGCGGAGGAATGGACCCCGCCGAGCTGGGAGGACGTGGTCCGCGACCACTCCGCGCGGGTCTACCGGCTCGCCTACCGACTGACCGGCAACCCGCACGACGCCGAGGACCTGACCCAGGACGTGTTCGTCCGCGTCTTCCGGTCACTGCACCGCTTCCGGCCCGGGACGTTCGAGGGCTGGCTGCACCGGATCACCACCAACCTGTTCCTGGACACCGCCCGCCGCAAGCAGAAGATCCGCTTCGACGGACTGGGGGAGGGCTCCGACGACCGGCTGCCGAGCAGCTGGCCGACCCCGTCGGAGGAGCTGGCCGACGCGGGCCTCGACCACGACGTGTCCGCGGCGCTCGCGGCGCTCACCCCCGAGTTTCGGGCCGCGGTCGTGCTGTGCGACATCGAGGGACTCAGCTACGAGGAGATCGCGGCGGTCCTCGATGTCAAGATCGGGACGGTACGCAGCCGCATCCACCGCGGCCGCGCTCAGCTGCGGGCGGCGCTGGCGCACCGCCGCCCGACCGGGGACCGGGAGCGCTACCTCGGGGTCGAGGTGGAGCCCGGCTCGCCCGCCACCGGCCGACCCACGGCGATGACCGGGAGTCCGGAGCCGGCGAGGACAGCGTGATCGGGCGCGCCTCGTGCGCCGACCTGGCCGAGCTGCGATCGGCGTTCCTGGACGGTGCCCTCCGCGACGCCGACCGGGACCGGGTCCTGGCCCACCTCGTCGACTGCGACTCCTGCCGCCGAGACGTCGAGGACCTGCGCCGGGTCCGGAGCATCCTGGCCGGACGGGGCGCCGCGCCCGCACCCGCCAGCCTGAGGTCGCTGTCCACCCGACTGATGGCGATCCCCGACGCGGCTCCGCGGGGCCTGCGCCACCGGCATCCGCGGGTCGGGCGCCGGTTCGGGCGGCTGGTCACCGGTGTGCTGGCCGTGGGCCTCGGCGCCGCCCTGGCTGGGGGGATCGGCTACGCGGCCGCACCCGTGCCGGTGGCCGGGCAGGTCGACGATCCGACCCCCGACGCCGTCCGGGAGTACAGCGGCGTGCTGGCCGAGCTGCCGTTCACCCCCGATGCCGCATCCGCCACCGCCGCCGTGCGACCGACGGCCCGGCGGGCGGTACCCGCGCCCCGGTCGGTGGCGGCGCCGAACGGGCGCCCGCTCCCCGCCGAGCAGCTCCGCCGGTTCCTGCAGCGGGCGGTCCGCGCCGGCGACCAGACCAGCTTCGAGGGCACGCAGAGCTACCTGGCCGTGGCCGGCGAGCAGCAGGTGTCCGCCCGGGTGCGGGTCGTGCACGCCGCGGGGCGCGGCGCGGAGCTAACCACCGTGGACGCCGGGGGTGCCGAGCTGGACTCGAGCTTCCAGGCCGCGGAAGCCGCCGGCCGGGTGGCCGAGCGCGACGACGTGTTGGCTCTGCTGCAGCGGGCCTACGACGTGTCCGGCCGGACCGGGGTCGAGGTGGCCGGACGCCCAGCCGTGCTCGTCGAGGCCCGTCGCCCGCCCGGCCTGCAGACCAGCCTCGCGCCCAGCGCGACGCCGGTGGCTCGCTGGTGGTTGGACGCGGCCACCGGCCTTGTGCTGTGGCAGGAGACCTACGACGCGGGTGGGGCGGTCCAGGTCAGCACCGGCTTCACCGAGGTGCGCGTGGGGCCGGTCCAGCTGACCCACTGGCGCCCGACCGTGGCCGCGCGGACCACGGCCTCCCTGACGGTGTCGGCCGCCGCCGACCTGGCCGGCGCGGGCTGGGCGTGCCGGGACGACCTGGCCGGGCTCACCCTGGTGCGGCTGCGCAGCGACGCCGCCGCCGACCCGGGCATGGTGCACATGGTCTACAGCGACGGGCTGGCCACCGTGAGCGTCCTCGAGCAGCGGGGCCGCCTGGTGGACACCCCGCAGGGCTCCCGGCGCGACCCGGCCATCGGGGCCGACGTGACCTCCGGCAGCCCCACCGCCGCCACCTGGCAGTCGGGCGACACGGTGTTCACGGTGGTCACCGATCCGGGCGGTCCGC
Organism: uncultured Actinomycetota bacterium; assembly: GCA_963832435.1. Lineage (GTDB taxonomy): Bacteria > Actinomycetota > Actinomycetes > Propionibacteriales > Propionibacteriaceae > Microlunatus. The sequence continues at coordinate 105,697 of CAWHTY010000017.1, forward strand.
TGGCCCAGGTGGTTGCCGCTTTGCCCCACGACACCCTTCCGCAGCCGTCTACGATGGACCGCGTTCGTGCGGGCTGGACCCGTATCCTCGGGTCGCGGTGACACCGGACCGACGGTCGAGACCGGCTGAGACACGGCGGAGACAGGGCGCAGACATGGTGGAGGAGGACCGCCCGGGCGGGGAGCGCGGGCGAGTTGACCCCGCCCTCGGCGAGGGTCGGTATTTCGGACCGTTCGGCCCGCCGCCGGACCGGTCCGGCTCCGAGGACGACACCCGTCCGCTCGGCATCGGCTTCTGGGAGTCGGCCGCGGACCCCGGCCGACCCCAAACCACGCGGGTGCTGCCGCCACCCGGTTCCGGGCGTCCCAGCTTCGCCTACCCACCGCCGCCGGGCGTGCCGCCGCTGCAGCCGCGCACGCTCGACTTCCCGCCGCCCGCGCCCCGGCGGTCCGGTCTTGGGCGGGGGCTCGCCCTGGTCGTGGTCGCCGCGCTGGTCGCGCTCGTGGTCGGGGCCGCGGCCGGCTTCGGCGGCGCTCGGCTGGCTCAGCGCACCAGCGCAGCCCCCGTGCCGGCCACCGCCGCTCCTTCGCCCGCCCCGTCCGGCGCCCCGTCGAGCGCCGCCGCGCCACCCCCCAGCAGCGCCCCCGTCCCGCCGGCCCCGGATCGGATGAACACGGTCGCGGTGGCCAAGGCGGTGCTGCCCAGCACCGTGGTGATCCGCCTCGGCGGCAGCTCGGCGGGCTCCATCGGTTCCGGCTTCGTGCTCGACACCGCCGGCCACGTGATGACGAACAACCACGTGGTGGCCGGTGCCGCCCGGGGCGGCCGGATCACCGTAACCTTCGCCGACGGGCGGCGCAGCTCCGCTTCGCATCGTCGGGCGCAGCCCGAGCTACGACCTGGCCGTGCTGAAGGTCTCCCGGACCAAGGGGCTCAAGCCGCTGGCGATCGGCGACTCCGCCACCGCTGAGGTCGGGTCCCCGGTGATCGCGGTCGGGGCACCGCTGGGCCTGCCCGGCACGGTGACGCAGGGCATCGTCAGCGCCAAGGACCGTCCGGTCGTGGTCAACGCCGGCGAGGAGGCCGACGCACCGACCGCGTACATCAACGGGATCCAGACCGACGCCCCGATCAACCCGGGCAACTCCGGCGGACCGCTGATCGACGCCGCGGCCCGGGTGATCGGGGTCAACTCCGCGATCCTGACCCTCGGGGAGACCAGCCAGCAGTCCGGCAACATCGGGCTGGGCTTCGCCATCCCGATCAAGCAGGCGGTGCAGATCGGCCAGCTGCTGATCAAGGACGGCAAGGCGACGTACCCCGTGATCGGCGCCAACGTCGAGGACGGGTCGAACGGCGTGCAGCTGACCTCGGTCGAGTCCAACGGCCCCGCGGCGAAGGCCGGCCTGCGGGTCAAGGACGTCGTCCAGTCCGTGGACGGGAAGCGGGTCAGCACCCTGGAGGAGCTGATCGTCAACATCCGCACCCACCGGCCCGGTCAGACCGTCACCCTGGCCTACCAGCGCGGCGGCGACGACCGGACGGCGAAGGTGACGCTCGGAAGTCGTGAAGGCTAGCGTGGTCCCGTGTTCGACGTAGGCGCGCCCGAGCTGTTGGTGCTGGTGGTCATCGCCGTGATCTTGTTCGGTCCGGAGAAGCTGCCGGAGTTCGCGCGCAAGGCCGCCCGGGTGATCGCCTACCTGCGGAGCATGGCCGGCAACGCCCAGCAGCAGCTCAGCAAGGAGCTCGGCCCGGGGTTCGAGGACGTCGACGTCCGGGACCTGAACCCGAAGGCGTTCATCCAGAAGCACCTGCTGGACGACGTGGAGCCGATCCTCACCGACGTCAAGAAGGAGCTGACCACCGCCACGGCGGTCGGCACCGCCGCGGCCCGCGACGTCGACGGGGCCATCCAGGGGGCCATCCGCGGGGCGGCGACCACCTCACCGGCCGACGCGGCGAACGGGGCGCCGCTGCCGAGCCGGGTGCTGACGCCGTTCGACCCGGACGCCACCTGAGCGGGGCGCGGCGGGCCGGTCAGCGCCCGACGGGGGAGAGCCCCAGCTGGCGGCCGAGCAGCCCGCGCCCGCGCCGGGCCAGGGTGTCGGCCACCGCGGCGAGCGCCTGGGCCGCGGGACGCTCAGGGGAGGCTGACGACGACCGGCACCCCCTCGTCGCCACCGGAGCGCAGGGCCAGGTCCAGCGGCACCTGGGCGAGCAGCGGCACGGCGTAGCCCAGCCGCGCCGTCAGCGTCGCCGCCACCCCCGCCCCACCGCCGGAGCCGAACACCTCGACCCGGTGCGGCGTCCCGTGCTCGGCGCACGGCACCTCGAGGTAGGACATGTTCTCCACCACGCCGATCACCCGCTGGTTCATCATCGAGGCCATCGTGCCGGCCCGCTCGGCCACCTCCGAGGCGGCGAGCTGCGGGGTGGTGACCACCAGCACCTCCGCGTTGGGGAGCTTCTGACCCAACGAGATCGCGACGTCACCGGTGCCCGGCGGCAGGTCGAGGAGCAGGAAGTCCAGGTCGCCCCAGTACACGTCGGCGAGCATCTGGGTCAGGGCCCGGTCCAGGATCGGCCCGCGCCAGGCGACCACCTGGTCCCGCCGCGGCTTCAGCATGCCGATCGAGATCACCTTGAGGCCGTTGGTGGGCACCGGCATGATCATGTCCTCGACCGAGGTCGGCCGCGCGTCGGCGACGCCGAGCATGGCCGGGATCGAGTGCCCGTAGATGTCGGCGTCGAGGACCCCGACGGTGCGCCCCTGGGCGGCCAGGGCCATGGCCAGGTTGACCGTCACCGAGGACTTCCCGACCCCGCCCTTGCCCGAGGCGACCGCGATCACCTGGGTCAGCGAGCCCGGGCTGGGCGAACGGGATCTCCCGCTCGGTCTGCCCGCCCTTGAGCTGGTCGCGCAGGCCCGCGCGCTGGGTGTCGGTCATCACGCCCAGGTCGACGGTCACCGAACGGACCCCGGGCACCGCGCCGACCGCGGCCGTCACGTCGCGGCGGAGGGTGTCCTTCAGCGGGCAGCCGGCGACGGTCAGCAGGACCTCGACCCGGACCTCACCCGGCCCGGTCTCCTCGACGGCGGCCACCATCCCCAGCTCGGTGATGGGGCGCTTGATCTCGGGGTCGTCGACCCGGGCGAGCGCGGCACTCACCTGCTCGCGGAGGCCCTCGGTCAGCGTGTTCTGCACCCGGCCAGCCTAGTGAGCCGTCCAACCCGCCCTGGTCGCCGGCCGGGCCGGACCGGGTCGGGCTCAGGTGCGGGCCCGGCGCGGTGGCTCGGGGGCCATCTCCTGCGGCCCGCCGCCGGTCGGCGGGTCGGCGTCGTCCAGCTCGGCGAGGATGGCCCGCAGCTCGTTGCGCAGCTCCCCGCGCAGGTAGTCGCGGGTGGCCAGCTCGCCGACCGACATCCGCAGCCCGGCGATCTCCCGGGCGAGGTAGTCCATGTCGGCCCGGCTCTGCGCCGCCTGCGCGCGGTCGGCGTCCAGCGCGACCCGGTCCCGGGCCTCCTGCCGGTTCTGGGCCAGCAGGATCAGCGGGGCGGCGTAGCTGGCCTGCAGCGACAGGATCAAGGTCAAGAAGATGAACGGGTACTCGTCGAACCGCGCGCGGTCCGGACCGAACGGGATGTTCCAGATGACCCAGAGCAAGATCACCAGGGTCATGTACATCAGGAAGCGGGCCGTGCCCATGAAGCGGGCGAAGCCCTCCGCGAAGGCGCCGAAAGCGTCCCGGTCCAGCTTGAGCCGCGGCAGCGCCCGCCGCGACCGGCCGGGGGTGTTCAGCCGCTGCGGGTCGCGGTCGCCGGACGGCCTAGCCATGACCGGAGATCGCATCCAGCTCGGTCTCGCGCCAGTCCTCCGGCAGGACGTGGTCGAGGACGTCGTCGACGGTCACCGCCCCGAGCAGCCGGTGCTCGGCGTCGACCACCGGAGCGTTCACCAGGTTGTAGGTGGCGAAGTACCGGCTGACCGCGTGCACGTTGGCCGTCGCCGACAGCGGCTCCAGGTCACCGTCCACCAGCGCCGAGACCAGGGTGGAGGGGGGCTCGCGCAGCAGTCGCTGGAAGTGCACCGCGCCGACGAAGCGCCCGGTCGGGGTTTCCAGCGGCGACGCGGCAGACGTAGACCATGCAGGCCAGGGCGGGCGTCAGCTCGGCGTCGCGGACCATGGCCAACGCCTCGGCCACGGTCGCGTCGGGGGGCAGGATCACCGGCTCGGGGGTCATCATCCCGCCGGCGGTGTACTCGGCGTAGCTGAGCAGCCGCCGGACGTCCTTCGCCTCGTCGGGCTCCATCCGGGTCAGCAGCCGCTCCGCGAGCTCGGGGGCGAGCCCGGCGATCAGGTCGGCGGCGTCGTCGGGATCCATCTCCTCCAGCACGTCGGCGGCCCGCTCCACGTCGAGGCGCTGGATCAGCTCGAACTGCTCGTCCTCCGGCAGCTCCTCCAACGCGTCGGCCAGCTTCTGGTCGTCCAGGGCCGAGGCCACCTCGACGCGGCGCTCCGGAGACATCTCGTGCAGCTCCCGGGCCACGTCGGCCGGCTTCATGTCCTCCATCTGGGCCAGCAGCTGCTCGGTACCCTGGGCGACGGCGTCCATCCGGAGCACGCTGATCTCGGACCAGTCGACGATGGTGACGTGCCCGCGACGCCCGAACGGCTTGGGCCGGCTCTCGCGCAGTGCCACCTCCGACAGCTCCCACTCGTGCAGCCGGGCCGGTCGCATGGCCACGTCGAAGATGACCGGGTTGCCCGGGTGCCCGACCCGCTGGACCGTTCGGTCGAACAGGTCGTCGATGATCAGGGTCTCCGACTCCCGACGTTCGAACCGGCGGGTGTTGACCACCCCGGAGATGACCACCTGCACGGCGTCGACGCTGCGGACCCGCGGCATCGGGACGAAGATCCGGTGCCGGGCGAACAGCTCCACGACCAGGCCCTTGACCCGGGGGGACCGGCCGGCGGCGCGGCGCTGGATGACGACGTCGCGGACCTTGCCCACCTGGTCGCCGGCCGCATCCAGCACAGGCAGGCTCCGGATCCGGGACACGAACACCGAGGTCGTCGGGGAAGCCACGGTGCGAGCGTAACCGGGCTCCGCCCGGCACGGTGGCCCCTGCCCGCGCGACAGGCGGGCCCCGGTGCCCGCGGGACTGTCCGACCCGGCGCTTACGGTGTACGCATGAGTGAGTTCACGTCAGAGGGTTCCCAAGCCGCCCAGGAGGAGGTCGAGACGATCGGTGCCTCCCCCGACGGCGACGCCGCGGTGCGGGACGACAGCATCAAGGACCCCAGCGAGTGGGTCAGCGGCGACGACCCGATGACGGACGCCCAGCGCTCCTACCTGGAGACCCTGGCGCGCAAGGCCGGCGAGGAGCTGCCCGCGGATCTCGACAAGGCCACCGCCTCCCAGCACATCGACCGGCTGCGTGAGCAGCTGGGCATCGGCTAGACGGGGCCCGGCACCACCTGGATCTTCGGCCCAGCCGCCCGCCGGGGGTGTCGGCCGTCCAGCACGGCGGCGACCTGCTCGAGGCCGACCACGTCGGCGACCAGCCGGTCGGGGACCACCGAGCCGTCGGCGTAGGCGGCGATGACTCCGGCGAGCGCTGCCGACCCCCCGAGGATGCCTGTGACCGTGACGTCCTTCAGCGTCACGCGTCGGGCGTCCATCGGACTCAGGTCCGGGGCCAGACCGATCCAGACCACCCGGCCGCCGGGCTCGACCAGCTCCACCGCCTGCCCGGGGCTGCTCGAGCCGGTGCTGGCGTCCACCACGGCGTCGTAGGGCCCGGCCCCGGACACCTCCTCCGGCGGAACCACCCGGGCGTCCAGCTCGGCCGCCAGGCCCAGCGCCTGCGGCCGGGTGTCGCAGACCGTCACCTCGGCACCGGCGGCGGCCGCGAAGAGCAGAGTGAGCAGGCCGATGCTGCCGGCCCCGAGCACGAGCAGGCGGGCGCCGGCGCTCAACCCGGCGGCCCGGACCGCACGCAGCGCGCCGGCTCCCGGCTCCACCAGTGCCGCCGCGGCCGGGGACACCGCCTCCGGTACCGCCAACAGGGACCGGGCCGGCATCACCAGCTGCTCGGCCAGGGCCCCGGGGAAGCCGTGCCGGAGCCCCACCTCCCAGCGGTCCTCGCAGACATGGTGGCGCCCCCGGCGGCACCGGTCGCACCGGGTGCAGCCGATCATGGTGTCGCCGGTGACCCGCCGTCCGGACCAGACCGGGTCGACTCCGGGCCCCAGCGCTGCGACCCGCCCGCACCACTCGTGGCCCGGTCGGATCGGGTAGCCGGCCTCGCCGGAGTGCAGGTAGCTCATCGCCCCGGTCCACAGCTCGACGTCCGTCCCGCACACCCCGGCCCGTTCGACGTCCACGACCACCTCGCCCGGACCGGGCTCCGGCCCGGGCAGCTGCACCACCTCGGCGGTGTGCGGCGCGGTCAGCACCAGGGCTCGCATGCCTGTGACGCTAGCCGACGGCGCGGCGGACCGGTCCGCACGGCTGGGTAGCGTTCGGTCATGCGCAGTTCGCAGTGGTACGCGGGGGGCACGCTGCGGGACGCCTACATTCACCGGGCCTGGATGCGGCGCGGGCTGCCGGCGGACGCGTTCGAGGGTCGCCCCCAGATCGCCATCGCCAACACGGCCTCGGACCTGACCCCCTGCAACCGGCATCTGGACCAGGTCTCCGCGGCGGTCGCGGCGGGGGTCTGGGAGGCCGGTGGGGTCCCGCTTGACCTGCCCGTGTTCTCCCTCGGCGAGACTCTGATGCGGCCGACCGCGATGCTCTGGCGCAACCTGGCCGCGATGGCCACCGAGGAGGTGCTGCGGGCCAACCCGGTCGACGGGGTGGTCCTGCTCGGCGGCTGCGACAAGACGATCCCCGCGCTGCTGATGGCGGCGGCCTCGGTCGACCTGCCGGCCGTCCTGGTCCCCGGCGGTCCGATGCTCACCGGCACGTTCCGCGGCCGGCCGCTGGGCTGCGGTACCGACGTCTGGCGGCTGTCGGAGGAGGTCCGAGCCGGCACGCTGTCCGCCGACGACTTCGCCCGCTCGGAGTCGTCGATGATCAGGAGCGCCGGGCACTGCAACACGATGGGCACCGCCTCCACCATGGCCTGCGTCGCGGAGGCCCTCGGCATGAGCGTGCCGGGCAGCGCCGGGGTGCCCGCCGCCGACACCCGGCTGCTGGCCGGGGCGCACGAGACGGGGCGGCTCGCGGTGGCGATGGTCGCCGCCGACCGCCGGCCGAGCGCGATCATGACCCGGGCCGCGTTCCGCAACGCCATCGTCACGCTGGCCGCGATCGGCGGGTCGACGAACGCCGTCGTGCACCTGCTGGCCATCGCCGGGCGGCTCGGGGTCCCCCTCGACCTGGACGACTTCGACACCATCGGCCGCGGGGTGCCCTTGCTGGCCGACCTGCAGCCGGCAGGGCGGTTCCTGATGGACGACCTGCACCGGGCCGGCGGGCTGCTCGCGCTGCTGGCCGAGGTGACGGACCTGCTGTCCGCCGAGCCGGTCACGGTGACCGGCGCCCCGCTGACCGACGCGCTCGCGGAGGCGCGGATCTGGGACCCCGAGGTGATCAGGCCCCGAAGCGCGCCGCTGCTGCCCGAGGCCGGCATCGCCGTGCTGCGCGGCAACCTCGCGCCGTCCGGGGCGATCATCAAGCCGGCCGCGGCGTCGCCGCGAGCTGCTGCGGCACCGCGGACCGGCGGTGGTCTTCGACAGCATCGAGGACGCCCACGCCCGGCTGGACGATCCCGATCTCGACGTGACCGCCGACTCGGTGCTGGTGCTGCGCGGCTGCGGGCCGCGCGGCTACCCGGGGATGCCCGAGGTCGGCAACCTGCCGCTGCCCGGCAAGCTGCTGCGCGCGGGGGTCCGCGACCTGGTCCGGGTCAGCGACGCCCGGATGAGCGGCACCGCGTACGGCACCGTGGTGCTGCACGTGGCACCGGAGGCGGCGGCGGGCGGGCCGTTGGGCCTGGTCCGCGACGGCGACCCGGTCGTGCTCGACGTGCCCGCCCGGGTGCTCCGGCTGGACCTGCCGGCGGCCGAGCTCGCGGCCCGCACCCCGAGCGCCGCCATGGCGGACGGGTTCGCCCGCCGCCGGCGCGGGTGGGAGCAGCTCTACATCGAGCACGTGCAGCAGGCCGACCGGGGTGCGGACCTGGACTTCCTGGTCGGATCCTCGGGATCGGAGGTGGGTCGTGAGTCGCACTGACAGCGAGAGCCCGGTGCCGGCCGTGGCCCGGGTGGACTACAAGGACCTGTGTCTGGACGTCACCGACGGCCCGGCCGCAGCCCGGTTCTGGGCGCCGACCCTCGGCCTGACGGTCGAGGCCGACGGGCACGGCGGCAGCCAGGTGCTCCGCGGAGCCGCCCCGGAGCACACCGTGTGGCTGAACGTGGTGCCCGAGCCGCACACGGTGAAGAACCGGGTGCACCTGGACGTGCATGTGCCGAGCCTGGCCGAGGTGATCGGGCGGGGCGCGACCGTCCTCGACGACACCCAGCCGTGGACCGTGCTGGCCGACCCCGAGGGGGCCGAGTTCTGCGCCTTCGTCCGCAGCCCCGATCGGCTCCCGGACTACCGGCTGTACGAGCTGGTGGTGGACGCGGCCGAGCCGGCGCGGCCTGGCCCGCTGGTGGGCTGAGCGGTTCGGCACCGTGGCCCACACCGAGCGGGGCTTCTGGTGGCTGGACGGCGCGGCGGGCCTGCCGTGGGAGATGATCTTCACCCCGGTGCCCGAGCCGAAGACGGTCAAGAACCGCGTGCACTGGGACGTGGTGGGAGTCAGCGCCGAGGTGGTCGACGCGGGCGCCACCCTGCTGCGGGCCCGCGACGACGAGATCCACTGGGACGTGCTGGCCGACCCGGAGGGCAACGAGTTCTGCGTCTTCACCAGATCGTGATCTTGGCCTCCAGTCGGGTTGCAGCGAAGCTGATCTTGTCAGAACCTCTGCTCTGTCCTTACTCTGAGCGGGCTCGGGACCCCGTCCGCTAGGAGTGCCATGACACGCGCACCCGCCTTCCCCCGTCTGGTCGCCACCATGATCGCCTCGGTGATCGTGCTCGGCGCGGCCGGCGTCGCGGGCGCGCCGCCGGCCGCCGCCTCCCCGTCCGACCCTCGCCTCCAGGCCAAGATCGCCACGATCATGAAGGACTCCCGGGTCACCCGGGCCCGCTCGGCGGCCGCCGTCCGGGACGCCTCGGACGGCCGGGAGCTCTACGCCCGCAACGGCGACCGGGTGACCATCCCGGCCTCCAACACCAAGATCGTCACCGCCGTCGCGGCCCTGCACACCCTCGGTCCCGGCTACCGGTTCCGGACCGAGGTGATCCGCCGCGGTGCGGTGCGGGCCGGCACGCTGACCGGCAACCTCTACCTGAAGGGGTACGGGGACCCGACCGCGCGTCAGTCGGACTACCGCTCGCTGGCCCAGCAGGTCAGCCGGGCCGGCATCCGGGAGCGTCACCGGCGCTCTGGTCGTCGACGCCGGGTTCTTCGACAGCCAGCGCTACAACCCGACCTGGTCGACGTCCTACGCGGCCGCCTACTACGCGGCGGAGATCTCGGCCGTCACCATTGCCCCCAACGCCGACTACGACTCCGGCACGGTCTACCTCAGCTACAAGCCCGGCTCGGTGGGCAAGAGGGCCAGAATCTCCTTCAGTCCCGCCGGGGCGGGAGCCGCGATCCGGCTGGTGAACGAGACCACGACCGGGAAGCGCGGCGGCTCCACCTCGGTCAGCGTCCGCCGGGCCTACGGGTCGAGCACCATCACCGTCCGCGGCAAGGTCGCGGCCGGCCGGTCCGCGGCGCAGCGGATCATCACCGTGCATCGGCCCGATCTCGTGGCCGCCGCCGTGTTCCGCGCCGAGCTGGCCCGGGCCGGCGTGCAGGTGGGGAGGGCCACCCGGTCCGGTAACACCCCGGCCGGCTCCCGCACCCTGGTGGCCCGGGACTGGTCGATGAGCGTGGCCAGCCTGATGGTGCCGTTCCTGAAGCTGTCGAACAACATGCACGCTGAGGCGCTGACCAAGGCGATGGGCGCCGTCGGCGGCCGACCCGGCAGCTGGTCGGCCGGGCTGGCCCGGACCCGGGCCTACCTGGCGCGGCTGGGGGTCCCGGCCTCGGCCGTCCGGCTGGTCGACGGGTCGGGCCTGACCCGGGGGAACCGGCTGACCGCCCGTGGGATGACCCTGCTGCTGTACCGGGTGCAGCGCGAGACGTGGTTCCCGGCCTTCGCCGCCGGGCTGCCGGTGGCCGGCAACCGGCAGCGGATGGTCGGGGGGACCCTGCGGTACCGGATGAACGGGACCCGGGCGGCCAACAACGCCCGCGCCAAGACCGGGACGCTGACCGGGGTGACCGCCCTCAGCGGGTACGTCCGCGGGCGGGACGGCCGCCGGTACGTCTTCGCCATGTTGAGCGAGCACTCGGGCGCCTCCCCGCGGCCGGTGGAGAACCGGTTCGTCCAGGCGCTGGCCGGTTGGCGCCGCTGACCGGCCGCGACCCGGGCAGGCGGGGCCGGCGCGCGCGGTAGATTTGCTCCCTCAGCACAGGAGGGTGGAGCCATGTCGATGCCGCGTCCGCAGGTGGGCTCGTTGTTCGAGCTGGAGTTCCCGCAGTCCATCGGGATCTACAACAGCTACGCCGACGCTCAGAAGGCCGTCGACTTCCTGGCCGACGCGAAGTTCGCCGTGCAGAACCTGGCCATCGTGGGCACGGACCTGAAGTCGGTAGAACGCGTGCTGGGCCGGCGCAGCTGGAGCACGGTGATCACCGGCGGGATCCAGTCCGGGGTCTCCACCGGGCTGCTGGTCGGCCTGGTCATGCTGCTGTTCGGGCCGCAGACCAGCGTGCTGCTGCTGCTGGTCAGCGCGTTGGTGATCGGCATCGTGCTGTGCATCGGGATCGCCGCGATCGGCTACGCGATGAGCCAGGGCAAGCGGGATTTCACCTCGGTGACCCAGACGGTGGCGACGCGCTACGAGGTGCTCTGCGAGCACAAGGTGGCCGCCGAGGCCCGCGAGAAGCTGCTGCAGGCGCCCGGCGCCCGCGCGGCCGCGTTCGAGTAGGGTCTTCGAGGAGGCGCCGGAGACTTCTGCTACAGCCAGCGGTTGCGTTTGAACCCGAGGTACAGCGCGACCATGATCACCGCGATCAGACCGAGGATGCCGAAGTAGCCGTACCTCCAGTGCAGCTCGGGCATGTGGTCGAAGTTCATCCCGTAGATCCCGGCCACCATGGTGGGCACGGCGACGATGGCCACCCACGCCGAGATGCGCCGCATGTCCTCGTTGTCGGCCACCGAGGCCCGCGCCAGCCCGGCCTGCAGGATGCTGGTCAGCACCTCGTCGAAGGCGGCCATGGCCTCCCGCGCCTCGGTGTGGTGGTCGGCCAGCTCGCGGAAGTAGGCTTGGGCCTGCGCGGGGATGACCGGCACCTCCCGGGTGGCCAGCCGCAGCAGCGGGGCGCCCAGCGGCAGCACCGAGCGCTTGAACTCGATCAGCTCCCGCTTCAGCTGGTAGACGCGCTCCACCTCGTGCTGGCCCTGCCGGCTGAACACCCGGCTCTCCACCTCGTCGACGTCCTGCTCGAACTCCGCGACCACGTCCAGGTAGTCGTCGATGATCTTGTCGGCGATGGCGTACAGCACCTCCGACGGCCCCTTGGCCAGCCGCTCCGGGTCGGCCTCCAGGCTGCGCCGCAGCGCGCTGAGCTGGGCGTGCTCCCCCCGGCGGACGGTGATCACGAAGTGGTGGCCGAGGAACACCATCACCTGGCCGGTGGCGACGATCTCCGACGTCTCGGTGATCTCCTCGTGGTCCACGTAGGCGACGGTGGACAGCACCATGAACAGGTCGTCGCCGAACATCTCCAGCTTGGAGCGGGTGTGCCCGTGCGCGGCGTCCTCGATCGCCAGCGGGTGCAGGTCGAACTGGCCGGACAGGGCCTCCAGGTCGGCGTCGTTGGGGTCCTTCAGGCCCAGCCAGACGAAGCCGCGGCCCGCGCAGGCCATCCGGGCGGCGGTGGTGAGGTCCTGCTCCGGCTCCCGGTGGCCGTTCACGTACCAGGCCCAGGCGATCACCGAGCTGGGCGGCGGCGACGGCACGGGGCGCGGGGCGGGGGGTGCCGACCGGAGGGCGCGGAGCACCTCCGGCAGGTAGCTGCGCGAGCGGCCGCTCATCGCGCTAGGCCCGGTCGCCGGCCAGCAGCGGCGCCATCCACGCCTCGACGTCCTCGGGGCGGCGGGGCAGCGAGGCCGACAGGTTCTCGTTCCCGGTCTCGGTGATCACGATGTCGTCCTCGATCCGGACCCCGATCCCGCGCAGCCGCTCCGGGACGAGCAGGTCGCCGGCCTTGAAGTACAGACCGGGCTCCACGGTGATCACCATGCCGGGGGTGAGGGTGCCCTGCCGGTAGTTCTCGGTCCGTGCCTGGGCGCAGTCGTGCACGTCGATGCCGAGATGGTGCGAGGTGCCGTGCACCATCCACCGGCGGTGCAACCCGCCCTCCTCACCCAGGGACTCCTCGGCCGACATCGGCAGCATCCCCCACGTCTCCAGCCAGCGGGCGATCACCGCGATCGCCGCCCGGTGCACGCTCGGCGAACGGGGCGCCCGGCAGCGCGGCGTCGATGCCCGCCTGCTGGGCCTCCAGCACCGCCTCGTACACCTCGCGCTGGGCGTCGCTGAACCGGCCGCAGACCGGCAGCGTGCGGGTCACGTCGGCGGTGTAGAGGCTGTCCAGCTCGACCCCGGCGTCGAGCAGCAGCAGGTCGTCCTCGGCCAGCTCCCCGTCGTTGCGGATCCAGTGCAGGGTGTTCGCGTGGTCACCGGAGGCGACGATCGAGTCGTAGCCCACCGCGTTGCCGACATGCCGGGCGTGCAGACCGAACACGCCCTCGACCCAGCGCTCGCCGCGCCCCCGCCGGACCGCCTCCGGCAGCTCGGCCACCACCGCCGCGAAGCCCTCGGCGGTCCGCTCGCACGCCTCGCGGAGCTGTTCGATCTCGTAGGCGTCCTTGGTCAGCCGCAGCTCGCTCAGCGCCACCGCCAGCTCCTGGTCGCGGTCGGCAGCCTCGGCATCGGCGGCGCCGCGGATCTCGTCCACCCGGGCGGTCACCGCCGGATCGGCGTCGCGCAGCAACCGGATCGCGGTGTCGGCGGCGTTCTTGGACAGCTCGCCGTCCAGCTCGTCGCGACTGGAGCAGCGCACCCCGCAGAGGGCGGCCATCTCGTCCAGGGTGAGCCGACGACCCACCCACATCTCGCCGTAGCGCGCGTCGGCGTAGAACTCCTCGGAGTCCCGCGGCGCCGGCGGCGTGAAGAACAGGGTGGCGTCGTGCCCGGTGTCGCTCGGTTCGAGCACCAGCACCGCATCAGGTTCGCGGTCGGTGCCGAGCCCGGTCAGGTGGGCGAACGCCGAGTGCGGGCGGTAGCGGAAGTCGGTGTCGTTGGAGCGGACCTTGTAGCCGCCGGCGGGGACGACCACCCGCTCGCCCGGGAACAGCCGGCTGACCTTCTCGCGGCGGGCCACCGCCGCGTCCGCGGCGGGCAACCGGTCCGGCAGCTCGCCGGGGTAGGGCGCCCAGCCCTCGGCGATGAAGGCCTTGAAGGCGTCGGAGAAGGGTGTCTGGCGATTCGGCACCGCAGCCTGGCGTTCGCTCATGGGGGGATTCTCGCACCAGGACCGAAACCGCCGGCCTGCTGTGCAACCTCGCCTAGGGTGGCTCCATGGCCGACGGTCGGGTGGACGTGGCGCGGCGGCTGGCCTCCGCCGAGCTGCCCGCCACCGTGCGGCGGCTGGGGTTTCGTGGGCCCGACGCCGCCGACGTGCTCGCGGCGGCGGCCGGCCTGGACCGCACCGAGCTCGCCGGCGTGCAACGGCTGGCGGACCGGCTGCTGCCCGCCATCGGAGTGCTGGACGACAGCTGACGCAGCGGGCGGTGAGCGCGTGGACGGACGGGACCGGCCGACGCGCGGGTCGGCGCCGGCGTGCTGGCCATGCTGGCCTTCGTGGCCACCGCCCCCGAGGTGCTTGGCCGTGCACCGGGTCCGGGGCGTGGCCGACGCGGCTCGCCTGGGCCTCGCTGGCCGACCTCGGGCAGCAGGTGTGGGTCCACCGGCTGACCTACGGTACCTTCGGCCTGCACACCCAGGAGTGGCTGCGGCTGGCCTGGTCGGGCAACCTCTACCGGCTGGGGCGGCTCCAGTACAACCTGCAGCGCGACGACTCAGCGGGGTACGACGACGACCGCGGCTGGCTGCTGTCCACGCACATCCCGCAGGTCGGGCCGTTGACCCCGGCCTCGGTCGACGACTCGTTCGCGACCGCTCGGCGGTTCTTCGGTGCGCACTTCCCCGACCTCGCGGTGGTGGGGTTCCACTGCTTCAGCTGGCTGTTGGACCCGCACCTGGCCTCGGCGCTGCCGGCCTCGGCCAACATGGCCCGGTTCCAGCGGCGTTGGGCGCTGTACGGTGAACCGGCGGACGGCGACGGTGACGCGTTGTTCTTCACCTTCCACCGCCGCGGTCGACCCGACGAGATCGATCTCGAGGGCCTGCCGCAGACCACGACCCTGGAGCGGGTGATCGTGGCCAGGCTCCGCGCCGGGGCGCACTGGCAGACCTGGAACGGGCGGATCCCGCTGGACGGAGGCGACTGATGGTCGAGGTCTACCTGGTGCGGCACGGCGAGACGGAGTGGAGCCGCAGCGGTCGGCACACCTCGGTCACCGACCTGCCGCTGACCCCGCTCGGGGAGCAGCAGGCGCGGGCCCTGGCCGGCCACCTGGACCCGGCCGCGTTCGGCCTGGTGCTCAGCAGCCCGCGCCGCCGGGCCGTGCAGACCGCCGGGCTGGCCGGGTTCACCGGGGCGGCGGAGCCGCAGCTGGATGAGGACCTGGCCGAGTGGCACTACGGCGACTACGAGGGCCGGACCAGCGACGAGATCCACCGGGAGGTCCCGGACTGGACGATCTGGACCCATCCGGTGCCGAACGGGGAGTCCCAGCAGGACGTCACCGTCCGGCTGGACCGGGTGGTGCAGCGGCTGCGCAGCTCCGGGGTGGACCAGGCCATCTGCTTCGGCCACGGGCATGCGCTCCGCGCGCTCACCCTGCGCTGGCTGGAGTTCGACGTGGCGTACGGGGTGCATTTCCCGCTGGACACCGGGACGGTGTCGGTGCTCGGGGCCGAGAAGAACCAGCCCGCCCTGCAGCGCTGGAACGCCCGCCCCTAGCCCTCCGGCTCGGGGCTGGCTCAGTCGGTGACGGCCTCCAGCCGCTTCCGGGCGGTCAGCATCAGCGTCGCCGCCACCGCGGTGGTGCCGACGATGATCGCGGCCATCGGCACCGGGGTGCCGTTGTCCAGCGCGCCGACCAGCGGAGCGACCGCACCGCCGATCATGAACTGGGATGCGCCGAGCAGCGCGGCGGCGGTGCCGGCAGCCTCCCCGTGACGGTTGAGCGCGATCGCCGGGGCGTTCGGAAAGGACAGGCCGGCGGCGGAGACCACCACGCCCAGCGGGATCATGAAGCCCAGCCAGCCGCCCACCTGCAGGATCTGCAGGACCAGCAGCGCCACGGCGCCGGTGACGGCCAGCAGCACGCCGAAGGTCAGGATGGTCGCCGGGCTCCAGCGCTTGACCAGCAGCGGGTTGAGCTGGGTCATCACGATCAGACCGACGGCGTTCGCGCTGAACGCCAGACCGAACTGGGTCGGTGTCAGGCCGAACAGGCCCTGGAGCACGAACGGGGCGCCGGAGATGTAGGCGAACAGGGTGGCGAACATCAGGCCGGCCACCGCGACCATGACCAGGAACAGTGGGTCCCGGAACAGCCCGGCGTAGCCCCGGAGCGAGCTGCGCAGGCTGGCCGGCCGGCGGCGCTCGACCGGCAGCGTCTCCGGCAGCGCCAGCAGGGCGAGGACGAACAGCCCCACTGCGGCCACCGCCAGCACCACGAAGATCCCGCGCCACGAGGTGACCCGGAGCAGGGCGCTGCCCAGCGACGGGGCGAGGATGGGGGCGACCCCCAGCACCAGGATCAGCCGGGACAGCAGCTGGGCGGCCTTGATGCCGCTGAACAGGTCGCGAACCACGGCCATGGCGACCACGGCGACCGCAGCGCCGGCCAGACCCTGCAGGGTCCGGGTGACGGCCAGCATCGTGATGCTGGGGGCCAGCGCGCACAGCACCGACATCAGCCCGTGGGCGACCAACCCGGCCAGCAGGGGCTTGCGGCGACCGAACGCGTCGGACAGCGGGCCGACCACCAGCTGCCCGACCCCGAGGCCGATCAGCAGACCGGTGATGGTCATCTGGGCCTGGGCGTCGGTGGCTCCGAGCTGCGCCGACAGGGTCGGCAGGGCGGGCAGGTAGGTGTCGATGGTCAGCGGGCCGATGGCGCTGAGGGCGCCCAGGACGAGGACCAGCTGGACGTAGCGCCGACCGACGAAGCGGTCCGCGAGACGCGTGGCCCGGGGCACGGCCGGGCTGGTCGGCGACGGGGCCACGGACCGGTCGAGCGCGGATTCGACCAGAGCAGTCATCAGATATCTCTCGAGCAGAGGGGAGCGGGACGAGCGGCACGTCGCTGTGGTCTCACAGGCGGCAACCCGGACGGCAATCGATTCATTCCGCAATCCGGTGATCGGCGCGCGGAACTTCCCGATGATCCGATCCGGTCCCGCGCTGGTAGAAAGGACCGCGTCCTGGTCGGCAGCGGTCCGGGCACGGCGGAGGGAGACCACCATCAAGGCGGACAAGGCCGTTCAGCGACGACTGCTGGACCTGCAGCGGCTCGACTCGGCGATCGCCCAGCTCGGGTACCGGCGGCGACACCTCCCCGAGCACGTCGAGCTGGGCGGGTCTGACCGACCAGCGCCGCCAGCTCGGGTCGGACCTGGTCGCCGCCGACACCGCGGTCAGCGACCTGGAGACCGCCCAGGCCCGAGCCGAGTCCGAGCTGGAGCCCGTCCGGCAGCGGCTCGCCCGCAACGAGCGGCGGATCGCCGACGGGACGGTGCCCGACCCCAAGGCCCTGGCCTCGATGATCGAGGAGGTGGCGCACCTGAAGCGCCGGATCTCCGACCTCGAGGACGCCGAGCTGGAGGTGATGGAACAGGCTGAGACGGCGGTTGCCGAGCGGGCCGCCCTGCGCGAGCGGGTGGCGGACCTGGACGGGCGGATCGCAGCGGTGACCGCCCGCCGCGACGAGCAGGTCGGCGCCATCGACGGCGAGGCGGAGGCCCTCCGTTCCGACCGCGCCGCCGTGGTGCCGGAGATCCCGCCCGACCTGTTGACGCTCTACACCAAGCTGGCCGGCAGCCACTCCGGCGTCGGGGCCGCCGAGCTGGCTCAGCGCCGGTGCACCGGGTGCCAGCTGGAGGTGAACGCGGCCGACCTGCGGGCCATCGCGGCGGCGTCCGACGACGAGGTGATGCGCTGCGAGGAGTGCGGCCGGATCCTCGTCCGGACCGAGAACTCCGGCCTGTGACCGGTCGCCGCCGCCCGGCCGACCGCCAGGACGGACCCGGGTTCTTCGACGGCGACGACCAGCCCGACTCGGGCCCGCGCCTGGTTGCGCCGAGCGGGCGTCGGTTCGTGGTCGAGGCCGACGGCGGCTCGCGCGGCAACCCGGGCCCGGCCGCGTACGGGGCCCTGGTCCGCGACGCGACGTCCGGCGAGGTGGTCGCCGAGGAGGGCCTGACCATCGGCGAGGCCACCAACAACGTGGCGGAGTACCGCGGGCTGATCGCCGGCCTGGAGATGGTTCGTGCCCTGGATCCCGGCGCGGTGGTGGAGGTCCGGATGGACTCCAAGCTGGTCATCGAGCAGATGGCCGGCCGGTGGAAGATCAAGCATCCCGACATGAAGCCGCTGGCCCTGCGCGCCAACGGCCTCCGCCCGGACCGGGTCAGCTGGACCTGGGTGCCACGGGCCGAGAACAAGGCCGCGGACCGGCTGGTGAACCTGGCCCTGGACGGTGAGCCCGTCACCCGCGCCGTCTGAGGTCACCGGGTGGGGTCGCCGGTCGGTAGGGTCTGGCCATGCCAGCGCGCAAGATCGGGATCCCCGCGGACGTACCCGAGGGCCCGGCCGGCGCGCTCGCCCAGGGCCTGGCCGGGATCCGGACCCGGCTGGAGGTCCCGGGGGAGTTTCCGCCGGAGGTGACGGCGGCCGCCGAGCAGGCCGCCGCCCGTCCGCGGCTGCCCGAGCTGGACCGGACCGACCTGGAGCTGGTCACCATCGACCCGCCCGGATCCCGCGACCTGGACCAGGCGCTGCACATCGCCCGCCACGGCAGCGGGTTCGTCGTCTCCTACGCCATCGCCGACGTGGCCGCCTTCGTCACGGCGGGCGACCCGGTCGACGCTGAGGCGCACCGGCGGGGGATGACGCTGTACGCGCCGGACCGTCGCACGCCGCTGCATCCCCCCGCGCTCAGCGAGGGGGCCGCCAGCCTGCTGCCCGGGCAGGAGCGCCCCGCCCTGCTGTGGACCGTCTCGCTGGACGAGCACGGCGCGATGACCGACGCGGAGGTGGTCCGGGCCAGGGTGCGCAGCCGTGAACAGCTCAGCTACCAGCAGGCGCAGGCCGAGATCGACGGCCCGGCGGCGCGCGAGACCCTGCGGCTGCTGGCCGAGGTCGGGCCCCGGCGCGAGCAGCGGGAGCGCGACCGGGGCGGGGTCAGCCTGCAGATCCCCAGCCAGGAGGTGGAGATCACCGCCGCGGGCTGGCGGCTGGCCTACCGGGCGGCGCTGCCGGTGGAAGGCTGGAACGCCCAGATCTCGCTGCTCACCGGGATGGCGGCCGCGCACATCATGCTGTACGGGCAGGTCGGCATCCTGCGCACCCTGCCGCCGGCCGAGAAGGGGGCGCTGCGACGGCTGCGGCAGACGGCCAAGGCGCTGCGGATCAGCTGGCCGGCGGAGCTGGACTACCCGGAGTTCGTCCGCAGCCTCGACCCGTCGCGGCCCGCTCACGCCGCCATGCTCAACGCCTGCACCTCGCTGTTCCGCGGCGCCGGGTACCGGGCCTTCTCCGGCGGGGTGCCGGACCAGGCCGAGCACGCCGCGCTGGCCATCGACTACGCCCACGTGACCGCGCCGCTGCGGCGGCTGGTCGACCGCTACGCCGGCGAGGTCTGCCTGGCACTGTGTGCCGACGAGCCCGTGCCGGGCTGGGTGCTGTCGCGCGCTGGACGGGCTGCCCGACGAGCTGGCGGCCGCCGAGCAGAAGGCCAAGAAGTACGAGCGCGCCGTGATCGACCTGATCGAGGTGTTCGTGCTGGCCGAGCGGGTGGGGGAGACGATGACCGGAACGGTGGTCGACGTCGAGGAGAACGGCCGCCGAGGCGAGGTGATGATCGCCGACCCGGCGGTGGAGGCCCGGGTCCGCGGCGAGCGGCTGCCGCTGGGACATGAGATCCCACTGACCCTGGCGTCGGCCGACTGGCAGCAGGGTGCGGTCGAGTTCGTCGCCGTCGCCAACGGGTCGGCGCCTGCCAACGGGGCGCTGCGCGGCGGGGGACGAGCCGGCCTGTAAGCCGGATTCTGTGCCCGCACACGGCGGGCGGCGATCATCCATCTGCGACCGCTGTTGCCAGCGGCCTGGTGCGACCTACCCGGGAGCTCGGGCGAGCAGCCCTCGAACGCTCCCGCCGGTGCGCCCCGCTCAGCACGGCGCGCACCGTCTCTTGGTCTTGCTCCGGGTGGGGTTTGCCGAGCCACCCCGGTCACCCGGGGTGCTGGTGGTCTCTTACACCGCCGTTTCACCCTTACCCCTGCGGACAGGGGCGGTTTGTTCTCTGTGGCACTGTCCCGCGGGTCGCCCCGGGTGGGTGTTACCCACCACCCTGCTCTTCGGAGTCCGGACTTTCCTCGGCGTCCCGCTCACACGGGGCACCGCGACCGCCCGGCCGACTCGTCCGCAGGCCAGGGTACCGGGCTGCGGACCGCACCGGTCACCGGAGCGGGTCGCTGGAAGGATGGAGCCATGATGCGGATCACCGGCGCCGTCCAGGCGTACCCCTGGGGGTCGACCACCGCCATCCCCGAGCTGCTCGGCCGCCAGCCGGACGGCACCCCGCTGGCCGAGCTCTGGCTCGGCGCCCATCCGAGCGCGCCGGCCACCGTCGCCGGTCAGCCGCTGGACGCCGTGGTGACCGCTGACCCGGCCGGCGCGCTGGGGCAGGCGTCGGTCGACGCGTTCGGTGCCCGGCTCCCGTACCTGCTGAAGGTGCTGGCGCGCCGCGCAGCCGCTGTCGCTGCAGGCGCACCCCGACCGGCGCCAGGCCGAGGACGGGTTCGCCCGGGAGCGCCGCGCCGGGGTCGCCGGCGACGCCCCGGACCGGGTGTACCGCGACGACTGGCCCAAGCCGGAGATGTTCTGCGCCCTCGGCGACGTCGAGGCCCTCTGCGGGTTCCGCGAACCGCCCCGGACGTACGCGCTGTTCGCCCGGCTGGGGGTGCCGGAGGCCACCGCGCTGGTCGCCGGGCTGGCCGAGGGTGGGGCGGCGGAGCTGGAGGCGGTGTTCGCCCGGCTGCTCCGGCTCACCGAGGCCGACCACGGCCTGGTCGCCCAGGTGGTCACCGCGGCGGCGGAGGTGCACGCCCAGCCCGGCGGGGACCCTGAGCTGGCCGAGTTCGCCCGGACCGCGGTCGAGCTGGACGAGTTCTACCCCGGCGACCAGGGCATCCTGGCGGCCCTGCTGATGAACCGGGTGCGGTTCGGGGCCGGTGAGGCCCTGTTCCTGCCGGCGGGGAACCTGCACGCCTACCTGCGCGGCACCGGGGTGGAGATCATGGCCAACTCCGACAACGTGCTGCGCGGCGGGCTGACCGGCAAGCACATCGCGGTCGACGAGCTGCTGAGCATCCTCGACTTCACGCCCGGGTCGCCGCCGCTGGTCACGGTCCAGGAGCAGCCGGCCGGGGTGTTCCGGTACCGCACGCCCGCGCCGGAGTTCACCCTGTGGCGGATCGAGGTCACCGGCGTGGGCCGCCCCGTCCCGGCCACCGGGTCGGGCCGCGTCCTGCTCGCGGTCGACGGTCGGCTCGCGGTGCACGCCGCCGGGACCGCCGACGGCCTGGTGCTCGTCCGCGGTGAGGCGGCGTTCGCGACCGCCGGTGAGGACCTGCGGGTGGGCGGCTCCGGCACGCTGTTCGTCGCCGGACCGGGCGTCTGAGCGGTCAGCGCAGGCGCTCGGCGAACCAGTCCAGCTGCCGGTCCAGCTGGTACGGCCCGCCGCCCTCGTGCGCGTTGTGCCCGTACACCACGATCTCCTTCTCCGGGACAGGACTCTCCGGGGCCCGCTCCCCGTAGGCGTGGAACGCGGCGTAGACCGTGGACGGCGGGCAGACCGGGTCCATCAGCGCGACGGAGAACAGCGCCGGGGCACTCGCGTACCGGCCGAGGTTGACCCCGTCCATGTAGGACAGCGTGCGGTACGCGGCCTCGGCCCGGTCCCGCCAACCGGCCAGGAAGACGGCGATCTCCCGGTACGGGTCGCGCTCCGCGATCGCCACCGCCCGGGCGAAGTGGCACAGGAACGGGACGTCCGCGGCCGCCCCCCGGAGCGGGCGGCCGGTCATCCCGGCCAGTCCGGCGACGGCGATGGTGATCCCGCCGCCCTGGCTGCCCCCCGTCACCGCGACCCGGTCCGCGTCGGTCTGGGGTAGGGCCGTGACCACGTCCAGCAGCCGGAAGGCGTCGGTGTAGACGCGCCGGTAGTAGTAGCTCTGGGGGTCGTCGATGCCGGCCGTCATGAAGCCGGGACTGTGCGCCAGCCCGGCCTCCGGCGTCCAGTCCGGAGTGCCCGCCGGGCCACCGGCGTTCCAGCCCTGGCCCCGGGTGTCCATCACCAGCTGGGCGTACCCGGCCTGCGCCCAGAGGGTGCTGGCGTGCGGGAACCCGCGCCCGCCGGAGTAGCCGTGGTACTGCACCACCGTCGGCAGCGGGCCGCCGGCGCCGGCGGGGAGGTGCAGCCAGGCCTTCACGGGTGTGCCGCCGTAGCCGGCGTAGGTCACGTCGTAGCTGTCGATCACGGCGAGCTTGTTGTCCACCGGCGCACATTCCAGGGCCAGCTCGGGGGCCCGGCTCTCGGCCACCGTCGCGGTCCAGAAGTCGACCAGGTCGGGTGGCTCCGGCACCTCGGGCCGGTAGGTCCGGAGCTCGGCGAGCGGCAGGTCGGTGGCGGGCACGGCTGGGGAGTCTACCGGCGACCGGTGCCCTCGGCGTCGCCCTCAGGCCCAGGCCATGGTGGCCCACAGGTGCAGCACCGCGTAGCTGCGCCAGGGCCGCCACGCGCTCCGCCATCCGGCTCACCTCGGCGGCCGGCGCCCCGGCCAGGGCCCGGCGCAGCACCAGGTCGCCGGCCGGCAGCGCGTCCGGGTCCCCGAGCAGCCGCATCCGCAGGTAGCTCACGGTCCACGGCCCGATCCCGCGCAGCGCCAGCAGCCGCGCCGCGGCGGCCTCCCGGTCCGCCCGCGGCTGCGGGCCGGCGCGGGCCAGCGCCGGGTCGTCGGCGAACGCCCGGGCCACCGCGAGGACGGTGCGGGTCCGGGCGCCGGTCAGGCCCACCGCGCGCTGCAGCGCACCGGGCGGCGTCCCCGCCAGACGCTCCGCGGTGGGGAAGCAGCGCAGGCCCGCCGGGCCGGGGGTCCCGTAGCGGGCCACCAACCGGCTGGCGAACGTCCGCCCCGCCGCCAGCGACACCTGCTGGCCCACAACGGTGAGCACCACGGCCTCGAACGCCTCCGGGTAGCCGACCCGCCGCAGCCCCGGCCGCGCGGCGAGCAGCGGTCCCAGCCGCGGATCGTGGCCCAGCCCGTCGGCGACCCGGGCAGGGTCCAGGTCCAGGTCGAGCCAGGACCTGACCCGCGGCACCAGGGGGGCGGGGTCGCCGGCCGTCGACAGCCGGACGCCGCGGGGGTCGGCCGGATCGTGCCGCAGGGTCACCGCCACCGGCCCGTCCGGCCCGGTCAGCACCCGGCGCAGGCTGCCGGTGGCCGGGTCCACCACCTCGGCCCCGGCCACCGCGTGGGCCGCCACCAGCCGCAGGGTCAGCGCCCAGTCGTACGGCGGCGTCAGGGCGAGCCGCGTCTCCGAGGTCGCCTTCCGCATGGTGACCTCACGAAACCACACCGGGCGACGTCTACAGGATGTGACCATGCAGCCCTTCGACTCCGTCGTGGCCGAGCACGGGGCGACCGTGCTCCGCGTCTGTCGGGCGGTGGTCGGCCCCACCGACGCCGAGGACGCCTGGTCGGAGACCTTCCTGGCGGCGCTGCGCGCCTATCCCCAGCTGCCGCCCGGAGCCAACCTGGAGGCGTGGCTGGTGCGGATCGCCCACCGCAAGGCGATCGACCACCTGCGGGCCCGGGCCCGCCGCCCGGTACCGGTGCCGGACATTCCGCAGCCGTCGCCGCCGGGGCAGGCCGGTTCGCCCGACGACGGGGACCCCGACCTCACCGCCGCGCTGGCCCGGCTGCCCGACAAGCAGCGCCAGGCCGTCGCCTACCACTACCTCGCCGGGTGGCGGCACGCCGAGACCGCCGAGCTGATCGGCGGCACCGAAGCCGCGGCCCGGCGCGCCGCTGCCGACGGCATCAGGACCCTTCGCCGCACGCTGAGCATCAAGGAGACCCCGTGACGACCCCGAGAAATGAGAATCCCGAGACCTGGCTCACCGAGCGCACGTCGGTGGACGCCGCGACGCTGAACCGGCTGCAGGCCCGGCTGGCCGTGGAGGCGGCCGCGCAGGGCCTGCTGGACGTCGCGTACCGCACCGTGGACTCACCGGTCGGCACCCTGCTGCTGGCCGCGACCCCGGTCGGGCTGGTCCGCATCACCTGGGACGCCGCCCACCACGACAAGGCCCTGCAGACGCTGGCCGAGCGGGTCGGCCCGAGGATCCTGCTCGCCCCGGCGCGCCTGGACGCGTACGCCCGACAGCTGGCGCGAGTACTTCGCCGGGCGCCGCCGGTCCTTCGACCTGCCGCTGGACCTGCGGCTGGCCACCGGCTTCCGCCGGGAGGTGGTCGAGCACCTGCCGAGGATCGCCTACGGACACACCGAGAGCTACACCCAGGTGGCCGCCGCCACCGGCCGGCCGCGGGCGGTGCGGGCCGTCGGCACGGCGTGCGCCACCAACCCGCTGCCGGTGGTCATCCCCTGCCACCGGGTGCTGCGCTCCGACGGCTCACTGGGGGGGTACCTGGGCGGGCTGGCGGCCAAGCGGACCCTGCTCGACCTGGAAGCCGGGGCCGCCGGTGGCACCGACGTCACGGAAGGGTCAGCACCTCAGCGCCGTCGGCGGTAACGACCAGCGTGTGCTCGAACTGGGCGCAGCGGCGGCCGTCGGCCGTGAGCACAGTCCAGCCGTCGTCCCACATCACCCAGTCCGCGCCACCCAGGGTCAGCATCGGCTCGATGGTGAAGGTCATCCCCGGCTCGAGCCGGGTGTCGTGCTCGGGGTCGTCGACGTGCGGGATGACCAACCCGGAGTGGAACGACGTGTGCACCCCGTGCCCGGTGTAGTCGCGGACCACCCCGTACCCGAAGCGCCGGGCGTAGCTCTGGATCACCCGGCCGATCACGTTCACCCGGCGACCGGGCCGGACCGTCGCGATCGCTCGGCGGAGGGCCTCGGCGGTCCGCTCGGACAGCAACCGGGACTGCTCGTCGACCTCACCGCAGCCGAAGGTGGCGCAGGTGTCGCCGTGCACCCCGTCGACGTAGGCGGTGACGTCGATGCTGACCAGATCGCCGTCCTGCAGGGGCCGCGCGTCGGGGATGCCGTGGCAGATCACCTCGTTGACCGAGGTGCAGCACGACTTGGGGAAGCCGCGGTAGCCGAGAGTCGAGGGGTACGCCCCGTGGTCGGTGAGGAACTCGTGGGCCACCCGGTCCAGCTCGTCGGTGCTCACGCCGGGGGCGATCGCGGATGCGGCGGCCTGCACCGCCTGGGCGGCGATCCGACCGGCGACCCGCATCCGCGCGATCGTGTCGCGGCTCTGCACGTGGTCACCCCGGTAGGGCAGCGGGGCGCCCTGTCCGACGTAGGGCGGCCGGGCGATGCCGGGGGGCACCCGGCGGCGTGGACCGACCGCCGCCGGCGCGACGGTGCTCGTCCCCGGGGTGCTCATGGCTGAATCGTAGGAGCCCTTGACGGGGTGGCCCGAACGCCGTACGTTCATCGAACCGGGGCACTAAACCGGTTCAAGCCTTTCGGCCACCCACAGCACGACCCGCGACGAGGCGGAGCCATGGCAACCCAACGACCGACGATCAGCGATGTCGCGCGTCGCGCCGGGGTCAGCAAGGGTCTGGTGTCGCTGGCGTTGAACAACCGTCCGGGAGTCGCGCCGGCCACCCGGGACCGGATCCTCGCCGCGGCCGCCCAGCTGGAGTGGACGCCGAGTCCGCACGCCCGTGGGCTCTCGCTGCGGTCCACCCTGGCCGTCGGGCTGGTCGTCCGCCGGCAGCCCGCGGTGCTGGCCGCCGATCCGTTCTTCCCGGCCTTCATCGCCGGCATCGAGTCGGTGCTGGCGGATCGGGCTGGACCCTGATGCTGAGCGTGGTGCCGGACGCGGCCGCGGAGCAGCAGGCCTACCTCGAGCTCGGGGGCCGGCGGGTGGACGGGTTCTTCCTCACCGACCTGCTGGTGGACGATCCGCGGGTCGATCTGCTGCCCCGCCGCGGGCTGCGCGCCGTCACTATCGGCGACGGGCTCGCGACCTCACCCCTGCCCGCGGTCAGCCAGGACGACACGGCCGGCGTCCGGGCGGCGGTCGCGCACCTGGTCGAGCTGGGGCACCAGTCCATCGGCTACGTCACCGGTGCTCCGGAGATGGTGCACGGTCGGCGGCGTCTCGAGGCCTTCCGGGCCAGCATGGCCGACTACGGCCTCGTCCCTGACCGGGTCGAGGCCGGCGACTTCTCCCCGGCCTCGGGGGCTGAGGCGACCCGGCGCCTGCTCGCCGGCCCGCACCGCGACCCGCGCACCGGCCCACCTCACCGGCATCGTCTACGGCTCCGACCCGATGGCCATCGCCGGCGTCGGGGTGCTGCAAGCCGCCGGGCTGCAGATCCCGACCGACATGTCGGTGATCGGCTTCGACGGCAACGAGATCGGCGCCTACCTGCATCCGGCCCTCACCACGGTGGCCACCGATCCCTACCGCTGGGGCGCGGAAGCCGTCCTCGCTCTCCTCGATCTGGTGCGCACCGGCGAAGCCGTCGACCGCCACCTCCCGCCCGCCGAGCTGCTGCTCCGCGGGTCGACCTGCCCACCTCCCCTCCCGAACCCAGGAGAACTCTCGTGAAACGACGACTGCTCGGACTGCTCGCCGCCCCCCTGTCCCTCGGCCTGGCGCTGGCCGGGTGCGGTGGGAGCAGCGGCAGCGGTGGCGCCAGCGAGGCCATGAACGCCAAGGGCCCGATCACCATCTGGTACTCCAACAACGAGCAGGAGGTCGCCTGGGGGAAGGCGATGGTCTCGGCCTGGAACAGCGCCCACCCGGAGGAGAAGGTCACCGGGCAGGAGATCCCCGCCGGCAAGAGCAGCGAGGAGGTGATCGGCGCGGCGATCACGGCCGGTACCGCACCGTGCCTGGTGCTGAACACCGCGCCGTCGGCGGTCGGGCAGTGGCAGCGTCAGGGCGGCCTGGTCAACCTGGCCACCTTCCCGGACGGCGCGTCCTACGTCGAGACCCGCAGCGGAGACGTCGCCCAGCAGTACAAGGCGGCCGACGGCGGCTACTACCAGCTGCCCTGGAAGTCGAACCCGGTGATGATCTTCTACAACAAGAAGCTGCTGGACAAGGCCGGTCTGGACACCGACAACCTGAAGCTGTCCACCTACGACGACTTCCTGGCCGTCGCCCGCAAGATCAAGTCGTCCGGAGCCGCCGACTACGCGATCTACCCGGCGCCGACCAGCGAGTTCTTCCAGAGCCAGTTCGACTTCATGCCGCTGTACGCCGCCGCCACGAACGGCACCGGCCTGGTGGCCGACGGCAAGGCGACCTTCAACGACGCCAACGGCACCGACGTGTGGAACTTCTGGAAGACGATCTACGCCGACGGGCTGGCCGGCAAGGAGACCGTCCAGGGCGACGCGTTCGCCACCGGGAAGTCCGCCATGGCCATCGTCGGGCCGTGGGCCATCTCGGTCTACAAGGGCAAGGTCGACTGGGGTTCGGTACCGGTCCCGACCAAGGCCGGCATCGCCGCCGACCAGACCTGGACCTTCAGCGACGCCAAGAACATCGGCCTGTTCAGTGCCTGCAAGAACCAGGGCACCGCCTGGGAGCTGCTCAAGTTCGCCACCAGCTCCGAGCAGGACGGCAAGCTGCTGCAGACCACCGGGCAGATGCCGCTCCGCAAGGACGTGCAGACCACCTACGCCGACTACTTCAGCAAGAACCCGTCCTACCAGCAGTTCGGCAGCCAGGCGGCCCGCACCATCGAGGTCCCGGCCGGACCGCACACGGTCGAGATGCTGCAGATCATCCGGGACGCCTGGACCAAGACGGTGATCTCCGGTCAGGGGGACGTGGCGACCGCCCTGCAGCAGTCGGCGGACCAGGTCACCAAGCTGGCCGGTGATCAGTAGCCCGTGAGGCGGATCCTGGGGGAGAACCCCGTCGGCCTGCTGCTCACTGCCCCGTACCTGGTGTTCGTGCTGGCGATCTTCGCGTACCCGCTGGTCTTCGCCGGCTACATGTCCTTCCACGACTACTTCTTCACCGCGCCGGGCGTCAGCGTGCCGCGGCCGTTCGTGGGGCTGGACAACTACACCTCGGCGCTGGCCGACCCGAAGGTGCGGCAGTCGTTCGTCAACGTGGGCATCTTCCTGGTCATCAACGTGCCGCTCACCGTGGTGCTGTCGATGGTGCTGGCCACGCTGCTGAACCAGGTGGTGCGGCTGCGGGGCTTCCTCCGGATCAGCTTCTACCTGCCCTACATCACCGCCAGCGTCGCGCTGGTCGGCGTCTGGCTGTTCCTGTTCGGGGGCAGCGGGCTGATCAACCAGCTGCTCGGCCCGCTCGCTCCCGACCCCAGCTGGCTGATCAGCGAGCGGCTGGCCATGCCCTCGATCGCGCTGTTCGTCACCTGGAAGCAGCTCGGCTTCTACATCCTGCTGTACCTGGCCGCCCTGCAGAACGTGCCCAAGGAGCTGTACGAGTCGGCGGCCACCGACGGCGCGGGTCGGCTGGCGCAGTTCTGGAACGTCACCGTGCCCGGCGTGCGTCCGGCCACCGTGCTCGTGCTGCTGCTGTCCATCGTGATCGGGGCCAACCTGTTCACCGAGCCCTACCTGCTGACCGGCGGCGGCGGACCGAACGGAACCTCGGCCTCGCCGGTGCTGGTGATGTACCAGCAGGGCATCCAGCAGGGCAAGCCGGGCTACGCGGCCGCCATCGGCATCCTGCTGGTGATCGGCACGCTGGTGATCGCCTTCCTGTCCAACCGCTTCGGAGGAGGTCGAGACCGATGAGCCGTGCCGCCGTCGCGGTTCGTGCCGTGGTCCTGGGTCTGGGGGCCGTGGCGTTCCTGTTCCCCTTCTACTACATGGTGATGGGCTCCTTGCAGAAGACGCCGGACCAGAGCCTGGCCGGCGCCTTCCCCAACCCGGCCAACCTCAGCCTGGAGAACTACGCCACCATCGACTCCCGGATCAACCTGGTCACCGGCCTGGTGAACTCGGGGATCTTCACCGCCGGCGTGCTCACTGGCACAGTGGTCTTCGGCGTCCTCGCCGGCTACTCCCTGGCTGTGCTGCAGTGGCGGGGGCGGGGGGCCACGTTCGCGCTGGCCCTGCTGGTCCAGGTGGTGCCGTTCCAGCTGCTGATGGTCCCGCTCTACGTGCTGGTGGCCCGGGACTACGGGCTGGGCGACAGCTACCTGGGGATGATCCTGCCGTTCCTGATCAACTCCACGGCGGTGATCATCTTCCGGCAGTACTTCCTGCAGGTGCCGCGGGAGATGTTCGAGGCGGCCCGGGTCGACGGGGCCGGCGACCTCAGGCTGTTGTGGTCGGTCGCCATCCCGCTGGTCAGGCCGGCCCTGGTCACGGTGGTCCTGATCGCCTTCATCGGGCCCTGGAACGAGTTCCTGTGGCCGTTTTTGATCACCAAGCGGGCCGACCTCCAGCCGCTGGCCGTCTCGCTGGCCAACTACATCACCAACGTGGCCAACTCCACCGCCAACCCGTTCGGGGCGATCATGGCCGGGGCCGTGGTCCTGGTGGCACCGGTGGTCGTGTTGTTCATCGTGATCCAGCGCTGGTTCATCTCTACCGACATCGGGTCGGGCGTGAAGGGGTGAGCAGCGCTGCCGCGACGGGCTTCCCGTACGCGCTGGAGCGGGTGGGGGTGGTGATGGAGCCGGAGCCCGGCAACGCGCACGAGGTGGAGGGCGTGCTGAACCCGGCCAGCGGCCGTGGGTCGGACGGGGCGCTGTACCTGCTGCCGCGGCTGGTGGCCGCCGGCAACGTGTCCCGGATCGGGCTGGCCCGGGTCCTGGTCACCGACGGGGTCCCGCGGGGCGTGCAGCGCGAAGGGGTGGTGCTGGAGCCCGAGCGCTCGTGGGAGCGCGGGATCGGCCGGGCCGGCACCGAGGACCCGCGGATCACCTGGATCGGCGCCCTGGAGCTGTTCGTGATGACCTACGTGGCCTTCGGGCCGCTCGGTCCGCGCACGGCTGTCGCGGTGTCGACCGACCTGCGGGACTGGCAGCGGCTCGGTCCGGTGCGCTACGGGTACGACGACCGCGCCGACGTCGACCTGAACCTGTTCCCGAACAAGGACACGGTGTTCTTCCCCGAGCCGGTCCTCGACCCCGAGGGCGAGCCGAGCCTGGCCGTGCTGCACCGGCCGATGTGGGACCTCGACGAGATCAGCCTGGGCCAGGGGCGGCGCGCCCCGGAATGGCTGTCCGAGAAGCGGGAGAGCATCTGGATCTCCTTCATCTCCCTGGCCGCCGTGCACCGGGACCCGGGTGCACTGGCCGAGTGGCGCGGGCACCGCTTCGTGGCCGGTCCGGAGCACCCGTTCGAACAGCTCAAGATCGGCGGCGGCCCGCCCCCGGTGCGGGTGCCGGAGGGCTGGCTGGTGCTGCACCACGGGGTGACGGGTCGGCTCGAGCGGGCCTTCGCCCAGCAGAAGCACGTGCACTACGCGGCCGGCGGGATGATCCTGGACGGCGCCGAGCCCTGGCGGGTGATCGCCCGGAGTCTCGAGCCGCTGATGTCGGCGGAGACCGACCACGAGCGCAGCGGGATCGTGCCCAACGTCGTCTTCCCCACCGCCATCGAGGAGATCGACGGCGTGCCCTACGTCTTCTACGGGATGGCCGACTCCAAGATCGGCGTGGCCCGCATCATCCGGAGGTCATGATCATGCTCGACTCCCCCTCGCTCGGCCGGCGGCTGTTGGTCCGGGTGGCCCTGCTGGCGATGATGCTGAGCCTGGCCGGTGGGTGGCTGGTCGCCCCGGCGCGGGCGGCGGCGCCGACGACGCTGACCAACCTGGCCCACCTGGACTTCCTGCTGGACGAGGTGCCGCTGGCCGCGGTGCCCGGCCACGACACGTACCGGCTGGCCGCGGAGCCGGCGGTCCAGCTGCCCTGGACCTATGCCGACGCGCGGCCGGGCGGCACCTTCGAGCGGATCGGCGGAGGTGGTCCGCCGGACCCGGTGACCGGGGACTACCGGCAGGGCGCGTTCAACACCGACGACATCGCGCGCGCCGCGGTGGTCTACCTGCAGGACTGGCAGCGGACCGCAGACCGGGCCAGCCGGGAGAAGGCCTACCAGCTGCTGCGCGGGGTGGCCTACCTGCAGACCACCACAGGTCGTCACGCCGGGAACTTCGTGCTGTGGATGCAGCCGGACGGCGACCTGAACCCCAGCGCCGAGCCGGTGGAGCTGCCCGATCCGTCGGACTCGGGGGCGAGCTACTGGCTGGCCCGCGGGATCTGGGCCTACGGGGAGGGCTACGCCGCGTTCCGCCGGTCCGACCCCGCCTTCGCCGCCTTCCTGCAGCAGCGGATGCGGCTGGCGCTGCGGGCGCTGGACCGGCAGGTGCTGGTCGACTACGGGCGCTACCGGGTGGCCGACGGGGAGCGGGTGCCGGCCTGGCTGATCGTGAACGGCGCGGACGCGTCCGCCGAGGCGGTCCTCGGTCTCGACGCTTACGTCTCCGCCACCGGCGACGAGCCGGCGCGGACCGCTCTCCGGCAGCTGAGCGAGGGGATCGCCGCCCTGGGCAGCCGCGACCGGCAGACCTGGCCGTACGGGGCGATCCGGCCGTGGGCGGAGTCCGGGTCGATCTGGCACGCCTGGTCCTCGCAGATGTCGGTCGCGCTGGCCCGCAGCTCGCAGACCCTGGGCCGGCCGACGCTGCTGCGGCCGGCGCTCACCGAGACGACCAGCCTCGACCCGACCTTGATCACCACCGGCGGCCCGGACAACGGCTGGAACCCGACCCCGGTGGACCGCACCCAGATCGCCTACGGCGTGGACTCCCGGCTGCAGTCCCTGCTGGCGGTGGCCGACGTGACCGGCTCGCCCGGGCTGCGCGAGGTCGCCGCCCTGACGGCCAGCTGGTACTTCGGCACCAACGCGTCCGGGACCCCGGTCTACGACCCGGCCACCGGGGTCACCTACGACGGGGTCGCTCCGGACGGCACGGTGAACCGCAACAGCGGGGCCGAGAGCACCATCCATGGTCTGCTGTCCATGCAGGCCCTGGATGCGCACCCGCAGGTGCGGGATCTCGCGCTGGGCAGTGCGACCGTGGCCGCTCGGACGGGCCTGCCCGTGGTCCAGGGCGAGGCGGCGACAGCGACGTCCGGCACCGTGGTCACCCCGGCCAGCGCCTGGACCGGGGAGTGGCAGTGGGGCGGCGGCGCCTACCTGCGGCTGCCGGAGGCGGGGCGGGCCACGCTCGCCCTGCCCAGCGGCCTGGCCCGGTCCTGGGCGGAGCCGGTGGTCCGGCAACCGGCCGGCCGTACCGTCCGGACCGGGTGGCGCGACGAGGCCCGCTCGCTGGGTGTGCTGGAGCATCGCGTCGGAGCCCAGGGGATCACGGCCGTGCCGGGCGCCCTGCTGCCGCAGCGGCTGACTCCGCCGGTGGCCGCCGGGTCGACGCGCGCTGACGGTGCGCGCGCGGCGGGGATCGGCCGCCCTGGACGCGGTGATCCTGCGGCCCTGGCTGGGCCGTGCGGTGTTCACCGGCACCGCCGGCCGGACGGAGTTCGTCCACTCCACCGTGCCCCGTCCGACCTCGGCCGACCTCGGCACGGCCGGGGTGCGAACCGTCGTCACGGTGTACGACGCGCAGGGCCGGACCCTCACCCGGGTGGCCGGGTCGGGCCCGGTCCGGGTGCGGCTCCCGGCAGACGGGTTCGCCGTCGGGCGGGGGGAGTAGCGTCGGTGGCGGGAGCACGGTGCGCGGACGGGAGACAGCGATGTCGGAGGGTCAGTGGTGGTTCGACCTGAACACCAAGACGGCGGTGCAGGACAGCAAGAACACGGCCAAGGCCACGGACCGGCTCGGCCCGTACCCGAGCCGTGAGGAGGCTGAGCAGGCCTTGGACAAGGTGGCGCAGCGCAACGAGGAGTACGACAACGACCCGCGGTGGAACGACGACTGACCTATCTTGAACCATTCCAGATTCCGTGGTTGAGTGAGGGCATGTCGGGAACCACGGTCACCGTCGGCTGGACCGAGCGTCTGCGCGACGCCGGGCTGCGGGTGACCAGGCCCCGGGTGGCGGTGCTGGAGGTCGTGCACGCGGAGCCGCACCTGAGCGCGGACCGGGTCGCCGAGCGAGTTCGGGCCCGGTTGGGCGCGGTGTCGGTGCAGGCCGTCTATGACGCGCTGAACACCCTCACCGTCCGTGGCATCCTGCGCCGGTTCGAGCCGGCCGGGTCGTCGATGCGGTTCGAGACCGCGACCGGTGACAACCACCACCACCTGGTCTGCCGGGAGTGCGGCAGCGTGAGCGACGTCCCCTGTGCCGTGGGGTCGATCCCGTGCGCCGTCCCGTCGCAGACCAACGGCTTCCTGGTCGACGAGGCGGAAGTCACCTACTGGGGCCTGTGCGCCTCGTGCGCCAGTGCGGCCGCCAGCTGAGCACGCCGTGCCCCGATGAAGCACCCGACCCACGTACCGAGAGAGAAGTGAGGACGCATGACCGAGGTCAAGGCCACCACCCGCGACGGGCAGCTGTCGCCGACCGTCTCCACCACCGACACGGGCGCCCCGGCGCCCAGCGACCAGTTCTCGCTGACCGTCGGGTCCGACGGCCCGATCCTGCTGCACGACTTCCACTTCGTGAACCAGATGGCGCACTTCAACCGGGAGCGGGTGCCGGAGCGCAACGTGCACGCCAAGGGCGGCGGCGCGTTCGGGACGTTCCGGGCCACCGAGGACGTCACCCGGTACACCAAGGCGGCGTTCCTGAAGCCGGGTACGACCACGGAGATGCTGGCGCGGTTCTCGACGGTGGCCGGCGAGCAGGGCTCGGCGGACACCGTCCGCGACCCGCGGGGGTTCGCGCTGAAGTTCTACACCAGCGAGGGCAACTACGACCTGGTCGGGAACAACACCCCGATCTTCTTCGTCCGCGACACCATGAAGTTCCCGCATTTCATCCGGTCCCAGAAGCGGCTGCCCGACTCGGGCCTGCAGGACTGGGACATGCGCTGGGACTTCTGGACGCTGCAGCCGGAGTCGGCTCACCAGGTCACCTACCTGATGGGCGACCGGGGGATTCCGAAGACCTGGCGGCACATGAACGGGTACGGGTCGCACACCTACCTGTGGGTGAACGAGGCCGGTGAACGGCACTGGGTGAAGTACCACTTCCACAGCGACCAGGGTGTCGAGAACCTGACCAACGACGAGGCGGCGCTGACCGCGGCCACCGACCCAGACGGCCACCGGCGCGACCTCTTCAACGCGATCAAGAAGGGCGAGTTCCCGAGCTGGACGCTGTTCGTCCAGGTGATGCCGTACGAGGACGCCAAGACGTACCGGATCAACCCGTTCGACCTGACCAAGATCTGGCCGCACCGCGACTACCCGTTGATCAAGGTCGGCACCATGACCCTGAACAGGAACCCGGAGAACTTCTTCGCCCAGATCGAGCAGGCGGCCTTCGAGCCGAGCGCCGTGGTGCCCGGGATCGGGTTCAGCCCCGACAAGATGCTGCTCGGTCGGGTGTTCGCCTACTCCGACACGCACCGCTACCGGATCGGCCCGAACTACCTACAGCTGCCGGTGAACCAGCCCAAGGTCCCGGTGAACACCTACGAGTTCGACGGTCCCATGCGCTACGGGTTCACCCCTGGCCAGCCGGCCTACTCGCCGAACAGCGAGGGCGGCCCGGCGGTGCATGCCGACCTGTTTGCCGGGCACTCGTGGGAGTCCGACGGCGACATGGTGCGGACGGCGTACACGCTGCGGCCCGAGGACGACGACTTCAGCCAGCCCCACGCACTGGTGAACCAGGTGATGGACCAGCCGCAGCGCGATCGCCTGGTGGAGACCATCGCTTCCACGCTCGGCACGGTGCGCCCGGACATCCGCGAGCGGGTGTTCGAGTACTGGCGGAACGTGGACAAGACAATCGGTGACGCGGTCGCGGAGCTGGTGGCGGGACCCGGAGTGGAGCCGCACGGCCCGGCCCCGGCCAGCGATGCGCCGGACACCCCGGTCGCCAAGGCCTGACTGGCGATCAACCGACCTCGAGGTCCTGGACGACACCGTCCAGGACCTCGATGCGTTCGGTGTCCGCGATCGGGGCCACGCCGACGAAGATGCCGAGCGGATCGGTCGGTCCCGTCCCCACCACGATCACCACCAGCACATCCCCCTCGACGGAGAGAGGCGTGTCCACCGGATCTCGTCGGATGGCCCAGCCCCGGTGCCCGCCGATGCCGACCTCCTTGGCGGGCAGGTCCTTGCGCGACAGGTAGTCTGCGGTAGAAGCCGGAGGTGGCGGTGCACTCGACCACCAGCGGGCCGGGGCCTTCGGCGTGGTGAAGCCGTCGTCGGGCGACAGGTCACCGACGCGAACATCGACGCCCACCCGGGCTCGGTGCTCTGATAGACCCCGTCCACGTCGTAGGCCCAGCTGAGGCCAGAGGCGTAGGACTGGCCCGGCCGCCAGCCCTCGGGCGAGCGGAAGGACAGGCCCCCGCCGTGGACGCGGCCGTCGGAGGGGTGGTCGGTGCGGGCCGAGGGATCGCCGTCCGGGCAGGATCGCGCCGACCGGACTCCTCCTGGCTGGGCGTGGGTGTCGGGCTGGGGGCGGGCCTGGGTCGCGGGCGGGGTCGGTGTGGCGGTGGGCTGGCCGGTGGGGGCCGGGCGGCGGCGGGGGCGTCGGTGGTGTGCCGCGACCAGGTGCGGCCGTCCCAGCGGAAGCGACCGGGGGTTCCGACAGGGCCGGGGTGCCAGCCGGGCGATGACACCGGGTCAGGCTATGACGCGGCGAGTCCGTCGGCGGCCGCTCGGGCGGCGGCTGCCAGCGACTCGTTCCCGATCGGCACCGCGCTGAGGAACAGGCCCCAGTTCTCGCCGTCGGGGACCACGACCACGGTGACCCGATCACCCGGCACGGCGAGGCCGTCCGCGCCGACCAGCACCTGCGCCGCGACCCGCCACCCGTCGCTCCCGGAGACCGTTCGCGGCGCGGATCCGGTGAGCGCGGCGCTGGCGTCGTACGGCCGGTAGAGGTCGCTGGCCAGCACACATCGGAGGACCCGTTCGGCGGCGCCCTGGGCCCCGGGGCCGAACCCGTCGGCGGCGCGCACCTGCCCGACGGCAAGCTGCGCCACCCAGGCCGGGTCCTGGTCGACCGTGAACGTCTGCTGGCTGGTGTCCCAGGCGAAGGTCAGCCGCCCCTCCGGGGTGGCCTGCGCGAAGCCGGGGGCGGCGGGGAAGGACAGGTTGCCGCCGTGTACGCGGTCGTCGGCGGGATGCTGGGCCCGGGTCGTCGGCGAGCCGCCGCGGCAGGGATCACCGGGGGGCAGGCTGCGGCCCGGTGTGGCGGCGTCCTCAGCCGCCGGTCGGGTGGCGCCCTCCCCCAGCGGCGACAGCGATCCCGTGATCGTCCGGGTCGCGCCCCAGATGATGAGGAGCCCGACCACCGTGACCGCCGCGATCACAGCCAGGCCGCGGACGGCGCGGCGGTTGTGACGCTCATCCGCGGTCAGCGGCGGCGGCGTGCGAGGGTCGTCGGTGGTGGCAGCGGACCAGGTCGCGCCGTCGAAGAAGCGATACCGCCCCGGTGTGCCGTCCGGGTCCGGGTACCAGCCCTTCATGATCGTCTGCTCAGTGATCCCGGTGCCGCGCCACGGCCCGAGCCTATGCGGCACGTTGTCCACAGCTCGGTCCGTGGGGCGGGCGGAAGTGTCGGTGGTCGGCGGTAGATTCGTACACATGTTCGATACAGGGCCGGGGACTGCCGGGTGATGCGGCGTCGACTGCGGCGGCGGTGGCGGCGGCCCAGCAGGGCCTGCTGGTGCAGGAGGCTCGGCTGGTGGTGTTGGCCGCGCACTGGGCCGATCTGCATGCCAGCCCCGGGCCGGCCCCGGCCGGCGGCGGGTGGTGGGGGGTGCGGGTACGCCGGAGGTGGGGGAGTTCGCGGCGGCCGAGCTGGGGGCGTTGTTGCAGACCAGTACCGGTGGGGCGTGGGCGTTGATCGCCGACGCGGTGGACCTTCGGCATCGGCTGCCGCGGCTGTGGGCGGCGGTGGGTCGGGGGCAGGTGCGGGTGTGGAAGGCGCGGCAGGTGGCCCGCGCCACCCGGCACCTGACGCCGGCGGCGGCCGGTGCGGTGGACCGGGCGGTGGCCGGGGTGGTGGTGGGGTTGCCGTGGGCCCGCTTCCAGACGGTGCTGGCGGCGGCGGTGATCGAGGCCGACCCCCAGCAGGCGGTCGAGCGGGAGAGGATCTGGGCGGCGGAACGGTTCGTCCGCGCCGGCCGCGGCGAGGCCGGCCTGGCGAGCCTGGTGGCCCGGGCTACCCACGGGGACGTGGTGTGGTTCATGGCCATGGTGCACCGGATCGCGGACCTGCTGCTGGCCGAGGGCGACCCCGACCCGGCCGACGTCCGCCGGTCCAAGGCCATCGGCATCCTCGCCCACCCCGCGGTGGCGCTGGAACTGCTGCTGCGGCACGCCCAACCCGACGAGCATGCCGACAGCGCCCACCACGACGAACCCCCCGACACCCACACCAGCATCGACCTCACCCACCCCCTCACCCACACCCCCACGACGGGCAGCCCGGTGGATCCGGTCCGGGTGGATCCGGGGCGGCTGCGGCCGCCGGTCACGCTGTACGTGCACCTCAGCGACCAGGCGCTGACCACCGGGGTCGGGGTGGCGCGGGTCGAGGGCGCGCGGACCGGTCACCGTGTCGCACCTGCGGGACCGGCTCCGGGACTGGCTGGGGGTAGCGGGGGTGGCGATCCGGGTGCAGCCGGTGCTGCAGCCCGACCAGGTGCCCGCCGCCGACCGCTACGAGATCCCGACCCGGCTGCGGGAGGCGCTGCGGGCCCGGTCCCCGGCCGAAGTCTTCCCCTGGGGCACCAACCTCAGCCGCAGCATGGACATCGACCACACCATTCCCTACACCCCACCGGACCGGGGCGGCTCGGGCGGGCAGACCCGGCTGGGGAACCTGGGGTTGCTGTCCCGCTCCCACCACCGGGCCAAGACCCTCGGCGGCTGGCGGCTGCACCAACCCGTACCCGGCCAGTACCTGTGGCGATCACCCCTCGGCCGGATCTACCTGGTCACCCCCGCCGGCACCCACACCCTCGGCAACAGCCCCTGGGCCCACGCCGTCTGGCACGCCAGCACCCCCACCACCAGCCCGGCCGACACCGACACCAGCGCGACCGACCGGCAGGGGTCGTTCACCCCCGCCGCGTGACTGTCCACAACCCGACGGCCGGGGTCTGGCGATCCGCCCACCGACTGTGCCATCGTCGTGCCTTCGATTCGGGAGGTCAGCCATGCCGCGATCCAGCCGACGGCTGGCAGCAGCCGGCCTCCTTCTGCCTGCCGTCCTCCCGCTAGCCCTCCTCGCCGCCTGCACCCCCGAGGCGCCGCCGACCCCGACCCCCACGCCAACCAGCGCCTCGCCGACCGAGACCGAGCAGGAAAGGAGTCAGCGGGAAGCCTATCGAGCAGCCGAGGCGACACTGCGGTCGTTCCGCAGCAGGGTTGCGGACTACTTGAACGACGGAGGTGCGAAGGCGACTCCGCCTGATCTCGAGATGCTTGCCGGCGGCCCCATTTTGAAGTCGGCTTCGATGACGCTGCGTCAGGCCTACGAGATCGGCGGGCGAACGGTGGGTCGCGCACGAATCGTCAGCGTCGTGCCCCTTGGGTACTCACCAGCCGAACTCAGTCTGAGGACTTGTGAGGATGGTCATGACGTCCGGGTCATGCAGGGGAAGAAGGAACTCGGGCGGGGGGAAATTGCCGAGGTCGAGTACAGCATCCGCAAGTCTGGTAATGGCTGGAAGGTGTGGGACAGCGAGAACGAGGTTGTGAAGTCATGCTGATGAAACATGCTCTGACCCGCGGCCTCGGCCTACTTGTAGTCTCCCTTCTCGCTGCGCTGATCGGCCCGTCGGTATCGCTCGCCACGCCCCCGCCCGACTCGCAACTGAACACCGATGGTTCCAATGTCCTCGGCAAGACCTGGCGCAAGCAGAAGACACCGCAGCATCACCGCCGCCAGCCAGGCCCCCCATCGGCAAGCGAAGGCTCGGGGGCGGCGCCGAAGGCTGGGACTCGTCGTCGCGATCGGGGAAACCTCGACCAGCAGATAGCTCGCGCGCGTGCCGCTGAGCGGCGGTACCGCTCTGCGCTGAGGCAGTTCGACCGCGACATCACCAGCTACACCCGCTGCCTGTCGAACGGGACGGGCGGCGCCTGCAGCCGGCCGTCCGCCCCGAAGGCCCCGCCCGAGGCCACCTTTGCGGTGTTCATCGGCGGACCCCGGCAGAACCAGGCACCAGGTGCCCCCGTGCTCACCATCACCCCGCAGCAGGCCGCGTACATGGCGGTGGCCCGGCTGAGGCTCACCCCGCCCACCCCCAACATCGGCCCCCCGCCCAAGATCAACCGGTGGAAGATGGCTGCGGTCGGCTACCCCCTGTGGCTGTGGGCCGACGGCACCCTCAACCCCGGCCCGGTCAGCGACAGCGTCGGCGGCCTCAACGTCTCCCTCGACGCCCACATCGACAAGGTTGTGTTCCTGATGGGCGACGGCACCTCGGTCACCTGCCGCGGCACCGGCACCAAGTGGACCCGCTCGGTCACCCCCGGAGCCGAATCCCCCACCTGCGGCCACCGCTACACCAGACCGTCGCTGCCCACCCGGAAGTACACCGTCACCGCGCAGACCCACTGGGCGGTCGACT
Source organism: uncultured Actinomycetota bacterium (assembly GCA_963832435.1). Classification (GTDB taxonomy): domain Bacteria; phylum Actinomycetota; class Actinomycetes; order Propionibacteriales; family Propionibacteriaceae; genus Microlunatus. The sequence continues at coordinate 145,195 of CAWHTY010000017.1, forward strand.
GGAACATCAACGGCGTCACCGGCACCATCCCCCTGGTCCAACAGGCCAGCACCCAGCTCCCGGTCGGGGAGCTCCAAGTCCTGGTCCGCTGAGCGCCACGGCCTGCGAGCGGCCAGCAGTCCCGCGCGACGATTCCGGCCCCGTCATCTGTTCGTCATGCTCGGCCGGGCAGACTAGCCGGGTGGACAAGCAGACGGAGTTCGTACTACGGGCCATCGAGGAGCGGGATGTCCGCTTCGTCCGGATGTGGTTCACCGACGTGCTCGGCTTCCTGAAGTCGGTCGCGATCGCGCCCGCGGAGCTGGAGGGGGCCTTTGCCGAGGGGATCGGCTTCGACGGCTCCGCGATCGAGGGCTTTGCCCGTGTCTACGAGTCCGACATGGTGGCCCGCCCGGACCCGGCGACGTTCCAGGTGCTGCCGTGGCGGGACACCAGCCCGGCCACCGCCCGGATGTTCTGCGACATCACCATGCCCGACGGCTCGCCGTCCTACGCCGACCCGCGCTACGTCCTCAAGCGCGCACTGAAGAAGGCCGCCGACCTGGGCTTCACCTTCTACACCCACCCCGAGGTCGAGTTCTTCCTGTTCAAGGATCCGCTCATCCCCGGTGAGTCCCCAGTCCCCGTCGACCAGTCGGGGTACTTCGACCACACCCCGCAGAGCACCGGTAGCGACTTCCGCCGCCGGGCGATCACCATGCTGGAGCAGATGGGGATCTCGGTGGAGTTCTCCCACCACGAGGGTGCTCCCGGCCAGCAGGAGATCGACCTGCGGTACGCCGACGCCCTGTCCACCGCGGACAACTTGATGACCTTCCGGGTGGTGGTGAAGGAGGTCGCGCTCTCCCAGGGCATCCACGCCTCGTTCATGCCGAAGCCGTTCACCGAGCACCCCGGCTCCGGCATGCACACGCACATGTCGTTGTTCGAGGGCGACAACAACGCGTTCTACGACGCCAGCGCGGAGCACCACCTGTCCAAGGTGGCCCGCTACTTCATCGCCGGGCTGCTCCGCCACGCCGCCGAGATCACCGCCGTCACCAACCAGTTCGTCAACTCCTACAAGCGGCTGGCCGGTGGCGGCGAGGCGCCCAGCTACATCTGCTGGGGGCGCAACAACCGCTCGGCCATGGTCCGGGTGCCGATGTACAAGCCCAACAAGGGTTCCTCTGCCCGGGTGGAGCTCCGCTCCATCGACTCCGGGGCCAACCCGTACCTGGCCTTCGCCCTGGTCCTCGCCGCCGGCTTGGCCGGTATCCAGGGCGAGTACGAGCTGCCGGAGGGCGCCGAGGACGACGTCTGGCTGCTCACCGAGCGGGAGCGCCAGGCTCTCGGCATCGCCCCGCTGCCCCGCAACCTCGACGAGGCGATCCGCGTGATGGAGCACTCCGACCTCGTCGCCGAGACGCTCGGCGAGCACGTCTTCGACTTCTTCCTGCGCAACAAGCGGGCCGAGTTCGACGAGTACCGCCGCCAGGTCACCCCGATGGAGCTCCTCCGCATGCTGCCGGTGCTCTGAGCGCCCTCACCCCAGCAAGGGCAGCACGCTCGACAGGTCCGCCCGCAGGCCCGACGCCCGGACCGACCCCGAGCCGGCGGCCTCCGACCAGGTGACCCGGCCGGCAGCCAGCCGCAGGAACGTGAGCGGGTCGCACTCCACCACGTTGGGCGGTGTGCCCCGGGTGTGGGTCGGACCCGGGTCGCCCACCCCGCACTGCACCGCGGCGTACGGCGGCACACGGACCTCGACCGACCGGCCCGGATGGCGGGCCTCCAGCACCCGGGCCAGTGTCCGGGTGGCCAGGGCCAGCGCCGGTCGGGCCAGGGCCAGGGCGTCGGGCCCGGGCACCGACCGCGACAGGTCGTCGGCGTGCACGACCAGCTCGACTACGCGGGTCGCCACCAGGTCGGACAGCCCGGCCGGTCCGCGGCCACAGATCACCACCGCCGGCAGCCGGGCCGCGGTCAGCGATGCCAGGACCTCCTCGACCAGCCCGGCCAGTCGACCGACCAGCTCGGGCAGGTCGTCGCCGTCGGCTGCGGCCCGAGCCTCAGCGGTCACGTCGCCGTCGTGCGGGTACCGGCCGACCAGCTCCGCAACGGGAGTCGGGCGGGCCGCGCTGGGCTGGGCCACCGCCTCCAGCAGCCCGCGGTGCACCACGATCAGGTGGCCCACCAGCGCCCGGACGTCCCAGCCGGGCAGCACCGTCGGCCGGCCGCCGGCCCCCGCCGGCAGCGAGCCCAACCACACCAGCACGGCCGACCCCTGCTCGTACAGGGCGTCGGCGGCGCTCGGTCTGGTCCGGGCCATGGCTCCCTCCGCTTCGGTTGCGCGCGACATTCTGCCCCCCGGGACCCCCGAAGCCGCGCGGGATCCGGCGCCGACCGTAACGCGTCAGTAACATCGATCCGGTGATGACCAGGTTCGCCACCACCCAGGGAACCCTGGCCCGGCTCGGCTTCAGCGACGCCGCGCGCGCCGACCGGATTGTCGCGGACTGGGGCCAGGAGCGGGACGACCTGATCGACCTGATCAGCGAGGCCGCGGACCCCGACGTCGCGTTGGACGGGGTGGACCGACTGGCCGCCGTCCTGCCCGACCTGTTCGAGCGGCTGGCGTCGTCGCCCCAGCTCGCCCGACACCTGGTCCTGGTCATGGGGGCCAGTGCTGCGCTGGTCCAGCACCTGCTGGCCAACCCCGACCACGTCGACCTGCTCGACGGCGAGATCCGCCAGCGCACCGCCCGGGAGCTGCGGACCGAGATGCTGACCGCGGTCGGCGCCGACCCCGACGCCGCGCTGCCGCTGGCCACCGACGCCGCCGGCGACGGGTTGCGGCTGGCCTACCGCGGGGCGCTGCTGCGGATCGCCGCCCGCGACGTGTGCTCCCCGGAGCCGATCGAGGAGATGCCGCGGATCGCCGACGAGCTGTCGGACCTGGCGGACGCGACCCTGGAGGCTGCCCTCGCGATGGCCCGGGCCAAGGGCGGGGCGAACGCGCTGCAGACCCGGCTGGCGGTCATCGGACTGGGCAAGTGCGGCGCCCAGGAGCTCAACTACGTCTCCGACGTGGACGTGCTCTTCGTCGCCGAGCCGGCCGTGGACGAGCAGGGTGAGCCGCTGATCGACACCGACCTGGCCCTGACCACCGCCACCCGGATGGCGGCCGAGCTGAGCCGGATCTGCTCCGCGCACACCAAGGCCGGCACCATCTGGGAGGTCGACGCGGCCCTGCGGCCCGAAGGCAAGGCCGGGCTGCTGGTCCGCACCCTCTCCAGCCATGAGACCTACTACCAGAAGTGGGCCAAGACCTGGGAGTTCCAGGCCATGCTCAAGGCCCGGCCGAGCGCCGGCGACCTCGAGCTCGGCCAGGCGTTCGTGGACATGGTGACGCCGTACGTCTGGCGGGCGGGGGAGCGGGAGAACTTCATCGCCGACACCCAGGCGATGCGCAAGCGGGTGGTGGCCCACATCCCCGCCCGGGAGGCGGGCCGCGAGATCAAGCTCGGCGAGGGTGGCCTACGCGACGTCGAGTTCTCCGTGCAGCTGTTGCAGCTGGTGCACGGACGCGTCGACGAGCGGCTGCGGCTGCGCGCGACCCTGGAGGCGCTGAAGGCGCTGATCGACAACGGCTACGTGGGCCGTGAGGACGGCAAGAGCTTCGGTCTCGCGTACCAGTTCCTACGCACCCTGGAGCACCGGATCCAGCTCTACCGGCTGCGCCGCACCCACCTGCTGCCCAACGACGACGCCGACCTCCGGCGGATCGGACGCTCGCTCGGCTACAGCGACCCCGCCGCCCAGCTGCTGTCGATCTGGCGGTCCTGCGCGCAGCAGGTCCGCCGGCTGCATCAACGGCTGTTCTACTCCCCGCTGCTCGACGCGGTGGCCCGGATCCCCACCAAGGAGCTCCGGCTGACCGAGCAGTCCGCGCTGGACCGGCTGAAGGCCCTCGGCTACGCCGACCCGCAGGCCGCGCTGCGCCACATCGCCGCCCTCAGCCAGGGGGTGACCCGGCAGGCGGAGATCCAGCGCCAGCTGCTGCCGGCCATGCTGGGCTGGTTCGCCAGCGCACCCAGTCCCGACGCCGGCCTGCTGGCCTTCCGCCAGGTCTCCGAGACCCTGGGGAGCACCCCGTGGTACCTGCGGGCCCTGCGCGACGAGGGCGCCATGGCCGAGCGCCTGGCGCGGATCCTGGCGTCCAGCCGGTACGCGGTGCAGCTACTGACCCGCGCGCCGCAGACGGTGCAGATGCTGGCCGACGACGACGAGCTGGTGCCGCGGTCCCGGGAGCAGCTGGACACGCAGATGCAGGCCGCGGCCGGGCGCCAGAGCGACCCGGTGGCCGGGGTCGAGGCGATCCGCGCCATCCGCCGCCGGGAGCTGTTCCGGGTCGCGGCGGGCGACATCCTCGGCCGCAACGACGTGCTGGCGGTCGGCACGGCACTGTCGGACCTGGTCTCGGCCACCATCCACGCCACCCTCGAGCTCGCCCGGCGGACGGCCGACGCCCCCGACGTGCCCGAGATCGCGGTGATCGCGATGGGACGCTGGGGCGGGCGGGAGCTCTCCTACGCCTCCGACGCCGACGCCATGTTCGTGATGGCGGACTCCCGCGACGGCGAGACGGACCGCACCCGGGTGGCCGGGGCGGTGATCGGCCAGCTGCGGAAGCTGTTGACCCGGCCCAGCGCCGACCCGGCCCTGAGCATCGACGCCGACCTGCGACCCGAGGGCAAGGGCGGGGCGCTGATCCGCTCGCTGTCGGCGTACCGCAACTACTACAGCCGCTGGTCCTCCACCTGGGAGATGCAAGCCCTGGTGCGGGCCGACGCCCTAGCCGGTGATGCCGACCTCGGGGCCGAGCTGATGGCGATCATCGACGAGAAGCGGTGGCCGGCGCAGGGTCTCTCCGCCAGCCAGCTGACCGAGATCCGCAAGCTGAAGGCCCGGGTGGAAGCCGAGCGGCTGCCCCGCGGCGCCGACCCGGCCAAGCACACCAAGCTCGGACCGGGAGGGCTGGCCGACGTCGAGTGGACCGTCCAGATGCTGCAGCTGGAGCACGCCCACCGGATCCCGGAGCTGCGCTCGTCGCGCACCGTCGAGGCCCTGCACGCCGCGCAGACCGCCGGCGTGCTGGACCCGCAGGACGCCGGTCATCTCGAGGCGGCCTGGACGATGGCCAGCCGGGTCCGCAACCAGATCATGCTGGTCCGCGGTCGAGGGTCGGACTCGTTGCCGAGCGACAACCGCGAGCTGGCGGCGGTCGCGGAGCTGATGGGGTACGGGTCGGGGGAGTCCTCCCACCTGCTGGCCGACTACCGGCGGGTCACGCGGCGGGCCCGCGGGGTGGTCGACCGGATCTTCTGGGGCCAGCCGGGCTGACCCGCCGGGTGCTCAGCTCAAGCCGCGGCTGCTCACCCGGACCGCCGCCTGGTTCCCCCCGGGCGGGCAGCCGCTACCGTTCGGGAACGTGGCGGAGGCCTTCAGCTCGACCGCCTGCAGCGTCAGTGTCGACGACCCGAGCCGGCCGACCGCGCTCACCGTCAGTGGCCCGACCGGCAGCTCGGCGATGTCCACGAACCCGACCCTGGTGCCGTCCGGCCGCGGGGTGGCCGCGCAGGAGCCGTCGGGCCGGCTGGTGTCGCAGGTCGGTGCCATGGTCACGTACCCGGGCTGCAGGTCCACCGCATGGTCGGAGCATTCGTCCTGTCGGCAGACGGTCACGCTCAGGTCGGTCAGGTCAGCGGCCAGCTCCTGCTCGACGGTCACGGACAGCCCCGACGGGCTGCCGACCTCGGTGCAGGTGACCACTGACCCGCCGCAGGCCGCCAGGCTCAGCAGGAGCACCAGGCCCGTCCACCACGCCGTCGGTCGCACACCGCGAGTCTAGGAGGGCGGGGCGGGCCCCGAGCCGGGCCGGGCGGGGGAGTAACCGCCGGCGGGTCCGTCCGCCACCGCTCGAGCGCGGGATGCCGCCATCGACCGAGCTGGGCCCGCTCACCACCGATCTGCCCGCGCGTCTGGACCGTCTCCCCTGGTCCCGCTTCCACTGCATGGTGGTCATCGGACTGGGCACGGTCTGGATCCTGGACGGGTTGGAGGTGACCATCGTCGGATCCATGTCGGAGGCCCTGAAGCCGGCGGGCAGCGGTCTGGGGCTGAGCAACTTCCAGATCGGTCTGGCCGGGGCGGTCTACGTGGCCGGATCCTGCGTGGGGGCACTGGTCTTCGGGCAGCTCACCGACCGGTTCGGCCGGAAGAAGCTGTTCTTGATCACCTTGGCCCTCTACACCGTGGCCACGGTGCTGACGGCGTTCTCGATGAACCCGACCTGGTACCTGGTCTGCCGGTTCTTCACCGGAACCGGGATCGGGGGCGAGTACGCGGCGATCAACAGCGCCATCGACGAGCTGATGCCGACCCGCTACCGCGGCCGGGTCGACGTGGTGATCAACGGCTCCTACTGGATGGGGGCCGCCCGCGGCGCGCTGCTCACCCTGCCGCTGCTGGACCCGACGAAGGTCACCCGAGCGTCGGGCTGGCGGCTCGCCTTCGGGATCGGCGCGATCCTGGCCGTCGGGGTGCTGATCGTACGCCGGCACGTCCCGGAAAGCCCGCGCTGGCTGTTCATCCACGGTCGCCAGGGGGAGGGGGAGCGAAGCGTGAGAGGCATCGAGGACAGCGTCCGCTCCGACGGCCACGACCTGGCCGAGCCTCCGGCACGATCACCATCCGGCAGCGCCGCACCATCGACATGGGCTCCATCGCCCGGACCGTCTTCACCGTCTACCCCAAGCGGCGTTGCTGTGCTTCTCCCTGTTCGTGGGCCAGGCCTTCCTGTCCAACGCCTTCTTCTTCACCTAGGGCGACACCCTGACCACGTTCCTGGACGTTGAGCAGACCGGCGGCTACATCGCCGCATCGCGCTCAGCAACTTCCTCGGGGCCCTGCTGCTGAGCCGGCTGTTCGACACCGTCGGCCGGGTCCGGATGATCGCCGGCACCTACATCGTCTCCGGGGTGCTGCTGGCGATCACCGGCGTGCTGCTCGGGTCGGTCTGACGGCGGTCACCCTGACCGCTGGTCGGCGCGGTGATCTTCTTCTTCGCCTCCGCCGGCGCCAGCTCGGCGTACCTGACGGCCAGCGAGATCTTCCCGATGGAGACCCGCGCCCTGTGCATCGCCTTCTTCTACGCGATCGGTACCGCGGCCGGCGGCATCGCCGGTCCGCTGCTGTTCGGCAAGCTGATCGAGGACGCGTCGGAGTCCGGGGACATCACCGGCATCGCGCTCGGCTACTTCATCGGGCGGCGCTGATGGTCGCCGGCGGCGTGGTCGAGGCGGTGCTCGGCGTCTCGGGCCGAGCACCAGGCCCTGGAGGACATCGGCGATCGCCGCTCACCGCGACCGAGGCCGAGCAGGAGCGGTAGCGACCCCTGGGCAGCGGCGCGGTGTCGGCGTAGGGTGCGGCCATGAGTGGTTCAGCGCCGATGAGGCCGAACGGCTTCGCGCCGATCACTTCCCCACCGGGCCTGGTGCTGCGGGTGGGTTTCGCCGTGGTCGGGGGACTCGGCCTGCTGTTCGGCGCGATCGCGGTGTTCCGCACCGCGAACAGCGCCGGGGCGACTGCGCTGCTGGTCGTCGGTCTCCTCCTGGTCCTCGCCGCGGTCGTGTGGCCGCTCGGGGGGGCCACGCGGCTCGGGCGCGGAGTGCGGTCTTCGACCAGCGGTGCCCTCGTCCAACTTCTGGAGTCCTCCGATCCCCAGGTCCGGCTGGCGGCCGCCGAAGCCGTCCTCGGTCCGCCGTCGACCGACCCCCGGGTGGTGCGGGCCGACCTGCGGGAGCTCGCGCTCGGCGTGCTGCTCGACCGGGACCTGGTCCGCCGGCTCGCCGACCTGCTCCGGCACGCCGGCCAGCGGGTGGTCTCCGACGCGGTCGGCTCGGCCTCCCACACCCCGGCGGCCGACGTACTGCTCCAGCTGGACGGCGACGTACAGCTGCCGGTGGTGGTGAACCCCGGTGCGGACGCCGCCCCGGCCGCGGTGCTGCACCGGCTGGCCCAGGTGGCGACCCGACACGGCTCCCGGAGCGCGGTGCTGGTGTTCACCGGCTCCGCGGGTGGTCCGCTGCCGCTGCCCAGCACGACGGTGATCGGCGACGTGTCCGTGTTCACCGCCTACTCGCCCCGGCTCGGCGACGAGGTCACGGTGCTGGCGGCCGTCTCCCAGGCGGTGTCCCAGGCGGTGTCCCAGGCCGGCCCGCGGGCCGCGGCGGGCGAGCCGGCCGGAACGCCGGCCCCGGGAGCCTCACCGGCGACGAACGGCTCGGCCCACGTCAGCGAGGAGGCGCAGCCCGCGTGAGCGCCAGGCGGTAGGCGCGCAGCGTCGCCGCCGCCGTGTTGTCCCAGCTGAACCCGGACGCGTGCGCCGCCGCCGCTGCGCCGAGCCAGGTCCGGACGTCGGCGTCGTCGAGCACCGCCCGCAGCGCGTCCGCCCAGGATCCCGGGTCGTGGCCGTGCACCAGCAGGCCCGTCTGGGAGTCGACCACGGCGTGCCGGAGCCCGCCGACGTCGGTGGCCACCACCGGCCGGCCGCAGGCCTGAGCCTCCAGCGCGACCAGGCCGAACGACTCGCTGTAGGACGGCACCCCGACGACGTCGGACGCGCAGTACCAGCGGAACAGGTCGGCTCGCGCGGAGTGCGGCCGGAACTCCACCACGTCGTGAACGCCGAGCTCCGCGGCCAGCGCCGGCAGCGTCGCGGACCAGGCGGCCTCCGGGCCGCTCGGACTGCCGATGATGATCAGCCGCAGCCGGTCGCGGCGGGCCGCGTCGCGGGCCACCAGCCGGGCCGTGGCCCTGATCAGCACATCGGGCGCCTTCAGCGGCTGGATCCGGCCGACGAACAAGATCACCTCGGCGTCCTGGGCGACGCCCAGCTGGGCCCGGGACTTGGGCTGGTCGCAGGGATGGAAGGTGTGCAGGTCGACGCCGGGCGGGACGACCACCAGCTGGTCCGGCCGGGCGTGGTAGTGCTGCTGCAGCTCCGCGGCCTCGTCGGAGGTGTTCGCGGTGAGCACCGCGGCGTCGGCGACGATCATGGCCTCGCCCCGCTCCCGTACGTCGGGCTCGGTGGCGTCCGGGTCCGGGCGGGCCGCGTTCTTCACCCGCGCCATGGTGTGCATGGTGTGCACCAGGGGCAGACCGTGCCGCCGGCCCGGCTCGCGGGCGGCCAGACCGGACAGCCAGTAGTGGGAGTGGATCAGCTGGTAGCGCTCGGCGACCCGGTCCAGGTGGCCGGCGAACTCCTCGACCAGCCCCGGCAGGTCCTCCTTGGCCACCTCCTCCGGCGGGCCGGCGGGCACCGGGATCACCCGGGCGTGCTCGTTGATCTCCACCGGCCGGGTCTGCTCCGGATGCTGCCACCGGGTGAACACGTCCACCGCGAGCCCGCGCTCGCCCAGCCGCCGGGCCAGCTCGTGCACGTAGACGTTCAGCCCGCCGGCGTCGCCGACCCCGGGGGTGGCCAGCGGGGAGGTGTGCAGACTGACCATCGCGATCCGCTGCGGTGGCCGGCCGGGCGCGGCATCGGGCACCCGGACAGCGTAGGTCAGGCCGCGGCGCTCAGGTCGGGTAGATGGTCACCGCGGTGGCCTTGACCACGTAGACGACCTCCCGCCCGGGGTACAGGTCCAGCTCGCCGATCACCTGGGCGGTCACCTCCGCGGTGAAGGCGTCGCCGGTCCGGGTCCGCGCGCGGACCCGGACCTGGTCGTCGCGCGGCTCGAGCTCGGTGATCACCACCCGCAGCGCGTTGCGCGGGCTCCCGTGCGGCTCGACGGCGAACACGGACACGCTGGTGGGGCCGAAGACGGCGACCGCCGGCTCGCCGGGGACCACGGGCAGCTGGGCCACGCCGTGCAGCACGGTGCCGGCCGGGGTCCGCACCAGGCCGTCGCCGGCCGTGCCGGTGATCATGTTCAGCCCGGCGAGCCGCGCGGTGAACGGGGACCGGGGACGGCGGATGACCTCGGCGGTGGGGCCTGACTCGACGACCCGGCCGCGGTCCAGCACCACCACCCGGTCGGCCAGCAGCACGGCATCGAGCAGGTCGTGGGTGACCAGGATCGTCGACCGGTCGGCCAGCACCCGCCGCAGCACCCGCCGGAGCAGCGGTGCGGCGGCCACGTCGAGAGCGGCCAACGGCTCGTCGAGGAGCAGCAGCCGCGGCTCGGTGGCCAGGGCGCGGGCGATCGCCACCCGCTGCGCCTGCCCCCCGGACAGCTGGGCCGGCTTCCGGTCGGCCAGCTCGGCGGCCTCCACCTGGGCCAGCCAGCGCGCGGCGGTGGCCCGGGCCCGGGCCGGGCTCTGGCCGGCGGCCCGGGGCCCGAAGGCCACGTTCTCCAGCGTGCTCAGGTGCGGGAACAGGGTGGGGTCCTGGGCGAGCAGGGCCACCCCGCGGTCCCACGGGGCCAGCCACCGGCGTCCGGGCAGGTCGTACAGGGTGCGGCCGGCCAGCACCGCGCGGCCGGCGTCCGGCCGGAGGATGCCGGCCAGCACCGCCAGCACCGACGACTTCCCCGCGCCGTTCGGACCGAGCAGGGCCAGCCGCTCACCGGCTCCGACCGCCAGCTCGACGTCCAGGCCGCGGGCGTCCAGGCGGGCCGAGCAGACCAGGCTCACGGGGCGGTACGGGCGCCCTGGGCCAGCCCCACGACCAGGATCGCCACCGCGACCAGGACCAGCGACAACGCCACGGCGGCGTCGGCGTCGGTCTCCCGCTGGAGGTAGATCTCCAGCGGCAGCGTGCGGGTCACGCCCTGCAGGCTACCGGCGAACGTGAGGGTGGCCCCGAACTCGCCCAGGGCCCGGGCGAAGGACAGCACCGCCCCCGAGACCAGCCCGGGCAGCACCAGCGGCAGCGTGACCCGGCGCAGCACGGTGGTCGGCCGCCCGCCCAAGGTGGCGGCGACGATGTCGTACCGTCGGCCGACCGAGCGCAGGGTCCCCTCCAGGCTGACCACCAGGAAGGGCAGGGCCACGAACGTCTGGGCCAGCACGACCGCGGTGCTGGAGAACGCGATCTGCACGCCGAGGACCTCGAAAGACCGCCCGAGCAGGCCGCGCCGGCCGAACGTGTAGAGCAGGGCGAGGCCGCCGACGACCGGCGGCAGCACCAGCGGCAGCAGCATCAGCGAGCGCACCGCCCGCTGGCCCGGGAAGGACGCGCGGGCCAGCACGACCGCCATCGGGACCCCGAGCAGCAGGCAGAGCGCGGTGGCGGTCGCGGAGGTGACCAGGCTCAGCCGCAGCGCGTCGACCGAGGACGGCGAGGTGATCAGGGCGGCGAACCGCGTCCAGTCCACCCGCAGGGTCAGGGCGACCAGCGGCAGCACCACGAACGCCGCCCCCAGGCCCGCCGGGACGTAGACCCAGCGGGGGATCCCCTTGTAGTCGGCCACCCCGGTCACGGCGGTGGCGCGCCGAAGCCCGCGGCGCCCAGCACCTGCCGACCCTGCGGCCCGGTGACGAGGTCCACGAACTGCCGGGCCAGGTCGGGCTGCCGGCTGGCCGCCAGGGTGGCGATCGGGTAGCTGTTCACCGCCTGCTGCGCCTCGGGGAAGTCGACGGCGGTGACCTTGCCGCCGGAGCCCTTCGCGTCGGTGAGGTAGACGACGCCGGCGTCGGCCTCGCCGGAGACGACCTTGTTCAGCACGTCGGTCACCGAGGACTCCTCGCTGACCGGTTCGAGGCTCACCCCGGCGGCGGTCTCGACCTTCTCGGTGGCCGCCCCGCACGGGACCTGGGGCGCGCAGACCACCACCGTCGTCCCCGGGCGCGCCAGGTCCGCGAACGACCGGACCCGGGCCGGGTTGCCGGGCGGGACGGCGATGGTGAGGGTGTTGGAGGCGAAGACCACCGGCTCCCCGGCCACCAGGTCGTCCCCGGTGGCCTTGGCCATGTTCGTGGTGTCGGCGGCGGCGAACACGTCGGCCGGCGCGCCCGCCTGCAGCTGGGTCACCAGGTCGGAGGAGCCGGCGAAGCTGAAGGTGACGTCGACCCCGGGGTGGCCGGCCTCGAAGGTCCGGCCGAGCTCGGTGAAGGTCGAGGTCAGCGACGCGGCGGCGAACACGGTCAGGGTCGGCCCGGACCCGGCGGGCGGCTGGTCCGAGCCGCCGGACCCGCAGGCCGCCGAGCAGCAGCCCGGCCGCGAGCAGCCCGGCCCGCCGGCTCACGACTCGCCCCGCGGGGTCTCGATGATCACGTTGGTGGACTTGACCACCGCGACGGCGACCGCGCCGAGCTCGAGGCCGAGGTCCCGGACCGCCTCGCTGCTGATCAGCGACACCACCCGGTACGGGCCGCACTGCAGCTCCACCTGGGCCATCACGGTGTCGACGGTGATGGCGGTGACCAGACCCACGAACCGGTTGCGGGCGGACCGCTGGACGCCGGACGGGTCGTGCATCGGCGTGGCGTGGTCCCGGGCGAAGGTGGCCAGCGCGTGCCCGTCGATCACCTTCCGGTTGCTGGCGTCGGTCTCCACCGGGAGACTGCCGGTCTCGATCCACCGACGGACCGTGTCGTCACTGACGTTCAGGAACGCGGCCGCGTCCCGGATCCGTATCTTCGGCACAAACCGGAGGATAGCGCAGCGGATGCGGACCAGAGGGCCGCCGACCCCGAAGGGTCGACGGCCCACGGACCTCAGCGGCCAGGCTCAGCAGTCGTAGTAGAGCTCGAACTCGTGCGGGTGGGGACGGAGCCGGACCGCGTCGATGTCGGCCCGCTTCAGCTCGACCCAGGTCTCGATCAGGTCGGGGGTGAAGACGTCCCCGGCCAGCAGGAACTCGTGGTCGGCCTCCAGGGCGTCGAGCACCCCGCCCAGGCTGTCCGGCACGGTGGGGACGTCGGCGTGCTCCTCGGGCGGCAGCTCGTACAGGTCCTTGTCCACCGGAGGCTTGGGCTCGGTCTTGTTCTGGATCCCGTCGATGCCGGCCAGCAGCAGCGCGGCGAACGCCAGGTACGGGTTCGAGGAGGGGTCCGGGCAGCGGAACTCGACCCGCTTGGCCTTGGGGTTGGTGCCGGTGATCGGGATCCGCATGGCCGCCGACCGGTTCCGCGAGCTGTAGACCAGGTTCACCGGCGCCTCGAACCCGGGCACCAGGCGGTGGTAGGAGTTCACGCTCGGGTTGGTGAAGGCCAGCAGGGCCGGCGCGTGCTCCAGGATGCCGCCGATGTACCAGCGGGCCAGGTCGGACAGGCCGCCGTAGCCCGCCTCGTCGTAGAACAGGGGCGTGCCCTCGTTCCAGATCGAGGAGTGCACGTGCATGCCGGAGCCGTTGTCGCCGAAGATCGGCTTCGGCATGAAGGTGGCGGTCTTGCCCGCCGCCCAGGCGGTGTTCTTGATGATGTACTTGAACTTCTGCAGGTCGTCGCCCGCGCTCAGCATCGTGTTGAACCGGTAGTTGATCTCCGCCTGGCCCGCGGTGCCGACCTCGTGGTGGGCGCGCTCGACGGTCAGGCCGGCGCCCTCCAGGTTCTTGGTCATCACGTCGCGCAGGTCGGAGAAGTGGTCGACCGGCGGGACCGGGAAGTAGCCGCCCTTGTAGCGGACCTTGTAGCCGCGGTTGCCGCCGTCCTCGACCCGGCCGGTGTTCCAGGCCCCGGCCACGGAGTCGATCGCGTAGTAGCCGGTGTTCTGCTTGGTCTCGAACCGCACGTCGTCGAAGACGTAGAACTCGGCCTCCGGGGCGAAGAACGCGGTGTCGCCGATGCCGGTCGAGGCCAGGTAGGTCTCGGCCTTGCGGGCGATGTTGCGCGGGTCCCGGCTGTAGGGCTCCTTGGTCAGCGGGTCGTGCACGAAGAAGTTCAGGCACAGCGTCTTGGCCACCCGGAAGGGGTCGAGGTACGCCGTGGTCGGGTCCGGCAGCAAGGCCATGTCGGACTCGTGGATCTTCTGGAAGCCCCGGATCGAGGACCCGTCGAAGGCCAGGCCGTCCTCGAAGACCGCCTCGTCGAACGATCCGGCCGGAACCGTGAAGTGCTGCATGATGCCGGGCAGGTCGCAGAACCGGATGTCGACGATCTCGACACCTTCGTCCTTGATGTAGGCCAACAGGTCGTCGGCGCCTTGGAACATCTGTCCTCCGGTGAGGTCGCAGGGGTCTGGACGAGCGCGACACTATCGCCCTCGGTATCCCCGGAACATACGGAGATCTGGTTTCCGTGCCGTTCCGCCGATGTTTCGCGCGTGTGACGCGCCCCGCCCCGCGGCTCAGATGATGTGCAGCATCTCCTGGTACGTGGGCAGCGGCCACAGGTCGTCGGCGACCAGCCCCTCCAGGGCGTCGGCGGCGGCCCGGACCCGGCCCATCGGCGGGATCAGGCTGTCCCGCGCGAAGGCGGCGTGCTCCATCGAGGTGCCCTCGACCTCGTGGCCCAGCGCGGCCTCGAGGTCGGCGACGGCGGCCAGCAGGTCGGTGACCAGGCCGGCGATCGTGGCCAGGGTCTCCGCGTCGTAGGCCAGCTCGAGGGCCTTCAGGCTCGCCGCCACGGCGGCCAGCTCGCCCAGGTAGCGCTGGGCGGCGGGCAGCACGGTGGTCCGCGCGATCTCGGCGGTCTGCTTCGCCTCCACGTGCACGCTGAGGATGTACTGCTCCAGGTAGACCTCCTGCCGGCTGGCCAGCTCGCGGCGGCTGAGCACCTTGTAGGTGTCCAGCACCTCGATCACGGCCGGCTCGGAGAACTGCTGCAGCGCGTCCACGGTGGTGCGCAGGTTCAGCAGGCCACGGGCGGCCGCCTCCTCCTGCCACTCCGCGCTGTAGCCGTTGCCGTTGAACACGGCGGCCCCGTGGTCGGTGATGATCTTGGCCAGCACCGCCTGCACGGCGTCGTTGAACCCCGTGCCGGCGGCGAGGGCGCCCTCCAGGTCGGAGGCGATGTAGTCGAGGGCCTCCGCCATGATCGTGTTGATGGCCACCATCGGGCCGGAGATCGACTGACCCGAGCCGGGGGCGCGGAACTCGAACCGGTTGCCGGTGAAGGCGAACGGGCTGGTCCGGTTCCGGTCGCCCGGGTCGGCCTTCATCGGCGGCAGGGTGTCGACGCCGACGTGCAGCGTGCCGGACTCCTTGGAGCCGGTCGCCCCGCCCTTGGCGATCTGGTCGAAGACGTCCATCAGCTGGTCACCCAGGAAGATCGAGATGATCGCCGGCGGCGCCTCGTTGGCCCCCAGCCGGAAGTCGTTGCTGGCCGAGGCCACCACGGCCCGCAGCAGGCCGCCGTACCGGTGCACGGACCGGATCACCGCCGCGCAGAAGACCAGGAACTGCGCGTTCTCGTGCGGGGTGTCACCGGGGTTCAGCAGGTTGCCCTGGTTGGCGTTGCCGATGGAGAAGTTGACGTGCTTGCCGGACCCGTTGACCCCGGCGAACGGCTTCTCGTGCAGCAGGCAGGTCATCCCGTAGCGCTCGGCCACCTTCTTCAGGGTGGTCATCATCAGCTGCTGGTGGTCGTGGGCCAGGTTGGCCTTCTCGAACAGCGGGGCGATCTCGAACTGCCCGGGTGCGACCTCGTTGTGCCGGGTCTTGGCCAGGATGCCCTGCTTGAACAGCTCCCGGTCGACCTCGATCATGTAGGCCAGCACCCGCTCGGGGATGGCGCCGAAGTAGTGGTCGTCGAACTCCTGGCCCTTGGCCGGCGGCGCGCCGAACAGGGTCCGACCGGTGCTCATCAGGTCCGGCCGCGCGTAGAAGAAGTGCTCGTCGACCAGGAAGTACTCCTGCTCGGCGCCGGCGTAGGAGACCACGGTGTCGATGTCGGTGTGGCCGAACAGCCGCAGCACCCGGGCGGCCTGGGCGCTCATCGCCTGCTGCGAGCGCAGCAGCGGGGTCTTCTTGTCCAGCGCCTCTCCGGTCCAGGAGATGAAGATGGTGGGGATGCACAGGGTGTTGCCGTTCGGGTTCTCCAGGATGTACGCCGGGCTGGTCACGTCCCAGCCGGTGTACCCGCGGGCCTCGAACGTGCTCCGGATGCCGCCGTTGGGGAAGCTGGAGCCGTCGGGCTCGCCCTGCAGCAGGGTCTTGCCGCTGAACTCGGCCATCGAGGTGCTGTCGCTGGAGGGCTCCAGGAAGGAGTCGTGCTTCTCGGCGGTCAGGCCGGTCAACGGGTAGAACACGTGGGCGTAGTGCGAGGCGCCGTTCTCCAGGGCCCAGTCCCGCATGGCCGAGGCGACCGCGTCGGCCACCGTCGGGTCCAGCGGCGCGCCCTTCTCGATGGTCGCGATCACCGACCGGAAGACGGTCTTGGGCAGCCGGTTCCGCATCTCGGTCGGCCCGAACACGTTCTTGGCGAACAGCTCGCCCAGTGGCTCGGTGAAGTCCTTGTCCGGGATGGCGTAGTCGCTGACAGCCTTGATGGCCTGGCGGCGGGCGGCACTTCCACTCATGGCGAGCTCCTGGGGTCGACGGTCCGACTCGGAACGCTACGGAGAGCGCGTCTCCGGGCCGTGTCGGAGCCGTGTCGAACGTGCAACGCCGGCGGGCCGGCGAGAGGCCGGACGGGCGTGGCGTGCCGACTACCCTCGAGCCGTGACCGACGTGCCGGAGGAGGCGTACCCGGGGCAGCGGCTGGGCCTGCCGGAGGAGGGCCGCGGGTCGCTGGCCAGCTGGCGGGCGCGGGTCGCCGCCCTGATCCTGGACTGGGCCGCCTGCATGGCCGTGGCGGTGCTGCTGTTCGGCACCCCCGTGCTGACCGGCGGCGGCTGGCGCTCCTGGATGATCCTGGCCACCTTCTTCGTCCAGAGTGCCCTGCTGGTGACCGCCGTGAACGGCAGCCTCGGGCAGCTGATCTGCCGGATCGCGGTGGTCCGGGTGGACCGGCAGCCGGTCGGCCTGCTGCGGGCGGTGCTCCGGGCCGGCCTGGTCAGCCTGGCGCTGCCGGCGCTGGTGATCGGCGCCCACCGCCGCGGGCTGCAGGATCTGGCGGCGAATACGGTGGTGGTGAACCGCCGCTGATCCGCAGCGCGGTCCACGTCGAAGGAGCCGTCGCCATGCCCGCCCAACACCCCCCCGCCCAGCACGTCGCTGTGATCGGTGCCGCCGGCATGATCGGACGCAAGCTGACCGACCGGCTGGTGGCCGACGGCGGTGTGCCGGGCTCGGCCCTGGAGCGGCTGACCCTGGTCGACGTGGTCCCGCCGCCGGCTCCGGCCGGCTGGGACGGGCAGCTGGAACTCGCCACCGCGGACCTGTCGGTGGCCGGCGCGCCCGAGGACCTGCTGCAGGACCGCCCCGACGTGATCTTCCACCTGGCGGCCGTGGTCTCGGGGGAGGCGGAGACCGACTTCGAGAAGGGCTACCGGGTCAACCTGGACGGCACCCGGGCCCTGCTGGAGGCCATCCGCGTCGCCCACGCCGCCGACGGCTACCGGCCGCGTCTGGTCTTCACCTCGTCGCTGGCCGTCTACGGCGCGCCGTTCCCGAACCCGATCCCGGACGACTTCCACATCACCCCGCTGACCAGCTACGGCGCGCAGAAGGCGATCGGGGAGCTGCTGCTGAACGACTACACCCGGCGCGGGTTCGTGGACGGCATCGGCATCCGGCTGCCCACCATCTGCATCCGGCCGGGCCGGCCCAACCAGGCCGCGTCCAGCTTCTTCTCCAGCATCCTGCGCGAGCCGCTGGCCGGCCAGCCGGCCGTGCTCCCGGTGTCGGAGGACCTCCGGCACTGGTTCGCCTCCCCCCGCGCCGCGGTGGGCTTCCTGGTGCACGCGGCCGGACTGGACGGTGAGCTGGTCGGCGCCAACCGGATCCTGGTCATGCCGGGGCTGAGCGCCACGGTGGCCGACGAGATCGAGGCGCTGCGTGACGTCGCCGGCGAGGAGGCGGTGCAGCTGATCCGGCGCGAGCCCGACGAGCTGGTGGCCACCATCGTGCAGGGCTGGGCCCCCGGCTTCGAGGCGAAGCGGGCGCGCGAGCTCGGTTTCGTGGCCGAGAGCTCGTTCCACGAGATCATCCGGGCCCACATCGAGGACGAGCTCACAGGATCGCGCCCGGGTTGAGGATGCCGTCCGGGTCGAGGGCGTTCTTGATCGTGTGGGTCAGGGCCAGCACGTCCGGCCCGAGCTGGGCGGGCAGCTGCGCCTTCTTCAGCCGCCCGACGCCGTGCTCGCCGGTGATCGTGCCGCCGAGCGAGATGGCCAGCTCCATGATCTCGGTGAAGGCCCGGGTCGCCCGGCGGGCGGAGTCCGGGTCGGCCGGGTCGACGACGATGGTCGGGTGGGTGTTGCCGTCCCCGGCGTGCGCGACCACGGGCACCGCGACCCGGTTCCGCTCGGCGATCTCGGCGACGCCGGCCAACAGGGCCGGCAGCTGGGGGACGGGGGCGCCGACGTCCTCGAGCAGCAGCTGCCCCTTCTTCTCCACCGCCGGGAAGAAGGCCCGGCGGGCGGCGGCGAACATCTCGCCCTCCTCCGGGTCGTCGGTGCTGAAGATCTCGGTGGCTCCCTCGGCGGTGCACGCCTGCTCCACGACGGCGATCTCGGCGGCCCGCGCCTCCTCGGGGGCGTCGGACTGCACCAGCAGCAGCGCGCCCGCGCTCCGGTCCAGCTCCATGGACAAGAAGTCCTCCACGATGTTGATCGAGGCGTTGTCCATCAGCTCCACCATCGACGGTCGCACCACCCGGCCGAGGCCCACCACCGCGCGGGCCGCGGCCCCGGGGTCGGCGAAGGTCGCGACCAGGGTGGAGCGCGGCGGCTGGGGCGGCATCAGCCGCAGCACGGCCCGGGTGATCACGCCGAGCGTCCCCTCGCTGCCCACGAACAGCTTCAGCAGCGACAGCCCGGCGACGTCCTTGATCCGCTTGCCGCCGAGGGTGATCAGCGTGCCGTCGGCGAGCACCACGTCGAGGCCGAGCACGTAGTCGGTGGTCACCCCGTACTTGACGCAGCACAGCCCGCCGGCGTTGGTGGCGATGTTGCCCCCGATCGAGCAGATCTCGAACGAGGACGGGTCCGGGGGGTACCACAGGCCGTGTCGGCGGCCGCGGCCTTGACGTCGACGTTGAGCGCGCCGGGCTCGACCACCGCGACCCGCGTGCTGGTGTCGATCTCGACCGCCCGCATCCGCTCCAGGCTGAGCACCAGGCCGCCGTCGACGGCCGACGACCCGCCCGACAGCCCGCTGCCCGCCCCGCGGGGCACCACCGGCACCCGGTGCGCGGCCGCCCAGCGGAGAGTGGTCTGCACCTGCTCGGCGCTCTCGGCCCGGACCACGGCCAGCGGGGTGCCCGCGCTCGGGGTCGCGGGACCAGTCGCAGCGGTAGTTCTCCAGCGTGGCGGGATCGGTGGTGACCACCCCCGGGGGGAGTGCGGCCAGCAGCGTGTCGGCGGTGAGCACACTCATGGCTCACGGTAGCCCGGACCCGCCCGGGGCCTCAGTCCGCCAGCTCGGCGGTCTCCAGCCACGACTCCTCGAGCTCCGCGTGCTGGGCCGCGGCCCGGTCCAGCTCGGCCTGCAGGGCGCTCAGCCGGGTGTGGTCGCTGGCCGCCGCCGCCATGTCGGCGTGGATCCGCTCGACCTGGGTCTGCAGCCGGGCCAGCCGGCTCTCGATCCGGGCCAGGTCCTTGCGGGCCTGCCGGTTGTCCGCGGTGGACGCGCGGCGCGCCGGCGATCCGTCGGAGACCGGCCCGCCCGCGCGCGCGGTGCTGCGCCGGTGCTCCAGGTACTGCTCGACGCCGCCGGGCAGCAGCACGCAGCGGCCGTCGCCCATCAGCGCGTAGGTGACGTCGCAGACCCGTTCCAGGAAGTACCGGTCGTGGCTGACCACCAGCAGCGTCCCCGGCCAGGTGTCCAGCACGTCCTCCACCACCGTCAGGGTGTCGATGTCGAGGTCGTTGGTCGGCTCGTCGAGCAGCAGCACGTTCGGCTCCCGGAGCAGGATCCGCAGCAGCTGCAGCCGGCGCCGCTCCCCGCCGGACAGGTCCGCGAGTCCGCCGGGTCAGCCGGTCGCCGGAGAACCCGAAGTCCTCCAGCAACGAGCTCGCCGTCAGCTCCTGGCCGGCGGCCGTCGTGGTCACCCGCCGCTCGCGCTCGACCAGGTCCAGCACCCGCTCGCCGGGCGGCAGCTCGGCCACCGTCTGCGAGAGGTGACCGAGACTGATGGTCGTGCCCCGCTTGACCGTGCCCGTGTCGGGTCGACGCTCGCCGGTCAGCACCTGCAGCAGCGAGGTCTTGCCGGAGCCGTTGACGCCGACCAGGCCGATCCGCACGCCGGGTCCGATCGACCAGTCCAGGTGCTCCACCAGCGGACGGTCGCCGGCCCGGATCGTCACGTCGTGCAGGTCGAACACGTCCTTGCCGAGCCGGGCGGTGGCGAACCGCTGCAGGGTGAGGCTGTCCCGCGGCGGCGGCTCGTCGGCGATCAGCTGGTTCGCCGCATCGATCCGGAACTGCGGCTTGGAGGTCCGGGCCGGCGGGCCGCGGCGCAGCCAGGCCAGCTCCTTGCGCAGCAGGTTGCGGCGGCGGGCGGCCATCCCGGCGGCCTGGCGGGCGCGTTCGGCTCGCGCCAGCACGTACGCCGCGTACCCACCGTCGTAGGCGTCGACGACGCCGTCGTGCACCTCCCAGACCCGGTTGCAGACCGCATCCAGGAACCACCGGTCGTGGCTGACCACCAGCAGGGCCGTGCCCCGGGCCTGCAGCGCGTTCAGGTGGTCGGCCAACCAGGAGACCGCCTCGACATCGAGGTGGTTGGTCGGCTCGTCCAGGACCAGCAGGTCGTGGCCACCGAGCATCAGCGCGACCAGGGCGGTGCGGCGGCGCTCGCCGCCGCTCAGGCTGCTCACGGCCAGCTCCAGCCCGACGCCGGCCAGCAGGTGCTCCACCACCGCCCGGGTGTAGGCGTCCGCAGCCCAGACGTGGTCGGGTGCGCCGCGGACGATCACATCACGGACGGTGGCCTCGGCCGCGAAGTCGTCGGCCTGGTGCAGGTAGCCGACCGAGGAGCGCCCGGACCGGGTGACCCGACCGGAGTCCGGCAGCTCGATGCCGGTCAGCAGCCGGAGCAGGGTGGTCTTGCCGCTGCCGTTCCGGCCGACGACCCCGATCACCTCGCCGTCGGCGACACCCAGGCTCACCTCGTCGAGGACGACGGTGGTCCCGTAGCTGATCGAGACTTGCTCGGCGTTGACGACGTTCGGCATGACCGCCCCACCGTACCCATCCCCGGGCAAGCGCCGGGCGCCGCGGTCAACGGCCGCGCATCGCCTGCCGCGCGCCTTTGACCTGCCGCGGGTTGGTCGGCATCGGGCCCTTGGGAACCGGGATCTGCGGGCGGACCGCGTCCAGGGCCCGCAGCCGCTGCTTGAGGTCGGTCACCTGGTTGGGGGCGAGGGTCTTGGGCAGCTTCTTGATGTGGTCGGCCAGCTTGTCCAGCGGGACCTGGCCCTCCTTGCTGCCCATCACCACCGTGGTGACGGTGATGCCGTAGGCGACCCGTTCGTGCTTGCGGGCCTCCGAGGCCAGCAGGGCCTTCAGCCGGCCCGGCTCACCCTCCCCGATCAGCACCAGGCCGCCCGGCCCGACCGTGCGGTGCACCGCGTCCTTGTGCCGGGTGGCGGCGATCACCGGCGTCGAGATCCACTGCTTCGGCAGCATCTGCAATGCCACCTCCGCCGACCCGGCCTGCCCCGCGTAGCGCTTGTAGGTCGCCTTCTTGGTCCGGTTGACCAGGAACACCAAGGCGACCAGCATGCCGACCATCAGGCCCATGACGCCGGCGTAGATGGGATGCCCGACGGCGAAGCCGATCACCAGGCCCACGACCAGCACGAGGGCCCAGCTGCCGAAGACGAAGAGCGGCAGGGCCTTGTCGTACTCGTGCGTCAGCTGGTAGGCGCGGGCCACCTGCTTGAACCGGCCCAGGTCGGCCGGGTCCGTGCTGTTCTTCTTCCGCAGCTTCTCCGCCTGCTTGGCGGCCTTCGCGTCCGCCTTGGCCTGCTTCGCGGCCTGGTCAGCCATCGACCTGCACCTCCCTCGTCTGCCCTCGGTGGAGCCTCGGGCCTGTCCTACACCACACGCGGCCTCACAGCCCACTCGGCGCGGTGACCAGCTGGTCCCGCGAGGCCATCGCCTGCCGGTAGAGCCGCCCCGCGCGGTACGAGGACCGCACCAGCGGGCCGCTCATCACCCCGGCGAAGCCCAGCGCGGTGGCCTCCGCGCTCAGCTCGATGAACTCCTCCGGCTTCACCCAGCGCGCCACCGGGTGGTGCCGCGGGGAGGGTCGCAGGTACTGGGTGATCGTGATGATCTCGGTGCCGGCGTCGTGCAGGTCGCGCAGCGCCGACGAGACCTCCGCGCGCGTCTCGCCCATGCCCAGGATCAGGTTGGACTTGGTCACCAGGCCGGCGTCGCGGGAGGCCCGCAGCACGTCCAGCGACCGCTCGTAGCGGAAACCGGGCCGGATCCGCTTAAAGATCCGCGGCACGGTCTCCACGTTGTGGGCGAACACCTCCGGCCCGGCGGTGAACAGCTGGTCCAGGTAGGCCCGGTGGCCGGAGAAGTCCGGCGCCAGCATCTCGACCCCGACGCCGGGGTTGAGCTGGTGGATCTGGCGGATGGTCTCCGCGTACAGCCAGGCGCCCTCATCCGGCAGGTCGTCGCGGCAGACTCCGGTCACGGTGGCGTACCGCAGGCCCATCTTCTGCACCGACTCGGCCACCCGGCGCGGTTCCTGGTCGTCGAAGTCGGCCGGCTTGCCGGTGTCGATCTGGCAGAAGTCGCAGCGCCGGGTGCACTGGTCACCGCCGATCAGGAACGTCGCCTCCCGGTCCTCCCAGCACTCGAAGATGTTGGGGCAGCCGGCCTCCTGGCAGACCGTGTGCAGGTCCTCGCGCCGGACCAGCTCCCGGAGCTCGCGGTACTCCGGGCCCATCCGGGCGGTCGTCTTGATCCAGGACGGCTTCTTCTCGATCGGCACGCTGGCGTTGCGGACCTCGAGCCGGAGCATCTTGCGACCGTCGGGGGAGACCGGCGTGGGGTCGGACGAAGGGGGCACCGGCTCAGCCTACCCGTGAGCGACCGGGGACCCGCCTGGTCGACGGCGCGGGTCACCGAGGCCGAGCACGAACATGTTCCCGTCGGGGTCGGCGAGCACGACAGCACCGTCCGCACCGACGCCGAGCCGGGTGGCCCCGAGGGAGACCAGGCGTCGACCTCCGTCGGCTGGTCGTGGTCCACGGGCGCGAGGAGGAGGCGCTGTCGGCTGCGTCCGGTGATCGGCGCGACGGGCGGGCCTCCCCAGGCGATCTTGGTGCCGCCGTGCGGGGACTGGACGGCGGTCTCCTGGTCCTGGTCCCACACCAGCGGCCAGCCCAGCGCCGCGCTCCAGAAGAGGCCGACGGCCCGGGTGCCTTCGCAGGCGAGCTCGCCGAGCAGCCCGCACCCGGCGAGGAAGCGGTTACCCGGCTTCGATCACGCAGAACTCGTTGCCCTCGGGATCGGCCAGCACCACGTGCTCCTCCTCGGGCAGCTGCCCGACGTCGAGGTGGCTGGCGCCGAGCCGCAGCGCTGTCGCCACCGTGCGGTGCTGGTCGCCGTGGCTGGCGCTGGTCAGGTGGAGGTGGACGCGGTTCGGACCCACCTTCGCAGCGCGACTCGAGACGAACCGGAGGGTGACCTGCGTGTCGTCGCCGGGCGCGACAGCCCCGCGGCGTCCGCGCGGACGTCGCGGCCGAGCAAGCCGGCCCAGAACCGAGCCACCCGCGCAGGCTCGACCGCGTCGAGGCAGAGTGCGAGGAGGCGGGAGGTCATCGGGTGGCCCGGGAGCCGGCCGGGATCCGAGCCTGGCACCGATCCGGGCCAGGGCAGACCAGAAGACGAGATGCCCGATCACATCCCCGTCGAGAAGAGGTCGAACACGACCTCGGCGGTCCCGACCGCTCCCCGGGGCGGGTCGCCGTCCAGCACGAAGACGCCGTACCGCTCCATCCACACCTGTCCTTCGAGGGCCAGGGCCACGAACAGTGCGCCGAAGCTCGCGGCCAGCGCCAGCGCACCGGTCTCCAGCCCGAAGCGGAAGGACCGCGACCTGAGCGCCGTCACGAAACCGACCGCGAGCAGAGGGATGGCCGGGATCGCGATCGTCACCCCGAGCACGCCCGGTCCGCCACCGGCAGCTGCGCGCGCGAGGCCGCCCAGGTGACGGCCGCGACGACCACGGCGGAACCGACGGCGAACGCGATCCGGATACCGAAGCCGACGGTGAAGGCGGCCACCGACGCGCTGAGGGCGAAACGCCGGCGTGCGTCGGCGTTCTCGATCGCGGCGAGCTCGGCACGCATCGCCGCACCCCAGTCGGCGCGGTGGGCGGGCAGCCCTGCCGTGGCCAGCGCGAGGACACGGTCCCCGAGGCCGCGGCCGCGCGCACTCATCCCGTCATCCTGACGCCGATCCGGGTGCCGGCCGCGGCCACCGCGTGACGCCGGTCGTCTCGGCGTGCGCCGCGGCGGCACGCTCGGCGCGGAGCTGGTCGACCAGGGCCGCACCGGAGGTCGACAGCCGGTACAGATGCCGAGGCGGACGCCCGCGCGGGGCTGTCGACTCCCAGCTCGCGTCGAGCTGCCCCCGATCGGCCAGCCGCATCAGGATGGGGTACAACGTGCCTGCCTTGAGGCCGAGCCGGCGGCACAGGTCGTAGCCGTGGCTCCAGGCGCTGCCTCGGTCGGCGAGCGCGAACAGCACCGCCGAGGTCTGCAGCGAGATGCGATGACGTGGCCCACGACCTCATTGTCTATCTAGATAGACCTGGGCCGCAAGCCTCTGGTCTCCGCCGGCTCAGCAGTCGAAGATCGACCAGCAGAGCGCGTTGCGGCGTCGCTGGTCGTCGATCACCAGGTCGCCCACCTCCGGGGGGAGCTGGGCGCGTTGCCAGGCGCACTCACGCCGGCGGACCTGGTCGGACTCCGCCGGCGGCACGGCGGCCTGGGCGGCCTTGATGGCGTAGGCGGCGGCACCGAGGTCGTGCTCAGCCACATGGGCGACGCAGGCGGCCTGCCCGGCGGCGTAGGCGGCGAACCGGGGGGCGCCGCGCAGGGGTCGGGCCGCGCCCATGGCGTGCCCGCCCAGGGCGCGGGTGCGCATCATCGGCAGCTCGCCGCACGCCCAGGAGCGCGCGGCGTCGATGGCCTGACGGGGCCAGGCGTCGTCCGGAACGGCCCGCTCGAACAGAGGACAGGACGCGCTCGGCGCACGCGGCGGCCCACAGCGCCAGCAGGCGGTGGTCGGCGTCGGTGAGTGTCCCGCCGCGCCGGATGGTGATCAGGCGCGGGTCGCGCACCGCGGGCAGGATCATCCCGGTCACCTCCCGTGCAGCCTAGAAGACGGTCCGCCCCACTAGAGTTCGCCCGTGCGAAGGCTGGTGGAGATCGGCTGGGATCACGAGTGTTGCGGGCCGGCGTACGAGCGCAACCTGGTGGTCGAGCTCACCTGCCGCCGCGCACCGGGGCACGGCACCGATCGATACGTCGAAGTGCGCCATGCCGCCGACGAGCGGGACCTCGTCCGGGTTCGCGGGCGGGTGCTCAACCTGTTCATCGTGCATCCCGACGGGTCGGCCGAGGAGATCGACCGGCTGCCCGGCGGCGATGCGCTCCTGGGTTTCGACGGCCACGACGACGGCCACCTGGAGCGGCCCTGGACCGGCGAACCGGTCGTCGCGGACTCGCACCGGCACCTCGTCGAGATCGCCGGCTGAGGCCGGCTTGCCGATGGTCCGCCCCACCGCTGGTCACCGGCCGGGCGGGGCCGGGTTCGCGCTCATCCTGTTCACTGGACACTTCGCCTAGCCCGACAACACGTGGAAGCCATGACGATCACCGTCACCGTCACCGCCGACACCGTCGCCGTCCGGCTCGGCGATGGACATCTGGGCTCGACAGGGTCGTCCGCGCATCGGGCTTCACCGGTGTCGTCGTCGTCCGTCAGGCCGGCGCCGGCGTCTTCAGCGAGGCGTACGGCTATGCCACTCCGCGCTGGCAGGTTCCCAACAGCCTCGACACCCGCTTCGACACGGCCTCGATCACCAAGCTGTTCACCAGCGTGGCCGTCCTTCAGCAGGTCGGTGTCGGCCACCTCGACCTGGACGCCTCGATCCACCGCTACGTCGACCTGTCGGGCACGACGATCTCCGACGCAGTCACCCTGCGTCAGCTGCTCACCCACACCAGCGGGATCGCCGACGACGCCGACGAGGAGGCCGGTGAGGTCTACGCGGACCTGTTCGTGGACACCCCCTGCTACGCGATCATGGAGACCGCTGACTTCCTGCCCCAGTTCGCCCACAAGCCGGCCCTGGCCGAGCCAGGGGTCCAGGCGCGGTACTGCAACGTGAGCTATGTGCTGGCTGGACTGGCGCTCGAGCGGGTCGTCGGAGAGTCCTACCGCTCGTATGTGAGCAGAGAAGTCTTCGACCGAGCCGGCATGACCGGGGCCGGCTTCTTCGACCGTCGGGACCCCGTGCCGCGCGTGGCCGAGGGCTGGGACCGGGTCGACGGGACGTGGCGTTCCAACATCTTCAGCTATCCGCCGATCGGTTCGCCCGACGGCGGAGCCTATGCGTCAGCCGAGGATCTGTTGGTCTTCCTCGACGCGCTGCGGGGTGGACAGCTGCTGACGCCCGAGCTGACGGCGGCGTTCCTGACCCCGCAGGTCGCCCGTGACGAGCAGGTCCGGTTCGGTTTCGGTCTGGAGTTCCGCCGATCGACGCTCTACAAGGAAGGCAGCAACGCCGGGGTCAGTGCCCTGCTCACCCGCTACGGCAACGCTGACGTCGACGCCGTCGTGTTGTCCAACGCCGCCGGCAGCGCCTGGCCGGTGATGGCCGAGCTGAACCGACGCTTCGAGTCCTGAAGCGCCCGAGAGGCCGCTCA
Organism: uncultured Actinomycetota bacterium; assembly: GCA_963832435.1. Lineage (GTDB taxonomy): Bacteria > Actinomycetota > Actinomycetes > Propionibacteriales > Propionibacteriaceae > Microlunatus. The sequence continues at coordinate 172,130 of CAWHTY010000017.1, forward strand.
GACCGCGCCGACCGCCAACCCGTAGGTCACGGCCGGTCGGTCCGGGAGCGGAGCGGACTGGACGTACGGCCGGAAGGCCAGGAAGCGCTCCAGCGGCGGCCGGATCGCCGCGGCCACCTCCACCAGAGACGGCGCCGAGCCCAGCTCGGCGGCCATCGAGGTGACGCCCGCGTCGGTGATGCCGCAGGGCACGATCGCATCGAACCAGCCCAGGTCGGGGTCGACGTTGATGGCGAACCCGTGCATGGTGGTGCCACCCGCGACGCGGACGCCGATGGCGGCGATCTTGCGATCCGGCCGGGCCCGTCCCGAGTCCGGCGCGTCGGCGGCCAGCCACACCCCCGAGCGACCGGGGACCCGGCCGGTGGTCAGCCCGTACCCGGCGAACATCTCGATCATGGCCTCCTCGAGCCGGCGGACGTAGTCCACCACGTACACCGCCTCGGGCAGTCGCACGATCGGGTAGCCGACGAGCTGGCCGGGGCCGTGCCAGGTGATCTTCCCGCCTCGGTCGACGTCCACCACCGGAGCGCCGTCGACGGGGCGCTCGTGCGGCTCGGTCCGCTTGCCGGCGGTGTACACGCTGGCGTGCTCCAACAACAGCACCGTGTCGGACCGGGTGCCGCCGGAGACCTCGGCGTGCAGCCTCCGCTGCAGGTCCCAGGCCCGCTGGTAGTCGGTCTGCTCGTGGCCCAGCCCGAGGGAGCGGAAGTCCAGGCTCATGCGGCGGAGTCTACGCGCGCGGCCGGCGCCTACCGTGGGTCCATGACGTCGCCCCCGCTGCTGCTCGAGCTCGACCTGACCGAACCGCCGGTCGACCCCGGCGCCGACCCGGTGGCCCGGCTCTCGACCCGGAACCGGCGGCTGCTGCGGCCCACCTTGCGCGCTCTGCACGAGGCCGGCGCGGACCGTCGGGTGGCCGGGCTGCTCGCCCGGGTGGGCGGCCCGCTGCCGTGGGGCCTGGCCGAGGAGCTGCGGCTCGCCGTCCGGGCGTTCGCGGAGACCGGCAAGCCGTGCGTCGCCTGGGCCGAGGGGTTCGGCGAGGGACCCGGCTCGATGGCCGGCTACGTGCTGGCGACCGCCTTCGACGAGATCTGGCTGCAGCCCGGCAGCGGCGTCGGACTGCTGGGGGTCGGCCTGGAGGCGACCTTCCTGCGCGGAGCGCTGGACCGGATCGGGGTCGAGCTGGAGGTGGAGCAGCGGCACGAGTTCAAGAACGCCCCTGACCAGCTGACCCGGACCGAGCCGACCCCCGCCCACCGGGAGGCGCTGGAGCGGGTGGTGGAGTCGGTCTCCGCCGAGGCAGTCGCCACCATCGCCGTCGGTCGCCGGCTGGACCCGAACCGGGTCCGGGAGCTCGTGGACGGCGGCCCTTGGACCGCGGTGGAGGCGGCCGCCTCCGGTCTGGTGGACCGGCTCGGCTACCGGGACGAGGTGCTGGCCGCGGTCCGCTCCCGGCTGGGCGGCGAGGCGACACTGCTGTTCGCCGACCGCTGGAGGCTCCGTGCGCCCCGGTTGCCCCGCCGCCACCGGGGTCGGGTGGGGTTGGTCGAGGTCCGCGGCGGGATCGGCCCGGGCCGCAGCCGCCGCGGTCCGATGGGCCAGCAGGCCGGCAGCGACACCGTCAGCGCCCAGCTGCGGTCGGCCGCGGCCGACGAGCACGTCCGGGCCGTGGTGGTCCGCGTCGACTCCCCGGGCGGCTCGGCGGTGGCCTCGGAGACGATCTGGCGCGCGGTCGGCCAGGTCCAGGAGACCGGCAAGCCGGTGATCGTCTCGATGGGCGAGGTCGCCGCCTCCGGCGGCTACTACATCGCTTGCCCCGCCGACCTGATCGTGGCCGCGCCGGGCACCCTGACCGGCTCCATCGGCGTCTTCGGCGGCAAGCTCGTCGCCCGCGACCTGCTGGACCGGATCGGGGTGACGAGCACCCCGGTCGCCGAGGGCGACCACGCCTTGATGTTCTCCTCCCGGCGGGGCTTCAGCCCGGCGGAGCGGGAGCGGCTGGCGGCCCTGATCGACGCCGTCTACGACGACTTCGTGGCCAAGGTGGCCAGCGGGCGGCGACGCCCGGTGGCCGAGGTCGAGGCTGTCGCGCGGGGCCGGGTGTGGACCGGACGCGACGCGCTGGACGTCGGTCTCGTCGACCACCTCGGCGGTCTGCGGACCGCGGTCGACCTGGCCCGGGGGCGGGCCGGGCTACCGGCCGACTCCCCGGTGGTTCCCGCGGTCCACCTGTCGCCGCTGGCCCGGCTGTCCCGGCCCAGGAACAGCGACGACCCGCGGGTCAGCGGCGCCGCCTGGTCCGGCCTCGGGGACCTGGCGACCGCTCTGGGGCAGCCGCCCGGCGTGGAGCTGCGGATGCTGCCGCTCCGGCTCCGCTGACGTCTGCTCCGACGATCAGGCTGACGCGGCGGCCACGGTCGTCTCCACGTCCGGGGCGGTGAAGGAGAAGCCCTGCTCCAACGGCCGGCGCGGGACCACGAACAGGTCGCCGAGCAGCTGGTCGGCCTGCTCGCCGAGCGGCGCCCGGACCAGCCCGGCCGGCAGCCGGAGGATGCGGGGCCGGTGCAGCCGGTGGGCCAGGGCGTCGGTGAACTCCCGGTTGGTCGTCGGCTCCGGGATGGTCAGGTTGTACGGGCCGTAGGCCTCGGGTGTCTCTGCGGCCCAGAGCACGAACCGCAGGTAGTCCTCGAGGGTGATCATCGGCATCCGCTGACGACCGTCGCCGAGCACCGCGCCGCCGCCGACCGACCAGGCCAGCCGCATCAGCCGGAAGGCCCCGCCGCCGCGGTCCAGCACCGGGCTGGTGCGCATCGCGACCACCCGGACGCCGGCCTCGCGGGCGGGGTCGGCGGCTGCCTCCCAGTCCACCACCAGCTGGGCCAGGTAGTCCCGCGCCGCGGGGGAGTCCTCGGTGTGCGGGACCGCCGCCCGCTCCGTGCCGTACACCGCGATGCCGCTGGCCTGCAGCAGGGCCGGCGCGGTACCGGCGCGGGCAAGATCGGCCAGGGCCGACGCCAGGGTGCCGGTGGTCTGGGTCCGCGACGTCCGGAGCAGCTGCCGCCGGGCGGGGGTCCACGGCAGGCCGAAAATGGCGGCCCCGGACAGGTTGACCACGACGTCCACCCCGGCGAAGGCGCGGCCGTCGATCTCACCGGCCGCCGGGTCCCAGGCGAACTCGGTGGCGGTGGCCGGCTGCCGCCGGACCAGGCGGACCACCTCGTGTCCCTGCGTGGCCAGCCGGACCCGCAGGGCCGTGCCGAGGAAGCCCGAGGCCCCGCTCAGCAGGAAGCGGGTCACGGGGCTGGCTCGCTCCGCCGGCCGGGCACGCTCCGCGGCCCGGTCAGGCGCCGAACTCCGACCCGAAGTCGCCCTCTTCCAGCCGCGCCTTCAGCGTGCTCAGGAAGCGGGCGGCGTCGGCCCCGTCCACCAGCCGGTGGTCGTAGGTCATCGACAGGTACATCATGTCGCGGACCGCGATCACCTCACCCAGGTTCGGGTCCTTGAGCACCACCGGTCGCTTCACCAGCGCACCGGTGCCCAGGATGGCCACCTGCGGCTGGTTGATGATCGGGGTGTCCATCAAGGTGCCGGCCGACCCGTAGTTGGTGATGGTGAAGGTCCCGCCGCTGAGCTCGTCCGGGGTCACCTTGTTCTGCCGGGTCCGGGCCGCCAGGTCGGCGATCTTCTTGGCCAGCCCGGCGATGTTCAGGTCGCCGGCGTCCTTGATCACCGGGACCAGCAGACCCTTCTCGGTGTCGACGGCGATGCCGACGTGCTCGGCGTTGGGGTAGGTGACCTCGCCGGCCTCGGTGTCGATCGTCGCGTTGACCTTCGGGTACACCTTGAGCGCCTCGACGGCGGCCTTGGTGATGAACGGCAGGTAGGAGAGGCTCGCGCCCTCGCGCTTCTTGAAGGCCTCCTTGAACCGGGCCCGGATCCGTGAGATCGCGGTCAGGTCGACCTCGACGGTCGCGGTCAGGGAGGCCGACACCTGCTGGGACTCCACCATCCGCCGGGCGATGGTCTTGCGCAGCCGCGACATCTTCTCGGTGGTGCCGCGCAGGCTGCTCGGCTGCGGGGCGGGCGCCGCGGCCGCCGCGGGAGGCGCCGCCGGTGCGGGGGCCGCGGCTGCGGGCGCGGCCGCCGCCTTCTCGGCTTCAGCCTTCTTGGTCTCCGCGGCGGCCAGCACGTCCTGCTTGCGGATCCGGCCGCCGACACCCGTGCCGGTCACCGACGACAGGTCGATGCCGTGCTCGCGGGCCAGCTTGCGTACCAGCGGCGTGACGTAGCCGTCGCTCTCGGACTCCTGGGGCTTCTCGGTCGCGGCCGGGGCCGGGGCGGCCTCGGGTGCCGGGATCGGCGCCTGGCCGCCCTCGTCGCCGGCGGCGGTCTGCTCGGAGACCTTCTCGCCGCCGGTCTCGGTCGCGGTCTCGGGTTCGGGCGCCGCCGAGGCGTCCGGTGCGGGCGACTCCGCGGCGGGGGACGACTCGGCCGGCGCCTCGGCTCCCGCCGCGCCGATCACGGCCAGCACGGCCCCCACCTCGACGGTCTCGTCCTCGGCCACCCGGATCTCCAGCAGCGTGCCGGCCGCCGGCGACGGGATCTCGGTGTCGACCTTGTCGGTGGAGATCTCCAGCAACGGCTCGTCGGCTTCCACCGACTCGCCCACCTGCTTCAGCCACCGGCTCACGGTGCCCTCGGTGACGCTCTCCCCGAGGGCGGGCAGGGTCACCTCGGTGCCCGCACCACCGCCTTCGGAGCTGGGGCCGGAGCTGGGGGCGGGCTGCTCAGCCTGGGGCTGGTCGGCCTCCGACGTCGGCTCCGGCTCCGGCTCGGCCTCGGGCTCGGCCGCCGACGGGGCCTCCGCCGCCTCCGCCTGCACGGCGTCGTCCCCGCCGCTGCTGTCCCCGCCGCCGGACTCGGCCTCGCTGGCGTCGCCGATCACGGCCAGCACGGCCCCCACCTCGACGGTCTCGTCCTCGGCCACCTTGATCTCCAGCAGGGTGCCGGCGGCGGGGGATGGGATCTCGGTGTCGACCTTGTCGGTGGAGATCTCCAGCAACGGCTCATCAGCCTCGACGGTGTCACCGACCTGCTTGAGCCAGCGGCTGACGGTGCCCTCGGTGACGCTCTCGCCGAGTGCGGGCAGGGTTACAGAAGTCGACATGACGGGTTGGGACTCCTTCGGGTACGTGCAGCGGGCGTCGCGATCGTGGTCAGCCTAACCGTAGGGGTTCCGGCGCTGGGCGGACCCGACCGCGCGACGGCGACCCTGCCCGCCCGTCGATCATGTCCGGCTCACCGATGAGCGTGCAAGGGTTTCCCGGCCAGCGCGAGATGGGCCTCGCCGAGCGCCTCCTGCTGGGTGGGATGAGCGTGTACGTGCAGCGCGACCTCCTCCGGGTAGGCCTCCCAGCCGGTGATCAGCTGGGCTTCCCCGACCAGCTCCCCGACCCGGGCGCCGACCATGTGCACGCCGACGACCGGGCCGCCGGTGCGGCGGACCAGCTTGACGAAGCCCTGCGTCTTGAGGATCTGCGACTTGCCGTTGCCGCCCAGGTCGTAGGTGTAGGCCTCCACCTCCCCGTACGCGGCCCGGGCAGCCTCCTCGCCGAGCCCCACCGAGGCGATCTCCGGGTCGCTGTAGGTCACCTTCGGCACCTCGAGGTCGCGGACGGGGACCGGCGCCGGATGGTTCCCGCCTCGGCGGTGCGCGACCTCCTCGGCCACGAAGATCCCGTGCGCGAACCCGCGATGGGCCAGCTGCGGTCCGCGGACGATGTCGCCGACCGCCCAGACGCCCGCGGCGGAGGTGGCCAGCCGGTCGTCGACGGTGACGAACCCGCCGTCGGTCCGGATTCCCGCCTCGGCGTAGCCGAGCCCGTCGGTGACCGGGCCCCGGCCGACTGCGACCAGCAGGAGATCGGCGGCCAGCTCTCCGCCGTCCTCGAGGGCCACCGCGACGCCGGTCCCGGTCGAGGTCACGTTCGCGACCGGAGTTCCGGTGCGGACCGCGATGCCGCGCTTGCCGAACGCACGCTGGAGGGCGGCGGAGACCTCAGGTTCCTCGCCGGGCACCAGCCGGGGGAGCGCCTCCACCACCGTCACCTCGACCCCGAACGAGCGCCAGGCCGAGGCGAACTCGACGCCGATCACCCCACCGCCCAGGACCACCGCCGACGCCGGCAGGGCGTCCAGCCGGAGGGCGTGCTCGCTGGTGATGATCCGCACCCCGTCCACCTCCACCCCCGCCACGGTGCGCGCGTACGAGCCGCTGGCCAGCACCAGAGCCCCCCCGATGCAGCCGACGGTCGCCGACCGCCACGGCCGGCACCCCCGGTCCGGGGAGCAGCCGTCCCTCGCCCTCGACCACGGTGATTCCGCGGGAGCCGACCAGGCCACGCAGCCCCTGGTACAGGCGGGCGACGACGGAGTCGGCGTAGGCCCTCACCCCCGCCAGGTCGATGGCGTCCACGGTTGCGTGCACCCCGAACCGGGACCCGTCGCGGGCGGCGTCGGCGACCTCGGCGGCGTGCAGGATGGCCTTGGTCGGGATGCAGCCGCGGTGCAGACAGGTCCCGCCCACCTTGTCCTTCTCCACCAGGGCGACGCTCAGGCCCAGCTGGGCGGCGCGCAGCGCCGCGGCGTACCCCCCGCTGCCGGCCCCGAGGACGACCAGGTCGAAGGTGTCGCTCGTCGCGGCGGAATCGGTGGTTGCGCTCACCGGCCCATCCTGGCATCCCCGGCGAGCGGGCCCGGCCCCGCTCAGCCGCGCTCCACCAGTCGGGAGAGCACGATGATCGACTCGGTGTGGTCGATGCTGTCGTTGTCGCGGATCCGCTCGAGGGCCCGCTCGAGATGTCGGACATCGCGGGCGCGGACCCGCAGGATGGCGTCCGGTGCGCCCGTCACCGTGCTGGCACTGATGACTTCGGGGATCGGCTCCCAGATCTCCCGCAGCGAAGCCGGGGTGATGGTGCCCTTGCAGTAGACCTGCACGTACGCCTCGGTGCCCCAGCCGAGGGCGGCGGGGTCGACGATGGTGGTGAAGCCGGTGATGGTCTGCTGGTCGAGCAGCCGGTCCACCCGCCGCTTCACCGCGGGCGCCGACAGGCCCACGTCGGCACCGATCTCGGCGAAGGTGGCCCGCGCGTTGCGGACCAGGTGGAGCAGAATCCGCTCGTCCAGGGCGTCCATGAGGCCAACGTAGCTGATGAGCGCAACGAATCGCTGCCTGGGTCACGCAGATGAAACAGAGTGGTTAACGACCCGCAACGAATGGTGATTGTTTGCGAGGTGACCGGACCGTACGCTTCGTCCACCTGCTGATCTCGAGGAGCCCTCATGACCGATCTCGCGGCCGCGCCCCTCGCGGCGCCGCCCCGCGTGGCCCGACCCCGCCACTACCTGATGACCCGGCCGTCCCACTTCGCCGTCAACTACGCCATCAACCCGTGGATGGACCCCGGCACCGCCGTGGACACCGCGCTGGCCGTGGCCCAGTGGGAGCGGCTGCGGGCAACCTACCGGCGAGCTGGGGCACTGGGTCGAGGTCCTCGACGGCGTGCCCGGGCTGCCCGACATGGTCTACGCCGCGAACGGCGCCCTGGTCACGCCCACGGCCACGGTCGGGGCCCGGTTCAGTTACCCCGAGCGGGCGGGCGAGGCACCGGCCTACGCGGCCTGGCTGGAGGAGCACGGCTTCGGGCCGGTGCACTGGCCGCGGGAGGTCAACGAAGGGGAAGGGCGACTTCCTGGTCGTCGGGGACCAGATCCTGGCCGGCACCGGGTTTCGGACCAGCCCGGCCGCGCACGCGGAGGTCGCGGCCCTGACCGGCCTGGAGGTCGTCTCCCTCGACCTCGTCGATCCCCGCTACTACCACCTCGACACCGCGCTGGCCGTGCTCGACGAGCAGACCGTGGCCTACCACCCGGGAGCGTTCTCGGTGACCAGCCAGGCCCTGCTGGCCACGCTGTTCCCGGACGCGATCCTGGTCGGCGCCGTGGACGCGGCGGTGCTGGGGCTGAACGCGGTGTCCGACGGCCGGCACGTGGTGCTCGCCGAGGCCGCGGTCGGATTCGCGCGGCAGCTGGCCGACCGCGGGTTCGTGCCCGTCCCGGTGGACCTGACCGAGCTGCTCAAGGGTGGCGGCGGCGTCAAGTGCTGCACGCTGGAGCTGCGCCGCGAGACGGCAGCGGCATGACCGCGGGCCTGGACACCCGCGCGAGCACGGACACCGGAGGACCGCCATGCCGAGATCGCCCTCACCGAGGCCCACACCGCGCACAACTACCACCCGCTGCCGGTGGTGATCGCCGAGGCGGAGGGCGCCTGGGTCACCGACGTCGAAGGCCGGCGCTACCTGGACTGCCTGGCCGCCTACTCCGCGGTCAACTTCGGCCATCGCCACCCGGTCGTGGTCGAGGCCGCCCGCCGGCAGCTGGACCGGGTCACCCTGGTCAGCCGCGCGTTCTACTCCGACCAGCTCGGCACCTTCAGCGCCGAGCTGGCCGCGCTGTGCGGCAAGGAGATGGTGCTGCCGATGAACACCGGTGCGGAGGCGGTGGAGAGCGGCATCAAGGTGGCACGGAAGTGGGGCCGCGACGTCAAGGGCATCCGCAACCCGAACATCGTCGTCGCGGCGGGCAACTTCCACGGCCGCACCACCACCATCATCAGCTTCTCCGACGACCCGGAGGCCCGGGCCGGCTTCGGGCCGTACACCCCCGGGTTCCGCACGGTGCCGTACGGGGACGCCGACGCGGTCGCGGCCGCGGTCGACGACGACACGGTCGCGGTGCTGGTCGAGCCGATCCAGGGTGAGGCGGGCGTGGTCGTGCCGCCCGCGGACTACCTGCCGCGGCTGCGGGCCCTTTGCACGCGCGCGAGCGTGCTGCTGGTCTGCGACGAGATCCAGTCCGGCCTGGGCCGGACCGGGCGGACCTTCGCCTGCGACCACGTGGGCGTCGAGCCCGACCTGTACCTGCTCGGCAAGGCGCTCGGCGGGGGCGTGGTGCCGGTCTCGGCGGTGGTCGGCGACCGCGACGGTGCTCGGGGTGCTGCACCCCGGGCAGCACGGGTCGACGTTCGGCGGCAACCCGCTGGCGGCCGCGGTGGGCACCGCCGTGGTCCGCGATGCTGGCCACCGGCGAGTACCAGCGACGTTCCGCGGAGCTGGGCCGGCGGCTGCACCGGCGGCTGGACGCGCTGGTCGGTCGCGGCGTCGTCGCGGTGCGCGGGGTCGGGCTGTGGGCCGGGATCGACGTGGATCCGCGGCTGGCCACGGGCCGCCAGGTCTGCGAGCGGCTGGCCGAGCGTGGCGTGCTGGCCAAGGACACCCACGGCGCCACCATCCGGCTCGCCCCACCGCTGGTGGTGACTGCCGAGGAGGTCGACTGGGCCGTCGACCAGCTTGCGGAGGTCCTGCGCGGCTGAGGTTCCGGGCGCCGGCCGCGATTGGGAGCGGGCCGCCATAATGGCGGGATGGGCTGGTTCAAGCGCGGCACCGCGCGCCTCAAGCGGGCCGGGAGGCCGGGCCGGGCGGCGCCGATGGACGACGCGGTGGCCATGCACCTGACCGAGTTCGCCCGCAGCCGGCGCGGCGTCGAGGCGTTCGTCGAGCCCCGGACGTCGGTCACCCAGACCACGCTGCTGCTGGTGGCCTACGACGGCGAGTGGACTCGGCGCAAGGTGCCCTCCCCGGAGTGGGCCCACGCGTTCGCGGCCTCCCTGCAGATCCCCGGCTACGACGCGGCGGTGGTCGGGTACCCGCAGCGGATGCGCGACTACAACACACGCAACAAGAAGCACCCCGACCTGCGGTAGCCCGGCCGGGCTAGGGGTTCGGCCGGCGGGGGCGGGTGAACACCGAGGTGACCGCGACCCCAGCCAGGGACGGCCGCAGGGAGCGGGCCATCGACGCCATGGCCCGGAGCACGGTCACCGGCCGGTCCCGGTCCGACAGGTAGGCCCGCTGCAGGTCCGAGGACAACGCGAAGAACGCCTCGAAGAAGTCGGCCACCCCGTCGGGCGGCAGGCGGAGCAGCGTGGTCAGGCCGACCCGGCGCAGCGCCTGCGCTTGTCGGGCCCGCCGCGGCCACAGCGCCGCCTGCACCGCCGGACGGCTGGTGGCGCCGCCGGCCACCGCCCGGCTCAGCTCGTCGGCCACCCGGAGAGCCAACGCCACGCTGTAGCCCGTGGCAGGGTGCATCAGGCCGCCCCGGGCCCCGATCGGCACCGGCGGCGGACCCAGCTCCACCGGCGGTGGTGGTTCGGGCTCCACCGTGAAGCGCACCCGCTCCTCGCGCTCGGTGCCTGACAGCCGGACCCCCCGGGCCGCCAGCCGGTGGTCGAGCCGACGCCGCAGCTCGCCCCAGCCCAGGGCGGGCCGGCCGACCAGGCAGGTCTCCTCCAGCAGCAGGTGCTCCGCGTCGAGGGCCACCACGTACCAGAAGGAGGGTGCGTCGCCGGGGCCGGTGCCGTTGTCGCGGCGCCAGTCCATGAACCAGGTCGGCTCCAGCCCGGGGGCCTGCTCGCGGCGCACCACGACGCCGATGGCGGTCTGCTGGGCCCGGGTGAGGTCCGGTGTGCTGCCGCGGGCGTCCAGCACCAGCTCCGCCCGCACCCGGCGGCCGTCGGTCAGGGTGACCCCGTGCTGGTCGGCCCGGCTGACCCGCCCCTCCACCAGCCGCACCCCGTCGTAGCCCAGCGCCGCCTGCAGCCGGGCGGTGTCGAAGACCAGGTACGGGCGGTCCAGGACGTGCTCCCGGCGGGCCCAGGCCCGCGCCGGCGTCTCGGTGGCGACCACGTCGGCCGGCACCCAGTCCGGCACCTCGTCGGCCCAGGCGGCGTAGGTCGGGCGCCACCGGCGGTGCGGGCTGTAGTCCACCCCGACCACGTCGACGCCGTGCGCCGCGAGCCGGTGCGCCATCGCCCGCCCGGCCGGTCCCAGACCGAGGACCGCGACGTCGGCCTCGAGATCGGGGCCCGTCACCGGCGGGACCACCCGCGGCTCAGCGGGCCAGGGTGCGCGCCAGCGCGACCAGGGTGCGGACCCCCATCCCGGTGCCCCCGCCGCCGACGTAGCCGTAGGGGGAGCCGTCGAACCAGGCCGGCCCCGCGATGTCGAGGTGCGCCCAGGGGATGCCGTCGCCGACGAACTCGCGCAGGAACGCGGCGGCCACCATCGCCCCGCCCGGCCGGTCACCCGCGGTAGAGCGCAGGTCGGCCACCTTGGAGTCCAGCCGGCCCCGGGTCTCCTTGGCGATCGGCAGCTGCCAGAAGTCCTCGCCGGCCGACTCCGCGGCGTCCAGCACCCGGTCCGCGGTCTCGTCGTCGGTCGCCATCAGCCCCGCGGTCCGGTCACCCAGCGCGACCACGCAGGCCCCGGTGAGGGTGGCCACGTCGACCAGCAGGTCGGGCCGGTCCTCGCTGGCTCGGACCAGGGCGTCGGCCATCACCAGCCGTCCCTCGGCGTCGGTGTTGCCGTTCTCGACCGTCTTCCCGCCGTACATGGTCAACACGTCCGAAGGCCGGTACGCCGTGTCGGAGGGCAGGTTCTCGGCCAGCGCCCCGTACGCGGTCACCTTCACCTTCAGGCCGAGGGCGGCGATGGCCTGGACGGCGGCGAACACGGCCGCGGCGCCCGCCATGTCGCACTTCATGGTGTACATGCCGTCACCGGGCTTGAGGTTCAGGCCGCCCGAGTCGAAGGTGATGCCCTTCCCCACCAGCGCCAGGTGCGACTTCGCCCCCCGCGGGCTGTAGCTGAGCCGGACCAGCCGCGGCGGGCGGGACGAGCCCCCGCCGACGGCCAGGATCCCGCCGTACCCGCCGCGGCCGAGGGCCTTGTCGTCGAGCACCTCGACGGAGACCTTGGACCCGCTCAGCCAGGTCCGCACCTCGTCGGCGAAGGACTCCGGGTACAGCAGGTTCGGCGGGATGTTCACCCACTCACGGGCGGCGGCCACGGCCTCGGCGACGACCCGGGCCTGCTTGAGCAGCTCGGCGGGGCGCCGTTCCGCGCTGTCGGCGAGCAGGGTGAGGGAGTCGAGAGCTGCCGGACGTCTTGGGTGCGGAGCCGACCGGGGTGAAGCGGTAGCTGCCGATCAGTGCGCCCTCGGCCACGGCGGTCAGCGTCTCGGGCTCGTCCGCGCCCAGCGACAGCGCCACCGACACCGAGCCGGCAGCGACCTGGCCCGCGGCCTGCCGGACGCCGGTGCCCGCGGTCCGGCGGAGGTCCTCCGGGGTCGGGGCGCCGTCACCGAGCCCGACCACCACGACCCTGGGTCCGTCCCCGACGGAGGGCAGCGTCCGGGTGTGCCCGGCCGCCGGCTTGGCGCCGACGCCGGCGGCCAGCTCGCCGACCCCGCGTCCCAGACGCTTGCGGTACTCCTGGTCGACCGCCGCCGGCACCCCGACCGCGCCGTCCGGGCCGAACCCGACGACGAGCACGTCGGTACTGCGGGCGAGCGTCTTGGCCAGGCCGATGGTGGGCAGCGCAGGTGCGGGCACGAAAGTCCTTCCGGTGGTGAGCAGGAGCACCGCGGCGGGTACCGGGCAGTGCTCGGCCCAGGCTAGCGTCCGCCGTCGGTGCGGCCCGGCCCGCGGGTTGGTGCGATAGGTTCGCCGGCGTGAGCACCACGGCGGAGGGGGAGCTGAAGCGGTCGCCGCTGCACCAGCGGCACGTCGAGGCGGGGGCCAAGTTCGCGGCGTTCGGGGGCTGGTCGATGCCGCTGGAGTACGCCGGGGGTGGGGTGCTGGCCGAGCACGCCGCGGTCCGCAACGGCGTCGGGATCTTCGACGTCAGCCACCTGGGCAAGGTCGTGGTCCGCGGCCCGGGGGCGAAGGCGTTCGCCAACCGGTGCCTGACCGCCGACCTGGGCAAGATCGAGCCCGGGCAGGCGCAGTACACGCTGCTCTGCAACGACGACGGCGGCGTGGTCGACGATCTGATCGCCTATCTGCGCTCCGACGACGAGGTGTTCCTGATCCCCAACGCCGCGAACTGCGCGACAGTGGCCGCGATGCTGGCCGCCGCCGCGCCGGCCGGGATCGAGGTCGTGGACCAGCACGAGGAGCACGTGGTGCTGGCCGTCCAGGGCACCCACGCCGACGAGGTCCTGGCGGCCGCCGGGTTCCCGACCGGGCACCCGTACATGTCCTTCGACACCGCCCGACTGGACGGGGTGCCGGTGACGGTGTGCCGCACCGGCTACACCGGCGAGCGGGGGTACGAGCTGGTGGCGCCGGCCGGGGTGGGCGTGCAGGTCTGGGACCGGGTGGTCACCGCCGGCGAGCCGTACGGGCTGCAGCCGGCCGGGCTCGGGGCGCGGGACACCCTGCGCACCGAGATGGGCTACCCGTTGCACGGACAGGACATCTCGCCGGAGATCACGCCCGTGCAGGCCCGGCTGGGCTGGGCCGTGGGCTGGAAGAAGGACACGTTCTTCGGCGACGCGGCGCTGCGGGCGGAGAAGCAGGCCGGCCCGGCCCGCATCCTGCGCGGGCTGAAGGCCGTCGGCCGCGGCATCGCCCGACCGGGCATGCTGGTCCGCGACCCCGACGGGCAGGAGATCGGCTCGGTCACCTCGGGCACGTTCTCGCCGACCCTGAAGACCGGCATCGCCTTGGCCCTGGTCGACGCCCGGTTCACCGACGGTGACCGGGTCGACGTCCAGGTGCGCAGCCGCACCGAGCCGTTCCTGCTGACCCGGCCGCCGTTCGTCACCCCCGGCGTCCGGGAGCCGTGACGCAGCGGCGAGGCCGCCGGTGAGGCGAGGGCTGCCGCACGTCGCGCTGGTGCTGGTCGGGCTGCTCGTCGTGCGCTACCCGTTCACCCTCGGTCGCAGCGCGCAGGTCACCTGCCGGGGCCGGGGCCGCCGCGGGCCGCCCGGGCCGCCCGCCCGGTGGTGGTCGGCGTGGGTCTGCTGGTACTGGGGTTCGGGTCCTACCTGGCGGTCACGGGCCACCGGCGTCGGGTGGGCTGAGCGCGTCGCCCTGCTCGAACAGGGTGGGCCCTTCGGCGGGCAGCGCCGCCAGGATCCGGCGCCGTCCGCGTCCCGTCAGGTCGCTGGGCAGCGCGTCCACGTCGAACCAGGCCACGCTGGTGGACTCCTCGTCGCCGACCGCGGCCTGCCCGGACAGGTACCGACAGCGAAAGGTCATCGAGATGAACTGGCACCGGTCGCCGTTCGGGTAGGTCAGCTCGGGGTCGGTGACCAGCAACGCCAGCCGCTCGGCCCGGACCCGGACCCGGGTCTCCTCCCACACCTCGCGGACGATGCAGTCGGCCGGCTGCTCGCCGGGCTCCACGATCCCGGCGGGCACGCTCCACCGGCCGGTGTCCGCTCGACGCTCCAGCAGCACCCGCAGCCGGCCCGGGGAACCGTCCAGCACCACCCCGGAGACCCCGGGCAGCAGCAGGGGCCGGTGGCCCCAGGTGCGGCGGAGATCGAGGATGTACGGCGGAGTCGGCACCCGGACACGGTAGGCGATGTACGCAGCCGCCGGCCCGCGCCTCATGCGGGTAGATCCCAGGAGGCAGGCCATGACCTTGGCGCCGGTCGACGCCGTCGACATCCCCGACTCCGGGGCCCCGGCCCGGGGTGCCGATGAGCCGCTCGGGCCCGCCGACCCGTCGGTCAGCACCCCGTACCTGCAGCTGGACGTGGGCCGGGCCCTGACCAGCTACCGCAGCTCGCGCTGGCCTTCGGGGCCTCGCGCCGTGCACTACGCGGTCAAGGCCAACCCGGAGCCGAGCCTGGTGGCCGCGCTGGTCGAGGCCGGCAGCCGGTTCGACGTGGCCGGCCCCGGCGAGCTCGAGCTCTGCCTGGCCGTCGGCGCGGACCCCGCGCGGGTGGTGTACTCCAACCCGGTGAAGCGGCGTGCGCGACATCGCCGAGGCCCATCGGCTCGGCGTCGCCGTGTTCGTGGCCGACTCGGCCGCCGAGATCGACAAGCTGGCCCAGGCCGCCCCCGGGGCCGGGGTGCTGCTCCGGCTGGCCACCAGCGGCGCCGGCTCCGACTGGCCGCTGTCCGGGAAGTTCGGCTCCGCCGCGGAGGAGCTGGTTCCGCTGGCCCGGCGGGCGGTCGGGCAGGGCCTGGACCCGGTCGGGATCGCCTTCCACGTGGGCTCCCAGCAGCGCGACCCGCGGCGCTGGGAGGCCCCGATCGCCACCGCCGCAGCCGCGTTCGCGGCGCTGGCCGGGCTGGGCATCCCGCTCCGGTTCCTCGACATCGGGGGTGGGCTGCCGGCCGACCACGAGGGCGGGCACCCGGTGCTGGCCCGCTACGTCGACATCATCCGCCGGAGCCTGGCCCGGCACTTCGGGCCCCGCCCGCCGGAGCTGATCGTGGAGCCGGGCCGGGGCGTGGTCGGCGACGCCGGCACCGTGGTCAGCGAGGTCCTCGGGGTGACCTGGCGGGGCGGTCGGCGCTGGGTGTATCTGGACGTCGGGGTGTACACCGGTCTGGTCGAGACGATCGGGGAGTCCATCCGCTACCGGCTCCGCACCGACCTCGACGGGAGTGCGTGCGGACCGGCCGTGCTGGCCGGCCCGACCTGCGACAGCGTGGACGTGCTGTACGAGCGGACCCCGGTGCAGCTGCCGCTGGGGTTGAGCGGAGGGGGACCGGGTCCGGTTCCTGTCCGCCGGGGCGTACACCGCCAGCTACTCCACGGTCGGCTTCAACGGGTTCGCCCCGCTGCCGACCCTGATCCGCTGAGCGCCCCGCTCGTGCGACCCGTCCGTCGCCTGCTCGCCGCCCACACCCTGGCGGCCGTGGGCCTGTCCATGCCCTGGCCGTTCCTGCTGGCCCAGGTCTGGTCGGCCACCGGCGACGGGGGTCTGCTGAGCCTGGCGGCGGCGGGTCGGCTGCTGCCCTACGTGCTGCTGTCGGCGGCCGCCGGGGCGCTGGCCGACCGGTGGTCGCGGGCCCGGGTGCTGCGCTGGTCCACGGGTCTGCGGGTGGCCACGCTGGGCGGCGGCCGCCGCGTGCCGCCGCCTCGGGAACCCCGGGGTGGCGCTCGGCCTGGCGGTCCTCACGGTCGCGCTGGCCACCCCCGCCTACCCGGCGGCGGTGGCGGCGCTGCCCGGGCTGGGCGCGTCCTCGGGCGCCACGGCGCTGCTGGTGACGGCCGAGGTCTCCGGCTTCGTCGTCGGTCCGGCGCTGGGCGGCAGCCTGCTGGCGCTTCGGCGTGGGGTGGCCGGCGCTGGCCGCGGCCGCCGTCGGCACCCTGGCGGCGCTGCCGCTGCTGGTCGGGCTGCGCACCGGGCCGCGGCCCGACCCGGGACCCGCGCCCACCGGGTGGCCGTTGGCGGGTGGTCGTCACCGCGCCGGGGACGGCCGGCGCCCTCGGCCTGGTCGCCGTGGTGAACCTGGTGGAGAGTGTCGCGACCGTGGGACTGGTCCGGCTGAGCCACGACCGCTGGCACCAGGGCGACGTCGGGTACGGAGCCGGGGCCGCCGCGCTCGGGTTCGGGTCGCTGGCCGCGCCGCTGCTGGGGCGGTGGCTGCGCCGGCGTGGCTGCCTGGTGCTCTCCGCGGCGGGCTTGGCGGGCGCGGGGCTGGCGCCGGCGGCTGCCTGGGCCGTGCTCCCCCTCGGCGCGGTCGGCGCGGCGGGCACGGTCGCCGAGTGCGGGGCGACGGAGGTGCTGCAGCGGGCGGTGCCCGACCGCGACCGGGCCTTCGCCCTGGGCCTGGCCGACACGGTGATGGTGTCGGCGGCGCTGCTGGGCACCCTGGTGGTTGCCCCGCTGGTCGCCGCGCTGGGTG
Source organism: uncultured Actinomycetota bacterium (assembly GCA_963832435.1). Taxonomy (GTDB): domain Bacteria; phylum Actinomycetota; class Actinomycetes; order Propionibacteriales; family Propionibacteriaceae; genus Microlunatus. The sequence goes on from CAWHTY010000017.1 coordinate 188,910, forward strand.
CGCCGGCGACCTTCGCCGGCTGCGGGGCGCTGCTGCTCGCCGTCGCGGTCGGTCGCGCCGGGGCATGCCGGTCGCGGGCCCGACCGGGTGCCGGCGCGCTAGCGCGGCCGACGGGCCGGGGCCGGCAGGTCCGCCACGTCCTCCGGTGCCGGCGTGGCTCCGCCGACCGTCTCGTCGAACGCGGCGTGGGCCCGGCGCAGCAGGTCCATCAGCTCGGACTCGGCGCGGATCCAGGCGCGCTGCTTCGGCGGCAGCGCCCGGATCGCCCGCTCCTCGTCCAGCAGCCGCTGGAACACGCGCTCGCGCTCGGCCCGGTCGGCGGTGTAGTGCACGTCGAGGTAGGCGCGGGCGTGCCGCCGGGCGTTCGCGATCTGGGTCTGCGCCCGGCCGCGGGGGCTCAGCAGCGACGCGACGACGGTGACGACCAGGACGCCGATGATCACGCCGAGCGACACGGTGGTGGACACCTCGATCACCTTCACGTGCTCGCCGTCGTTGATGAACGGCACGTTGTTCTCGTGCAGGGCGTGCAGCACCAGCTTCACGCCGATGAAGGCCAGGATGGCCGCCAGCCCGTACTTGAGGTAGATCAGCCGGTCCAGCAGCCCGTCGATCAGGAAGTACAGCTGCCGCAGGCCCAGCAGCGAGAACGCGGTGGCGGTGAAGACGATGAAGATGTTCTGGGTCAGGCCGAAGATGGCCGGGATCGAGTCCAGCGCGAACAAGATGTCGGTGCCGCCGATGGCCACCATGACCAGCAGCATCGGGGTCAGCACCCGGCGGCCGTTCTCGACGGTGACCAGCTTGTCGCCGTCGTAGTGCTCGGAGGTCTTCAGCACCCGCCGGGCGATCCGGATCATCACGTTGTCGGCCTCGTCGCTGTCCGAGCTCTCCGGCTTCAGCAGGTTGCCGGCGGTGATCAGCAGGATCAGCCCGAACAGGTAGAAGACCCAGGCGAAGGAGTTGATCAGCGCGGCGCCCAGGAAGATGAAGCCGGTCCGCGCGAACAGCGAGAACACGATGCCGAACAGCAGCACCTTCTGCTGGTCCTCCCGCGGGACCTTGAAGCTGGACATGATGATCAGGAAGACGAACAGGTTGTCCACCGAGAGCGCCTTCTCGGTCACGTAGCCGGCGAAGTACTCCTGGCCGGACTGGACGCCGCCGAACACCAGCACGCCGAGCCCGAACAGGATCGCGATCCCGATGTACAGCGAGGACCAGACCGCCGCCTCGCGCAGCGACGGCACGTGCGCCTTGCGGACGTGGAAGACGAAGTCGAACACCAGCAGGCCGACGATGCCCACGATCGTGAGGGTCCAGAGCAGTGGACTGGCGTGCATCGACGACCTCTCCCGCACATGGTTGAGCCCCCGGCACGTCGCCGGGGGCCCACCAGTCTAGGAGGCGAGGGCAATCAGCCGGTGTGACCCGACAGCGCGACCAGCGCGCCGGCGACGGCGAAGTACTTGTTGGTGCCGAGGTCCTTGACCGTCTTGATCCCGAACGCGGCCTTCAGGTGCTCGGCGTCGCTGTCGGTGATCCCCGCCAGTACGGAGACCGGGGCGGCCAGCACCTCGTCGATGCTCTTGTCCTCCCAGTCCTTGTCGAGAGCCTTGCCGAGGTTGACGGAGATGGGCATGCGACACCTTTCGTGGTTCGGCCGGCTGGCCGTCGGGATGATCGTCCGTCGTCATGCTGGCACAGGGTGCAGAGCGCGACAAGGGTGTCGGCGGGCCCGCCGCGGGCTCGACCGGTGGGGGTCAGGGGTGTGGCTCAGCGGGTGTCGGGCTCCAGCGACATCGGCCCGTAGACCAGCCGGTCCTCCTCGTACAGGCTGACGGCCCGCACGCCGGCCTCGAGCAGGTCGGGGTAGAACTCCCCGAGCCAGCTCTCCGCGTCCCCTTGGGTGGGGAACGTCCGGTCCAGCTGCTCCGAAGGGTCCGGCCGAGGCCTGCCAGCGCCAGGCCATCAGGTGAGCCGGTGCGCTGGGGAGGCCCGGCCGACCAGCGACCCGTCGCTCTGCACCGAGCCGGCCAGCGCCTGGTCGATCTCGATCATGGTCTCGGGACGCAGCCGGACCCCGGCGGCCGCGGCGTTGGCGGTGACCTGCTCCGGCCGGGATCCGCCGGTGATGGCGGTGGCCACGTTGTCGTTCTGCAGCACCCAGGCCACGGCCAGCTGCGCCATGCTCAGCCGCTCGGCCTCGGCCACCGGGGCCAGCTTCTGCACCCGGGTGAGCGTCTCGTCGGTCAGCAGGTTCTTGATGAACCCCGAGCCGTCCGGGTCGGTGGCCCGCGAGCCCTCCGGCAGCGGCGCACCCGGCTGGTACTTCCCGGTCAGCACTCCCTGGGCGATGGGGGAGAACACCACCTGGCTGATGCCCAGCTCGCGGCAGGTCGGCACCACCTCGGCCTCGATGATCCGGTAGAGGGCGCTGTACTGCGGCTGGTTGGAGACCAGCGGGATCTTCAGCTCGCGGGCCAGCGCATGGCCGGCGCGGAGCTGGTCCGGGGTCCATTCGCTGACCCCGATGTAGAGCGCCTTGCCGGCCCGCACCACGTCGGCGAACGCCGTCATGGTCTCCTCCAGCGGCGTCTCGGGGTCGAAACGGTGGGCCTGGTAGAGGTCGACGTAGTCGGTCTGCAGCCGTCGCAGCGAGGCGTTGATCGACTCGTGGATGTGCTTGCGGGACAGCCCGGTGTCGTTCGGCCCCTTGGCGCCGGTGGGGAAGTAGACCTTGGTGAAGATCTCCAGGCTCTCCCGGCGCTCACCGGCGAGGGCCTCGCCCAGGATGGTCTCGGCCTTGCCGTTGGCGTAGACGTCCGCGGTGTCGAAGGTGGTGATGCCGGCCTCCAGCGCCGCCCGGACGCAGGCCGTCGCCTGCTCGGCCTCCACCTGCGACCCGTGGGTGACCCAGTTGCCGTAGCTGACGGCCGAGACCTTCAGCCCGCTGTGGCCGAGGTACCTGAACTCCATGTCCGTCCTCTCGCTGACCAGAAACCGGCCCGAGACTACCGAGGCCCCGATGAGGCGGATCAGTACGCCTGGCCGCGCTTGATCCGCGGCGGCGGGATGCGGAAGCGGCGGATCTGGATCATCCGGTTCATCCCGTACATGGCCAGGCCCTTCGGGGAGGCCTTGGGCAGCCGCTGGGCCAGCACCTTCTTGAAGCCGCGCCACATCCAGAAGCCGTCCAGCAGTACCAGCAGGATGTAGAGGTACATCACGGCGGTGGCGATCACGGTGATGTTGGGGATGACCTGGCTCAGGAAGCTGAACGCGAGGATCACCACGAGGCTGGGCAGCAGGAACTCGCCCAGGCTGAACCGGGCGTCGACGTAGTCCCGCATCAGCTGCTTCTCCGGAACCGCGTCGCGGGCGGCCATCGCCCTCATCCGCTCGGAGCGGTTCTGGCGGCTGGTCTCCCGTCGGGCCTCCTTGGGGCTCAGCGTGCGGTGCACCCGCTGCCGCCGGGCCGTCTCGGCCTGCCGTCGCGACGGGGTGGGTCGGTCCTTCTTGGCGGGTCCGGCCCCGGTCGCCGGCTCGAGCCGGCTCCGGCTCGGGGTTCGTCGGTTCGCCTGCGCGGCGGAAGAGTGCCACTCGTACCTCTCGGGTGGGGATCTGCGGGTGCTGGTGCCGGGGATCGGCCCTGGTCCGCGTCGGGGACCCAACCCAATGTGGCCCAGGCCGTCACGGTACTCCAGATCGGTGGTGCCGCGCTTACCGGCCGAGGGATACGGTAGAAGCCTCGTGACCAGACCACACTGCACCGCACCCGAGCAGACCTCGGCCCCCGGAAGGACCAGCTGACCCCCATGGGCATCTTTCAGCGCATGTCGATGATCTTCCGCGCCAAGACCGACAAGGCCTTGGACAAGCTGGAGGACCCGCGCCAGACCCTCGACTACTCCTACCAGCGTCAGCTCGAGCTGCTGCAGAAGGTCCGCCGGGGGGTGGCCGACGTGGCGACCAGCCGCAAGCGGGTGGAGCTCCAGGCCACCCAGCTGAGCACCCAGGCCGACAAGCTCACCCAGCAGGCGCAGAAGGCGCTGGAGGTGGGTCGGGAGGACCTGGCCCGTGAGGCGCTGACCCGGCGGTCGGGGATCCAGCAGCAGATGACCGACCTGCAGGCCCAGCACGCCCAGCTGCAGGGCGAGGAGGAGAAGCTGACCCGGGCCAGCCAGCGGCTGCAGGCCAAGGTGGACTCGTTCCGCACCCGCAAGGAGACGATCAAGGCCACCTACTCGGCGGCGGAGGCGCAGACCCGGATCAACGAGGCGTTCTCCGGGATCAGCGAGGAGATGGGCGACGTCGGCCTGGCCATCCAGCGGGCCGAGGACAAGACCGCCCAGATGCAGGCGCGGGCCGGTGCGATCGACGAGCTGCTGGCCAGCGGGGCGCTGGACGACCCGACCGGCACGGCCAAGGACGACATCACCCTGGAGCTGGAGCAGCTGGCCTCCACCTCCGAGGTGGAGAACGAGCTCGCCCAGATGAAGGCCTCCCTGGGCGCGGGCCCCGGCGGCGGCCAGCAGGCCATCGAGGGTCAGTCGGTTCCGGGTCACCAGCCGGCCCCGCCGGCTCAGCAGCCGCCCTTCCAGCAGGCACCGCCGGCGGCCCAGCCGAACTCCGGGGACCTGCGATGATCGTCCGCATCCTCAACGAGGGTCAGTGGACCCTCGACGACAGTGCGGTGGAGGAGCTGAACGGGCTCGACGAGGCGGTCGAGGCAGCGGTCAAGGCCGGCGACGAGCAGCGGCTGTCGCAGGCCCTGCACCAGCTGCTGGAGAAGGTCCGACGCGACGGCACCCCCGTACCCGACGCCGAGCTGCACGACTCGGCCCTGATCCTGCCGTCCGCCGACGCCACCCTGGACGAGGTGCGGGACCTGCTGAACGAGTCCGACGAGGGTCTGGTCCCCAACTGACACGGCTGTCGGGCGCCCCGGACGGCGCGATCAGTCCCGGGCCGTGGGCCCGGGGAGGTCGAGCATCCGCTGCAGGGCGTCCTTGGCGTAGGCCGCGGTCTCGGGGTCGACCGTGATCTGGTTGACCACGGTGCCCTCCACCAGGTTCTCCAAGCGCCCACACCAGGTGCGGCAGGTCGATCCGGTTCATGGTGGCGCAGTAGCAGACGTGCTCCTCCAGGAAGACGATCTGCTGCTCGGGGTGGGCGTTGGCCAGGCGCTTGACCAGGTTGAGCTCGGTGGCGACTGCCCACGCGGTGCCCGCCGGGGCTTTCTCCACGGCGTTGATGATGAACTCCGTCGACCCGACCTGGTCGGCCTTCAGCACCACCTCGTGCTGGCATTCGGGGTGCACGATCACCTGCACCCCGGGGATCCTGGCCCGGACGGCGTCCACCGCCTCCGGGGTGAACCGGCCGTGCACCGAGCAGTGCCCCCGCCACAGGATCACCTTCGCGGCCCGCAGCTGCTCGGCAGTGAGCCCGCCGCCGGGCTGCCGCGGGTCGTAGAGCACGCAGTCGTCCAGGCTCAGCCCCAGCTGCAGCACCGCGGTGTTGCGGCCCAGGTGCTGGTCGGGCAGGAACAGCACCTTCTCACCGCGCTCGAAGGCCCACTCGAGCACCGTCTTCGCGTTGGAGGAGGTGCAGACCACCCCGCCGTGCCGGCCGCAGAACGCCTTGATGTCGGCGGAGGAGTTCATGTAGGTGACCGGCACGGTCAGCTCCGCCACCCCGGCGTCGGCCAGCACGTCCCAGGCGTCCTCCACCTGCGCGAGCCGGGCCATGTCGGCCATCGAGCAGCCCGCGGCCAGGTCCGGGAGGATCACCCGCTGCCGAGCGGAGGTGAGGATGTCGGCCGACTCGGCCATGAAGTGCACGCCGCAGAACACGATGAACTCCGCGTCCGGACGGGCCGCCGCCTCCCGGGCCAGCTTGAACGAGTCCCCGGTGACGTCGGCGAACTGGATCACCTCGTCACGCTGGTAGTGGTGGCCGAGCACGAACAGCCGGTCGCCGAGCGCCGCCTTGGCCCGGCGGGCGCGCTCCACCAGGTGCGGGTCCGAGGCCGGCGGCAGCTCCCCGGGGCACTCCACCCCGCGCTCGCTGTCCAGGTCGGTTCCGGTGCCCAGCACGAACAGCGACAGCGGCGTGCGCGCGACGGGGGTCGTGGTCACCGGCCCAGGATACCGGCGGAGGGCTGGCCCGACCGGGTGTAGAGATCCCGGAGCAGCGCGATCTCGGCCAGGTGGTGGATCATCTCCCGGTTGATGTGCAGCACCAGCTCGGCGAGGCTGTCCTGCTCGTGCCCGGGCTCCGCGCACGGTGTGGCCAGCTGGTCCACGGTCAGGTCCCGGACCCCGCCGATCCACCGGGCGTAGCGGGCGTCCAGGTCCGCCAGGGCCGGAGCGGCCGTCAGCGAGTACGCGTAGCTGTCGTAGCTGACCGGCTCGCCGCCGAAGTAGCGCGCGTTCCGGTCCCCCAGGACTCCGACCAGCAGGTGCCCGAGCCGCCAGGCGATGGTGGTGACGGGCGCCGGGGTCGGCTCGGGGAACGCGAAGTCGATGATCGCGTCGCCCGCGCCGACCTCCACCGCGACGCCCTGTCCCCGGGGCCGGACGCTCCAGCTGCCGGCCACCGGCTCCCACCGGTACTCCCGGTCGGTCATCCCCTCCAACCGGGGCCGGGCCTGCTCCCGCCAGTGCCAGTCCAGCTGGTCGGCGAGAAACCGTGGCCAGTCGGCCCTCGCCCCGGCTGGTGTGCCTGGCTGGGTTGTCTGCTGGGTTGTCTGCTGGGTTGTCTGCTGGGTTGACTGCTGGGTTGATGGTCATCGGCCCACCGTCGCACCGGGCACCGACGGTGGGCGCGGGCGGGGCAGGGGGGACAATCAGCGACCGTGCGTGTGCTGGTCTGCTCCGACGAGATCGGCGCGCTCGCGTCCGGCCCGGCCGGCCGGGTCATCGCCGAGGGCTGGCCGCGGGCCCGGACGGCGGTGGTGCCGGCCGGGGAGGCGGGCGCGGGCTTCGTGGCCGCGATCGCCGACCGGCTCGGGTCGCCGCTGGTCACCGCGTCGGTGGACGGACGGGTCGTGGTCCGCGACCGACGGGTCGGGTCTGACCGCGATCGGGGTGCCGGGCGGCGGCCTCGGCCGCGGACCGATCCCGTACGCGGCCAGCTCGCTCGCCCTGGGCCGCGCCCTGCGGCGTCGGCCTGTGACGGACGGCGCGCGCGGATCCTGCTCGACCTGGCCTCCGACGACGTCCACGACGGCGGTGCCGGACTGCTGGCGCGCCTCGGCGCGACAGCGGACGTGCCGCTGGTCGCGGGCGTGGCCGGTCTGGCCGACCTCACCCGACTCGACCTGGAACCGGCGCGCCGCGCGCTCGAGGGCACCGAGCTGGTCGGCGTGGTGCCGGCGGCCGAACGCGAGCGTCCGCTGCTCGGGCTGCGGGGCATCACCTCGGTCCGCGGCCGGGCCGCCGGGGAGGACGCGGCCCCGATGCTGGCCGCCGACGCCGCCTTGACGCGGCTCGCCGACCTCGCCGCCCCGCGCGCCGCGGCGACGCCGGGGGCCGGGGCCTGCGGCGGCGTGGGGCTGGCGGTGCTCGCCCTCGGCGGCACCCTGTCGACCGGTCCCGCCGTGACCCTGGCCGGGGTCGACGGGCCCGTCGACCTGGTGGTCACCGGCTGCCAGGTGTTCGACTTCGCCACCCGCGGGGGCGGGGTGGTCGCCGCGGCGGCGGAGCTGGCGGCCCGCCTGCTCTGCCCCTGCATCGTGCTCGCCGGGGAGGTGCTGGTCGGCGGGCGCGAGATGCGGACCATGGGCATCGAGGCGGCCTACGCCGTCGCCGAGTCCAGCCACGACGCGCCCACCGGCGGTGACGTCGGTGCCGAGCAGCTCCGGCTGCTGGCCGAGCGAGTGGCCCGGTCCTGGCAGTGGTGAGCGGGCTCACCGCCGCCACTGGTTGGCCGAGTCGGATGGCGACCGTAGAATGGCCGGGCACGGGAACGGACCGGGACCGCGAGCGTCCACACCTCTCGTCCACCAGAACTGGGAGACCGATACATGACCACCGAGCAGATCACCCTCGACCCGACACCCGTCGCCGACGGCGTGGTCCTCACCGAGGGCGCGGCCAGCAAGGTGAAGGCACTGCTGGAGGGCGAGGGTCGCGACGACCTGGCGCTCCGGATCGCCGTGCAGCCGGGCGGCTGCTCCGGTCTGCGCTACCAGCTGTTCTTCGACGAGCGCAGTCTGGACGGCGACGTCCGCAAGGAGTACGGCGGCGTGCACGTGGTGACCGACCGGATGAGCTTCCCGTACCTGATGGGCGCCACCATCGACTTCGTCGACACCATCGAGAAGCAGGGTTTCACCATCGACAACCCGAACGCGACCGGCTCCTGCGCCTGCGGCGACAGCTTCCACTGACCGCGCCGACTCCCTGCCCCCACCGAGTCCGGGGGCAGGGAGTTCGCGCGTCCGGACCCTCCTCGGCTCCGTCTGGCTGTCGGCGACCCGCGTTAGCGTGGTCGCACCGACCGCGACAAGGAGGATCTCGATGGTGCAGATGAGGATCGAGCTGATCATGGTTCCGGTCACCGACATCGACCGGGCCCGGGACTTCTACGCCGGCCTGGGCTGGCACGTCGACTTCGACCAGACCGTCAGCGAGGAGATCCGGTTCGTGCAGATCACCCCGCCGGGCTCGGCCTGCTCCATCGCGCTCGGGAAGGGCATCAGCGAGATGGTCCCCGGCAGCCTGCACGCGGTGCAGCTGGTGATCGACGATGCCGACCAGGCACTGGCCGACCTGCAGGCCCGGGGCATCGACGCGCAGGGGGTGCAGGAGCTGGCCTGGGGCCGGTTCGTGTTCTTCGCCGACCCGGACGGGAACGCCTACACGCTGCAGGAGCTACCGGCCTGGTCGAAGGCGGCTGAGAAGGCCCCGGAGGCCGAGGGCGCGGCCGGCTGAGGGTGGCCGGGCCTACCGGCTGCGGCGGACCAGGAAGAGCGGGGGCTCGAACACCAGCAGCTCGTGCCGCCGCATCCGACACCACGCGGCGACGTCCGGTCCAGCGGCCGGGTCGTCGGCCCGCACCTCCACCACCGAACCCACCTCGACCTCCCCGATCCGTCGAGCCAGCTCGATGATCGGCCGTGGGCACGTCCAGCCGAGGCAGTCCAGCACCAGGCCGGGATCCGGCCGGGTCACGGTGCGGCCAGCCGCGCGCGCACGTCCGCGACGATCGGGGGCAGGGCGTCGAGGAAGCGGTCGATGTCGGACTCGGTGGTGGTCCGGGTCACCCCGATCCGGACGTTGCCGTGGGTCAGGGCCCCCATCGCGGCCAGCACGTGCGAAGGGTGCTCGCTGCTCGCGCTGCACGCCGAGCCGCTGGCCACGCTGAAGCCGGCCCGGTCCAGCTCGAGGGTGAGGGTCTCGCCGTCGACGTAGAGCGCGCTGAAGGTGAGCAGATGGGGGAGCCGGTCGATCGGATCGCCGGCGACGTCGACGTCGGGGACCCGCTCCCGCACGCCGGTCCGGAGGCGGTCGACCAGGGCGGCCTGCCGGGCGGCCACCTCCGAGCGGTCCGGCTCCCAGGTCTGCAGGGCGACGGCGGCGCTGACGATGCCCGGCACGTCCGGCGGCCCGGGCCAGCGTCCGTCCTGATAGTCGTCGGCGGGGTACGGGGCGCGCCAGCGGGCCCCACGCCGCAGCACCAGCAGCCCGACCGACGCCGGCCCCCCGAAGGCGGCGGCCCCGCCGACCAGGGCCGACCAGCCCTGGCCCGCACTCAGGTCGACCCGCGCCAACGCCGCGGTGGCGTCCAGCACCACCGGCACCCCCGCCCGCTGACAGGCCTCGGCGGCCTCCTCGTACGGCTGCCGGGTGCCCACCTCGTGGTTGCCGACCTGCAGGCAGGCCAGCGCCACACCGGGCCGGCCGACCACGGCCCGCCACTCGTCCAGATCAACCCGCCCCCGGGAGTCGACGGCCACCCGGACGTGGTCCCCGGCTGCATCCGCCGCCGAAAGCACCGACGAATGGTCCACGGAGGTGGTGACCACGATGCGTCCGACGCGCGCGCGACCCAACGCCAGGCCGGCCACGGCGGCGTGGGCGGCGTGCGGTCCCGACGCCGTGAAGACGACCTCGTCCGGCCGGGCGCCGACGGTGCTGGCCACCACCTCCCGGGCGCGGTCCAAACCCTGGGCCGCGAGCCGGCCCGGCCGGTGCAGCCGGAGGGGGTCACCCCAGCCGGCCTGCTGTGCCGCCAGCCAGGCGGCGCAGGCCTCGGCGAGCATCGGCTCGCCCGAGGACGCATCCAGGAACACCGTCCCACCCGTCACAACCACCCCTGAAACTTACGCGTCACCACCGCGACCGCTGCCGATCTCCTGCGTTAGGGTGAGCGCAAGAGAGTCGGCGCCCCCCAGCCGTTCCCGGTACAGCGCGTGCTGCGCGACCGGAAGGCGCCGGGGCACCCGGGTCTCACAGGTGAACCAGACGAAAGGCGCGATGTGGGTGGCACCGACATGCCTGGGCTGAGCCGTCAGACCGGCACGCCGACTTCTCGGCCCTCGGCTCGCCGTCGCCGCCGAGTCCGCTGGGCTCTGCTGGGTCTGCCCGCGCTGGTCGTGGTGCTGGCCGGGTGCTCGGCCGAGACCGTGGGCCAGTTCAAGCGGCTCGGGCTGCCCGAAGCCGCGAGCGACCGGTCGCCGTACATCCACGATCTCTGGATCGGCACCTGGATCGCCGCCGGCATCGTCGGAGTGCTCACCTGGGGGCTGATCGGCTGGGCCGCCCTGCGCTACCGCCGCAGGAACAACGACATGCCGAAGCAGAACCGGTACAACCTCCCGATGGAGATCATGTACACGTTCGTGCCGTTCGTGATCATCGGCGTGCTGTTCTACTTCACGGTGGTCGCCCAGAACCGGGTCCTGGAGAAGGTCGAGCCGGCCCACACCATCGACGTGGTGGGGCAGAAGTGGTCGTGGACGTTCAACTACAAGGAGGCCGAGAACTCCGCCGTCGGCCAGGACGTTTGGGAGTCCGGCACCATTGAGAACTCGCCGACCCTCTACCTGCCGGTCAACAAGCCGGTGCGCTTCAACCTTTCCTCGCCGGACGTGATCCACTCGTTCTGGATCCCGGCGTTCTACCAGAAGATGGATGTGGTGCCGGGCCGGGCCAACTCCTTCGACGTCACGCCGACCAAGGAAGGGGTCTTCGCCGGCAAGTGCGCCGAGCTGTGCGGCACCTACCACTCGGCGATGCTGTTCAACGTCCACATCGTCAGCGAGGCGGAGTACAGCGCCCACCTGAAGACCCTGGTCGCGCGCGGCCAGGTCGGGGAGGCCAAGGGTCCGGCCCACGCCAACGAGATGGGCACCGTCACTGAGGGAGATACGGGTACGCGATGACAACCCTCGAACGCACCGCCGCCGGGGCGCCGGAGATCGCCCTCCCCACGCGCGAGCTGGGGACCAGCGTGTGGAAATGGATGACCACCACCGACCACAAGGTGATCGGCAACCTCTACTTCGTCACCTCGATGTTCTTCTTCCTGGTGGGCGGCGTGCTCGCGCTCGGCATCCGCGCCGAGCTCGCCTTCCCGGGCATCCAGTACCTCAACTACGAGGTCTACAACCAGTTCTTCACCATGCACGGCTCGATCATGCTGCTGCTGTTCGCCACCCCGCTGTTCGCCGGCTTCGCGAACGCGATCATGCCGCTGCAGATCGGCGCGCCGGACGTGGCGTTCCCCCGGCTCAACATGTTCGCCTACTGGCTGTACCTGTTCGGCGGGCTGACGGTGATCTCCGGCTTCCTGTCCCCGCAGGGCGCGGCCAGCTTCGGGTGGTTCGCGTACACGCCCTTGAGCGACATGGTCAACTCGCCCGGCGTCGGCGGCGACCTCTGGATCATGGGCTTCTACATGAGCGGCCTGGGCACCATCTTCGGCGCGGTCAACTTCGTCACCACGATCATCACCATGCGGGCGCCGGGGATGACGATGTTCCGGATGCCGATCTTCACCTGGAACATCCTGGTCACCTCGATCCTGGTGCTGATCGTCTTCCCGATCCTGGCCGCGGCCCTGCTCGTGCTGGAGGCCGACCGCAAGCTCGGGGCGCACATCTTCGACGCCGCCACCGGTGGGGCCATGCTCTGGCAGCACCTGTTCTGGTTCTTCGGGCACCCCGAGGTCTACATCATCGCGTTGCCGTTCTTCGGCATCATCACCGAGGTGCTGCCCGTCTTCAGCAAGAAGCCGATCTTCGGCTACATCGGCCTGGTCGGCGCCACCATGCTGATCGCCGCCCTGTCGGTCGCGGTCTGGGCGCACCACATGTATGTCACCGGTGCGGTCAACCTGCCGTTCTTCTCGTTCATGACCTTCCTGATCGCGGTACCGACCGGGGTGAAGTTCTTCAACTGGATCGGCACCATGTGGGGCGGCAACGTCACCATGGCCACCCCCATGCTCTGGGCCGTCGGCTTCCTCACCACCTTCCTGTTCGGCGGGCTGACCGGCGTGGTGCTGGCCTCGCCGCCGCTGGACTTCGCGCTCTCGGACTCCTACTTCGTGGTGGCGCACTTCCACTACGTGGTGTTCGGCACGGTGGTGTTCGCCATGTTCGCCGGCTTCTACTTCTGGTGGCCCAAGTTCACCGGACGGATGCTGGACGAGAAGCTGGGCAAGATCCACTTCTGGTTGCTGTTCGTCGGGTTCCACACCACGTTCCTGGTCCAGCACTGGCTGGGGGTGGAGGGCATGCCCCGCCGGTACGCCGACTACCTGCCGAACGAGGGCTTCACCATCCTCAACCAGGTCTCCTCGGTCGGCGCCATGCTGCTCGGGGCGTCGATCCTGCCGTTCTTCTGGAACGTCTGGAAGTCGCGGAACGCGCCGCTGGTCACCAGCGACGACCCGTGGGGCTGGGGCCGCTCCCTGGAGTGGGCGACCTCCTGCCCGCCGCCCCGGCACAACTTCACCTCCATCCCGCGGATCCGCTCCGAGTCGCCGGCCTTCGACCTGCACCACCCCGAGGTGGCGCTGGCCGAGTACCCGGCCAACGACGCGGCTGCGAACGAGCTGATCGACGCCGGTGAGGACACCGGACGGGTGGAGGAGCTCCGAGCCCGGGTGGCCGGGGAGTCCGAGGACGTGATCGGCGAGTCGGGCGTCCAGACCAAGTCTCCGTACGTCGAGGGGGAGGACACCAAGTGAAGGTCGAAGCCTGGATCTTCGGGTCGCTGGTGATCTTCCTGGCCATCGTCACCCCGGTCTACTGGTTCATGAGCCACGAGGTCACCGGGACCGCCGCGCTCATCCTCACCTTCTTCCTGGTGCTGATGATCTCCGGCTACCTCGGTCTGATCTCGCGACGGATCGATCCCCGGCCCGAGGACCGCAAGCACGGTGAGATCGCCGAGGGCGCCGGCGAGCTGGGGTTCTTCTCCCCGCAGAGCAAGTGGCCGCTGTTCTGCGGCCTGACCTTCCTGCTGGTCTGCCTCGGCCCGGTGTTCGGCTGGTGGCTGACCATCCTCGGCTTCGGAGTCGGCATCGTCACCGTCAGCGGCTGGATCTACGAGTACTACCGCGGGGACTACGCGCACTGAGTCTGACCCGGGTTCGCTCGCGTACGCGTTCCCCCTTACACGCGATTCGTCCAGATGCACGCGAATATCCGCGTGCATCTGGACGAATCGCGTGGAGGTGAGGGGCAGGCATCCGGGCGAACGGGGCTCGGGGCGGGTCCAGGTTTGGTAGACAGGCCTTGGCCTCTTCCGGGGCGCGAATCGAGGTGCCGTGTCTGCTGGACGTCCCGCCCGGACACTGGCGCCGATGGTCGCGCTGGTGCTGGTCCTCGGGCTGGCGGCCTGCACGGGGTCGGCGGCCCGGCCGGACACCGCGCCGGACCCGCGATGGCGGGCCGGGGTCGAGTCGTGGGTGACAGATCTGCGCACCGACCAGCGGCTCGCGGCGCGGCCCCGGCTGAGCTGGCAGGCCGGTGCCGGGCGGCCCGGGCGGACCATCACGGTCGACCCGACCCGGCGGTACCAGCAGATGGCCGGGTTCGGGGCGTCCATGACCGACTCGTCGGCGTACCTGCTGAGCAAACGGCTGTCGGCCAAGACCCGTAAGGCGACGATGGCGGCGCTGTTCTCGAACCGGGCCGGGATTGGGCTGTCGATGCTGCGGCAGCCGATGGGAGCCTCGGACTTCGCCGTCGACCAGGCCTACTCCTACGACGACCAGCCGGCCGGCCAGACCGACCCGGACCTGTCGGAGTTCAGCATCGGCCACGATCGTGCCTACATCTTGCCGCGGCTGCGGGAGGCCCGGCGGCTGAACCCCGAGCTGCGGTTCATGGCCTCGCCGTGGAGCGCCCCCGGGTGGATGAAGGACACCGGGTCGATGGTGACCGGCTCGCTGCTGCCCCACCACCAGCAGACCTACGCGGAGTACTTCGCGAGGTTCATCCGGGCCTACCGGGATGCCGGCATCCCGACCCACTACCTGACGGTCCAGAACGAGCCGCTGTACGAGCCGGCGGACTACCCGGGCATGGAGCTGCTGCCCGAGCAGGCGGGGTCCTTCATCGCCGGCAACCTCGCACCCACGCTGCGCCGCGACGGGCTCGAGGGGACCGCGATCCTCGGCTATGACCACAACTGGGACATCCCCGACTACCCGGAGGCACTGCACGGCACCCCCGCGGTGGCGGCCGAGCTGGCCGGGACGGCGTGGCACTGCTACGCCGGTGAGGTCACCGACCAGACCGTCTCCCACAACGACTACCCGCACGCCCCCGCCTACCAGACCGAGTGCTCCGGCGGGGAGTGGCAGGGGTCGAAGGCCGAGGCGTTCGGCCTGACCATGGGCCTGGTGATCGGCGCCCCCCGGAACTGGGGGCAGTCGGTCATGCTGTGGAACCTGGCCCTCGACCGGCGCAACGGTCCGTACATCGGCGGTTGCACCACCTGCCGCGGGGTCGTCACCGTCCATCCCGACGGCACCGTGACCAAGAACCTCGACTACTGGGCCCTGGGCCACGCCAGCCGGTTCGTGCGGCCGGGAGCAGTCCGGATCGGTTCGACGCAGCCGATGGGGTCGCCGCTGCAGAACGTGGCGTTCGAGAACCCGGACGGCTCGACGGTGCTGATCGTGGCCAACCGCGGCAGCACGGCCGCAGGCTACGACCTGCAGGTCGGCGACCACCACGCGCGGGCCACCCTGGCTGCGGGCGCGGCCGCTACCTATCGCTGGCGGTCACCGGCGGTCACCCCGGCCGGCGATCTCGGCTGGGTCGACCTCGACCTGGGCGACGGCCCCGCCGGCACGCCGAGCGGGCGACTGGTCCAGACCGTCGGCCCGGACGTCATCGCCGCCTTGCGCCAGGTGAGGCTCGGCGACCGCTGGCTGGCCTACTCGCTGCCGTACGGGTCGGAGCTGCGGCCAGCCGGTCCGAGCACCAACCTCCCCCGCCGGGACTGGGTGCTGTCCAGCGAGGGAACCGAGGAGGTGGCGGGCCAGCCGCTGGCGAACCTGACGGACGGGAAGCCGGAGACCCGGTGGTCGTCCGGGACGGGGCAGCGGGCGGGCATGAGCCTCACCCTCGACCTGGGGCGGCCGACCACCTTCACCGAGATCGAGGTCGACGCCGCGTCCAGCCTCGGGGACTACCTGCGCCGCTACGTGGTCCAGGTTTCCGACGACCGGGCCCGGTGGACCGACGTGGCCCGCGGTCCGGGTCGGACGGGGGCGATGACGATCCCGCTGCCCTCCACCACGGCCCGGTACCTGCGGCTGGTCAGCGACGCGTCGGCCACCAGCTGGTGGTCGATCCACGAGCTGAACCTGCGGACCGGGGACTCCACCACGCCGCCCGCCGGCCCGGCGCCGGACCTGCGCACCGCCGCCGGCGCCCTGCCCGACGGCACCCAGGTCCAGGGCGCCTACAACGCGGGAGCCGGCCCGGCCGAGGTCACCTGGGCGGTTCCCGGGCTCGGGTACCGGTACCTGCTGGCCCCCGCGGCCGCGGTCACCTTCGCCGTCCTGGACCACCCGGTCGAGGAGTCACCGCCGCCCACCGAGCCCGATCCACCGGATCGCGGTCACGGCTAGCCCGCGCGGCGGCGTAGGGTCGGGGCATGTGCCGAAACATCCGCCCGCTGCACAACTTCGAGCCGGCGGCGACCGAGGCTGAGGTGCACGACGCCGCCTTGCAGTACGTCCGCAAGATCGCCGGGACGACCAAGCCGTCGAAGGCCAACGAGGACGCGTTCTACGCCGCCGTGCACGAGATCGCCCACGCCACCGAGCACCTGCTGGAGCACCTCACGTCGGCCGCCCCGCCGAAGAACCGGGAGGAGGAGGCCGCCAAGGCCCGGGCCCGGGCCTCGAAGCGGTACGTCACGGCCTGAGCCTCCGGGATCCCCGCCGCTGGTCCGGTCGGGCCAGGACCAGGTGCGGTTCGACGTCGCCGGACCCGATCAGGCGGCCCATCACCTCGGCCTGCCGGTCGGCCGCGACCCAGCGCGGGTCGGTGCTGTGCTGAGCGGCGACCCGGTCGTCCACGGCCTGCCGCCGATCTCGCCAGTCACCGGGCTCGCTCATCCCGGCCGCGGAGGTGGCCGCCGTCAGCTGCAGCCCGGCCTCCTCCAGCAGCCGCCGGAGGCGCTCCTCGGTGGGGAAGTGGTTCCCGGACGGCACCTCGGGGACGGGGACCCGTCGGGCCACGAAGACCAGCAGCCCCAGCCGACCGCCGGGACACAGCACGCGGCGCAGCTCGGCCAGCAGGCGGCCCTGGTCGGCGACCGTGCAGAGCACACCGAGTGACCAGACGGCCGGGAACGACGCGTCGGCGAACGGCAGGTCCGAGCCGGCCTGCACGGTCGGCAGCCCGAACAGCCGACGGGCCGCCTGGCAGGCGCCGTGCTCGGGGTCGGTGAGCACTGGCCGGACCCCCGCCGTGCGGGCGGCGAAGGCCGCCGGCCCGCCGACCCCGGCCCCGCAGTCCAGCAGCGGGGCTCCGGGGCTCACGGCCAGACCCTCCAGCAGCCAGGTCAGGACCTCCGGGGTCCCGCTGCCCCGGCAGGCCGCCGGCAGGAAGTGGTCGGCGCCGAGCTCGACCGCCGCGTCGGCGGTCCACCGGGCGACGGTGTCGAACTCGGCCTCCAGGGCCGACTCCGCCGGGACGCGGCTCACGGCTGCGTGGCCCGGATCCGGTGCCCGACCTCGGCCTGGATCCGCGCGGCGACCAGCGGGCCGCGCGCCGACGCCATCCCGGAGAGGTTGACCCCGGCGATCCCGGGGACGGCCAGCAGGGTCTGCGCTTGCTTCACGGCCGCCTCGATACCCGCTTCGGTGGGGTCTGACGCAGAGAGCACCCGCCGCACCGCGTCGGGGTCCAGCTCGAGGCCGGGCAGGCCCGCCAGCACTGACGCTGACCGCTCGTCGGTGAAGACCGCGACTGCGCCGACGACCGGCATGGTCAGACCCGCGGTCCGGGCCGCGGTCAGGAAGGCCGCCACCGTCGCGGCCGAGCGGACGTGGTTGAGCACCCCGAACCGGGCTCCGGCGTGCTGCTTGCTGACCAGCCGAGCGGGCCTGGCCGCCACCGGCGGGGCGCCCGGGGACTCGGCGGCGGCGGCCACCACGCCGACTCGCCCGGGCCAGGGCCAGCAGCCGGGTCGAGTCGAGGTCGAAGACCTGCGTGACCTCGGGCCGGACGTCGTAGGCGCGGCCGTCGCCGGTCACGCACAGCACCGTGGCCAGGCCGTCGTAGGCGAGCCCGTGCAGCTCCTGCTCCAGCACCACCCGGTTCCGGTCCCGGCAGGCCAGGGTGACCCAGGGCCGGCCGCCGGCTTCGGCGATCAGCCGCGCGAGCAGGGTCGGCGGGAAGTCGGGTCGGTCCTGGTGGTCTCCGACCAGCAGCGCGTCGCTGCTGGGCGCGAGCACGCGTGTGGCGGCGGCCAGGGCCCGCGCGTCGGCCGCCGGGACGCTGAGATCGGTCAGCACCAGCGGTACGGGCGGGGCCGGTGGCTCCGGTCCGGGGGCACCGTCCCAGCCCGGGACGCTGGTCAGGAAGGTGCACGGGTGGGCCGCCATCTCGCACCGGCCGTCGGACCGGACGCCGCCGCACGGCCCGTAGACCATCCGCTTCGGGCAGCCCGTGACGCGCCTGGTCGTGCCGGCTGGCGGACTGGGGTGGAGCGGTCACAGCTTCAGCGAGGCGGCCAGCGCCTTGGCCTCCTTGGCCGGGGCCCGTGACCCCCACCAGTCGCCGGACCGCAGCCGGGCCGAGGACAGGTCCCGCAGGGCACCGACCAGCTCGGGCCCGAACGTCTCCGGCTCGGCGGCCGCCCGTGGGCGCAGCAGCTCGACGACCTCCTCGGTGGCCGCCCGTACGGTGCGCCGGTCGCCGGCGGCCTTCGCCGCCGCCCACGCCCGGCGGGCCCGCTCCAGCTCATCGGGCTCCAGCTCGGGCTCGGGCTCGGGCTCGGGCCCGGGTTCGGGCTCGGGAAGCCGCTGGGGCTGCGGTTCCGGCTCCGGCTCCGGCTCGGGCTGCGGTCCGGGTTCAGGCTGCGGCTCGGGCTGCGGTCCGGGTTCAGGCTGCGGCTCGGGCGGCGGTCCGGGTTGCGGTTCGGGTTCGGGCTGCGGCTCGGGCTGCGGTTCGGGTTCGGGTTCGGGTTGCGGTTCGGGTTTGCGGTTCGGGTTCGGGCTGCGGTTCGGGTTCGGGCTGCGGTTCGGGTTCGGGCTGCGGTTCGGGCTCCGGCGCGAGCTCTGCCTCCTCGCGCTGCGCGTCGCGGTGCTCGGACTCGGCCCGGCGCAGCTCCGCCTCAAGACGCTCCAGCTCGCGCCGCTCGGCGGCCGCGTCCTCCTCGCTGCGGGGCTCCCCGCGCTGGTCGGCGGCCCGCTGTTCCGCGGCCAGCCGCTCGGCCTCCCGACGCTCGACCTCCAGCCGATGCTGCTCCAACCGCTCCTGCCGACGACGCTTCACCTCCAGCCGCGCGGCCTCCTCCTCCGCCGCGCGCCGCTGGGCCTCCTGCTGCTCGGCGGCGGCACGCTCCCGCGCCGCGCGCTCAGCCTCCGTGGCAGCCCGCTCCGCGGCAGCCCGCCGGTCGGCCGCCCGCCGCGCAGTCTCCGCCTCGGCCTCCGCGCGCCGGGCCGCCTCCAGGCGGTGGGCCTGCTCCCGCTCGGCCGCGGCCCGGGCGGCCTCCTCGACATCCCGCGGAACCCCCGGCGCGCGGGCCGGCTCCGCCCCGGTCCGGGCGCCGAACAGGGCGTCGCCGGTCAGCGGCTCCCAGCCGGCCAGACGCTGCAATCCGCGGGTCACCACCCCGCGCGCCCGGTCGGCGATCGACACCAGCGGGTCGGGGTCGGCCGGGTCGGGCCCGTCCCCCGCGCCGAGCGCACGGACAGCCTCCGCCAGCGAGCGCTCGGCGTCCTCGACGGCCGCCGTCCCGCGCTGCCGCTGCGCCTCGACCAGGGCGGCCAGCGCCACGGCGTACGCGTCGTCCACCCGGTCACCGGCTGCCGCGGCCACGGCCGCCTGCTCCAGCGACTCCACCGCCTGGTCGGACTCACCGCGGCGGGTCAGCACCCGGCTGCGGGTCGCCGCCACCAGCAGCCGTACCGCGTCGGCGTCCGGGCCGGTGAGCCCGGTCGACAGCGTCTGAGCCTCCTCGGCGCTGTCGGCGGCCTCGTCGACCCGGTCCTCGCGGAGCAGGTCGTCGGCCAGGTCGGCCAGCGAACGCACCAGCTGGGTTCCCGCCGGCTCGACCCGGCCCACGAGACCGCGCAGCAGACGGATCAGCTCGCGCCGGGTGACCAGACCCCGGTCGAGGTCGTCTGCGGCCGCCACCCGGTCGCTCAGGTCCCGGTACACGCCGAACAGGGGCTCGGCCAGCCGGGCCACCAGAGCGGGACTCCACCGTCCGGGCTCGTCCAGGCGGCCGGCCACCAGGTCGTCGTAGTGGTGGCGGGCCTGGGCGCCGGCGGCCAGCGCCTCGCCGGTCCAGCCGGCGGCCCACCGGCAGTCGGCGAACAGCCGGTGCACGTCGACCGGCAGGAAGCCGGCCTCGTCCCCGTCGACCAGACCGGACGTCCGCAGGTGGGTGTCGGCGGCGTCAGCGGCCGCGTTGGCGGTCGCCACCTCACCGCGGGCCAGGGCGGCGCGGGCCGTACCCCACAAGGCCCAGTACGGGGTGGCGGGGTCCAGCTGCGCCAGGACGGGCAGGTCGGGCAGCTCGCGCAGCCACTCGCCGACGGCCGTCAGGGTGCGGCCGGCCGCCGCCGGTGCCCCCAGCCCGGTCTGCACCGCGGCAAGGTGCACGACCGCGGTCAGGTAGCGCGCAGCGTCGGCGGCGGGGGTGTAGGGACCGATCGGGCCGTGCGAGGCCAGCAGCCGGCCCGCCACCGTCACCGATTCCTGGGCGTCGGCGACCGCGGCCGCGAACTCGTGCCCGCGGAGCCGGTGCGCGGTGAGGGCGACCAGCGCGTCGGCAAGCTCCGGGGTCCGGGACGGGTCGCTGCCGACCCATCCACGGACCCGCTGCACGGTGGAGAGCAGCTGCTTCGCCTCGTGTGCGTGCGGGTCGGCCGGTTGCTTGGGTGACATGTCGCTCCTACTGTTCCACACCGCCGCGGCGCGGCCGATCGCGCGCGTGACCGCCGAGTCGGCCCGGGGCAGAATGGCCCGGTGACCACGGAGGTGCTGCGCTACGCCGCGTTCACGGCCGGCGGCCGGGGCGGCAACCCGGCGGGCATCGTGCTCGACGCGGGGCTGCTGAGCGACGCCGAGATGCTGGCGGTGGCCGCCGACGTCGGGTACTCCGAGACGGCGTTCGTCCGGGAGCCCCCGGACCGGAGCGGGTCCTTCCCGGTCCGCTACTTCGCCCCGGAGCAGGAGGTGCCGTTCTGCGGTCACGCGACCGTGGCCACGGCGGTCGCGCTGCGGGAGCGAGGCGCGCCGCCGGAGCTGGAGTTCCGCACCGCCTCCGGACCGGTCCGAGTGCGCACCACGGAGGTGGCCGGAGAGCTGGTCGCCGAGCTGACCAGCGTGCCGCCGACCGTGCAGCACGCGCCGCCGGACCTGGTCACCCGGACGCTGGCCGCCTTGCGGTGGAGCGTCGACGACCTGGACCCCGGCTACCCGCGCTCGGTGGCCGACGCCGGGGCGCGCCACCTGGTGCTGGTGTCCCAGACCCGGGAGAGACTGGCCGATCTGGCCTACGACTTCCCGAGGCTGGCCGCCGTGATGCGAGCGGCCGGTCTGATCACCGTCCAGCTGGTCTGGCCCGAGTCCACCGAGCGGTACCACGCTCGGAACCCGTTCGCCGGCAGCGGCGTGGTCGAGGACCCGGCCACCGGGGCCGCCGCGGCGGCCTTCGGCGGCTACCTGCGCCACCACGGCTTCCTGCCGGCGGAGGCCCGGTTCAGCATCAGCCAGGGGGTCGACATGGGCCGGCCAAGCGAGATCGCCGTCCGGCTGGTCCGCGGTGAGCCGGGCGTCCGAGTCAGCGGAGCGGCGCACCCGATGACGTGAGAGCCCCCGGGGTGACGGCTGGTCCGGTCGTCAAGCCCGGTGCCTCACCAGCTGGCGTGCAGCGGACGGCCCTCCTCGTAGCCCGACGGCGACTGCACACCGACCACGGCGAGCTCGTGGAGCTCCGCGAGCGTGGCGGCCCCGGCGTAGGTGCAGCTGCTGCGCACCCCGGCCACGATCGCGTCGACCAGGTCCTCCACGCTCGGCCGCTCCGGGTCCAGATACATCCGCGACGAGGAGATGCCCTCCTCGAACAACCCGGCCCGGGCCCGGTCGAAGCCGCTGGCCTCCCGGGTGCGGACCTTGACGGCCCGCGCCGACGCCATCCCGTACGACTCCTTGTACATCCGGCCTTGCGCGTCCGTCTGCAGGTCGCCGGTGCTCTCGTACGTGCCGGCGAACCAGGAGCCGATCATCACGCTGCCGGCGCCGGCGGCCAACGCCAGCGCCACGTCACGGGGGTGGCGCACCCCGCCGTCGGCCCACACCGCCGTCCCCAGCGACCGGGCCGCCGCCGCACACTCCAGCACCGCACTGAACTGGGGCCGGCCGACGCCGGTCATCATCCGGGTGGTGCACATCGCGCCGGGACCCACGCCCACCTTGACCACGTCGGCCCCGGCTCCGACCAGGTCCGCCACCCCGTCGGCGGCGACCACGTTGCCGGCCACCAGCGGGATCCGGCGGCCCACCGCGTCGGCGTGGGTGTCGCGGACCTCCCGCACCGCCTTGAGCGACTGCAGCATCTTCTCCTGGTGGCCGTGGGCGGTGTCGACCACCAGCACGTCGATCCCGGCGGCCAGCAGCTGCTCGGCCCGCCCGGCGACGTCGCCGTTGATCCCGACGGCGGCGCCGACCAGCAGCCGGCCGTCGGGGTCGACCGCCGGCCGGTACAGCGTGGAGCGGAGCGCGTGCTTGCGCGTCATCACGCCGAGCAGCCGGTCACCGTCCAGCACCAGGGCCACGTCGACGTGCCCGGCGGACAGCGCGTCGAACACGTCCGAGGGCGAAGCACCCTCCGCGACCCTCAGCAGGTCGGTCGACATGACCTCGTGGACCTGGGCGAACCGGTCGGCCCCAGCGGCGTCGACCTCGGACACCGTGCCGAGAGGCCGACCGTCCTCCACCACCACGACCACGCCGTGAGCGCGCTTGGGCAGCAGCGACATGGCCTCCCCGACCGTGGTGTGCGGCGTGACCGACACCGGGGTGTCGTACACCGGGTGTGAGCCCTTCACCTTGCCGACGGTCCCGGCCACGACCGCCGTCGGAATGTCCTGGGGCACGATCGCGACCCCACCTCGCCGGGCCACCGTCTCGGCCATCCGCCGGCCCGAGATGGCGGTCATGTTCGCCACGACCAGCGGCACCGTGGTCCCGACCCCGTCGGTACTGGTCAGGTCGACGTCCATCCTCGAGGTGATCGCCGACCGGCGGGGCACCATGAAGACGTCGGAGTAGGTGAGGTCGTAGGCCGGGGGCTCGCTCAGGAAACGCACCCCCTGATCCTAGGTTTCCGAACATAGGGTGGGCGCCGTGGCGGACGACAATCCGCGCCGTGGCGAGTACGTCACGGCGGGTCGGGACTTCGAGCGGGACACCAACTACATCACCACCCGGATCACCGCCGACGGCCGCGACGGATACCCGGTCGAGCCGGGGCGGTACCGGCTGGTGGTGGCGCGGGCCTGCCCGTGGGCCAACCGGGCGGTGATCGTCCGGCGGCTGCTCGGCCTGGAGGACGCCCTCTCGATGGGCATGTGCGGCCCCACCCACGACGAGCGGAGCTGGACGTTCGACCTGGACCCGGGCGGGGTCGACCCCGTGCTGGGCTACCAGCGGTTGCAGCAGGCGTTCCTGGCCCGGTTCCCGGACTACTCCCGGGGAATCACGGTGCCCGCCATCGTCGACATCCCCGGCCGGCAGGTGGTCACCAATGACTACCCGCAGATGACGCTGGACCTCAGCACCGAGTGGGCCGCGTACCACCGCCCAGGGGCGCCGGAGCTCTACCCGCCGCGCCATCGCGAGGAGATCGACGAGGTGGCCGGGGTGGTGTTCCGCGACGTCAACAACGGGGTCTACCAGTGCGGCTTCGCCGGGTCGCAGGGCTCCTACGACCGGGCGTACCGGCGGCTGTTCGATCGGCTGGACTGGCTCACCGATCGGCTCGCCGACCGGCGCTACCTGGTGGGCGACTCGATCACCGAGGCCGACGTCCGGCTCTTCACCACCCTGGCCCGGTTCGACGCCGTCTACCACGGCCACTTCAAGTGCAACCGGCAGAAGCTGTCCGAGATGCCCGTCCTGTGGGCGTACGCGCGGGACCTGTTCCAGACCCCGGGATTCGGGGACACCGTCGACTTCGTCCAGGTGAAGGAGCACTACTACGTGGTGCACACCGACATCAACCCGACGCAGATCGTCCCCGCCGGGCCGGACCTGACCGGATGGCGGGCGCCCCACTACCGGGAGCAGCTGGGCGGCCGGCCGTTCGGGGACGGCACCCCGCCCGGACCGCCGCCGGCGGCCGAGACGGTGCCGGCCGACCACGGCGTACCCGCGGACTGAGTCCGGGGACGCGGCCGCACGTCGGGCCCACCGTCGGGCCGGCGAACTATGGTGGAGGCCGCACGTGCACACAGCCCACGGATCCTCCGCGATCCTCCGTCGGGGCGCGCCGGGCCCGTCCGGGCCGCGTTCCGGGGACCTACCGGAGACGAGTCGATGAACAGAGCGACCCCCGCGACCGCGGCGCTGACTGCGGTCCTGCTGGCCCTGGTGGTGGTGGTCGGCGGGTGCGGGCGGATCCCCCCGGAGCCGGCGGCGGCGGGGGGCGACCTGCCCTCGGGAGCCGACCAGTCCACGGGCGCCTCCCCCGACCCGCCGCTGCCGGCGGACCCGCCGACGCCGACCGGCCCGCCGCCGGTGCAGCTGACCCCGAGCGTCGCCGACCGCACGCCGAACGTCCCGGTGGACCGGATCGTGGGCGTACGGGCCGCCGGCGGGACCCTGGCCGGCGTCGCGGTCAGCTACGCCGGCAAGGACCCCAAGGGGAGGTCCTTCCGGGGGACCCTGCCGGGCACGCTGTCCAAGGACAAGGCGGCCTGGACCGCGTCGCGGAGGCTGGAGCCGTCCGCGACGTACACCCTGACCATGACCGGCGCCAACGGCGACGGGGTCCGCGCCACCCGCAGGTCGACGTTCAGCACCCAGCGGCTGACCCTGAAGCAGCAGACCTTTCCGGCCTTCTACCCGTTGGCCGGCACCACCGTCGGGGTCGGCATGCCCATCATCCTCCGCTTCGACGTGGCGGTGAGGAACAAGAAGGCGTTCCAGCAGCAGCTGCGGGTGGTCTCCAGCCCGCAGCAGGCCGGGGCGTGGCACTGGTACTCCGACACCGAGGTGCACTTCCGCCCCCGCAGCTACTGGCGGCCCGGCACCAAGATCACCGCGACCGCCGCTGTCAACAGCCTGAACGCGGGCGGCGGGGTGTACGGCCAGCAGGACGCAAGGACCACCTTCACCGTCGGCCGCTCCGTGGTGACCACCGTCGATCTGGACGCGTTGAAGGCGACCGTCGTGATCAACGGCAAGACGGCCCGCAGGATCCCGATCAGCGGCGGCAAGAAGGGCTGGCTGACCCGCAGCGGCACCAAGCTGATCATGGAGAAGCTGCGCACCACCCGGATGACCGCCGGGATGATCGGCGCCAGCGAGGACTACGACCTCAAGGTGCCGTACGCGATGCGGGTCACGCTGTCCGGGGAGTTCCTGCACGGCGCCCCGTGGAGCACCGCCAACTTCGGCGTGCGCAACTCCAGCCACGGCTGCGTCGGGATGAGCGTACCCAACGCGCGCTGGCTGTTCTCCCGAGTGCAGATCGGAGACCCGGTCGTCACCACCGGGACCAGCCGCGGCCTGGAGCAGGGCAACGGCTACACCGACTGGGACCTGTCCTGGTCGCAGTACCAGAAGGGCTCGGCGCTCTGACATCGGTCGCACCGCGGACCTGGACTCCGACCCGGCCACGGGTGACCAGCGGTGCGGTACTGGGCCCAGCACCTGGGCATCGGCTACGGGGTGATCGCCATGGCGGCGTACCCGCTGCTGATCCTGGTGATGGCACCGTCTGGCGGGGCGGCTGGCGGGCGCGCCGCTGGAGATCACGCTGGTCCCGGTGCTCGGGTTCGCCATCTTCCTGAACCTGGTCTACGTCGAGGGCATCCTGGACATCGCCGGGCGCCGCAGGCAGGTTGGCAGCACGTCGTAGTGCAGAGCCCGGCTCCCGGGCCGGGGGTCGGCCGTGACCGCGCCGGCAATACTCGTGACAGCGCTCGTGACCGTGCTCGTGACCGGGCTGGTGCCGCTGGGCGTGCTGATCCCCGAGGAGTTCCTGCGCTCGGGTGCGTTCCAGGTCCTCTCCGCGTTCGTCGCGCTGAACACGGTCATCTACGTGGCGCCGGCGATCGCCACGATGCTGCCCAAGATCTCTCTCAGCGACTGGGTCGGCGCCGCGGCCGGCGCAGCGAGGCCCGCAGCATCGACCCGGACGCGCCCGCCGAGGGGTGACCCGGGGCGGTCGGCACCCGCAACCGGGTCGAAACAATCGCTCGGTACGGTGACGATGAGGTCGCGACCACTCGTACGCACTCTGGAGGGCGACGATGAACCTGGCACCCTCGGATACCGAGAAGCTGCTGATGTCCGTCGCCGGGATGGTGGCGCGGGACCGGCTGTCCCGCGGAGTCAAGCTGAACTACCCCGAGTCGGTGGCCCTGCTCAGCACCTGGGTGGTCGAGCGGGCCCGCGACGGCGCCCGGGTGGACGAGCTGATGTCCTCCGGGCGAGAGGTGCTGACCCGCGACCAGGTGATGGCCGGCGTGCCCGAGATGATCACCGACGTCCAGGTCGAGGCGACCTTCCCGGACGGGCGCAAGCTCGTCACGCTGCACCAGCCGATCCAGTGAGCTGAGGGGGACACCGATGGCAGCAGCATCCGCCGACGGGCCCGGGGCGATCCGGGTCGCTCCCGGTGAGCTGGAGCTCAACGCCGACCGCGGACCCGACGAGCGGGGAGAGCTGACCATCACCAACACTGCCGACCGGCCCATCCAGATCGGCTCGCACATCCACCTCGCGGACGTGAACCCCGGGCTCGCCTTCGACCGAGCAGCGGCGCACGGGTTCCGTCTGGACATCGCCGCAGGGACCTGTGTCCGGTTCGAGCCGGGGGCCTCCCGCACGGTGGGGATGGTCGCGCTGAAAGGCCGCCGCTTGGTCCCCGGCATCCAGATCCGGGAGCGCTGAGATGCCCCGCGGTCCAGGAGCACGGAGATGACCCGCATCAGCCGCGAGGACTACGCGGCGATCTTCGGGCCCACCGCCGGCGACCAGATCCGCCTCGGGGACACCGACTTGTGGATCGAGGTCGAGCAGGACCTGACCTTCGGCGGCGAGGAGTCGGTGTTCGGGGGTGGCAAGTCCATCCGCGAGTCGGGGAACCAGTCCCTGGCGAGCTCGGCCGAGGGCGCGCTCGACACGGTGGTCACCAACGCCGTCATCCTCGACCACTGGGGGATCGTCCGCGCCGACGTGGGAATCAGGGCCGGGCGGATCGTCGGCATCGGTCGCAGCGGCAACCCCGACATCGCCGACGGGGTCGACCCCGACCTGGTGATCGGCCCGGGCACCGACGTGATCTCCGGCGAGGGCAAGATCCTGACCGCCGGTGGCTTCGACAGCCACGTGCACTTCCTCTCGCCGTCGCAGATCACCGAGGCCCTGGCCGCCGGGCTGACCACCCTGGGCGGCGGCGGCACCGGCCCGTCCGAGGGGTCCAAGGCGACCACGGTCACCCCGGGCGCGTGGCACCTCCGGCAGTTCCACCGGGCCGTGGACGCGTTCCCGGTGAACCTGCTCGTGCTCGGCAAGGGCAACACCGTCTCCGCAGCCGCGTTCGCGGAGCAGGCCCTGGCCGGGGCCGGCGGCTACAAGGTGCACGAGGACTGGGGATCCACCCCAGCCGCGGTCGACGCCGCGCTGCGGGGGGCGGAGGAGTGGGGCCTGCAGGTCGCCCTGCACTCGGACTCGCTGAACGAGGCGGGGTTCGTGGCCAGCACCATCGCGGCGTTCGCCGGCCGCAGCATCTCGGCCTTCCACGTCGAGGGGGCCGGTGGTGGCCACGCCCCCGACATCCTGACCATCGCCGGACTGCCGAACGTGCTGCCGGGGTCGACCAACCCGACGCTGCCGCACACGGTGAACACCGTCGCCGAGCACCTCGACATGCTCATGGTCTGTCACCACCTCAACCCGGCGGTGCCCGAGGACCTGGCCTTCGCCGAGTCCCGGATCCGGGCCACCACCATCGCGGCCGAGGACCACCTGCACGACCTCGGCGCCATCTCGATCACCTCCTCCGACGCCCAGGCGATGGGCCGGATCGGGGAGGTGATCACCCGCACCTGGCAAGTCGCGCACGTGATGAAGCAGGTCCGCGGGGAGATGGCCGGCGGGCTGCCGGCCGACAACTTCCGCGCCCGGCGCTACGTCGCCAAGTACACGATCAACCCCGCCGTCTCGCACGGCGTCGACCACGAGATCGGGTCGGTCGCGGTCGGCAAGCTGGCCGACCTCGTGCTGTGGGAGCCCAGGTTCTTCGGTGTCAGCCCCAGCCTGGTGATCAAGGGCGGCGGCATCGTGGTGGGCGCCCTCGGCGACCCCAACGCCTCGATCCCCACCCCGCAGCCGGTGCTGATGCGGCCGGCGCTCTACGGGCCGAGCGGTCCCACCCTGTCCCAGTCCTACGTGGCCCCGGCCGCGCTGGACGCCGGGCTCGCCGCCGAGCTGGGCCTGGCCCGCGAGCTGGTGGCGGTGCGGTCCACCCGTGACGTCGGCAAGGCCCAGATGATCAACAACGACGCAGTGCCGGACATCGTCATCGACCCCGAGACGCACGCGATCACCGTCGACGGCACCCTGATCACCCCGGCGCCCGCCGAGACGCTGCCGCTCGCCCAGCTCTACAAGCTGTTCTAGGAGGACGGCTGATGGCTCCCGGCGACGCGGCGTACCTCAACCTGCTGCTGGCCGACGCCCGGTTGCCGACCGGCTCCCACACCCAGTCCGCGGGGGTGGAGCCAGCGTTCGCGAGCGGGATGCGCACCGACCAGGTGCCGGGGTACCTGACCGTCCGGCTGCGGACGGTGACCGAGGTGGAGGCCGCCGCCGCCGTGGTCGCCCGGCACCGGTGGTCCGCGAGCGCGCCGGGGGAGCGGGCGGCGGCGCTGCGTGCGGTGGACGCGGCGTGGCGGGCCCGGACAGCCTCCGACGCCCTCCGGGCGGCCAGTGACCTGCTGGGGCGCAGCTATCTCCGGATGGCGGCCGCCGTCTGGGACGTGTCCGACCTCGACGGCGCCCGAGCCGTCCGGTCACCCCGGGACGCCTGGTGCCGGGCGGTGGTGCTCGGGGCGACTGCGGCGGTCGTCGGCCTGGACGCCGCGGCCGTGGCCCGGCTGATCGCCTACGAGGATCGTGCAGATGGTGCTGGCGGCGGCCGTGAAGCTCCGACCCTTCGACCCCAACGTCGCGGTGCGGTGGGCGGCGGCGGCCGCCCCAGAGGTGCAGGGTCTGGTCGAGCGGGTCGCCGGTCTCACCGCCGCCGAGCAGATCCCGGCCCGGGCCGCACCGCAGATCGAGCACTGGGCGCAGCAACACGCGTGCGCCGACAGGAGGTTGTTCCGTGCCTGAACCGTCGATGAGCCCTGGACCTCGACCGGCGGACCCGCAGCTCCGGGCGCTGCGGCTCGGCGTCGCCGGCCCGGTGGGGACCGGCAAGAGCTCGTTGATCGCGCTGCTCTGCCGCGAGCTCGGCACCGAGCTGAGCCTGGGGGTGATCACCAACGACATCTACACCGACGAGGACGCGCGCTTCCTGCGCTCGGCCGGGGTGCTCGCGCCCGAGCGGATCCGGGCGGTGGAGACGGGGGCCTGCCCGCACACCGCGATCCGCGACGACGTGACGCAGAACCTGATCGCGGTGGAGGATCTGGAGGCGGACTTCGCCCCGGTCGACCTGGTGCTGGTTGAGTCCGGTGGAGACAATCTGACGGCCACCTTCTCGCCGGCCCTGGTGGATGCGCAGTTCTTCGTGCTCGACGTCGCCGGCGGCGGGGACGTGGCCCGCAAGGGTGGCCCGGGGATCGCCGGTGCCGACCTGCTGGTGGTCAACAAGACCGACCTGGCCCCCTACGTCGGCGTGGACGTGCCGCAGATGGTGCACGACGCCGAGCACGCCCGGGCCGGACGGCCGGTGCTGGCGCTGTCCCGGCAGGACCCGGTGTCGGTCGCCCGGCTGCGCGGGTGGGTGCTGGAGACCCTCGCCCGGTACCGGGCCGGCGAGCTGGACCCCCGCGACCCGGGCCCGATGGCTCCGCACGTCCACGCCGCCGGACCCAGGGGGGCTGCACAGCCACGCCGACGGCACCCGGCACGCCCACTGAGCCGGCAGGATAGCCCCGAGATGCCCCCCACCCGGATCGCGGTGGAGGTCCGCGCCGGTCGCCACGTGCACTGGCACACGGCGGGCCTGTTGCGGGTGCTGCAGCTGCCCGGACCGCCCGGCGGGTGCCGCCTCGCCCTGGTCGCCACCACGGCGCTGCTCCTCGGCGGCGATGCGGTCGAGATCGAGGTCGAGCTGGGCCCGGGCGCATCCGTGCAGCTGAGTGAGGTGGCCGGCACCGTGGCGTACCACGGTCGGGGCTCGCCGGCGAGCTGGCACACCCGCATCCGTTTGGCCGATGGGGCGGTGCTGGACTGGCGCGGGGAGCCGCTGGTGGTGGCCGACGGCGCCGAGGTGACCCGGGGTCTGCAGCTGGACCTGGCCCACGGCGCCCGGGCCCGCGTGCGGGAGACGGTGGTGCTCGGGCGCGACGGTGAGCGCGGTGGGCGGCTGCGGAGCCGGTCCACGGTCCGGCGGGCGGGCCGTGAGCTGCTGGTGGAGGACCTCGACCTGGACCCCGGGCTCCGGCGTGCTACCCGGTCTGCTCGGGGGCAACCGGGTGCTCGACAGCGTGCTCGCCCTGGGGGTCGACGTCGAGGAGGTGCCGGGCGCCGTGCGCTGCCGGCTGGCGGAGTCCGGCAGCACGCTGACCCGGTACCTCGGCCGGTCCCTGGCCGAGTCGCCACTGGCCACCGACCATCGTGGACACAACCGCCGGGTAGACCCGGCGGAAGCGGTCACGATGTCCCGGTGACCGGTTACGCCGCTGAGCGGCGGTCCATCCGGGGGCGGACCGACCGCGGACTCCAGGCGGTAGCGCAGCTCGTCGAGCGAGGCGGCCATCGTCCGCGGGCCGGTGAGCCGGAAACCGGGGCCAGCAGGGCCCAGCGCCCGACCAGCTCCACGTCCAGCCGGTACTCCACCCGGCAGCTGTCCGGACCGGTCGGGGTCACGCGGTAGGACCCGGACACGGGCAGCGGCCCGTCGAGGTGACCGAAGGTGAACTCGGCGTCCGGCCTGGAAGCCGGTGACCACGGATTCGGTCACCACCTGACGACCGGCGATCACCGCCACCTCGCGCAGCCGGCTGCCGGCGCGCATCGGCCCCTCCGGCGACATGGCGGAGGCCATGACCTCGCTCCGCCACTGCCGGGCCAGCCGGAAGTCGGACAGGTAGCCGAACACGTCCGCCGCTGCGCGGTGCACGGCGACGTCGGCGTGGAGATGGAGCACGGTCATGTCGAGTACCTCGGCTTCCTGGCGGTCCGGCTGCTACCAGGGTGGCCGCCGGGACTGACAGTCGCCCCGGTACGCGCTACGGGTTTGCTGAGGGTCGGGCTACCCAGCGGCCGAGCGACGGGCGCTGGGGACGGTGGCTCCGCTCAGGAGCCACCCGCGCCCTCCACGGTCCCGGCCTGGTCACCGGCGGTGCCCGTGGACGGCGTCGGGGTCGACGAGGGGGGCGAGCTGGTCGACGGTTCCGCGGTCGGGGTCTCCGACGCGGGCGCCGACGGGGTCTGCGTCGGTTCGGCGCCGGCCGACGGCTCCGGGGTCGCCGACGGCTCGGCGCTGGGGCTGTCCGCGGGCGCGGTCGCCTCCTCGGTGGGCGAGCTGGCCCGCTCGGGGGCCGGGGCCTGCACGTTGCTGATGGTCGTGCCGTCGCCACCGGACAGCGGCTGGCCGGCGACGAGCTCGAGGAGGGTCAGCGAGAGGACGGCGACGCCGAAGATGGCGACCGCGCCGAGCACGATCCGGACGACCAGTCGGCGAACGCGTGACCGCTGCCGCGGGTCGGTGGGCTCGGTCTCGACCAGTCGCGTGCCCGGGCTCCGCGGGCTGACCGCGGCCGGCACACCGCCGACGGCCGCCGGCACGCCGGCCACCGCGGTCGGGACCCCGGTGACCTGGGTCGGCGCGCCGGCCGCCGGTTCCCAGTGCGGCACGGTGTCGATGGTGGTCGGCACGGCACTCGCTTGACCGCCCCAGACCGAGCGGACCTTGTCCCGGGTCCGGCGGAGCGAGGCCGTGTAGAGGGAGCCGGCGACGGCCGCGATGATGCTGGCCGCGGCGGCGCCGACCACCGTTCCGGCCAGGCTCATCCGGGAACCGAGGAAGGCTGCCGTCATCGCGGCCAGGGCGCCGCCGACGATCTGGGTCAGGGACAGGCCGAGGCCCTTGTCCTTCTCGTCGTCGGGCGGCTCGATCGTCGTCTCGTCGAGGGACGGCGAGGGGGCCGACGGCGAGGGGGAGATCTCCTCGGTCTCGCCGTCGGCGTCAGGGGTCGGGCGGGTGGACAGGGGGCTGCGATGAGACATGACGGAGCGGTGCTTGATCCTCGCGGGGTCGATGGGTGAGTGCGGGCAGACGTCTATGGTCCCCTCAGCCCAACGCCGCCCGGCCGGCGAATCATCCCGTGTCGGCCCCGACGTGAGCAATCGCACACCCCGCTGACCGCGCGACGGCCCCGAGAAGCGCACCGGCCACGAGCACGGGGCTCGTGGCCGATGGCGTCCGTCCCTGACGACGGGGGTGCGGCGGAATCAGGGGGCCGGGTGCCCCTCGCCCTCGAAGGCCCCGCCGACGGTGACCGCAGGCTGCCCGTCGCCGGTGCCGACGGCGTGCCCGTTGCCATGCCCGTTCCCCTGGCCGTCTCCGTTCCCGTGGCCGTGATGCGCGGCCTCCTCCAGCTCGGCGCGGGTCGGCTTGGCCAGGCTGTCGATGAAGTAGAACCGGGTCGCCCGACGGCGCAGCTGCTCCCGCTTGAACTTCTTCTCAGACACGTCGCCCCGCTCGGTGGCCGGCGCCAGCGCTTTCATCTCCTTGTGCTGGGTGAGGGCGTACGCCTCCTCCTGGCCGATCGGATGGTGCAGCTCGGTGTAGGCCCCGGACGGGTCGCGGACGATGATGCCGCTCTCCGACCCGTGCAGCAGCCGGGCCTCGTCGGAGCGCTGCAGGCCGATGCAGATCCGCTTGGTGACCAGGAAGGCCAGCACCGGCGTGACGAACACGGCGACCCGGAGGAAGTAGGTGACCGCGTTCAACGACACGTGGAACTGCGTGGCGACCAGGTCGTTGCCGCCGCCGATCCAGAACATGCCGTACCCGGTCATGGCCGCCACCCCGAACGCGGTGCGCGTGGGGTTGTTCCGCGGCCGCTCCAAGATGTGGTGCTCGTCGTTGTCGCCGGTGACCCACTTCTCCACGAAGGGGTAGATGGCCATCAGGCCGAAGAACAGCCCCATCAGGCCGAGACCGGGAACAGCGACGTTCCAGGACCAGGTCGTGCTGCCGATGTGGCTCTCCCAGTTCGGCATGATCCGGATGGCACCCTCGACGAAGCCCATGTACCAGTCGGGCTGGGAACCCGCCGTCACCATCGCCGGGTTGTAGGGCCCGTAGGTCCAGACCGGGTTGATCTGCATGAGGCCACCCATCAGGGTGATCACGCCGAACACGATGAAGAAGAAGCCGCCCGCCTTGGCCATGTAGACCGGGAAGATCGGGTAGCCGACCACGTTGCCCTCGTTGCGGCCGGCGCCGGGGTACTGGGTGTGCTTGTGGTAGACGACCAGCGCCAGGTGCGCCGCGATCAGGCCGAGCAGGACGGCCGGCACCAGCAGGATGTGCACCATGTACAGCCGGGGCACGATCAGGCTGCCCGGGAACTCCCCGCCGAAGACGAAGAACTCCGCCCAGGTCCCGATCACCGGGATGGCGCGGATCAGGCCGTCGACGAACCGCAGGCCGGTGCCGGACAGCAGGTCGTCCGGCAGCGAGTAGCCCGCGAAGCCCTCGATCACGCCGGTGGCCATCAGCCCGACGCCGATCAGCCAGTTGATCTCGCGCGGCTTGCGGAAGGCGCCGGTGAAGAAGATCCGCAGGCTGTGGGCCAGCATGGCGGCGATGAACAGCATCGCTGCCCAGTGGTGCATCTGCCGCATCAGCAGTCCGCCGCGGATGTCGAACGAGAGCGCCAGGGTCGACTCGTAGGCCTCGGACATATCCAGGCCGCGGAGCAGCTGGTAGGTGCCCTCGTACTCCACCTCGCCCATCGACGGCTTGAACCAGATGGTCAGGAACACCCCGGTCAACAGCAGGATGATGAAGGAGTAGAGCGCGACCTCGCCGAGCAGGAACGACCAGTGGTCGGGGAAGACCTTCCGGACGAACGGCTTGCTCAGCTTGGCGATGCCGATCCGGTCGTCGGCCCACTTGGCCGGACCGGCGGCGACCTTGAAGACCGGGCCGAGCTCCTTGGGTGGTGTGTCGGCGGCGACGGCGCGTTCGTCGGTGACGGTGGCGGCAGGCTTGGCCATCAGTTCTCACCTTGCTGGTAGTCGTTGCGTGAGTCGCGCTCGAAGTAGCTCGGCCCGACCGGCACGGTGAACGGTCCCTTGGCGACCAGGAACCCTTCGGCGTCGGTCGTGATCGGCAGCTGCGGGAGTGACCGGGCGGCCGGCCCGAATACGACCACCCCCGAGTCCCCGAGGTCGAACGTCGACTGGTGGCAGGGGCAGAGCAGATGATGGGTCTGCTGCTCCCACAGGCTGATCGGGCACCCGACGTGGGTGCAGATCTTCGAGTAGCACAAGATCCCGCCGACCTGCCAGTCGCGGCGGGAGTCGGGGATCTTGATGGTGTTGGGGTCCATCCGGACCACGATGATGGAGGCCTTGGACTTGGCCTGCAGGTACTCCGTGCCGTGCAGGTCCTGCAGGTTCTCGGGCTGGGCGTTGACCAGCTGGCCGATCTGCATCTCCGCCGCCTTGATCGGCACGTACGTGATGTCGTTGACCAGCCGGATCCCCTCGGCCCAGATGGTGCTCTCGATGGTGGCCGCCCGGACCTTCTTGGTGGGCCACGGGCCCAGGTCGGCCAGCAGCACCACGGCCGGGACCACCAGCAGGCCGAGGGCGCCGAGCAGGCTGTACCCGAGCACCTTGCGGCGCTTGATGCCGGACTCCTCGATGCCCTCCTCGACGGTGGCCATCACCTCGGTGCGCTCGACCTCGCTGGAGGCCGCGGTGTGCCGGTAGTCCACCATCTCGCCGTCGTGCATCAGCTGCCGGGCCCACTGCACCGCCCCGATGCCGATGAACAGCAGGGACAGGCCCAGGGTGAGGCCGAAGCCGACGTTCTGCGCGTTGGCGTGCAGCGGGCCGAAGTCGATGTAGGCCTCTTTGTCGACCGCGAAGTAGATCACCACGAAGGCGATGGCCAGCAGCGGCACGGCGCCGAAGAACATCGACACGATCCGGGCGGCGCGGTCGGCGGCGTCCTCGTCGACGTCGGTCAGCCGGGGGAGGTGCTCCTCCATGCCGGGGTCCGGCACGGGATAGCGGTCGTCGTCCAGCGTGGTGAGCTCACCGGGCGCGGGCGGCACCTTGTCGTGGTCCCGCGGTTCGATCTCCGTGCTCATCGTGCCCTCACTCCTTTGGCCGCGATCCAGACCGCGAACAGCACCAGGACGCCGAGCCCGGCGATCCACGCCCACATGCCCTCAGCCACCGGGCCGAGGCCCCCGAAGGCGAGACCGCCCCGGTTCGGCTGCTCGTGCAGCTCGTTCAGGTAGCCGATGACGGCCCGCTTGTCGTCCGGCTTCAGCACGCCGTTGGAGAAGACCGGCATCTGCTGCGGACCGGTGACCATCGCCTCGTACAGGTGCAGGTTGCTGACGTCGCGCAGGGCGGGGGCGTACTTGCCGCCCGGCAACGCCCCGCCGGCCCCCTCGAAGTTGTGACAGGCCGAGCAGTTGGCGCGGAACAGCTCGCCGCCGCGGGCGATGTCCTCCTCGCTCAACCCGGCCGGGTCGTACGCGGCCGGCTCGGGGATGGCCGGGCCGGGTCCGAGGGTGGCGACGTAGGCCGCGAGGGCCAGCACCTCCTCCTCGGTGAACTGGCTGGGCTTCACCGGCGCCTGCGCCCCGGGCTTGGCCATCGGCATCCGGCCGGTTGCGACCTGGAACTCCACCGCCGCGGCACCCACCCCGGTCAGGGGCGGGCCCTGGACCTTGCCGCTGACCTGACCCTCGCCACCGAGGCCGTGGCAGGACGCGCAGCTGACGGAGAACAGCGCCTTGCCCTCGGCGATCTGCTGGCTGGTGCCGGTGTCGGCCGCCGACTTCGACGCCGGCGAGACGGCAGAGTAGAGGGCACCCATGACGAACAGGGCGAACAGCAGCAGCAGCACCTTGGCCGCCGGGTGCCGACGTCTTGCGGTCAGGAATCGCACGTGGGGTCCCTCTCGGTTGTGCGGTCGCTGGACGACCAGCTGAGGTCCAGCTGGTCGCACTCGCCCTACAGGTATTCAGTTGTGGCTGCACCCGCGGATGCAGCCGAGTCGGTCCTCCGGCCGTTCAGCGGAGCAGGTAGATCACGCCGAACAGCGCGATCCACACCACGTCGACGAAGTGCCAGTAGTAGGAGACCACGACGGCGCTGACCGCCTGCTCATGGGTGAACGTCCGGGCCAGGAAGGTGCGGCCCAACAACAAGACGAAGGCCACCAGGCCGCCTGTGACATGGAGCCCGTGGAAACCGGTGGCCAGGAAGAACGCCGACCAGTACACGTTGGTCGACATGGTCGCGCCCTCGGAGAACAGGGCGGCGTACTCGAAGACCTGACCGCCGATGAAGAAGGCCCCCATCAAGAAGGTCAGCACGTACCACTCGCGGAGGCCCCACTTGGGGAAGGCGATCAGGGCGCCGGTCCGCTTGACCTGGCCGCGCTCGGCGGCGAACACGCCCATCTGGCAGGTGAACGAGCTGGCCACCAGCACCGAGGTGTTGATGATCGCGAAGGGGATGTTCAGCATCTCCGTCGACGCCTGCCACAACGTCTCGGTGCCGGCCTGGGCCGCCTGGGAGTTCGTCACGTTGCGGACCGTGAAGTACGCGGCGAACAGGGCGGCGAAGAACATCAGCTCCGACGCCAGCCACACGATCACGCCCACCGCGACCGCGTCCGGGCGCCCGGGGCGACCCCGCAGCCGGGACTGGGCAATGCGGTGCACTGCGCCCTGCGGCTTGATCATGGAGCCGCTGATCTCGTGTGAATGGAGAGCCACGGGGGTCATTATTGCCGCAACGTCTCCGCAGGTCACCCCAGGGCACGCTGGTTGATTTCGGCTGCTCCCGCAACCGCTCGCCTTAGGTGCCGTCGTCTTCCTCCTCGCCGACGACGAAAAGCGTGTCGTCCGCGTCGTCGTCCCGG
Organism: uncultured Actinomycetota bacterium; assembly: GCA_963832435.1. Taxonomy (GTDB): domain Bacteria; phylum Actinomycetota; class Actinomycetes; order Propionibacteriales; family Propionibacteriaceae; genus Microlunatus. Next base: position 226,157 of record CAWHTY010000017.1, read on the forward strand.
CGTCGACCGCGAGCGGTTACGCGACGCTCGTGGCAGGGGAGGGCCGCCGGCGGCCGCGATACGATCGCAGCCGGAGTCAGCCCGAGCCGTGAGAGCGATGTGAGATGACCGACAGGGAGAGCCAGGCCGTCGAGGAGGTCGAGCTCGGCAGCGAGGCGGGCGAGGACATCGACCCGGACGCGGTCGGCGAGACCGGGCAGGAGCACGAGGCACCGGCGGAGCCGCCGAGGCTGGCGGTGCTGCTGTACGCGTCGGACCGGACCACGCGGGAGCACGTGCGGCTCTCGCTCGGGCGCAGGGTGGCCCGCGATCTGCCGGAGGTGCGGGTGCTCGAGGTCGCCACCCAGCCGGCCGTGCTGACCGCGATGGACGGCGGGGGCATCGACCTCGCCATCCTCGACGGCGAGGCGGTGCCGGGGGGGATGGGGCTGTGCCGCCAGCTGAAGGACGAGATCTTCGGCTGCCCGCCGATCCTGGTCCTGACCGGGCGGCGCGACGACGCCTGGCTGGCCACCTGGTCCCGGGCGGACGGGGTGCTGCCGCATCCGGTGGACCCGATGCGGCTGCCCGAGGCGGTGGCCGCGCTGCTCCGGGCAGCCCGGGCCGGGGACGCGAGTCGCTCGGTCGCGGCCGGCTAGTGGCCGTCGACAGCGGGGCCGTGACCAGCTGGCCGCAGCTGTTGTCCGGCCTGGTGGCCGGGCAGGACCAGGATGCCGAGGCGACCAGTTGGGCGATGCAGCAGATCCTGTCCGGTGACGCCACCCCCGCGCAGTGGGCCGCGTTCGTGATCGGGCTGCGCAGCAAGGGCGAGACGGTGGCCGAGATGACCGGGATGGCCGAGACCATGCTCGAGTTCGCCACCCCCATCGAGATCGGCGGGGCCGCGGTCGACGTGGTCGGCTCCGGCGGCGACCGGGCCAACACGGTGAACATCTCGACCATGGCGGCGATCGTCGCGGCCGGCGCCGGGGCCCGGGTCGTCAAGCACGGCAACCGGGCCGCCTCCTCGGCCTGCGGGGCCGCCGACGTCCTCGAAGCCCTCGGGGTCACCCTGGCCCTGGCCCCCCTCCAGCAGCAGCAGGTGGTCGACCGGGCCGGGATCGGGTTCTTGTTCGCCCCGCTGTACCACCCGGCCCTGCGACACGCCGCCGCCCCGCGGCGGGAGTTGGGGATCCCGACGACGTTCAACTTCCTGGGTCCGCTGGCCAACCCCGCACAGCCGGTGGCTCAGGCCGTCGGTGTCGCGGATGCCCGGATGGCCGAGCTGATGGCCGGGGTGTTCGCCGACCGCGGCAACCAGGGGATGGTCGTGCACGGCGGCGACGGTCTCGACGAGCTCACCACCACCACCACGTCGACGGTCTGGCTCTACCGCGACGGCGAGGTCCGACGGACCGAGCTGGACCCCCAGGACCTCGGCATCGCCCGGGCCACGGTCGCCGACCTGGTCGGTGGGGACGCCGCCACCAACGCGCAGGTCGTCCACGACGTGCTGGCCGGGGCGCCCGGACCCGTGCGCGACGTGGTGCTGCTGAACGCCGCCGCCGCCCTGCTCGCCCACGACGGACCCACCGGGGAGGACCTCACCGGCCAGCTCGCCGGGCAGCTGGAGCGGGCCCGTGCCGCGGTCGACACCGGCGCGGCCGAGCAGAAGCTGGCCCAGTGGGTCAGCGTCGTGCGCGAGGTCCAGACCGGCGGCTGAGACCGGTGGGGTGCTGCGCTCGCGGAACGGGTGGCTAGCCGACCCGGAGCGAGGCCAAGGAGGCCGCGGCGGTCGCCACCACGGTCTGGTCCGCGTCGTCGGGGACCGAGCTGAGGGCCGCGACCACGGTGCCGTCCTCGAGCTTCACCAGATGCGCGGTGACGGTGTCGTAGCGGCTGGGCAGGCCGTCGATGTCGTAGTGCACGGTCGCGGTCACCAGCACGCCCGGGCGGCCGTCGACGGCCTGGTCGGCGGTGGACAGGTCGCTGACCTCGGTCGGGTGGTCGCCGTACAGGGTGGCGGCGATCCGGGGCAGGGTGGCGGCCGCGCCGTCCCGCAGCTTCTCGGACCGCGTCAGCTCGGGGTCGACCCAGGCCAACGCCACCATGGCCGACCAGTCGTGCCAGCCCTGGTAGTCGGTGTGCACCTCGGCCTCGGCCAGAAACGCGGCCCCGAGCAGCCCGTGGACGCCGACCGGGTCGTCGTGCACCACGTACGGTGAGTCCGGCAGCTGCATCGTCGCCGACCCGATGGTGGCGGTCCGGGTCTGCTCGTCGAGCCGACCCGACGGTGCGCTGGCCGTGGACCTGGGGGCGGGGGCCCCGCCCGCGGCCAGGTCGCGGGACGGCGCGGCGCCGTCCCGCCACAGCCACAGGCCAACCCCCACCCCGGCGGAGGCGAACAGGGCGGCCACCAGCACCAGGGCGACCAGCCGGCGGCCGGTCGAGTGCGGCCGGACCGGTGAGCCACCGAGTGCCGAGGCCGGCGGGGCCGGCGCGTTCGGCACGTCGCTGGTCTCGTCGGTCCAGCGGCCGCCGTCCCACCAGCGGTACGTGTCGGGACGACCGGCGGGATCCGGGTACCAGCCAGCCCGGGGGTCGGTCGTCATGGCTTCGAGCCTAGTTCGGGCGAGGAAGCCGGGCCGGCCGTGACGGAGGGGTCGGCCGGACCCCTTGGCCGGGCGGCGATACTGCTCAGATGACTGCAGCGACACCTGCCGCGACCCCGTCCGGACCCGGCGCGTCGACCGGGACCCACACCGCTCCGCCGAACATCTCCCGTGAGCTGGCGACGGACCTGTCACACCGGATCCCCTGGACCCCGCAGAACGGTGACCAGTTCTTCATCCCCCGCCCGGAGATCGCGGACTCCGTGTTCACGGTCAGCGACATGGTCGTCGAGCTGGTGGTGCGCAACGGAGAGGCGAGGTTCCACTTCAACGGGACGGTCGAGTGGGCGCTGGACTCGGTCGCTTCCGACGAGGTGGTGTGGCTGCCGCGCGAAGACCAGCTCCGCGAGCTGCTGGGGGACGGCTTCCTGTCCTTGGACGCGTCCTCGGCGGGCTTCGTGGTCACCGTCGGTGGTCCCGTGCCCGCCTTCCACACCGAGGCGCAGCCGACGGCCGCCGAGGCGTACGGGCGGGCGCTGGTGCACCTGTTGAGCGCCCGGCCCCAACCTGCCGGGGTCTGAGCACCTCAGCGCCCCAGGACGGGCAGCGCCAGGGCGAGGTAGGCACCGGTCAGCATCGCAGGTGCGTACGGGAACGGCCCCCGCCGGCGGCTGAGCAGCCGCACCAGGCCCACCACGCCGCCGACGACGCTGCCCAGGACCAGGGCAGACCAGAGCAGCGACCACGACTCCGCGCCCGCCGCCGCCCCGATCAGCGGCGCGAACCGGACGTCACCGAAGCCGAAGCCGCCCCGGCTGACCAGCCACACCACCAGATAGAGACCCCCGGCCGCCACGGCGCCGCCGAGGGTGCGCAGCATCTGGGCCGGCCAGTCGGCGGCCACCTCCGCGGCCCAGCCGAGGCCGACCAGGCCGGCCAGTCCCATCAGCCCCCACGCGACCCGGGTCACCGTCAGCGGCAGCCAGGTGGTGCCGCCGTCGATCGCCGCCAGCAGCACCCCCACCGTGCTCAGCACCAGCCACAAGGGCATGGCCGGTCCCCAGACCAGCCAGCCGCTGGCCGCCGCCGCCACCCCGCCCAGAGCGGCGACCGTGACCACGAAGCCGGGCCGGGCCAGGTCGGCGTAGGCGACCTTGGCCGTGGCGTCAGGGTCGTCGGGTGACGGCTCGGGCAAGCTCCGGAGCACCGGCCTGGCCGTGACCAGCAACACCAACGCGCTCGCCGCCGCCGATCCGCCGGCCAGCCACGGGTTGCTCACGCCGGTGATCGTAGGGGCGCGGTGGCCCAGCTCAGGCCGCTCGCCCCGGCAGTCGGTAGACCAGGTCCTCGCGGGCGGTCGCGACCGCGTACGCTGCCGCCACCTTCAGCGCGACCAGCTGCGGGCAGACCTGGGTGCCGTCGAGCACCGCCCGGGCCTGATCCTCGGTCACCCCCAGCTCGGCCAGCAGCTCGGTCGCCCCCCGGCTGGCGGTCAACGCCAGCAGCCGATCCCGGGTGGCTTCGGCTCGCACCACCCGGCTGCCCACCCGCCGGGCGTCCAGGGTGGTAATCCGGAGCAGCCGGCGCCCCATCTCCGGGCTGATCCTGCGCAGCGGCCGGCCGCCGCGTCCGTGCACCAGGTGCCGGGCCGCTCGGACCGGCACCCCGGTCAGCGCGGCCGCCATCTCCACCGTCAGGTCACCGGCGGTCATCAGGTGCTCGAGATGGGCCCGGAACGGCGTGGCGTCGACCCAGTCCTGCGTGGGGTGCGGCCAGCCGCCGGCGCTCCATCGGGGGTGGATGCGGCGAACGGTGCGTCCGGATGCCTCGGCCGGTGACCCTGAACCAGCCGACCGCGAACCAGCCGACCCCCAGCCAGCCGACCCCGGGCCAGCCGCCCCCGGGCCCGGCGCGCCCCGCCGTGTGCCCTGTTGTGCGCCCCGCGCCGTGCCCCGCGCCATCGCCGTCCTCCGTCGTCCCCGGCGACCCGGGAGGGCCGCTGACCAGGAAGGCCCGCCGGCACGGCTCACTGTGAGGATCGGCCCGAGATCGGCCCGAGATCGGGGCTGGGAACGGCAGAGCGCCCCGGCCCGCACGGGCCGGGGCGCTCTGCGGAGTCAGCGCTGGGCGCGGACGAAGCCGGCGGCCTGCGCCGCCTCCTCGCTGTTGAACCAGACCTCAGCAATGGTGCGGCTCCAACCGGCCGACTCGGGCAGGTGGTACTTCATCGAGCGCTCGTTGCCCTTGATGGTGAACCCCTCCGGCGGCTCGCTGCCGACGTAGACACCCTCGCCGCCGTAGCCGGACCGATCCGAGTCGGGAGCGGTGCCGTCCTCGATCTCGTCCGACTCGGGCGCATCGTCCTGCTCGCTGGGCGCGCCCGAGTCCGCCGACTCCGGCGCGGCCTCCGGTTCTCCGCCCTCCGCGGCCTCGGCGGCCTCGGCGGTCTCGGCGGTCTCGGCGGTCTCGGTGGGCACCTCACCGACCGAGGGGGACACCTCGGCGGTCTCACCGGTCGGGTCGACGACGGTGTCGGCCGGGCCCTCGGTGGTGTCGGTCGGGGTCTCGGCGTCGGGCGTCTGCCCGTTGGTGACCGGGGCGCCCTCCTCGGCCGGGGTGTCGGTGGCCGAGGTCCAGGTCGGCGTCGCCGGCTGGCCGGGGGTGTACGGGGTGGTCGGACGCGCGGCCTGCCAGTCGGCATCCTGGCTGCCCAACAGCTTCCTCGCCGCGATGACGACGATCCCCCCGAGCGCGGCCACGATCAGCAGGCGCTTGATCCAGCGCCGCTTGGGCTTCGGGCTGGGCAGCTCGAGCTCACCCTTGGCTGCGGCCAGCGTCGCCTTGCCCCGCTTGGTCGCCTCGGTGACGACCGGCGTCGCGGCCGCGGCGCTCAGCATGCTGATCACCTTCGGCAGGACGTCGTCGTGGAGCCGCTCGCGCGCCGCCTCCACCGCGGGCGGCACCCGGTCCATGGCGTCCTCGAGGGCGGGACCGAAGCGCTGGACGGCATCGTGGGCGACCTTGGCGCCCTGCTGCTTGGCCGACTTCGCGTACGGGCTGACCCGGTCGGAGAACTCGTGCGCGATCGGCGACACGTAGCCGGCGGCCTGGTCGACCAGCGGGCTGACCCGGTCGGCGGCCGTGTGGGCCAGCGGCCCCACGGTCTCGACCGTGCGGTCCCGGGCCTGCTGCGCCAACGGGCCCACCCGGTCGAGCGCCTGCTGGGCGAAGGGGGCCACCCGGTCGGCGGCGTCGTGGGCCAGCGGTCCGACCCGGTCGGCCGCAGAGTGGGCCAGCGGGACGATCCGCTCGGCGGCGGCCTCGAGCCGGTCGGCGGCAGCGTGGGCCAGCGGCCCGACCTTGTCGGCTGCGGACTGGACGAGGTCCTGGGTCTGGCGTTTCTTGCTCACGGTTCCTCCACAGGGTGCGAAGCGCTGCCGCGGGGCCGTGGTCGACGCCGCCGGCGAGGCCTGCGCCCCACCGTATCGTCCGGGTACGGGGCCGCCACAGGGTGTCGCGGGGGTGTCCGGGGCGGGTGGGGGATGTCCCCGTACGGTCGGCGCCCGGGCTCGGGTCGGGTCGCGCCCCCGATTGGCGGGCCGTGACAGGATGGACCGCCGGCCGTCCCCGCCGCTGCGCGCGGGACACAGCGTGAGCACGCCAGCCCGACGACCGACACCGACCGAGACACGACCCGACCGACGAGAGGCAGCCCGACGTGGCCAGCACGGCAACCCTGCACACCAACCACGGCGACATCGTGATCAACCTGTTCGCCGACCACGCCCCGAAGACGGTGGCGAACTTCACCGGCCTCGCCGACGGCAGCAAGGAGTATCCGCGACCCCGAGAGCGGCCAGCCCACCACCGGCCGGTTCTACGACGGGCTGACCTTCCACCGGGTGATCGACGGCTTCATGATCCAGGGCGGCTGCCCGCTCGGCATCGGGACCGGTGGCCCGGGCTACACCTTCGGTGACGAGATCCACCCGGAGCTGCAGTTCGACAAGCCGTACCTGCTGGCCATGGCCAACGCCGGACCCGGCACCAACGGCTCGCAGTTCTTCATCACCGTCGGCCCGACCCCGCATCTGAACCGACGGCACACGATCTTCGGCGAGGTGGCCGACCAGGCCAGCCGCGACGTCGTCGACAAGATCGCCTCGGTCCGCGTCGGCCGCAACGACCGTCCCGTCGACCCGGTGGTGATCACCTCGGTCGACACGTCGGCCTGACCGCCCGTCGCGCAGCCCCGACGAGCCAGCGATGAGCGAGCCGCCCGCGGCGGGACCCGGCTTCACCGCCCCCGGGTTCGTGGGGTGCTACCGGCATCCGGACCGGATGACCGGTATCACCTGCCAGCGGTGCCGCAAGCCGATCTGCGGGGAGTGCATGAACGCCGCGTCGGTGGGGTTCCAGTGCCCCCGCTGCGTCTCCTCCGGGCGGGCCGGCGTCCGGCAGCCGCGGACCCGGTTCGGGGCGCAGATCACCGCCGGTGGTCAGCGCGCCACGGTCGGGGTGATGATCGCGACGGCGGCGGTCTGGGTCCTCGACCTCGTCAGCGGGGGACTGGCCACGGGGCTGCTGGTGATGGACAACCTCAGCGTCGCCGACGGGCAGTTCTGGCGGCTGGTGACCTCGGCGGCGGTGTCCGGGCGGATCTTCGGCGTTCTGATGAACCTGCTGGTGCTCTGGCTGGTCGGGCGGGCCATGGAGTCGGCGCTGGGCGGCTGGCGCTTCCTGGTGCTGTACGCGGCAGCCGGGCTGGGAGGCATGACCCTGTTCTTCGTCCTCGGGCCCGACAGCGGAGCGACCTACGGGGCGTCGGCGGCGATCGTCGGCCTGCTGGCCGCCAACGCGGTGGGCAAGCTGAGCACCGGGGAGGACATCCGCCCGGACATCGGGCTGCTGGTCCTGCTGGTGCTGTACGCAGTGCTGGTCGGTTTCACCAGCTTCGGCTGGCTGGGGATGATCGGCGGCATCGCGGTCGGCGCCCTGTCCGGCGCCGTCCTGGCCTACGCGCCGCGCCAGAACCGGTGGGTGATCCAGCTGGTGGGGATGCTCGCGGTGATGGTGGTCTGTCTGGGCGCGGTGGTCCTGCGGATCGCGGTCCTCTGACCCGCCAGGCGATCAGGCCCGCGTCGCCGACGGGACCGGCACCGGCTCCATCGCCGGCTGCCGGCCGATGCTGACCGCGAGGGCGATCGCGCCGAGCAGCACGGCGACGAGCACGCCGGTCAGCACCACCAGGGTCCGGTCGCTGATCCGGGGCACTGGCTATTCCCCGCCGAGGGAGAACGCTGCCTCCAGGTCGTGCCGGGAGTAGGCCCGGAACGCGATGTGGGTCTCGGTGTCCAGCACCCCGGGGACCTTGTTGAGCCGGTCCGCGACGACCTCGGCAACCTGGTCGTGGCTGCCCACCCGGACCAGCGCGATCAGGTCGATGGTGCCGGTCACGGAGTAGACCTCGCTGACCCCCTCCAGCGCCGCGATCTGCTCGGCGACCTCGCCGATCCGGGCGACGTCGGCGCTGACGAACACGATCGCGGTGACCATGGCCTCATCCTAGAGAGCCGACGGGTTCCGCGGCGGGGACGGGTCGGGCGGCGGGCAGGGCGTGCCGCACCAGCTGCTCATGGTCCAGCACGGCGTGCAGCGGCCACATCCAGTCGCCCGTGATCTCCATGATCCGGGAGCCGGGCTGCTCCAACCAGGCGGCGATCCGCTCGGTCTCCTCGATGCCGGCCGCCGGCAGCGGGCCGACCGGGGGCTGGACCGTCTCGGCGGTGGCCCGCACGGCCCGGGCCACGGCCTGCGGAACGTCCCCGGGCCGGGCGACGCCGGCCGCCGCCAACCGGCCGTAGCGGATCACGTGGATCTCCCAGGCGTTCCCGCTGCGGCGGGCCGCGACGATCTCCGGGCAGGCCGCCAGGCTGCGCACCCGGTGGAACCGGGTGCCGGTGCGGACCAGCGTGTCCAGCCGGCCGCGGATGGTGGCGGCCTCCTCGTACCGCTGCTGGTCGACGAGCCGGGCCAGTCGCCGCTGGACCCCGGTCACCGCCGGTCGGACGTCGCTGGACAACGCGGTCCGGACCCGGGCCACGACCTCGCTGTAGCCGACGAGCGAGATGGTTCCGTCGCACGGCGCCGAGCAGCGACCCATGCCGGCCAGCGCGCAAGCGGCCGACGGCTTCCGCGGGCTGAGCCGCGGGGTGCACTGCCGGATCGGGAACCCGTCGTAGATGGCCAGCACCACGTCCTCGGCTGCCCGCCGGTTCCGGAACGGGCCGAAGTAGGTCGCCTCGTCATCCTTCACCGCCCGGACCACCGACAGCCGCGGGTAGGCCTCGTCGGTGATCTTGATCCACAGGTCCCGTTCGGGAAACTTGGAGCGCCGGTTGTAGCGGGGCGCGTGCCGGGCGATCAGTCGTAGCTCGACGACCTCGGCATGCAGGGGGGTGTGGCAGGCGACCGCCTCCACGCCGGTGGCCACCCGGACCATCTCGTCCATCCGCGGCCGCTTCTCCGCCGCGGTGAAGTAGCTGCGCACCCGGGTGCGGATGTTGGTCGACTTGCCCACGTACAGCACCTGGCGGGTGGTCCGGGCGGGGCCGCCGGGATCGGTGGTGTCCGGGTGCTCGGCCACGAACAGGTAGACGCCGGGCTCGGCGGGCAGTCCTTCGGCCCAGGTCCGCTTGGCCCGACGCTGCGGGGAGACCTTGCGGCTGAACTCGGCCAGGTCCTCCAGGGTGTGGACGCCGAGGTTGCCGACGCGCTCCATCAGCCCGTGCAGCACGTCCACGGTGGCCTGGGCGTCGGTCAGGGCCCGGTGGTTCGGGGTGGCGGTGGCCCGGAAGTGCCGGGCCAGCGTGGCCAGCCGGCAGTTCGGCACCTCGTCGCGGAGCAGGATCTGGCGGGCCAGGGTGGCGGTGTCCACGATCGGGTACCGCGGCCACGGATAGCCGAGCGCCTCGCAGGCCCGGCGGAGGAAGCCGGCGTCGAAGGGGGCGTTGTGCGCGACCATCACCGTCCCCTCGGCGAAGCTCAGGTACGCCGGCAGCGTCTGCCGCAGCGACGGCGCCTCGGCCACCATCGTGTTGGTGATGCCGGTCAGCACCGCGATCAGCGGGGGGATGGCGGTCTGCGGGTTGACCAGGGTCTGGAACTCGCCCAGCACCTCCCCGCCGCGGACCTTGACGGCGCCGATCTCGGTGATGGCGTCGGTCTCGGCTCCGCCGGTCGTCTCCAGGTCCACCACGCAGAACGTCACCTGCGACAGGTGGGTGCCCAGGTCGTCGAACGAGGCCTGGAGCGGGGCGGGCGCCATGCCTGCGGACGTTAGGCGCCCGCGCTGACAACCGGGGGAGCGACACTCCCGTTGTGCCACCGCCGGCGAGGGTCGGGTCAGGGCCGGTCGCGAGCCGGCGCGGCCAGCACCTCCCCGTGCAGGACCGCGAACCAGGCGTCGGGGTGGGCCGCCCAGGCGTGCCAGGCGGCGGACAGCTCGGCCAGCTCTGCGGCGGTGCTGAGTCCCCGGTGCTGGGCCTGGGCGGCGAACGCCGACGCCCGGAGTCGCTCGGCCCAGGTCTGCGACCACCAGGCCACGTCCTCGGCGCGGCTGAAGCACCAGGCCGACGCCTCCGAGGAGACCAGCCGCAGCCCGGCCTGGCGGACCCAGGAGCCGAGCCGGCGTCCGGCGTCCGGCTCGGCGCGGTTGGCACGGGCCACCTCCTGGTACAGGGCCAGCCAGCGATCCAGCCCGGGGTGGCTCGGGTACCAGGTCATGGCGGCGTAGTCGGCGTCCCGGACGGCGACCAGCCCGCCGGCCCGGCACACCCGGGCCATCTCGCGAAGGGCGGCCACCGGGTCGCTCAGGTGCTGCAGCACCTGGTGGGCGTGCACGACGTCGAAGGCCCCGTCGGCGTAGCCGAGGGCGTACACGTCGCCGGCCTCGGCCGTCAGGTTGGGCAGGCCCTGCTCGGCCGCCAGCTGCCGGGTGCTCGCCACGGCTGCGTCGGCGTTGTCGATCCCGGTCACCGCCCCGTCGGGGACCAGGCCGGCGAGCCCGACGGTGATCGTGCCGGGCCCGGTTCCGATGTCGAGCACCCGGTCGGCGGGCCGCAGGTACGGCAGCAGGTAGCCGGCGGAGTTCTCCGCGGTGCGCCAGCGGTGCGACCGGAGCACCGACTCGTGGTGGCCGTGGGAGTACACGTCCCGGGGCGGGGGTAGCTCGGTCATCGCGGATGCCTCATGACAGAAGTGTCAGTCCCGTCCCGGACAGTGGCGTCAAAGGCCTCGAGGGACATGGCGAAGGGACTGCGGATGGACGCGACGTCGGAGACGCTGCACGTGGACTGCGACGGGTGCGCGGTCCGCGGCCTGGCCTGCGACGACTGCGTGGTCTCGGTGCTGCTGGGCCGCCCGGACGCGGTGGACCTGGACGCGTCAGAGCAGGCCGCGCTCGCCGCCCTCGCCGCGTCCGGACTGGTGCCCCCGCTGCGGCTGGTGCCGGGGGCCCGCCGCGGCCAGGCGATCCCGTCCCCGCTGCCCTGGTCGGAGTCCGGCTGACCCAGGTGAGCAGCCTGACCCTGCTGACCGGGGGGTATCGCGGCCGGTCCGGCCGCCCTGCACGGTGTCCGGGCACCCTGTGACCCAACGGTGACCCTCCTGTGACAGGGGTGTCTGCAGCGGGCCTGAGGGATTTGGCAGTGACCATTCCGTGACCTAGTGTGATCACATTCCTCTCGAGCGCCGGGGACACTGGGATTCGGGAGTCGGGGTACCAGCAGAAGCAAGAGGGGTGGACGTCGGCGTGTCGTCACGCAGCAGCGATGCCGTTCCGGCCCGCGGGTCGCGCCTGGTCCACCGGGCTGCGCTGGGCCTGACCACGCTGGCCCTCGCGGCGACCTCGTTCGCCGGCATCGCCCCCCAGTCCGCGCTGGCCGATCCGCCGCTGACGGTCGCGGAGGCCAAGAGCCAGGTCGAGCGGCTGCAGACCGACGCGGCAGCCCTCGACCAGGAGTACGTGGCCGTCCAGCAGAAGCTGGGTGCGGGCCGCAAGAAGCTGAAGACGAAGCAGGCCGACGTCAAGGCCCAGACCGCCAGAGTCATCCGGATGCGGCAGCAGGTCGGCCAGGTCGCGCTGGCACAGTTCCAGAACCGCAGCCTCGACACCGCCGCGCAGCTGTTCTTCACCGAGGACACCGACGGTTTCCTGAGCCAGATCTCCACCGTGGAGAAGGTCAGCGAGAACCAGAACGCGACCCTGCAGGACTACCAGGCCGAGCAGGGCAAGCTGACCGAGCTGGAGCGCTCCTCCGCCTCCGACGTGGCCCTGCTCAAGCAGCAGGACGCCGAGCTGAAGCGCCTCCGCAAGGCCTCCGACGACAAGGTCGCCGAGGCCAAGACTGTGCTGGCCAAGCTGACGGTCGAAGAGCGCGCCCGGATCGCCGCGGAGGAGAAGAAGGCGGCCGAGGAGGCGCGGCAACAGGCCGAGAACAGCACCGCTGCCGCAGCGACCACCGGCAGCGCCGCCGGGGCCACCAACAGCACGAACACCACCGACACCCCGACCGACACCGGCGGCTCCAGCAAGGGCGCGCAGGTGCTGTCCTTTGCCAAGGCGCAGATCGGCAAGCCGTACGTGTTCGCCGCCGAGGGGCCTGGCTCCTACGACTGCTCGGGCCTGACCCTGGCCGCCTGGCGGACCGTCGGGGTCAGCCTGCCGCGGATCTCCTGGGACCAGATCCGGGTGGGCCGCAGTGTCTCCCGGTCGCAGCTGCAGGCCGGTGACCTGGTGTTCTTCTACAGCAACCGCAGCCACGTCGGCATCTACGCCGGCAACGGCATGATCATCCACGCGCCCCGCCCCGGGAAGTCCGTGGAGTACACCAAGATGTCCTACATGCCGTTCAACGGCGCCAGCCGACCCGGCTGAGCACTCGCATCCGGCGGCAACCTGCCGCCGCCCTCCTGGTGACCCTGGTCGTCGTGCTCGCCCTGGGCGGGCCCGCCGTCGCCGGGTGCACGAGCTCCACCGGTCCCCCGCCCGGTCCGCCGGCCGGACCCGCCACCAGCACCGGCGCTACCGGCCCGTCCCGCCCTGACCGCACCGGCGAGGTGCAGGCCGTCCTGGCGCGGATGGTCGCCGCGGCCCGCGGCAAGGACGCAACGGCGTACCGGGCGACGGTCACCAACCGGGACCCCGCCTTCGTGGCCCGGTCCGAGCAGTGGTGGCGCACCATCGGCGCCATCGAGTGGGCGGTTCTCGAGCTGCGACCGGTGGCCGGTCGCGCCGACCTGGCGCCCGCCCGACAGCGGCTGCTGGGACCGGAGGCGTGGACCCAGCAGGTGGAGGTCGACTGGCGGTCGGCCGGCGCGTCCCGGACGGCGCGCCAGCGGGTGTGGCTGAGCTTCGCGGTCGTGGACGGCGGGATCCGGGTTGCCGGCTGGGACGAGCGGCCCGCCGGCACCTCCCGGGCAGCCGTGCCGGGTTGGCTGCTCGAGCCGGTCACGGCGGCCCGGGCCGGTTCGACCGTGGTGCTGGTCGCCGCCGGCCGGCCGGCCCGGGCGTGGCTGGCCCGGGCCGAGCGGGCCGCCGCCGACGTGCGGGCCCACGTACCGGCCGCCCTGCGGGCTGGCGGCGCGGCCGGCCTGCTGGTCCAGGTCCCGTCCACCCGGGCCGCGTTCGAGCGACTGCTCGGGGTGGCTCCCGGCTCCTACGCCGACGTCGCCGCGGCCGCCTGGCCGTTGGGTCCGGACCCTGCGACCGCGGCCCTGCAGGTCGTGGTCAACCCGGAGATCGCCGCACGACTGGACGCCGACGCGCTGGCCGTCCTGCTCGCACACGAGGCCACCCACGTCGCGGTCGGCTCGCCCGGCTCCCCGGCCCCGACCTGGCTGGTGGAGGGGTACGCGGACCGGGTGGCCTACGCCGCCCACCCGCGGACCCGGGCGGCGGCCGCGCGCCCGGCGCTGGACCGGGTTCGCGCCGACGGCCCCCCGCGGAGCCTGCCCAGCGACGCCGCCTTCGACGGGTCGGCGGCCGAGCTGGACGTGGCGTACGCGCAGGCCTGGCTGCTCTGCCTGTTCATCGCGGAGCGGCACGGCGACGACCGCCTGGCGCGGCTGTACCGGGCCGCGGCCGGCGGGCAGCAGGTCGACCGGTCGATCCGGACGACGCTGGGAACGAGTCGTCCGGCGCTGGTCGCCGACGCGGGCCGCGCCCTGCGGCGCTGGACCACGGACCCGCCGTGGTGACCACGCTGGTGGTCACCAACGACTTCCCGCCCCGGATCGGCGGCATCGAGTCCTTCGTCGAGCAGGTCTGCGGGCTGCTCGACCACGACGTCGTGGTGTTCACCTCGCACGCCGGCGGCGCGTCCGGGGACCGACGACGCCCGTACCCGGTGGTCCGTGCCGCCACCCCGGTGCTGCTGCCGACCCCCGGACGCACCCGCGACGCCGTCCGGCTGCTGGAGCGGTACAGCGCCAGCCGGGTCCTGTTCGGTGCGGCCGCGCCGTTGGGGCTGATGGCCCCCGCCCTCCGCCGCGCCGGGGCCACCCGGATCGTCGGGCTCACCCACGGGCATGAGGTGTGGTGGGCTGCCACGCCCGGGACGCGGCAGCTGCTGCGCCGGATCGGGGCGCACACGGACACGCTGACCACCATCTCCGACTACACCGCGGCCCGGATCGCTCCGGCGCTGGACCCGGCCGCCCGGGCGCGCCTGGTCCGGCTGCCGCCGCCGGTGGACCCCGACCTGTTCCGGCCCCGGTCCCGGCCGGGCTCCGCACCCGGGCGCCGGCGCTGCATCGCCGTCGGCCGCTTCGTCCCGCGCAAGGGCCTGCTCAGCCTGCTCGATGCCTGGCGTCGGCTGCTCGTCGGCTGGGCCGGGCCGCCGCCCGAGCTGGTCCTGATCGGCGACGGCCCCCAGCGCGGGCAGCTCGTCCGCCGGGTCCGGCGGTGGGGCCTGGCCGAGACGGTCCGGTTCACCGGAGCCCTCGACCGGGCGGCGGTGGCGGCCCAGCTGCAGGCGGCGCACGTGCTGGCGTTCCCGGTCCGCACCCGGCTGGGCGGCCTCGACCCGGAGGGTCTGGGGCTGGCCGCCGTCGAGGCCGCCGCGTGCGGGCTGCCCGTGGTCGTCGGGAACTCCGGTGGGGCACCGGAGACAGTGCTGCCGGGGCGCTCCGGCCTGGTCGTCGACGGCCGGGACCCGGCCGCGCTGGCCGACGCGATCGCCGGCCTGCTCGCCGACCCGGCGCGGGCCGCGGCCCTGGGGGCGGTGGGTCGCCTGCACGTGCTGCGGCGGTTCGGAGCGGATGCGGCCCGCAGCACGCTGCGGGCGGCTCTCGCCCTCTCCTGATTCCCTGTGGGGACGGGGGAGCGAGCCGCTACCCTGTCCGAACAGCAGCCGAGACAGCACGAGGGAGTTCCAGGTGGCGGACCAGACCAGCGCCGACATCGAGATCGCCGCTCCCCCGGAGGCCGTGATGGCCGTCATCGCCGACTTCGAGTCCTATCCCAGCTGGGTCGAGTCGATGAAGTCGTCCACCGTCCTCACCACCGGTGCCGACGGACGGGCGGCCACCGTCGAGATGAACCTCGACCACGCCCTGGTCAAGGACGTCTACGTGCTCGCCTACGACTGGGCGGACAGCTCGGTGTCGTGGAAGCTGGTCCGCGGCACGCTGCTCAAGGCCATGGACGGCAGCTACGGGCTGCAGCCGACCGCCCGGGGCACCAAGGTCACGTACCGGCTGACCGTCGACGTGAACATGCCGATGATCGGCATGTTCAAACGGAAGGCCGAGAAGACCATCGTGGACAGCGCACTCAAGGGCCTGAAGCGAAGGGTCGAGGGCTGAGCCCGTCTCCCGGCGCCGCCGCCTCGGCTCTGCTGCGGGGGCCGGGTGGCATCGGCATCGGCATCGACATCGGCGGCACGAAGGTGGCTGCCGGAGTGGTCGACGCGGCGGGCACGATCCTGGAGCGGCGGACCGCACCCACCCCGTCGCACAGCCCGCGGGCCGTCGAGGACGCGATCGTCGACCTCGTGGCCGAGCTCCGCGGGTTGCAGCCGGCGGTGGAGTCGGTCGGGATCGGCGCGGCCGGCTGGGTGGACACCCGGCAGGCCGTGGTGGCGTTCTCCCCTCACCTGGCGTGGCGCAACGAGCCGCTGGCCCAGCAGCTCGCGCAGCGGATCGACCTGCCGCTGATCGTCGACAACGATGCCAACGCGGCCGCCTGGGCCGAGTACCGGTTCGGCGCGGGCCGGGGCTCCTCGGTGATGGTCTGCATCACCCTCGGCACCGGCATCGGCGGCGGCCTGGTCGTGAACGGGGACCTGTTCCGCGGCACGTACGGGATGGCGGGGGAGTGGGGGCACATGATCAGCGTCCCGGGCGGCCACCGCTGCGAGTGCGGCAACCGGGGGTGCTGGGAGCAGTACGCCTCCGGCAACGCCCTGGTCCGGGAGGCCCGCGAGCTGGCCCGCACCAACTCCCCGATGGCGTACCGGCTGCTCGAGCTGCTCGGCCCGGACCCAGACGCCATCACCGGACCCGGCGTGACCGCTGCGGCGGTGCAGGGCGAGGCGACCGCCATCGAGCTGCTCGCCGACGTCGGGCATTGGCTGGGCCAGGGCATCGCCAACCTCGCCGCCGCGCTCGACCCGGACCTGGTGGTGGTCGGTGGCGGGGTCAGCGCGGCCGGTGACCTGCTGCTCGACCCCGCCCGGCAGGCATTCGCCCGGACGCTGACCGGCCGCGGCTTCCGCACCCCGGCCCGGATCGAGGTCGCGCACTTCCGCAACGACGCCGGCCTGATCGGTGCGGCCGACCTGGCCCGGCACGCCATCCTGGAGCCGCCCGCCCCGGGTCACGCCGGCTTCTGGCCCCGCCGGCGCCGGCGTCGCGGCCGCGGTCCCCGGTCCGGCTGACGCGACTCACCCGTTCCGGCTGACCCGCCTCAGACCACCGCGCCGTCGCCGGAACCGGGCGGGCGCTGCCGGGGCAGGCGCGCGACCAGGACGGCGAAGCCGCCGACGAAACCGAGGATGCCCAGCCAGCCGGCCCACCCCGCGAGTCGCACCCCCACGGCCACCGCCAGCACGGTCAGTACGGCATAGCCCATGCCGAGCCAGGCCAGCAGCACCGGCCAGGCCGGCTTGGGCAGTGGCGGCGGGGGGTCCGGCTCGTACCGATCCTCCGGCTCGTCGCGGCGGTCATCGTCGGCCAACTCGTCGGGGCGCCGCGACTCCGGGTGCGGCGGGGCGAACGCGTAGGGCACCTCTCGCGGGCTGGCCGGCTCGACCGGGGCCACCGGCCGGTGACCGGCCGACGGCTCGGGCCGCTCGGCCGTGAGGTGGTAGCCGGCCACCAGCTCGGCGAACACCCGGTCAACCTCCGCCGCGTCGCTGTCCTGCTCGTCCCTGCCCTGCTCGTCCCTGCCCTGCTGGTCGCGGTCCTGCTGGTCGCGGTCCTGCTGCTCACCGGGCTCCGGCTGACCGTCGCGGTCCTGCTCACCGGTGCTCACCGCCGCCACCTCTCGCCGCCGGTCGACCTGGTCACGCCGCCGGCCCCGGCTCGCCTCCGGTCAGCCGCCGAACGAAGGCGATGCTGCCCGCGGCGATCTGGTCCGCCTCGTAGTCGAGGGTGGCTACATGGTAGCTGCGGGTCAGCGCCACCCAGGTCTGGTCGGTCGAGCCCACACCAGCCCGCAGGATGCGCATCGAGGAGTCGTCGACGATGTGGTCGGTCTCCGAGCGGTAGACGAGCAGAGGCTGCCTGACCTCGGCCAGGTGCGCTCGGACGTCAGCCCACAGCTGGGTCTGGGAGTGCATGGCCCACAGCGGGTTCCGGTCGTAGGCCAGCTCGACGGCCCCGGGCTTGGCGATGTCGCCGCGGACCGCCCCCAAGGACGGGGTCAGCCGCTTGAGCACCGGGAGTGCACGGAGCCGGACGTCGACGATGTTGATGCACGGGTTGACCAGGACCAACCCGGCGACGTCGTCCCCGTGCTGCTGCGCGAGCCGCAGTGCCAGGGCCGCGCCCATCGACAGGCCGGCCACGAAGACGGTGCGGTGGGCATCGCGGAGCCGGCGGAAGGCGGCGTCCACCTCCGCGTACCAGGCGGTCCACGGAGTGGCGTTGAGCTCCTGCCACGTGGTGCCGTGCCCGGGCAGGCGGGGCACCGACACGGCGTACCCGGCCTGCTCCAGCTGCAGCGCCCAGTCCCGCAGGGACTGCGGGGTGCTGGTGAAGCCGTGGCAGAGCAGGACGGCCACCGGGCCGGAGCCTCCGGCGTAGGACTCGGTCTCGGGATGATCGGCCAGCGGGACCGGGTCGGCCGGCTGCTTCGCGCCGGGCCTGTGGGCGAGCCGACGCAGGGTCTCGCGGACGGCGGCCGGCAGCCGGTCGATCAGGCGGCCGGTCAGGCGCTCGATCAGGGAGGTCACAGTGCGACAGAGTGACACAGGTGAGACGGGTGGCACTAGGCTCGCGCCAGTCGTGCAAGCGGCGCCGCGGGGCGCGAGAGCCCGGGAGGAGGGGATCGCGTGCTGTACTGGGTGTTCAAGTGGACGGTGTTCGTCGGCGTCTGCCGGCTCGTCTTCCGGCCCCGGGTGACCGGCCGCGAGCACATCCCCAGCTCCGGGCCGGCGATCCTGGTCGCCAACCACATCTCCTCTGGTGACACCTTCCTGCTGCCCGCCATGATCCGGCGCCGGATGGTGTTCCCGGCCAAGGCCGAGCTGTTCACCGGCAAGGGGCCGACCACCCGCTTCGTCGCCTGGTTCCTGCAGGCCGTCGGCCAGCTGCCGATGGACCGCTCCGGCGGACGGGCCAGCGCCTCCAGCATGGACGGGGTGCTCGGTGCCCTGCGCCGGGGGCAGCTGCTGGGGATCTTCCCCGAGGGCACCCGCTCACCGGACGGCCGGCTGTACAAGGGCAAGACGGGCGTGGCTCGGTTGGTCCTGCAAGCCGGCGCCCCGGTGCTCCCGGTCGGCTTCGTCAACACCAACTGGGTGCGCTCGAACGTGCTGGGCATCCCGACGATGCGCCGGGCCGAGATCCGGATCGGGGCGCCGCTGGACTTCAGCGCCTACGCCGGCGCCGCCACCGACCGCGACGTGCTGCGCTGGGTGACCGACGAGATCATGGCCGCCGTGCAGCAGCAGAGTGGCCAGACCTACGTCGACGCGTACGGCGCCTCGGTGAAGGCCGCCAAGGCCGAGGGCCGTGAGCTGCCGGCGCTGGTCCGGAGCCGGCCCGGGGAGGGTCGACCGGTGCCCCGGGTGCCGGTCGTCGGGGCTCCGCCGGTGGCCGACAGCGTGGACCGGGGGGATCCGACCGTCGTCTCGGACGTGACCACGTGAGCGACCGCCTGGTCACCGTCGACCCCCACGACGACCACGGTCGCGGCAGCGGCCGCGGCATCTACTGGGTGCTGAAGAACGTGCTGCTGGGTCCGGCGGTGCAGAAGGTCTTCCGGCCGAGCGTCGAGGGTGAGGAGAACGTGCCGCTCCGCGGCGGCGCGATCATCGCCAGCAACCACCTGTCGTTCGCCGACTGGCTGTTCATGCCGTTGGCCCTGGAGCGTCGGGTCACCTTCGTGGCCAAGTCGGACTACTTCACCGGCGCCGGGATCAAGGGCTGGGCGCAGAAGCGGTTCTTCGCCGGCACCGGTCAGGTGCCGATCGACCGCAGCGGCGGCCGGGCCTCCGAAGGCGCCCTTCGGGCCGGTCTCAGGGTGCTCAACCGCGGGGAGCTGTTCGGGATCTACCCCGAAGGCACCCGCAGCCACGACGGGCGGCTCTACAAGGGCCGGACCGGCGTGGCCCGGTTGGCGCTGCTGGCCGGAGTGCCGGTCATCCCCTCGGCGGTGATCGGCACCGACGTGATCGCCCCGCCGGGCAAGATGATCACCAAGATCGTCAGCCCCACAGTGAAGTTCGCCCCGGCGCTGGACTTCTCCCGCTACCAGGGGATGAGCGAGGACCGCTTCATCCTGCGCTCGATCACCGACGAGATCATGTACGCGATCATGGAGCTGTCCGGCCAGGAGTACGTCGACCTGTACGCCCCGAGCGCCAAGGAGCTCGCCGCCCGGGAGAAGCGCGCCCAGGAGGAGGACGAGGTCTCACCCCAAGCGTGAAAGCGGCTGTCCCGCGGCGCCGGTGGTGATCGTGAACGGTTCTGTCGCGTCATCGCGGCACAATCGTTCACGCTGTCCGGGCTCGGCGCACAGCTGCCGCAGAGTGTCCGGGGCGGCGGAGCGGTCGACCAGCAGCAGGCGGTCCCAGTCGGCGGCGTCGCTCGGGCCGCGACCGCCGAGCACCTCCGAGCGCAGCACCTGCCAGCGCTGCCAGTGCCGGTCGAACGAGTCCGGGTCGACGACCCGGCCGCGCCGCAGCTGGCCGGCCCGGGCCGAGCTGCGGGTGGCGTCCACCAGGACGAGGGTCGGCCGCCAGCCCGCAGCCCGGGCGAGCCGGGCGAACAGCACTCGGCGAGCGGGCCGGGTGGAGGGGTCGTGCACGACCAGCACACGGTCGCCGCCGGCGGCAACCGCCGCCAGCACCCGCAGCGTGTGGACGACATGCACCAGCGGGCGGTACCGGCGGTACGGGGTGCCGGCCGGCAGCCGCCGGGCCAGCCAGGTCCGGACCTGGTCCGGGTCGACGACCGGCACACCGCAGGCGAGCGCGACCGCCCGGATGGCCGTCGACTTCCCCGCGCCCGGCACGCCCCCAACCACGACCAGCTCCACGGAACCCAGGATGCGTCGGCCCGCTGTGCGGACCCTGTGCCCCGGCCGTGTTCCCGGGTTTGGCCCGGGGGGTCCCTGAGCCGGAACGGCCGCCGGCGCGCGGGCTGCCGTCCACCAGGCGCGATCCCGGTCGCCGGCCGGGGGTGCACGTCTAGAGTGTTCGGGTGTCCGATCCGTCCACGGTCCCCACGCTGGAGCAGCTGCACGCGTTGGACCCTCGGCAGCAGCCGACCTACGACGACCCGGCCGAGGTCGCCGGGGTCGTGGCCCGGCTGCGGACCCTGCCGCCGCTGGTCTTCGCCGCCGAGTGCGACGCGCTGCGGTCCAAGATGAGCAGCGTCGCCGCGGGGGAGGCGTTCCTGCTGCAGGGCGGCGACTGCGCCGAGACGTTCGACGGGGTGACGGCGGCCAACATCCAGGGCAAGCTGCGCACACTGCTGTCGATGGCGGTGGTGCTGACCTACGCGGCCCAGGTCCCGATCGTCAAGGTCGGCCGGATGGCCGGCCAGTACGCGAAGCCCCGCTCCTCGGGCAGCGAGAGCCGCGGTGACCAGATCCTGCCCGCCTACCGCGGCGACGCGGTCAACGGGTTCGCATTCACCGCGAAGGACCGGCGACCCGACCCGCAGCGCCTGCTCGGCGTCTACAACGCCTCGGCCGCCACGCTGAACCTGGTCCGGGCGTTCGTCACCGGCGGTTTCGCCCACCTGCGCAGCGTGCACAGCTGGAACGCCAACTTCGTCAAGAACTCCGCCGCCGGTGTGCAGTACCAGACCCTGGCCGGTGAGATCGACCGCGCGCTGGCGTTCATGGTGGCCTGCGGCATCGACGAGGACGTGTTCCGGACCGTCGACTTCTACGCCAGCCACGAGGCGCTCATCCTCGAGTACGAGCACGCCCTGACCCGGATCGACTCGCGGACCCAGCAGCCCTACAACACCTCCGGCCACTTCGTCTGGATCGGCGAGCGGACCCGGCAGCTGGACGGGGCCCACGTGGAGATGCTCCGGCACGTCCGGAACCCGCTCGGCGTCAAGCTGGGCCCCGGCACCACCGCCGACGACGCCCTGGAGATCGCCGACCGGCTCGACCCCGACCACGAGCCGGGCCGGATCACCTTCATCACCCGGATCGGAGCGTCCCGGATCCGCGACGTGCTGCCCGACGTGGTGGCCAAGGTGACCGCCAGCGGGCGTCAGGTGGCGTGGGTGTGCGACCCGATGCACGGGAACACCTTCGAAGCCCGGAACGGCTACAAGACCCGCGCCTTCTCCGACGTGATGGACGAGCTGAACGGGTTCTTCGACGTGCACGAGGAGCTCGGCACCTGGCCGGGCGGGGTGCACGTGGAGCTGACCGGGGACGACGTCACCGAGTGCGTCGGCGGCAGCGACGACCTGGTCGAGGCCGACCTGGTGAACCGCTACGAGACCCTCTGCGACCCGCGGCTGAACCGCAACCAGTCCCTGGAGCTGGCCTTCCTCGTCGCCGAACGCCTCACCACCGGGCGGATCCGCCGTGCCAACCCGGTCCAGGCCTTCGTGCCGCTGTCCTTCTGAGCCGGTCCGGCCCGTCGCGGAAGGGGAGCCATGGCTCTACGGTTCGCGCACCAGACCTACGACCAGCGCGTGGTCTTCGAGGCAGGCGCGGCGCGTACGGCGCTGCCGGCCGAGGTGCAGCGGCTGGGCGGCCGGCGGGTGCTGCTGATCACCTCCGGGTCCGGCTCCGACCTGGTCGCCGAGGTGGCCGCCGGCCTCCCCGTGGTCGACACGTTCGCCGACGTGCGACGGCACGTCCCGGTGCCCGTGGCCGAGCAGGCCCGGGCCCGGGCCGCTCGGGCCCGGGCCGACCTGCTGCTCTCGGTCGGCGGCGGGTCGAGCACGGGGACCGCCAAGGCGGTCGCCCTCACCACCGGTCTCCCGATCATCGCGGTGCCGACCACCTACGCCGGGTCCGAGGCGACACCGGTCTGGGGACTCACCGCGGACGGACGCAAGACCACCGGCACCGACGCCGCGGTGCTGCCCCGCACCGTGGTCTACGACCCGGAGCTCACCCGGACCCTGCCGACCGGGCTGACCGTGGCCAGCGGGCTGAACGCGCTCGCGCACGGCGTGGACGCCCAGTGGGCCCCGCGGGCGGACCCGGTCAACAGCGCGCTGGGGCTGGCGGGGGTGCGCGCCCTGACCGGCTGGCCTGCGGGCCGTGCTCCGGGGCGGTGACGACGCCGAGGACGGACGCTCCCGCTGCCTGTCCGGCAGCTACCTGGCGGCGGTCAGCTTCGCCAGCGCCGGTTCCGGCCTGCACCACGCGATCTGCCATCTGCTCGGTGGCGGCTGGGACCTCCCGCACGCACAGACGCACGCCGTCCTGCTGCCGCACGTCCTGGCCTTCAACCTCGGTGCCGCCCCCGAGGCGGCCGCCGCGCTGGCCTCAGCCCTCGACGCCGCGGACGCACTGACCGGCCTGCTCGCCCTGTACGACGACCTCCACCCGCCGCGGTCCCTCCGCGAGCTCGGGCTGCCCGAGTCGGCCCTGGCCCAGGTCGCGGCCCGGGTGGCGGAGGTCGCGCCGCGGAGCAACCCGCGACCGGTCGATGCCGGGGTCGCCGAGTCCCTGCTGCGCCGAGCCTGGTCCGGCGAGCGCCCCACCACCAGTGAACCCACCACCAGTGAACCCACCACGAGGCAACCCACCGCGAGTGAACCCACCATCCGAAGGAGCGCACTGCCATGACGCACGTCAACCCGCACGGACTGCACCACGTAACCGCGATCGCCGGTGAGCCGCAGGCCAACGTGGACTTCTACACCCGCGCCCTCGGCCTCCGACTGGTCAAGCAGACGGTCAACTTCGACGCGCCGGACTCCTACCACCTGTACTACGGGGACGAGCAGGGCAGCCCCTCCAGCCTGCTGACCTTCTTCCCGTGGCCGGGGGTGGCCCGCGGTCGTCAGGGCGCCGGGATGACCACGACGACGGCGTTCAGCGTCCCCGGGTCGTCGTTGGGGTGGTGGGCGCAGCGCTTCCAGCGGCTGCAGGTCGACAGCGACGCCCCGGCCTCGCGGGACGACGAGGACGTGCTCACCTTCCGGGACCCCGACGGGATGGTGATCGACCTGGTCGCCTCCGACGGCGACCACCGGTCCGGCTGGGACGGGGTGTCCGACATCCCGGCCGAGCACGCGGTCCGCGGTCTGCACGCCATCACCCTGTCGGAGCAGCAGCTGGAACCGTCCGCGGCGATGCTGACCGAGCTGCTCGGCATGAACCTCACCGCCGAGGACGGGGACCGGTCCCGCTTCGGTATGGGCGAGGGCGGGACGGGGGCGCTGGTGGACGTGGCCGCCGGGGTGCGGGACCGGGGCTGGCAGGCCGGGGGCACCGTCCACCACGTCGCCTTCCGCGCACCGGACCTGGAGACCATGACGGCCTGGCAGCAGGAGCTGATCTCGCGGGGCGTCCAGGTCACCGAGATCTTGGACCGGCAGTACTTCAAGTCCATCTACTTCCGGGAGCCGGGTGGCGTGCTGTTCGAGATCGCCACCGACGCACCCGGGTTCGCGGTGGACGAGCCGCTGCTCGAGCTGGGCCGGCACCTCAAGCTGCCGCCGTGGCTGGAGCCCGACCGCCAGCAGATCGCGGCCGCCCTGCCCCGGCTCGAGCTGGACGCCGACATCCCGTGACGGCGGCGACCGGCCTGCAGCGTCCGCACGTGTTCCGGCCGGCCGAGGCAGGCGCCCCCGGACCCCCGCTGCTGCTGCTGCACGGCACCGGCGGCGACGAGCACGACCTGCTGCCGCTGCGCGACCACCTGGCGCCGGGGGCAGCGGTGCTGTCGGTCCGCGGAACCGTGCTGGAGAACGGGATGCCGCGCTTCTTCCGCCGGCTGCGTGAGGGCGTGTTCGACGAGGACGACCTCCGGGTCCGCACCGAGGAGCTGGCGGGGTTCGTGCAGACCGCGAGCGCCGCGTACGCGATCGCCCCCGGGTCGCTGGTGGCGGTCGGCTTCTCCAACGGCGCCAACGCCGCCTCCGCGCTACTGCTGCAGCGGCCGGGGCTGCTGGCCGGGGCGGTGCTGTTCGCCGCCATGGTGCCGTTCGCCGACCCACCGGACGCCGACCTCGCCGGCACCCTGGTGGTGATCGCCAACGGCGCCCGCGACCCGATGATCACGGCGGAGACCACCCAGCGGCTGGCGGCCCAGCTCCGCGACCGGGGCGCAGAGGTGGTGCAGCTGCCGCACGCCGGCGGCCACCAGATCGACCCGGAGGCGCTGCCGCGGGTCGCCGCGCTGATCGCCGGCCGCTGACCCCCGACCGGCGGGTCGGCGGTCCCGCCGCCGGTGGTGCCGGTTGCCGCGCCGGTCCGATCAGCCACCGGGCAGGTGCGCGCCCGGCGTACCCGCCGGGATAGAACTCTCCCTGTGATCGACCTGCGCTCCGACACCGTCACCCGTCCCACCGAGGCGATGCGGGCGGCCATGCTGGCCGCTCCGGTCGGCGACGACGTGTACGGCGAGGACCCGAGCGTGGCGGAGCTCGAGCGGCGGACCGCGGAGACCCTCGGTCACCAGGCGGGGCTGTTCTGCGCCAGCGGATCGTTGGCGAACATCCTGGGCGTGCGGCTCCTGGTCGAGCCGGGCCAGGAGGTGCTGTGCGACGTCACCGCCCACATCGCCCGGGCCGAGATGGGTGCGCACGCGGCGCTGCATGGGCTGACCATGCGGACCTACGCCTCCGAGCGCGGAACGCTGCAGGTCGCAGAGGTGGCCAAGCTCCTCGCGCCCGACGCCGGGCCGTACCTGGTGTCGACGGCCGCGGTGGCGGTCGAGAACACCCACAACTTCGGCGGCGGGACGGTGCAGGCGTTCGACGAGCTGCAGGCCACCGCACACCTGTGCCGCGACGCGGGCGTGGCGTTGCACCTCGACGGGGCCCGGCTGTGGAACGCCCATGTGGCGACCGGTGTAGGGCTGGCAGCGTACGGCCGCCTGTTCGACACCGTGAGCGTCTGCTTCTCCAAGGGCCTCGGCGCCCCGGTCGGCTCGGTCCTGGTCAGCAGTGCGGACCGGATCGCCCGGGCCCGGGTGTGGCGCAAGCGACTGGGCGGCGGCTGGCGGCAGGCCGGGATCCTGGCGGCCGGCGCCCTGCACGCGCTGGACCACCACGTCGACCGGCTCGCGGACGACCACGCATCCGCCCGGGCCTTCGCGGCCGCGGTGGCCGACCGGGCCCCGCAGGCGGTGCACCGGGCGGTGCCCACCAACATCGTGGTGGTCGACACCGGCGAGCAGCCGGCCGGCCCGCTCGCCGCCGCGGCCGCCGAGCGCGGTGTGGCGGTCTCCGCGCTCGGCCCGCGGATGGTGCGCGCCGTCACCCACCTGGACGTGACCACCGAGCAGTGCGCCGCGGCCGGCCGTGTGCTGGGTGACCTGCTGGCCGAGTAGCCGCCGAGCCCGGGCCGGCCCCGATCGGCGCATCTCGTACGGTGAGGTCATGAAGATCTCTCACCTCGGGCACGCCGCCGTGCTGGTCGAGACCGACGCGGCGCGGGTGCTGGTCGACCCGGGGAACTTCAGCGACGGCTGGCACGGTCTGACCGACCTGGACGCCATCCTGGTCACCCACCGGCATCCCGACCACCTCGACCCCCAGCACCTGCCGGCGCTGGTGGCGGCCAACCCGTCGGCGCGGGTGCTGGTCGAGCCGTCGATCGTCGAGGAACCCGGGGACCTGCCGGACCTGGGGGCCCAGCCGCTGGCGGCGGGGGAGCAGACCGCGCTCGGTGACCTGCTGGTGACCGCGGTCGGCGGGACCCACGCCGAGATCCACCGCGACCTCCCGCGGATCGGCAACGTCGGCTTCGTCCTCGCCTCCGAGGGTCAGCCGACCTTCTTCCACCCCGGCGACTCCTACGCCACCGTGGTCCAGGGCGTGGACGTGCTGGCCGTGCCGTCGTACGGGCCGTGGGCCGCGATGAAGGAGACGGTCGACTTCGTCCGTGCGGTCGGCGCGCTGGAGGGGTTCGGGATCCACGACGAGCTGCTCAGCGACCGCGGCCGGGGGCTGGTCGCCAGCCGGCTGGGTGAGATGACCAGCACGCGGCTGGTCGACCTGAGAGGCGGCAGCGCCCATGACTTCTGAGACGGGCACGCCGAACCGCGGGCGGAGCGTGACGTCGTGAAGGTCGTCGTCGCCGGTGGCCACGGCCAGATCGCCCTGCTGCTGGAGCGCCGGCTGGCCGATGCCGGGCACCAGGTGGTCGCGTTGATCCGCAACCCCGACCACGACCAGGACGTCCGGGCCGCGGGGGGAGAGCCGTTGCTGTTCGATCTGGAGAACGAGACCGCGGCCGCGCTCGCCGAGCACCTCCCGGACGTGGACGCCCTGGTCTTCGCCGCCGGGGCCGGGCCGGGCAGCGGCCCCGCCCGGAAGATGACGGTGGATCGGGACGGCGCCACCCTGCTGGCCGACGCGGCAGAGCTGGCCGGGGTCCGGCGGCTGGTGGTGGTGTCGGCGATGGCGGCCGACGACTTCGAGGTGGGCTCGGAGGACGTCTTCCAGATCTACCTGCGGGCCAAGAGCGAGGCCGACGCCCTGGTCCGGGAGCGGGACCTGGACTGGACCATCGTCCGCCCCGGCGGTCTCACCGACGACGCCGGCACTGGCCGGGTCCGGGTCGCCGAGCGCACCGGCCGGGGAAGCATCCCGCGGGCCGACGTGGCCGACCTGGTGGCCCAGGTGCTCGTCGACGGCAGCGCCGTGCACCGCCAGTTCGAGGTGGTCAGCGGCGACCAGCGGATCGGACCGGCGCTGGCCGCGCTGGGCTGACCCGCCGGATCCGGCCTTCCACCCCTGCAGGTGTACGGGCTGGGTCGGCGCGACACTAGGGTGCGGCTATGGGTGCGGTGGAGGCGGTCGACGACCCGGTCGGCCGCGCCCCCGACACCGGACCGCGGCTGGAGGCGCTGATCCCGATTGTCCGGCGTGTGGTGCGGGCCCGGGTCTCCGATCCCGCGGTGGCCGAGGACCTGGTGCAGGAGACGCTCGTCCGGGTGCTGGCCAAGGCCAACCGGGTCGCGCCGGGGATGCTCGAGCCGTACGCCATCGTGACCGCCCGCAACATCGTCCGGTCGCTGTGGATCGAACGCGACCGGCAGCGGCGCAACCAGCACCGCGTGCTGGAGCTGGCGCCGTCGGAGGCGCCGGACGAGCAGGTGCTCAAGAACGTCGACGCCGAGGCCGTCTCCGCCGCCCTGGGACGGCTGACCGACCGGGAGCGGGCCACTCTGCTGGCCCACGAGGTGTCCGGCCAGGACACCAGGTCCCTGGCCTCCGACCTGGGGGTCAGTGCCGGTGCGGTGGCGGCTCAGCTGAACCGCAGCCGGGCTCGCCTGCGGGTGGAGTACCTGCTCGCCCTCCACGGCGTCGACCCGCCGACCGACCGCTGCCGCCCGGTGCTGCTGGCGCTCTCCGCCGCGGACCGTCGCCGGCAGACCGAGGTCGGTGCTCCCCGCCACCTGTTGGAGTGCGAGGTGTGCGCGGGCCTGAGCGGGCCGCTGCTGGATCGCGGGCAGCCGCGGGACAACGAGATCCGCGTGAAGATCGACTCCGACGCCGACATCGTGTCCGCTCGGAAGGGGGCCCGCGAGCTTGCCGCCCGTCTGGGGTTCTCCGCCACCGAGATGACCGTGATCGCCACGGCGGTCTCGGAGATCAGCCGCAACATCGTACGATTCGCCGAACGCGGCGAGGTGTTCGTGGAGCTGCTGGAGGACCCGCGGCCCGGGCTGCGGGTGGTCGCCCGGGACACCGGTCCCGGAATTCCCGACGTCGAGGCGGCCCTGGCCGACGGTTTCAGCACCTACCACGGTCTGGGCCTCGGGCTGCCGGGAGCGCGACGCCTGATGGACGAGTTCGATCTCGAGACCGAGATCGGGCGGGGCACGACGGTGACGATGACCAAGTGGCGACGGGAAGGAAGCAGATGACCGAGGGACCCACCGATCTGGACCAGCCGGCCGACGACTTCCCGACGCTGGACCGGGAGGACGAGGACCAGCTGCTGCCTCAGCTCGTCTCGCACCTGCGGGAGCACCGAACCAAGCTGCGTCAGGAGTGGGAGGGTCGGATCTCCGGTGCCCACCTGCTGCACGCCATGACCCCCCAGGAGATGGCCGCGGAGACGACCTCGGTGTACGACAACTACGTTGAGGTGCTGGAGACCGGCAGCGTGGAGGCGCTCCAGCACTACGCCCGCGACCTGTCGGAGCGGATCATCCCGCGTGGCGTCGAGACCCACGAGGTGGTTGGGATCGTCCTGCTGCTGCGGGACGTGCTGGCCCGGTCGCTGTTCGAGAAGTACCAGGAGGACTTCTCGCTGCTGAACCGGGTGCTGGACGCCTACGAGCCCGCCGCGAACCGAATCGCCAACACGGTGGCCGTCAGCTTCGTTGACGAGCGAGAGCGGGTGATCCGGCAGCAGCAGGACTCTATCCGGGAGCTGTCCACCCCCGTCCTACCGGTCCGGGAGCGGCTGCTGATCCTGCCGATCATCGGTGTCCTCGACACCGAACGGGCCCGCCAGCTCACCGAGCAGCTGCTCTCCGGGATCCGTACCCACCGGGCCAGGGTGGTGGTGATCGACATCACCGGGGCCCCGGACGTGGATGAGGCGGTCGCCAACCACCTCGTCCGGACCGTCGACGCGTCGCGGCTGATGGGGGCCAGCGTGATCATCACCGGTCTCTCGCCGGAGATCGCGCAGACGCTGGTCACGATCGGGGTCGACCTCAGCAAGATGAACACCATCGGCGACCTGCAGGGCGGGCTGGAGGAGGCCGAGCGGTTGCTCGGCTATCGCGTGAGCCGGCAGGAAGCGCAGATCGAGTAGTGGACACCGGACCGGCACTCGTCTCCATCCTGCGGCAGGGCCCCTACCTGATCGCCTCGATCCACACCGCCCTCGACGACTCGCAGCTGGTCAGGTTCCAGCGGGACCTGATCGACCGGATCGGTGAGCACCGCTCCCGCGGTGTGGTCATCGACGTGGCCGCGCTCGACGTGGTGGACTCGTTCGGCTCCCGCACGCTCCGCAACATCGCCGAGATGGCCCGGCTGCGGGGTGCGGTCACGGTGATCGTCGGCATCCAGCCGGACGTCGCCTTCGCCATGGTCAGCCTGGGGATGGACACCGGGTCGGTGCACACCGCCTTGGACCTGGAGGAGGGCCTGGCCTACCTCACCGGCCTGGACGGGGTCGTCACGTCGCCGTCTCCGCGGCTGAGCCGGTGATCGCCGGCGAGGCGCTGCGCCGGGACTACCGGGCCGCCTTCCTGCGGTACCTCCCGCGCCGCGACGAGGAGCCGTTGCGGATCGCCTACGAGCTCGGTCGCCGGGCCGTCGTCGAGGACCTGAGCATCCTCGAGCTCTCCACGGTGCACCACGAGGTGTTCGGCCGGGTCGTCCGGGAGACCCGCCCCGAGGACCTGGACGCCGTGGTGCAGGCTGCCTCCGAGTTCTTCCTGGAGGTCCTGGCCACCTACCACATGGTGCACGGCGGACCCGCCTGAGACTGGGGAGGAATCCCCGGGCTCGCGTCATGGCCGGCGCCCTACGTGGTCTTCCTCCACGGGCGACACCGCCCCCACGGAGACGGGGGAGACCATGCGTGCACGATCTGCGTCATCGAAGACTCGAGTCGGAGCCGGCTCCCGGGCGGGAGGGGGCACCGATGGCGTGGCTGCCTGAGTCGCACAGCCCCGCCGGGGGCCAGTCGGCGGGCACCGAGGCCTGGCAGGTGGTGCCGTTCTTCCGGGGCGTGGTGGAGCTGCCGGCCGAGACGCTGCTGCGGTCCTGGGTCGATGAGCCCCGGATCGACGACCCGCGCTGGGGCCCGGTCCGCGATCGCGAGGAGTTCGGTCGCTGGCAGGAGGCCACTCGTGAGTGGCTGCTGCTCGGCTCCGCCGACGTCGAGTCGGTTCGCGTCCTCAACGCCACCGATCGCGCGGTGGAGGAGGTGCTCCTGCACCTGGAGGTCGCCGGCGAACGCCACGCACTGCCGGTCGCGGTCGTGTCCAGCTGGAACGTCGAGCACCTGCTCACCGGCGTACGCCTGCACCACGTCTGGACCTCCGGTGAGTCAGCCGAGCAGATCTGGGGGGGACCTGAGCCCGCACCCGAGGAGCATCTCCGGCCCGTGATCGCAGCCCATCTGGCGGCTCTGCACACCGGGGGGCTCGAGGAGGTGATGGCCTGCTTCGACGACGACGCGACGGTGCGGGACGCGTCGGTGGATCCGGTGACAGCCCGGGGACGGGAGGCGATCCTGGCGTTCTACGCGAACACCCTGGCCGCCACCACGGAGCGTCGCTACGTCGTCGGCTCCGTGACCCAGGACCGCTCGGTATCGGCGGTGGAGGTGTCGGTGACCGTCGACGGCCATCGCCCACGGCCCGGTCTGTTCGTCTACGACTGCGACCCGACCGGGGGCATTCTCGGCCACCGGATCTACGGGTCGGGCCTCCTCGGCTGACGGACGCCCGCGTCATGCCGGGGGGTTCTCGGTGTCATCACCGGTGAAGGGTCGCAGCGCTGGCGGGGCAGCGGGCAGGCCGCCGTGCACAACAGGAAGGCACAACCCATGAGCAGTCACACTCCTCCGTCGACGCCCCGCCGGCGCAGCCGAGCCCTGGTGGCCCTGGTCGTGTTGGCCACGGCCCTGGCCATGGCCCTCACCACCACCACCGCCGCTCAGGCCGAACCCGGTACGGGCGGGGAGTCCGCCGCCCCGAGAGCAGCCAAGGCCAAGACGCCCAGCGCCCTGAGTGCCCAGCTGAGCGGCACGCTGCAGGACGGCACCGGCAAGGTGGGCGGGCTGTTCAACGTCACCAAGCTGGCCAAGCGGAACGGCAAGATGGTGGCCGTTGGCACGTTCACCGGCACGGTGACCGACGCCGCCGGCAAGGTCAAGGCCGGCAGCAAGAAGATCGCCATCCCGCTGGCCACCGCCGAGGGGTCCGGAGCACAGCGGCTGGCGCCGGACGCCGCAGCCGCGGCGGCGCCGCTGAGCTGTCAGGTGCTTGATCTCGTGCTCGGCCCGCTGGACCTGAATCTGCTCGGCCTCAAGGTGCACCTCGACACGGTGAAGCTGAACATCACCGCCGAGGGTGGCCCGGGCAACCTGCTCGGCAACCTGCTGTGTGCCGTTGCGGGTCTGCTCAACGGTGCCACCGGGTTGAACGGCATCCTGGCCAACCTGACCACGCTGCTGAACCAGCTGCTGGCCGTTCTCGGCTGACCGATCGTCCGAAGCCGCGAGGTCCGGCCTGGTACACCCCTGGTCCGGGCCGACCTCGCGGCTTCGGCATGTCCCGGGGCCGGCGAGCCGGGTGGGCTCCCCGGGGCGATCCCCCTCCAGCTCGACGTGGACCCGGCCCGCAGGGCCACCAGCTCCGGGTGCCGCGCCCCGGACGGGTCCCTCCTACCGATCCGGCCCGCTCCGGCGCAGCCCGGCGGCGCGCGGCGGTTCCGGTGGGGACGGTGGTGCCGCTCGCGAACCCCCGGATCCCACCCGCCCCCGGCGACGGCCGAACCGGGGCGCGAGCTCGACCAGGTACATCGCGGCGAGAATCGACGCGCCGCCAATCGCCATCCGCACCGTCACCTGCTCGGCGGTGAGCGCGACCGCGAAGCCGGCCGCCCAGACCGGTTCCATGGCCATCAGGACCGCGGCCCGGGACGGCTCGATCCGCGCCTGCGCCCAGGTCTGCAGCACCATGGTCAACGCTCCCGCGACCACCCCGAGGTAGCCGACGACCAGCCAGTCGGCGCGCGAGGCCGGCAGCTGGATCCCGCCCGGCAGGGCCGCCAGGGTGCAGAGCACGGTGATCACCATTATCTGGACCAGCGCCAGGCCCAGGGTGGCGTCCGGCCGGGACAGGCGCCCGAGCGCCACGATGTGCGCCGCATAGACGATCGCCGAGGCCAGGGTGAGCAGCTCCCCGTACCCGACGGAGAGTCCGTTCAACGACAGCACCCCGAGGCCTGCGGTCGCCAGCCCCACCGCCAACCAGGTGGTGGTCGAGATCCGGGTCCGCAGGATCGCGGCCGACAGCAGGGGGGTGGCGACCACGTACAGGCCGGTGATGAACCCGGACACGCTGGCGGCGGTGTGCGCCAGACCGACGGTCTGCAGCAGCTGCGCGATCCCGTACAGCAGGCCGAGCAGCACCCCCCGGCGGATCGTCTCCGGGGACATCCGGAGCTGCCGGCCGGCGACCAGGGCCAGCACCACCGCGGCCAGACCGAACCGGACGGCGAGCAGGTCCGGCACCGGCAGCCGGACCACGATGTCCTTGATCATGAAGAAGGTGGAGCCCCAGGCGGCGGTCATCGCCAGCAGCGCGCCGAAGGCGAGCAGCTCGGTGCGCGCGGGAGTCCGGGGCATCGGGCCAGCCTAGGAGATCGGCCGGACGCCGGTGACCGTCCGCAGCTCGGCCAGCTTGATCAGCTCGCGTTCCTGCAGCCCCGGGACCCGGGCCGGTTCCGGGTCAGATCACATACAAGGTGATGGTGGAGCCCTTCGGCGCCTGCCGGGTGGGGCCCGGTTTCGTGGTGACGACGAAGCCGACCCCGATGTAGTTCACCGCCACCGGCTGGACGCTGACCTTGAAGCCCCGCTCCTTCATCACCTTGCTGGCCGCGGCGGTGCTCATCCGGCGGACGTTGGGGATCTCCACCATCACCGGACCGAGCGACACGTCCAGGGTGACCGTGTCCCCGCGCTTGCCGTTGCCGTTGCGGGGGTCCTGGGCGATGACCGATCCGGCGGGCACCGAGTCGGAGTGCGAGGTCGTCCTCTTGACGGCGAAGCCGGCCTTCGTCAGCCCTGCCACGGCGCGGCTCGCCTTCTGGCCGAGATAGGAGGCGACGGGGATCGGCCGGGGGCCCTTGGAGACCACCAGGTCGATGCGGGAGCCGCGTCTGAGATCGAGCCCGGCCTCCTTCGACGCCGCGACTACGGCTCCGGGCCGGACCGTCTCGTGCCAGGTCTCGCGGACCGTACCCAGGGCGAGGTTGCTCTTGGTGAGGGCGGCGACGGCGGCCGCGCGGGTCAGCCCGACGAGGGCCGGGACGGCGTAGCGCTCCGGGCCCTTCGACACCACGACCGTCATGGTGCCGCCGTCGAGGATCTTGCTGCCGGCCACCGGGTCGGTGGAGATCACCATGCCCTTGGAGACCGACTCGCTGTACGCGGTGGACGTCGCGAGCTGGAGACCGGATCGCTCGGCGATGGTGATGGCCTCGGACTCCGGCAGCCGGTCCAGTGCGGGTGCACTGGTGAACCGGCCTTCGGTCAGGTACCACCCGGCCAGGGCGGCGCAGGTGGTCAGCATCAGCACCAGCAGCAAGATCAACAGCCCGCGGCGCCGGCGGCGACCCTGGCGCTCCCGCTGCGCGTTGACCCGCTCGGCGCTGAGCTGCCGGAGATGCTGCTGGGGGTACCCGGGGGGCCCGGCGTCGCGGACCGTCGGTGGAGACGGCTGGCTGACCGGGGACCAGGCCGACCCGGAGGTGGGCGCCGAGCCGGCGCCCGGCGCGCTCGGCGGGTGGACCGGCGCGGTGTTGGAGGAGGCCGTGGACGAGGGGGCCGTGGGCGAGGGGCCGGGGGTCGGGGCCCCCGGTGGCGGGACGTGACGTCCGGGGTCCACCAGCTGGGTGTGCTCCAGGTCGGCTGCGTCCACCGGCGATGCCGCCGATGCCCGGCGGACCGCGCTGAGGTCCTGGGTCAGCTCGGGGTCGTCCAGCAGTCCCGCCCGGAGCGCGGCCCGCACCCGGCGGGCCTGGGCGCCGAAGATCTTGGCGTCGTGCGGTCGGAGCGTGGCGTCGCGGGAGGTGGCGCGGGCCACCAACGCGTCCAGGTACGGCGGGATCGGCCCGGCCGTCGGGAAGCTCGACGGGGGCGGCACGTCGGCGTGCACGTGCGCGTACGCGACCTGGATCGGCGTCTCGCCGGTGTGCGGCTTGCGGCCGGTGAGCAGCTCGAACAACACCACGCCGGCGCTGTAGACGTCGGAGCGGGCGTCGGCCTTGCCGGACACCACCAGCTCCGGAGGCAGGTAGGAGACGGTGCCGATCAGCAGCCCCTGGGTGGCCGTGGAGGTTTGCGAGGTGATCGCCTTGGCCAGCCCGAAGTCGGCCACCTTGACCTGGCCGCGCTCGCTGATCAGCACGTTCTCGGGCTTGACGTCGCGGTGCACCAGTCCGGCCTCGTGCGCGCAGGCCAGGGCGTTCAGCACCGGCTCGATGGTCTCCAGCGCCTTCAGCGGCGGCAGCGGTGCGTCGGCGTTGAGCACGTCGCGAAGGGTGTGTCCGTCGACGTACTCCATCACGATGTAGGGCCGACCCGAGTCGTGGCCCTGGTCGAACACCGACACCACGTTGGGATGGGACAGCCGGGCCGCAGCCCGGGCCTCCCGGTCGAACTTGCGCGCGAACTCGGCGTCGTCGCCGAGGCCGACGTGCATCACCTTGAGGGCGACAGTCCGGGTCAGCCGGGTGTCGAGGGCCGCGTACACGGTGGCCATGCCGCCCCGGGCGAGACGACGGGTGATCTGGTAGCGACCGTCGATGAGCTGACCCAGCAGAGGGTCGCCAACGCTGGTCATGGTCACGTCTGCTCCGAACACGGGGGGGAAGATGGCCGTGTTGGCCTGTGCCGGGAGTCTAGGAGCCGGCGGGGAGCCCGGGTCGGACGCCGCGCCGGGCGCCGACCGATTGGGCGCGCCCGGCTCAGGCGGGGGGTCGGAGGGGGGTCGTCCCCCCTCAGGTCGGCGCGGCGGCGGGGGGTCGGAGGGGGGTCGTCCCCCCTCAGGTCGGCGCGGCGGCGGGGGGTCGGAGGGGGGTCGTCCCCCCTCAGGTCGGCGCGGCGGCGGGGGGTCGGAGGGGGGTCGTCCCCCCTCAGGTCGATACGCGTCCGGCACTCGTCGAGGATGCCTCGGCGTAGCGACGGACCGGAATCCGTCCGGCGCGGCGCGCCAGCCGCCCGGCCTGCACGGCCAGCCGCATGGCTCGAGCCATCGGCACCGGGTGCTCGGCGCGGGTGACCGCTGAGGCGAGCAGCACCGCGTCACAGCCGAGCTCCATCGCCTGGGCCGCCTCGGACGCTGTGCCGATGCCCGCGTCCAGCACCACCGGGACGCTGGCCGACGCGACGATCAACTCGATGTTGTGCGGGTTGCGGATGCCGAGGCCGGACCCGATGGGCGCGCCCAGGGGCATCACCGCCGCGCACCCGGCGTCGGCCAGCCGGCGGGCCAGGACCGGGTCGTCGTTGGTGTACGGCAGCACCACGAAACCTTCGGCCACGAGGCGCTCGGCCGCCTCCAGCAGCTCGATGGGGTCCGGCAGCAGGGTGACCTCGTCGGCGATCACCTCGAGCTTCACCCAGTCCGTCTCCAGAGCCTCCCGGGCGAGCTGGGCGGTGAGCACCGCCTCGGCCGCGGTGTAGCAGCCGGCCGTGTTAGGCAGCACGGCGATGCCGTGCCGCTCCAGCACGTCCAGCACGGAGCCAGGTGCCGCCGGGTCCACCCGGCGGATGGCGACGGTGGTCAGCTCGGTCCCCGAGGCGAGCAGCGCCGCCTCCATCACCTCCACGCTCGGTGCCCCGCCGGTGCCCATGATCAGGCGCGACCCGAAGGACCGTCCGGCGATGGTTAAGAGGTCGTCGTCGGGGGCCGGCTCGGCGCCGCGAGCCGCCGACCGGGTCGGCAGCCCGGCCAGGATCTCCTCGGTGGTCTGCATCTCAGCCATCCTGCTCCTCAGCCACCCTGGACCGCGGTCACGATCTCGACCCGCGACCCCTCGCTCAGCCGGATCTGCTCGTGCCGCGCTCGGGGGACGACGACCCCGTCGACCGCCACGGCGACCCCTCGCGGGGCGGCGGCGCCGTCCGGGCTGATCAGCTGGCGCAGCGTGGTGGTGGCCGCGACGTCGCGCCGCTCACCGTTCACGTAGACGATCACCGCGTCACCGCCGACCGGTCGAACCGCGCGAGCCGGAACGGCTGCGCCACCTCCGGCAGCCGGCCGGTGGTGGCCAGCTCGGTCACCACGTCGGCGGTGACCGGGGTAAGCAGCACCCCGTTGCGGTAGTGGCCGGTGGCCAGCAGCAGGCCGTGGAGGTCGCAGTCGCCCAGGATCGGGGCGTTGTCGGGCGTGCCCGGCCGGTGGCCGACGCCGGTCTCGCCGAGCACGTACTCGGCGGTGATGGGCAGCACCCGCCGCGCGTCCCGCAGCAGCTCGTAGACCCCGCCCGCGGTCACCCGGCGGTCGAACCCGAGCTCCTCGACGGTGGCGCCGACCACGACCTCGCGGCCGCTCGCCCGGGGGACCAGGTACACCTCGGTGCCCTCGCTGAACGCCCGTACGGTCAACCCGGGCTGCGGCAGCCGACCGGGGTCCAGCCGCAGGATCTGTCCCTTCACGGGGCGGACCGGGATCGGCGGTGTGCCGGTGACCTGGGCGGCCCAGGCGCCGTTGGCCAGCACCACCTGGCCGGCGGCCACTGGGGTGCCGTCGGCCAGCGTCACGCCGGTCACCCCGGCCGGCCCGGAGGTCACGCCGTGCACGAACCCCGGGATCTCCCGGACCCCGGCGCGCGCGCCGGCCCGGCGGAGTGCCGCCCACAGCAGCCGGTTGTCGCAGCTCCAGTCGCCCTCCACCAGCAGCCCGCCCCGGACTGTCGGGGCCAGCAGCGGCTCCTGCCGGCGGCAGTCGCGGCTGGTCAGCCGCACCGAGGGGAGGCCCAGCCGCTGCAGGTGCTCGGCCAGTACCTGCAGCCGCCGCGCGTCGTCGGCGGTGGCCGCCACCGAGAGCGTCGGGGTCCGGTGCAGACCGGCGGGTGCGTCGGCGGCCGCCTCCAGCTCGGCGACGAACGCGTCGTAGCGCCGCATCGAGGCCAGGTTGAGCCCCAGCAGGGTCTGCTCGGTGAAGGTGGTCTCCGTCACCGGGGCGAGCATCCCCGCCGCGACCTGCGACGCGGCCGCCTCCGGCTCGCCGACGACCACGCTGACCTGCCGGCCGGCGGCCTGCAGGCGCCAGGCGATCGCCCGTCCGATCAGGCCGCCCCCGACCACCACCAGGTCGGCGGTGCGGGAGTCGGACATGCCGTCAGTCTAGGAACGCGGCCGGGCCGGGTGCTCGACGCGGTGCCCTGGGCGCGGAGGACCCGGGCCGGTGGACCCGGATCCACGGCGCCGACACTAGGCTGACGCCGTGACCGCCTTGATGGGACTGGAGCACCGGCTGCGGCTCGCCCGCCTCTACCTGTGCACCGACACCCGTGAGCAGCAGGGCGACCTGGCCGAGTTCTGTGCGGCCGCGTTCGCCGGGGGGGTGGACATCCTGCAGATCCGCCAGAGGGGCCTGAGCCGTGACGCCGAGCTGGCGGCGCTGGAGGTGGCCCGGACGGCCGCCCAGCCCCACCAGGGCATCGTCTGCGTCAACGACAGCCCGGCCGTGGCCGAAGCCTTCGCGGCCGACCTGCTGCACCTCGGGCAGACCGACGGCTCCGCCCGCCGGGCCCGCCGCTCGCTGCACCAGTGGGCTCTGATCGGACGGTCCACGCACGCGCGGAAGCAGACCGACAAGGCGATCAGGGACCGCGACGTCGACTACTTCTGTGTCGGTCCGGTGTACGCGACATCGACCAAGCCCGACTACGAGCCGGTCGGTCTCGACCTGGTGCGCTACGCGGCTCAGGTCGCACCGCCGGCGCAGATCGGCAGCAAGCCGTGGTTCGCGATCGGCGGCATCGACGGTGACAACCTCGACGAGGTGCTCGCCGCCGGGGCGCGCCGGATCTGCGTGGTGCGGGCCATCACGCTGGCCGAGGACCCCGAACGGGCGGCCCGCGCCCTCAGCGACCGGTTGCGCGCGGCCTGGAAGGCCGATCCCGCGATGGAGGGCTACACCTTCGCCGCGGCGTCGGCCCCGCCCACCCGCGCGTGAGCGGGGGGCCGTCGGCCGGCCCGTCCCGACGGGGTCTGACCCGCACCCTCGGCGTGCTGGTTGGGGTGGCCCTGGTGGTGCTCGCCGTCGTGGTGCTGGGGCGCGGCGCGGCGGGTGGCGGGTCGGCGACGACAGTCCCCGACGACCGCGGCACCCCCGCCGCCGGACGGTCCGCCACCGCGGCCGCCCGGCCCTCGTCGGCGGCCGAGCGCCGCGACCCGCAGTCCGGCCTGCCGTGGGTGGACGTCTCGGCTCTGCCCCGCGAGGCCGACGCCACGCTGGCCCTGATCGACGCCGGCGGACCGTTCCCGTACGCCAAGGACGGGTCGAGCTTCGGAAACCGGGAGCGGATCCTGCCGCGGAGGTCGTCGGGGTACTACCGCGAGTACACGGTCCCGACCCCGGGATCCTCCGACCGCGGCGCGCGGCGGATCATCGGCGGCCGCTCCGGTGAGCGGTACTGGACCGCCGACCACTACGCCACGTTCAGCCGGATCCGCCGATGAGCGGCGACGTCACCCGCCTGACCGACGGCTCGCGGACCGGGGGCGTCTATCGGGTCCTCGGTGAGCCGGCGACGGTGGCCGCCCGGCTGCGGTCCGCGGGGTGGCGGGTCGGGGTCGCCGCCACCGGCAGCGGGACCGGTGTGGACGACGGTGTCGACGCGCTGTACCGGGCGATCGGCGACGCGCTGGGGTTCCCGGACTGGTTCGGTGCCAACCTCGACGCGCTGTGGGACTGCCTGACCGACCTGGCCGAGCCGACCGCGCTGGTGCTGCCGGCCTGGGGGCGGTTCGCCACCGCCCGGCCGGACCGTTGGAGCCGGGTCCTGGCCGTCCTGCGGGAGCGCTCGGAGGTCGACCCGCCGTTCAGTCTGGTCCTGCTCTGAGCCCAGCCGTCGCCGGGCCGTAATCCTAGGCTGGCGCCATGGCGATCAGGTACGTCACGCTCCGGGACCGGCCCGACCTGGTGTCGGCGATGTGGGCCCTGCCGAATCCGTGGCCTCGGTTCATGCAGCAGGACCTGGTCTCCGATCTCGTCTACGACCAGCTGCCGATCCGCTATCCCGAGCTCCAGCTGCTCGCCCTCGACGGCGACCAGGTGGTCGCCCGGGTCAACGCCGTACCGTTCGCCTGGACCGGGGCCGATGCCGATCTGCCCGAGCAGGGCTGGGACCTGGCCCTGGGGATGGCGTTCCGACCGGAGATGCCGGCGGCGGCGACCGCGGTGTCGTTGATCGAGGCCCGGATGCATCCGGACGTGGCCGGCCGCGGGCTGAGCGCCGGTCTGATCGTGGCGGCCCGGGACAACGCCGCCGCCCTGGGCTACAGCGACCTGCTCGCTCCGATCCGACCGACCGGGAAGGATCGCGAACCGCGCACGCCGATCGACGTGTACGTGAGCCGGGTCCGCGACGACGGCACCGCCGCCGACCCGTGGCTCCGCACCCATCTCCGCGTCGGCGGCCGGGTCGCCCGGGTCTGCCACACCGCGATGCTGATCGCCGGGACCCTGGCCGAGTGGCGGGAGTGGACCCAGCTGCCGTTCGACCGCTCGGGGGACGTGCTGGTGCCGGGTGCGCTCAACCCCGTGCACGCCTCGGTCGAGCACGACCACGCGGTCTACGTGGAGCCGAACGTCTGGATCGTCCACCGGACGGGGCGCTGAGGTCCGCTCCGGCGGCCCAGGGTCCCGCGCCGGCGGCCGGGGAGACCTCGGTCGCCGACGCCGCCCTCGCTCAGGCCTTCTCTTGGCCCTTCACGGCGTTGCTGGCCTCACGCAGTGCGTCCTTGACGTTCTCACCGGCCTGCTTGGTGTGCGCCGCGGTCTGGTCAGCCCGTCCCTCGGCCTTGAGGCTCTCGTCGTCGGTCGCCTCGCCGGCCCCGGCCTTGGCCCGGCCGGTCATCTCTTCGACCTTGTTGGAGATCTTGTCGCCGATACCCATCTGTCCTCCTCGTCGGGCGCCGCAGCGCCGAGTGACGGGCGGGACCGGGGCGTCCGCGCCCATTTACGACGTTAACACCGACCCGCGCGGGTCAGAAGGCCCGGTGCACCGCGGCCGACGCCAACCGCTGCAGCGCGGTGCGCCCCGCCTCGGTGACCTCGGCCCGATCCAGGGCCGCCACGGCGGTGCGGTGGGCGTCGGTGATCATCTGCTCCACCGCCTCCCGCGCTCCGGTGCCGGTGATGACCTGTTGCAGCTCGGACACCCCGGCGGCGTCGAGGGCCGGGTCACCCAGCCGAGTGGCGATCAGCTCGCGGCCGGCGCGGTCGGCGTGCGCGTAGGCGTGCGCCACCAGCACGGTGCGCTTCCCCTCGCGGAGGTCGTCGCCGGCCGGCTTGCCGGTGACCTCCGGGTCCCCGAAGACCCCGAGAATGTCGTCGCGGAACTGGAAGGCCCGACCCAGCGGCGACCCGTAGGCAGCCAGCGCCTGCTGCAGGGCGGGCGGGGCGCCGCCGACGGCCGCGCCCAGCTGGCACGGCCGCTGCACGGTGTAGCGAGCCGACTTGAACTCGACCACCTGACCGGCCGCGGCCAGCGCCCGCTGCAGGGCGGCGGTGTCGGTCGCGGCCCCGGCCGGCAGCGGGCGCGCCTGCGCCACCACGTCGAGGTACTGGCCGCAGGTCACCTCGGTCCGCATCGCCTGCACGATCGGGCTGCCGGCGAGCAGGGCGGCGACCGGCAGCCCGGCCCGCTGCAGCATCTCCACCGACCACATCAACAGCAGGTCTCCGAGCAGGATCGCGCCGGCCCGGCCGAAGGCGGCTGGGTCACCCAGCCGCCCGGCCTCGACGTGCTGGGTCTCGAACTGCCGGTGGGCGGCCGGGCGCCCGCGGCGCACGTCGGAGGCGTCCATCACGTCGTCGTGCACGAGGGCGCTGACGTGCAGCAGCTCCAGGCTCGACGGCGGCCCGCAGGACCGGGGCCAGGTCGGTGTCCAGCCCGGCGGCGGCGACGTAGCCCCAGACGCAGAACGCCGGGCGCAGCCGCTTCCCGCCCCGCAGCAGCCGGCCGGCCATCGCCAGCACCGGCTCCAGCTCGGCGCCCATCGCGCTCACCGGCTCCGCCTGGCCGGCCAGGAACGCCGTCAGCTCCGCCTCCACCGCGTCGCGGAACCCGGCCGACACCGGGTCCGCGGGATCCAGGAACTCCACGCCCACATGGCGAGCGTACGGAGCCCCCGGGTGGGCGTGACCTAGGGTTGCGGCATGGCTGGCGGACCCTCTCACGTACGCGTCCGGCCACCCACGATCAGCGAGCTGCTGGCGGCGGGGGAGCGGCCGCTGTTCTCCTTCGAGCTGTTCCCGCCGAAAGACGAGGCTCAGGGCCGCCAGCTGTGGCAGACGGTCCGGGAGCTGGAGGCGCTCGGACCGGACTTCGTCTCGGTCACCTACGGAGCCAGCGGGTCCACCCGGGAGCGGACCATCGTGGCCACCGAGGCCATCGCGCAGCACACCACGCTTCGGACGATGGCCCACCTGACCTGCGCCAGCCAGTCCAGGGACCAGCTCCGGACGGTGATCGGCTCCTACGCCGGCGCCGGCATCCGGCACGTGATGGCCATCCGCGGCGACATGCCCGGTGGTCCGACGGTGCCCTGGGTCCGCCACCAGAAGGGGCTGGCCAACGCCACCGAGCTGGTGGCGATGGTCCGCGAGCTCGGTGACTTCTGCGTCGGCGTCGGCGCCTTCCCCGATCTGCACCCGGAGTCCCACGACGCGGATCTCGACGCCCGCATCCTGGTCGAGAAGCACCGGGCCGGCGCCGGCTTCGCCATCACCCAGCTGTTCTTCAGCGCGAGCCGCTACTTCGAGCTGGTCGACCGGGTCCGCTCGCTCGGCTCCGACCTGCCGATCATCCCGGGCATCATGCCGGTCACCCGGCTGTCCCAGATCCAGCGCTTCGCGGAGCTGTCCGGCGCGGACCTGCCCAGCTGGGTGGTGGACCGGCTGAACGAGTCCGGGGCCGACGACGCCCGGGTCCGGCAGATCGGGATCGACCTGGCCACCGAGCTGTCGGAGGACCTGATGGCCGGCGGTGCGCCGGGCCTGCACTTCATCACCATGAACCGGTCGCTGGCTACCCGAGAGATCTACGCCAGGATCCAGCGGTCACTGAACCGGGGCTGAGCGGACCGGGCCTGAGCTGGTCCGGCCCGGTCGGGTCGAGCCGGTCACATCCAGGGTCACCAGCCGCTGGGTCGGCCGGGTCAGCGCCACGTAGAGCGAGCGGACGCCGCCGGGAGACTGGGCGACGATCTCGTCGGGCGCCACCACCAGTACACCGTCGTACTCCAGGCCCTTGGACTGCAACGCGGTCAGCACGACCACCCGGTCGTCGCGCACCCCCTCGGCCTCCAGCCCACTGGTCGTGGCGGCCAGCCGGGACGGCGGGCAGATCACGCCGACCGTGCCCTCGACGTCGGTGAGCAGCGAGCTGACCGCCTTGGCCACGGAGGTCTCCAGCTCGGCCTCCGGCACCGCCAGCAGCTCGGGCTCGATGCCGGTGGACCGGACGGCGCGTCGGCAGGTCGGCCTCCGGGAAGGCCTCGACCACCACCCGGGACGCCAGGTCGAACACCTCCGCCGGGCTGCGGTAGTTGGTGCTCATCCGGAACCGGCGGACCGGTGCGGTGCCGACCAGCTCGGCCAGCGCGCGGCGTGGTCTCCTCCGGGTTCGGCCACGAGCTCTGGGCCGGGATCGCCGACCACCGTCCAGGAGGCGCTCCCCCCGCGGCGGCGCAGCATCCGCCACTGCATCGGGGTGATGTCCTGCGCCTCGTCGACCAGGATGTGCGCGAACGTGTCGTACGGCTCGGCGAACGGGTCGACCTCCCGCGGGCCGGCCAGCCGCTCCATCGTGGTCAGCACCTCGGACACGTCGCTGTCGGAGTCCAGGAACAGCGAGACCTCCCGCTCCTCCGGTTCGGGCACGGGTCCGAGGAGGTCGACCAGCTCGTCCAGCAGCGCCGCGTCGGCCACCGTCCAGTCCTTGGGCCCGGCGCGGTGGCGGTAGCTGGCCGAGAGCCGTTCCTGGTCCTCGGCGGCGAGGGCCCGCTCGGCGAGCCGGGCGGTCAGGGCCGGGTCGGCGAGGCGGGCCAGCGCGTCGGTGGCGGTGACCGCCGGCCACCAGGCGTTGCTGAACAAGGCGAAGGCCGCCGAGTCGGTGACCTTGTCGTCGAACTCGTCGCGCTCCTGGTCCAGCTGGGGCGGGCGGATCCGCCACAGCGCGGAGAGCACGGCCTTCTCGGCCGCCTCCCGACCCTGGTTGAGCTTGTACCGGCCGAGGACGTCGCCCCGGATCCGGGCCAGCTCGGCCGGCGCCAGGTGCAGGACGTAGCCCTGCACCGTGACCCGCAGCTCCAGCGGGACCTGCTGCCAGGGCTCGGCCACCAGCCGGCGGAGCACCGGCACCATCCGGAGGCTGCCCTTGACCGCCGCGGTGGGGGCGTCGTCGACCCGCTCGCCGGTGATGCTGACCACGTCGGAGGCGACCGAGCCGATCGACCGCAGGGTGACCGCCTCCTCACCCAGGGACGGCAGCACCCGCTCGATGTAGCTCATGAAGACCCGGCTCGGGCCGACCACCAGCACGCCGCCGGACTCGAACCGGCGGCGGTTGGAGTACAGCAGGTACGCCGCGCGGTGCAGCGCCACCACGGTCTTGCCGGTCCCGGGCCCGCCGGAGATCATCGTGAAGCCCTGGTACGGGGCTCGGATGGCCTCGTCCTGCTCGGTCTGGATGGTGGCCACGATGTCCCGCATGGTGTGGCCGCGGGCCCGCGACAGCGCCGCCATCAGGGCGCCCTCGCCGATCACCACCAGGTCGGAGTCGGCCTCGGAGTCGAGCAGGTCGTCCTCGATGCCGACCACCCGGGCGCCGGAGCAGCGCAGCACCCGGCGCCGCA
The DNA here is from genome assembly GCA_963832435.1 of uncultured Actinomycetota bacterium. GTDB lineage: Bacteria > Actinomycetota > Actinomycetes > Propionibacteriales > Propionibacteriaceae > Microlunatus. The sequence goes on from CAWHTY010000017.1 coordinate 270,437, forward strand.
CCACCTGCATCGGGTCGGTCGGGGTCGCGCGGTAGAACGGCGCGGCCGCCGGTGCCCGCCAGTCGATCACCAGCGGCTCGTAGTCGAGGTCGCGGACACCGATCCGCCCGACGTAGCGCACCTCGCCGTCGGTCCGGTCCAGCCGGCCGAACACCAGCCCTTCGTGCTCGGCGTCCAGCACGGCGAGCCGGCGGGCGGCCTGGAAGGCGAACACGTCGCGCTCGTACAGGCCGGTGCCGTCCTCCTCCCGCACGAAGCTGGACCGATCGGACTGGTAGAGGGCCCGGCCCTCGGTCGCCACCTGCTGGGCCGAGCGGGTGGCTTCGGCGAGCCGGTCGTAGACCAGGTCGACGTGCGCCTGCTCGACAGCGAGCTCGTCGGCGACGGTCCTGGGGACCGTCGGGTCGGAGCCCGGCGGCCGTTGCGCTTCAGTCAAGGAGCGTGATCCTCACCCCGGTGAAAAACGGACATCTGAGTGTACGCGGGGGAGACCCCGGCCGCGCGACGGCCGGTCCGGGTGGGATCCGGCCCGCCCGCGGCGCTCATCCGGCGTCCTCCGTCGCCCCGGCGGCGAGCCGGTCGTGCACCGCGTAGGAGGCCAGGGCGCCCGGAGAGCACCACCCCCCACGGGGCCGACCCGGCCGGGGACCACGGCCCGGCGAGGGTCAGCCCGGCCGTGCCGGTGGTGACCGGGGGGCGCCACAGCCAGGATCGGAAGCCTCGCCAGGCCACCCCGGCGGACGGGTCCGGGCCGGCGGCGCAGTGGTCGTGGGTGGACTCCACGCAGCCGTCCCCGAGCGGGCGGCGGTAGGTCACCACCGGGCACCCGGACCGGTCCAGCCGGATCTCCTCGGAGACGGCCGCGGCGGTCCGGTCGACCAGGCGGTGGGTCACCCGCGGCGCGGCGGCCGGCCGCAGCCGGTGCACCCGGCGGCGCAGGCCACCCTCCGTGGCCGGCGGTAGCAGCCGGTCGGCGAGCTGCCACGGGTCGACCGTGACCACGGCGGCCGCCGCCGGATGCGTCGCCCTCGGCGGTCAGCACGGCCCGTAGGTGCCGGTCGGTGACGTCGAGCCCGCGGACCCGGGTGCCGAGGTGCACGCCGACCCGCCGGGTGGTGACCCGGTCGACCAGGGCGTCGGTCAGCACCGAGCTGCGACCGGTGCGGCCGTCGCCGCCGACGACGACCCAGCGTCCGAAGGTCCGCTCCACCGACAGCGCGGTCGCGGACCAGGCCGGTGTCTCCTCCGGGACCGATCCGAGGCGGTACGCCACGCTCCGCACCATCGCCGTCAGGTGCGGGTGCCCGGCCTCCTCGGCTTCCTGGGCCAGAGTCCGGCGGTGCCGCAGCCGGGTCCGGACGGCGCGGGTGAGCTGGTGCCGGCCCTCCAGCTCGGCCTCCAGACCGAGCCGGCGCACCGTCTGCCACTGCTCGTCCAGCCGGTCCAGCAGGTCCCGCCAGCGCGCGGCCACCGACGAGCCGTAGCGGCCCGACAGGACCCCGTACTGCTCACCGCGGTCGGTGGGCCAGGCCAGCTCCGCGCCGTCGGTGAACACGTAGCGGGCCGGCGGTGCCGGCACCAGCGCCGCCCCGGCGCGGCCGAGCTCCGCCTCCAGGGTCCGGCCGCTCTTGCGGAACAGGTCGCGCCAGGGTGCGGGAAAGGCGAGCACCGCGGGCGCGTCGTCGACCACGGTGCCGTCCGGGAGCCGGTAGGCCGACCAGGAGCCGCCCAGCCGGTCGGTGGCTTCGAACAGCTGGACCGGATGGCCCGCCTTGGCCAGCCGCACCGCGGCGGCCAGGCCGGCCAGACCCGCACCGACAACCGCGACCCCAGGCATGCGCGGAACCCTAACGGGCCGGTGGGGATCCATCGGCCCGGCCGCGCGGCGCGTGGTTTGAGGCCCCCGTCGGGGTGGGTACACGCCGAACAGACGAGTCGACCACCGGCTCACCGCACCGACAGGCCCCGCATGTACCTGCACAGCCAGCTGTTGATCAACGAGATTGCCGTCGACGAGCCCGATCCGGCGGCGGCCAACGCCCTGCAGGAAGGCCTGGGCGGTCAGTTCGGCGAGATGCGGACCATGATGCAGTACCTGTTCCAGAGCATGAACTTCCGCGGCGACGCGTCCGCCAAGCCGTACAAGGACCTGCTGCAGGGCGTGGGAACCGAGGAGATCAGTCACGTCGAGCTGATCGGCACGACCATCTCCCGGCTGCTGGACGGGTCTCCGGAGTACCAGGGGAAGAAGAGCGACCCGGTCGACAAGCCCGGCGCGCAGGGGGCCACCCCGCTCAAGATCGCTCTCGACACCAGCAACATCCACCACTACCTGGTCGGCGCCCAGGGCGCGCTGCCCGTCGACGCCGCCGGCAACCCGTGGTCGGGTTCCTACGTCTACAACAGCGGCAACCTCGTGCTGGATCTGCTGTACAACCTGATGCTCGAGTCGACCGGTCGGCTGCAGAAGTGCCGGATCTACGAGATGACCGCCAACAAGACGGCCCGGTCCACCATCGCGTACCTGATCGTGCGGGACCAGGCCCACGAGAACGCGTTCGCCAAGGCGTTGGAGAGCCTGGGGGTGAACTGGGGCAGCGTACTGCCGATCCCGAAGACGAACGCCGAGCGGTTCCCCGAGGTCAAGGAGCTTCTCGACCGGGGACTGCAGAGCATTCAGTACACGTTCAGCGCCGACGAGCAGAGCCAGGCGGCGAAGCTGTACCGCGGCGCCTCGCCGTCGAACGACGGGACCGAGCTGAGCACGGCGATCATGCCGGAAGGGTTCCCGATGACGATCGCCCCGGAACGGCGTGAGGAGTTCTCGCCCGGCCTGGACAAGGAGCTGCTGGCTCTGATCCAGGCCACGGCCGAGGTCGAGCTGAAGAACGCCGACACCCCTGGGGACTGACATCCGCCCCCGGGGCGGTCACCGGTGGGTGGTCGGCGCAGCGCGAAGACGGCGACGCAGCGGGCGGGGACGATGAACTGTCGCGACGAGGGGGTAGCCCGCCGCCCAGCCCGTTGGTCTGGCAGCTGTCGTCGACCCACGCTGAAGGTCACCGGAGTCGTAGCTGTTGCGGTCCAGCGACTTGCCGCGCAGGATCTCTCCGCCGGCGTGTCAGAGGGAGCCGCCTTGGCCCAGCGGGGTGGTGGACGACGCAAGCGTGTGCCTCCGGATCCGGGCGGCTGCAGTGTGCGGTCGGGGGAGGTCGGCGAGCACCGATCTCCCGGGCCGTGCTCGACGTCGACTGGCTCGCTTCCCGGCGCGACGGCCGGCAGCCGTTAGGCTCGCCAGCGTGCAGATCGCTGTGACCGGGTCCATCGCCATGGACCACCTGATGACGTTCCCGGGCCGCTTCGCGGAGTCGATCGTGCCCGAGCACCTGGACAAGATCTCGTTGAGCTTCCTGGTGGAGGACCTGCAGATCAAGCGTGGTGGCATCGCGCCCAACATCAGCTTCGGGTTGGCGGCGCTGGGGCTGGACCCGCTGCTGGTCGGCGCGGTCGGTGAGGACTTCGCGGAGTACCGGGCCTGGCTCGACCGGCACGGGGTGCTCACCTGGCCGGTCCACGTCTCCGAGACCCGGCATACGGCCCGCTTCGTCTGCACCACCGACGCCGACAACGCCCAGATCGGGTCCTTCTACACCGGGGCGATGGCGGAGGCGCGGCAGATCGAGCTGAAGCCGATCGCCGACAAGGTGGGTGGCCTCGACCTGGTGGTGATCTCACCCAACGACCCCGAGGCCATGCTGCGGCACACCGACGAGTGCCGGTCCCGCGGATACGACTTCGTCGCGGACCCGTCCCAACAGATGGCCTGGCTCGACGGTCCGAGCATCATCAAGCTGATCGACGGTGCGACGTACCTGTTCTCCAACGACTACGAGGACGGGATGATCACCCAGAAGACGGGCTGGACGCACGAGCAGATCCTCGACCACGTCGGCGTCCGGGTGATCACCCGGGGCAGCAAGGGGGCCCGGGTCGAGGCCAAGGGCGAGCCCGTCATCGACGTGCCGATCGCGCCCGAGACCAGCCGCGTGGACCCGACCGGGGTCGGCGACGCATTCCGGGCCGGCTTCATCGCCGGTCTCGCCTGGGGGGTTCCGCTCGAGCGCTGCGCCCAGCTCGGCTCGCTGCTGTCCAGCTACGTGATCGCCGAGGTCGGCACCCAGGAGTACCGCTTCCGGGGGACGTTCGCCGATCGGTTCGCGGCTGCGTACGGCGATGAGGCCGCTGCGGAGCTGGCTCCGCACCTCGGTGCCCTGCGGCTGTGAACGAGACCCCGAGACCGCCGGCCGGAGCCCCCGACCCGGACCCCGGGCCGAGGATCGAGATCGTCTACTGCACCCAGTGCCGCTGGTTGCTCCGGGCCGGCTGGGTGGCCCAGGAGCTGCTGACCAGCTTCGGCACCGACCTCGGCGAGGTGGCCCTGCGGCCCGGCGTCGGCGGCGTGTTCCGGATCGCCGTCGAGGGTGAGGTGGTTTGGGACCGGGCGGTCGACGGCGGGTTCCCGGAGCTCGGAGCCGTGAAGCGGCTGGTCCGCGACCGGGTGGCCCCGCGCCGCGACCTCGGCCACACCGATCGCGCGGCCGCCCGTGCCGCCGACCGGCGCTGAGCAGCCCGCCCGACCGCGGCCGTCGCTCAGACCGTGAACGCCGCCCGGAAGCGATCGAGGGCGACCTCGCTGGCGCCGGAGGCGAACGCCTCAAGCCCCACCGGGCCGCGGTAGCCGGTGTCGCGCAGGGCCGTCGCGACGGCCGGGTAGTTGATCTCCCCGGTCCCCGGCTCGAACCGGCCGGGCACGTCGGCCACCTGGACCTCACCGATCCACGGCGCGCAGCGGCGGACCAGCTCGATCAGGTTCCCTTCGCCGATCTGCGCGTGGTAGAGGTCGAGCATCATCCGCAGCTGAGGGTGGTCGACGGCCTGGACCAGGGCCAACGTGTCGGCGGCCCGGGCGAACGGCGTGCCGGGGTGGTCAACGGCGGTGTTCAGGTTCTCCAGGCAGAACGTCACGCCTTCCCGCTCACCGAGGGCAGCGACCCGCTCCAACGTGCGCGCCGCGCGCAGCCACATCGCCCCGGTGACCACCTCCGTCGGTCGGACCGGCAGCCCACGGTGGTCCAGGCCGGTGCCGTGCAGGTTCAGCCGGGGGACACCCAACCGGTGGGCGACCGCGATCGACCGCTCCGCGGTGGTCAGCAGCTCGTCGGCGTGGTCCAGGAGGTCACCGGTCACGTACCCGGTCATCGAGGAGAAGGTCGCACCGGTGTCGACCAGTCCAGCGACGTCGTGCCGGGTCCAGTCCCAGATCTCCACAGCGAAGCCGAGCGCGTCAAGTCTTCGCACCCGCTCCACAACCGGCAGCTCGGTGAAGATCATCTCCGCGCAGACCGCGAGGGTGGAGCCCGCCATCAGCCGGCCACCCGCACCGGAAGGCCGGACCGGACCGACTCGACGGCGGCCAGCGCCACCGCCAGCGCCCGCCGAGCGTCCCCGCCGGTCACGTAGGGCTCCCGCTGCTCCCGGACCGCCGCCACGAACTCGACGAACTCCCCCGTGTAGCTGTCCACCAGCAGCTCGACGTCACTGCGTGCGGTCTCCTGGTGGAGTCCATCCGCGGTCCGCAGCACCATCGCCGTGCGGGCCCCGTCGCCGGCGGTGACCATCCCGCCCGCTCCGAACACCTCGCCGCGGACGTCGTAGCCGTAGCTGGCCGAGAAGCTGGCCTCGGCGATCGCGCGGGCCCCGTTGTCGTAGGTGATCACGACGACGGCGGTGTCGAGCAGCCCGGCCGCCTTGAAGTCGGGGGCCACCAGCGCGTCAGCCGTGGCGTACACCTCGACCGGCTCGGCCCCCGGGTTGAGCCAGTTCAGCGTGTCGAAGTCGTGGATGAGGGTCTGGGTGAAGATGGTCCACGGGGGCACGGCGCCGGGGTCGGCGAGCCCGGGGTCGCGGGTCAGCGACCGCAACAGCTGCGGTGTGCCGACCGTCCCGGCGGCGACCGCGTCGTGGGCGGCCCGGAAGTCGCGGGCGAAGCGCCGGTTGAAACCGACCTGGAAGGGCACGCCCGCCTCGGCGACGGCGGCCAGGGAGCGGTCAGCCTCGGCCAGCGTCATCGCCGCGGGCTTCTCGCAGAAGACGGGACGGCCGGCCTGCGCGCAGGCCACCACCAGGTCGGCGTGGGCCTGGGACGAGGCGGCGACCACGACGGCGTCCACGCTGGGGTCGTTGATGACGGCGGACGGGTCCGACGCGGCCGTCGCGCCGTAGGGCTCGGCCACCCGCCGCGCAGCTTCCGGACGGGGATCGGCCACCACGGCGAGGCGAGCGCCGGGGACCCGCTCGGCGATCACCTGCGCGTGGGAGGTACCGATCCGGCCAGCACCGATCAGGCCGACGGCGATCTCGCGACGGGTCATGGACAGGCTCCTCACCGGCTGTGGGCTAGAGCGCTCTAGTATGACGACGGCGTGGCCATGGGGTCAACTCGGGCGGCGGTCAGCCTAGAGCGCTCTATGCTGGTCGAGTGGTGATCACCGCTGCCGGGGCCGGACGTCCGACGATGGAGGACGTCGCCAGCCGCGCGGGCGTGTCTCGGGCGCTGGTCTCGATCGTCTTCCGGGACCAGCCGGGAGCCAGCGCGGCCACTCGAGCCAGAGTCCGCGCCGCCGCAGCCGCGATCGGTTACGTGCCCGACCAGCGCGCCCGGCTGCTCGGCCGAAGGCGTACCGGGCTCCTGGGCGTCGCCTTCGGCCTGCGGCTCGACTTCCACGGCCAGCTCGTCGAGGAGCTCTACCGGGCCGCCGATGCGGCAGGTTTCGGGCTCGCGCTCAGCGCATTCGGACCGTCCCGCTCCGAGACCGAGGCCACCGCCAGTCTGGTCGCCTACCGGTGCGAGGGGCTGGTCCTGGTCGGCCCGACCGGCCGCTCGGCCGCACTGGGGCCGGTGGCCGGCACGCCGACCGTGGTGCTGGCCCGCGCGGTTCAGCGCGAGGGCATCGTGGTGGTCCGGACCGACGACCGGCGGGGCGCACGACTGGCCGCCGAGCACCTGATCGGGCTCGGCCACCGCCACCTGGTGCACGTCGACGGTGGTCGGGCTCCGGGGGCGGCCGAACGCCGGCAGGGGTTCCGGCGGGCGGTCGAGCGGGCCGGGCTGTCGGGCAGCCTGCTCGCCGGCGGGCTGACCGAGGCGGAGGGCCTGCGGGCGGGCGACGTGCTGGTTCGGCGGCGGCGCGGCCGCACCGCCCCGACCGGGGTCGTCGCGTTCAACGACCGCTGCGCGTTCGGACTGGTCACCGCCCTCCGCCGGGCGGGGGCGCGGGTCCCGGAGGACCTGTCCGTGGTGGGGTTCGACGACAGCCGGCTGGCGGCCCTGCCGGGGGTCGACCTGACCACGATCCGCCAGGACGCCGCGGGTCTGGCCGACCATGCGGTCGCGCAGATCCTCGCCCGCCTGCCCGGTGCCGGACCGGCGCGGGCGACCCGCGAGATCCGCGAGACCGTGGTGGCGCCTGAGCTCGTAGTCCGATCCACCACCATCGGACCAGCCGTGCCCTGAGACCCTGGTGGCCCTCAGTCGCGAACGGTCGGTAACCGGGCGAAGCGGGCGATCACGTCCAGCACGTCGTCCACGCTCGCGTCGAGGTGCCGGGTGTCGACCACATGGGTCCGGTCGCCGAGACTCGACTCCCGCTCGGGGTCGGCGCGCAGGATCAGCCGTACGCCCGGCCGCAGCCAGGTGCGTGGCCCGGACCCGGCCGCGATCCGGACCTCGGCGACGTCCTCCCACCACACGATCCGGTCGCGCTTCCACCAGGCCACACCGTCGGGGCCGAGCTGGACCGCCCACGGCTGGCGCAGGGCGCGCAGCGTGCCGACCACCGGTACGGCCAGCTCGACCAGGGCGATCACCGTGATGACCAAGGCGTTGATGGGGCCGGGACGGGGCGGGCTGAACAGCAGCCAGCCGGCGAAGGACAGCACCAGGGCGGTGAAGATCACCCGCGGGAAGACGAAGCTGACCGGTCGTGCCCGCAGCAGGACCGGACCGGCGGCGTTGAACAACGGATTTGGCGGGCCATCGGCCACGGGTGTGCTCCTCCTCGTCGACCGGGCTCGTCGCCCCAGGCTAGTCAGTCGGGGCCGCCCTGCGCCTAGGCTGACGCCATGCCGCCCCGTGCGCCTGACCTCGAGCCCGTCGACGAGTCCTGGCACCGCGCATTGTGCGTCGTCGCCCACCCGGACGACCTGGAGTTCGGCACCGCGGCGGCCGTGGCGCGGTGGACCGACCAGGGCAAGTCGGTCGGCTACGTGATGGTGACCAGCGGCGAGGCGGGCATCGACGGCCTCGAGCCCGAGGAGTGCCGGCGGGTGCGCGAGGCCGAGCAGATCGCGTCCGCGGGCATCGTCGGGGTCGACCAGGTCGAGTTCCTTGGGTTGCCGGACGGCGTGCTCGAGTACGGCGTGCCGCTTCGCCGGGCGATCTGCGGCGCCGTGCGCCGGCATCGTCCCGAGGTCGTGGTGACCAACAACTTCCGGGACACGTGGGGCGGCCGGTCTCTCAACCAGGCCGACCACATCGCCACCGGTCGGGCGACCCTGGACGCGGTCCGCGACGCGGGCAACCGCTGGGTCTTCCACGATCAGCTGACCGACGGCCTGCAGCCGTGGGGTGGTGTCGGCGCGGTCTGGGCGGCCGCGTCACCGGAGGCGACTCACGCCGTGGACACCACGGCCACCTTCGACCGGGGGGTGGCGTCCCTGCAGGCCCACCCGGCTTACATCGACGGCCTCGGGTGGGAGCTCTTCGACCCGCGGGAGTTCCTGGAGGGCCTGTCGCGCCCGGCGGGTACCCGGCTGGGGGTGCCGATGGCCGCCACCTTCGAGGTGTTCTCGATGGGGTTCGGCGGGTAGCGCGACGCGCCGGTCCGCGGGGCTTGACGAACTGTCAGTGGGGCGGGGTAGATTAGGGCTTGTTCGAACGCGCGTTCGATTGTGCACTTGGGGAAGGGCCGATCACGCGCCTCGGGCACGGCGCGTCGTCTCGCGGACGCGCGCCGCTGGCTCGCCTCGGTGCGGACGGAACTCGACCCCCGTCCGCAGCGAGGCCGCCGAATCGGTCGTGGTCGCCGCGCATCGGTGGGGCCAGGCCGACCCGTCGCCATTCATCCGCAGGGGGAACCACGACATGCGCCGCTACGACGAACCCGTTCACGTGCGACCGGGCCTGGTGGGCGGCGTGGAGGCTCCGGCCCAGTTCCTCTGGCGGGACCGGCTCTGGCTGGTGCACGAGATCGAGACCCGCTGGACCCGGGCCGGTGCGGGGTGGCACGGCTCAGCCGCGCGCGCCACCCCGGGTCGCGACCCCGACCTCCGCGAGGTCGGCGGTGAGGGTCCCGGCCTGACCGCTGACCCGCTGGTGGAGGAGGAGGTCTGGCGGGTGGTGGCCGGCGCCGGCCGGTCCGCGCCGATCGGGGTGTGCGAGCTCGCCCGCTCCCGGGCCACCGGGGACTGGCGGCTGCTCGGCGTCCTCGACTGATCCCGGCCGCAGGGCCCGATCGGGAAGGCCCGGGACGCTAGGCTGCCCCGCAGCACCCGAACGAGCACCCGACCAGCCCAGAGGGGATCAGGATGGCCGACCCGCGCCGGCGCCGGTCCGTCTCGCAGGCCTTCCTGCTGGAGCTGCTCGGCCGGCAACTGGCTCAGTGGCGTGCGCCGGAGGGCGAGCCGGTGGCCCTGGTCGACCTGGGGGGTGGCACCGGCTTCATGGCCAGTGTGCTGGCGTCCCGAGGCTACCGCGTGACCGTCATCGACCCGAGTCCGGACGCCCTGGCGTCGCTGGAGCGCCGTGCGGCTGAGGCCGGCCTGCAGGACCGGCTGCGGGGGGTGCAGGGCGACGCCGGTGATCTGGTGCGGATCGTGGGCCGCGGCACCGTGGACGGGATCCTGTGCCATCGCGTGCTGGACGTCGTGGACGACCCGGCCGCCGCCCTGGCCGCCGCGGCCGAGGCTCTCCGGCCGGGTGGGGTGCTCAGCCTGGTGGTGGCACAGCGGCCGGCCGCTGTGCTCGCCCAGGCGCTGGCCGGTCACTTCGAGCAGGCCCGGCGGACGGCGTCCGACCGAACCCGGTTCGACTACGACCGGGTCCTCTCCCTGGTCGAGGCCGCCGGCTTCGGAATACTGGCCACGCACGGGCTCGGCGCGGTCTCCGAGCACGTGGCCGAGTCACTGGTGGACGCCGAGCCCGGCGCGCACGCCCAGCTGCTGGCGTTGGAGGCCGAGATCAGCCAGGACCCGGCGTTCCGCGCAGTCGCCCCCTCGCTGCACGTCCTGGCCGGCCGCACCGACGGCGAGCCTTAGCCGTCGCCCTCCTTGAGGTAGCAGTACTCCTTGCTGGCCTTCTTCAGCAGGTCCTCGGCCCACCGGGGAGCCTCCCCGCCCCCGCAGTAGGCGGCGTCGTCACGGCTCATGGCGACGGACTGGGCCCGGGGGCCGTCGACCACCCGGGTCGGGATGACCATCGGCATGGCCCCCTTCCCGCTGCCCGTACACAGACCGGTCCAGCCCGGGTCGTGGGTGCGTCCGCCGGCGCAGCTGACCCTCATCAGGATCGTCCCGGTGTCGGGCGTGTAGGTCACCGAACTGTCGGTCTGGCCCTTCACCAGGTACCCGTTGTTGGTGAGGTAGGCCGCGACGGCCCGGACCCCGGACGCGACGGTGTCGTCGGCCGCGGCGCTCGGAGGCGCGGCCGGTGAGTTCGACGGCGTCGGCGTTGACGCCGTGGAGGCCGACGGTTCGACGGAGGACCCCGAGGCGCTCGGCGACGGGCTCGGCGGCGCGGTGGGCGCGGGCGTGCACGCGGCCCCGCCGGCCAGGACCAGCACGGCCCCGAGGGCAGCCAGCCCCCGGCCCCGATGCACGCGATTCGTCCAGATCCGCGCGATCATTCGCGCGCACCTGGACGAATCGCGTGCAGGGGGCGGCGTTTCGGGCGGGTACACCGGCATCTTGGAAGCATAGGGCGCCCGGGCGACCGGGCGGGGAACTCGAACCGTGCCTCGATTGGCGACGATTCGAACACGTGTGCGATATGATGCACGAGTGCCCGCGGACCACCGGATCGTCATGCACGTCGACATGGACGCCTTCTACGTCTCGGTGGAGCTGCGGCACGCGCCGGAGCTGCGCGGGACGCCGGTCGTGGTGGGCGGGTCGCCTCGTGGGGTGGTGCTCTCGGCCAGCTACGAAGCCCGGGCGTTCGGCGTGCGGTCCGGCATGGCGTCCGCCCAGGCGCGACGGCTGGCTCCCGGCGCCGTGTTCCTGCGGCCCGACTTCGACGCCTACAGCGCCGTGTCGAAGGCCATCGTCTCGGTCTTCCGGTCGATCACCCCGGTGGTTGAGGCGGCCTCGATCGACGAGGCGTACCTCGACCTGACCGGGGCCGTACGGATGTTCGGTCCGCCGGCCGCCATCGGCGAGCACGTCCGCGCGGTGGTGGCCGACGAGCAGCAGATCACCTGCTCGGTCGGGATCGGGCCGAACAAGTTCGTGGCCAAGGTCGCCTCGCGCCAGGCCAAGCCCGACGGATTGCTGGACGTCCCGCCGACGCAGGTGGTGGGCTTCCTGCACCCGCTGCCGGTGGAGGCGATGTTCGGCGTCGGCGAGGCCACCGCGGAGAAGCTGCACCGGCTCGGCGTGTTCACGGTGTCCGACCTCGCGCACACCCCGCGGCAGACGCTCCGGCGGGCGTTCGGCCCGCACGCCGGGGCCGGTCTGCACCACCTGGCCTGGGGACGCGACGGCCAGCGGGTCGTGACCAGCGAGCCGGAGCGCAGCGTCGGCTCGCAGGAGACGTTCGGCCGCGACACCGACGACCCCGATGTGGTCCGGCGCGAGCTGCTGCGGATGGCGGACCGGACCGCCGGCCGGATGCGCGCGGCCGGCCTCGTCGGCCGCACGGTCACCGTCTCCGTACGGTTCGCGAACTTCACGGAGCTGACCCGGTCGGCCACCCTGCCCACGCCGACCGACGTGACCGGCGAGATCTACGCCGGGGCGCTCGGCCTGTACGAGCGCCTCGCTCTCGACCGGGCTCGGATCCGCCGGATCGGCGTCCGGGTCGAGGGGCTGATCTCGCTGGACCGCGCGTACCGCCAACCCCGGCTGACCGACCCGGAGCGGGGATGGCCCGAGGCTGAGCAGGCCGTCGACGCGGCCGTCGGGAAGTTCGGGCCGGCCGCCGTGCAACGGGCCGTCCTGACCCGGCGGGCCTGACCCGGCGTGAACCAATCGGTGCCGTCGCTGATCGGGCGGTGCCTGTGGATAACGAGACGAGACCGATTGGGTCTCCCGCTTTCTTCCGGCCTGCCCGGAGCCTAGACTTGCCGAAGGTCGCCCTCCCTGGGGCGACCTGGTGGTGCACGTACTCCCCACGGCGACGACGCCGTCCGGTCCCGGTCGCAGATCTGGACCGCCCCCCGCGTCGACGCCCCGAGACCGCGTACCATCCGAGAAGGCGTTGGTGAGCGCCGAGACGTGCACAACGAGACCGCGGGAGGTGGCCAGTGGCCCTCTCAGAAGAGGAGCAGAGGCTCCTCGAGCAGATGGAGGCAGCACTAGCCGCCGAGGACCCGAAGCTGGTCAACACGCTCCGGGGCACGGGGGTCCGCCGCATCCATCGACGCCGCGCGGCCATCGCCGGTGTCGGGTTCTTCGCCGGCCTCGCCCTGCTCATCGTCGGCATGTCCGTCCACCCGCTGCTCAGCGTGCTCGGCTTCATGATCATGGTGGCCGCCGCGGTGACCGCCATCTACTCCTGGCAGCACGTGGGCACCGGCCCCGACACGGGTCGCTCACCCAGCCGCCCGCGGGCACAGCAGGCCTCGGGATCCGCCGAGGGACAGGGCTTCATGGACAAGATGGAAGAGCGGTGGCGTCGCCGCCGCGACGAGTCCGGATTCTGAGCCCGAACCGGTCCGCGGCGTGATGACTGACCGCCCGATTCCGGTCCCGATCCGCCCGCCCACGTGGGCCCAGGTTCACCTCCAGAGCTGATCCTCCACCTATGCGCCGGCCGGCCCGAACGGCTGGCGTGTTGTGCGTTCGGCCCTTCGCCCGCAGTGGTCAACGCCCCCGCCGGAACAACGACCGGGGCACGACGAACGCCAGTGCCCGCCGGAAGGCCGACCGGGGAGCGGCGAGGCCGCGGCGGATGCCGTGGGTGATGGTGGCCAAATCCGCAGAGGCGTCGTCCAGGTCCACGGACCGGGCGTACCGCGATCGTTCGACCAGCGTGGCGACCTCGGTCATCGTCGACGACTCGGGCGGGTCGAGCCGGTCCCCGACCTGTCGGCCGATCGCCCGGGGTGAGCCCTCGGGCCACGTCCCGCCATAGTCCAGCACCGTGTCGCGGATCTCCTGCCAGGCGGACTCGACCTGCTCCGCCGGCTCGCCGTCCCCGGACAGCCGCTCGGAGCGTCGGCGGATGCGGAGGGTGGCGGGCGCGGCGAGGACCAGCAGCAGCACCAGACCGATCCCCGCTATCACCAGGGTGCGCAGCCAGCCGGCGCCGGCGCCCGTCCCGGCCGGGGCGGGGGCCGCGCTGGGGGCCACCGACTCCGACGGCGCTGCCCCCGACGCCTGGCTGCTCGGCTGACTGCTCGCCTCCGAGCTGGGGGTGTCGGTCGGCCGCGAGGTGTCGGGAACCGTCCAGGACGGTGCGGTGCCGGTCACGCTGGCCGGGGTGGGCTCGAAGCGGACCCACCCGTAGCCGGCGAAGAACAGCTCCGGCCAGGCATGCATGTCGCGGATCGACACCCGCCAGGTCTCGCCCTGGCGCCGGCCGGGCAGGAAGCCGACCGCCACCCGGGACGGGATCCCGGCGACCCGGGCCATCATCGCCATCGCGCCGGCGAACTGCTCGCAGTAGCCGCGCCGATCCCGGAGCAGGAAGTTCTCCAGCGCCCGGTAGCCGCTGCCCGGCAGCGGCTCGGTGCTGTACGTGAAGCGCGAGCTGCGCAGGTAACGCTGGATGGCAGCGGCCTTCAGCAGCGGGGTGTCGGCGTCCTCGGTGATCCGGTTGGTCAGGTCGATCAGGTCCTGGGGCAGCCCCGGAGGCTGGGCCGCGGTCACCGAGGCGTCGACCGGCGTGCCGGCCAGAGCCGTCTGCAGGTCGGCCTCGTCCGGCTCGACGTCGATGCTCTGCACCCGATAGGCCAGGTTGCGGATGGCGTCGTCCCGGCCGCGCCCCGAACCGGAGATGACGACCAGGGAGTTGGCGTCGGAGGCCCAGTTGCCCTCCGCCTCGAACGCCCGCGGGGCGTACGGCAACGGCAGGTACTCCGACCGGAAGTCGAACACCCGGATGCTGGTGCTGCGCCGCTCGCTGGGCTCCCCGCTCAGGCCCGGTACCGGGGGCAGGGTCGCCCCGTCGCTGAGCTGCATGGCCACGTTGTGCCAGCCGGTCGCGTTCAGCTCGGGCAGCGAGGCCATCCGCAGGTACAGGCCGCCCGGCTTCTCCGTCTGGTACTGCATCACCACCGCGTCGGTGGGCTGGTTCAGGTTGCGGCGCAGGTCGAGGGTGGGGTCGGTGAGCTGGAGCGGGCCGCCGCTGCCGGGGCCGTCGCCGAACCCCAGCCCGGGGATGGTCAGGGTCGGCAGCGCCAGGCCGAGGGCCACCGTGAGGGCCAGGGCCGGGGCGCCGATCAGGCCGGCGGCCCGCCAGACCACCGGAGTGGCGGTGCCGGCCCGGTCGGCGGAGTCGCTGGACAGCCCTCGGGTCCAACGCGCGGTCTGGTTCAGGCCCTCGGCGACCAGGATGCCCAGGTAGCCGACCGCCACGCACAAGAAGTTGAACACCCCGGTATCGGCGCCGAGCCCGATGGCGGGCACCAGGAACAGTGCGGCCGGCGGCGCGAGCCCCCACATGGGCCGGCGGAGCCCGGACACCAGCAGGTCGGTGAGCACCATGATCCCGCCGACCACGGTGACGAAGATGACCGTCACCCCCGGGTTCGGGGCCATCGGCGCGGCCTGGGTCTGCATGTGCTCGATGCCGCTGACCCACTGCGCGGGGTAGTGCCGGAACCACTCCTCACCCCGCCCCGGCCCGCTCGCGGCCAGGGCCAGCACGAACGCGACCAGGACCGCGGCCTGCACTGCGAGCACCGCGCCCGCCCCGAGCCGCAGCCGGCGCAAAGCGAAGGTGACCACACCGAGCAGGAGCAGCAGCAGCCAGCCGAGGCCGAGGAAGCCGCGGTCCTCGGTCAACGGGGTGAGGGTCAGCGCGGCGAGGCCGGCGGCCAGGGTGACGGCGACGATCATCCGGTCCGGGGCGCGCATCACGCCGCCGACCCGAGCTGGTCCAGTCCGGACCAGGCCTCCGCCACCGTGGTGCCGCGGCGGACCTCCACCACCCGCCACTGGTTCTCCCGGAGGATGTCGCAGGCCAGCTGGTGGGAGTGCCGGAGCTGGGCCGTCGCCGCGTCGTCGTCGGCGGGCTCCACGAAGCTGTCGACGTCCAGCACCAGGGCCAGCCCCTGGGCCCGGTTGCGGCGGACCCGGAGCAGGGAGTTGGCGTCACCGGGGCCGATCCGACCGAGCACGGCCAGCACCAGCTGGCCCGGTCGGTCGATGGCGGCCGACTCGATCGCGTAGTGCAGGGTGGTGGTCCGCCGGGCGCGCAGGTCGGTGAGGCGGCTGATCACCAGCTCTGCGGAGGCCGAGCTGTGCTGGCCCAGGGCGCCGCTGACGTGCAGCGGGCCGTCGGCCTCGTAGATCTCGATTCCGTAGCCGTCGTCGAGGAAGTGCACGCCGATAGACGCGGCCGCCGAGACCGCCCACTCCAGGGAGCTGTGCATCCCGCGCCCGGCGTGGGCGACGGCCCGGGAGTCGAGGATCAGCGCGGCGCTGGGGTCCCAGGCTTGCTCCTCCCGGCGCACCATCAGCTCTCCGAGCCGGGCGGTGGAGCGCCAGTGGATACGGCGCTTGTCGTCGCCGCTGCGGTACTCGCGGACGAGCGCGTCGTCCTGGCCGACCACGCCGACCCGGTGCGGCCGCGCCTCACCGGTGTTGCCGGCTCCACCGGCGGAGCGCATCGGCGCCAGCGACTCGATCCGCGGTGTGATCATCACCTCGCTGGTGGCCACGAAGTGCCGGTCCAGCCGGACCAGCCCGAACGGGTCGGTGGTGCGGACCATCAGCGGGCCGGTGGCGAACCGGCCGCGCACCCGCCCGAGCAGCGGGTACTCGATCTCGCGCCGCCAGGTTGAGCCCGGACGGTCGACCACGAACCGGGGCCGGTGGCCCAGCTCCTTGGGCACCGCGTCCTCCAGCAGCAGGATGCCGGCCGGCAGCAGGCCCTCCTGGCCGAGAGTGATCCGGCCCCGGAGCGGTGAGCCGAGCGGCACCCGCGCGGGCTCGACGACGCGTTCGCAGGACATCCGCAGGCGGGCGCGGGCGACCAGCACCGCCGCCACCACCGGCAGCACCGCGAGCAGCAGCCCGAGTCGCATCACGTCCCGCTGGCCGGCGACCATGGCGATCAGCACCACGACGATGCCGCAGACCAGCAGGAAGCGGCCTCGTCCGGTCAGCAGGCGCCAGGGGGAGGGCATCGTCGGGGTCAGCGGTGGTCGGGGATCGCCACCGACGAGATCGCGTGCGCCACGATCTCGCCGACCGTACGGCGGGCCAGCTGGGCGTCGGTGGAGGGCAGCACGCGGTGGGCGAGCACCGCCACCCCCAGGGCGGAGACATCGTCCGGGCTGACGTAGTCCCGGCCGGACAGGGCGGCGTGGGCCCGAGCGGCCCGCAGCAGCTGCAGCGTGGCCCGCGGTGACGCCCCCAGCCGGAGGTCCCGGGAGCTGCGGGTCGCGTTGACGATCTGCACGATGTAGTGCTTCACCGCCGGGCTGACGAACACCGTCTTCACAGCGTCGACGAGTCCCCGGATGGTGGCGCCGTCAGTGACGGGCTGGAGAGCGGTGAGCGGGTCGGAGACGCCGTGCGACTCGAGCATGTCGAGCTCGGCGCTCGGCGTCGGGTAGCCCATCTCGATCCGGGCCATGAACCGGTCCCGCTGGGCCTCGGGGAGGGGATAGGTGCCCTCCATCTCGATCGGGTTCTGGGTGGCCACCACCATGAACGGCGTCTCCAGCAGGTAGGTGGTGCCGTCCACGCTGACCTGCCGCTCCTCCATCGACTCCAGCAGGGCGGACTGGGTCTTCGGTGAGGCACGGTTGATCTCGTCGCCGACCACGATATTGGCGAAGATGCCCCCCGGCTTGAACTCGAAGTCCCGGGTCTCGGCGTTGAACACCGAGACGCCGGTGATGTCGGAGGGCAGCAGGTCGGGGGTGAACTGGATCCGGCGGACCGAGCAGGCGATCGACCGACCGAGAGCCTTGGCCAGCATGGTCTTGCCGACCCCGGGCACGTCCTCGACCAGCAGGTGACCCTCGCCGAGCAGCACCGTCAGGGCGAGGTCGATGGAGCCGCGCTTGCCCTCGATGACGCTCTCGATGGCGGTCCGCACCTTGCCCATGGTCTGCACCACGTCGCCCAGGGAGAGGCTCGTGGCTGCCCCGGCTTCGTAACTCAGACTCACCTGCACCCCTTCGTGGCGGTTTCGCGGCGCGAGAGCGATGGCCGTACCCGCACCGTTCGGCGGGTCCGCGACCGGCCTGGCGGCGGCGCTGCGGACCCTTCCGCTCACCAGGAGCGGCTGCTGCTCACCCTACGTTGCTGCACTGCACCGTACGGGGGTCAGCCAAGAAGCCGAGGGACGCAGCGGTCGGCGGAGCTGGGCGAGCGGTCGGTGGGGGAGGGCGCCCGGTTCGACGGCCGCCACCGCGGCGCGGGGAGACGACACCGCTGCGGCACCCCGGAGCGAGTGCCAAGTGGGGGGAAGTGGAGTACAGTGGCGGAAAGTGGAGCAAGATGGTGGTGGATGGTGGGGTTGTGGGCTGATGGATCGATCCGGGAGGTGGCCAGGTGTTCCTGGGAACCCACACGCCCCGGCTGGACGAGAAGGGCCGGCTGATCCTGCCGGCGAAGTTCCGGGAGGAGCTCTCCCGGGGTCTGGTGATCACCCGCGGTCAGGACCGCTGCCTGGCGATCTGGCCGGTGGACACCTTCGTGGAGCAGACCCAGACCCTGCGGGCGGCCTCCTCCAGCAGCAAGCAGGTCCGCGACTACCAGCGGATGCTCGCCTCCGGCGCCTCCGACGAGACGCCGGACAAGCAGGGCCGGATCACCATCCCGCTGCACCTGCGCAGCTACGCGGGTCTGGACAAGGACTGCGTGGTGGTCGGAGCGATGAACCGCGTCGAGGTGTGGGACGCGGCGGCGTGGGAGCAGTACTCCACCCAGCAGGAGTCGGCCTTCGCCGACATGAACGACGAGGAGTTCCCGGGGCTGTGAGATGTCGACGGCGACAGCTCCCGGTCGGGACGAGCAGAGGCGGACGGCTCGTGGAATGAGGCTTCAACCCGCAGATCCGGCCCCCTGGCGCACCTTCCCCGGTGCCAGGTGGCGAAGCGGATCTCGGGTTGAAACCTGAGGCTACGAGTCCCACACCAGCCAGCAGTCGTGGTGAGTACGGAACCGAAGGGTCGAGAGATGGTGCAGACGGGGTGGCGGTCCGACCGCGCCGACCGGGCGGCGACCCGCTCCCCGGCGGAGGACCAGCGGCTCCGCCGCCAGGCCCTGGACGCGCTCGCCGCGGCGGCCCTGACCCTCGGGGGCTCCGTCCTGCTCACCGCCGGCGCCCTGCTGGTCCTCAGGTGGATCGCGTGACGGCCGGCGCCCGGCACGTCCCGGTGATGCTGGCCGAGGTCGTGGCCCTGCTGGCTCCCGCGTTGACGCCCGGTGACGACGAACAGCCCCCGGTGCTGGTCGACGGCACCCTGGGGATGGGCGGCCACGCCGCCGCCCTGCTGGAGGCCTGTCCGAGCGCCCGGCTGATCGGGCTGGACCGGGACCCGGCCGCCCTGGAGCTCGCCGGTGAGCGGCTCGCCCCGTACGGCGACCGGGTGCAGCTCGTAGAGACCGTGTACGACGACCTCCCCGCAGTTCTCAAGCGGCTGGGCTGCGACCGGGTGCAGGGCGTGCTGCTCGACCTCGGGTTGTCCTCGCTGCAGATCGACGACCGGCAGCGGGGTTTCGCCTACGCCACCGACGCCCCGCTGGACATGCGGATGGGGCGGCAGGGGCTGACCGCCGCCGAGGTCGTCAACACCTACACCGCCGGCGAGCTGGCCCGGATCCTGCGCAGCTACGGTGAGGAGCGCTTCGCCGACCGGATCGCGCGGCGGATCGTGGCCGCCCGCGAGGAGCGCCCGTTCGACACCTCGGCCCGGCTGGTCTCGGTGCTCGAGTCGGCCATCCCGGCCGCCGCCCGCAAGACCGGGGGCCATCCGGCCAAGCGCACCTTCCAGGCGCTGCGGATCGAGGTGAACGCCGAGCTGGCCGCCCTGGAGGCCGTGCTGCCCAGCGCCGTCGCCGCGCTCAGCGTGGGCGGTCGGATCGCCGTGCTGGCCTACCACTCGCTGGAGGACCGGTTGGTCAAGCAGGTCCTCGCCGCCGGCGCCCGCGACACCGCCCCGCCCGGTCTGCCGGTCGTCCCGTCCGGCTACGAGCCCGAGCTCCGGCTGCTGACCCGCGGGGCCCAGAAGCCGACGGCGAGCGAGCTGGCGACCAACCGTCGGGCGGCCTCCGCCCGGTTGCGGGCCGCCGAACGGGTGGCCGACCGGCGACCCGAGCCCCCCGGACGACGGGCGGGCCGCCCTGACCGGGCCAGCCAGCACGACCCCCGACATCGAGACAAAGGAGCGGCGTGAGCGCGCTGTGGGCATCGACCGCCGGACTTCGCGAGCGGGTCGGCGACCTGGCCGAACGGCCGGCGCGGCAGCCGCGACTGCGGGCCGTGCCGCCTGCGCCGGCCCGGCTCGCCCGGATCCCGTTCGTCGGGGTGCTGATCGCCCTCTTCGGGCTCGGGATGGCCGGGCTGCTGATGCTGAACACCAGCCTGCAGACGCAGGCGTTCCACGCCCGGGCGCTCGATCGCCAGGCCACCGAGCTCACCTACGGCCAGGCGGAGCTGGAGGGTCAGATCAGTCGGCTGCAGGCCCCCGGTGAGCTGGTCCGGCGGGCTTCCGCGCTCGGCTTGCGGCCCAACGAGCACCCGGCGTTCCTGGTGGTCCCCTCCGGCAAGGTGATCGGCACGCCGCAGCGGGTGAAAGGCGACGAGGCCTCGGTGCTCGTCATCAGGACCCCGGCGGAACGGGCCGCGGCCAAGGCCGCCGCCGCCGCCAAGGCGGCGGCCCAGCAGCGGGCCAAGGCGGCCGAGGCCCGGGCGGCCGCCGCGCAGGCCAGCGCGGAGGCGGCCAAGAAGGCGGCCGCCGCCCGGACCAAAGCCCTGCAGGCGCAGCGGCAGGCGACCGCGGCCGAGGCCGCCAGAGCGGCCGCGCAGCGGAAGGCCGGTCGATGAGCGGCCGGCGCCCCACCCGTCAGGTCCGCCCCAGCACCGCCGCCGCCCAGCCGACCGCCCGGAAGGTTGCGTCCGCAGGGGCGTCCGCCGCCCGCACCAGGACCGCCACCCGAACCGGGCGACGGGCCGGCGCCGAGCGCTCGCGCGGGGGCGGGCGGGCCGTGCGGCCCGGGACCCGCCCCGCCCGGACCCGCCCGGCGCGGCGTACCGGTCCGCTGCGCATCCCGCTGGCCAGCACCCCTCAGCGCCTGCACGTCGTGCTGGTCGCCGTGGCGATCGCCCTCTCGCTGTGTGCCGGCCGGTTGCTGCAGCTCCAGGGGTTCGACTCCTCCGCGTACGCGGCGGTGTCTGCGGAGGCCCTGACCCGGACCCTCCCGCTGCTGCCCTCCCGGGGCGAGATCACCGACCGCAACGGCCTGACCCTGGCGGCGACCCAGCCCGCGGTGGCGGTCACCGCGGACCCGTCCCTGACCGCCGCCAAGGCCCCGCAGTTCGCGGCGGTGCTGTCCAAGTACCTGGGGATCGAGCCGGCCAAGCTGACACCGCTGCTGACCAAGCCGAACAGCCGGTTCGTCTACCTGAAGAAGCAGGTGCCGTCCCTCACCTACAGCAGGCTGTCGGCCGAGCTCGCCGAGCAGGACCTGTACGGGGTGTTCCGGGAGTCGGACCCGATCCGGACCTACCCGGGGGGCACGGTGGCCGGTGGCCTGGTCGGCTTCGTCAGCAACACCGGGGCCGGTCAGGCCGGCCTGGAGCTGTCGATGAACCGGGAGCTGGCCGGCGTCGAGGGCAAGGAGGTCTACGAGAGCTCGCCCAACGGCGGCAAGATCCCGCTCGGCACCAGCTCGACCACCCCGGCCAAGAACGGGCTCAACTACCAGCTGAGCATCGACTCCGAGCTGCAGTGGGTGGCCGAGCGCCGGATCGCCGCCCAGGTGCGCCGGACCAAGTCCGACTTCGGGTTCGCCATCACGATGAACGTCAAGACCGGCGAGATCTTGTCCATGGCCCAGGCGCCGACGGTCGACGCCTCGAAGCCGGCGGCCACCAAGCAGGCCGACCGGGGCATCCGGGCGGTCAGCGACCCGTACGAGCCCGGCAGCGTGGAGAAGGTCCTGACGGCGGCCGCGCTGGTCGAGTCCGGGCACGCCACCGCGGACACCCCGGTGCTGATCCCGCCGACGCTGGCCTCCGGCGGAGGGATGCGGATCAAGGACTTCTTCGAGCACGAGGAGCTGCAGTACACGATGCGCGGCGTGGTGGCGAACTCCTCCAACATCGGCATGGTGATGCTGGCCCGCCAGATGCCCAAGGCGCAGCTGATCTCATCCCTGCAGCGTTTCGGACTGGGCACCAAGACCGGGGTCGAGCTGCCGATCGAGTCCGCCGGGATCCTGCCCAAGTCCAACCTGCAGGACCTGACCCGCGACCAGATCGCGTTCGGCCAGGCGCTGGCGGTGACCGGCGTGCAGCAGGTGTCGGCGGTGGCCGGCCTGGTGAACAAGGGTGTCTACAACCCGCCCACGGTGATCAAGCAGGCCACCAACTCCGACGGCACGGCCGCCCCGACCCCGGACCGCAAGCCGCGCCGGGTGGTCTCGGGCAGCACCTCGAAGGTGGTCCGCGACCTGATGCAGGCGGTGGTGGACACCCCGAACGGGCAGCGGAACCTCTCGGTCGCCGGCTACGAGACCGGAGGCAAGACCGGAACGGCCCAGCGGGCCGACCCCAAGTGCGGCTGCTACAAAGGCTACGTCACCTCCTACATCGGCTTCGCCCCGCTCGACGACCCGCAGATCATCACCTACGTCGTGCTGAACAACCCCCGGGACGGCGACACCGGCACCTCGGTCGCGGCGCCCGTCTACCGCGACATCATGCAGTTCGCCCTGCCCCGGTACTCGGTGCCGCCCACCAACGAGAAACACGAGAAGAAGGCCACCGAATGGTGAGGACCCTGGTGGATCCGCTGCCCTTTCGCACGGATCGGTAACGTCGCACCGTGGCCACCGCCGAGCCGACCCAGCCACCTGCCCCGGGACCGCGGCCGTCGCGGCCGGTGCAGGTGCGACTCGGAGACCTGCTGGCGGGCCTCGCCACCGACCCCGCGGTCTTCGACGCCACCGACCCCGCGGTCTTCGACGCCACCGACCCCGCGGTCTTCGACCTGGCCGTCACCGGTGTCACCGCGGACTCGCGCCTGGTCCGGCCGGGTGACCTGTACGTGGCCCTGCCCGGGCACGCCCACCACGGCGCGGAGTTCGCCCGCCAGGCGATCGGGGCCGGCGCGGTCGCTGTGCTGACCGACCCCGCCGGCGCGGCCCGGCTCGCCGCCCCCGGCCGGGAGGGGGGAGCCGGTCGCCCGGTTCTGGTGGCGCCCGACCCTCGGCCGCTGGTCGCGCCGACCGCCGCCCGCGTGTACGGGCGTCCGGCCGAGGCCGTCACGATGTTCGGGCTGACCGGGACGAACGGCAAGACCACCACCAGCTACCTGCTGGCGGCCGTGCTCCGCGCGGCCGGGCTGAGCTCCGGGATCATCGGCACCATCGGCTTCAGCCTGGACGGCCGTCCGCTGCCCGGTCCGCGGACCACGGTGACCACACCGGAGGCCTCCGAGCTGCAGGCGCTGCTCGCGGTGATGGTGGAGGGCGGGGCCGACGCCGTGGTGATGGAGGTGTCCTCCCACGCGCTGGCCGTGGGCCGTGCCGACGCGATCACCTTCGACGTCGCCGGCTTCACCAACTTCGGGCGCGACCACCTCGACTTCCACGGTGACCTGGAGAGCTACTTCGAGGCCAAGGCGCGGCTGTTCACCGCCGAGCACACCCGCTGCGCCGTGCTCAACGTCGACGACCCGCGGGGCCGCGAGCTGGCGCGACGAGTCCGCGCCGCGGGGACGGTCCGGCTCATCACCGTCGGCCTCGACGACCCAGGAGCGGACTATCGCGCCCGTACCCTGGCCACGGCCCCCGACGGCCGGCGGCGGATCCGGGTGGCGACTCCCGGCGGAGCGATCGAGACCGACCTCGGCCTGACCGGTGACTACAACGTCCGCAACGCGTTGACCGCGCTGGCCATGGCCGACGCCGCCGGCACCGATCTCGCCGCGGCGGCCGCCGGGCTGGCCGCCGCGAACGTACCCGGGCGGCTGCAGCGGGTGCCGCTGGGCAACGGCGCCCCGACCGTGCTGGTCGACTTCGCCCACACCCCGCAGGCGGTCAGCGCGGTGCTCGCGGCGGTCAGCGGCGGCCGGCGGATCGTCGTCCTGGGCTGCGGCGGGGACCGCGACCCGGACAAGCGCGAGCCGATGGGAGCCGCGGCGGCCGCCGCGGACCTGGTGGTGGTCACCGACGACAACCCGCGCAGCGAGGATCCGGCTGCGATCCGGGGCCGGGTGTTGGCCGGCGCTCGGGCCGCTCAGCGGGCCGGGGCCGGGGTCCGCGAGGTGCTCGACGGCGGTGACCGGCGGCGGGCGATCGGGCTGGCGCTGGAGCGGGCTCGGCCCGAGGACGTGGTGCTGGTGCTCGGCAAGGGGCACGAGACCGGCCAGGAGGTCGCCGGCCGGATGCTCCCGTTCGACGACGTCACCGTGGTGACACAGGAGTGGCGGGTGCGGCACCCGGTGGGGTCGGCGGTCCGGTGATCGCGGTGACGGTGGCCGAGCTGGCCCGGCTGCTGGGGGTCGGGCTCGGCCCCGGGGTCGCGGGGGCAGCGGCGGACGGCCCGGTCCGCGATCTGGTGGTCGACTCGCGCCGGGCCGGGCCCGGGGCCCTGTTCGTGGCGCTGGACGGTGAGCGGGTGGACGGGCACGCCTTCGTCGGGTCCGCCTTCGCCCGCGGCGCGCTCGCCGCGGTCACCGCCCGGCCCGTGCCGGACGCGGCGGGGCCGTGCCTGGTGGTGGCCGACCCCCTCGTGGCTCTGGGCCGGGTGGCCCGGGACCAGGTCGACCGGGGGATCGCCGGCGGGCTCCGGGTGGCGGCGATCACCGGGTCGCAGGGCAAGACCTCGACCAAGGACCTGCTCGCCCAGGTGCTCGAGCCGATCGGCCCGACCGTCGCACCGCACGGCAACCTGAACAACGAGATCGGGCTGCCGCTGACCATCGCCCGGCTGACGGCGGACACGCGCTACCTGGTGGCGGAGATGGGGGCCCGCGGCGTGGGCCACATCGGCTACCTGTGCACCATCGCGCCGCCCCAGGTGAGCGCGGTGCTGAACGTCGGACACGCCCACCTCGGCGAGTTCGGCTCGCGCGAGGCCATCGCCCGGGCCAAGGGCGAGATCGTCGAGGCGCTGCCGGCCACCGGGGTGGCGGTGCTGAACGCCGACGACCCGCTGGTGTGGGCGATGCGCGCGCGCACCGCGGCCGAGCCGCTCGGCTTCGCGGTGGGGAGGGACCCGGGCACCGGGCGTGCGGTCTGGGCCGAGGACCTGACCGCCGACCCGCTCGGCCAGTGTCGGTTCACCCTGTCCGTACGGGTCGGGCCGTCTCGCTCTCAGGTCGAGGTCCAGCTCGCGGTGAGCGGCCTGCACCAGGTACCCAACGCCTTGGCTGCGGCCGGGATCGCGGTGGCGCTCGGCCTGGACGCCGCCCAGGTCGCGTCCGGGCTGACCGCGGCCCGGTCCCGTTCGCGGCTGCGGATGGAGCTGCACACCCGGTCCGACGGACTGCTGGTCGTCAACGACGCGTACAACGCCAACCCCGACTCGATGCGGGCCGCGCTGGACGCCGCCGCGCGGATCGGGGCCGAACGGCCGGGACGCACCTGGGCGGTCCTCGGCGACATGCTCGAGCTCGGGGCGGAGGCCGAGTCCGAGCACGAGGCGCTCGGGCGGTACGCCGCCGACCGGGTCGACGTCCTCGTGCTGGTCGGCTCGCTGGTCCGGGCGACGGCCGCCGGCGCCCGTGCCCAGGGGGGCGCTCAGGTCGAGGGAGTCCTCGACAAGGAGGCGGCCGCCGCCCTGGTCGGCGGGCAGGCCGGAGCCGGCGACACGGTTCTGGTCAAGGCGTCCCGTGGCTTAGCCTTGGAGACCGTGGCCGACGCGGTCCTCACCGGAGCGCCCACGCCACGACCCGGCCGGCCCGGCGATGATCCGCCCGGCTCCGGGTCGGAGGAATCGCCGGACGACCGGGCCGGCGAGACGACCAGTGGCCGGCCGACCAGTGAGGACAGTGCGTGAAGACGATCGTTTTCGCGGGCTGCCTGGCCCTGCTCGGCACCCTGCTCGGCACCCGGCTGGCCATCCGGGTGCTGGTCAAGAAGGGCTACGGCCAGCTCATCCGGGACGACGGGCCGACCTCCCACCACACCAAGCGCGGCACCCCCACGATGGGCGGGCTGGTGATCATTGCCGCAGTGCTGCTGGCCTACGTGGGCAGCCACCTGTTGACCTGGACTCCACCGTCGGCCTCGGCGGTGCTCTGCCTGTTCCTGTTCACCGGGCTGGGCATGGTGGGCTTCCTCGACGACTACATCAAGATCCGGAAGCAACGCTCCCTCGGCCTCCGCAGCAAGGCCAAGATCGCCGGCCAGTCGCTGGTCGCCATCGTCTTCGCCCTGCTGTCCCTGCAGTTCCCTGACGAGCGCAACATCACCCCGGCCTCGCCGGCGATCTCGTTCCTGCGCGACATCGGGATCGACCTGCCGGTGGTGCTGGTCGTGGTCTGGGTGATGTTCCTGATCGCCGCCGCCAGCAACGGCGTGAACCTCACCGACGGACTGGACGGCCTCGCCTCCGGGGCCTGCGTGATGATCTTCGGCGCCTATACCCTGGTCAACATCTGGCAGTACAACCAGTCCTGCGCCTACACCGCCTCGGCCGGTCCCAAGTGCTACGAGGTGCGCGACCCGTACGACCTGGCGGTGGTCGCCGTCGCCCTGGCCGGCGCCTGCTTCGGCTTCCTGTGGTGGAACGCCGAGCCAGCCAAGATCTTCATGGGCGACACCGGATCGCTGTCGCTCGGCGGTGCCCTGGCCGGACTGGCCATCTTCACCCGGACCGAGCTGCTGCTGGGCATCCTGGGAGGGCTGCTGGTCATCGAGGTGGCCTCGGTCATCCTCCAGGTGAGCTTCTTCAAGCTCACCAAGGGCAAACGCATCTTCAAGATGTCACCGATCCACCACCACTTCGAGCTGCTGAACTGGGCTCAGGTGACGATCGTGATGCGGTTCTGGATCATCTGCGGCCTGTTCGTGGCCGCGGGTCTCGGCATCTTCTACGCCGAGTGGGTGGCCGGCACGTGACGGGGCGGGTCTTCGGCAGCACCGGGCCGTCGACGCCCGCCGGGCGAGCATCGGCCCGGGCCGGGGGGCAGCGACCGTGACCGACCCGACGTGGATGGGAACCGCCGACGGGGCCTCGCCGTGGGACCGGGCGCGGGTGCTGGTGGCCGGCCTCGGGGTGAGCGGGTTCGCCGCGGCCGACGGACTGCTGGAGTTCGGCGCCCGGGTCGTCGTGCTCGACGACGACGCCGGGGAGGCCACCAGCGACAAGGGGCGTCTGCTGGAGACCCTGGGCGCGGACGTCCGGCTCGGCCCGGGATCCACGGCGGTGCTGCCCGACGACGTGCACCTGGTCATCACCACCGGCTGGAGCCCCCGCACACCGCTGCTGGTGCAGGCGCGGCAGCGCGGCATCCCGGTCTGGAGCGAAGTGGAGCTGGCGTGGCGGCTGTCGCGGCCCCGGCGCCCGGTGCCGTGGCTCGGCATCACCGGCACCAACGGCAAGACCACCACCACCCAGATGCTGGCGGCCATCCTGTCCGCGGCCGGGCTGCGGACCGCCGCGGTCGGCAACATCGGCCGGCCGGTGATGGAGACCGTGCTCGACCCGGAGCCCTACGACGTGCTGGCTGTCGAGCTGTCCAGCCACCAGCTCCACTGGTCGAACTCGCTCGCCCTCCACTCGGCCGCGGTGCTGAACCTGCAGCCCGACCACCTCGAGTGGCACGGCGACCTGACCGGTTACGCAGCCGCCAAGGCCACCATCTACACCGGGGTCTCGGCCGCCTGCGTCTACAACGTCGAGGACCCGGCCACGGAGCGGATGGTGGAGGAGGCGGAGGTGGTCGAGGGCGCCCGGGCGATCGGCTTCACCCTCGGCACCCCGGGGTTGTCCATGCTCGGCGTCGTCGACGACCTGCTCGTCGACCGTGCGTTCATCGAGCAGCGGCGGGACTCCGCGCTGGAGCTGGCCAGGCTGGACGACGTCACCCCGGCCGCCCCGCACAACGTGGCCAACGCCTTGGCCGCCGCCGCCCTCGCCCGCTCGTTCGGGGTGCCGGCCACCGCCGTGCGCGACGGGCTGCGCTCCGTCCGCCTCGGCGCGCACAAGATCGAGACCGTCGCCGTCCGCGGCGGGCTCCGGTTCGTCGACGACTCGAAGGCGACCAACCCGCACGCCGCCGATGCCGCGCTGCGCGCCTTCGGCAGCACCGACCCGGACGCTGCGGGGAAGGTGGTCTGGGTCGCGGGCGGCCAGGCCAAGGGCACCACCTTTGACGAGCTGGTGGTGGCGCACCGGGACCGGCTGCGAGGCGCGGTGCTGCTGGGTGCGGACCGGGGGGTGATCGCCGACTCGCTGGCAAGACACGCACCGGATCTCCCGGTGATCGAGATCTCCTCGGCCGAGACTAGGGCCATGGTCCAGGCCGTCGCGGCGGCCGTCTCGCTGGCCCGGTCCGGCGACGTCGTGCTGCTGGCGCCGGGCTGCGCCAGCAAGGACATGTACACCGACTACGCCGCCCGAGGGGACGCTTTCGTCGCGGCCGTCGACGAGCTGACCGCTTCGGGTGGTCGACCCGACGGGGACTGAGGGAGGAGCCCGCGTGGCCACGGTGACCCCCGTCCGCACCGGAGCGACCGGCGGCTCACCCCGCGGCAGGCTGGCCTGGTTGAAGGCCGTCCTCGACCGGCCGATGACCAGCTACCACCTGGTGCTCGCCTCGGCCGGGCTGCTGGTGGCGCTGGGCGTGCTGATGGTGCTGTCCGCCTCCAGCGTCAGCGCGTACGTCAACTACGGTGACTCGTACTACTTCTTCAAGCGCCAGCTCGGCTTCCTGACCTTCGGCCTGGTGCTGATCGTGGCCGTGGTGCGGCTGCCGTTCCGCGTGCTGCGGTGGATGTCCTGGCCGGCCATCGCGCTCGCCTGCGTGCTGGTGATCTTGACCTACACCCCGCTGGGGTACGAGTTCCAGGGCAACCGCAACTGGCTCGACCTGGGGGTGTCCGGCGTGCAGCCGTCGGAGTTCGCCAAGCTCGCGCTGGCCGTCTGGGGGGCCGACGTGCTGGCCCGCAAGCACCAGCTGCTCGACCAGCCCAAGCACCTGCTCGTCCCCTACCTGCCGGTGGCCGGGTTGATCATCCTGCTGATCGTCTTCCAGGGTGACGCCGGCACGGCCACC
The DNA here is from genome assembly GCA_963832435.1 of uncultured Actinomycetota bacterium. Taxonomy (GTDB): domain Bacteria; phylum Actinomycetota; class Actinomycetes; order Propionibacteriales; family Propionibacteriaceae; genus Microlunatus. The sequence goes on from CAWHTY010000017.1 coordinate 299,344, forward strand.
GTGGTGATCGGGATGGTGGCGGCGGTGCTGTGGATGGTCGGGGCCCCGCTCCGCGTGTTCGGGGTGCTGGCCGTCACCGGCGCCGTCGGGCTGGCGTCGCTGATCCTCACCAGCCCGACCCGGCTGAGCCGGTTCGAGGCCTTCCTCAACCCGACCGCCAACATCGAGGGCATCAACCGCCAGGCCACCATGGGCATGTACGCGATCGCCACCGGCGGCTGGTGGGGCGTCGGCCTGGGCGCCAGCCGGCAGAAGTGGGGCACCCTGCCCGAGGCGCACTCCGACTTCATCTTCGCCGTGATCGGTGAGGAGCTCGGCCTGTTCGGCAGCCTGATCGTGCTCGTCATGGTGCTGGTGCTCGGCTACGCGGGGATCCGGATCGCCCTGCGGTCCGACGACATGTTCTCCCGGTACGCCGCCGCCGGCGTGACCGCCTGGCTGATGGTGCAGGCGCTGATCAACCTGGGCTGCGTCCTCCGCCTGCTGCCCATCGCCGGGGTGCCCCTGCCGCTGGTCTCCTATGGCGGCTCCGCGCTGCTCGCCACCCTGATCGGGGTCGGGGTGCTGCTGGCCTGCGCCCGCCACGAGCCCGAGGCCCGCAAGCTGATCGAGTCCCGGAAGTCGAAGCCGAAGCCCCGGATGACGGCTGTCGTCGGGCGCCGGCGGGGGGGCGGATGACGTCCTCTCCGAGCGGCGGGCGCCCGGTCAGCATCGTGCTGGCCGGCGGTGGCACCGCCGGCCACACCTCGCCCCTGATCGCCACCGCGGCGGAGCTGGTCGCCCTGCGGCCGGACGTCCGCGTCACCGCGATCGGCACCGAGCGTGGTCTGGAGAACACCGTGGTGCCGGCCGCTGGGCTTCGGCTGGAGCTGATCCCACCGGTCCCGATGCCGCGCCGGCCCGGCCGGGACCTGCTGCTGGTCCCGGGCCGTCTCGGCCGAGCGGTCGCGGCCGCCGGCCAGGTACTGCGGGCCTGCGACGCGTCGGCGGTGCTGGGGTTCGGCGGGTACGTGTCCGCCCCGGCCTACCTGGCCGCCCGGCGGGCCGGGATCCCGGTCGTGCTGCACGAGCAGAACGCGCTCCCGGGCCTGGCCAACCGCCTGGCGGCGCGCTTCACCCCGTACGTCTACACCGCGTTCCCCCAGACGCCACTGCGGAACGCCACCTGCATCGGGCTGCCGCTGCGCCGCGCGATCACCGAGCTGGACCGGGCGGCCCGCCGGCCCGCGGCCCGAGCCGCCTTCGACCTGGCCCCCGGAGGGCCGGTGCTGCTGGTCAGCGGTGGCTCCCAGGGCGCGGCCAGCATCAACGCCGCCGCCCGGGGCGCGACCGCGGCCCTGCTCGCCCGGGGGATCTCCATCCTGCACGTCCTCGGCCCCCGCAACCTCGGCGAGGACGTGGTCGCGACCACCGACGCCACGACGGGCGCCGCGTACCGCCCGGTCGCCTATGTTGACCGCATGGAGGACGCCTACGCCGCCGCGGACCTGATGCTGGGCCGGTGCGGGGCCAGCACGGTGCTGGAGACGGCCGCCGTGGGACTGCCCGCGGTCTTCGTGCCCTACCCGCACGGCAACGGTGAGCAGCAGCGGAACGCCGCTGCGGTGGTCGCCGCCGGGGGCGGTGTGCTGCTGCGGGACGCGGAGTGCACGCCCGACTGGGTCGGCGAGCACGTGCCCGGGCTGGTGCAGCCGGCCCGCCTGGCGGAGCTGACCGCGGCGCTCGGCGGTGTCGGCGTGCGGGACGCGGCGACCGTGCTGGCCCGCCGGACGCTGGAGGTGGCGGCCTGATGCCCCTGGTCACCCCCGTCGAGCTGCTGCCGGTCGACCGCCTCGGACCCGTCCACTTCATCGCCATCGGCGGCTCCGGGATGAGCGGGATCGCCGCCGCGCTGCTGCAGGCCGGGGTGCCGGTCAGCGGCAGCGACCGGCAGGACTCCAGCTATCTGCGGGCACTGGCGGCGCTCGGCGCCCGGACCCACGTCGGGCACGCCGCCGAGCAGCTCGGTGACGCTCAGACCGTGGTGGCGTCGTCCGCGATCCGCGAGGACAACCCGGAGCTGGCCGCGGCGCGGGCCCGTGGACTGCGGGTCCTGCACCGCAGCGCCGCGCTGGGGTCGTTGATGCTGGGTCGGCGCGGCGTGGCGGTGGCCGGCACCCACGGCAAGACCACGACCACGGCCATGCTCGCCTCGGTGCTGACCGGCTGCGGATTGGACCCCTCGTACGTGATCGGAGGGGCGTTGACCGGGGCGAGCACCGGTGGGCACCTCGGCGCGGGCGACGCGTTCGTGGTGGAGGCCGACGAGAGCGACGGCTCGTTCCTGCAGTACCCGGCCGAGGTCGCGGTCGTGACCAACGTCGATCCCGACCACCTGGTGAACTGGGGCTCTGCGGAGCGGTACGCCGAGGGCTTCCGGCGCTTCGCCGCGGGCCCGACCGTCCGGCTTCTGGTGGTGTCGGCCGACGACCCCGGCGCGGTCGCCCTCACCCGGTCGGCCCGGGCGGCCGAGCACCCGCCGCAGATCGTCACGTTCGGCCACGGGGGCGGCGCCGACGTGGCCATCGCCGACGTGGCGACCGCGGGGACGGGGTCCCGGTTCACCCTCGACGGTGCGCCGGCCACGCTGGCAGTGCCCGGGGACTACAACGTGCTGAACGCGGCGGCGGCCTACGCCGTGGCGCGCTGGCTGGGCGCTCCAACCGACCGGATCCGGGCGGAGCTGGCCGGCTTCGGCGGCACCTACCGGAGGTTCCAGCTGGTCGGGGAGGTGGGCGGGATCCGTGTGTTCGACGACTACGCGCACCACCCGACCGAGGTGGCGAACACCCTGCGCGCAGCGCGCACCGCGGCCGGCGGCGGCCGGGTCGTGGTCTGCTTCCAGCCGCACCTGTACACCCGGACCCGGGACTTCTGGCGGGAGCTGGCGACCGCCCTGGAGCTGGCCGACGAGGCGGTCGTGATGGACGTCTGCGGTGATCGCGAGGACCCGCTGCCTGACATCGACGGCCGGCTGGTCGCCGACGCCGTCGCCGCCGGCACGGCTCGGGTCACCTACCAGCCGGACTGGGACGCGGCGGCGCCCACCGTGGCCGGGATCGCCCGGCCCGGCGACCTCGTGATCACGGTGGGCTGCGGCGACGTGACCAAGGTGGCGCCGAAGATCGTCGCCGAGCTCGCCGCCGTGCGGCAGGAGGCGTGATGGCGACCTCCACCATGGACCGTCGAACGGTCAGGAACGTCGACGCGGGAACGGCACGGAAGCGGCCGGCCGGTCCGGGATCGGCGGCCGACCGCCGCCGGCGCCGGCACCGCTGGGTCGGTTTGGTGCTGGCCATCCTGCTGGTCGGCAGCCTCGGCACCGGCGTCTGGCTCGTCGGCTTCTCCTCCGTGCTCGGCACCGCTCGCGTCCGGGTCACCGGAACGGACGTGCTCAGCGCCGACCAGGTGCGCTCGACCGCCCAGGTGCCGATCGGGCTGCCGCTGGCCCGGCAGGACCTCGACGCAGTGGGGCGCCGGGTGGCCACGCTGGCGCCGGTGGAGTCGGTGCGGGTGGACCGGCAGTGGCCGGACACGGTCGCCGTCGACGTGGTGGAGCGGACCGGGGTGATCGCCCTGCGTCAGCTCGCCGAGTACGCCGTCGTCGACCGCTTCGGTGTGGTCTTCCGCACCGCGCCGGCCATCCCCGACCACGCCGTGCTGGCGGAAGTCGCGGCGGCGAACACGCCGGCCCTGGTCGAGGTGGGGGAGGTCGCTGGTGCGCTGCCGCCGTCGCTCCGGGACCGGGTCCGCGCCATCCGGGCCGCCTCCCCGAACGGCGTGGTGCTGGTCCTGCGTAACGGGCTGCAGGTGACCTGGGGTAACGCCGACGACACCGCGCTCAAGGCCCAGGTCACCCTTGCGCTACTGGAGCGCGAGGGCAAGATCCGGCACATCGACGTGTCGTCGCCGCACAACCCGGCGACCCGTTGACGCCGACCCGGGCCGAAACCTCGCGCCACATCTTGGTGCGCGTCGCGCCGACCTCGCCGGGGCCGAGCCCAGGGGCTCGTCCGCGAGGACGCCCCACGGCCAGTGAAGGTCTACCTCAGGTCCAGTCTTGACGACCGACATCCGACCTAATGCGCGTGTCCGGAGGGCTCATGTGGACAGTCCGCTCGCGGGCCTCATAGCCTGTCCACGCGACGTCGAACACCTGGTCCTTCCCCCGTTGACCTGAGGTTGAGACTCAAGCAGACCCAGTCTCCACGGCAGATAAGGCAGGAACACGTGGTATCCGCTTCTCAGAACTACCTGGCCATCATCAAGGTCGTCGGCGTCGGCGGCGGGGGCGTCAACGCCGTGAACCGGATGATCGAAGCCGGGCTGCGCGGGGTGGAGTTCATCGCCGTGAACACCGACGCGCAGGCGCTGCTGATGAGCGACGCCGACGTCAAGCTCGACATCGGCCGTGACCTCACCCGCGGCCTCGGCGCCGGAGCCGACCCCGACAAGGGGCGGCAGGCCGCCGAGGACCACGCCCAAGACATCGAGGACGCCCTGAAGGGCGCCGACATGGTGTTCGTGACCGCGGGCGAGGGCGGCGGCACCGGCACCGGGGGCGCACCGGTGGTGGCCCGGATCGCTCGGGCCCTCGGCGCGCTGACCATCGGTGTGGTCACCCGTCCGTTCTCGTTCGAGGGCAAGCGCCGGGCCACCCAGGCCGAGACGGGGATCGGCGGCCTGCGCGACGAGGTCGACACGTTGATCGTGATCCCCAACGACAAGCTGCTGCAGATGGTCGACCACCAGATCGCCATCCTCGACGCCTTCAAGCAGGCCGACCAGGTTCTGATGCAGGGTGTCTCGGGCATCACCGACCTGATCACCACGCCCGGTCTGATCAACCTGGACTTCGCCGACGTCAAGGCGGTCATGTCCAACGCCGGCTCCGCCCTGATGGGAATCGGCAACGCGCGCGGCGAGGACCGGGCCCGGGCCGCGGCCGAGATGGCCGTCTCCTCGCCGTTGCTGGAGGCCAGCATCGACGGTGCGCACGGCGTACTGCTGTCCATCGCCGGCGGCTCCGACCTCGGCCTGTTCGAGGTGTCCGAGGCGGCCAACCTGATCCAGAGCTCCGCGCACGAGGACGCCAACATCATCTTCGGCACCGTGATCGACGACGCCCTGGGTGACGAAGTCCGGGTGACCGTGATCGCCGCCGGCTTCGAGGGCGGGCAGCCGCCGCGTCGGCAGCCCGGCGTGAGCCGGTCCGCGGATCTGCGGAACTCGAGTGCGCGGCCCGCGCCGGCCGACCACCCGGCGCCCCGGCCGACGAGCGCGGGCGGCAGCGGACCGGCGGGCGGCGGGTTCGGTGGCCCCAGCGTCCCGGCGCCCGGCCCCTCGGCACCGCCCCGCCCGCGCTCGACGCCGGCACCGTCGGCCGCGGAGGACGACGACCTCGACGTACCGGACTTCCTGAAATAGGCCCGACCCCCTCGAGCCGGCCGACAGCGGGCCCGGGCGGTGCACGCCGGCCGGGACCCCGCGTGTCGGCGGCCTCGCTGCCCGGGAAGCGGCGTGCCGGCCGGTAGTGTCAGAGCCGAGTGCTGCGGGGCCGCACGGCACCCGCAGAGGCCACATCGCAGTACCGAAGACCTGCCGGGCACCGAGATGCGAGGACGATCAGATGGCGGAACGACTGAAGCGCGCAGCGGCCTGGCTCGGTCTGGTGACCGACGACCGGTACGGCGACGAGGAGCGCGTCGAGGGGTCGGAGCAGACCGAGGGCATCAGCCGCGAGGATCTGATCGGCGCCGAGCAGGACGCCGGCGCGAAGGTCACCCAGCTGGAGACCAAGCGGACCACGCCGACCGGGCCCAGCGTGATCACGACGCCCCCTCCCGCCTCAACCCCTCGGACGGCTGACGTGTCCCGCATCACCACCGTGCACCCGCGGACCTACAACGAGGCCCGCACGATCGGCGAGCACTTCCGCGACGGCGTACCGGTCATCATGAACCTGTCGGAGATGGAGGACGTCGACGCCAAGCGTCTGGTCGACTTCGCCGCTGGCCTCATCTTTGGCCTCCGTGGCACTATCGAACGTGTCACGAGCAAGGTGTTCCTGTTGTCCCCGCACAACGTGAACGTCACGGCCGAGGACAAGGAACGCATCGCAGGCGGGTTCTTCAACCAGAGCTGAGCCGCTCACGGTGCGGCTCAGACATCAACGCGAGTCGGACGGGGCAGGGCACAGGCAGACATGTACGTCGTCGGAACGGTGATCTCCTGGGTGCTGTGGGTCTTCCTGCTCATCCTGTTCGCTCGGATGATCTTGTCCTGGATCCCGGTCCTGGTCCGTGAGTGGGAGCCCCGCGGCCCCATGCTCGTCGTGGCCGAGCTCGTGTACTCCATCACCGATCCGCCGCTCCGGGCCCTGCGCAAGGTGCTCAAGCCGGTGCGGATCGGGAACGTGATGCTCGACCTGGCCTTCATCGCGCTGGCGATCCTGGTGAGCATCCTGATGCAGGTCAACCGAGCCGTCTTCTTCTGATGACGTCCCCGCGCTAGCCGACCCGTCCGGAGGGCGGGTCGCCGGCACTCCTCGGGCGGGCTCCGTCGATGTGTGTCCCAGCGACTGATTCGGTACGGTGGCGGTGTTGGGCAGGCAGTGCCTGCGCGGGCTTGATCGTGATTTCGAGGTGTGAGGAATGACGCTGTCTTGGCGGTGGCGTCGGCGGCGCCCAAGTTCATGGGGATTTCGGCCGCGACCGACGCTATGGAGGTCGTGGGCTGGCCGGTGAAGTACCTGGTGCTGATCGGCGTGATCGAAGTGGTCTGCGTGGTGCTGTTCCTGATCCCGCGCACGGCGCTGCTGGGCGCGGTGCTGACGACGGGCCTGCTGGGTGGATCGCTGGCGGCCAACC
>CAWHTY010000018.1:0-7553 GCA_963832435.1 uncultured Actinomycetota bacterium
CGTTCCGGGCGGGATGATGAGGTGTGGGCAGGGTTTCGGCGCATCCGTGGCGGCGAGCGGCCGCGCTGGTGGCCGCCGCGCTGCTGGTGCTCGGGGTGCTGGCCACCGCCGTACGCCTGGACGCGCCGGCCGACCCCGGACTGGTCCGCCTCGGCTGGTCGGCCTGGCAGGCGGACGGCGTGGTCGTCGACGTGGCTGCCGGCGAGACCCGGACCGACCTGCGCGACGGTGATGTGGTCACCGCCGTCGCCGGTCACCCGCTGACCGATCCGCCGGGCGGGGTGGCGCGACCGACTGCAGGGGAGGTCCTGCCGTACACGGTGGACGGCGCCGAACGCCCGGTCACCATGCTGCGGCCGGAGCCGCGGGTGCTGCTCCTCGACGGCTGGGGCAACCTCGTCTTCGTGCTGGCCCTCGGCGGGCTGGCCCTGGCGCTCTACGTTCGTCGTCCCGAGGAGCCGGCGACGTCGGCCTTGCTCATCGGCGCGTCTGGTCTGTTCGGCAGCACCCTGGTCGTGGTCGCCGGGCTGCCCGTGCTGGCCATCGCCACCGGCGGACCGCTGCTCTGGCTCTTCCACCTGGGGACCAGCGGGGTGTACCTGGCGGGGTGGGGCGGCATGGTGGCGATGGCCCTGCTGCTGACCCCGGAGCATCCCTGGCTCCGTCGCGCCCCCCGGCTGGTCCTGGCCAGTGCGTACGCCGGTCCGGCCGCAGTCCTCGGGCTGTGGGTGGTCGGGGTGGTCCTCGCCGTGCCGACGACGACGGCCCGCTTCGCTCTGGTCTCGGTGGGCGGTTCGGCGGTGCTCGCCGTCACGCAGCTGACCGGGATCGTCATCGGCGTGGTCGGCTACCGGGCCGCCACTCCGGCGCTCCGGGCGCGGCTGCGCGTGCTGGCGCTCAGCGGGGCCGCGGCGGTGGGCCTCGGGCTGGTCGGCTGGATCCTCCCCGAACTGGTCACCGGCCAGCAGCTGTTGCCCGGCGGGGCGATCGGTCTGGCCGGCCTGCCGTTCGTGGTCGGGCTGGCGTTCGCGCTGCGTCGCCACCAGCTCTTCGACATCGAGCGCCTGGTCAACCGGTCGTTGGTCTACGCCATCGTGCTCGCCGTGCTGGTGGCCAGCTATGCCGGGCTGGTGAGTCTGCTGGCCGTGGTGCTGGACCTCTCCGACACCGTCGCCGCGGCGCTGGCCGCGGCCCTGGCCGCCCTGGCGCTGGCGCCGCTCCGCGGCCTGGCCCAGGGAGGCGTGAACCGGCTGATGTACGGCCATCGCGACGACCCGGCCCGGGTGCTGAACGACCTCGGGACCCGGCTGCAGTCCGTGCTGCTGCCCGGCGATGTGCTGCCCGCCGCGGTCGAGGCCGTGGCCGACTCGCTGCGGGTGCCGTACGTCGCGGTCGACCTGGCCGACGGCATCGGCGAGTTCCGGCTCGCGGCCGAGCACGGCCGGCCGCTCGGGCGCGAGCACGAGACCGCGCTCATCCATCACGGCGAGACCGTGGGCCGGCTCCGGGTGTCGGGCCGGGGCCGCGACGACCCGCTGGACGCCACCGACCTGGCGCTGATCGACGCGCTGGTCCAGCAGGTCGGACCGGCGGTCCAGGCCGTACGCCTGCACGAGGACCTGGTCCGGTCCCGCGCGGCGGTGGTGGCGTCGCGGGAGGACGAGCGGCGCCGGCTTCGGCGCGACCTGCACGACGGCCTCGGCCCCTCGCTGGCCGCCATCCGGCTCAAGGCCGGCCTGGCCGCGCGGGGTGCGCCGGCCGGGTCGCCGACCCGGACGCTGCTGGACGAGATCGGCACCGAGGTGGAGTCGAGCATCGCCGATGTCCGGCGGGTGGTCGACGCGCTTCGCCCGCCCGCCCTGGACGAGCTCGGCCTGGTCGGGGCCCTCCGCGCCCGCGCGGCATCCCTGGCCGGGGAGCTCGAGTTCACCGTGACCGGGCCGGACCAGCGGCCGCCGCTGCCCGCTGCGGTCGAGACCGCCGCGTACCGGATCGCGGTCGAGGCGCTGACCAACGCCGCCCGGCATAGTCAGGGGCAGCGATGTGAGGTGGTGGTCGAGGTGAGCGCGATCCAGGTGCGGGTGACCGTGTCGGACGACGGCATCGGGCTCGACCCGGCCCGGCCGCCGCACGTGGGTCTGTGGTCGATGCACGAGCGGGCGGCCGAGGTCGGCGGGCGGTGCGCGGTGACCGCCCGCGCGGGAGGTGGCACGGTGGTCCAGGCGACCCTGCCGCTCTCCTGGATGAACGGCCAGTCCAGATCGCCATCGGAGGGCGGCCATGATCAGATCGTGTTGGCCGACGACCATCCCGTCTTCGCCGCGGGGCTGCGCGCGGTGTTCGACGCCGAGGACGATCTCGAGGTGCTGGCCGTCGCCGCGACCGGGCGGGCCGCTCTGGAGGCGGTGAACCAGCACGGGCCCGACGTCGCCGTCCTCGACCTGTCGATGCCCGACGGCGACGGGTTGTGGGTCTGCGCCGAGCTGCAGCGCGCGGGCAGCAGCACCCGGGTACTGATCCTGACCATGGCCGACGAGGCCGAGAGCGTGCTCGCCGCGCTGCGGGCCGGAGCCCACGGGTACGCCGTCAAGGGCGCCGGGCCGGACGAGATCGCGGCCGCGGTCCGCGCGGTCGCCCACGGCGAGGCGGTGTTCGGGGCGAGCATCGCCGCCCAGATGCTGCAGCACTTCGCCCGGGCCGCCTCGGCGGCGCCGTTCCCGCAGCTCACCGAACGGGAGCACGAGGTGCTGCGGCTGGTGGCGACCGGGATGGACAACCCGGCCGTGGCGCGCCGGCTCGGGGTCACCGGCAAGACCGTGCGCAACCACGTCTCGGCCATCATCACCAAGCTGCAGGTGACCGACCGCACCGCCGCCGTCCTCAAGGCCCGCGAGGCCGGCCTCACCGACTGAGCCGCTCGGCCAAACCTCCCGGTCGGGCTGGGACATCGTCCCATGACACCGGGACGCGGGCCTCGCGATCCTGATGGGCATGGAGCATCCGACCCGTCCGTCCGATCCGATCCCGGCCCGCGCCTTCGCCTGGGTCAGCGGGGTCGTCGGCTTCCTGGCGGGTGCGTTCCTGCTCGGCTTCTTCGCGCTGGACTCCTACGGCGTACGGCTGGCCGGCTTCTCGCTGGGCCATCTCAACGACATCCTCGGGGCGGTCCAGTTCGCGGCCCTCGCGCCGGTCGCCTGGGCGCTGGGTCGCCGGCTGCCTGCCACCCGCACCGTGCGCGTCGCCACCGTCGTGGCCGTGGCCGCCTCGGTCGCCTTCGTGGTCCTCAGCGTGCTGCTCATCGCCGGCGCGCTGACCTTCAGCCAGCAGATCGGGCCGGTGATGGTGACCATCGTCGCCATCTACGGCTGGCTGCTCGCGGTCAACCTGGTGGCCCATCGCACCCGCACGCTGCCCCGCGCGGTCACCCGGACCGGGGTGCTCCTCGCGGTCGCGCTGCTCACCGCGCTGGTGCTCGTCGGGGCCGGGTACGTCCTGCCCGGCGTCGTCGGCCAGGCTGCGTGACCTGGCTCGGCTACGGCCTCGGCGTGGTCGGCTGGCTGGGGCTGCCGCTGTACGTCCTGCTGCTGGCCCTCCGGGTGTTTCCCCGTTCCCCCTCGTCCGCCGGCTCCGCGGCGGCCGAACCGCTCCAGAGGAGTTCGATCATGACTGAAGAAACCCTGCTCCGAGGCCTCGATCGCCCCGGCCCGCGCCGTCGATCCGTGGGCGCGGCTGTCCCGCGCGACGGGCATCATCGGCTTGTCGGCGTTCGTGCTCATCTTCACGCCGATCATCGCCATCTCGACCCTCGGCGAACCGCCGTTCACCGCCACCACCGAGCAGGCCCACGCCTTTCTCGTCAACGCGAGCGTGAGCTGGGCCAGGGTGGCGAACGCGGCTCTGACCGTGGCCGCCATTGCCCTGGTCTGGTTCGTCGTCGGGCTGTCGCTGCTGCTCGCCCGGGCCGAGGGGAGCCCGCCGTGGCGGTCCGTCGCCGCGCTGGTGACCGGCGTGCTGCTGCCGGCGAACATGCTGCTCAACGCCAGCTGGGGTGCGGCCGCCTACCGCGGGGCGGACATCGAGCCGGGACTGGCCCGCTACGCCTTCGACGTCGGGAACCTCGGCTTCGCCAATGCCTGGGTGGCGATGGGCAGCTTCGCGGTGGCCTGTGGCTGGGTCGTGCTCAGCACCCGGGTGTTCGGGCGCTGGCTGGGCTGGTGGGCGATCGTCGCCGGGGCCGGGCTCGTGCTCGCCCGGTTCGTCTGGACCACCGGAGCCTGGTATCGCGCCGTACTTCCTGTTCTGGATCTGGGTGATCGTCGTCTCCGTCCAGCTCATCCGCGGGCGGCTCCGCTGGGGTGGTCAGCCATGACCGTGCTGACCGGACCATCCGCCGGCACCGAGGGTGCCCGCTGCTCGCGCGTACGCGGTCGTCACCTGGGCCTACGCCGCCGGGTTCGGCCTGCCGGCGGTTCCGGTATCGGTCTACCTGCTGCGGCGCGGCTCGCTGCCCTGGTTCGGGGACCTGTTCCCGATGTACGGCGGGCCCTGGTCGGGCCGGCTCCGCGACGACCAGTTCGTCGGACTGCTGCTCAGCTTCCTCGGCCTGACGGCCGTCGTGGCCTGGGCCGCCGGGCGGGTCCGGCACGGTTCCCGGCGCGGAGCCGTGGTCAGCGCCGGGCTGCTGCCGGTCGAGGCCGTGTTCTGGCTCGGCTTCGCGCTGCCCATTCCGTGGGTCCTCGGCGCCGCCCGGGTGGCGCTGCTCGTCGCGGCCTGGCGGCGGCTCCGCGGACCCCAACCGACTTCACCCAACTCGAAGGAGATCTCTCATGCGTAAGGTGCACTTCGTTCTCAGCGTCCTGGTCCTGGCCGCGGTGGTGCTGCAGTTCTACCTGGCCGGCGTCGGGGTGTTCAGCATGCCGGAGGACGAGCTGTTCGGCCTGCACACCGCCAACGGGCGGTTCGTGATCCCCGTCCTGCTGCTGCTCAACATCGCGGCCGCCGCGCTGGCCCGCGGCCGGACCCTGCGGTACGCCCTCGGTCTGGTCGGACTGCTGGCCCTGCAGACGGTGATCTTCGTGATCGCGATCGTGACCACCGGCTCGAACCCGTTCGAGGACGTGGTCATCACCACCGCCGGCACGGTCATCCTCAGCTTCCACGCGCTCAACGGGCTGGTGATCCTCGGCGTCACCGTGCTGCTGGTCCGCAAGGCGTACGCGCTCGCGTTCCCGCGCCGCGCGGCCGCGGAGTCGGAGGCGCCGGAGCAGGTGCCGGCCGCGACACCGTGACCACCGTCGCGCTGCTCGGGCTGGACCTCATCCTGGGCCTGCTCGCGGTGGCCGTGTGGGCGTACGCCGCGGTGCGGGCCGGAACGTCCGGGCTGCGCTGGGCCCTGGCCGGTCTGCTGGTGCTGCTGGCCCGCCTGGTCACGGTGCTGGTCCTGGCCGGCCGGGGCTGGGAGTTCGCCGCCGAACGGGTGACCGTCGGGGTCCCGCTCGGGCTGCTGGCCGCGGCGGCGGCGATCGGGCTGCTGGTCCGGGCTCGGCGGCGCGGCCGGACCGGGTCGACGGCCGCCCGGATCGCGCTGTGGTCCGCGGCCGGGGCGAGCGCGGTCTCCCTGGTCCTCACCGGCGTGGTCGGCTATCCCGGCGGCCCGGGCGCGGCGGGTCATGATCATTCCCACCCCGGCGGGGTCTCGGTGACGGACCTGCGTACGCCGCCGGTCGGAACCGTCCAGAAGGTCGAGCTGGTGGCGCAGACCCAGGCGGTCACGCTGCCGTCGGGTCGGGTGGTCGACGCCTGGACGTTCGGCTCCCTGCCCGGGCCGACGCTGACCGCGCAGGTCGGGGAGACCCTCGAGGTCACCCTGCGCAACCGCGACATCACCGGCGGCGTGACCCTGCACTGGCACGGGCTGTCGGTGCCCAACGGCGAGGACGGGGTGGCCGGGGTGACCCAGGACGCGGTGTTCCCGGGCGAGACGTTCGTCTACCGGTTCCGGGCCGAGCAGCCGGGCACCTTCTGGTACCACACGCACCAGCACGGCCGGGAGGGGATTGCCCGCGGACTGTACGGCGCCTTGGTGGTGCAGCCGGCGACCGGTTCGGCGGCCGGCGTCGACCTCGTGCTGCCGTTCCACACCATCGGGAAGACCGCGATCCTGGGCGGCAGTGACCAGGTGCAGCGCGAGGTCGTGGCGGCCGGCACGCCGGTCCGGCTCCGGCTGGTCAACACCGAACAGCAGCCGCGGCGGTTCGCGCTGAACGGGGCAGCGTTCCGGGTGGTGGCCCTGGACGGGGTCGACCTGAACGGGCCGACCGAGGTGAGTGACCAAGCGCTCCGGGTTCCCGCCGGCGGTCGGTACGACCTCGCGTTCACCATGCCGGCCAACCCGGTCCGACTGTCGGTCGAGGGGGCTCGGCAGGCGGGCCTGGTCCTGGCGGGAAGTGCGGACGCTCCCGAGCCCGAGGCCGAGGTGCCGAAGGCGACCTTCGACCCCACGACGTACGGGTCCCCCCAGCCGGTGCCGGACATGACGGGGGAGTACGACGTGTCGACCACGATCGTGCTGGACCGGCTACCGCGCGTCTTGAACGGTCGGCCCGCTCTCGCCCAGACGGTCAACGGCGGGGTCTACCCCGACATCCCGCCGATCATGGTGGCCGAGGGCGACCTGGTCCGGATGCGGGTGGTGAACCGGAGCTTCGAGACCCACCCGATGCACCCGCACGGGCACCACGTCCTGGTGCTGAGCGTCAACGGCCGCGCCCCCACGGGCAGCCCGCTCTGGCTGGACACCTTCGACGTGCAGCCCGGCGAGGTCTGGGAGGTCGCGCTGCGCGCCGACAACCCCGGGATCTGGATGGACCACTGCCACAACCTCGAGCACGCGACCTCGGGCATGATGTTCCACCTCGCGTACGCCGGCGTCAGCACGCCCTTCACCCACGGCCCGGGCAGCCCCAACGTCCCCGAGTAAGTGGAGGTTAGGTTCCGCTGCCGTACGGGCGGGTGATGATCTCCAGCCAGTGGCCATCCGGGCCTTGCCAGTAGAGGCCGCGGCCGCCGTCCTCGTGGTTGATCTCCCCGGGATGTCGCTTGTGCGGATCGGCCCACCACTGGTGACCCCGCTCCTTGAGCCGGTCCCAGATGGCGTCGAAGTCGTCCTCGCCGACCAGGAAGGCGTAGTGCTGGGCCTTGATCTCGCCGGTGTCCTCGATGAAATCGAGGGTGGTGCCGTTGTCGAACTGCAGCACGGCGAACGGACCGTACGACGACGGCTCGGCCAGACCCAACAGGCTGCCCACCTCGCGGGCGGCGGCCCAGGTGTCCTTCGCGTGAACCAGGGTGTGGTTGAACTCGATGCTCATCGGGCCTCCTTCGACGTGACCGGATTCCTACGCGTACAAGTCGGTCCTCACCAGGCTTTGCGTGACCGATTTCCACCCTCGGGGGGCGCTGTCCGATAGGCCCATAAGCCTGGGCGCCTGTCCACTGTTGGACCTGTCCAATACTGGACAGCGGGGGTCCTTCGCCGACGAATCGGCATATTT
>CAWHTY010000019.1:0-56721 GCA_963832435.1 uncultured Actinomycetota bacterium
TGTACCCGGGCGCGGTGCTGACCTACGCCCACCGCGGGCAGGTGGTGATGACCCGGGCCACCGGGTGGTCGCGCCTGTACGCCGACGGGTCGGGCACGCTGCTGCCCGAGAGCGAGCGGATCCGCACCCGCCCGGACACCATCTACGACCTGGCGTCGGTGTCGAAGCTGTTCACCGCCATCGCCGTCCTGCAGCAGGTGGAGGCCGGTCGGGTCGACCTGGACGCCCCGGTGGAGCGCTACCTGCCGGAGTTCGCCGAGCACCGGCCGGACTCGCCGTACGGCAAGACCGGGGTCACGATCCGTCAGCTGCTGACCCACACCTCCGGGTTCCCCGCGTACCTGCCGCTGTGGCGCGACCACCCGGACCCGGCGTCGCGACGCAACGCCGCGATCACCGCCGACCTGACCGCCCCCGCCGGCACGCGCTACCGGTACAGCGACCTGAACCTGATCACGCTCGGCGGGCTGGTCACCCGGGTCGCCGGGCAGCCGCTGGACCGGCTGGTGGCCGAGGGGATCACCCGACCACTGGGCCTGGACGACACGGGCTACCGCCCGGACTCCACCCGGCGGCCGCGCGTCGCCGCCACCGAGGACCAGGCTGCGCCATCACGCGGGATGGTGTGGGGTGAGGTGCACGACGAGAACGCCTGGTCACTGGGCGGCGTGGCCGGACACGCCGGGGTGTTCTCCACGGCGGCGGACCTTGCGGTGCTGGCCCAGACCCTGCTGAACGGCGGGGCGTACGGCCGGCACCGGATCCTGCGTCCCGGCAGCGTGCAGCAGATGATCACCAACGAGAACCACCGGTTCGGGGCCGACGCGCACGGGCTGGGGTTCGAGCTCGACCAGCGCTGGTACATGGGCGGCCTCAGCTCGCTGCGCACGGCGGGGCACACCGGCTACACGGGCACGTCGGTCGTGATCGACTTCGCGTCCGGCTCGTTCGTGATCGTGTTGACGAACCGCGTGCACCCCAGCCGCAGCTGGGGCAGCGTGAACCCGGCCCGGGTCGCGGCCGCCCAGGGGCTGGCCGAGGCTCTGGGCGGGCGAGCGCAGGCGGGCCGCACCCCGTGGGGTCGACACCGAGCGTGATCCGCGGGCCGTGCTAGCCGACGGGTGGACGCTGACCCGACAGCGGACCGGGTCCCTAGAGTGAGGGCCATGACAGACGCGGCAGGGGTTCGCTGGGGAATCGTCGGACCGGGGCGGATCGCGGCCAAGGTGGTGCAGGACTTCGCCCACGTGCCGGGCGCGGTCGCGGTGGGCGCGGCCTCGCGGTCCCGTGAGCGGGCGCAGGCCTTCTGCGACGAGCACGGTCTCCAGCGGGCCTACGGCTCGTACGGCGAGATCATCGCCGACCCCGACATCGACGTCCTCTATATCGCGACCCCCCATCCGCAGCACCACGCCATCACCCTGGCGGCCCTGCGGGCGGGGAAGGCCGTGCTGGTCGAGAAGACGTTCACCGCCACCCTCGCCGGTGCACAGGAGATCGCCGACACCGCGCGCGGGCAGGGCCTGTTCGCCATGGAGGCGATGTGGACCCGCTTCCAGCCCGCCATCGTCGAGGCGCGGCGGCTGATCGAGGACGGCGTGATCGGGGAGGTCCGGCAGGTGCAGGCCGACCTCGGGGTCGACCGGCCCTACGACGAGGCGGACCGCCTGTTCGACCTCGCCCAGGGCGGTGGCGCGCTGCTGGACCTCGGGGTGTACCTGGTCTCCTTCGCCCACTACGTCCTCGGTCCACCCGACCGGGTCGAGGTCACCGGCTCCCTGGCGCCGAGCGGCGTCGACTGGGAGGTCGGTCTGCTGCTGGGGTACGAGGACGGACGCGCCGCCACGCTGCTGGGTTCGCTGCGGCACGCGACCCCGGGCGCGGCCCGGATCCACGGCACCCGTGGCTGGATCGAGGTGCCGCCGCGCTTCCACCATCCGACCGCGATCGTGCTCAAGCGGTCCGGCCACGACCCGGAGCGGATCGAACGCCGGCCGATCGGCGGCGGCTACGCCCACGAGCTGATCGAGGTCACCGACTGCGTGCGCGCGGGCCGGACCGAGAGCGCGGTGATGCCCCTGGACGACACGGTGGCGGTGCAGCGCACCCTGAACGACGCGGCCGAGCAGCTCGGCGTCCAGCACCGCGAGGACGACACGGTCGAGGTCTGAGGGTCCCCCGGCGGGAGCGCGGCGGGAGTCCGACGGAGCGCCGCCGGGAGGGCTGGCGGGAGGGTCGGCGCTGGCGTGGGCGAGCATGGGCCGACCCGAGCGGGCGAGCTCAGTCCTCCAGCCGGCGAGCGACCTCGGCGGCGAAGCGGACGAAGACCACCGGGTCGCTGTCGTCCTGGCTCGGCTGGAGGGCCACCCGGTGCGTGCCCTGATCGACCCACCGGCGGACGGCTGCCACCGCGGGCTCGACCTCGCCGGTCGGCGGGCGCAGGAACATGGTGATCTGGTGGTCGCCGTCGCGGCCGGCCGTGCGGCGGCCGGCGGCGATCTGCCCGGTGATCGCGGGCAGGTCGCCGAGGCGGGTGTCGGCCACCAGGACGGTGCCGTCCCCGACCTCGCCGCTCAGCGTCAGGCTCTTCGGGCCGGTGGCGCCCAGATGCAGCAGCGGCGTCGATGCGGGCGGCCAGACGAGCTTCACGCGGTCCAGGTGCACGTACTCCCCCGAAACGGTGACCTCCTCGCCGGCCAGCAGGGATCGCAGCGCGGTCACGTACTCCCGCAGCAGGGTCAGCGGCGAGCGCGCCCGCACCCCGGCCTGTCCCATCCACTCCTGCACCCCGTGGCCGAGACCGACCACGAACCGGTCGGGGAACGCCCGGTCGAGGGCGGCGATCTCCATGGCGGCCAGGGCGACGTTCCGGAACGGCACCGGCAGCACCCCGATCCCCACCCGCAGCCGATCCGTCCGGCCCAGCACGGCCGCGGACATGGCGATGCCGCCCTCGAAGAAGCTGTCCTCCCACAGCCACAGCTCGGCGACCCCGGCCTCCTCGGCCGCGGCGGCGGTCTGCAGGATCTGCTCCGGTGACAGGCTGGGTGGGGCGATCGCGGCGACGACGGGCATGGCCTCACCCTGCCACGGGGTTCCGACGACGCTCCGCCCCCCGCAGCCCGCCCAGGGGGTCGAGAGGGCCGGGGGCGGAGGTCCGCGCCGGGCGGGGGCAGCGGGCGGGGCGGTCGGGCGGGGCGGTCGGGCGGGGCGGTCGGGCGCGGCGGTCGGGCGGCAACGTCGGGCCCGCTCACTCGATCCTGACCGGCTGCGGCGTCATCCATCTCGAGATGGGGTACCGATCGCTCCAACCCGCCGGAACCCGGCGTTATCCATCTCGAGATGGGTGCCGATCGCTCGAACCCGGCCCAACCCGGCGTTACCCATCTCGAGATGGGTGCCGATCGCTCGAGCCCGGCCCAACCCGGCGTTATCCGTCTCGAGATGGCCGCCGATCGCTCGATCCCGACCGGCTGCGGCGTCATCCATCTCGAGATGGGTGCCGATCGCTCGGGTCGGGCCCGACCCAGCGTTATCCATCTCGAGATGGCCGACACGCCGTACGGGACGGCGACCGTCGGCGTGTCGTGCCGCTGGAGATGGATAACGCGCCTCACGCACCGGCCCGGGGCAGCAGCCGGACGCGTGGGGCGGGCGGGGCAGGCGGGCGGGGGGCGGGGCGGGAGATCTCCGTGCCAGCCGAGACCCGCGGCGCCGGTCGGTGACCGTCGGCGGGTCACTCAGCCCGGGATGGACGCCGGCGGGGCCGCCCGACCGGGGGGCGGTCAGGCGTCGACGTACCGGCGGCCCTCGAAGGCCCGGCCGAGGGTGACCTCGTCGGCGTACTCCAGGTCGCCGCCGACCGGCAGCCCGCTGGCCAGCCGGCTGACCTTGACCCCCATGGGCAGCAACAGCCGACTCAGGTACGTGGCCGTCGCCTCCCCCTCCAGGTTGGGGTCGGTGGCCAGGATCACCTCGGTGACCGTGCCGTCGGCCAGCCGCAGGCAGAGCTCGCGGATCCTCAGGTCGCCGGGCCCGATGCCGTCGATCGGGCTGATCGCCCCACCCAGCACGTGGTACCGCCCGCGGAACTCGCGCGTGCGCTCGACGGCGACGACGTCCTTGGACTCCTCGACCACGCAGATCACCGTCAGGTCGCGCCGCAGGTCACGGCACACCCGGCACTGGCTCTGCTCGGCGACGTTGAAGCAGATCTCGCAGAACTTGACGGTGTTCTTGACCAGCTTGAGCGTGTCGGCGAGGCGCAGCACGTCGTCGGTGTCCGCCGCCAGGATGTGGAACGCCAGCCGCTGGGCACTCTTGGGGCCGATCCCGGGCAGCCGCCCGAGCTCGTCGATCAGATCCTGGACCGGGCCCTCGTACACCGCGTGCTCCTCTGCTCAGCCGGCGATCAGAACGGCAGGCCGGCGCCGCCGCCCGGTCCGCCGAGACCACCCAGGCCGCCGGCGAGCGGTCCGAGCTTGGCCACCGCGACCGCCTGGACCTTGGTGTTGGCGTCCCGGACGGCCGCCACGACGAGATCGGCCAGGGTCTCGGTGTCGTCGGCGTCGACGGCCTCCGGCTTGATGGTCAGGCCCACCAGCTCACCGGTGCCGGTCACGGTCGCCACCACCAGATCCCCACCGGCGCTGCCCTCGACCTGCATCTCGGCCAGCTCCTGCTGGGCCTGGTACATCTGCTGCTGCATGGCCTGCGCCTGGGCCAAGAGCCCGGACATGTCGCCTTCGGGGATCATCTGCCGACCGCTTCCCTCGTCGTGTGCTGCGTCTGGTCTGGGTGCACGGCGCCCGGCTGGGGCGGCGCCTGCCCAGCCTATGTGCCGTCCTCGCGGTCACCGCCCGTTGCTCGCTGATGTCGCGGGTCGGGCCACGCGGCGGGTGGGATCAGGCCTCTTCCTCGGCGATGATCTCCGCCCCGAGCTGTCGGGCGAGCAGCTCGGTGTGCGACTCGCTGCCAGTGTCGACGTCGGAGTCGCGCAGGTCGGCGGCCGCGTCCCGGTCGTCTACCTCGTCGCCGGTCACCGCAGCCGGTCCCTGGCGGGTCGGCCGGATCTGCTGACGGATCTGCTCCCGTGCCGGGTCCGGGGTCGGCGGTGAGGGATCCGGATCGGGCTCGACCCGTACCGGCGTACGGTTCGGCGTCGCCGCCCCGCCCACGCTGGGGTCGACCAGGGTGTCGATCCGCAGGTCCACGCCGAGGGTGGTCACCAGGGCCTCGCGGAGGACGTCCTCGCTGCCGCCCTTGGCGAAGCTGTCCCGCGCGCCGACCCCCGCCATGCCCAGCACCAGGACTCCGTCGCGGACGTCGGTGACGTGAGCGTTCTGACTGAGCAGGATCCAGGTGAACCGGCGCTTGCCCTTGACCGCCTCCAGGACCTCCGGCCACAGCCGACGGATGTCGGTCACCGACAGCACCCCGGCCCGCTCCGGGCTGGGGGCGGCGGGCGGTGAGGCCGGGTCGGGTCGCACCGGGCTCGGGTGAGGCGGGCCCGTCGACGAAGGTGCCGCCGGACCCGGAGCCGGAACCGGTGCCGGAACCGGTGCCGCGACCTCGGTCGGGTCGGGCTCTGCCGGTGCGGCCGTCACCACCGCCGCCGGTGCCGGGGATGCCGGGGCCTCGGTGGGAGGGGCCGGAGTCGAGACCGCTGCCTCGACCGGGGCGGCGTCAGCGGCGCGGGGCGGCGCCGGTGGCGCGGTGCGCTCCGTGGGCGCGGTGGGCTCGGTGCGCTCCGTACGCTCCGTGGGCTCGGCGGCGCCCGAGATCATCCCCAGCCGTCGCTCGAGCCGGTCGAGCCGTGCGTGCACTCCGCGACCGTCGGCGTCGGCCCCGGGGAGCAGGACGCGGGCGCACATCAGCTCCAGATGCAGCCGCGGCGCCGTCGTGCCGCGCATGTCGGTGAGTCCCTTGGCGATGACCTCGGCCGCCCGGGTCAGCTCGCCGGCGCCGAGCGTCGCGGCCTGCGAGCCGAGCCGCTCACCCTGGTCGCCCGCCACGTCGATCAGCCCGGAACTGAGGGCGTCCGGCACCGCGGCGACGATCACCAGGTCGCGGAGTCGGCGCAGCAGGTCCTCCGCGAACCGGCGGGGGTCCTGTCCGACCTCGATCACCTTGTCGACGCTGGCGAACACCCCGCCGGCGTCCCCGGCGGCGAAGGCGTCGACGAACTCGTCGAGCAGGGAGTCCGGGGTGTAGCCGAGCAGCGCGGCCGCCTGGGCGTACGCCACGCCATGCTCCTCCGCCCCCCCGAGCAGCTGGTCCAGCACGGACAACGAGTCCCGCACCGACCCGGCCCCGGCCCGCACCACCAGGGGGAGCACGGCGGGCTCCACGCTGATGCCCTCGGCCTCGCACAGCCGCTCCAGGTAGTCGCCGAGGGTCCGGGGCGGGACGAGTCGGAACGGGTAGTGGTGAGTGCGGGAACGGATGGTGCCGATCACCTTGTCGGGCTCGGTCGTGGCGAAGATGAACTTCACGTGCGGTGGCGGCTCCTCGACCAGCTTGAGCAGCGCGTTGAAGCCCTGGGTGGTGACCATGTGGGCCTCGTCGACGATGTAGATCTTGTAGCGGCTCGCGACCGGGGCGAAGAACGCCCGCTCGCGGAGGTCCCGGGCGTCGTCCACGCCCCCGTGGCTGGCCGCGTCGATCTCGATCACGTCGATGCTCCCCGACCCGCCGCGGGCGAGGTCGCGGCAGGACTGGCACTCCCCGCACGGCTCGGCCCGCGGGCCCTGCTCGCAGTTCAGGCAGCGGGCCAGGATCCGCGCCGAGGTGGTCTTCCCGCAGCCGCGGGGCCCGGAGAACAGGTACGCGTGGTTGACCCGGTTGCTGGTCAGCGCCCGCTGCAGCGGCTCCGTGACGTGCTCTTGGCCGATCACTGCGGCGAAGGTGTCCGGCCGGTACCGCCGGTACAGGGCCAGCGGCGCCGTCCCGGCCGGCGCGGCCGACACCGGCTCGCCGAACAGCACCTCGTCCTGTCGATGGGTCGGGCCGTCCGGCCAGAGCTCGGCGTCCTGCTCGGCCGCGCTCGCCTGGACCTCTTCCACCCGAGCACCCTATGCCCTGGGCCCGACACCGATCCGGCCTCCAGTCAGGGAGGCCCACCCGCCGAGCAACGGGCGGCCGCGGTTGCCTGCTCGGCCCTCGTGGTTGCCCTTTCGCCGTCTGGCCAGTTCGGAACGGCGCTGTGACCAACGGTCCTGGCCGGTGGTCAGTGAGTCCCGAGCGGGGTGTTCTGGTAGGACACGAACACCCAGCCGCCGGGATCGCGGCGGGCGGTGATCGTGTAGACGGTGCGCTTGTTGGCATCGCTGGAGCGGTGGTCTTGGTAGACGATGTGACCGTAGGCGACCAGCTGGGCGACGTCGGCGGTGAGGAAGGTGATGGAGTCGATGCGTCCCTCGAGCCGACTGTTCCGCGCCCACGCCGAAAAGATGATCCGGTGGCCGTCGACGATCTCCTGCCAGCCGCGCTGCACCTTGCCGTTGGCGATGATGTAGGTGGCGTCCGGGCTGAAGCATTCGGCGTAGGCCTCGGCGCCGTGTTCCCAGCTGTCCAGCATCCGCTGGTAGTGGCGGCGGATGGCGGTCTCGTCGGCGAAGGCGGGCCGGCGGCCGGTAGCCGAGGTGGCGGTGGTCATGAGTGGTCCTTCACCAGGTGGCAGCAGCGTTGAGGAAAGCGTGGCGGTGAGCGTCGACCCAGTCGGCGAAACTGCGCGCCGGTCGGCCGGTGTGGCAGCAAGGCGGCCAGGACCTCCGAGCCGATGGTGCCGGTTGCTCCGGTGACCAAGATCATGACCAATGCTCCGCCGCCGCACCCTGATCGGCGTCTGGGCTCTCGGCCTCGAGGAGCTCGAGGACCTGCCGGCACCACGCCGCCTCGGCCTCCAGACGCAGATTCGTGTGGCCGAAGCCCAACGCCTCCCGAGCCGAGATGTGAGGCGTGGCGGCGTCCCACTGGTTCTGCCAGACGATCGACTGGGCGGTGATTGCGGTGATCCGGCTCTCGAAGATCCGGCGCAGCTCGGCCACCGACAGGTCGTGCGCGTTCTGCAGACCCAGGTCCACCACGTCAGGCCGCAGCCCGGCCCAGGTCAGCGCGGCATCTCGGACCGCGGACAACTCCGCCCGCCCCGCGTCGGTGATGGCGTAGACGGTGCGCTCGGGACGGTTGCCGACCTTCTCGCTGTGGGAGACGGTCACGGTGCCGTCAGCGGCCATCCGTGGCAAGGCCGCGTAGATGGAGCCAGCCTTGAAGTCTGTCCACAGGTCAGTTCTGTCGACCTGCGCGGCCCGCCGAATCTGGTGACCATGCATAGCGCCGCCCCGGTCCAGCGTCCCGAGGATGAACAGTCGTATCGCACTCACTCCGCAACGGTAGAGCGATCAACAGTGACTAGTCAAGTATGAGTATGCGCGACCCGATCCCGCCGGGCCCTTGACCTCGGTCGGCAGACTCAGAGGGTGATCTCTCGCCGGCGGCTGCTCGCGCTCTCCTCGGGGGCCGCCCTTGGTGTCCTCGGCGGGTGCTCCGCGGACGGCGAGCCGTCCCCGGCCCTGTCCAGCCCGACGGGAACGTCCAGCCCGTCCCCGTCGGCCTCCCCCTCGCCGGCCGGGTCTCCGTCCCCGAGCGCGAGCAGGTCGGCGGCGTCCCCGTCCCCGTCCCCGTCCCCGACCGCCGACCCGGCCCCGGAGCTGGCCGGCACGATCGCCGACGACATCGCGGTGCCGTGGGGTCTGGTCTTCACCGCGGCCGGGGACGCGCTGGTCGGCGAACGCGACTCCGGCCGCGTACTCCGCGTGACCGCCGCCGGCCGGAAGACCAGCCTGGGCAGGGTGGACGGGGTCGCGGCCCCGACCGGCCTGGGTGAGGGCGGTTTGCTGGGGCTGGCCTTCGCCCCCGGCGACGAGGACACCCTGTTCGCCTACATCACCACCGACTCCGACAACCGGGTGGTCCGGGTCAGCCTGGACGGGGGCCGGGTCGGTTCGCCGAAGGCGGTGCTCACCGACATCCCGACCAGCGTCCACCACCACGGCGGCCGACTGCTGTTCGACCGGGACGGCATGCTGCTGGTCGCCACCGGAGACGCGGAGCAGGCACAGCTGGCCCAGGACCGCGGCTCGCTGGCCGGCAAGATCCTCCGGATCCGCCCGGACGGCCGCGCCGCCCCGGGCAACCCGTTCGACAACCGCACCTGGAGCTACGGCCACCGCAACGTGGAGGGGCTGGCGTTCGACGCGGCCGGGAGACTCTGGGCCAGTGAGTTCGGCGACAAGAAGGCCGACGAGCTGAACCTGATCCGCAAGGGCCGCAACTACGGCTGGCCCGACGTCGAGGGCCGCTCCGGCGACTCCGACTCCGTGAACCCGAAGGTCACCTGGGCCACCGACGACTGCTCACCCGCCGGCCTGGCCATCACCCGTTCGACGGCCTTCCTCGGCGCCCTGCAGGGTGAGTGCCTGTTCGCGGTGCCGTTGCAGGGGACCGACGCCGGCGAGCCGACGGCGTACTTCCGCGGCGACCACGGCCGGATCCGCGGCGTCTACCCGGCGCCGGACGGCTCGCTGTGGGTCACGACCAGCAACACCGACGGCCGGCGCGACCCCGGCCGCAACGACGACAAGATCCTCCGGGTCACGCTCTGAGGCACAGTGCGAGGATGCCCAGGTGAACCCCCAGAGCATCCTGTTCATCGGCGGCAGCGGCGTGATCAGCGCAAGCAGCGTGGAGCTGGCCGTGCGGGAGGGTCATCGGGTCGCGGTGCTCAACCGTGGCCGGTCCGGCGCCCGCCCCCTGCCGGCGGAGGTCGAGCTGCTGCAAGCCGACGCGACGGACGGCGCCGCCGTCGAGCGGGCCCTCGGCGCCCGCACATTCGACGTGGTGGCGCAGTTCCGCGCCTTCACCCCCGACCACGTCGGCGCCGACATCGACCGCTTCGCCGACCGCACCGGTCAGTACGTGTTCATCAGCTCCGCGTCCGCGTACCAGAAGCCGCCGTCCCGGGTGCCGGTGACCGAGTCGACACCGCTCCGCAACCCGTACTGGCAGTACTCCCGGGACAAGATCGCCTGCGAGGACCGGCTGGTCGCCGCGTACCGGGACCGGGGCTTCCCGATGACCATCGTGCGGCCGTCGCACACCTACGACCACACGCAGCTGCCCACCATCGGGGGCTGGACCGACGTGGCCCGGATGCGCGCCGGGAAGCCGGTCGTCGTGCACGGCGACGGCACCACCCAGTGGACGCTGACCCACGCCCGCGACTTCGCTGTCGCCTTCGTCGGCCTGCTCGGGCTGCCGGTCGCCGCCGGGGAGGCGTACACGATCACCGGCACCCACGCCCCCACCTGGAACCAGATCTACAGCTGGCTGGGCCGGGCGGCCGGCGTCGAACCCCGCCTGGTGCACGTCGCCTCGGAGACCATCGCCGCGGTCGCCCCCGACGAGGGGCCGGGGCTGGTGGGCGACAAGGCGCACTCGATGGTGTTCGACTGCAGCAAGGTGCAGGCCGTGGTGCCCTCGTTCGCGACCACGATCAGCTACGCCGACGCCGCGGTGGAGCAGGTGGCCTGGTACGACGCGCACCCGGACCAGCAGGTCGTGAACCCCGACCTCGACGCCGTCTTCGACCGGCTGGTGAAGGGTGCCGAGAGCTTCTGAGCAGGCCCGCCGGCGCGGCGCGGTCCGGGTCGGCATCTCCGGCTGGACCTACCCACCGTGGCGGGGCACCTTCTACCCGAAGGGATTGACCCACCGGCGCGAGCTGAGCTACGTCGCCGAGCACCTCAACTCGGTGGAGATCAACGGGTCGTTCTACTCGCTGCAGCGCCCGACCAGCTTCGCCGGCTGGGCGGCGGCCACGCCGGCCGACTTCGTGTTCGCGGTCAAGGGCGGCCGCTTCATCACGCACATGAAGAAGCTGAGCGGGGTCGAGACGCCGCTGGCCAACTTCTTCGCCTCGGGCCTGCTGGCGCTGGGTCGCCGGCTCGGGCCCGTGCTCTGGCAGCTGCCGCCGACCCTGGGCTTCGACGCCGACCGGCTGGACGCGTTCCTGGCCCTGCTGCCGCGGACCACCGGGCAGGCGGCGCGGCTGGCCGCGCAGCACGACGCACGGGTCGGCGGCGACCGCGCCCTGACCACCACCGAGCACCCCCGGCAGCCGATCCGGCACTGCCTGGAGCCGCGGCACGAGAGCTTCCGCGACCCCGCCTGCGCCGAGCTGCTGCGCCGGCACGGTGTCGCCATGGTGTGGGCGGACAGCCCCGGCACCTGGCCGGTCTTCGACGTCGACACCGCCGACTTCCGCTACGTGCGGCTGCACGGCGACACCGAGCTGTACGCCAGCGGCTACACCGACGAGGCGCTCGACGGCTGGGCCGAGCGGGTCCGCGGGTGGCTCGACGGCGGCCAGGACGTCTACGTCTACTGCGACAACGACGCCAAGGTGCGGGCCCCGTACGACGCGATCGGTCTGCTGGAGCGGGTCCGGCCCCCGCGCTCGGACTCGGCACCGCGCGAGTGTGACGCCGAAGCGCCTTCACCGTCGCCATGACCGCCCTGGCGTCACACTGGCGCGGCCGGGACGTGAAGCGGTCCCCCGCGTACCCGAAAGAGCCCACTTACCCTTGCTGCCGTCAAGCCCTGGGGGAGTTGGGTGAGGTATCGCCACGCGGGGGACCAGCGACGATCATACGTGGCTGGGCGGGCCGGCGAAAAGCCGAGCGGCCGAGTGGCGCTGTGACGGACACCACCGATCGGGCCGTCATCGGGCGACTTCCACGGGTTCGCATCGGCTGCGTCCAGCCGGTAGCCTCCTCCGCGGAGGATTCGCCTAGAGGCCTATGGCGCTCGCTTGGAAAGCGGGTTGGGTTCACGCCCTCACGAGTTCGAATCTCGTATCCTCCGCCACGCTGACCGGTGCACACTCCCGGGCCCGGGCGACAGGTCCACCCGCGCGATCGCGCCGGCCCCTCGCACACACCCACCGGCGCAACCCATCCTGCTCGACCTCTGTCCGCACGCGATGGACAACGTCGCACTCCCACCCCGCCGGGCGGCACTCAGCCGCCGAAACACACCACGACCTCGGTTTATGCTGTAAACTCGACTCACTGCACATCCAGTCGGCCTGGGGTCGGAGACGCCGTTCCGCACCGCGCTCCGTTCCTAGCAATCTGCTCCCCGCCCAGGCACCCCCCCCGTTCGGCTCGTCCAGTGCCTGCCAGCTCGTGCCGAACCGGCGATCCCCCTCGACGACCGCTCCCCCTTCGGGGTGCCGTCACCGACCCCTTCACCCATCCAGCGCCAAGGAGCGAGCAGTTGCCTACCGGTCCGCCGAGATCGCGCTCCAGCGTGACGAGGATCAACGTGATCCACTGCACCGCGAGCGGAACCGACGCGGTGGTCGACACCTTCGCCGTCGCCCTGAACCAGGGCGCCGAGGGCCATTCCCACCCTGACGCCACACCCACCGCGTTGGCGAGTCTCCTGCGACGGGCCAGCCCGATGGTGCTGCTCGAGGCGAGCAGCGACGGTCTCGATATCGACACCGAGGCGCTGGATCGGCTCGTGCGACGCCGCCTCGCGACCGACGAGGACGCCGCCTGATGAGTCTGCCGAGACGCACCCTCGGCCCGAACCAAGCGTCGGCGGCTCCTGGTCATCGTCGAGCGGCCTTCTCACGAGCAACGGCGGTCGCCGTAGCGCCCCACTCCCACCACCTCGAGACCATCTGGAGTCACCCATGAGCGACCAACGCATCGCCCCGAGCCCGGTCGGCCAGACCACGGGCTGGCGCGTCCACGAGCGCGGCCGCCTGACGCACTGGATCGTCGACGGCGTCGCCGGCTGCGGTGAACCGGGGACGCGCTGGCGGGCCATCGCCGGGGTACCACGCTGCCCCGCCTGCGAACGACTCGCCGGGGGCCGCCACCACGGCGCCTGAGACACCCGCTCCGCACGATCCGCCAGGGCCGAAGAGTGAGCTGGCCCTGAACGCCGCCGAAGAAGATAACGACGACGTACCCAACTTGGCGCAATCTGACCTGCCCACCCGGGTCCGCGTGGATCATGGAGGAAGGACAGGACTCGGGCTCTAGAACTGACCCGGGACTGCCGTGAGCACTGCACCGGGGGAGGGCCAGTGAGCGTACACGTCCACCGCGATGGGGCTCGCCGAATAACGGTGCAGGACGAAGCCGGCCGCGAGCTCACCCTGATCACCCAGGACCAAGCCCTGCAGATCACCACGACGGGTGGCGGACCTCAGCTCACGCCGCAGATGGCCCGCGAGCTGGCCGACGCGCTCCACCAGTGGGCAGACTGCCAGCAGACGGTGCCCCGGCACGGCCGGGGACCGCGACGAGGGGTCGTTCCGCAGGGCTGAGTCAATGTTCGCCGACTGGTCATCCGGCAGGTGGGCTGCGGTTCACCAGCCCTGGATGGGATGAGGCGTCTCCGCACCGAGCGGAGCACACCACACCGAGGGCGATGCCACGCCTGGTGGTGTGACCAGAACCGGACGCCCGAGGAAGCTCATGAACAGATCGCTGCGGTCCCTGTGCTGCGCTGTCACCGCTGGGGTCGTGGCCGCCATGATCCTCACCACCGCCGCCGCGGCCCCCACAGCACCCAAGCAAGGGACTCCCGGGCGACCGTCAACCTTCGCGGTCATCGGCGACATCCCGTACGGCAGCGCCGAGATCGCCGGCTTTCCCTGGGCAGTCGCGCAGATCAACGCCGATCCGGCCGTCTCCTGGGTCGCCCACCTCGGCGACATCAAGGACGGGTCCAGTGTCTGCGGCGACGCGTACTTCCGGATGATCAAGGCCGAGTTCGACCGGTTCCGGGACCCACTCGTCTACACCGTCGGCGACAACGAGTGGACCGACTGCCACCGGCCCACCAACGGCAGCTACAACCCCCTCGAGCGCCTGACGGCAGTCCGCACGACCTTCTTCTCCCGACCCGGATGGACCCTGGGCCAACGCCCGACGCGGGTCCACTCCCAGGCGGAGGCGGGATACCCGGAGGACGTCCGGTTCCGCCGCGACGGCATCGCCTTCGCCTCGGTCCACATCGTCGGCAGCAACAACAGCCTCGCTCCCTGGACCGGCAACACCTCGGCCACTCCTGAGCAGACCGCGGAGGTGCTGGGCCGTACCGCGGACACCATCGCGGTCATCCGCGAGACCTTCGCCGCCGCCCGGGCCCACCGCGACCGCGCCGTCGTCGTGATGACCCAGGCCGACATGTTCGACCCCACGGTCGCCAGCCCCAGCTTCTCCGGCTCCTACGCCTTCCAGCCCATCGTCGCCGCCCTCGCCCAGGAGACCACCCGCTACGGCCGACCCGTATACCTGCTCAACGGCGACAGCCACGTCTACACCGGGGACTATCCCCTCGCCGCCGGCTCCCGGTGGCTGAGCTTCTACGGCCTGACCGAGCCCGTGGGGAACCTGAACCGGATCACCGTCGACGGATCCGCCAACGCCGACAACTACCTGAGGGTGACCACCACGACCAACCGCCGCCAGCCCCTCACCTGGCAGCGGGTGCCCTTCACCCGCTGAACCCCACCCGTGTGACCAGCCGGGGTGGCGGTCAGAACAGCTTGGCCGACGCCTCCCGCCAGAGGTCGGCGAACGCGACCGCGGCGGGGCTGCGCGGCGCGAACTCGGCGAGCGGCGTCCGGCGCACCGCCATCTGCTCGACGGCGCTGGCCGCCGGGATGGCGGTGGCGCTCATCCGCTTCCGCGAGGCGGGGAGGTCGTCGAGGATCTCCCGATGCAGCTTGCGCCGCCGGTCGAGCATCGAGAAGAACCCCCGGAGCTGGGGCTTTCGCCCTCGCATGTGGTCCACGAACTCGCTCAGCTGGTCGAAGGTCCGGACCGAGAGCACGGTCGGGATGAGCGGAACGAGCACCAGGTCGGAGGCCCGGAGCACGTTCTCCGAGACCAGGGACAGGCTGGGCGGGGTGTCGAGCACGACCAGGTCGTACTCACGGGCCAGCGGGCGCAGCAGCCGGCGCAGGGTCTTGTCGGGCTTCGGCCGGGTGTTGAGGTCGATGTCCATGTGCCGATAGGTGAAGTCGGCCGGCAGCAGGTCGAGCCGGTCGAAGTCGGTGGCCTTGACGGCGTCGAGCATCGGCCGCCGCCCGCGGACCAACTGCGGGCTCCCGCCCTTGACCTTGGGCCGGATCCGGAACATGTAGGTGGCGGCGGCCTGCGGGTCGAGGTCCCACAGCAGCGTCCGGTGCCCGTCCCGGGCGGCCAGGTAGCTGAGGTTCACCGCCGTGGTGGTCTTGCCGACGCCGCCCTTCAGGTTGTAGCTGGCGACGATCTTCATCGAGCTCCTCGGGTTGCGACCACGCGGTCGATGTGGCGCGCGACGCTGCGGCCCAGATGGGTCAGGTGACGGTCGAAGAGTCTGGCGCGAGCGGTCCGCTGACGCTCGTCGAACTGCGCGGCCAGCTCCCCCATGCTGAGCAGGGTCCCCGCGCCCGCGCTCCGCGCCTGCATCATCTCCTCGGCGGACTCGCGCAGGGCCGCGGCCTGGACCTCGCCGTCCTGGAAGTCGCCGAGCACGTCCTGCAGGGCCTTGAAGTCGGCGACCACCGCCTGGTACGCCGCGGGGTCGCACAGTGGCCGGAACATCTCCAACAGGTAGCGCAGCTCCTTGCACGCCTTGCGCAGGTCGTGGATCTCCTCCGACGGTGACGCCGGTCGGATCGCCCGGGCGCGCCGCGCCGCCTTGCGGAAGGTCCGGTGCAGGCGCTGGTCGGCCAGCTGCGCGGCGGTGAGCGGGCTGCCCTCCGGCTGGGCCAGCACGCCTTCGAGGCCGGTGCGCCAGTCGCGGCACAGGGCGGTGAACCGGGTCGAGCGGAGGTCCCGGTTGAGGACGCGGTACGCGGTCGTCCGCTTGGTCAGCACGTGCTGGGCGAAGGTGTCGAGATCGTCGGGGCGGACCAGGTCGCGGGCCAGCTGGGGCAGCTCGCCGACGTAGACGTCGAGGTCACGGGCGGGTGTGGTGACCTGGCCGAGCCAGCGGAACTCCCGGCTCGCGTGCTCGGCGAGTCGGTCGGGGAGCACGTCACCGAGCAGCTTGAGCACCGAGCGACTCCGGCGGACGGCGACCCGGAAGGCGTGCAGGTACTCGATGTCGAGATCGCGGCGGATCCCGTCCAGCGCCGCCTCCATCTCGGACAGGGCGTCCAGCAGCACCCCCGCCACCGCGACGTCGGCGCGCTGACCGGACGTCAGGTCGGCCGAGGGCGGGGGCGGCTGCCCGGGCACCGCGATCTGCCGAAGGACGGCGCGCCACGGGTCGTCGGCCGCTGACGTGGCCGTCAGCCCGAGACGCTTCTCCACCCGAGCCGCCTCCCGGCCGTACCCCCGGAGGCGCTCCACTGAGACCCGGTCGAGCAGCGGCTGCGGGGGGTTGGCCAGTCGGCCCCGGGAGCGGTGGACCCGGGCCACGGTCTTGCCGTCGCCGTTGAGGACCGCATAGCTGGCGGTGCTCACACTGAGCTCGGCGTACGCGAGCAGGGCGCGGATGCCGACCACCTTCTTGATCACCCGGCGCACCGGGCCGTCGGGCAGCGCGTCCAGGCGCGCCGGCCACCGGGTGGCGACCGGACTCTGCTCGACCCGACGTCCGTCGTCGTGCTCGACGACGAGCCGACGGGCGGCCCGGTCGACCCAGAGGGTGAGCCCGGCACCCGCGAGACGGCGGTCGGAGGTCTCCAGGTAGATCCGTACGTCCTGCTCGTCGCGGACCTCCCGGACGGCGAAGTGGCCGTCCAGCCGCTTGATCAACAACTCGGTCGGCTCGGAGGTCGAGTCCCGGCCCTCCTCGCTCGCGGCGGACGACCGCACCGGGGCCTCGGACGATTCCAGGATTGCCATGACTCGGGGAAGTTACCAGGCGTACATGAACAGTTCGCCGGTTGTTCTCCGCAGGGTCGACCGCGTGTCGGCCCACCGAACCCATGATCAGCGTGTCGGCCCACGGGACCTCACCGTGGCCGTCTCATCGCTACCGCTGATCGCCGACCCGAGTGTCCCGGGACGAAGGCGCCGTTCCACCCCGAGGCGGCGGACGAGCGATCGAGGGGAGGAGCAGAACCGATCACCGGTCCCCTTCCGTTCCGGCGCGGGTGCTGGCCTGGCTGCAGGGCGGCTACCCGACCGGCATCCCGCTGACGGACCGCTTCGGCGTCCTCGCGGTTCTGCACCGCACCCTCACCGAGACCGACGTCCGCCGGGTCCTCGACCAGTTGAACTCGGCCTCGCCCGAGCTCGCGGACGGCACGATCAGCCCCGATGAGGTCAGCACCCTGATCCGTCGGGTGACGACGGAGCAGCCCACCCCCGGCGAGATCGCCCGGGTCTCCGCCCGGCTCGCCGCAGCCGGGTGGCCGCTGGAAAGAACCAGCAGCCCGCCGCCTGCTGGGTGAGCGGTGGCCGACTCCGGGCGCGCCACCCGGCGGGGCCGGACCGGGCGCGATGGTCTCGCTCCGACGTCCTCAGCGAGCCGCGGTGACGAGTCGCCGGAGTCGCCGGAGGACCGCCGCCAGGCGCCGAGGCCCCGGCAGTGCTCGCTCACCCGCGGGGCGGTCGACCACGCCGCCCGGGCCGAGCCCGGCGGACAGGGCGCCGACCAGCGCCTGGGCCGCCACCCGGGTCGACACCACCGGCGGCATGGTCCAACCCCCGCCGGCAACCTGAGCCGGCCGACCCAGTTCGCGGAGATCACCGACCACGCGTACGCCCGTGCCCGCGATCACCTCGGCGAACCCCCGGCCGGCGGACAGTCCCTCAACACCCGCCGGATGGCCCCCTGCCGCACGACCCGCTGGACCTCCACACCGAGGAGGGCCTGTCGCCCCAGGGTCCGGTTCACCTCGAGCAGCAGGGCGGCCTCGGCCGCCGACAGCGAGCGGTTGAGGTGGAGACCGGTCTGGGCCGGGTCGTGCAGCAGGCCCCGCGGCAGCCCCAGCAGCGACTCGAAGGCGGTCGACATCCGGGTCGGATCGGCCGGGTCCACCACCACCAGGGTGACGTTCTCCGGACCCAGCAGCTCGGCCCAGCGGGTGACGACCAGCCCCTGGTCGTGGCGGTCGAAGTTCGGCGGCAGCCGCGTCGGGCGGTCGGACAGCACGATGGACAGGAACTCCTGGAAGTCCGTCTGGTAGCCCGTCTTCACGTACTGCTGCCAGATCGAGGGCAGCAGCGAGCAGAAGCTGCGGACGGTGAGCACCACGTGAGTCCGCTCACCGAGCTGCTGGACGAACCGGCGGGCGATCCCGGCGTCCCAGCCGCCGATGAACTCGTTGCTGATCAAGATCCGGCGCTGCCGCTCAGCCGCGACCTCGGCGAGCAGCTCGTCCCAGTCGTCCGGCCGCTCGGAGCGTCCCCGCCCGCCGCGGCGGCGGAGCAGCGCCAGGGCCGCCTGACGATGGTTGTAGCGGTGCCCGGGGTAGCGCACCCCGTGGCGGAGGAGCACGCGCCGCCGGCGGCTGGCCGCCTGCTGCAAGGCGGTGGTCCCGGTCTTCATCAGCCCGACGTGCAGCAGCCGGGCCCGTGGTGGCAGCAGCAACGGGGACCACGGGCGCGCAACGGGCAGCCCGCGGTCCATCAGCCCGGCGGGGCCGTCGGCACCGGGTTGCTCCGGCGGGTCGAGCGTCATCCCACACCTCCGTCCACGGGGATCGCTGGAGGTCAGGCTGCCGAGCCGACATCAACGGACGGCTGTCCGGCGGTGGCCGAGTCGGTGAGTTCCGCCTGAACGAACGGAGGCAGCGGCCGGTGAGCGGCGCAGGACGGGCCGAGGACCGGCGTCGGTGCGATCAGAGTCACCGACCGCTCATCCAGATGGCAGGCTGCCCCCGTCGACGTGTCGCCGGGCGGCTCTTGCATGAGCGGCGCTGCGGCCGCCTGGCACCGGCCCCGACCCGACCAGGAGCCCCGATGACGGCTGTGCCCTCCCCGCCCCGACCCGGCGCCGCGACCCGGTACGACGGCGGCTGGCCGCGCTGACCGCAGTGGTCGTCACCGCCGGCCTGGCCACGACGCTCGGACCGGCCGGGCCGGCCGCGGCGGAGCCGCGTACCGCGCCCGGAGGACAGGTGTCCGCGCCACGCCTGCTGGCCCGGGCCACCCTGTCGGCCGACCAGCTGGCTCCGGGTCCGCCGTCCGGTGCCCAGGCGACCCCGGCGAACGGTCGGACCGGCCCGTTCGCGGGCCAGGTCATCCCGGGCTTCTCCGCGGCAGTCGCCAACGGGGACGGCACGTTCTGGGCGATGCCCGACAACGGCTTCGGCACCAAGGCCAACTCGGCCGACTTCCTGCTCCGGATCTACCTGGTGCGACCGCGCTGGGACCGCGGCACCGGATCCGACGGCCGGATCCAGATCATCCGCCGTGCTGACCCTGTCGGACCCGGATCGCAAGATCGACTTCCCGATCGTGCGGGGAACCAGTGCCCGCCGGTTGCTGACCGGCGGAGACTTCGACATCGAGTCGCTGCAGCGGATGCCGGACGGGAGCTTCTGGATCGGTGAGGAGTTCGGACCGTTCCTGCTGCACGTCGACCGGCGGGGCCGGGTGCTGTCCCGGCCCGTCCCGTTCCCGCTGGGCAAGTCCCCGCAGCACCCGCAGCTGGACGCGGGCCGCCCCGCGGACGCAGGCCAGCGGCGGCTTCGAGGCCACGGCGATGTCGCGCAGCGGCCGGTACCTGTACCCGATCCTGGAGAAGTCGCTGGTCGGCGACCCCGATCCCCGGCGCCGGGTGATCTCGGAGTTCGACACCCGGGCCGGCCGCTACACCGGGCGCCACTGGGACTACCGCGTCGACACCGACGCCAACCTCGTCGCCGATGCCCAGGTGACCACCGGGCGCACGCTGCTCGTCCTGGAGCGGGACGACTTCGACGGCGATGCGGCGGTGACCAAACGGGTGTACCGGGTCGACCTGGGCCGTACCGACCGTTCGACCATGCTGGCCAAGACGCCCGTCGTCGACCTGCTGAAGCTCGACAACCCGGCGAAGATCGGCGCGGGGGCCGGCTGGGGGACCGGTGACCCGTTCAGCTTCGGTTTCCAGTCGGTGGAGACCCTGGTACCGCTGCCCGACGGGCGGCTGATGATCGCCAACGACAACAACTACCCGGGCAACGCCGCCCGCCGCCCGGGCACCCCCGACGACACCGAGATGATCATCGTCGACCCGGGCGCCACGCATCCCCGGGCCGAGTCCGAGCACACCGTGATCGCCCACCGCGGCGCCAGCGGCTACCGTCCCGAGCACACCCTCGCCGCGTACGCCCTGGCCATCCGCCAGTGCGCCGACGTGATCGAACCCGACGTCGTGCTGACCAAGCGACAACGTCCCGGTCGCTCGGCACGAGAACGAGATCGGCGGTACCACGGACGTGGCCGGCCGTCCCGAGTTCGCGAGCCGCCGGACCACCAAGATCATCGACGGCGTCGGTCTGACCGGCTGGTTCACCGAGGACTTCACCCTCGCCGAGCTGCGCACCCTGCGGGCCAGGGAACGGCTGCCGCAGGTGCGACCGGCCAACACCGCCTTCGACGGCCGGTACCCCGTGCCGACCCTGGCCGAAGTGCTGGACCTCGCTCGGCACTCCCGGACCTGCAGCGGACAGCCCGTGGGAGTGGCACCGGAGACCAAGCACCCCAGCTACTTCACCGCCATCGGGCATCCCGTCGAAGGACCGCTGCTCCGCGCGCTGACCGCTGCCGACCTCAACCGGCGGCGTGCGCCGGTGGTGATCCAGAGCTTCGAGACCGGCAACCTGCAGCGGCTGAACCGGCAGACCCCGGTGTCGCTGGTCCAGCTGATCGACTGCTCGGGCGCTCCCTACGACCTGCGCGCGGCCGGCGACCCCCGCCGCTACGCCGACCTCGTCACGCCGTCCGGGCTGCAGACCATCGCCCGGTACGCCGACGCCGTCGGCTTGTGCAAGGACGTCATGATCCCCCGGGACAGGGCCGGTCACCTCTCCGCACCCACCCCGGTCATCGCCGACGCCCACACGGCCGGGTTGACGGTGATCGGCTGGACCTTCCGCCGCGAGAACGCCTACCTGCCCGCCGAGTTCCGCAGCGGCCCCGACCCGACCGCACCCGGCGACCTGGCCGGCGAGATCCGGGTCTTCCTCACCGCCGGCATGGACGGCTTCTTCACCGACAACCCCGACATCGGCTCCAGTCTCGACATCACCTGACCGACGACCCGGCGCGGCGCTCAGCCGCGCCGGGCGTGCTGCCCTGCGACACAATCGGCTCCAGCCGGTGGACCCCGCTCCACCGGCTCCACCGGGGTTGACGACAGCGAGGAGGCAGCAGATGCGGTCAGGGTCCGAACCGCTGCGGATCGTCCAGGTCGGCGCCGGCCGGATGGGCCGGACCTGGCTGCCGACGATCCGCAGCTCCCCCGACGCCGTATTGGTCGGGTTGGTGGACCTGGACCCGGCGCTCGCGGCGACGGCTGCTCGGGAGAGCGGCCACCCGCAGCCGGCCGTCGCCAGCTCGTTGGCGGAGCTGATTCCGACCGCGTCCGCCGACGCGGTGATCAACGTAACGGCGCCGGCCGCCCACCGGGAGGTCAGCGCGGTGGCGCTCCGCTACGGACTTCCGGTGCTGTGCGAGAAGCCGATCGCCGAGACGGTCAGCAGCGCCCTCGTCATGGCCGCCGAGGCGGAGGTCGCCGGCCGGCTGCTGATGGTGTCCCAGTCGCGTCGCTACTTCCGGCACCTGGACACGTTCCGTGCCCAGCTGGCCCAGCTCGGCTCCATCGGGCTGCTGGACTGCACGTTCCGCAAGGCGCCCCGGCTCGGTGGGTTCCGGGAGGTGATGGCGTATCCGCTGCTGGTGGACATGGCGATCCACCCGTTCGACCTGGCCCGCCAGCTGACGGGATCCGATCCCGTGGCGGTGTACTGCGAGTCGTTCAACCCGGGCTGGAGCTGGTTCCGTGGTGACGCGGCAGCTCAGGTCGTCGTGGAGCTCTCCGACGGCGCCCGGTTCTGCTACTCCGCAAGCTGGTGCAGCCCGGGTCTGGAGACGTCGTGGAACGGCAGCTGGCGTGCCAGCGGAGCCGGTGGCACCGCGCTCTGGGACGGCGAGAATGCGCCCGTGGCCCAGAGCGCCGACGGTCGGCCGGTGACCGCCGCTCCCGGCACCGGCCCGGAGGAGACGGCCGGTTCGCTGGCCGAGTTCGTCGCCGCGGTCCGTACCGGTGTCGCACCGCCGTCGGGCGAGGTGCACAGCAACGTGCTCAGCCTGGCCATGGTTGAGGCAGCCATCCGGTCTGCGGACGGTGGCCGGCGGGTGAGCATCGCCGCGATCCTCGACGACGCCTACGCGCGTGCGCTGCGCGAGAGCGACCCGGACGTCCAGGCAGCTCTGCGGTCCTGGCCGTCGGTCCACGCCGTGGTGCGACCGGCCACCAGCCGGCGGGACGACGCCCCGGACTAGGAGCCGCCGATCACCCGCCGGCTGGACCATCGGCCCCGCACACGGCCGGGGCTCAGGCCAAGATGTCGTCGTGGACTACCGCGTCGTCGCCGCCGCCTACGAGGATCTCGAGCAGGCCACCGGCCGACTGGAGCTGATCGCCCGGATGGCCCGGCTGATCGCCGACACGCCGGCGGAGGAGCTGCCCACCATCTGCTACCTGGGCCAGGGCCTGGTCGCCCCGGAGTACGCCGGCGTCGATCTGGGGGTGGCCGCCAAGCTGGCGGCCCGGGCCGTCGGCGCGGCCGTCCACCGGACAGCAGCGGAGGTGAACGAGACCCTCCGAGAGACCGGGGACCTCGGTCGGGCCGCGGAGCGACTGGTCGCGGCCGACGGTGGCCGGCCGTCGAGCCTGACGGTCAGCGAGGTGGTCGACACCCTGCTGGAGATCGCGGCCGCGGCGGGCGCCGGCTCCCAGGGCCGCAAGCTGGAGCTGCTGTCCCGGCTGATCGGGCGAGCCACGCCGCTGGAGGCGCGCTACCTGCTGCGTCTGGTCACCCACAACCTCCGGCTGGGCATCGGGACGCCGACCATCCTCGACGCCCTGGCCGAGGTGCACGCGGGCGGACGGAAGCAGCGTCCGGTGCTCGAACGCGCCTACACCATCTGCTGCGATCTCGGACTGGTCGCCGCCACCCTGGTGTCGGGAGGGCTGGCGGCCGTCGAACAGCTGAGTGTCCGGGCCGGTCACCCGGTGCGCGTGATGCTCGCCCAGCGGCTGTCCCGAGCCGACGAGATCCTGACCAAGCTGGGCGGGCCGTGCGCGGCGGAGTACAAGTACGACGGCATGCGGGTCCAGGCTCACCGCACGTCCGACGGGCAGGTGGAGCTGTTCACCCGGCGACAGGAGCGGGTCAGCGCCCAGTTCTCCGACGTGGTGGAACTGCTCCGCGCCGGCCTCGGGCCGCGGGAGGCGATTCTCGAGGGCGAGGTGATCGCCTACGACCCCGCGGCCAACGAGCTCCGGCCCTTCGGCGAGGTCATGCTCCGCCGGCGCAAGCACGGCATCGCGGCGGCGGCGCAGGAGGTGCCGGTCGGACTGTTCTGCTTCGAGCTGCTGTACGCCGACGGCGCGGATCTCACCCTGCTGCCGTACCCCGAACGGCGGGCGCGGCTGGCCGAGGCGGTGACCGTGTCGGACCGGCTGCGATTGACGACGGCAGCCCGGGTGGAAGATCCCGCGGCTCTGGACGCGTTCTTCGCGCAGGCCGTGGCCGACGGGGCGGAAGGGCTGGTGTGCAAGGGACTCCGAGCCGACTCCGTCTACCGGGCCGGTGCGCGCGGATGGCAGTGGATCAAGCTCAAGCGCGACTACCGCACCGAGCTGGCCGACACCCTCGATCTGGTGATCGTCGGTGCGTACGAGGGTCGCGGGCGGCGGCACGGCTCGTACGGCTCGCTCCTGCTGGCCGCGTACGACCCCGAGACGGAGCGGTACCGGACGGTCGGGCGGTGCGGGGCCGGGTTCTCCGACGCCGACCTCGCGACGCTTCCGGAGCGGCTGGAGCCCTTCCGACGGGCGGAGCCCCCGCCGCGGGTGGACAGCCGCGTACCGGCGGACGCCTGGTTCGAGCCGGCCCTGCTGATCGAGGTGCTGAGCGCCGAGCTGACGGTGTCGCCCAACCACACCGCAGGTCGGTGGGAGTTCGGCGAGGATCGGGGTCTGGCCATGCGCTTCCCCCGCTTCACCGGACGCTGGCGCGACGACAAGGAGCCGCAGGACGCGACCACCACCGCGCAGCTGGTCCAGCTGTTCCGCAGCGCACGCCGAGAGCCGACCGGTCCTTGATCAGGGGCCCGGACGCCACAGGGGTTTACTGTGTATACGCCAGCCGTAGACTGTCCGCCCACCCTCCAGCAGGCCAGCCGGGCACCCCTGAACCCAGGAGCATCATGTCGACCGACGCCATCGTCATCCTCAAGGACGACCACAAGGAGATCCGCCGGCTGTTCCGGGCCTTCACCGCAGCCGGCGACCACGCCTACGCAGAGAAGAAGGCGGTGGCCGACAAGATCATCGCGGCGCTGACCGCACACACCTACATCGAGAACGAGACGATGTATCCCGAGGTGCGCCGCCTGCTGCCCGACCTCGAGGACGACGTCCTGGAATCCTACGAGGAGCACCACGTCGCCGATGTGCTGGTGATGGAGCTGGCCGCGCTCCCCGCCGACCACGAGCGGTTCAGCCCGAAGATGACGGTCCTGATCGAGAACGTCACCCACCACATGGACGAGGAAGAGCAGGACTGGTTCCCGAAGGTCCGGGCCGGGCTGGGGCGCAAGCAGCTCACCGCGCTGGGCGAGCGGATGCTCGAGCAGAAGAAGACCGCGCCGACCAGCCCCGCGCAGCCCTCTGCGGTGAAGAAGGTGATCGACGCGGTCATCGCCTGAGCCACGGGTCAGGCCGTCCCTCGGGTCGCCGGCCGTCGCGTCGGTGACGGGATACCCGTGGGCTGCGAGTGGCCCCACCGGGCAGGGGACACTGTGCTCATGCAGAAGATCTCGCTCGACGCGCTCGCCCGCCACCAGCTGAAGCTGGCCGCCACCGCCGGCGGTGGTCACACCGCGGACACCGTCTACGGCGGTCACGAGAAGGTCCTCCGGCAGACGGTGATCGCGATGATCGCGGGGTCACGGCTGGCCGAGCACGAGAACCCGGGCGAGGCGACGCTGCTGGTCCTGCACGGGCGGGTGCGCCTCTCGGCGGCCGACCTGTCGTGGGAGGCCGCCCGCGGGGATCTGCTGATCGTGCCGGACCAGCGTCACAGCCTCGAGGCGCTGGAGGACTCTGCCGTCGTGCTGACGGTGGCCAAGCTGGCGCGCTGAGCGCCGGTGCAGACCTTCACCCCGTACACCGACTTCGGGAGGTCGCTGCGCACCCTCGATGCCAAACGGTTGGGCAAGCAGCGGGTCGAGGTGATCCAGATCGTGCGGGCCCTCACCGTGCCGGGGTACGCCTGGGCTTCGCACCCGGCCGTGCTGATGTGGAAGGGGTACGAGGAGGCCCTCGGTCGCTACGGGTTGACCGCGTGCGCGGTGTGGACCCAGCGAGGGTTCGCCGACTCCTGTGCGGCCACGATCACCGCGGACCTGCGCGCCGCCGGGATCACCGGGATCCGTGGCTTCGCCGAGCTGGCGGCGGCCGGGGCGCTGCCACCCTGGCTCTTCGACGAGGCGGTGCTGCTGAGTCACCGCTCCTCGCTGTTGGGCAAGGACCCCGAGCACTACGGA
This sequence comes from uncultured Actinomycetota bacterium, assembly GCA_963832435.1. GTDB lineage: Bacteria > Actinomycetota > Actinomycetes > Propionibacteriales > Propionibacteriaceae > Microlunatus. The sequence goes on from CAWHTY010000019.1 coordinate 25,794, forward strand.
CCGCTGTTCCCGCCCGACACCCCGCGAGACCTGGACTACGTCTGGCCGGTCCGGTCGCCGGCGGTGATCGAGCGGGAGCTCCGCAAGGAGGAGAACGCCCGGCGGCGCGCCCAGCGGACCGCCGAGAAGCAGGTGCGCGAGAGGGAGCGCGCCCGGAATGCCCGCAGCGCCGCGGCCACGCGGGGCTGGAGGACTCGGCTCGAGAAGGCCCAGCGGGAGGCCGAGCGGTGGCGTCAGGAGTCCGGGGACTGACCATCCTCCCGATCGGGTCCATGGTCAGCACGAGTCGGGACCATCGGCCGTGACGCGGTCCGCACGCGGCGCGACATGCTCGACCCGTCACTCGGTGGCCGCGGGACGGTGGGCTGGGCGTGCCGGTTCGCCGCTCTGGTCCAGTCCGAGCGCGTCGAGCACGGGTGAAGCGATTCCCGGGGAGGCCATCATGAAACCCGTTCGGGTGTGGACCGCGCCCGGCCCCACGGCATCGGTCTCGGCCGGACCCGGCCACCCGTGACCGCACCGGCACCACCGCTCGCCGGCGAGCTGGACCAGCGCATCGGCACGGCCGCCGCGCACGCCGTGTCGAACGTGCCGACCGCCCATCCCGACGACCGGGTCGGAGCCACGCTGACCCGGATGCGGGGCAGGTCCTTCGCCAGCGCCGCTCTGGTCGCGGTCTGCTCCGGCGACCGCCTGGAGGGACTCGTGACCGTCGAACGCCTGCTGGCCGCGCCGGACGACACCGCCCTGTCGGCGATCATGGATCCCGACGTACCGGTCGTGTCGTCGGGCACCCACCAGGAGCGAGCCGCCTGGCTGGCGGCGCAGCGCGCCGAGCCGGGACTGGCCGTCGTCGACGAGCGGGGCCACTTCCGGGGGCTGATCCCGCCGCCTCGGCTGTTGGCCATCCTGCTCTCGGAGCACGACGAGGATCTCGATCGGCTCGGCGGCTTTCTCTCCTCCACGGCGGCGGCGCGCAGCGCCAGCCAGGAGACGGTACGGCGACGGCTGTGGCACCGGCTGCCGTGGCTGGCGGTCGGGCTGGTCGGCGCGATGGCCTCCGCGGGGCTGCTGGCCAGTGTCGAGGAGCAGATGGCCGCCAACTTGACCGTCGCCTACTTCATCCCCGGCATCGTGTACCTGGCCGACGCCGTCGGCACCCAGACCGAGACCCTGGCCATCCGCGGGCTGTCGGTCGGGGTGGGGATCGGCGGCATCGTCCGGCGGGAGGCGCTCACCGGCCTGCTGGTCGGGTGCCTGCTGGCCGGTGCCATGTTCCCGGCCATCACGTGGCTGTGGGGTGACCCGGTTCTCGCCGTCGCGGTCGCGGTGTCGGTGCTGGCCGCCAGCACCATCGCGACTCTGGTCGCCTTGAGCCTGCCGTGGCTCCTGCAGCGCCTCGGACGCGACCCGGCCTTCGGCTCCGGACCGCTGGCCACGGTCGCGCAGGACCTGCTGTCCATCGTGATCTACCTGGCTGCGGTGACGCTGCTGCTGTGACCTGGGGCCGGCGGCCGGTCGGCGGGTCCGCCGGCGCGGGCTCGGCACCGACGCAGGCGCGGCACCGACGCAGGCTCGGCACCGACGCAGGCGCACCCTCTGGTCGGCGGCGCACCGTCTCGGGAGGGTGCGGACGCGACGAGAGGGTGCGGCTGGGACGGGGAGCGAGGAATCGGGCCCAACGGCCCTGCCGACCTGCACACCGCTCCCCGAGGATGGGAGCCGTGGGAGGCTTCGCCCGTCAGCGGCACAGCAAGCAGGTCGAGGCGACCGAGCAGCAGCCCCTTCCGCTGCTGACGGCCTGGACCGCCGTCGCCCGGTGCGCGGCGACCACGGTGGGGTTGCTCGCCCGACGCCGCGTGCACCTGCAGCACGACAACCTCGGTCGGCGGCTGGCCTTCGCCGACGGCACGTCGTCCTGGGTCTACCGGGAGACCGTGGTCGACCGGCCGCCGCCCGCCGATCCGGCCGTCCTGGTGGTGGCGTTCCGGCTCCGCGGAGTCCGGGGCCGCGGCCATGTCTGGTTCCGGCGGGAGAGCATCCTCAACACGCCGCTGTTCGTCGGCTTCCCCGGCTTCGTCTCCAAGCTCTGGATGACCCACGACCACCACGGCGTGTACCGCGGGGTCTACCAGTGGGACGGGGCTCAGCTCGCCGAGGCGTACGCACGAGCGTTGTGGCGGGTGCTCGCGCTGGTGAGCGTCCGGGGATCGATCCGCTACCACGTCGTCCCGAGCGCGCTCCGCGGCGACTTCCTGCGGCCCCCCGGCCGACCGGGTCACGAGGGGAGCCGGGACTGGTGGCGGGTCAGCGAGGCCGCCCGCCTGGTCCGCTGAGCCGGGCCTTCCGCTCCGAGGCGGGCGCCTGGTCGGTGATCAGCAGCAGGGCCGGCCCGATGATCAGGGCCGCCCAGCCGAGGAAGATCGACCACACCTCGAACCGGTAGTCCAGCCGGGTCCCGTACAACGCCGCGAACGACACCAGAGCGATCACCGTCAGGGTCCCGGCGGCGACGAACACCCAGCCGACGCTGCGCCCGCGCCGAGCCGTCCGAGCGAGCAGCCCCGCTCCGAGGAGACCGAGGCCGACGTTCAGCGCGGTGTAGCCCACGTTCTCGAGCGCGATGAACAGCCCGTACGGGTGGTACTGCGTCCACGGCACGAGGTCCTCGACCTGACCGCTGAGCAGCGACGGCTGCAGCACCGTCAGCTGAACTCCGTAGTCCACCAGCAGGGCCGTGGCCCCGATACCGACGAACGAGCGGCCGGCTCGGCTCAGCGCCCGGCGTCGCGCCGGGACCCGGTCGTGCAGGCAGGCGGCGAGCACCACCGCCAGCGCGGTCACCGCGACGCCGGGGTACATCCACAGGTAGTCCCGGGGGACGAACGCCCCGGTGTCGAGGTAGGGGTAGCCCACACAGCCCCCGCGGCAGAAGGGACCCGACCGGGGCGGTGTGCTGATCGCCACGCCGAGGGCGACCGCGGCCGTCGCCGCGGTGAGCAGAGCCACCCACCGGGTGAGCCTCCGGGCGTGCTCCTGGTCCCCGCGGAGCCGATCACCCACCGAGATCGCCATCGGCTCTCCCTCACCATCCGCCGTGTCGTCCTTGGAGGAGACCACAGCTCCCCCACCCCTGCCCACGGACTTTGGGCCCGGATAGCCAGGGCGTACGTCCGGGGGCGGCTGACCGCTGGGCAGCCGCGGCGGGCAGCACCGTGAGCGGATCGGCGCCCCGACCTCATCGCGCCGCGGTGGGCGTCCCCCGGTGTGTCCCGATCAGGAGGCGGCTGCGTACTGCAACCGGGCGATCCTGCGCTTCAGGGTGCGGCGCTCGTCCTCAGGTCGCCGCCGACACAGGCGGCCTCATGACGCCAGCTCACCGGCGTCCTCTCCTCGGTGACTCGGCCCACCGATTGTCCCCGGTTCGGTCAGCCGGCGCCGGTGCTCGCGGACCGCGAGCAGCGCGTCCCGCAGGCCGTGCAGCTCGTGTCCGGGGCCCTGACTCTGGTGCATCCACTCCACCGAGGCGTACATCTCCTCGACCAGGCTGCAGATCACGTCGGCGCGGGCAGCGGCGCTGGTGCGCAGGACGATCGACCCGGTGATGGCGTCGACGATCTCCGCGGGAATGACGGCGCGCGCGGCATGGCTGTCGCGGGCCGGTTCGTCGGTGATCAAGAAGGAGCCCCTTCACGGTGTGACCGGTGGTGAACCGCAGGTGCGCAGATCCAGTCTGTCGATGCTGGCGGGCGCCGCGGAGAGCCCTGACCCGGCAGCTCTGACGTCAGGTGGCTGTGATCGGCGACATCGGCGGCGGCCGGGCACGGTGCCACGATTCTGATGACCCGACGAGGCACGTCCACCAGCGATCAATCCTGGCGATCCATCGGTTGATCGTGCTTGCGGTCCAAGCGGCGGCGAGCACGTCCCAGGTCGGCTGCGGAACAGCACTCCCCAGTGAAGCCGCTTCCTTAGCGCAGGTCAACGGTTCGACCGACAACGCTGCGGATACGGGTGGGTCCCGTCCGATGTCGCGGCGCTGCGGGACTGGCCGCCGACCGCGGTCAGCCGGCGGGCGGGACCTTCTCCCACACGGAGATGTGTGTCGTGCTCTCCTCGGTCACCGCTGACCGGTCCCAGCCCGCCCAGCGGTACCTCAACCTCATCCCCGCGATCCGCGCCATCAGGTCCAGCTCGGCCGGCCAGGCGTACCGGAACGGAATGCGGCGAAACCGTCCGGCCCCGTCCACGGACACGCTCACGTGGTTCGAGGTGAACTGCTGCGTCACGACGTCGTACTGGTCGAAGCCCACGTAGCCGCCGCCGGCGGCGCCGGGCGCCACCGTGAAGGGCACGGTGTCCTGGCCGGGCGGCAGACGGCGCAGGTCAGGGATGCCCATCTCGACCAGGAACAACCCACCGGGCCGCAGGTGAGCGGCCGCGTTGGTGAAGACGTCGACCTGACCCTCCTGGGTGGTCACGTTGCTGATCGTGTTGAACACCAGGTACACCAGCGAGAACTCACCGGCCACCCGGGTCGTGGTCATGTCCCCGATCGTGACGTCGACCGCCTCACCCCCGGGCTTGCCACCGATTCGCGCCGCCATGGCCCGGCTCAGCTCGATGCCGCTCGTCGGTACTCCGCGGGCCGCCAGCGGCGCGGCGATCCGCCCGGTCCCGACCGCGAGCTCCAGGGCCGGGCCGCCGGCCGCCAGGTCCTCCAGCACGTCCACCGCGGCCCGCACCACCTCGGCGGCATTCGCCGGGCCCGGTGCGTCGTAGTCTGCCGCCACGCTCTCGGGGAACCATCCGTCGGCGGCCTCGTCCCCCCGCCCGATCGCCGCTGGACCGCCGGTCGCAACCTCGTCGCTCACGGGCGACGAGAATAGGCCAGATCCACTGTCGTGGCCCGACGCGACCTCGGGACGGCTGCTCGTGCTGGATGACGATGGAGGTCCGCCGTGGCATCGCTGACAGCCGCATGAGACCAGCCGCCGAGCACGAGGACACCGGGCCACCCGCCCGGGCCCACGGGGCCGTCCGACTGTGGGCGTCCAACCCGGGTTACCGGTCGCTGTGGACCGCGCGGACGCTGTCCCAGCTGGGTGATGCCCTGCTCCTGGTTGCGCTGCTGGTCCACCTCGCCGCTGCCACCGATCAGGCTCTCACCGTGGCCGCGCTGCTGCTGGTCGGAGACTTCGGCCCGGCGCTGCTGGGCCCCGTCACCGGTGGCATCACCGACCGGTTCGGGGCCAAGCGTGTGATGATCGTCGGTGACCTGGTCCAGGCCGCGGTCGTGCTGGTGATGCTGGTCGCGGTGGACCTGCTGCCCCTGTTGTTGCTCCTGGTCGGAATCCGAGCCCTGGCCGGGCAGACCGTCCTCCCGGCCAGCCCTGTCGCCGTCCCAGCGCAGGTCCACGACGACGACCTCGACGGCGCCAACGCCGGTCTGGGACTAGGCCTGAACCTGGCGGAGGTGGCCGGTCCGGTGCTCGCCTGGCTCCTGCTGGCACCCCTGGGTGTGCGCGGGGTGCTGCTCGTGGTGACGGCGGTCTTCGTCGTCGCCGCGGCAGCGGCCATGAGCCTGCCCCGACGGCGGTCTTGGACCCCGGACCACCAGCCGGAGAGCCCGACCACCCTCCTCACCTCGGCGCGGGCCGGTCTGCGCTACATCTGGTCCGTTCCGCTGGTCCGCGTCGTCGGCCTCGGGTTCTGCGGCGTGGTCGCCTTCACCGGGATCGACGACGTGGCCCTGGTGTTCCTGGCCACCGACTCCCTCGGCGGCACGAGCGGACAGGCGGGACTGCTCTACGCGGCTGTCGGATTCGGGCTGGTGGTGGGATTCGCCGTCCTCGCCGCGCCCGGCATCAGACTGCCGGCCTTGTTCCTGATGGTCACGGGGTTCGCCGTGAGCAGCGCCGGCAACCTGCTGACCGGGCTGGCTCCGGCGATGGCGGCTGTCTTCGCCCTCCAGGCCGTCCGCGGCCTGGGCATCGCGGCCATCGACGTGGGCGTCAGCACCGCCGTCCAGCGCACCGTCACCCCCGGCATGCTCGGTCGGACGTTCGGCACCCTCTACGGCGCGGTCGGCGTCGCCGCCGGAGTGTCCTACGCTGCGGGCGGTGTGCTGCTCGGTCTTACGTCGGCCCGGACCGTGTTCGTGATCGCCGGGCTGGGTGGGTTGCTGGTGACTGCGTTGGTCGCGGCCGCTCTGCTCAGACAACGACACCTGTCGGGGGCACCCGGGCCCCAGGCGGGCTGATCCCCCGACGATTTGTCGCCGCCGCGCCGGCGTGGGACCTTGGGGGCTGAGTCCGGAACCCGGACTCCCGGACGAGGGTGCCGTACCCGGTGTGCGACAAGACGGCCCGTGGAGGCCGTGATGTCATGGTTCGTGCTGGTGATCTCGGGCGTGCTGGAAGCGGTCTGGGCGACCGCGTTGGGTCGGTCCGAAGGGTTCAGCCGCCTCCTGCCCTCGGTCGTGTTCGGGTTGGCGCTGATCGCGAGCATGGGGGGTCTCGCGTACGCGATGCGCGAGCTGCCCGTGGGCACCGCGTACGCGGTCTGGGTGGGGATCGGGGCCGTCCTCACCGTCGCCTGGGCCATGGCCACCGGGGACGAAGCCCTGTCCGCGCTGAAGGTCGTCTTCCTCGCCATGATCGTCGGTGGCGTGGTCGGGCTGAAGCTGACTCACTGAGCTCAGCGGCGCGGACGGATCCCCCGGCCGGCGACCAGCTCCCCCGCCACACGGAGGAACTCCTCAGCGGCGTCCGGGCCCAGATGATCACCGAGGCAGTACCGACGATAGGCCCGGCGCTGCTCGGCCAGCGGGTCCTCGCCGTGCAGCCGGTCCAGAGCCGTACTGAGTGTGGACAGGTCACGCTCGATCACGTACGCCACGCGGGCGATCGGGAACGCCCGGACGGCGTCGGGACCCGACGCCCGCATCGTCACCACGGCGAACGGCTTTCCCGACGCCAGGTAGTCCGACGCCACCGAGGACACGTCGGTGACCAGCGCGTCGGAGGCGTTGATGCAGGCCGCCACATCCCAGTCCTGCTCGGCCTGCCGTCCCCAGATGTGTCGCCCGCTTGATCGCTGGTCGCCGGCCAGCAGGCGCTGGATCCGCCGGATCACCGCCTCGTCGTCGGGATCGGCGTGGCTCAGCGGATGGGGCCGGAAGATCACGGTCGCCTGCCGTTCCAGCAGCGCAGCGACGATCTGCGGACCGAGGCCCAGCGAGGAGTAGTCGGTGGCGGGTCGACCACCCCGCCAGGTGGGGGCGTACAGCACCGTCCTCGGCGCGCCGGTGGGGAGGGCTCGCGGGCGGGTCTCGATGTTCTCGATCTGCGGTCGACCGACGATCTCCAGCCGGCCGGGCGGCATCGTGATGCCGTGGGCGGCGTACCGGTCCACGCCCTGCTGGCCGGCGACGAACACCTTGTCGTAGGACGTGTGCCGCCCGCTGAAGTTCGCCACCTTGTCGCCGTCGCCGTGGTTCAGCCACACGTGCGTCAGTCGCCGGACCCGTTGCAGGCCGAGGTTCGCGCGGCTGCCCTGGACGTAGAAGGCCGTGGTCATCGACGCCACGACCAGCTTGTCCAGATTCGCGTAGGCGCTGTTCCGCTTCGGCACCACGACCGGCGCCCGCGTCAGAGCGGCGATGGTCGGCACCGTCTCCGCGGCCCGCGTGATCACCACGAAGGGCAGCCCGAGCCGCTCGAGATAGGGAAGCCACATGCCGAGCTGGTAGCGGGCTCCGTGCACGGCCCCGTAGTAGACGGCGAAGGCGGGCCGGTGCCGCCGCAGCGCACCGGGGACGGCGGCCAGCGAGCGCCGGCTGATCACCTGGGCCCGGCCTGCGTACCCGACCAAGATCAACCACGCCAGCGACCCCGACCCGACGAGGACGAGGTAGCTCCAGGCCGGTGCGCCCGCGGCGGCGAGGGAACTCCCCAGCAGCACCTCGACCAGGCTCACCACGGGCAGCACGTTCGGCGAGCACGGGGACGCCGGCACCGCCTGCACACCGGGCAGGTTCACCGCGACCTGCTCGATCCTGCTCAGCACGAGCTGCAGCGTCGGCTCGCCGAGCACCACGAGCAGGGCGAGTCCCGTCGCCACCGAGATCCACCCGATGTCGTCCGGACGCCGCCGCAGGTAGGCACCCGCGACGGCGACCAGCAGGACCAGCCGGATCCCCAGGTGAGCGGTGAGCAGGCCCTCTCCGCGGGCGAGCTGCCGCCGGAGCAGCCAGCCGACCGCAGCCGTGGCCGATACCACCAGCACCCCGCCGGCGACGGCTGCCGGCGCCGGTGCGACGACCAGGAGCACCGCCCCGACCGTTCCCAGTCCGGCAGCGGCGTTGGCCACCAGCAGGTCGATGATCTTGGACCGGCTCGCGCCGACCACGGCCGACCAGTCCCCGATCCGCAGGGCCCCGACCGACCCGGGGGATCTCATGCGGACCGCCCGCGGGCACCTGCGCGCACGGATCCCGGCCGGTGGCGCACCACGAGCACACCTCCCGCAGGTCGTCGTGGCCGCCACCCTAACGGATCCAGCCGGGCCGGCGGCGACGTTCACCGGACCCCGGCAGCCGTCCCGACGGCCCGGAACGGGTCGCGGAACGGGTCTCCCTTCACGCCCCGCCGGCGGCCTGCGACGATGGTCGACAGGGCCCGGGCCCGCGGCTGCCGGTGGCGTGCCGCCGACACGAAGCGGCTCGGGGGGATGGGGTGGCTCGTGCTGCTCATGCGTGTCTGGTTGCCGAACCGGCCCGGGGCGCTGGGTGCGGTGGCGACCGCGCTGGGCTCCATCGGTGCGGACATCAGTCTCGTCGAGATCGTCGAGAAGCGCGCCGGCATCGAGGTCGACGAGCTGATCCTCTCCCTGCCGGAGACGGTTGCCGTCGAGTCCATCGTCTCGGTCTGCGACCACCTGGACGGGGTCCAGGTGGAGTGGATCCGGAACTACCCCCGTGGCGGCGGCATCGAGTTCGACGTCGCGCTGATGCGGCGGATGGCGTCCGCGGCCGACCTCCGGGGCGCCGCCGAGCAGCTGGTCACGGCGGCGCCGCTGGTGTTCCGAGCTCACTGGAGCGTCTTGGTGGACGTGGCCCGCGGCCAGGTCGTCTTCGGGACCGAGACGGCACCGGACCTGGACCGCGACCAGCTCGAGCGGTTCCGTCCCTTCGACACCACGCACCGGACCGCCCTCGAGCACGGATGGCTACCCGGATGGGCCCAGCACCACGCGATGGTGGCGCCGTACGCCACCGTCTACGCGGTGCTGGTCGGGCGGCGAGGTGAGCCGCCGTTCTTCGGCTCCGAGCTGGCCCGGATCAACCACCTGGCCGGAGTGACCGAGGAGCCGGCCGCCGACCCGTCGGCACCGACGGGCCTCCGCCCGGGTGGCCATCGTCGCCCGGTGGCGGCGCCGTTGTACGTACGGAGGGCGGGAGCCTAGCCGCCGGCCACCCTCAGGCTGCGGGCCGGTCGACGGTGACGGTGGTCTGCTTCGGCAGGCGGACGGTCGAGGCCACCGCCTGGGAGTGGGCGTCGACGGGCTCGAGCTCGAACTCGACGAACCGGGCGCGCGGACAGTCCAGGTACCAGGCGCCGTGCACGCGGTGGGTGACGGTGAACTCTGCTCCGGCGACGTTCAGCCGATCGCCCCTGACGATGGCTTCCGCCGCGACCTGGTGAACGGTCATCTCAGAGCTCCTCCCCTGTCGAGCGGCGACGGTGCTGCCCGGCCGCGCTCTGCTTCACCCCATCGGAGTCCGCAACCTGCCCGCCAGATACCCGGCCGGAACCGAGCGCGGACCGACCACGGTTCGCACGTCTGGCCGGGCTCGGCCGGGGTCACGCCGCCCACCGCAAGCCGAGACGAGTTGGTACGCAAGATTGCGTAGGGACGGCGACCCGTCCGGCATGGACGCCGCAATCCGCGCGGTGCAAGACTCCACGCAGCCGGTCAGCCATCTGAGGTTCCCCGCGGGTCGTCGATCCACCAGGTGTCCAGCCGGGCGGCAGCTCTGGCTCCCATCAGCGGTCGATGACCCCTCGGTCTCGGCCGCGGATGCCCCACCGTGCGAGGACGACGATGACCCTTTCGGCAGCGGCACGCCGCGGACGAGACCTGGTGGCGATGGCGGTCACCCTCACCCTGGCCGGCCTGGCCTACGCGCCACCGGCCGAGGCGGCCACGACACCGGCCCTGAGCCTGGAGGCGCCACGGACGAGTGTGACGCTCTACCGCGCTCCGGACGACGAGGGCGGCGGGGTCTACGGCGATCTGCCGCTGTACGCGGTGGCGGGCAAGAAGCGGTTCGAGGTCCGGGCGAAGCGGTCCAGCTACAAGAAGCCGATCGTGGCGAAGCTGGTCCGGAAGGGGAAGGACAAGAAGCTGCCGACACCGCAGGGCTTCAGTGGCCTGCCCGACTTCCTCACCACCACGTTCAGGAACGCCGCGGGCAAGGTGGTCAGCAGGTCGACGTCGTCGTTCTGCCCCAACTCCTACGAGCCGGTCCGGCGGCGGGCGAGTGCGCCGTCCACCTCGCCGTACCCGCAGGGGTGCGACGCCAACCCGTACTCGCTGGGGGCGGTGTGGGGCATCCAGGCCGGATGGGCCGTGCCGCTGAGCGGGTTCGGCGACGACGAGGGCGTTGCGCCGGAGCTGCCGATCGGCACCTACACCGCGACCATCCAGATCGCGCCGGCCTACCGGAAGGCCGTCGGCGTGTCCGCGTCGCGCGCCACCGTCAGGGTCAAGGTCACGGTGAAGGCGCAGCCGCCCCCGCCGCCCTGCGACGACCCCGACCCCGACGTCTGCCGCAGCAGCCGACGAGACCTCGCCCAGCAGCGGGTGTCCGCCGCCGCGCAGCGGCCCACGAGACTGACCGGAAAGAGCATCAAGCCGTCCGGTCCGCTGCCGGATCTGCGCTCGCTGCCGGCCTGGGGCATCGGTGTCGAGGACGGACGTCACCTGACCTTCAGCGCCACGGTGTGGAACGCCGGCCCCGGACGGCTCCTGGTCGACGGGTTCCGGACCTCGGGCAGGACGGACCTGATGGCCGCCTACCAGTACTTCTTCACCAAGTCCGGCAAGCAGAAGGGCTACGCCCGGGTCGGCGGGATGGAGTGGGACGATCGCGACGGCCACACCCACTGGCACTTCAAGGACTTCGCGGCGTACCGGCTGCTCGACTCCAGGAAGAGGCTCGTCGTCCGCAGCGGGAAGGAGGCCTTCTGCCTGGCCAACACCGACGCCGTCAACTACCTGGTCAAGGGAGCGAACTGGAAGCCCACCAACACCGACCTGCAGACCTCCTGCGGCGGCCCGGACTCACTCGGCGTCCGCGAGGTGCTCGACACCGGCTCCGGTGACACCTACACCCAGGACCTGCCCGGCCAGTCCTTCGACCTGAGGGGCCTGCGCAACGGCACCTACTACATCCAGATCCGGGCGAACCCGCAGAAGGTCCTGTACGAGAAGAAGACCAGCAACAACTCCTCGTACCGCAAGGTGGTCATCGGCGGCTCGGCCGGTGCGCGCACGGTGCGGGTGGCCCAGAGTCGGCGTGATCGACGAACCCAGCTACGGCGGTGACGACGAGCGCAACGGCCGGCACGCCGACCATCCCTGACCCGCCCCCGTGCGGCGCTTCCGCGTCCCCCAGGAGGGTCTGGGGTAGCTCCGCCAGGGTCTCCGGAGCACATCCACCGTGGTCGACACGTCGGGGAGGGCGGCGATCTCGTCGGCCACCGTCCGCGCGCTCTGCGCGTAGCGCGCCTCGCTGAGCAAGGCGTGGACCGCGGCCGGGAGCTGGCCGAGGTCGTCGGGGCCGCCGGGGAGCTGCCGCCCGGCGCCGACCGCCTCGATGCGCCGGGCGTTCACGAACTGGTCGGAGGCGAAGAGCGGCAGCACGATCTGCGGCACCCCGGCCGCCGCCGCGGTCATCGTCGTGCCGAAGCCGCCGTGGCCGATCGCCAGGGCCGCGGCCCCCATCACGTCGCTCTGCGGCCACCACGCGGTCGACCCACGCGTTGCCCGGGACGGGCTGGAGCCGCGCCGGGTCCAGACCGGTGCCCGTGGTCATCAGCACCCGTACCGGGAGGGCCGCCAGGACCTCGAGCAGGTCCGCATACAGGCCGGTGAGGTGGGGCTCGGGAGCCCGCCACCGATCCGAACGTCGCGTAGACCAACGGCGCCGCGGGATCGCCCCAGACTGCCCGGCAGCCGGGACCCGGGCGGCCGGGCGTCCGCGCGGAAAGCGCCAGACCCGTCCGGGGTGGCTGTCGGTCCCACCCGGAGCTGTCTCCAGCACGGCGGGCACCGAGGTCAGCGTGGGCGTGGCGAGCGCCCGGCCGGCACCGGGCACCGGGTCCAGGCCAGCGCAGGAGCTCGAGCTCGCGTACCGGCTCGTCGAACCAGCCGGTGACCGTGCCCAGGAACGGTCCGACACCGATGGCCACCTGCACCTGGGAGACGCCGAACCGCTCGGCGGCGACCATCGAACCGAGCTCGGCCGGGTCGCGGACCACGACGTCGGGCTGCCAGCGGCTCGAGGATGTCGATCAGCCCCGGCAGCGCTGCCTGGGCATCCAGTCGACCGAAGACCTCGCTGACCACGACCCGGTTCGCCTCGTCGTGGGACACGGGCGGCGAGACCACCGAAGACCGCGCGCACCTGGTCAGGATCGGGGTCCGGGAACAGGCAGGTGCCGTAGACCGACACGGCCCACGTTGGCCGCGAAGCTTCCCGGCGCTGCCACGGCCACCTCGTGCCCCGCCGCGGCGCAAGCCCGCGCGACCGGAACCATCGGTCCGAAGTGACCTTCGCCGGCTGTCGTGCTGAACAGCACCCGCACCCTGCCATCGAAGCACACCCGGCAGCGCCGTACCGGTCCCCGGAACATCCAACTGCCGCCCGGCGGGGCAGGCGCAGATCGGTAACCACCGGCCCGATCTGGGTAGCGGTGGGTGAGGTGGGTCATCGAGGGTGGGAGGCACCCGTGGCGTGAGCCGCGGCGGTCGCCCACCCCGCCGACCCGCCCCTGGCCTGAGCGCCGGGGTGATCGCTCGCTCCGCCGTCGTCACGCGTCGGGCAGCAGGGAGATCTTCTGCCAGATCTGGCCGCTCATGCCGCTGGTCAGGGCCTCGATCCGGCTGACCGTGTCCAACACCAGCGAGTCCTGGCTGCCTTCGGCGCACAGCGCTGCGACCTTGCCGATCAGGCTGAGCATCTCCGAGCAGTAGTCGAGGTAGTGCTCCATGTCCGCCCGGGTGAGGTGTGGATCCACCGACTCCCGGGTCGGGTCGAAGTTCGGACGGAGCCGCTCCGGATCCTTGGTCAGCTGGTGCATGTCGACGATGTGGGCCAGCGACCGCAGCCGGTGCAGCTGACCCAGGACCTGGCTGCGCTCGGGGAACCGGGCCGCCACCCGCCGCTGCAGCCGGTGCACCGTCGACACCACGGGGCCGGCCTCCAGGCGCCGGTATCCCGCCGGGGACACCAGCGCCGTCATGGACCCCACTCTGCCAAACGACGCCGCTCCGGCCGCGTCCCCACTCCACGTCGACACCGTGAACGATTCCGCCGCGTCATCAGGACACAATCGTTCACGATCACGCGAGCGATCCGCCCACCCGGCATGATCGGCAAGGAATCGCCGAGACCAGGCGGCCTGATCCACACTCCGCTCGGCCCGAACACACCGACGACCTGGGCCGGGCGGTTCGGGACGGGCACACCGGGCACGGCTACGCCACCGAAATCGGGTCGGCGGGGATCGAGTCGCTTTCGGTCCGCTCGACGCCGCTGAGATCGTGGCCTACGCCGAGGTCCACAACCGGGCGTCCGGGCGGTGATGGGCGGCTGGACCTGGTCTGCCAGAAGATCATCACCGCCCCGGGCCTGATCGAGGGGCCGCCCTGGCGGGTTCACCCCGGGTAGCGGGCGTGGAGTCCCACCGTGGAGTGACGCGACCCGGTGGGCTCAGCGGTCGTCGTCGGCGTCGGCGGGGTAGGCGATCGTCTCCTGCTCGACCAGGTCGGCCTCGTCGACCTCCGGATGGCCGGCCGACGGACCGCCGGGTGCGTCGGGCAGACCGGCCTCACCGCTCAGGTCGTCCGCAACACCGGCGTCCAGCTGCTGCTCAGACCAGTCCGCCTCGGACACCTCCTCGGGCCGCGACTCCGACGACGGAATGCTCATCACTCGTCTCCTCTCCGGCCCGGACGGGTGGCACGCGTGCCAGCGGGGCTGGACCCGCCAGCCTAGCCAGTCGGGCCCCCGAAGGCGGGGGCTGGGGACGCGGAAAACCCATTGCCTTGAGTCATCGCAGGTCCCTAGCCTGGCAGCACAGACCATCCGGCCGGGCCGCATCGACCCGGCCGCCGAGCACCCGAAGGGAGGTGTCCGCTTGTGACCTCCACCCCAGCCACCGACCCGTGCGCCAGAGCCGGCTCGACAGCCGTTCCGGGAGGCGCGGACCCCTCGCTCGGGTCCGCCGTCTGATCTCGGTCCTGCTGTCTCGCTGACCCCCCCGCACGCCCCCGGGCTGGCGCGCCTGCCATCGGCGCTTCCGGGCCGTCCCACCGTCACCGACACACGGCGATCGCGTGCGGCCTTGACCATGACGTCATTATGACGTCATACTGACATTAACGAGACACCACTAGGAGTCGTCACCATGTACGCACAGAACCACGAGGTTCTTCGGCACCATCAGCTCAGCGACCGTCGCAACCGCAGCGAGCAGGCGGCCGAGCGCTGGTCGCTCCTCCGCGCCGTGGCCGAGCGTCGGCAGCAGCGGCGCAGCCGAAAGCGCACCGGGTGCGGCCGGTCAGCGACGGGCGGCGGTTGCCCAACTCCCGGCCTGAGGGCATCCGATGGGCGGCGCAGCCGTGACATCACCATGACATCCCCGGACACCAGTCGGTGCCGGGGATGTCGCCTTCTTGGAGGGTGACTCAGCCGCCGGTGTCGCGCCAGGAGTGCTCCGGGCGCCAGCCGATGACCGATGCGGCCCGCTCGATCGCGAACGCACCTCCACCGGAGGCCAACGGACCCCGGATCTGGATGTCCGGCGCGTGCGCCGCCAGCAGCTCGGTCACCGGGACCTCCGACAGCGGGTCGGCGGCGACGATGTTCATCGGCTGGAAGCCGTACGGGTGCACGGCGGCCGCCTCGATCGCGAGACGGCAGGCCCGCGCCGCGTCCCGGCGGTCCACATATCCCCACAGCCCGCGCAGCTCACTCGGCCAGTCCCGCGGCCCGCTCTGGTACGCGATACTGCGCCGCTGCTCCACCGGCTCACAGATCCAGTGGAAGCGGAGCGCCGCGACACTCATCGGGTAACGCCGGCAGAACATCTGCGCGGTCCGCTCGTCCACCTCCTTGGACAGCCCGTACGGGTCGGCGTTGTCCATCGGGTGGTCCTCGTCGACCGGGACGTACCGGGCGTGCGTCGGCTCCGGCGACCACGCCGTCCCGTACGCCGAGCCGCTGGAGGCGATCGCCACCCGGACGATCCCGAGCCGTGCGGCGGCCTGCAGGGCGACGAAGGTGGCCAGCGTGTTGTTGGCGAAGACCACCTCGTCCGGCTGCACCCACGGCTGGGGGATGGCGGCCAGGTGGATCAGCGCGTCGCAGCCCGCGAACCCCGCCAGCAGGGTGTCCAGGTCGCGACCGTCCCACCCGACCGCGTCGACGCCCGGCTCCTCGAGCGCACTGCGGTCCGCGCCCACCACGGCGTACCCGTGGGCGCGGAGGTCAGCGACCACCGCCCGGCCCAGAGCGCCCGCCGCCCCGGTGACCGCGATCCGTCCGGTCATCGGCGATCCGGGCTCAACGCTTGCGGCCGGTGCCGAAGATGCTGCGGACGATCTCCCGCCCGGCGGTCCGGGCGAAGTCCTTGAACACGCTGTTGGACAGCACGTTCTCCACCACGCTCTTCTCGGCCCGGCGCGTCGTCGTCCGCGTCGTCGTGCGCGGCGCCGACGCGCGCTCGGCCTTCTCCTGGGCGGCCCGCTGGGCTTCCGCCTCCTGCGCCTGCCGCTCCGCTTCGGCGGCCTTCGCGCCGTCCTCCAGCTTGCGGGCCAGCATCTCCCGCGCCGAGTCCCGGTCGACGTCCTGGCCGTACTTGCTCATCATCGCGGACTGGGCGATCCCGCTCTTCAGCCACTCCTCCGGCATCGGTGCCATCAGCGACTGCGGCGCCCGCATCCGGGTCCAGGCGACCGGGGTCGGCGCCCCGTCGGGGTCCATCACGGTGACGATGGCCTCGCCGATCCCGAGCTGCTGCAGGGTCTCGCCCAGGTCGTAGTGCGACTTCGGGAAGGTGGCCACCGTCTGCTTCAGCGCTTTGGCGTCGTTGGGCGTGTGCGCCCGCAGCTGGTGCTGGACCCGGGAGCCGAGCTGGGCCAACACGTCGTCGGGGACGTCCTTGGGGGTCTGGGTGACGAAGAAGATGCCGACCCCCTTGGACCGGATCAGGCGGACCGTCTGGGCGATCGCGTCCAGGAACGCCTTGGACGCGTCGTTGAACAGCAGGTGCGCCTCGTCGAAGAAGAACACCAGCTTGGGCTTGTCGGCGTCACCCACCTCCGGCAGGTCGTGGAACAGGTCGGCGAGCAGCCACATCAAGAACGTGGAGAACAGCGCCGGGCGGTCCTGCAGGTTGGGCAGCTCCAGCAGCGAGACGACCCCGCGGCCGTCCGCGGTCACCCGGAGCAGGTCGACGGTGTCGAACTCGGGCTCACCGAAGAACTCCTCCGCGCCCTGGTTGGAGAACGCGACGATGTTGCGCAGGATCACGCCGACCGTCGTCGCGCTCAGCCCGCCGATGTCCTTCAGCTCGACCTTGCCCTCGTCGCTGGTCAGGTGCTGCAGAACGGCCCGCAGGTCGGCGATGTCGAGCAGCGGCAGACCCCGGCTGTCGGCGTAGTGGAAGACCAGGCCGAGTGATGACTCCTGCACGGCGTTCAGGCCGAGCACCTTGGACAGCAGCACCGGTCCGAACGAGCTGATGGTGGCCCGCAGCGGCACCCCGTTGCCCTGGCCGCCGAGGGCGTAGAACTCGGTCGGGTTGCCGCGGGCCTCCCACCGCTGGCCGATCTTGGCCGTCCGGGCCAGCAGCTTCTCGGTGCCCTGACCCGGGGACGCGATGCCGGACAGGTCCCCCTTGATGTCGGCCGCGAAGACCGGGACGCCGGCGGCGCTGATCTGCTCGGCCATCACCTGCAGCGTGACGGTCTTGCCGGTGCCGGTCGCGCCGCAGACCAGGCCGTGGCGGTTGAGCATCCCGAGGGGGATCCGGACCACAGCCTCCGGAACCGGCTTGTCGTCCTCCATCACCACGCCGAGGTCGATGGCCGGCTCGTCGAAGGTGTAGCCGTCCTTGATCTCCTGGACCACCGCCGGAAGCTCCGGGGTGCTCGGTTCGGGGGGCGCGGCAGCGGGCTCCGTCATGGCCGAATCGTAACGATCCTGCCCGATGTCGCACCCGGGGCGGTCCGGCCAGGTGACCTAGAGTGTCCTGCGTGATCTTCAAGCGCGTCGGCGACGTACGCCCCTACCCGGACCACGGGTACGTACAGAAGCAGTGGGCCGCCATCGCGCCGCACCAGGTGCGCCTGGACCAGCTGGTGACCACCAAGCGCACGCTCGACCTCGAGGCGCTGCTGGAGGAAGACTCCACGTTCTACGGCGACCTGTTCGCCCACGTGGTGTCCTGGCGCGGCGAGCTGTACCTGGAGGACGGATTGCACCGTGCCCTGCGGGCGGCGCTGCAGCAGCGTCAGACCATGCACGCCCGAGTTCTCGATCTGAAATGACCGGAATCGCAGGGTAGGCTCGCGCGCACGAACCAGCCAGGAACCAGCTGGGACGCGACTGCGTCCCGACCGCGTCGCCGCGGCACACGGGAGGGCTCGACACGTGATCGGAAGGGTGTTCCGGATCGTCCGGGTGCCTATCACGCTGCTCGTCCTGCTCGGGGTGCTGATGTACGGGGCCTGGTGGGGCTACAGCAACGTATTGAAGCCGGTCCCCCCGACCCCGCCCAAACCCTGCGTCCAGCAGACACTGCAGGGCGGGCAGCTCCGGTCCGGCCAGGTCACGGTCAGCGTCTTCAACGGCGGCAACCGCCGCGGCCTCGCCGGTGACGTGGGGCGGGCGCTGCGGGACAAGGGCTTCCGGGTGCAGCGCACCGCCAACACCGGCGAGAAGGTCGGACAGACCGTAATCGTCGGAGCCGGCGCGAAGAACCCCGAGGTGCTGATGGTCGCCGCCTTCTTCAAGAAGCCGGCCATTCGCATCGACAAGAACAAGGCCGACCGCTCGGTCGACGTACTGGTCGGCGACAAGTACGGCGGGTTCAACAAGGGCGCCAAGACCACCTTGACGGTGAAGGCCAAGACCGTCTGTCTCCCGGCCGCTGCGTCCCCGTCCACCGTCCTGGGCGGCTGACGGCGCCCGAGAGGATCGTGGCGGTCAGCGCCCGTCGCGGGGGGTCCCTCCCGGCCCCGTCCGGCCGCCGGACCGCCAGCGGGCCAGCCGGCCCCCACGCCCCAGGTCGCGGATCCGCTCCTCCGTCTGGTCGCGGGTCGCGGTCGGGGTGACGATCAGCAGCTCGTCGCCGGCCTTGATCCGGTCCCGGGGGTTCGGGGTGTACGGCGTCTGCTCCCGGATGATCAGGGAGACCACCGTGTCCCGTGGCAGCCGGAGCTCGCCGATCTCGATGCCGGCCAGCCGGGACCCCTCCGGTACCCGCACCTGGAGCAGCTCGGCGGAGATCTGGCCCAGTGGAGCCGCTTCGACCTCCACCTCCCGGGCGGTCTCGTCGTTGATCAGACCCAGCCGGCGGGCCACGAACGGCAATGTCGGCGCCTGCAGGCAGGTGAACACGATGACGAACACCAGCACCACGTCGAACAAGAAGGTGGCCCCCGGGACGTCCTCCGACAGCGGGACTGTGGCCAGCACGATGGGCACCGCCCCGCGCAGCCCCGCCCACGACAAGAAGACCTGCTGCCGGGCCGGCAGGCCGAACGGCGCCGTCGACACCACCACCGACAACGGACGGGCCACCAGTGTCAGGAACAGCCCCGCCACCACCGCGACGGCCACCTCTTCCCAGCCCAGCCGGCTCGGCACCGCGAGCAGACCGAGCATCACGAAGAGCCCGATCTGGGCGATCCAGCCGATGCCCTCGACGAACGACCGGGTGGCCCCACGGTGGGGGAGGCTGGCGTTGCCGAGGATGACCGCACAGACGTAGACGGCCGCGAACCCGCTGGTGTGCGACACCGCCCCGACACCGTACGCGAACACGGTCCAGACCAGCGTCGCCAACGGGTACAGGCCGGAGGCGGGCAGCGCCACCCGGCGCAGGATCTGTACCCCCACCCAGCCGAGGACGCCCCCGATCACCACACCGGCCGCGAGTTCGAGCACGATCAGGCCGCTGAGCGCCACCGCCCCGACCGCGCCGCCGGTGGATCCGTGGACGGCGGCGGCACTGGCCACCCCGACGATCAGCACCGTGGGGGCGTCGTTGAGGCCGGATTCCGCCTCCAGCGCGCCGCGCAGCCGGTGCGGGATCGGCACATTGCGGAGCACCGAGAACACCGCCGCCGCGTCGGTCGGTGAGGTGACCGCTCCGAGCAGCACAGCGATCCACCAGTCGAGTCCGAGCACGAAGTGCACGAACACCGCCATCGTCGCGATGCTGACGGCGATGCCCGCGGTGGCCAGCACGACCGCCGGTCCGATGGACGGTCGGATGTCCCGCCAGCGGGTGGTCAGCCCGCCCTCGGCCAGGATCAGGACCAGGGCGGCGAAACCGAGGGCGTGGGCGATGTCGGGGTCGTTGAAGCTGATTCCGTAGCCGTTGTCGCCCAGCGCCATGCCGAGGCCGAGGAACAGCAACAGGGCCGGCAGGCCGAACCGGGACCCCAGCCGGGCGGCCATGATGGCCACGATGAGCACGACCGCACCCCCGAGGAGGATCTGGTCGAGGTCGATCACTGGCCGTCCTTCCCGGAACGGGCGCACCCCGTCGTCAAGGACGACGGGGTGTTGTGGCGGTGGCGGCCCGCAGCACCCGCGAAGGCTTCACTCGTCCGCCTCCGCGGTTTGCTCACCCGGTCAGCCTTGTCGGGTCCGTGCGGGGTGACGCTCCGCCTGTGGTCGGTCGACTGTATCGAACGACGAGGAGCGGACAGGGAGCGCCTCGAACTGAGAGTGCGGACGACCGAGATCGTCGACGGTGGACGGCTGGCCTCCCCGCGACGACCCTCGAGCAGAAGGCACTTCGCATCGCCGAGCGGGCGGATTACACGCCGGTCCGCGATCGACACCACGGATTTCTCGAATCTCCAGACACGCCCAGCGCGGGGGCAATACGCTGAAAATTTGTACCCGAACAGCAATTGGATTCTCATCAAACCTGCGCGCGGGCCGGCAAGAATTGGTCATTGTCGGGGACCCTTGACAGCCCTGGAGTTCGGGGCCAGGTTACGGAGTTGGGGGCCGACACACACTATCCCGGGCGTTGCGCTGAATTGAGGGACCATGCACCGATTCCTGAATTCCCTGGTCAGATTCCGGGTGCTGATCGTCGCTGTCGCCGTGGGGATCATCGCCGTCGGAGTCGCGCAGCTGCGCTCGTCGCCGGTGGATGTGCTTCCGGAATTCACCCCGCCGTACGCCGAGATCCAGACCGAAGCGCTCGGGCTCTCGGCCGAGGAGGTCGAGCAGCTCATCACCGTTCCCCTCGAAGCCGACCTCCTGAACGGTGTGGAGGGTGTCGAGGTGATTCGTTCCGAATCGGTGCCGGGGCTCTCCTCGATCGTGTTGGTCTTTGCCCGTGGCACCGACGTGTATCGAGCCAGGCAGCTCGTCGAAGAGCGGCTGACCCAGGCGCACGCCCTCCCCAATGTTTCCAAGCCGCCGACCTTGCTTCAACCTCTGTCGTCGTCGAACCGGGTACTGATGATCGGGTTGTCGTCCGATCAGCTCAGCTTGATCGAGCAGTCCGTGTTGGCGCGATGGACCATCCGGCCGCAGCTCATGGGCGTACCGGGTGTCGCCAACGTGTCCGTCTGGGGGATGCGGGACCAACAGTTGCAGGTTCAGGTGGACCCGGCCCAGCTGCGCACCCAGCGGGTCACGCTGAGCCAGGTGGTCACCACCGCCGGCAACGCCCAGGTGGTCTCACCGCTGACGTTCCTCGAGGCGTCCACCCCCGGTACGGGGGGGTTCGTGGAGACGCCGCAACAACGGCTGCAGGTTCGCCATCTGCTCGAGAAGATGGCCGACCCGAACGAGCTCGCCGCCGTGCCGGTGCAGGGCACACGAGGCCGGTTGACGCTCGGTGATGTCTCGAACGTGACCGTCGGGCACCAACCCCTGATCGGGGATGCCGTCGTCGCGGGCGGCTCAGGTCTGCTGCTCGTCGTGGAGAAGTTCCCCGGCACCAGTGCCACCGAGGTGACCGACGGGGTCGAGGACGCCCTGGAGAAGCTGCGACCTGGACTCACCGGCCTGACCACCGACACCTCGGTCCATCGACCTGCGGACTTTGTCCGCGAAGCACTGGGCAACCTCGGTCTGGGAGTCCTGCTCGCCGCCGCGGTGGCGTTGCTGGCCCTGGTCGCCCTCCGCGTGCCGTGGCGTGCCCTGGTCATCGTGGTCTTCACCGTGCCCCTGTCGATGATCACCGCCGCCCTCGTGATCTCTCTTTCGGGGGGCGAGCTGAATGCGCTCGCTCTCGGAGGTGTGGCCGGCGGCGCGGCGCTCGTGGTGGATCAGGCGGTGGCATCGACCCAGCAGCTGTGGCGGCGGTCGCTCACGGCGCCCGCGCCGCCCGCGCCGGTCGGCGGCGACCCGGAGGAAGGCGTCGGCCCGCGCCGACCAGCCGTATTGGTGCCTGGCCTGGTCGCTCTGCTGCCCGTTGTTCCGGTTGCGGTCCTCGGCGGTCGGCCGGGGATCTTCTTCGCACCGCTCGCCGTGGCCTACGCCTCGGCCGTGGTGGCGGCGATGATCGTCGCGGTGACGGTGGCGCCGGCTCTGGCCTCGCTGCTCGCCCCCCGCCGACGGGGGGCAGTCCAGGAGCCGGCCTGGTGGGCGCGGCTGACCGCCTTCTACCTGGCCGTGCTGAGCAGGTTCGGCCGGCATCCGCGCACCGCCGTGTTGAGTACGGTGGGCCTCGTCCTCGTCGCCCTGCTGGTGCTCCCCCTGCTCAGCACCCCCCTGCTGCCGGACTTCCGGGACCGGAACCTCGTGGTCAGGCTGCAGGGCCAGCCCGGGGTGTCGAACCAGCGGATGACCGAGCAGACCACCGAACTGGTCAATGCGATGCAGTCGGTGGCTGGAGTCGCCGCCGTGGCAGCCCATATCGGGCGAGCCGTGACCGGCGACCGCGTGGTGAACGTCAACTCCGCCGACGTGTGGGTGCGGTTGGACCCGACCGCGGACTACGACGTCACACTGTCCGCGGTGCAGACCGCGGCCGCGGCCGTGCCCGAGCTCGCGCCCGAGGTCCTGTCCTCCTCGACCCAGGACCTGCGGGACATCGGGGCGTTGCGGTCGGGCGAGAACATCGTCCGCGGTCGGGGCCTGGACCTCCTGACCGGACTGAGCCGACCGGTGGCCGTCCGCTTGTTCGGGCAGGATCCCGGCGTACTGGAACGCGAGGCCGGCCGCGTCCGTGAGCTCTTGACGACCGTGCCCGGGGTGGTGGACCCCCAGGTGATCAGCACGACCAAGCAGCCCACGATCGAGATCGAGGTGGACATGCGTCGTGCGCAGGCGCACGGCGTCACACCGGGTGATGTGCGCAGAGCCGAAGCCACCCTGCTGCAGGGGATCCAGGTGGGCAGCGTCTTCGAGGATCAGCGTGTGTTCGACGTCATCGTCCAGGGCATCCCGGCCACGCGGCGGAGCGAAGCCGACGTCCGCCGCCTGCTCATCGACCGTCCCGACGGTGGTCACGTCGCTCTGGCCGACGTCGCCACCGTACGCACGGTCCCCACGCCCGCCGTGATCCGGCGCGATGCGGTGTCGCGTCGGGTCGACGTCGTGGTCGGCATCGACGGTCGAAGCCCTGCTGCGGTCGCCGACGACATCGAGGCCCGATTGGCGAGCCTGGACCTCCCGCTGGAGTACCACGGCGAGGTACTGACCCAGAGCACGGCGCAGGAGGTCGGTCGCGGTGGTGTGATCGGCACCGCGGTCGCCGCGGCCCTGGCCGCCGTGCTGCTGTTCCAAGCCGCGTTCCGGAGCTGGCGGCTGGCGGCCCTGCTGACCGTCACCGTCCCGGCGGCCCTGGCCGGGGGAGTCGTGGCTGCGGTCTTCACCGACCGCGAGCTGTCGCTCGGATCGCTGCTCGGGCTCTTGGGGGTGTTCGCCATGGTCGTCGGCGGGGGGATCCGGTTGATCCGCGAGTTCCAGGCGCCCCGAACCAGCGCCGGCATCCGGGACGGCGTGGCGCCCAGCGCGCGCCCAGCCCGCGATTCCACGGTCGCCGCCGCCGGTGACCGCCTGCAACCGGTGCTGGTCTCCGTTCTGGCGGTGGCCGCGGCGGCTGTTCCCTTCGTGCTCCTGGGTCCACGGGCAGGCCTCGAGCTGATCCATCCGCTCGCCGTCGTGCTTCTCGGCGGGCTCACCACAACCGCGTTCGTGCTGCTGTTCGTGCTGCCGGCCCTCTACCTCCAGTTCGGGGAACGGCGACGAGCCGAACCCGACGTCGGGCGATCGGCGGAGGGCGGCTGATGAACGGGCGTCGCCGTCGCCGAGGTCCCGGCGGCACGGACGCGGGAGCCCTCGCGGTCGTGCTTGCGCTGGCCGTGCTGTCGATCTCCTCGTGCAGCGAGCAGGAGGAGACTAGGCCGGCCTACAAGCCGGCCAGCCTGTCCACTCCCGGCGCAGACGGGGTCAAGACAGTCCGGCTGACCGCCGAGGCCGCCCGCCGGGCCGGTCTCCAGACCAGCGTGGTCGTGGCTCGCGGCCGGCACACCCATATCCCTTACGCCGCACTGGTCTACGACACTCAGGGCAAGACGTGGGTCTACACCGTCCTGGCGCCGCTCACCTATCGGCGGGTCGCGGTCGCCGTCACCGACATCACCGGGAACGTGGTGACCCTGTCGGCCGGACCGGTGGCGGGCACGCGGGTGGCCACCACCGGGGCCACCCAGCTCTACGGAGCCGAGCGCGACATGGCCGGGAAGCACTGATGGCCCTCACCGGGCCCCGCGGCTGGGCGCGGAGGCCGTGATGCGGTGGGTGGTCGCCACGAGCCTGCGACTGCGCTGGATCGTGTTGTTCTGCGCGGCCGGGGTGATGGCAATGGGATTCGTGCAGATCCCCGAAACCAAGGTGGATGTGTTCCCGGAGTTCGCCCCGCCACGAGTCGAGATCCAGACCATCGCTCTGGGCAACTCCTCCAACGAGGTCGAGCAGCTGATCACCGTGCCGATCGAGAACCAGCTGAGCGGCATCGAGGGTCTGGAGGATCTCCGGTCGAAGTCGGTGGCGCAGCTGTCCTCCATCCAGCTGATCTTTCGCCGGGGCACGGACGAGCTGCGAGCTCGTCAGCTGGTCGCCGAGAGGTTGTCGCAGATCACGGCGACGCTGCCGACCTGGGCGAGTCCGCCGTTCATGATGCCGGCGCTGTCGGCCACCAGCCGCATCCTCAAGATCGGGCTCACCTCCGATGAGGTCGACCTCACCGAGATGTCGACCATCGCCTACTGGAAGATCCGGGCCCGGCTGCTCCGGGTGCCTGGAGTCGCCCAGGTGGCGATCTGGGGCGAACGGCTGCCCCAGCGCCACGTCCAGGTCGATCCGGAGCTGTTGGCCAGGCACGACGTGTCCCTGCAGCAGGTCATGGATGCGACAGCCGACGCGCTGGACGCCGGCCTGCTGCGATACTCCGACGGCGCGGTGGTCGGGACCGGGGGGTTCGTGGAATCCGGGGGCAGCCGGCTGAACATCCGGCACGTCCAGCCCATCACCGGTCCCGAACAGCTGCGGGAGGTGCCAGTCGTCCAGCGGGACGGCAAGGTGCTGAAGCTGGGCGATCTGGGCACCGTTCTGGTCGACTCCGGGCCACTGATCGGCGACGCAGTGGTCAACGACGGGCCGGGCCTGCTGCTGGTGGTGCAGAAGTTCCGGGGCGCCAACACCTTGGAGGTGACCCGCGGCGTGGAGGACGCCATGGCCGAGATGGCGCCCGGGCTGCGCGGGATCGAGGTCGACACCAGCATCTTCAGACCCGCAACGTTCATCGAGCAGTCGATCGGCAACCTGACCGTGGCGCTGCTGATCGGGATCGGGCTGGTGGTGATGATCATCGTCTCCTTCCTGTTCGAATGGCGGACGGCCTTCATCTCCCTGATCGCCATCCCGTTGTCCCTGGTCGCGGCCGTGCTGGTACTGGACCGAGCCGGGGCGACCCTGAACGTGATGGTGCTCGCCGGCTTGGTCGTCGCCATCGGGGTCGTGGTCGACGACGCAATCATCGACGTGGAGAACATCGTGCGCCGACTCCGCCAGGCGCGGGCGGCCGGCAGTCACGAGATCCACCTTCGGGATCGTGCTGAGTGCCTCGGTCGAAGTACGGAGCGCGATCACGTACGCGACGTTGATCAACGTGGTGGCCGTGGTCCCGGTGCTGTTCCTGGGTGGCCTGTCCGGCTCGTTCTTCCGGCCGTTGGTGCTGTCGTACGCGCTGGCGGTGCTGGTGTCGATGGCGGTGGCCTTGACCGTGACGCCTGCGCTGTGCCTGATGTTGCTCTCGCGGGGTGGGATGAGCAGCCACGAGTCCCCGGTGATGCGCACGGTGAAGCGTGCCTATCGTGCCGTGCTGGTGCCGCTGGTGCGCCGGCCCCTGCCCGCCGTGGCCGGGTCGCTGGTGCTGGTCGTCGCCGGGTTGGTCGCCCTGCCGTTCCTGGGCAGTCAGCTGCTGCCCAACTTCAAGGAGCGGGACTTCCTCATGCACTGGCTCACCCCACCCGGGACGTCGGTGACCGAGGAGACCAGGATCTCGATCTCCGCCTGCCGCGACCTGCGCCAGATCCCCGGTGTGCGCAACTGCGGGTCCCACATCGGCCAGGCGCTGCTCGCCGACGAGGTGTACGGCGTCGACTTCGGCGAGAACTGGATCAGCGTGTCGACCGAGGTCGACTACGAGCAGACGCTGGCCGATGTGCACGAGACGGTCGACTACTACCCAGGGCTGTACCGCGATGTGCAGACCTATCTGCGGGAGCGGATCAAGGAGGTGCTCACTGGCACCAGCGAGTCGATCGTCGTGCGCATCTACGGCCCGAACCTGGACACGCTGCGGACCCAAGCGAAGGAGATCGAGAAGCGGATCGGCGACGTCCCGGGGGTCGTGGACGCCCACGCCTCGTTCCAGACCGACCTCCCGCACATCGAGGTGGCCCCCGACGTCACGGCCGCCCGCGGCACGGGCTCACTCCCGGGGACATCCGACGGCAGGCCTCGACGTTGATCGCCAGTGAGGAGGTGAACGACATCTTCGCAGGCGGCCGGGCCTACGACGTGCACGTCACGGCCATCCCGTCGGCCCGGGACAGCGTGACGGACGTCGAGAACCTGGTCCTGGACACCCCCGGCGGCGGGCGGGTCCGGCTGCGCGACGTGGCCGATGTACGGCTGGCGCCGACGCCCAACGCCATCGAGCGGGAGAAGCAGTCCCGGCGGATCGACGTCGGCGCCAACGTCGAGGGCAGTGACCTGGCCTCCGTCGTGAACGCTGTCGAGAATCGACTGGCCGATGTCACGTTTCCGGTGGGGTACCACGCGGAGGTGCTCGGTGAGTCCACCGAGCTCGACGCCGCTGAGGAACGTCTTCTGGTGTTCGGTCTGGCCGCTGCGCTCGTGATCCTGTTGCTGCTCCAGGCCGCGTACGGCAGCCTGCGCTTGGCTCTGCTGACGTTCATCCTTCTCCCGATGGCGCTGGTCGGCGGGGTGATCGCGGTCTGGATCAGCGGTGGCGTGCTGTCGTTGGGATCGCTGGTGGGCTTCCTGGCGGTCTTCGGGATTGCGGCTCGCAACGGCATCCTGATGATCAGCCACTATCAACGGTTGGAGCGGGAGGAGGGAGTGGCGTTCGGGCTCGAGCTGGTCCTGCAAGGAGCGCTCGAGCGGCTCGCCCCGATCCTGATGACGGCCCTGGCGACGGGGCTGGCCCTGGTCCCGCTGATCGCGGCGGGGAGCGTCCCGGGTCACGAGATCGAGCACCCGATGGCTGTGGTCGTGGTGGGTGGGCTGCTGACCGCGACGCTGCTGAACCTCTTCGTCCTGCCCGTGCTCTACCTTCGGTTCGGCCGCAGCCGACGGACCTCGGCGGAGCCCGCCCCGGCGGCCTGATGCGCGGTCGCCCGGGCGCCTAGCGCCGACACACCGTCCGGCGCGCACCCGGCCCACGTCGAGACGGCAGGGCGAGGCGCCCGGGACAGCGGGCTGGTCCAGCACCGCAGTGGTCGGCCGCTGGGCACACGTGATCGCTCCGATTTCATTCCGACGTCGCGAGCCGACCAGACACATTCCTCTGGGCTCCGTCTCCGGAGGATCCCCGTTGACCGCTCACGGTGCCGGGCGGGTCTCGGCACTGCGCTCTGCGAGCAGGCCATGCAGTTCCTGACTGCCTACCGACAGCGGAGCACAGACGTCGTGTGTGCAGTCTGTGCGATGCCGGTACGGTCGACTCAGTTGGAGGGCGTGAGATGGACCGTGCCGAGGTCGCTGCGGAGATGAGCCGAGCGGAGGCCGACTTCGCTGACTTGATCGACCGGGCTAGTCACGCAGACCTGCGCCGCCCCAGTCGCGGTACTCGGTGGACGAACCGGCAACTCCTGTACCACATGGTGTTTGGCTACCTGATCGTGCGCACGCTGATGCCGCTGGTGCACCTGCTGGGTCGCTGGGGACACAGCCGGAGGTTCGCCGCCTCGCTGAACGCCGCACGGCGGCCGTTTCACTGGATCAACTATGTCGGCTCGTGCATGGGTGGTCAGATTGTTCCGCCGGCGACCATGGCCGCGTTGATGCGGCGGACCGTGCGGGCGTTGCGGCGCCGGCTGGACCGCGAGACGGAACAGACGTTGGCGCTGACGATGCACTTCCCAACGGCATGGGACCCGTACTTTCGACCGCTGATGAGCGTCCAGGACGTCTATCACTACGGCACTGAGCACTACAGCCACCACCGCCGACAGCTCACTCTCCACTAGCCTTCGGCCGGTGCGCAGTCGGTGGTAGCTGGCAGCGGCGTGGTCGGCGCCACGGGTGAGGGGACCGGTCGGGGTCGGTGTGGGGACGATGGCGTCGGGTCGCAGGTCGAGGCGGCGCAGTAGTTGCGCGTCGAGGGCGACGACGACGACGGTGGCCGACAGGAGCAGGGCGCCTCGTGACATGGGCATCACGAAGCCGATCGGGGCGAAGACGCCGGCGGCCAGCGGCACCGAGATCAGGTGGTAGCCGGCCACCACCACAGGTTCCCGTCAATCTGCGCAGACAACTCCAGAAGCCGTCTGCATCAGCTGCCGCCACCCGCTCAGCTACGACGACGGCACCCACACCGCCCCACCTGCAGCGCCTGACAAGAGGAGTCATTGTTATCAACGACGACGACCTGAATCAGCTCTCTGAGTTTCCCCCGATCTCGTGGAGGAACCTCAGTCAGGCTAGGTCGAGCTGGGCGAGCTCGCCGCGGGAGGTGATCCTGGCCTTGGCGAAGATGTTGCGTAGGTGGAAGGCGACTGTCCTCGGAGAGATCCAGCAGTGAGCAGCGACGTCCTTGTTTGACAGCCCGGAGCTGACCAGCTGTGCGATCTGCAGCTCGGTCGGGGTGAGTGTGACCAGCGTGGAGGGGTCGCGCTTGCGGGCGGTCTCCCCGGAGGCACGAAGCTCCTGGCTGGCCCGTGCGGCTAGGGACTCT
Organism: uncultured Actinomycetota bacterium; assembly: GCA_963832435.1. GTDB lineage: Bacteria > Actinomycetota > Actinomycetes > Propionibacteriales > Propionibacteriaceae > Microlunatus. Next base: position 54,776 of record CAWHTY010000019.1, read on the forward strand.
ACGCGTAGGTCCTGGAAGGTCTCGACGGCCTCCCGCAGGTGCTGCCGGGCATCGACTCGCCGTTGGCTGCGGCGCAGCCATTCCCCGTAGGCGAGCTGCGCCCGCGCCGCGTCGAGTGGCCGACCGGCCGCCGCATGGTGCGTCAGGGATTCCTGGAAGAGGGCGTCGCCCTGGACCTGGTCTGCAGTCAGCGCGTGGCCGAAGGCCACGGTGGCGAGGGCCCATGGCCTGCGGGTGGCGTCGGCGAAACCTCCCAGCTCGTCGGTAAATCCACGACCGGCCGCCCGGTCCCCGGCTCGTACCGCCGCCTCGATGCGCTCCGCGGCGGACATCCGCGCGAGGACCGGCAACCGGAACCTTGCGAGGTGGTGCAACGCGCCGACGTGGTCGCCGGAACTGGAGGCACGAAGTCCCTTGGCCCAGCGGGTCAGGTCGTGGACGGGGTCGGTCAGGATCCCGAGCGGGTACGCCGCGACCAGCTCGTCCAGGCGAGCGAGGTGGTGATCGTAGTCGTCTCGGTCCTGGAGGGCCGCGAGCACCGCCAGCCAGGCGACGGGCGGGGCCGTCATCGCTGGCTGGCCAATGCCCTGGCCCAGCGAGATGGCCTCCTCGGCGCTGTTGCGCACCGCGAGGAGGTCGCCGGCCAGGTACTGGCCGAAGCAGAGCCTTTGCAGGCAGTAGACCACTGCCGTCACCGCGCCAGCCTCCCGCGCTCGCGAGAGGGCGTACTCGTAGAAGTGCTGCTGCGCCCCGTCCGCGCCCAGCTGGAGGGCCGCGTTGGCGAGGTTCCACAGCACGTCCCGGTCGTCGACCTGGTCGCCGAGCTTCAGCGCACGGTCCAGGGCAGCCGTGGCGGCGGACCAGTCGCCCTCCGCCACCTCCGTCATCGAGGCAAGCAGGTGACGTAGGCACAGGGTCCGCGGCGGATCACCGGCCACGGGCACGACGAGGGCGTCGGTCACCGGCAACGGCGCGCCGCTGTCGGCGCCGAAGGTGCGCATGACGGCAGCAGCAACGCCGATGTCGAGGGCCCTGGTCTGATCGATCGGGTAGACCGCCTGGGCGGCCTCCACAAAGATCTGGTGCGCCTCGGACGCCGAACCCAGGTTGACCTCGATGTGACCACGCAGGCGTGCGACGTCAGCCAGCAGCACGGGGTTGCTCGTCGCCTCGCGGACTTTCGAGAGCAACCTCTGCGCCTGGCCGGCCCGGCCGCAGGCCCAAGCACTCCGGGCCGCCTCGAAGGTGAGCTCGGAGCGCTTGGCCGGGTCCTCACACAGCGCCGCCGCGCGTTCGTACGCCTTGAGCGCCGCAACGTGCCCGCCCCGTCGCTGGGCCCGGGTGCCGGCCAGCTCCAGGGCACCCACCACTTCCGGGTCGGGCCCTTCAGCTGCGGCAGCACGATGCCAGGCCTCCCGGTCCGGATCACCGTGGCCAGACAAGGCTCCCGCGAGGGACCGGTGCACCTGCCGCCTCTGGGCACTGGTGGCGGCCTGGTAGACCGCCGAGCGGACCAGGGGGTGGCGAAGCGACAGCGACGCATCGTGCTCGACGAGGAGCCCTGAGTCCACGGCTGCCTGCCGGTCGGCGTCGACCAGGCCGAGAGCGGCTGCGGCCCGCCGCATCACGTCGGGCTCGCCGCTGTCGTCCGCCGCTGCGAGCAGCAACATCGTCTGCACCGTCGGCGGCAACCGCCGACTTCGGTCGAGGAAGAGCTGCTCGACGCGAGAGGTCAGGTGGAGCGGCGAGGGTAGGGCCTCCACACCACGGAGCTGGTCTGGTGTCAGCTCGGCGGGGAGCTCCAGCAACGCCAGGGGGTTGCCGCGGGTCTCGGCGACGATCCGGTCGATGACCTCGGCCCCCATCGCGGCGCCAAGGCGTGCCTGAAGCAGGGTGCGGGATGCGTCAGGGTCGAGACCGGTCAGGCTCAGCTCGCGGAGGCCCTG
>CAWHTY010000020.1:0-32237 GCA_963832435.1 uncultured Actinomycetota bacterium
CCCTGCGGCCGTCCCGGGGGCCCCCGATCCGGCCTAGGGTGGTCGCCGTGAGCGTTGCGCCCGGCTGGTTCCCCGACCCGTCGGGGACCGCCGCGCACTACCGCTGGTGGGACGGCCAGGCGTGGACGCGGTGGCTCAGCACCGCCCCCACGGACCCGCCGCCCGTACCGCCGTCGGAGCCAACGGGACGCGCGGCTCCGCCGTCGACGCTGATCCGGGGCGCGGAACCGCGGATCGGGGTCGTGGCCGCGGTCGGCATCACCGTTGGTGTGCTGGTGTTGGCCCTGCTCACCGTCGGGGCGACCGTGCAGCTCACCGGCCGGGTGGTCGGCAGCGGACCCGCAGCGGCGCCACCGCCCAGGACCGCGCCGCCCTGGGTCCAGTACGACGCCGCCACCGGCCGGGCCACCGTGCAGGAGCTGGCGGCGAGGCTGCCACGGGCCCCGTGGACCTGCGACCCGCCGGCGGAGACCTACCCCTTCGACAGCCTGGTGCTCTGCACCAGGCTGATCCACCAGGACTATTCGGGGTCGGAGGACACCTACGCGATCGTCGGCGTCGGCCTGGTGAGTGAGTTCAGCACCACCCCCGGCGACCTGAAGAAGACCGGTGAGACCGTGTTCGGCGCGCTGCGCCGGGGCTTCTTCTCGCGCACGACGACGACCCTCAGGAACTACGTCTCCGGGCCCACCGACCTGGGTCCCACCGACCGCGTGTTGGCCCTGTCCGCCGAGCTGGACTACGACATCGACGGGCTGCCCAGCTCCTACGACCACGGGCTGCTGGTCGTCACCCGGCTGGACGGCGACGACCATGCCGCCTACTTCTCGTTCCGCGCCGATGACGCCCCGGCCTCGACGCGCACGGCCGTGCAGGCCGCCGACGCCTCACTCACACTGGGCTGAGCATGCTGTCGCTGTCCGCGACCGGCACCGCGGTGGGTTCGCCGACGCCGAGCTGGCCGGCCGTCAGCCGACTGCGCGGGACCCGGAGCAGCAGGGCCCCGGGCTCCACCTCGGCCACCATGGTGTTGCACTCACCGGCGGTGTCGCCGTCCAGCTGGTAGTGGTCCCGCTCCACGACCCTGATGGTGACCCGCCGGCCGGTCATCCGGTCGAGCTGGTCGTCGGGCCGGCGGCGGCGGGTCAGCACCCGGAGGATGAGCCGTGCCCAGTCGGCCACCGTCCGCGGTGAGGCGATCAGCACGTCCAGCAGGCCGTCGTCGGCCCGCGCGTCGGGCAGCAGCTGGATGTTCCCGCTGAGGAGTCCCACGTTGCCGACGACGATGACGTGCGCCTTGCGGCGCAGCGCCGGGCGGTCGTCGACGGTGATCGAGACGTGCAGGGCCGGGTGGTTCGCGTGCTGGGCCGCGGAGACGAAGTAGGCCGCCGGCCCCACCGCCTTCTTCAGCTCCGGGTTGGTGCCCTGCATGATCACGGCGTCGATGCCGATGCCGGCCATCACCACGAAGTGCTCGGGCGGACGGTCGTCGACGCTGAGGCGGACCAGGTCGATGGGCTTGTCCACGCCGTCGAAGGCAACGGTGAGGGCCGCACCCTCGTCCAGCGGGATGCCGAGGTTCCGCGCCAGCAGGTTCCCGGTGCCGGCCGGAATCAGGCCGAACGCGACGCCGGTGCCGGCCAGGCCCGAGCAGATCACCCGGATGGTGCCGTCGCCGCCGGCGCCGAGCACCAGGTCGACCCCCTCGGCGACCGCCCGCGCTGTCATCGAGTGGCCGGGGTCCGCCGCGGTGGTCTCAAACCAGAGCGGCTGCTGCCAGCCCCGGATCCGCAGCTCGTACTCGACGTGCCGACGGAAGGTCACCCAGTCCGTGACCCGGACCGGGTTGTAGATCACCGCGCAGCGGCGGCCCGCGTCCACGGAGGCGGCCGACGGGTCGGGGGTGCCCAGGTCCCGGACGTACTCCTGGACGATCTCGTGGGTGACGGGCACAGAGACGCCCGTGACGACCAGGGCGGTGACCGCCACCAGGGCGCCGACGAGCGTGCCACCCACCAGGTCGGAGACGTAGTGCGCGCCCAGCAGCCACCGGTCGAAGGCCACCAGGACCACCAGCGCCACCGAGGAGACCTGCCAGGCCAGCCGCCGCCGCGGGCTGCGGCGGGTGACCGCGAAGACCGCCCCGACGGCGATGCAGGAGGAGACGACCCCGACCAGGTGACCGGAGGGGAAGGAGTAGCCGACGGCGGTGATCACGTCGAGGTGAGGATCCGGGCGCGGTCGACCGAAGGCGAACTTCATGCCCTCGATCGCCAGCAGCCCCAGCGCCACCGTGATCACCAGCGAGGCCGACAGGGCGCGCAGCCGCCGACGGTAGGCCCAGATCGCCAGGCCGAGCAGGGCGGCGTACTCCAGGCCCTGCCAGGTGAGCAGGGCGAACGCGCTCGCGATCTGGGCCGCCGCCGACTTCGGGTTCATCGGCGGGGCGACCAGCCGGGAGTCGAACGCCTGCAGCGGCGGCCAGGTTGCGACCAGCACCGTCCAGAGCACCGCGGCGGCGAACAGGGCGGCCAGGATCACCAGGGCCGACCTCGACGGACGCTTGCGGAGCACCCAGCCATCCTCGCACCGGGCAGTCAGCGGACCGGGTGGGCGGCCTCCGTCCGGGCGGGAGGCCGTAGCGCAGCCGACACTCACCCGTCACCCGCACCACGCCGGCCGGTCACCCACTCGTCGGCCCGGCCCGGCCGGAATCCGCTGCTCCCCGTCCATCGTGCTCGGTAGGGTGGTCCGGGTGATTGACCTCAAGGTGCTGCGGAACGACCCCGACCGGGTCCGTGCCTCCCAGCGTGCCCGCGGCGCCGACGAGGCGATCGTCGAGCAGCTGCTCGCCGCCGACGCCGGCCGTCGGGCCGCGATCACCCACTACGAGGAGCTGCGCGCCGAGCAGAAGGACCTGGGCAGGCAGATCTCCCGGGCCCAGGGTGAGGAGCGCACCGCCCTGCTCGACCGGACCCGGGAGCTGGCCGATCTGGTCAAGAAGGCCGACGCCGCCAGCGGGGAGGCCGAGCAGACCCTGGACAGCCTGCTGCGCCAGGTCGGCAACCTGGTGGCCGAAGACGTGCCACCGGGCGGCGAGGACGACTACGTGGTGCTGGAGACTCACGGCACCCCCCGCGACTTCGACGCCGAGGGGTTCGCCCCCCGCGACCACCTCGAGCTCGGCCAGCTGCTCGGCGCGATCGATGTCGAGCGGGGCGCCAAGGTGTCCGGCTCACGCTTCTACTACCTGACCGGGCAGGGGGCCGAGCTGGAGCTGGCGCTGCTCAACCTGGCGGTCAGCCGGGCCCTGGCCAACGGGTTCACCCCGATGATCCCGCCGGCCCTGGTGAAATCCAGCGCGATGGAGGGCACCGGCTTTCTCGGTCAGGCCGCCCAGGACGTCTACAAGCTGCCGGACGACGACCTGTATCTGGTCGGCACCGCCGAGGTACCGCTCGCGGCCTACCACTCCGAGGAGATCCTGGAGACCGAGCGGCTGCCGATCCGCTACGTCGGCTACAGCCCGAGCTTCCGTCGGGAGGCCGGTTCCCACGGCAAGGACACCCGCGGCATCTTCCGGGTGCACTGGTTCGACAAGGTCGAGATGTTCACTTTCTGCGCCCCCGAGGAGGCGGCGGCCGAGCACCAGCGGCTGCTGGCCTGGGAGAAGGAGTTCATCGACCTGCTCGAGATCCCGTACCAGGTGCTGGAGCTGGCCGGCGGCGACCTGGGGCTGAGCGCGGCCCGCAAGTACGACTGCTACGGCTGGCTGCCGACCCAGCAGCGGTACCGCGAGATCACCTCCACCTCCAACTGCACCGACTTCCAGGCCCGCCGGCTGAACGTCCGCGCCCGCTTCGACTCGGGTACGGCTCCGGTGGCGACCCTGAACGGCACGCTCTGCGCCATCCCCCGGACCATCATCATGATCTTGGAGAACCACCAGCAGCCCGACGGTTCGGTCCGGATCCCGGCGGCGCTGCAGCCGTTCCTGGGTGGCCGGACGACGTTCACGCCGCGGTGATGACCTGCCGATGACGAGATCCCCCGACTGGCGCCCGCGACTGGTGGCGCTGGACATCGACGGCACCGTCGTCGACCACGACGGGGTGCTGCCCGACCGCGTCCGGCAGGCGGTGGCGAGCGTGCTGGCCGCGGGATCGCGGGTGGTGCTGGCCACCGGACGGTCCTGGCACGGCACCCGGTACCTGATCGACGAGCTGCGGCTGCCGCCCGGTCCGGCCGTGCTGTCCAACGGCGCGGTGATCGTCAGCTACCCGCCGGAGCGGATCGTCAAGGCGACCACCTTCGACCCTCGGGTGGTGATTGAGAAGGTGGAGCGGCTGGCGCCGGGCACCCTGATCGCGGTCGAGGAGATCGGCCGCGGCTACCGGTTGAACGGGCACTTCCCCGGCGGCGACCTGACCGGCGAGATGATCATCGAAGACGCCAGCCAGCTCAGCTCCCGCCCCGTCACCCGGGTGATCCTGCGCGACCCACAGGCCTCCGACGCCGACTTCCTCCAGCTCGCCGACGACCTGGGGCTGCACGGCATGACCTATTTCGTCGGCTGGAGCGCCTGGCTGGACATCGCCCCGGACGGGGTGTCGAAGGCCTCGGGCCTGGCGGAGGTGGCCGCGGAGCTGGGCGTGGACCCGGTCGACGTGCTGGCCATTGGTGACGGCCGCAACGACATCGAGATGCTCCAGTGGGCCGGGCGCGGGGTGGCGATGGGCGACGCGCCCGCGGTGGTGCAGGACGCCGCAGACGCCGTCGCCGACCGGTTCGACGACGGCGGGATCGTCGCCGAGCTGCGCCGCTGGTTCGGCTGAGCGGGACCGGTCCGCGGGTGAAGGTCACCGGCGGCCCGCGGCTGTCGATGTCATGCGGAGGTGTGGCATGACGAGGTGCGCTCGTCCAGGAGTCGTGCTGGGGGCCGGTTCGCTGTTGCTGGCTCAGTCGGCCTGCGGTCCTGCGGGCGCGCTCCGCTCGGGAACCCACCAGCACCGGGGTGCGAGAACTCTCGGTAGCGGCTACGGAGGCGTGGTCCGGCGGCCGGATGATCCGATGGCGCTGGTCGGACACGGCTGACGGAACGCACAAGGAGGACCGATGACATCCACCTCGCCCACCACCGGCAACCCCGAGGTCGCCGAGCTGGTGGCGCAGACCGCCGAGGCGGCGAACGCCTGGATGCGGGGCGACATGGACCGCTACCTCGAGCTGACGCTGCACGCGCCCGGGTTCACCCTGACCCGTCCCGACGGCGGCGCCCCGGTACAGCACGCCGACCGGCGCAGCGAGTTCGAGGGGTGGCAGAGTCCGTTCGCCGGCGGCGAAGCCGAGCTCGAGATCACGGCGGTGCACGCCTGGGGTGACACCGCGGTGTTGGTGATGATCGAGCGACAGCACGGCCGGATCGGTGGGTTGCCCGACCGTGACCTGTCGCTGCGTGTGTCGCAGGTCTACCGGCGCACGGCCGCCGGCTGGGAGCTGGTCCACCGGCATGCCGACCCGCTGGTCGCTCCGGTGGCGATGGAGCAGCTGATGGCCCTGGTCGGGGGGTGAGTCAGCCGATGCCGGCGGTGCGGTCCAGGTCCTGCAGCAGGTCGTGCGCAGCCAGCTCGACGGCCTTGTGGCGCCATTCCGCCGCCCGGTACACCGACGCGATCAGCCCGGTGCGGTGCACCCGACGGAAGTCGCCGACCACGAAGGCGTACCGGGCCTTCGTCTCCTCCGACGCGCCGTCAGTCAACCCGAGGTGCCACCGGGCGTACTCCGGCCAGGGGTGCTTCTGCAGGTAGGCGTTCTGCGCGGCCGCGTCGGGCTGCACCTCGCCCCACTCGCTGTCCAGCACGTACTGCTTCCGCTGGATCAGGCCCCGGATGAAGTCCACCGCCTCGGGGTTCACCGCGTACTTCGCCATCGCCACCTCCTCAGGGCCCTTCATTCTCACCCGATCGACGGGTCGGGTCGAGAACGATCCGGGCCCGGGGGGCTCAGGCCGCGACAGACCGGCGGCGCTGCCCGCCCGATACCACCTCGGCCGCCGTGCTCAGCACCGCCCGGACCGACGGCCGGCGCTCCGGCTGAGTCGGTGCCGACGGCGCGTTCCGCTCCCGGCGGAGATGCCGCTTGACGGTGGACAGGGAGCACCCGAGCCGGTGGGCCAGCCGGTCCAGACTCTCGTCGGGGTTGGCGCGGCGAAGTCGGAGCACTTCGTCGTGGTCGATCTGCCGGTGCCCGCCGACGACACCGGCCAGTGTGTCGAGATCCTCGGGCTGCACCCGCACTCCGAGGCGCCGGCGGATCTCGCCCCGTTGGCGCTCGCTGGTGCCGGCGACGTAGCCGGCGACGTCGTACTCCACGACGGCGCGGTAGAGGCAGCCCGCCAGCAGCGGGCAGGACTGGCAGACCTCCTCGGCCTGCGCGACGAGCCCGGCGTGCCGGCGCCGCTGCTCGGCGCAGGCGTTCGCGGCGGGCGGGGACTCGAGCAGCTCGTCGGTGAAGATGTCGGCGCGGCCGGCACAGGCCGGTGCGGTCGCGGTGGGTGGGGAAAGGTCGACGGACGTGAGCATCAGATCGTCTCCTGGGGTGGACGCCGTGGTCAGGGCGTGGGTGAGACGCGCCGTCGAGGCGTCCGGTTCCATACGTGTCGAGTGCACTGCATAGGATCTCGATACAGATGCTCCCGAGTGATCGGGTTGACAGTTCTGTCTGTGACAGTCGTAACATCACAGCGTGGTGGAGGAGCAGGTGTCGGGAAAGACCCGGAGCTGGCTGGTCCTGCTGGCCCGCGTGCCCGCGGAGCCGGCCCGGCACCGGATGGCCCTGTGGCGCAGCCTGCGGCGCGCCGGCGCGGTGCCGCTCGGTCAGGCCGCCTGGACGCTGCCGGAGCTGCCCGCTACCCGTCCCGCGCTGGCCCGGATCGGCGGCCTGGTCGAGGCGGCCGGCGGGACGTTGCTGGTGCTCAGCGCCCAGGGGCACGGAGCGCACGACGCCCGGCGGCTGGACCAGCTCTACGCCGAGGCCCGGGCGCTGGAGTGGGCGGAGTTCAGCGCCGACTGCGGCAAGTACCTGGCCGAGCTCGACCGTGAGGAACGGATTCAGAAGCTCACCCTGGCCGAGCTGGAGGAAGAGGAGCAGAGCCTGCACCGGCTGCGGCGGTGGTACCGGGAGCTCCGGTCCCGCGACCTGCTGGGTGTCGCGGTGGAAGTCGACGCGGCGGCCGAGTTGAGGCGGTGCCAGGCCCGCTTCGAGGTGTACGCCGAGCACGTGTACGCCCGGCTCGGCGTGCCGGATGGCTAGCCGGCCGCTCGAGGTCCGATCCCGGTCGGCCTGGCGGGCGGTGGTGGGCTTCGGTGTGGTCAGCCTGACCGCCGACATGGTGTACGAGGGTGCGCGAGCGGTGACCGGTCCACTGCTGGCGTCGCTGGGCGCCTCCGCGGTCCTGGTCGGGGTGGTCACCGGTGCGGGGGAGGCGGCTGCGCTCGTGCTCCGGCTGTTCTCCGGGTCCTGGGCCGACCGCACGGGGCGCTACTGGACCCTGACGCTGGCCGGGTACGCGCTGACCGCGGTCTGCGTGCCGGCCCTGGCCGTCACCCCGTTCCTGGCCGGCGCCGGCCTCGCAACGGCCTGCGTCCTGATCCTGGCCGAGCGCACCGGCAAGGCGGTCCGGAGCCCCGCCAAGAGCGCCCTGCTGGCGTACGCGGCCGCACCGGTCGGCTTCGGGCGGGGGTTCGCGGTGCACAAGGCGCTCGACCAGGCCGGCGCCGTGCTCGGGCCACTGCTCGTCGCTGGGGTCGCCGCGCTGACCGGGGCGCTGTGGCCCGCGCTGGCGGTGCTGGTGGCGCCCGGCGCGGCCGCGCTGGTCGTGCTACTTCTCCTCCGCCGAGTGGTCGGCGATCCGGTCGGCGCCCCCGCGGGCCCGCCCGGGCCGGAGCCGGCACCGGTCAGGGCTGGCCGGCTGCCGCCGTCGTTCTGGCTGTTCGCCGCCTCCGCCGGGGCCGCGACCGCGGGACTGGTCACCTTCGGCGTCATCAGCTACCACCTGACCCGGGCCGGCGTGGTGCCGGTGGCGGCCGTCCCGCTCGTCTACGCCGCCGCGATGGGCACCGAGGCACTGGCGGCGCTGGCCACCGGCTGGGTCTACGACCGGGTGCGGGGCCGCGTCCTGCTGGTGCTGCCGCTGCTGGTCGCGGCGGTGCCGCCGCTCGCTTTCACCGGGTCCCCGGCGCTCGCCCTGGCCGGGGTGGTGCTCTGGGGCGCGGCGGTCGGCGTCCAGGACTCGACCGTCAAGGCGCTGGTGGCCGACCTGGTGGCGCCGGGGCGGCGCGCCACCGCGTACGGGATCTTCGCCGCCGTCCAGGGCGGGGCCGCGGTCGCGGGCGGGGCGATGGCCGGCCTGCTGTACGAGCGATCGCTGCCCACCCTGGTCGCCGTGGTGATCGGCACCCAGGTGGTGGCGCTGGTCCTGCTGGTCGCCACCCTCCGCCGGGACCGCCCAGCCGGGTGACGCCGACGCTCGGCCGCCCCCCCGACACGGGCCCGGGAGACGGCGATCGGGCTCACGCGACCGTCAGAGGTACATGCCCCCGGACGTCCCGCCGGCCTGCGTGGGCGGCTCACCCGGCCCGTGCTGCCCGCCGGGCGGGAGGGCGCGCCGCATCTGCTCAAGCTGGGCCCGGGCGGCCATCTGCTGGGCGAACAGGGCGGTCTGGATGCCGTGGAACAGTCCCTCAAGCCAGCCGACCAGCTGGGCCTGAGCGATCCGCAGCTCGGCGTCGGAGGGGGTCGCGTCCTCGGAGAACGGCAGGGTGATCCGATCCAGCTCCTCCACCAGCTCCGGGGCCAGGCCGTCCTTGAGCTCGGCGATCGACGCGCCGTGGATGGTCCGGAGCCGCTGTCGGCTGGCGTCGTCGAGCGGCGCCGCCTTCACCTCGTCCAGCAGCTGGCGGATCATGTTGCCGATCCGCATCACCTTGGCGGGCTGCTCGACCATGTCGGTCACCGAGCGGGACTCGACGGTACGGTTCTGCACGCCGTCCTCGACCTCCCCCTCGGCGGGGCCGTCCTCGAGCGTGCCCTCTTCGACGGGATCGGCGGGCGACCGCTCGACGGCCATCGCGTTCCGGGTCACCACGTAGACGCGACCGTCCTCCGTCGCTCCGGCGACGACCTGCTCGCCGGGTCCGTCCGAGCCCTGCTCCTGGGTCATGGCCTCGATCCTAGACACCGGAGGCCGGCCAGAAATCGGTGGAGCGGGTCCGTGGGCCGACCGTAGGGTGGTGCGGTCATGCGCGACTTCCCGCCGGACGTCCCGGACTCCACTGCTGCGCACGTGCCCACCGAGCCCGGCCCGGTGGACGCGTCGACCGGCGTACACCGGGGGCGCCGGGAGACCCCCGCGACGTTCGTCGACCCGGACACCCGGAGCCCTCACCGATTCCTGCGCTGGCTGTTCGGGCAGCAGTGGCCGGTGCTGGTCGTCAGCTCGCTCGCCGGGGTGTTCGAGTGGCTCCCGGGCGCACTCGGGCCGTACGTGGTCGGGCGCACCGTCGACGAGGGCATCGTGCCCCGGGACCTCGGGGTGGTCGGACGCCACGCGCTGGTCCTGCTGGCGCTGGCCCTGGTCGGGGTGGCGGCTGGGGTGGTCCGGCACACCTTGATCGTCCGGGCCTGGTTGATCGCCATGTACGGGGTGATGAAGCTGATCACCCGCAAGACCACCCAGATGGGGCACGTGCTGCCGCAGCGGGTGCCGACCGGGGAGATCCTCAGCGTCTCGGCCAGCGACTCCGAGCAGTTCGGCGGCCTGACCGAGGTCGGCAGCCGGGCGGCCGGCGCCTTGGTCGCCTACGCCGTGATCGCCGGCCTCGTGCTGAGCACGTCCTGGCCACTCGGGCTGGTGGTGCTGGCCGCGGCGCCGGTGCTGGTGCTGCTGGCCACGCCGCTGCTGCGGCCTCTGGAGCGCCGACAGGAGATCGAGCGGACCCGGCTGTCCGACCTGACCTCCCTGGCCACCGACATCGTCGCCGGCCTGCGGATCCTGCGCGGGATCGGGGGCGAGCACACCTTCTCGCGGAACTACGACGAGCAGTCCCGCCGGACGCGTGACGCCAGCGTCGCCGCGGGCCGCTGGCAGGCGGCGGTGGACGCCAGCGGGGTGCTGTTCTCCGGGCTGTTCCTGGTCGCCCTGACCTGGCTCGGGGCCCGCGAGGTCGCCTCCGGGGTGCTGAGCGTCGGCCAGCTGGTCAGCCTGTTCGGCTACGCGGTGTTCATGGTCTGGCCGATCCAGACGTTCTTCGAGCTCGCCCAGGAGTGGGTGCGCTCGATCGTCTCGGCGCGCAAGGCCATCGCCGTGCTCGAGCAGCAGCCGCCGTGGCGGCCCCCGTCGACCGCGCTGCGGCTCCCTCTCGGGGCCGAGCTGCGCGACGCAGCGTCCGGGCTCAGCGCACGTCCCGGCGAGCTGACCATCGTGGTGTCGGCGGTGCCGGAAGACTCGGCGGCCCTCGCCGACCGGCTGGGCCGCTACCTGCCGGGGGAGCGCGAGCCGGTCAGTCTCGACGTCGAGCCGGGCGTGACGGGGCGGGCGGCCCGGCGGCTGCGACGCCGCCGTCGGGCGGAGCGGGCCCGGCGGCTGGCCCGCGACGCGGAGCTGGCCGACCGACGCTGGGGGGTCAGCGTCGGGTCCGTCGACCTGGCCGACGTCGACCTGGTCGACGTACGGCGGCACATCCTGGTCCACGACGCCACCAGCGCCATGTTCGCCGGCACCCTGCAGTCGGCCGTCGACCCCCAGGGCCGCCTCGACCGGGACCAGGCCGAGCGCGCGCTGCGGACAGCGGCGGCCGAGGACGTGTTCTCGGCCCTGCCGGGCGGCTGGCAGGGGCGGATCGACGAGCGGGGTCGCGGCCTGTCCGGGGGGCAGCGGCAGCGTGTCGTCCTGGCCCGGGCGCTGGCCGCTGACCCGGAGATCCTGGTGCTGGTCGAGCCCACCTCGGCGGTCGACGCCCACACCGAGGCGGTGATCGCCGGACGGCTGGCCGACCACCGCCGCGGCCGGACCACCGTGGTGATGTCGGTCTCGCCGCTGCTGCTGCACGAGGCCGACCGGGTGGCGCTGCTGGAAGGCGGCCGGGTGATCGACACCGGACGTCACGGGGACCTGATGGAGCGCAGCGCGGCGTACCGCCGGGTCGTGGTCCGTACCTTCGACGAGCCACCGGAGCGGGCGGACACCCGTGCCTGAGCTGCGGACCGGCCTGCCCGGGTCGGCGGAGACCTGGCGCGCCGGTCCCCCGGAGTCCGCGGTGCCCGTCGAGCTGGCGCCGCCGACGACCGGGGGCCTCGCCGCCCGCATCCGCGCCTGGCGGGCTCGGCACGCACACCGCGCCGAGCGGGCCCGACAGCACTTCGCCTCCTCGCGAGACCCCGAGCACGGCCTCCCGGTCGCCGACGGGGCCGCCGTGCTGCGGTTCGTCCGGGAGCTGATGCGCAGCCGGCGGCTGCTGATCCTGGCGCTGCTCGGGCTGCACGCCCTTGCGGCCGTGGCGGCCCTGGCCGTGCCCCGGGTCCTCGGCCGGCTGGTCGACCAGGCGACCCGGGCCGGCACCGCGGTCGAGGCGCTGACCTCGTTGGCGGCCGTGGTCGCCGGGCTCGTCGTGCTGCAGGCCCTGCTGACCTTCGGCGCCCTGGTGGTGTCGACGGTGTTCGGCCAGAACGTGCTGGCCAGTGCCCGGGAGTACGTGGTGGCCACGGTGCTGCGGCTGCCGCTCGGCCGGGTCGAGAGCGCCAGCTCCGGGGACCTCGTGACGCGGGTGACCCGGGACGTCGGCACCATGAGCGAGAGCGTCCGGTACGGGCTGCCGGAGGCGGTGATCGCCGGGGTGACCACGCTGCTGACGGTGGCGGCCATGCTGCTCAACTCACCGCTGCTCACGCTTCCGCTGCTCGCCGTGGCCCCGCTCCTGCTGGTCAGCGTTCGGAGGTACCTGCAGCGGGCCCCGGCGGGCTACATCACCGAGGGGGCGTCATATTCGGGGATCAACACGACGTTGACCGAGACGGTCGAGGGAGCCCGGACGGTGGAGGCGCTCGGCCTCGGCCCGACGCGCAACCGGATCGGCGACGACGACATCGCGGTGTCGGCGCAGGCCGAGCGGTACACGATGACGCTGCGCAACCTGCTCTTCGCGCTGATAGGGCTGGCCTACGACACCCCGCTGGTGATGATCGTGCTGCTCGGCGGGTACGGGTACGTGAACGGCTGGGTCAGCCTCGGCCAGCTCACCGCCGCGATCCTGTACGTGCAGGCGCTGGTCGAGCCGCTGAACCGGCTGATCCGCAACCTCGACCGGCTCCAGGTCGGCATCGCCTCGACCACCCGGCTGCTGGGCATCGCCGCCGTGCCGGAGGACCGCATCCCGCAGGACGTCCGGCCGCAGGGGACCCGGATCGAGGGCCGAGGGCTGCGGTTCGCGTACCGGGAGGGTCGCGACGTGCTGCACGGTGTCGACCTGACCCTCGAGCCGGGCGAGCGGTTGGCCGTGGTCGGTCCCAGCGGGTCCGGCAAGTCCACGCTCGGGCGCCTGATGTCCGGGATCAACCGGCCGCGCAGTGGAGCGGCGACCGTCGGCGGGGTCGCGCTCACCGACCTGCCGTTGGACGTGCTGCGCACCGAGGTGGCGCTGGTCACCCAGGAGCACCACGTGTTCGTCGGCAGCGTGCGGGACAACATTGTGCTGGCCCGCGAGGACTCCGCCGACGAGCGGGTGGTCGAGGCCCTCCGGGTGGTCGACGCCTGGGAGTGGGTCGAGCGGCTGCCCGAGCGGCTGGACACCCGGATCGGCTCCGGCCAGCTGAACCTGACCCCGGCTCAGGCCCAGCAGATCGCCCTGGCCCGACTCGTGGTCGCCGACCCGCACACACTGGTGCTCGACGAGGCCACCTCGCTGATCGACCCGCGGACCGCCCGGCATCTCGAAGGGTCGATGGCCGCCCTGTTGGCGGGCCGCTCGGTGATCGCCATCGCCCACCGACTGCACACCGCGCACGACGCCGACCGGATCGCGGTGGTCATCGACGGCCGGATCGTCGAGCTCGGCAGCCACCACGAGCTGGTCGCGGCCGGCGGGGAGTACGCCGCCCTCTGGCGGACCTGGACCTCCTGACATCTACACGCGATTCCTCCAGATGCACGCGAAGTTTCGCTCGCATCTGGAGGGATCGCGTGTAGGTGGGGAGGGGGCGGTTCGCTACCGTCGGGGGAGGGCACACCAGACAGCTAGGACCGTTCACCGTCTCCGCGATCGGGCTCGGCGCGATGCCGATGTCGATGAACAGCGAGAAGCGGTACCCCGACGAGGCGCAGGCCGTGGCGACCATCCACGCCGCCCTGGACGCCGGCATCACCTACATCGACACCGCCGACATCTACGCCCCCAGCTGGGACACCATGGGGCACAACGAGCAGCTCGTCGGCCGGGCCGTCCGCTCGTACGGCGGCGACACCAGCCGGGTCGTCATCGGTACCAAGGGCGGCATCACCCGGGGCGAGGGCGAGACATGGGGCCGGGACGGCACCCTGGCCTACCTCCGCACCGCCGTGCAGAAGTCGCTGACCAACCTCGGCGTGGACGTGATCGACCTCTACCAGTGGCACCGGCCGGATCGGTGGCAGGTGTACGGCGAGGTGATCGGGCACTTCACGACCCTGCGGGACGAGGGCCTGGTCAAGGCCGTGGGGATCTCCAACGCGAACGTCGAGGAGATCGAGATCGCCAGCGAGGTGCTCGGTGACGGCGGCCTGGCCAGCGTGCAGAACGAGTTCTCGCCGAAGTTCCGCGACAGTCAGGACGAGCTGGAGTGGTGCCACGAGCACGGCGTCGCCTTCCTGCCGTGGAGCCCACTCGGCGGGACCGGCGGCGGGGCGCGCGAGGTGGGGGACGCGTTCGCCGCGTTCGCCGACATCGGGCGGGAACACGGCGTGAGCCCGCAGCAGGTCGTGCTGGCCTGGGAGCTCTCGCTGAGCCGGCACCTGATCCCAATCCCCGGGGCCCGGCGTCCGGAGTCGATCACCGACTCGGCCCGGGCGGCGGATCTGGTGCTCAGCGAGGACGAGCTGGCCCGCTGCAGCGCCCTGGGCAGCCGCTGACGGACACGCCGCGCCGCTCGCAGACCGTCGGGGTCGAGCGTCATGTCACACCCTCCCGGTCGACGCCACGCCCCCCGCTGAGGGTGTGCAGTGGGTCGGTGGGGTGTGCACCGAAGGGCGGGCGGGCGTCAACCGGCGCCGGTGACCAGGACGATCTTGCCGAGGTTGTCGCCCGACTCCAGCCGCCGGTGTGCGTCCGCCGCCTCGGCCAGCGGGAACCGGGTCGTCACGGCGGGGGAGAGCTCCCCGGAGGCCAGCAGCGGCCACACCGACCCGGCCACCCGGGCGCAGATCTGGGCCTTCTGCGCCGGGGGCCGGGCCCGGAGCGTGGTGGCCTGCAGCCGGCCGCGCTTGGCCATCAGGGCGCCGATGTCGAGCCGCCCCTTCCGCCCGCCCTGCATGCCGATGATCATCAAACGGCCGTCGGTGGCCAGTGCAGTGACGTTCGGCTCCAGGTAGCCCGCTCCCATCACGTCGAGGATCACATCCGCACCGCGACCCCCAGTGGCCTCGGCGACGCCCGCCGGCCAGTCCTCGCGGTACGAGAGGGCGACGTCGGCGCCGAGCGAGCGGCAGTGCGCCAGCTTCGCCGGGCTGCCGGCTGTGGCCAGCACCCTGGCGCCGCGGTGCTTCGCGTACGGGATCGCGAACGACCCGATGCCGCCCGCGCCGCCGTGCACGAGCAGCGTCTCCCCGGACCGGAGGCCGGCGAGGTCCAGGTTCGAGACGACGGTCGCGGCCACCTCGACGATCCCGCCGGCGGTGACCAGATCGACGCCCGGCGGCGCCGGCAGCACCTGCCCGGCGGGGACCGTGACCAGCTCGGCGTAGCCGCCGCCGGCCAGCAGGGCCGCGCACTCCCGCCCGACGGGCCACCCCTCGACCCCGTCCCCGACGGCCTGCACGAACCCGGCCACCTCCAAGCCGATCAGCGGGCTCGCCCCCGGCGGCGGCGGGTAGTGACCCTGCCGCTGCATCAGGTCGGCCCGGTTCACCCCGGCTGCGGCAACCCGTACCAGGACCTCTCCCAGACCCGGGGTCGGGTCGTCGATCCGCACGAGCTCCAGCACCTCGGGCCCGCCCGCGGTGGTCATGATGATGGCCTGCACCGCCTCAGCGTGCCACAGCCCCGGGCGGCCGCTCGGCTAGGATCGGCACGCTCGCCCCGGCGGGCACGGCGAGGTCGCATAGCGGACTAGTGCAGGCGCCTTGAAAGCGCCCGAGCGGCTCGAAACCGTTCCGTGGGTTCGAATCCCACCCTCGCCGCCCGGCGGACCCGACGTCCGTGATCATGACCGGCACGGTCCAACAGCA
The DNA here is from genome assembly GCA_963832435.1 of uncultured Actinomycetota bacterium. Taxonomy (GTDB): domain Bacteria; phylum Actinomycetota; class Actinomycetes; order Propionibacteriales; family Propionibacteriaceae; genus Microlunatus. The sequence continues at coordinate 15,473 of CAWHTY010000020.1, forward strand.
GGAGAGGCGCGCGTGAGCAACCCGGCACGACCCCCGGAGCGGGTGCACGAGTTCACGCTCCGGTCCCGGCCGCCGGTCCGCTCGTTCGTGATGGCGGCGCTCTACGCCCTGGTCGGGGCCGCGCTCGTGGTGCTGTCCCAGGTCGAGGGCTGGCCGTTGGTGGTCACGGTGGCCGGGGCGCTGCTGCTGCTGCTCGGCCTGGTGGTCACCGGGTTCGCCGTGCTGGCCCTCAACCGGCTGCGGACGCGCCTGCTGCTCGAGCCCCGGACCCTCACCCTGGTCAGCGGGCGCCGCCGCACGGTGCTCGGCTGGTCCGAGATCTCCGGCGTCGGCCTCGACGACACTCGGCTGGTGTTCCGCGGTCGGGAGGGCGGTCGGGACGAGGTCGTGCCGTACGACCGGTCCCGTACCGACCGGGCCGCGTTCGCGGACCTGGTGGCAGCCCTGCAGTCCTATCTCGACGCGAGCCGCGGCTACCGCGACTGAACCCGTCGCTCGGGCGGGGGGCTCGGCGAGACCCGAGCGGGGCGTGGGTCCCGGCGGGTGATGATGGGGCGTCCTGGTTTGAGACCTGGCGGGCGGGCTACTCCTGACTCTTGGCCGGGTTTCGCCCCGTGCCGACCGAGGGGGGCGTCCGCATCGGACGTGCTCCCGCGGCCACACCGAGAAGGGAACGACCATGTGGATGTTCATCACCCGGCGGCTGCGACAGTGGATCCTGTTCGCGATCGCCGTCCCGCTGCTCACGGTCCTCGTCCACCTCCTCCGCGAGGCGCTGGAGCGCCGGTCGGGCGAGACCACTCTGACCCGCGCGCTGCGGCGGGTCGAGGGCCTCGGCCAGCGGACCCGGCGTAGCCGATCCGGGTCCCGTACCGAGGGTCGCTGATTGTTCTCCGTCGACGGGGTCGGTCTGCTGTTCGCCGCCGCCGGGCTGGCCGCCCTGGCCGCCGCGTTGTTGCCGCAGCTACTGGGCCGGGCGCCGGTCTCGATGCCGATGATCTTCCTGGCGCTGGGCGTCCTCGCCTTCGCCACGGTCGACCGGCTGCCGACCCCCGACCCGGTGGGGCACGGTGCGGTGGTGACGCACCTCACCGAGGTCTGCGTGGTGATCTCCCTGATGGGGGCTGGGTTGGCCCTGGACCGGCGGATCGGCTGGCGGACGTGGATGACGACCTGGCGGCTGCTCGGCATCACTATGACGCTCTGCGTGGTGGCGGTGTCGGTGCTGGCCCACTCCTACCTCGGGCTCGGGCTGGCCGCCGCACTGCTGGTGGGCGCGGTCCTCGCTCCCACCGACCCGGTGCTGGCCAGCGAGGTGCAGGTGGCCGCGCCGGCGGAGGATCCAGATGCGCCGCGCGACGACGAGGCCCGGTTCGCCCTGACCTCGGAGGCGGGACTGAACGACGGCCTCGCCTTCCCGTTCACCTACGCGGCGATCGCGGTGAGCGGAGTCGGCATGATCACGTGGGGTGTGGTCGGGCACTGGTTGGCGGTGGACCTGCTGTGGCGGCTGACGATCGGGGTGTTGGCCGGCGCGGGCACCGGGTGGCTGCTGCGGAAGCTGTTCTTCAAGACCCCGGTACGGCCGCTGCGCCTGGCCGAGCACGCCGAGGGTTTCGTGGCGCTGGCCGCGACCTTCCTGGCCTACGGGCTGGCCGAGATGGCCGAGGGCTACGGGTTCGTCGCGGTGTTCATCTGCGCCTGCACCATCCGGGCCGGTGAGCGGGCCCACGGCTACCACCGGGTGCTGCACCAGTACGTCGAGCAGGCCGAGCGGTTGCTCACCGTCGCCATCCTGGTCCTGCTCGGTGGGGCCATCGCTCGCGGTCTGCTCAGCGCGCTGCAGCCCCGGGACGTGTGGCTCGTGCTCGCCTTCCTGCTGATCATCCGGCCGGTAACCGGGTGGCTCGGCCTCCTGGGCGGCACGACCGGGCGCCGAGAACGGGGAGTGATCGCCTTCTTCGGCGTCCGCGGGATCGGGTCCCTGTTCTACATCGCGTACGCCCTGCAGCACGGGTCCTTCGCCGAACCGGAGCGGCTGTGGGCGATCGTCGGGCTCACCGTGGCCGGCTCGGTCGTGCTGCACGGGATCACCGCCACACCGGCGATGGCGCTGCTGGACCGCCGGCGCCGTCGGGCGGCCGTCGAGCAGCAGGGCAGCGAGGCCAAGGCCTCCGAGACCGCGGTCTAGGTGTACATCTAGCGCGGCCGCGTGGCCCGGGCCGCCGCGGCCGCGTCGTAGGCGCAGGAGTCCTCGATGTTGTCGCTCTGCGCGGTCGATGTGCCGGCGGAGGAGGACCCCTTCTTCTTCTTGGACTTCTTCGGCGGGTCCTCTTTGGTCTCCCCCAGCGCGACCTTGACCCGCTTGCGCATCATCGAGAAGTCGGGGTTGTTGCTGTAGAAGCCGGCGACGCCGTACTTGAACACGACACTGCGGACGTTGCCGTCCTTCACCCGCAGGCTGAGGTCGACCATGGCCGGCAGCACCTCCTGCGGCATGTCGGTCTTCACGATCTCCTTGCCCGCCTTGGCGATCTGCTCGTAGCGGGCCAGCATGTTGGCGGGGTTGGCCTGCTTGATGATCGCGTTGATCACGCAGCGCTGCCGGTCCATCCGGGCGAAGTCGTCGGAGCCGTACCGGCCGCGGGCGAACCACAGCGCGCTGCGCCCGTTCAGGTGCTGGTCCGGGCCGGGGGAGATGTACTCGGTCGGCGCCACGTGCAGGTCGCTGTTGCCGCCGATCGGCACGTAGGTGTTGACGTTGACCGTGATCCCGCCGAGGGCGTTGACCAGCCGCTCGAAGCCCTTCAGGTTGATCAGCACGTAGTAGTCCAGCTCGAGACCGACCGCTTGGCCGACCGACAGCTTGAGCACGTCCGCGCCCAGGTTGTCGGTCTCACCGAGGACGTCCTTCGGCACGGTGTTCGGCACGTTCTCGTACATGGCGTTCAGGAAGTACTCGGCGTTGTTGCCGTCACCGTTGGTGAAGCCGCTCGGGTAGTAGCGGTGCAGCGGCGAGTCCGACGGGAACGGCATCCGGGCCGTGTTCCGCGGCAAACTGATCAAGGTGGTGTTGCCGGTCTTGGTGTCGATGCTGGCCACGATCACCGTGTCGGTCCGGGTGCCGATCCGCCCCCGCCCGGCGTCCCCGCCGAGCAGCAGCACGTTGAGCCGCGCCTTCCCGGCCCACGGGTCGCGGGTCGGCTCGGGCCGGCCGGGCTCACTCGGCTGGGCCGGAGCGGGGTTCCAGGTCGGCCGGGTCGCAGACTTGGTCTGCTTCTCGCTCTTGAACACCTGGTTCACCAGGCTGGCCTGGTCGTAGCTGTAGCGGGCGGCCACCGCCATCGGCGCCGCGACCACGAAGGCCAGCACGCCGACCAGGGCACCGCCGACTGCCCGCTGCAGCCGGCTGCTCGGCCCGCGCAGGCTGAGGTGGCTGACCACGATGACCACCACCCAGCCCAGGGCGATCGCGACGAGGGCGACACTCAGGCCGATCAGCATGGACGGCTGCACCGCCATCGCCCGCACACCCTGCGGGTCCGCCGCCACCCAGACACCCAGCACCACCAGGCCGGACACGAACACACCGAGGACGATCGAGCCCATCACCCGACGGCGGGCGGCGATCAGACCGAGACCGGGGACCACCGCCCCGGCGACGGTCAGCAGCAGGGTGCGGCTGAAGCTGCGGTCCGCGGCCGGGTCCGGCGCGTGGGCCCGTCCCCTCCGGCGGGGCGGGGGCTGGAGGACTTCGGCGTCGCCGTCGGCGGGTGAGGGCGGCTGCGGGGTCGAGCCGGAACCGTCCGTGCTCGGCCGGTCGCCCGGGTACTCCACCCGTACCTCCCCTGGTCAGCGGCATGTCGGCACACGTGTGCCCGAGCACAAAAGTGACACAACTGTACGGTGTCGTGGCGCGCGCCGCCCAATGCCGGGTCACCGGTGAGGTCGACTCGTTACCCGGAGTCCAGCCGCCACGCCGTCCCGAGACCTTCTCGTGACCATTGCGGGTCGGGCTTTTGCCTCCGCGGCGGGCCGATCGGTAGGCTGTCCCCTCGGCCCTTCCTCCGGGTGGACCGAACGTCTGGAGGCGTCGCCTAGTCCGGTCTATGGCGCCCGCCTGCTAAGCGGGTTGAGGGCACAAACCCTCTCGCGGGTTCAAATCCCGCCGCCTCCGCTCCCACCGGGCCGAGCGCCGTCCGAGCCGATCCAGGTTCGGGCGGCGTATCGCCGCTCGACAGCCGATGATCTCAGGTCCGGGCTCTGTCCTGATGTCGATATCGCGAGTCGTCACGGGTCCTTGCGCCCTTTGGTGTACACAGAGACGAGGTGGGCCCCACTGCAGAAGGACGTGCAGCATGAGCGACAAGAAGGTCTGGTTCGTCACCGGCGCCGGCCGGGGGCTGGGCGTCGCCATCGCCAAGGCCGCGTTGGGCGCTGGTCACGCGGTGGTCGCCACCGGGCGGAGCCCCGAGAAGCTCGACGCGGCGATCGGCGACCATGACGACCTGCTGGCCGTCAGACTGGACGTCACCGATACCGCCGACGCCGAGGCGGCCGTAGCCGCGGCGGTCGACCGGTTCGGCACGATCGACGTCCTGGTCAACAACGCCGGCAACTTCAACGCCGGGTTCTTCGAGGAGCTGAGCCCGGAGGAGTTCAGGGCACAGATCGAGACCACCTTCTTCGGACCGGTCAACGTGACCCGCGCGACCCTCCCCCTGATGCGTGCGCGACGCTCCGGACTCGTGGTCACGATCTCCTCGACCGCCGGCCTCGAGGGCGGTGAGTTCACCAGCGCCTACGCCGCTTCCAAGTTCGCGGTGGAGGGCTGGATGGAGTCGCTGGCCCCGGAGGTCGCTCCGTTCGGCATTCGCACGATGCTGGTCGAGCCCGGCTTCTTCCGCACCGAGCTGCTCACCCCGGAGTCGACCAGGTACGCCGCCTCCTCGATCGAGGACTACGCCGAGCGCACGGAGCAGACCGTCGCCGCCTGGAAGGCCATGAACGGCCAGCAAGGCGGTGATCCGGCGAAGCTCGCTGACGCGCTGGTTCACCTCGCCGGTTCGGAGGAGCCGCCGCTCCGCTTCGCCGCCGGCGCCGACGCGGTCGCCGCGTTCGAGAGAAAGGCCACCAACCTGCTCGCCCAGGCCCACGAACACCGCGACCTGTCCAGTAGCCTCGCCCTCGATTCTGATTGAGGTCGACCGGCCGCCTAGCCTTGCCGGCGGTGCGGCTTGGTCGTCAGGTCGCTCCCGGGGTCACCGACCACTGCGGCGCCGTTCAGCTCGTCATGGGGAAGCGCGGAGGAGTTGGTGACCTCCTCGAGGATCTGGTCGGCGAGGGCCTCGAGCGTCAGGTCGTGGATGCGTGAGACCCGGGTGAGGAGCTCGAACGCGAGGTCAGCACTCAGGTGGAACCGTTCCATCACCGCACCGGTTGCTCGACCGATGGTGGTGCTGGTGGTCATCGCCTCGGTCAGGTCCTTCTGGGTCAGCACCCGGCCGAGCGTGTGGGCGGCCTGGATGGCGAACAGCATCGCGGCCTCGACGGTGTCGTCGTCGAACGCGCCGACGCTCGAGGAGTACAGGTTCAGCCCGGCGATCAGGCCAGGCTCGTCGAAGAGCTCGATTCCCATCTGCGACACGATGCCGAGATCGGCGGCCATCGGGCCGTACTCGGGCCAGCGCACGTCGACACGCAGGTTGTCTGATCGTGCCTGCCACCACCCGCGGACCGCGTCGACGCAGGGGCCCTGGCTGTACTGGTACTGCAGCGCGTCGACCTGGTGCACCAGCCGATGGCTCGCGGCGGGGGTCTCCAGCTTTCCGTGACGGTCCGCGATGGTGATTCCGGCGTAGTCCGCGCCGCGGACCGTGTCGATCGCCGCGAGGCAGATCAGGTGGAGGAGCTCGTTGACGTCGGCGGGCCCGTCCAGGCTGCTGGCGGTCATCGCCATCGATCGAGACAGGGGTGAGGTGAACTCGGAAAACATGGAGTCTCCAACTGGCGACCTCGGCGTTCACAGAGCCGGTCGCTCGGACTCCACGATCATGTTAACCCGGACCCGCAGGCACGGGCCGTCCCGACCACGGTCGGGAGCGTGGCAGCGGCCGGTCCGACCCCGTATGCCTACCCGTGCGCGCCTGGACGCACCCTCAGCGACCACGATCCCCACCTCGACGCGCGAATGAGGGTTCAGCCGCTGTCTCGGGCCCCCTGCCTGCCCCACCGCCGGCGCGGACCCGTCGACGCAGCGATGTCAGCTCCCCCCACAGCGCGGCGGGCAGCCGGTCGCCGATCCGGGCGAACCACTCCTCGATCAGCTCGACCTCAGCACACCACTCCTCCGGCCGCACCGCGGTGGCCTCGGACAGGGCGCCAGGGGCCAGTGCCAGGCCGGTGGTGTCGAGCCCGTCCACCGTGGGCACCAGCCCGATCGGGGTCTCCACCGCGTCCGCCGATCCCTCCAGCCGGTTGACCACCCACGCCAGCACCCGGCTGTTCTCGCCGAACCCTGGCCAGAGGAAGTCCCCGTTCGCGGAGCGGCGGAACCAGTTGACGTAGAAGATCGCCGGCAGCCGGCTCGCGTCGTGCTGCTCGCCGATCTCCAGCCAGTGCCTGAGGTAGTCGCCGACGTGGTAGCCGAGGAAGGGCAGCATCGCCATCGGGTCGCGGCGGACTACCCCGACCGCGCCGGTCGCTGCGGCGGTGGTCTCGCTGGACAGCGTCGCGCCCAGGAAGACCCCGTGCTGCCAGTCTCGGGCCTGGGTGACCAGCGGCACCGTGTCACGCCGCCGACCCCCGAACAGGATCGCGTCGATCGGCACGCCGCCGGGGTCGTCGAAGGCCTCCGACAGCACCGGGCACTGCTGGATGGGCGTGCAGAACCGGCTGTTGGGATGGGCCGCCGGCTCTCCGGGATGTCCACCGACCGGGCCGTCCTCGGGCGTCCAGCTGCGGCCGCGCCAGTCGATCAGACGCCGGGGCGGCTGCTCGGTCATCCCCTCCCACCACACGCCGCCGTCGTCGGTCACCGCGACGTTGGTGAACAGCGAGTTGCCGCCGTCGATGGCGCGCATGGCGTTGGGGTTGGTGCCCCGGCCGGTGCCGGGCGCGACCCCGAACAGGCCGTACTCCGGGTTCACGGCGTACAAGCGTCCGTCGGCCCCGAACCGCAGCCACGCGATGTCGTCGCCCAGCGTCTCGGCCCGCCACCCCGGCAGCGTCGGCTCGAGCATGGCGAGGTTGGTCTTGCCGCAGGCGCTGGGAAACGCGGCGGCGAGGTGGTACACGCGGCCCTCCGGCGAGATCAGCCGCAGGATCAGCATGTGCTCGGCCAGCCAGCCCTCGTCACGGCCCTGGACGGAGGCGATCCGCAGCGCGTAGCACTTCTTGCCCAGCAGGGAGTTCCCGCCGTAGCCGGAGCCGTAGGACCAGATCGCGCGCTCCTCCGGGAAGTGGCTGATGTACTTCGTCGGGCTGGACGGCCACGGCACGTCGGCCTCGCCGGGGTGCAGGGGCGCACCGACGGAGTGCAGGCACGGGACGAAATCGGCCTCACCCTCGGAGGTCATGGCGGCCAACGGCCCGGCGCCCATCCGGGTCATGATCCGCATGCTGGCCACGACGTACGCCGAGTCGGTGATCTCGACCCCGAACCGGGGCTGCTCGGCGTCGGTCCGCCCCATGCAGAACGGCACCACGTACATCGTCCGGCCGCGCATGCAGCCGCGGTACAGATCGGTCATCACCGCCTTCATGGCGACCGGGTCCATCCAGTGGTTGGTCGGGCCGGCATCGGCCTCGGCGATCGAGCAGATGTAGGTCTGGTCCTCCACCCGGGCCACGTCGCCGGGGTCGGTCCGGGCGGCGAAGGAGTTCGGGAACCGGTCGTCGGCGAGTCGGGTGAGTGTTCCGGCGGCGACCAGCTCGTCGGTCAGCTGCTGCCACTCCAGGGCGCTGCCGTCGCACCAGCGGACCCGGTCGGGCCGGGTCAGCGCCGCGACCTCGGCGACCCAGGCCAACAGCCGGCGGTGGGTGGTCGGCGCGGCGGGCTGATCGGACCGCGGTGTCCGCGCGGTGTGTACGTGCCGCGTCGTACGGCTGGGGAGGGTCGTACGGGTGGAGTAGAGGGCGACGGCGGTCGCCGGCTCGATCGTGGTGGTCACGTCGGGTCTCCTGTGCAGATAGGACCAGTGGAAGAGTGGTCCGAAGATAGACCACGAAGCACACTGGTATTAGAAGGATGTGACGACGGCTGATGTGATCCCGGTCACACGACGGCCGGGCACTGCGGTCAGTGGAAGATCGGCACGATCAGGTAGATCCCGAACAGCACCAGCGCGGCGGCGAGGCCGAGCAGCCCCCAGCCCCCGGAGCGGACTGCGGTCGCGCGCTGGCCCAGGTTGGTGCTGAGAACACCGGCCGACACCAACCGGATGCCCCCGGCCAGCAGCACCACGAACAGCAGCGAGGTCACGATGGAGACGACGGTGACCACGCCGAGCGCGGCCCAGTTGATGGTCATCAGACGGCACCCTTGGTCTTGGTGCGCTGCCGCTGGCCGTGGTGGCCGTTCTGGCTGCCGTCGAGCTCGGCGTCGTGGCGCGGGTCCCTCGGGAAGCTGTTGGGGGAGGCGGAGGCCAGTACCATCACCTCGGCGCTGTCGGTGACGTTCGCGTGGCTGATGTGGTTCCGCCGCGAGATCAGCCAGATGACCAGGCAGGCCGCCGCCAGTAGGACCAGCAGGGCGATCACGCCGCCGTTGCCGTGGTCGGACAGCAGCGCCGCCAGCCCCCCGACCAGACCCGCGCCCGGCAAAGTGAGCAGCCAGGCGATGAGCATCTTGCGGGCCACCCCCCAGCGCACCTCGGCCCCCCGGCGACCGATGCCCGAGCCGACGATGCTGCCAGTGGAGACGTGGGTGGTCGAGAGGCCGAAGCCGAGGTGGGCGGAGGCCAGGATGGTCGCCGAGGCCGCCGCGCCGGACGCCGCCCCCTGCGGGGTCTCGATCTCCACGATGCCCTTGCCCATCGTCCGCATGATCCGCCAGCCGCCGGAATAGGTGCCGAGGCCGATGGCGATGCCGGCGGCCAGCACCACCCACCAGTGCGGCCCGGTGCCCGACTCCTGCAGGTTGGCCGCGATCAGGACCAGGGTGATGACGCCCATGGTCTTCTGACCGTCGGAGGTGCCGTGGGCCAGGGCCACCAGGGAGGCCGTGAAGGCCTGGCCGTACTTGAAGCCGGCCTCACTGTGGGCGCTCGGGGTCTTGCGGGTGATCCGGTAGGCGAGCCGGGTGGCCAGGGCGGCGGCGACTCCCGCGACCAGCGGGGCGACGATGGCCGGCAACAGCATCTTAGAGACGACCACCGAGCCGTTCACCGACGAGATGCCGGCGCCGACCACGACGGCCCCGATCAAACCACCGAAGAGGGCGTGCGACGAGCTCGACGGGAGCCCCAGCAGCCAGGTCATCAGGTTCCACACGATCGCGCCGATCAGCCCGGCCAGCACGATCGGAGCGGTGATGAGCTGGTCGTCGAAGAAGCCCCCGGAGATGGTCTTGGCCACCTCGGTCGACAGGCAGGCCCCGACGAGATTGAGGACCGCGGCCAAGATGACGGCGGTCCTCGGGGTGAGCGCACCGGTGGCGATCGGACCCGCCATGGCGTTCGCGCTGTCGTGGAAGCCGTTGGTGAAGTCGAAGATCAGCGCGACCACGATGACGGCGATCACGACGAACAGCACTGTCACGACGGTCCAATCTGGACGGGTGCCGAGTGTCGGTGAACACCCGGTAACAGCAGACGCTAGAGCGTGGCACAACAGTTGAACAATAGAAGACCTCGCGCCGCGGGAGGTGAGGCCGGCCGGTCCGTGTCGCACCCGGTTGGCGCCGCCGCACTCCGCGGTGGTCGGAGTCGCGCGAGTTGGGCCGGGCGCGGGCGCCCCGCTAGACTGTCCCGTCGTTGCCCACACACTCCGGGGCAACGGGCACCCGTAGCTCAACGGATAGAGCATCTGACTACGGATCAGAAGGTTGGGAGTTCGAATCTCTCCGGGTGCGCCAGCAGTGCCCCTCGTGGGCCGCGGTCAACGCCCGCAGCGGAGTCACGATCACCCCCGGGGGTGCGTGGCCTCGACCGCCTCCCTCAGAGCGGTCAGCATGACGTGCGGGTACAGGCGGTTGTGATCGCCGGCTCTGGACGCTAGGAGGACTCCACCCTGCCCTCGAAGTAGTTCACTCGTACTGGGAACACATCGTTCACCACCGCGTGTCCGAAGAACCGATCCACGGCTCGCTGCAGTCCCTCCTGGTCCGGCGCCTCCCACAGGCAGAAGGCGCGGGCCCCGTCGGTCGCCTCCACGAACGAGTGAAGGTCAAACCCCGGCGGATACTCGTGCTCCTCGCTGAGTGCCTGCTGCCAGCCTTCAGCATCGTGAATGTTGTGTATGACGACCAGATCCATAGCTACCTCCAAGGGATCTCGGCCATTCATACCGGCTCGATGCGTCGCGGTCTAGTGCACGCGGGACAGGGTTCGCATCGAAGAGATCAAGAGCGGAGACCTCCTGTCCGAGGCGGTGTAGGATCTTCCGCCAGTCCATCCGAAGCACGGACACGAAGAACCACGAGTGTCGCGTCACCCGCACGGCTGCACCGCCCCGCCCCATCTACCCGCGATTCCTCCAGATGCGAGCGAAAGTTCGCGTGCATCTGGAGGAATCGCGGGTAGGAGTGGCGCGGAACAGTGGTGTGGGGCTACGGGTCAGCGCCAGGAACGCTCGCTGGTCGGCCCACGGTGTCGCCCGGGGCGGCGTGCCTCACCCCCCGGCGCGCCACGGCATGCCCGAGGAACCGGCTCAGGTTCGGGCCCCGACCACCGTTCCGCCGAGGACGTGAAGACCATGCCGACCCGACCGCGGAACGGCCCATAGCAGGATCCCGGCCGGTTCGGGACATCGTCCCCTGACAGCGGGTCTCACCCCCGCACATAGTGGGCAGATGCCAGATCAATCCCTGACCCTCAGCGTCGGGTCCACCGGCCCATTCTGGTGGCCGACGAGACCGAGGGCAGATCGGGTCATCGCTCACGTGCATGGAGGCTCGCAATGATCAAGAGAAGGGCAGCGCGCGCCGCCGCTGTGGTGACCTGGGCCTACGTCGGCGGCTTCGGCGGGTTCGCGCTCCCCGTCGCGGTCTACCTGAACCGTCAGGATCGGCTGCCGACGTTTCTGGGTCTGTTTCAGATGTACGGGGGCCCATGGTCAGCCGAGCTCAGCAAGGCCGAGTTCACTTCGCGCCTGGTCGTCTTTGCCGGTGTGACCGCCCTGACGGGCTGGTCAGCGTGGTTGCTGTGGCGGGCTGACTCTGATCGCCGACGGGTCGTGGGCGCCGTGCTCAACGTGGCCCTGCTTCCGGTCGAGGCAATCTTCTGGGTCGGCTTCGCACTGCCGATTCCGTGGTTGTGCGGGGCGGCCCGGCTCGGCCTGATCGCCGCGTCGTCGACGGGTCACGCCCGCAGGAAGCAGCCGATGGACGCCAAGCAGCGCAGCGGGCCGGGATAGACGCACCGGCTGCCACGATGGGGCAGTGCGACTCAGGCGGCACCACCTCGACCACAGTCACACCAGCCGTTCGGGACCCGGTCACCGGCCGCGGGCTCAGGACCCTGCGAGGGCGCGCACCGCACGTTCGATGGCGGGGCGCAGGTCGAGAGTGGGGTCGACGGTGAGCCGGTGCAGGAGCAGTCCGTCGCCGAGGGCCATCAGGGCCCGGGTCGCCGGTACGGGGTCGGCGATGCTGACGGCCATCACGATCAGCTCGGTCCAACGCTCGAACTCGCGGCGCTGACGGCGCAGGGGCTCACCGAGCTCAGGGTCGCCGGCGAGTTCGAGGAAGAGCGCGTAGCGTGCGCGGGTTCGTACGGCGAACGGCCCGGTCTGAAGTTCGGCCATAGCGCAGAAGGCCTCGATCAGCCCGTCGAGTCCCGTCATGGCCGGCATCCCGGCCGGGTCGAAATCGGCGCGCTCGCGCTCGGCGATCCAGTCGACGACTCCGCCGAGGAGCGCCCGGCGGGTGCGGAACCAGTTCGAGGTCGACCCGGGCGGGAGGCCCGCTCGTTCGTCGACCCGTGCATGGCTCAGCGCGCGTACGCCTTCAGTGCCGAGCAGTTCCACGGCCGCCTCGAGTGCGCGTTCCCGGGTGCCCGGTGGCATCGACGTCTCCCCTCCAGGAGGTCTACTACAAACGCAGTAAAAGCCCTACTATGAACACAGTAATCGACCGGAGGAGGCAGTCGTCATGCCCACGCCCGAACCCCGCCTGGCTCGCTCCGTCGACCCTTCGGTCTGGTCGCCACCCGTGCCGGAGGCCCCCGGCTTCGACCATCTCGTCGTCGAGACGCCCGGGCTGCATTCTCACGTCGCCGCCATCGGGGAGGGTGTGCCGGTCGTGCTGTTGCACGGATTCCCCCAGCACTGGTGGCAGTGGCATGCCGTAGCGCCGGTCATTGCCGCCAAGGGCTACCGCGTCTTCTGCCCCGACCTGCGCGGGGCCGGCTGGACGGTGGCCGACGATCCGCGGGTCGAACGCGAGACCCGGCTCCATGACCTGCTGGCCCTCTTCGACGTCCTGCACATCGAGCGCGCCCACCTCGTCTCCCACGACATGGGCACCATCACCGCGGTCCAGCTGACCTATGAACACCCGGAACGGTTCAGAACGGCAGTGCAACTCGCGGTGCCGCCGGGCTTCTTCACGTTCAGCCCGAAGATCATCCCTGGTTTCCGGCACCTGCCCCCGTTCATCTGGCACCGCCCTGGGGCATCACTGCGCGGCGTGTTCTCCGAGGCGTACGTCGCCCACCCGATGTCGGAGTCCACCATCGAGGCCCACCTCGCCCCGATGCGCAGACCCGCCATCGACGGGGCGGTGAGACCACTCACCCGCGGCATGGTCCTGCCCGAAGCGATGCGGATGGTCCGCGGGGTCTACCGTCGCCGGCGGCTCACGGTGCCGACCCTCGTCGTGTACGGCCGCCGCGACCACCCCTGGACCGAGCAGGTCCTGAGCCGCATCTGCCGCAATCCGGAGCGGTACGCCGATCGCCTCGAGTTCGCCTACGTCGACGACGCAGCGCACTTCATCGCCGACGACGCCCCTGCCGCGGTCGCCGACCTCGCACTCGACTGGTTCGAACGCGCCGCATGACGTGTCGGTCCACGGCGGTGATCGTCCCTGGGCCACGGCGTGCGCCCGTCGAGGCCGAGGGTGCTGTCGGTCCCCGGCTGGCTACGTCGTCGGGGTTTCGGCAGCTGTCTTGATCGAGGCGGCCTCCGTCTCGACGTACCGCTTGGTCAGCGACCGGGACAGCAGCCAGCCGATTCCGGACATCGGACCTGACACGGTGAGGGCCAGGGTGAGTCGGCTCCCGTCCGGGTGCGGCTCGACCACGTGCGCCGCGGTGACGGTGACGCCTTGCGAGCTCGACTCCCAGGTGTACGACGACCCGCCGACCATCTCGGTGACCGTGTACACGGCGATGGGGAGCCGGGGCTGCTGCAGCCGGATTCGTGAGCCGACGGCCAGCGGTCCTGTGTCCAGTCGCTCCACGGCGTCCACGGTCGGGATCCGCTCGGGCCAGCGCTCGACGTCCACGAGCACCGCCCAGACCCGCTCGGGCGGGGCCCCGATGGCGACGCTGTGCCGCAGGCCGGGCATGCGCTGAGTCTACGACCGCGCTCTGCCGCAGAGCGGTCGCCGGATCCGACCAGGGGGCTCCGGTGTCGGCTACTTCCGCACGCGGAAGCGGAGCATCGTCACCGGACCCGACTGCGTGGTGCTGAACGGTTCCAGGTCGATCCGGCCGAGGCCCGAGGTCGAGAAGCGGACCCCGTCGCCCAGCAGGACCGGCAGGACGTAGACCAGGATCTCGTCGACGAGCCCTCGCCGCAGGCACTGACTGGCCAGGTCGGCACCGAGGATCTCCAGGTTTTTCCCGCCCGCGGCGGCACGCGCCGTGGCGACGGCCTCCGCGAGGTCGCCGGTGAGGAAGGTGACGCCCGGCTCCGGCTTGGCCGGCGGCCGATGCGTCAGGACGAACACCGGGCCCCCGTCGTAGTCGGCGTCCTGCTCGGACATCTGCCGGCCGACCTCGTAGGTGCCCCGGCCGACGAGCATGGCGCCGGTGGCCTGCATGACCTCAGGAACCGCGTTCGCCGTCAGGTACTCGAAGATCCAGCCCATCGCGTGGTCGGGTCCGGCGATGAATCCGTCCAGTGACATGGCCCGGTTCACCACGACCTTGCCCAGGCCGGTCGGCGTCTCGCTCACACCATCACCACTCACACCATTCTCGTTGCCATCGTTCGTCTCCGTTGGTTCGACAGGAACGATAGCCGCCCCGGCACGGTCGACCCGGTTCAGATTCCCGATGCTGCGGTCCGAGCGGACCAGAGTGGCGCCGGCTGGTGGAACGGTGTGATCACCCGGACCTGCGAGGGCGTCGAGTGGGTTCGGCCCGGGAGTGCCTGGTGGGCCTGCAGGACCAGCTGGCAGGCCTGGCGCAGGTCGGCGCGCAGGTCGTGGTGCAGCACTGCGGTGAGGCGCTGCTGGCGGAGGAGCGCGGTGTTGTCGCCGTCCCGGCAGAGCGCGATGAACGGCGCCGCCGGCAACCGGCCCGCCGGAAGGCCTCCAGGATCGCGGTGTGCCACCGCCGATCGAGTCGACGGCGCGATCGCCGGGTCGTCGAGGACGTCGCTGACCGCGGCGAGCATGGACGCGTCGAGGCCGGCGGTCTCCCACACCTCGCGGATGGTGCGGCCGGGGGCCAGAGTCCGCATGGTCGAGCGGAACCCGATCTCGTGCTCCTCCTCCCCGCGGAAGCTGCTGCTGCTCAAGGTGACCAGGACCGGGGCGGACCGGTCGACGACGATCGGGTGATCGGGTGCCTGGAGCAGAACTCCCGCCGACCCTCGGTGCGCGATCGTGTCGAGGATCTGGACCACCCGGCCACGGTGTCCGGGAACCTCGCGCCCCGCGGCCGCGTGGCCCGAGTCTCGGCCGGGCTCGCCTGAGCGAGGAGCTCGGGGCCCTGGACGGCGTCATGGTGGCGACCTCGACCCCCACCCCATCCCGACTTCGCCCGACAGATCGCCCGCGCCGGGGTGCCGTCCCTGGTGGAGAAGCCGCTGGCCCTGGACGCCCAGCCGCTGGCCGCGCTGGCGGATGAGCTGGACGCCATCGGCACCGAGGTCATGGTCGCCTTCCACCGTCGCTACGACCCCGCCCACCAGCTGCTGCGCCAACGCGTCCTGGCCGGCGACGCGGGAACCGTTCGAGCGGTCACCGCGACCGAGCATGATCGTCTCGCACTCGCGCCGGCTACGTTCCGCTCTCCGGGGATCTGCCCGACATGATCATCCACGCCTTCGACACCATCCCCTGGGTCACCGGTCAGCGCGTCCGCAGCGTCTGGGCGACCGGCTCCGTACTGGACGCCCCGGTCCACGCCGACCACGGTGACGTCGACTCGGCGGTGGCGGTCCTCGTCCTGGAGTCCGGAGCGGCCGCCACGGTGAGGGGTCTCCGCCGCAAACGGGGCCAGCCCGGACGTCCGGCTCGGGTCTTCGGCACGCTCGGCTCGTCGGGGCCGGCATCGAGGCTCGGACGCCGATGACCTCCACCGTAGCCGGGACCAACCCGCCGGCCCCCGGCTACGACCAGTTCATCGACCGGTTCGAACGCGCCTTCCGCGCCGAGGCCTACGCGTTCACCCGGCTGCTCGCCGGTACGGGGGTCAACCTCGCCCCGCCGCGGGACGGGCTCCCGGCAGTCCACATCGCTGCGGCGGCCGCCGAGTCGGTCCGTACCGGCACCGTCATCGACCTCGACCGATCGACCAGGAGTGGTTCTTGAATGAGTCACCTGACGGTGGGCGCGCACCCCCGCGTGATCGCGACCTGCTGGACCAGCGCCGGAGACGTCGCGCCGCTCCACGACCCGGAGCTCAGCCCCTTCCCGGCGCTCGAACGGATCCGGGCCGTCGCGGCGACCGGCTGGGCGGGTATCGGCTGCGGCCAGGATGACCTGCGGGCCGTTCGCGACTCGGTGGGGTTCCCCGCGGTCCGCGCCGCCGTCCGGGACCCCGGACTGCGGCACGTCGAGGTCGAGCTCTGCTCCGGCTGGTGGCGGGGGGACGACCTCGGCCGGCGCGACACTTAGAGCTGCTGCTGGAAGCGGCGGACGAGCCCGACGCCTCCTTCGTCAAGATCGGAACCGCCTTCGGGTCCCCGGTGCACGACATCACGCCGTTGGTAGAGCCGCTCCGGCGGATCGCCGACGAGGCGGCGGCGGTCGGTACCCGGGTCGCGCTCGAACCCCTGCCCTTCGGCCTGATCGGGTCCGTCCCCCGCGGTGCGGACCTGGTTAGAGCGGCCGGCCACCTGTCGGCGGGACTGCTGGTCTACTTCTGGCACGTCTTCCGGGCCGACACCACGGTGGCGGACCTTTGGGGGCTGTCTCGACGCCAGCATCGTCGTCGGCGTCGAGCTGAGTGATGCGTACCGTGAACCCGAGGGAGGTCTGTTCGAAGACACCCGCGACCGCCGCACGCTGATCGGCGACGGAGACCAGGATGTCGTCGGCTTCATCCGCGCCCTGCGCGACGTGGGCTTCGAGGGCCCGCGGCGGCCCGCTGGTGCGCAACCCGACAACGCCGGCCGCGCCGTCATCCGCGGCCCGGAGCTCCGAACCGGG
>CAWHTY010000021.1:0-165090 GCA_963832435.1 uncultured Actinomycetota bacterium
TCCTTACCGGTGGGGCCCGAACGGTTGATCGCCGCCAAAAGACCCTTCAGGCAGCAGTGGAGTGGAGCCACCAGCTGCTGACCGCACCCGAGCAGCGGCTGTTCCGGCGCCTGTCAGTCTTTCGGGGCGGTTGGACGCTGGCGGCAGCCGAGACGGTGACCAGCGACGACACGCTTCCAGCGGCTGAGGTTCTCGACCTGCTCGATGCGTTGGTCAGCCGGTCACTCATCCAGGTGGACAAGAGCAGGCATCGCAGCCGCTTCCGGATGCTGGAGACCTTGCGCCAGTACGCCGGGGAACGAGCCCAGGCCGCGAACGAGGACGACCAGCTGAGCAGCGCTCACACCGCGTACTTCACCGCCCTCGCCGAGACCGGCGGACAAGCCTTGCGGGGACGAGAGCAAGCCCGATGGTTGCAGCAGCTCCGCGACGAGCGCCGCAACATCGACGCAGCACTGCTGTGGGCGCACCAGCATGCCGACACCGAACCCGACCTCAGCCTGCGGCTCGTCGCGGCCATGGGCTGGTTCTGGTACTTCACCAGCAACCAGGACGCTGCCCAGCAGATCGACCGCGTGCTGCGCCACACCACACATGGGTCTGCACGCGCCCAAGCGCTAGCCATCCAAGCGAGATCCATCGTTGCTCGGCCTGGGTCGTGCATCGTCCACCCCAGTCCAGCCTGTGCCAAGGACGCCCGGGAAAGCCTCCAGATTCTGGACCGCCTCGGTGAGCAGCATCGGGCCGCCTACTCCGCCACACTCCTCGCCGTGGAAGGTGTCGCGGCGCCGCCATCACCCGCGACCGATGCGTTGCTCCGCACCGCCAGGGACGCCTTTCACCAAGCCGCCGACCGGTGGGGCCATGCCCTCACCTTGTTCGTTGAAATGGAGCTGCTGTTCGCCGCACGGAACCTGAAACAGGGCGGAGCAACCTTTCAGGCAGCCCTCGAGCAGTTCCGCGACCTGGAGGATCACTGGGGCATCTCCGCAGTCCAGTACCACTACGCGATTGCCCTACATCGCGCCGGGCTGGCGACCGAGGCGATGCAGGCGTACCGGTCCGCTCTGGCCGAGGGCAGGATCGGGCTGACCAACACCGTGCAGTACGCACTCGCCAACCTCGGCCACCTCAGCTTGGTGATCGGGGATCTCGGCGGGGCCGCCGCCTACTTCTCCAGCGCCCACGCGGTCGCACGCGACCTTGGCGCCAGCATGAGCGTTCTGGCGGCCCTGGGGCAAGGACACCTGGCACGACTCGGCGGCGAGACTCGCGACGCCGCAGACCGCTACCACGCGGCGCTTCATCAGATCACCGAAAGAGAGACACCCGACTGGGCCGCGTCGGCACACGTCGGTATCGGTCACATCGCGCTCGACCACGGCGATGCCGACGCCGCGCAGGACCGTTTCGCGCATGCGCTGCGAATCGTCACGGTCCGAGGCGAACCCACATATCCCGCGGCGGCAGCAGCTCTGGAGGGGCTGGCACGCGTCGCGGCCAGCAGAGGACTACGAAGGGCGGCCCGAACGCTCCTCCGTCGAGCAGGTCAGCAACGTCAGACGCATGGTTGGACGCCGTCACCTCTCGAGCGGCAGGACCTAGAAACGGCACACCACGGCTTGGATAGGGAGACCGCCGGGTGGTCCACCTGAGGTTGAGTATTTCCAGTCTCAGAATGGTGCCGGTTGATGTCGCCATGTGGCCCCTCGACCGAGCCACGGGTCACCTCAAACGCCGTGCACAACGGACTGGGCCTGGTGACGTCTGGACTTGAGACTAGAGACCAAGAACGCCGGTCCTGCCTCACGGCAGCACCGGCGTTTGGTCTTGTCAACTGGCGGTGGCGGCGGGATTTGAACCCGCGGAGGGTTGCCCCTCACGCGCTTTCGAGGTCTGCCATCGGCTGATCTCGACGTCTAGGTCCGCCTCAACCGCGACAAGCAGGACCCTAACAGGAAGCACATGAACGCCCGTGAACAGAGGCGACTGAGACTGTCGATGAGACTAAGGCGTAAGCGGCTCCTGAAGTCGTTCTAGTAGAAGTTGGAGCCAAGCGGGCGTGACCCCCGGCCGAGAACTGCGAGCGGCTGCGTCTCCCAGTGACCACTGGCGGCGAGCACGGCGGCCACCACCTGTTTGCAAACATCCTTGCCGCCCATCTGGCGTGCGCAGCCGCGCACGGCCAGTTGTGCAGAATCAGTTGGCGGCGTGTGCTGGCTGGCGGGCGTTGGGGTCACGCTGGGGTCGGGCAGAACTGTGGCCCGCGTAAGCATGGACGCCGTGCTCACGCGCGTCGAGCCATCACACACTCTGTTCAGGCCGGCGGCGGAGAAGGATGTTATCTGCAGTGGAGAGCACACGATGAGGAGTGGTCAGGGGTATGGGCAACGTGATCTCAATCCAGCTACCGGCTCGTTCGCGTAGGGCATGGACGTCACCTGCCCGGTGTAGCTTGTTGGAGTCATTGGTGTTCGAGTCCTAACGTCTTTGTCCGAACTCCGCGCAGATGCATCAGCGGGCCGCATTCGCGGGGCAGCCGCCATCGGTTGGGGATACCGCGGAATTGGAGCAGCTCGTGCCGCTACGTCTCGGCTGTACTGGGCGTATAGGTGGACACGCGGACGGCCGCCGGCGGATCCGATCGATGGCAGTGGGGCTGTTGACTGACTTATTCGCTGAGCAGAAGAATGCGACGCACGGAACCGTCCGCGTATGGAGGAACTTCCATGAGTTGGTCAGTGGGATCGGGCTAGCGATCGTGGTAGCGGCCTTGACGCTGGCGGCCGGAGGGCCTGCTGTTGCTTCTGCGCCGCAGATCACGCGGAGCACGATCGTCGTACCGAGCCGGGTCTACGGTGACTGCCCGGGCGGCACAGTCACGATCCGAACCTGACTGTGGCACGAACCGTGAAGACTTGGACTGACGACACGGGCACCGTCACTCGGGAGTCGCGTCATACCGCCTTCACTGGCACTCTTGTCGGGCCCACGGGTGTAGAGATCTTTTATGAGGGCCATTTCAACGGTCAGATCGATCCGCAGACCGGCGATGACGTTATTACGGGGTTGTTCCGGCAGGCCCGCCTTCCTGATGGTCGACGGGTGGTCATCGCCGCAGGCAACGACTACGTCAACACCATTACGAACGACGTTGACGTTGCGGGGAATAACACCTTGACTACCTTCAACGCTCAGGTCTGCGACGCCCTTCTAGCCTGAGACGTTGGCTAGGCTGGATTCCAAGGCACAGAAATATCGCGGTCTAGAATTGGTGAGAGCCTTCTGGTGACCCAGGTGGGTTGGCGGAACCGCGGGGTGCATCGCAGGTTCCGCACCTTCGTCACGCAGTTCGCCACGCACTACGGAATGGCGATTACCTTGTTCTGAGTCGTCCTAGCCGACCGCGATTCACTTAGGCGGGTCTCCTCTGGGAGTAGACGACGGCAAAGGTGCAACGGTCCTGTGTTGGGTGGCGGTAGGTGGGATGCTTTGGGCTCTGACTTCCCGACGGCTTGAGCCACGACATCTGCGGCCATTTCGGTTGAGTTGATCCACTTGAGCTGCCGCGGGTGTTGCGGATCGCTGGGCGCAGATGGCGTTCTCAGTCGGCCCTGGCGCGGCTGCAGATCATGGCTTGACAGTTGCCGGGGCCATCTTTGTGATGCAGTTCGGCTCAAACCGATGGGAGAAGGTCAGTCCCCGGCCGAAGGGAACTTTTGCGGTTTGGGTGCCGTCGGCCAGCGATATTCCCCGGCTCGACGCGGGAACCAAGATGAGGGGTAGCGCAGATTACTTCGCGCGCTGTACCCTCGGCCCAAGTTCGTCGAACTTCATGCGCCACAGTAATTGCCGTCTGCGCACGGAGATGCTTCGCCCGCTGATCCGTCAAGCCTGTCGGCGCCGAGGCGCGGCCGTCGACCGGCCGAGCCGGTGAGGAGTATCGATGTTGCTGTCCCTGAGTTCCCGCCGCCACTACGATTCCATACGACTGAATTCCTGGGTAGCTGCACTGCTGGTGGCGGGCATGGTGGTGGCTCTGACACCGCCAGCGCCGGTCGCGGCGGAACCCAGCGCCGCACAGCAGGTCGTCGCTCCCCGAGTGTTGGCTCGAGCCACCTTGTCCGCGGACTATCTGGCGCCCGGGCAGCAGTCCGGAGCGGACGCGGCGCCAGCCAATGGCCGGACCGGACCGTTCGACGGCCAGGTCATCCCGGGATTCTCCTCGGCGGTGGCCAACGGGGACGGCACCTTCTGGGCGATGCCGGACAGCGGGTTCGGCACCAAGGCGAACTCCAGCGACTTCCTGCTCCGGATCTACCTGGTGCGGCCACGCTGGGATCAGGATCAGGGGAGCGGCAGCATCCAGATCATCCGCTACCTCACCTTGTCCGACCCCCGCAACATGATCGCCTTCCCGATCGTGCGGGAGTCCACTCGGAAACGGCTGCTGACTGGCGGCGACTTCGACGTCGAGTCACTGCAGCGGATGCCGGATGGCACCTTCTGGATCGGTGAGGAGTTCGGACCGTTCCTGCTCCATGTCGACCGACGGGGCCGGCTGCTGTCGCGACCAGTGCCGTCGCCTCTAGGCAAGTCGCCACAGCACCCACGGCTGGGCAATTCGACCCCGACGACACAGCCCAGCGGCGGGTTCGAGGCCACGGCCCTGTCGCCCAACGGCCGCTTCCTCTACCCCATCCTTGAGAAGTCCCTGGTCGACGACAGCGACCCCAGGCGGCGGGTGATCTCGGAGTTCGACACGCGTAGTGGTCGCTACACCGGCCGACGCTGGGACTACCGTGTCGACACCGACGCCAACCTCGTCGCCGATGCACAGATGATGACCAGGAACACCATGCTGGTCCTCGAGCGGGATGATCTCGACGGCGACGCCGCGGTCACCAAGCGGGTCTACCAGGTCGACCTGCGCCGTACCGACGGCTCCGACATGCTGGCCAAGTCTCTTCAGATGGACTTGTTGAAACTCGACAATCCCGGCAAGGTCGGCCAAGGCGGCGGCTGGGGAGCGGGTGACCCGTTCAGCTTCGGGCTGCGGTCGGTGGAGACGCTGGTTCCGTTGCCCGACGGGCGGATGATGATCGTCAATGACAACAACTTCCCCGGCGACGCGGCTCGCCGGCCGGGCACGCCGGACGACACGGAGATGATCCTTGTCGACCCGGAGGCGACGATCTCGGTGACGGAGTCCGAGCACACCGTCATCGCGCATCGTGGTGCCAGCGGCTACCGGCCGGAGCACACCCTGGCTGCGTATGCCCTGGCGATCCGTCAGTGCGCCGACGTCATCGAGCCCGACGTCGTGATGACCAAGGACGACGTCCCCGTCGCCCGTCACGAGAACGACATCACCGAGACCACCGACGTCGAGGACCGCCCCGAGTTCGAGAACCACAAGCGGACGATCGTTGTTGGGACGCGCCACGAGGACCACTGGTTCACCGAGGACTTCACCCTCGCCGAGCTGCGCACCTTACGGGCCAAGGAACGGCTGCCCGGCTATCGATCGAGGGCGTACGACGGCATGTACCCGATCCCCACCCTGGCCGAGGTGCTGGACCTCGCCCGGCACTCCACGACTTGCAGCGGTCAGCCGGTCGGCGTCACACCAGAGACCAAGAACCCGACCTACTTCGCCTCCATCGGCCTTCCCATCGAGGGACCCCTGTTGGATGCGCTGTCCGCCGCCGACCTCAACAACCGCGACGCGCCAGTCATGATCCAGAGCTTCGAGACGACCAACCTGCAGCAGCTCAACCAACGCACCGAGGTGTCACTGAGCCAGCTGATCAACTGCTCCGGCCAACCGTTCGACCTCCGGGGCACTGGCGTTACCTACGCAGACATGGCCAAGCCCGCCGGACTCGCAACGATCGCCGGGTACGCCGACGCCGTCGGTCTCTGCAAGGACGTGATGATCCCTCGATACCCCGTGACGAAGCCTCCTCACCCCCTAGAAGGCCGCCTCATGGCCCCGACTCCTGTGATCGCGGACGCCCACGCGGCCGGGCTGATTGTGATCGGGTGGACATTCAGACGGGAGAACCGGCACTTACCGGTCGAATTCCGGAGCGGTCCAGATCAGAACGCGCCCGGCAACCTGGCCGGCGAGATCCAGGTGTTCCTCGACGCCGGCATGGACGGCTACTTCACCGACAACCCAGATATTGGCTCCAGCCTCGACATTACCTAGCATCCCCCTCGCAGGAAACGAACGCAGTCAGCGCTGCCGCTGCTGCACACTGCTGCACCTTCAACCCCGTCAATCCGGCGTCGCGCTCGCTGTCGGGAACTTCGGCCATGGCGCCCAGGACGATCTCGCCATCGGCGTACGGTACGAGAACAATCGCGAGGGTGCCGTGCACGTGCTGTATGGCTCAGCGTCAGGTCTGACATCGGCGCGCAGTCAGATGTGGACGGAGAAATCTCCCGGTGTCCGAGGCAAGGCCGAGAGTGGGGACCTGTTTGGGTCGTCGCTCGCTGCTGGCAACTTCGGGCGCAGTGCCTACGACGACCTGGCCATCGGTGTCACCGACGACTATCTGAGCGGGCATGTCTCCGCCGGCTCGGTCACCGTGATGTACGGGGGTGGCGCGGGCCTCACCGCATCCGTGAGTCAGCGTTGGACGCAGAACAGCCGCGGAGTTCCTGGCGTCGTGGAGGACGAGGAGGCCTTCGGTCAAGCGCTGACGGCGGCCCGCTTCACGGGGTCACGGTATGACGACCTGGCCATCGGCGTGCCCGGAGAGAACGACTACGCAGGAGCCGTCAACGTCATCTACGGATCGAGTCGCGGCCTGACCAGCAGGAACGCTCAGATCCTGAGCCAGGCGACTCGAGGCATTGCCGGCAAGCCAGAGTCCATCGACGTGTTCGGTGTCGCTCTTGTCGGCGGCGCCTTCGGTCGCGACCGCAACGGCTCCTACGACGACCTGGCCATTGGCGTCCCCGGCGAATCTCTGGGCCGGATCCATAACGCGGGATCTGTGCAGATCATCCACGGATCGAAACAGGGTCTCGACCCAGCGAACGACCAGACCATCCATCAAGGTCAGCGAGGGATCCCCGGTGCGGTGAGAGGAGGCGACGAGTTCGGATGGTTCCTCACCACCGGGAGCTTCGACGGCCGTTCAGGCGTGGACCTCGCCATCGGATCGCAGGGCGAGCAGTCTTTCAACGTGCTGTATGGATCATCCGGCGGTTTCGGCACCGGCCGCAATCAACTGTGGACGAAGCGTGGCTTCATGCTTCCGAGCCAATAGAGTCAGCCGGCGGCCAACCGGCGACGAGGCAGCGCGAACGCATGGAGCCATCCTAAAGAAGTACGAGAACAGCTCACCCTGGGACGCGCTGACTCATCGCGACGAGCCGCGGGGATGCTTAGCAGAATCCTGTCGGGGCGGCTGGTCAGAGGTCGAAGGAGGCGACGATTGTCGGATGGTCGCTGAGAACGAACCAGTCGTCAGGGTCAGTCCAGCAGCCAGTGAGGAGCCGCCTCAATGGCGATGTGCAGCCTTCTGCTTGCAAACGACGATCGCCCCCGCGTTGTCGCATGAACCTGGACGCATGAGACGTCCAGCGGCGTCCACCCATAGCCGCTGATCGTCGACCCCGTAGTCACGCAGTTGGTCACTCAGGACGGATGTCACTGGCCTGCTGGGAGTCTTGGCACTTGTCTCAACGGATCTCGTCCGGAACGCGACCTCATGACCGGAGCAAGTGGCGCATCCGCGGCCCGGTCCGGACTAGGGCCGGTCGCGCCGCACGGGCAGAAGCCCACCGAGACCGCGACCGGTCGGGCGTCCTGCGTCTCGCTGGTCACCTCGATGCTGTGCTGCTCGGCCCAAGTGATCACCTGTCCGCTCCAGAAGTGGCTCCAGTACCGCGAGCGCAGCCTGCCGTCGCGGCCGAGCTGGCCGAGCTCGGGGATGCCGAACGCTTGACCGATCTCGTCGACCAGGCTGGCAGCGGCGCCGGCCAGCGTCGGGCCGGCGTCGGCAAGAGCGTCGAGCGGGACGACCGATTCGGCGGTGACACTGTCCGGCATAGAGACGCGGCTCCGGCTGCGCATCAGCCCATGGTCGCGGTTGTGCCCGATCTCGACGAGGGTATTGGTGGCCGGCAGCAGCGTGGCGCCCAGGATCGCGTTGCCTCCGGCGGCGGCCCGGTCTCGGGCATGCCGCGCGAGCGACACCAGCCCGGACACCGCGGCGATCGTGATCGCCTCGTCGTTGACGACGTACGGCCGGTGGCGTGGCGTCACCACGGTGTCGAGATCCTCCTGCCGACCTCCGTTGAGGGGGTCCGGTGGTGTCATGTCGCGCAGCTGGAGGCCGAATGCGCCGGCCCCGTCGCCGTGTAGCTCCAGCGAGGTGTATCTGGCAAGAGGCGAGTCGTTTCCGGTGCCATCGGCCAGCAGCCGGCGCCGGCCAACGCTGGTGCGCTGATAGGACACGCCCACCGGCACGATCGCCGGTTGCGTACCCATCGTGGTCTCCTGGAACTCGCGGAAGGCGGCTGTGGTGATGACAAGGTCGCCAGGCAGGTCCGGCGTCAGGCTCACTAGGAGCCAGGCGTGCTCGGCATGGTCGAGTCGGGCGACAGCCTCACGTTCGACGTCGAGGACGCGTTGAGCTTGGGCGGCCACGCCCGCCGATCGTTCGCGGTAGGCGGCGGCGACCTCGGGTTCGGACAGGTAGCGGATCGTCGCGCCGTTGCGGCGCGGGTACCGCAGGCCGTCGTTGACCAACACGTGCATGGGGCGCGTTCGCGCTGCGTGGGAGGGCGACCAGTAGGAAGCCGCGGGTCAGGTCGCCCGAGTCCGTGACGCTGACGATGTCGAACATCGGGAGCGGGGCGACGAGGGCTGCGACGATCTGCCGTATGCGGGAAGCCTCGGCATCCGACACGTCCACCCCTGCTGCTGCGGTGGCCCGAGCCTGGTCGTCCTCCTCGATGCCGATGACGATCACTCCGCCGGCGGTGTTGGCGAGCGCTGCGACATCGACCGCAAGCGCGCGGCGGTCGGAATCGGCGCGTCCGTAGAGCTCCCGCTTGAAGTCGAGGTCAAACGCCTCCTGCGCGCCGGCCGTGACCAGTCCGCGGACGTGATCAGGGGTGAGGGTGTCCAGTGCCGCACCGAAGAGGGCCTCGAGGCGGCGAGATCGAAGGGCTACCACGATGGATCATCATGCCCGGCATCGACGGGTCCACCTGCGCCGGACCTACTCCTTGAGAGAGGAGTCCTTGGCGGAACTCGCCAGTTTGTTAGGACAAAAAGCCTTGCGGTAGTACTTTCCGACTTCTCGACTCAACGGCGCCTGGAGCTGCAGTCGGAGGGTCAGAACGGTCCGATTCTGAGCCGAACTGAGACTGAAACTGAGACTAGGAACAAGAACGCCGGTCCTCGCGATTGGCGAGAACCGGCGTCTGACCTAGTCAACTGGCGGTGGCGGCGGGATTTGAACCCGCGGAGGGTTGCCCCTCACGCGCTTTCGAGGCGCGCTCTTTAGGCCGCTCAGACACGCCACCGCCGCAGAGACTACCTAAACCCGGCGGCGCCGAGCGAATCGAGGAGTCGCACCGGACGCTGGGTCAGCGGTCGGCGAAGAACCCGGTCAGCAGCGCTCCGCACTCCTCAGCCAGGATGCCGCCGCGGACATCCACCCGGTGGTTCAGCCGGGGGTCCCGGACCACGTCGAACAGGGAGGCGACCGCACCCGCCTTGGGGTCGTACGCGCCGAAGACCAGCCGCTCGATCCGGGCCAGCACCAGGGCGCCCGCGCACATCGTGCACGGCTCGAGGGTGACGACCAGCGTGTGCCCGGTGAGCCGCCAGTCGAGGGCGGCGGCCGCCCGCCGGGTCGCGGCGACGCGGAGCACCTGCACCTCGGCGTGAGCCGTCGGGTCGCCGGTCTGCTCACGCTCGTTGCCGGCGACGGCCACGATCTCCCCGGCGGGATCCAGCAGTGCGGCGCCGACCGGCACGTCGCCCCGCTCGGCCGCGGTCACCGCCACCTCCAACGCGGCCCGCATCGCCGGGTCCCAAACCGTCGGCACGACGCTCTCAGGCGTTCAGGGCCGCCTCGGCCACCCGCCGGAACTGCGGGCCGAGGTTGATCTTGTCGGCGATCTCCATCAGCATCTGGTCGCTGCCCAGGTCGACGTTCCCGGCGATCGAGCTCATGTCGAAGTCGCTGATGCCGAGGTCGTTGAAGATGCCGAGGTCGCCCATCGGCTCGGTGTCCTCGTCCAGATCGGGGATGTCGGCGCCCAGCAGGTCCGCGACGTCGCGGGCGATGGGCCAGTCTCCGGCCGCCCCACCGTCGCTCAGCAGCACCTGGACGTGCCGTCCGCGGACCCGGACGATGACGAAGACCTCCTCGACCAGGCTGACGAAACCGATCGCGCCGGCTTCGCCCGGTAGCCGCCGCAGCTGGGTCACCAGCTCCTCGAGGTCGTTGGCCAGGTCGAGACGCAGCGCCTGGACCATCGCCTGCCCGTCCTCGCGGTACGCCGCGACGACGAAGTCGATCTCGTCCTCTTCGGCGTCCTCCGGCTCGTCGTCCTCATCCGCTTCGTCTTCGTCGTCCTCGTCGTCCTCGTCGTCGACTCGTCGTCGCTCGTCTTCGTCGTCGCCTTCGTCGTCGGACTCGTCGTCCTCGTCCTCGTCGGCGTCGGGCGCGCCAGCGTCGGACTCGTCGACGGTGTCGTCGCCCGTCCCGGGCCCGCGGACGGCGTCGCGCTCACCCAGCCGGCGGGGGCGGTTCGGGTCATCGAGATCGAACGACTCGTAGTCCTCGTCGTCGAAGTCCGACATGAACCCTCCCTGCCTCTCTCGGCCGGTGGCCGTGCTCTCATCGTGCCGGGTGGCTGATGGGCCGCGCCCCATCGTGTCACGGGGCCCACGATCATGACGACTCCGATCGCCGTCCCCCTCCAGACTCGCTACGGTTCGGGAGTGGACCTCTGCATCGTCGACCACCCGCTGGTCGCGCACAAGCTGACGACGTTGCGGGACAAGCGCACCGACTCCCCCACCTTCCGGCGGCTGACCGAGGAGCTGGTCACGCTGCTGGCCTACGAGGCGACCCGCGAGGCTCGGGTCAGCCCCACCCAGGTGGACACCCCGGTGGGGCGGGCCGACGGCGTGCAGCTGAGCCGCCCCCGACCCCTGGTGGTCCCGATCCTGCGGGCGGGCCTGGGGATGCTGGAGGGCATGACCAGGCTGATGCCGACCGCCGAGGTGGGCTTCGTGGGGATGGTCCGGGACGAACAGACGCTGCAGGCCTCGACCTACGCCGAGCGGTTGCCGGACGACCTGTCGGGTCGGCAGTGCTACGTCCTGGACCCGATGCTGGCGACCGGCGGGACCCTGGCGGCGGCCGTCCAGTTCCTGGTCCGCCGCGGGGCCGACCACATCACCTGCATCTGCCTGCTCGCGGCGCCGGAGGGCATCCAGCGGATCACCGCGCTGCTGGAGGACCTGCGGGTGCCCTGCACCTTGGTCACGGCGGCCGTCGACGAACGTCTCAACGAGCTGGGCTACATCGTCCCTGGGCTGGGTGACGCCGGCGACCGCCTGTACGGGGTCGTCGACTGAGCCATTCGGCGCCGGGTTGGCCACTCCGATCGGGCGTACCCGATTGACACCGCTGTTCGCCTCTCGCGATGGATAACGGCGCGGGCGGCGTCGGCAGAGGTAGGCGCTCTGCCTCGCCGCCGCGGCCGGCCCGCGCCGGCCCGCGGACTCAAGGCGATGCGGGATCAGTAGTAGCGGGATCAGTAGTAGTACGGGAAGGCCGACCAGTCCGGCGGCCGCTTCTGCAGGAACGCGTCCCGACCCTCGACGGCCTCGTCGGTCATGTAGGCCAGCCGGGTTGCCTCGCCGGCGAAGACCTGCTGGCCCACCAGACCGTCGTCGACGGCGTTGAAGGCGAACTTCAGCATCCGCTGCGCGGTCGGGCTCTTGGCGCAGATCTTCCGGCCCCACTCCAGGCCGACGTCCTCCAGGTCGGCGTGCGGCACGACCCGGTTGACCATGCCCATCCGGTGGGCGTCTTCCGCGGTGTAGACCTCGCCGAGGAAGAAGATCTCCCGGGCCAGCTTCTGGCCGACCTGACGGGCCAGGTACGCCGAGCCGAAGCCGCCGTCGAACGACCCGACGTCGGCGTCGGTCTGCTTGAACCGGGCGTGCTCGGCGCTGGCCAGCGTCAGGTCGCAGACCACGTGCAGGCTGTGCCCCCCGCCGGCGGCCCACCCGTTGACCAGGGCGATGACCACCTTGGGCATGAACCGGATCAACCGCTGTACCTCGAGGATGTGCAGCCGCCCGAGCGCGGCCGGGTCGACACTGCCGCTGTCGTCCCCGTACTGGTACCCGGCCCGGCCGCGGATCCGCTGGTCGCCGCCGCTGCAGAAGGCCCAGCCGCCGTCCTTCGGTGACGGCCCGTTGCCGGTCAGCAGGACGGCGCCCACGTCGGAGGAGGTCCGGGCGTGGTCGAGGGCGCGGTACAGCTCGTCGACCGTGTGCGGCCGGAACGCGTTCCGCACCTCGGGCCGGTCGAAGGCCACCCGGACCACCGGGGCGGAGCGGGCCCGGTGGTAGGTGATGTCGGTGAAGGCGAAGCCGCCGACCGGGGTCCACCGCTCGGGAGAGAACGTCACAGGCTCACGCTAGCGGGGCCACTGCAGCGGGCCGGGTTCGCTCAGGGGACGCGGTCGGCGCGCGACCGGCGCCGACCCCGGAGCTGTCCGGCGACATACGCACCGGCGGCGGCCACCCCGACGGCGAGCACGACGGCGGTCCCGACGGGAGTGACCTCCCACAGACCGTGGAGGGCGGCGACGGTGACCAACCCGAGGGACGCGTACAGCACGGCCCAACAGAGCCCGCCGACGACCAGAGCCGGCAGGTAGCGACGCAGCGGCATCCGGGTGACCCCGGCTGCGAGGTTGGCCACGGTCTGGAAGCCGACGGTCAGGAACGACACCGCCACCACTGGCGCACCCCAGCGCGCGATCAGATCCTCCGCCCGGGCGAACCGCGGCGACGCCAGCAGGCGCCGCAGCCGGGTCCGGTCGGCGCCGGCGTGGGCGGCCCGTCCCAGGCCGTATGTCCCGCCGGCCCGCAGCAACACGATCACGAACAGCGCCGCTACGGCGATCGGGAAGGGCAGGCTGCGGACGTACTCCACCCCTGCACCTCCTGCCAGCCGGACCCGGCACAGTCTAGGTGGTGGGTGAGGGCACCCTAAGTGGCTGAAGGCCACTCGCCGGCTGGTACGTCCAGAACGCCGGCACGCATCACCCGCCGGCCCCCGCGACCTCCCCGAGCCACAGGTCCAGGTGCCCGACCAGGTCCGCGAGACTGTCGACCACGGCGTCCGGGCTGCCCTCGACCCCGGTGGTCTGCCACGCGGGGATGACGCTGTGCGGCACCAGGACGGCCTTCATGCCGGCGTTCTTGGCGCCGTGGATGTCGTCGAACAGGCGGTCGCCGACGAAGACCGCTGAGGCGGGGTCGCCCCCGCCGACCGCCGCAAGGGCGGCCTGAAAGGCCGCCGGATGCGGCTTGGTCCAGGCGATCTCACTGGAGTAGACGGCACCGTCCAGCAGGTGCAGCACCCCGTCGCGGCGGAAGATCTGCTCGTGGCGTTCCCGCGGCCAGATGGTGTTGGACAGCACGCCGATCCGGAGCCCGCGGCCGGCCAGCTCGGTGAACAGCGGGGCCACCAGGGGGTCGGTGATGGTGTGCTGCTCCCACCAGGAGAAGTACGCGTCGTACTGGTCGGCGCTGACGGCGACCCCGGCCAGCTGCTCCACCTCGGCCAGGGTGGCGCTGCGGTGCTCGTCGCGGCTGCGAAGCCAGATGGTCTCCTCAGCGCGTTGCAGGCGCGACGCCTCCGACCCCGCCCCGACAGCGGCCACCCAGGCGTCCGCGGGCTCGAGGACGTGCCAGGGCGTCAGCGTGCCGGCCCAGTCGAAGATCACGTACTCGATCGGAGTCTGGCGCGGGCCCGGCCGGGTGTCGGCGTGCATCGACACGTCCTATCAGATCCGGGACGCCGACGGCGCCGGTTTCCGCCCCGCCGGCGCGGAAAACGGGACCGGACGCGAGTGGAGGGCGTTCCCAGCAGGCCGGTCTCCCGGCCCACTCCCCATGGGGAACGCCCTCGCTGTCCTCGCAACAGCAAGTCTCGCCGGGCCCGAGGGCGGGCGACCACGGACACAGGTCGGACAACCGAGACGCAGCGCTGCCCTGGTGGGGCCGGTAGGCTGCTCGTTGACCGTCGAGACCGCGGTCTGGGAGACACGTTCATGGGTGCATTCGGAGACGAGCTCCGACGGCTGCGCAAGCGTGCGGGCATGTCCCAAGAGCTGCTGGCCGACCGGGCCGGGCTGAGCCCGGAGGCGGTCTCCCTGCTGGAGCGGGGCCGACGTTCCCCGCGGATGACGACCATGCGGCTGCTGGCCGACGCGCTCGAGCTGGACCCCTCCACCCGCCAGCGGCTGTTCGACGCCCAGGTCAGCGAGGATCCCAGGCCGGCAGCCCCGGCCAGGTCGAGCCCGGCCGCGTCGAACGGGCTGGTGCTCAGCGCCCCGCGCTACCTCGACGTGCTGGTCGGCCGCGACGACGACATGGAGCGGCTGACCGCGCTGCTGGCCAACGGCACCCGGCTGCTGAGCATCACCGGCCCCGGCGGGGTCGGCAAGACCCGGGTGGCCGCCGAGCTGGTGGGCCGGGTCCACCCCTGGTTCCGCGACGGCGTGGGGTGGATGTCGATGGCCTCAGTCGGTCCCGGCAACGTCCTGCTGCCGGCGGCGGCGGCCGCCCTGGGGGCCCGGCTGGAGCCCGGCGGCCCGATCGGCAGCCTCGTCGAGCAGCTCGCGGACCACCACCAGCTGATCGTCTTCGACGGGTCGGAGCATCTGCTCGAGGAGGTTCGCGACCTGGCCCTGCATCTGGTGACCGGCAGCCCGGGCCTCACCGTGCTGATCACCAGCAGCCATCGGCTGCTGCTCGCCGGCGAGACGGCGTACGTGCTGGACCCGCTGTCGATTCCCGCCCCCGACGCCGGCCCGGACGAGCTCGCCGACTCCCCGGCCGCCCGACTGTTCCTCGACCGCGCCGGGTCAACCAGGTCCCTGTCGGGCGAGGAGGCGGTCAGCGTCAGCCGGATCTGCCGTCGCCTGGACGGGCTTCCGCTGGCACTGGAGATGGCCGCAGCCCGCAGCCACGTGCTGTCGCTGCCGGCGCTCGCCGACGCGCTGGACCGGACGCTCGGGATCCTCCGGCCCGCCTATCCCGCGGGTGCGGACGAGCTGACCGAACGCGTCGTCGGGTGGACCTATCGACTGCTGAGCGCCGACGAGCAGCTGGCGCTACAGCGGATGACCGCCTTCACCAGCTTCACCCACGCGTCCCTGGCCGCGGTCTGCGCCGACCGGTGGGACGCGGTCGAGGTGCTGGACCTGATCTCCTCACTGCTGGCCAAGTCGTTGCTGTCGCGGTTCACCGAGACCGGTGAGACGGCCCGGTTCACCCTGTTCGAGGTCGTCCGGGCCTTCGCCGGTGACCGCCTGACGGCGGTCGAGCGGGCGACGGTCCGCCGCCGGCACGCCGAGTACTTCAGCGGTCTGGTGCTGGAGGCCGAGCCGCGCCTCACCAGCGGTGAGCAGCACGCCTGGCTCGGGGTGCTGGACGAGGACGTGAGCAACCTGCGGCTGGCGCTGGCCTGGTTCACCGAGCACGACCCTCACACGGGGCTCCGGACCGCGGGCGCCCTCTGGCGCTGGTGCTATCTCCGCGGCCGGTACACCGAGGGCCGACGGTGGATGACGGCGGCTCTGCAGGCGGCGGGTGACGCCCCGGCGGAGCTCCGGGCCTCGGCCCTGGCCGGGTCAGGCATCCTGGCCTTCCTGCAGTGCGACTACGCCCAGGCCCAGTCCCAGATCGAGCTCGCCCTGCACACCTACCGGGAGATCGACGACCCGATGCGGATCGGCTGGTGCCTGACCCGACTCGGATCGATCGCCCGGGAGCGCGGCGAGTACGAGCGCGCCGAGCAGCTGCACACGCAGGCCCTCCAGCTGGCCGAGTCGTTCGGCGACAGCCACGCGGTGGGGGTGGAGCTCAACTACCTGGCCTTCGTCGCCTGGATCCGAGGCGACCTCGACGCCGCCGAGCAGCTCGGCCCGCAGGCCTTGCGCCGGATCCAGCGTTCCGGCGACGACGAGGCGCTGGTCTGGGCCCTGGTCAACGTGGGCGTGACGGCCCGCTACCGGGACGACCTCCGCAGCGCCGAGCTCCTGCTCCAGCAGGCGCTGGACCTGAGCCGGCGGGTCGGGTTCCGCGAAGGCGTCGCCTGGGCCGAGAACCAGCTCGGGGTGGTCGCCCGGTTGAACGGCCAGCACACGACGGCCCGCCTGCTGCAGCAGAGCAGCCTGGAGGGGCACGACCGCGTCGGCGACCGGTGGCGGATGGCGAGCGTGCTCGACGAGCTGGCCGCCATCGCGGTGGCCACCGGGGACTACCGGACCGCCGCCGCCGAACTGGGGGTCGCCGACCGGCTCCGCGACGACATCGGCACCCCCGTCCCCGCCGCCGAGCGCGCCGACCGGGAGCGGGTCGTGCGCGCCACCCAGGAGGCGCTCGGCACGTCGTTCCGGGCGGCGTTGCTGGCGGGCAGCCTCCGCCGGATCGTCAGCGGTGAAGCCCCGACCCAGCTCAGAGCGTGACGGTCTCGTTGTCCCCGACGTCGGGCTGACCGCCGCGCACGATCGCGGCGGCGTACTTGACCGCGGCCACCACCTTGGGCGAGTCGATCGTCCAGTACTCCGCCGTCTCGGCGTGCACCTTGAGCAGCGCCACCGTGGGGTCGTCCTTGCCGTTCTCGAACCACGCCTCTGCGTGCGGGTTCCAGAGCTGGTCGATCAGCGCGGGATCCCGGGTGAGGCTGGCGGTGCCGGCGATCGACAAGAAGTCGTTGCCCGTCTGCAGCGCCACGTTCACGTGCGGGTTGGCCCGGACCTGCTCGGTCTTCGGGGACGGGTCCTGGGTGAAGAAGTACAGGTCCCCGTCGAACTCCCGGTCCTGGACGGCCAGGGGCCGGCTGACCAGCTCGCCGTGGGCCCCGACCGTGGTGACCAGGGCGATCTTGGCGCCCTCGATCAGCTTGGTGATCGTCTCTGTCTGTTCCTGCGTGGCAGTCATGTTTACAACGTACCCGGGGACGTCGGCCGATGGTCGCGGGCCGGCGTCGGCCTGGGCTCGGACCGACTGAGCCCGCCCGGACCCAGCCCACTAGGATCGGCGGATTCGATACGTCAGGAGTCGTGATGAAGCTGAAGACCCTCGTCGTGGCGGCTGGTGCCGCCGCCGTCGGCTACGTACTGGGAACGCGGTCCGGCCGCGCGAAGTTCGAGGAGCTCAAGGTTCGCGCCAACGAGATCGCCCACGACCCCCGGGTGCAGTCCGGAGTCGCCAACATCGCCGGTGAGGTGCGGAAGAACGCCGACCGGCTGCCCGACCCGGTGGCCTCGGTGGTCCGCACCGCCGCCGACAAGGTCGAGACCGCGACCCGTACCGAGCCGACCGTTCCGCCGACCGTTCCGCCGACCGTTCCGCCGACCGTTCCGCCGACCGTCTAGGCCCCCGGGGAGGTCCTGCCAGGAGCGCGGAGCAGCGAGCCAATGCTGCTCGGCTAGTCGGCGTCCCTCAGCCCCGTGCTACCAGGCGCCCGTCGGTCCGACCCGGGTGACCCGCAGCACCGCCGTGCCCTGCGCGTCGCTGGCGGCCAGGTCCACCTCCGCGTCGAACGACCAGTCGTGGTCGGCGTCGGGGTCGTCGAGGACCTGGCGGACCCTCCACGGGTCGCGGGTGTCGTCGACGAGCAGCAGGGCCGGGCCGCGGGCAGCGGCGCCGGTCTGGATGGCGCCGTGCTCGACTCGGTACGGCTCCAGGGCGTCGCGCCAGGCGTCGGCGTCGAATCCCGTGGCGGCGTCGAGCGCACCGAGCTCGGCCCAGCGGTGTCGGGCGGCCAGCTCCACCCGGCGGAACATGGCGTTGCGGACCAGCACCCGGAACGCCCGCGCATTGCCGGTCACGGGCGGTGGCGGACCGCTGGCGGCGGCCACGGCCATCTCCGGGTCGGGGTTGCGCAGCCGCTCCCACTCGTCGATCAGGCTCGAGTCGACCTGCCGGACCAGCTCACCGAGCCAGGCGATGAGGTCCTCCAGCTCCGGGCTGCGCGCCGCCTCGGGTACGGTCCGCCGCAGCGCCTGGTACGCATCGGCCAGGTAGCGCAGCACCAGTCCCTCGGCCCGGGCCAGCCCGTAGAACGCCACGTACTCGGTGAACGTCATGGCCCGCTCGGTCAGGTCGCGGACCACCGACTTGGGTCGCAGCTCCTCGTCCAGCACCCACGGGTGGCTGCGGGCGTAGGCGACGTACCCGACCTGCAGCAGGTCGGCCAGCGGACGCGGGTAGGTGACGTCCTCCATCAGCTCGACCCGCTCCTCGTACTCGATCCCCTCCCGCTTCATCGCCTCGACCGCCTCGCCGCGGGCCAGCTTGCGCTGAGCGGTGAGGACCGGACGCGGATCCTCCAGCGTCGCCTCGATCACCGACACCACGTCCAGGGCGTAGCTGTCGGACTCGGCGTCCAGCAGGTCGAAGGCGGCCAGGGCGAACGGCGACAGCGGCTGGTTGAGGGCGAACTCCGGCTGCAGCTCGACCGTCAGGCGCGCGAGCCGTCCCTCGGCGTCCGGTGCCGGTAGTCGCTCGACCACCCCGGTGCTCAGCAGACCGCGGTAGATGGCCAGTGCCCGCCGGACGTGCCGGCGCCGCCGGGTCGCCGGCTCGTCGTTCTCGGTCAGCAGCGTCCGCATCGACGCCCAGCAGTCACCGGGCCGGCTCACCACGTCGAGCAGCATGGCGTGGCTGACCAGGAAGGAGGACTCCAACGGCTCCGGGTCGGCGGCGACCAGCCGCTCGAAGGTCGGCTCCCCGTACCCTACGGTTCCTTCGGGCGGCTTCTTCCGGACCACCTTCCGCCGCTTCTTGGGGTCGTCGCCGGCCTTGGCCAGGGCCTTGAGGTTAGCCACCACGTGGTCCGGCGCCTGCACCGCGACGCTGCCGGCGCTGTCGAAGCCGGCGCGCCCGGCCCGCCCCGCGATCTGGTGGAACTCCCGGGCGGTCAGCAGCCGCGGCCGGACCCCGTCGTACTTGCTCAGCGAGCTGAACAGCACGGTCCGGATGGGCACGTTGATGCCCACCCCCAGCGTGTCGGTCCCGCAGATGATCTTCAGCAGCCCGGCCTGGGCCAGCAGCTCCACCAGCCGGCGGTACTTGGGCAGCATGCCCGCGTGGTGCACGCCGATGCCGTTGCGGACCAGCCGGGATAGCACGGTGCCGAAGCCGGCGGTGAACCGGAAGCCGCCGATCAGGTCGGCGATCTGGTCCTTCTCCTCCCGGGTGCAGACCCGCAGGCTGTTGAGTGCCTGGGCCTGCTCGACGGCCGCCGCCCGGCTGAAGTGCACCACGTAGATCGGGGCCTGGTGGGTGGCCAGCCGCTCCTCGATCGTCTCGTGCAGTGGGGTGGTCACCCAGCTGTAGTGCAGCGGCACCGGCCGCTCCGCCGTTGCGACCACCGCGGTCGGGCGGCCCGTGCGCCGGCTCAGGTCCGCCTCGAAGCGGCTGACGTCGCCGAGGGTGGCCGACATCAGCAGGAACTGGGCCCGGGGCAGCTCGACCAGGGGGACCTGCCAGGCCCAGCCCCGGTCCGGGTCGGCGTAGTAGTGGAACTCGTCCATCACCACGGCGGCCACGTCGGCCGCTGCGCCCTCCCGCAGGGCGATGTTGGCCAGGATCTCGGCCGTGCAGCAGATGATCGGCGCGCGCGGGTTGACGCTGGCGTCCCCGGTCAGCATGCCGACCCGGTCGGCCCCGAACACGGCGGTGGCGGCGAAGAACTTCTCCGACACCAGGGCCTTGATCGGCGCGGTGTAGAAGGTGCGGCCACCGCGGACCAGGGTGGCGTACTCCAGCCCGGTCGCGACCAGGCTCTTCCCGGAGCCGGTAGGGGTGGCCAGGATCACGTTGGAGCCCGAGACCAGCTCGATCAGGGCGTCGGTCTGGGCCGGGTAGGGCTCCAGGCCCTGGCCCGCGAGCCAGTCGCCGAACGCGCCGAAGACGGCGTCCGGGCCGGTGTCCGGCAGAGCGGGATCGAGAACGGGTACCTCACTGGGTCGGAGCTGACGGGGACGGTGGCCGGCCGGCTCGAGTCGTCGGAGTCGGGACGTCGGGTCGGGACATCCTTGTCGTGACGCTGCCGCCGCCCTCGGACCCTACCCGGGCCCGGTCCTGCCGGGTGCGGCCCGATGCCGCCGGTCCGGCCTCCCGATCCGGGTCGCGGACCGGGAATACTCGGTGGATGAGACGGTCGCTGTCCGCCTGGTCGTTCGCTCTGCTCGTCGTGCTGGCCGGCTGCACGCCGGCCGAGGACCGCAGTTCCGCGCCGGTGCCCGGCGCGACGCCGACACCCTCCACCGGCTCGGAACCCGCTCCCGACGCCTCGCCGAGCACTGCCACCAGCCCCGCCCCCGCCGGCAGCCCGGCGGCGCGCCCGAGTCCCAGCCCCACCCCGTCGCCGCGGCCGAGCCGGAAGCCGAACCCGGTGTCGGTCCAGGCGCTGATCCAGAAGGAGTACGACGGCGACAACCTGCGACGCGGCCGGCTGCTCTCCGATAACGGGGCCTACCGGCGGTACCTGGTGACCTACCGCAGCGAGAAGCTGCGGGTCTCCGGCGTGATGGCCGTCCCGGACGGCGACGGACCCTTCCCGGTCGTGGTGATGAACCACGGGTACATCGACCCCGACGCCTACGTCCCCGGCCAGGGCATGCCGCGGGAGCAGGACTACTTCGCCCGCAACGGCTACGTGGTGCTACACGTCGACTACCGCGGTCACGCCAGCGGGGATGACGACCCGGACGTGGACTACGAGCTCCGGCTGCCGTACGCCGTCGACACGGTGAATGCGGTGTACGCGGTGAAGCGGTCCGGGTTCGACTACCTCGACGAGGACCGGGTGGCCTGGCTCGGGCGCTCGATGGGCGGCAACGTCACCCTGAACGCCCTGGTGGCCCAGCCCGGGCTGGTCGACGCCGCGTCCATCTACGCCTCGACCAGCTCCCGGGCGGCGCAGAACTGGGAGCAGTTCTACCGGCCGAGCGAGGACCGCGACCGGGTGAACCGCCGGATCGAGCGCAGCTACGGGCTGCCGGACGACAACCCGGAGTTCTGGCTGGCGGCGTCACCGCTGCCCTACTTCGACCGGATCACCGAGCCGTTGCTGGTGCATCACGGCCTGGCCGACGACACCTGCCCGGTCGACTGGTCGCGGGAGATCGTCCGTACGCTGCGAAAGAAGGACAAGGACGTCACCTACTACAGCTACGCGGGCGCGGGGCACACCTTCGAGGGTGCGACCTGGCAGCGCTCGATCCGTCGCACCAAGGCCTTCTTCGACCGCGAGCTCGGCTGAGCGGGAGCCGGTCAGCCGCGGCCGATGAACGGCATCGTGGTGGCCATCACGGTCATCGTCGCCACGTTGCTCGACAGCGGCAGCGACGCCATGTAGACCACGGCGGCCCCTACCTCAGCGGCGTCCATCCTGGCCTCGGGTCGGACGCTGCCGTCGGGCTGCGGTACGCCGCTGCTCATCGCCTGGGTCAGATCGGTGGCGGCGTTGCCGATGTCGATCTGCCCGCAGGCGATGCCGTACGGCCGGCCGTCGAGCGCGGTGGCCTTGGTGAGGCCGGTGACGGCGTGCTTGGTCGCCGTGTACGCGATGGAGCGCGGCCGCGGGGCGTGCGCGGAGATCGAGCCGTTGTTGATGATCCGGCCGCCCTGTGGCTGCTGGGCCTTCATCACCCGGAACGCCTCCCGGATGCAGAGGAACATGCCGGTCAGGTTGAGGTCGACGACCGCCCGCCACTCGGCGAGGTCGATCCGGTCGATCTCCTCCGGTGCCCCGCCCCGCCCGGCGTTGTTGAACAGCAGGTCGACGCGGCCGTGGCGCCGGACGGTGTCCTCGAACAGGGCGCGGACCGCGTCCTCGTCGGTCACGTCCGTGGGGAACGCGTCGATGGCCAGCTCCGAATGGGTGCTGGCCAGGTCGGCCAGCGGACCCGGTCGGCGGCCGGCCACCACCACCGTCCACCCGCCGGCGGCCAGGGCCACGGCCACGGCGGCGCCGATGCCCGTCCCCCCGCCGGTGACCACGGCCACCCGCTGCTCTGCGCTCACCCGCCCACCGTAACCAGCCGACGCGCGGGGCCCGGGCCGGCTGCCTACCCTGGGCGGGTGCAGCTCGTGGTGGGGGCCGTGATCGCGGACCAGATCGACCCCCCCACCCGCCTGCTGGCCTGCCGACGCCTCCGGCCGTCCGGTCGCTGGGAGTTCCCCGGCGGCAAGGTCGAGCCGGGCGAGGACCCGGTCGCGGCACTGCACCGGGAGCTGGCCGAGGAGCTTGGCGTTCAGATCCGGGTCGGACCGGAGCTGATGCCGCCGGCTGGCGACGGCTGGACCCTGGCCGCTGGGCTTGTCCTGCGCCTGTGGTGGTGCGAGCTGGTCGGCCGCCCGCCCCCGGCCGGGCCGGCCCACGACACCGTCCGCTGGGTGCCACTGGCCGACCTGCCGCGCCTGGACTGGATGGACGGGGACCGGCCGGCCGCGGAGGTGGTGGCCCGCGGTGGGCCGCCGCACTCCTCGGAGCAGCCGGTCTGCCGGGTGCCCTAGCGGAGCTCAGCCGGAGCGCTGGGCGCCCGGTCGTCGGACCGGAGTCCCTCCGCGCCGTCCGGCTGCGCGTCGTCGCGGTCAGCGCCTCCGGGTCGGCCGGCGGTCCGCCGTGCCCGGCTCCGGCGGTCCGCTGCATGAAGCAGGCCAGCACGACGGCGATCGCCGCGATGGCGGCCGCGACTGCGAAGGCCGTGTGCAGACCGCTGACCTGGGCCTGGATCGGCGGGGCGCCGGCTGGCCGCGGCCCCGGTGCTGCGGACCACCATGATCGTGATCAGCAGCGCGGTCCCGGCGGCACCGGCCACCTGCTGCAGGGTGGCGATGGTGGCGCTGCCGTGCGAGTACAGGTGCGGCGGCAGCGGGTTCAGCCCGGTCGTGAACGCCGGGGTGAACAGGCAGGCCAGCCCGAGCGAGAACAGCAGGTGCAGCCCGAGCAGCAGCACCACCGGCGTGGCGACGTCCACCCGGCTGAGGCCGAGCATGCACAGCACCAGCAGCGACGAGCCGGTGACGCTGAGCGCGCGCGGGCCGTACCGGTCGAACAGCCGGCCGACGACCGGACCGAGCAGGCCCATCAGCAGACCGCCGGGCAGCAGCAGCAGGCCGGTCTGCAGCGACCCCAGACCGCGGACGTTCTGCAGGTAGATCGGCAGCAGGATGATGGTGCCGAACAGCGCGGTCATGGCGATGCAGAGCAGCGCCAGGCTGAACCGGAACATCCTGAACCGGAAGACGCGGAGATCCAGCAGGGGGCCCTTGCCGCTCTCCAGGGCTCGCTGCCGCAGACCGAACGCGATCAGGCAGACCACCCCGAGCGCCAGGGACGCCGGCGCCAGCCACGGCACCGAGTGACCGGACTCGCTGAACCGGCTGAGACCGAACACGATGCCACCGAAGGCCGGCACGGTGAGCAGCACCGAGACGGCGTCGAGGGCCTGATGACCGGGCTCGTTGACGTTCTGCAGGTACCGCAGACCGAACAGCAGCGCGGCTGCGGCGATCGGCAGCACCAGGCCGAACATGAAGCGCCAGGAGAGGAACTGCAGGATCAGGCCCGACAGCGTCGGACCGATCGCCGGGGCGACCGAGATGGCGATCGAGACGTTGCCCATCACCACGCCGCGGCGGTCCGCCGGCACCAGCGTGAGGATGGTGGTCATCAGCAGCGGCAGCATGATGGCGGTACCGCTGGCCTGCACGATCCGGGCCAGCAGCAGCACCCAGAAGCCGGGGGCGAGCGCCGCCAGCAGGGTCCCGGCCGTGAACAGGCCCAGGGCGGTGACGAACACCGTCCTGGTCGTCAGCCGCTGCAGCAGGAAGCCGGTGGTCGGGATGACCACGGCCATGGTCAGCATGAAGGCGGTGGTGAGCCACTGACCGAGCGCCGCGGTGACACCCAGCTCGTGCATCAGCCTCGGCAGCGCCACGCCCATGATCGTCTCGTTGAGGATGACGACGAACGTCGCGACCAACAGAACCGCGATCACCAGGCGGTCCCGTCCCCCGGTGCCCGCGGCTGCGGCGACGGTCGGTTCGGCAGGTGCCGATGTCATGAGGGTGCCCTCCGGTAGGTGCGAGATCGGGGCCACGTCTGCGTGACCGGGGTGCTGGTGGGGTCGACCGGACCGAGCCGGGAAACTCATCGGCCCAAACCCGAACGGGTCCCGGGCATTCCCGCGGTCCGGCGTGTCGGCCGGCCTCATCCGCCGATCAGGCTACGGGTGGGCACCGACAGAACAGAAGCGAATTCCGGCTGGGCCGGTAGCGTAGAGGTCCGTCCGCAGATCGAAGGACCCATGAGCGACCCTCGCCCGCCGGCCCCCTCCGACCGTCCCGCCCCAGGCCGCAGCACCCGGCCCACCACCTCCGGTGTACCGGCAGGACGCCGGCGTACGGCCCACCGACGTACGGCTCGCCACCGACCTACGGCCCGCCGCCGACCTACGGCCCGCCGCAGGGGTTCGGCCCGCCGCCGGCGTATGGCCCGCCGCCGGGCTGGGCCCGACCCGCGAAGCCGAGCCCGCTGCCCGAGACCGAGGTGGCCTACCACCAGAGCTTGCGCACCCCGGCCGCCCGGTGGTGGAAGGGCCTGGTGGTCATCGGCCTGTTCGTCGTGGGCTACCTGATCATCAGCCTGCTGGTGCAGGGCGGGGCTGTGCTGCTGGACACCGCCACCGGGCGGGTCGACCCCGAGGACCTGGCCGCCGGCCAGCTGACCATGACGCCGGCGCTGCTGCTCTCGGTGAACATCACCAACGCCTTGTGCATCCCGCTCAGCGGCCTGCTGATCTGGGGGTTCTACGGCCAGCCGGTCCGCTGGATGCACTCGGTCACCGGCTGGGTCCGCTGGCGGCTGATGGCGCGGGCCGCGGTGGTGATCGTGCCGATCTGGGTCGTCTACATCGTCGTCTTGACGATCATCGGCCCGCCGGCCGACCGGGGCCGGCTGACCGCCGAATCGGCGGCGCTGCTGGTGATCGTGCTGCTCACCACCCCGTTCCAGTCCGCCGGCGAGGAGTACGGGGCGCGCGGGCTGATCGCCCGGGCCGCCGGCTCCTGGTCGGCCGACCCACGCGTCTCGCTGGCCGTCGCCACCCTGGTCTCCTCGGCGGTGTTCATGGTGGCGCACGGCGCCGGTGACCCGTGGCTGATCGCCTACTACTTCCTGTTCGGCGTCGGGCTCTCGCTGGTGGTGTGGCGGACCGGCGGCCTGGAGGTGGCGGTGGTCATCCATGCGATCAACAACGTCTGCGCGTTCGGCATCGCGATCCTGATGGGTCAGGATCTGGACCAGTCGCTGGACCGCAGCGCCGGGACCGGCGGCCCGTTCATGCTGCTCCCAATCTTCGTGCTGGCCGGGGTGACGGCTCTGGTGTGGTGGCTGGCCGGGCGCGCGGGGGTCAGCCGCCACTTCCGGCCGCTGTCGTCCCCGGCACCGGTGCCAGCGCCTCCCAGCGCCCCGAGCCGGCCGAGCGCTCCGCAGCCGTGACGAAGGCCGCCGCCGCCACGGCGTCGGCGATGGTCGCGTTCTGCTGCACGCCGCCGCCGACCGCGACCAGGAACTTGCGGGCCTCGATCGTCTTCAGGTCGTCGAAGCCCATGGCCACCCCCGCCCCCGGCTGGAACCGCGCGAAGTCGCCGAACCCTGGGTTGGCGTTGACCGTCGCGTAGCCGGGCTCGGCCGTGCCGCGGCCACTGAACAGGCTCAGCTCGTTCATCCGCTCGAAGTCCCAGCGGAGCGACCCCTCGGTGCCGTAGATCTCGATCCCGTACCCGCAGTCGGGTCCCACCGCCACCCGGGACGACTCGATGGTCCCCACCGCCCCGGAGGCGAACCGGACCAGCGCACCGGCGTAGTCCTCGTTCTCCACCTCGCCCAGCTCGCCGCCCTGGATCACCGCGAAGTGGGTGCCGGTGCCCATCGGGAGCTTCGGGCGTCGCGGGTGCACGGTGCTGGTCATCGCCGTCAGCTCGGCGATCGGCCCGACCAGGTAGGTGCACAGGTCGGCCGCATGGCTGCCCAGGTCACCGAGCACGCCGCTGCCGGCCAGCGCCCGGGTGAACCGCCAGGACAGGGCGCCGTTCGGGTCCGCGGAGTAGCCGGCGAAGAACCGGGCCCGCACATTGGTCACCCGGCCGATCCGGCCGTCGGCGACCAGGTGCCGGATGTGCTCCACGGCCGGCGCGTGCCGGTAGTTGAAGCCGATCGAGGTGACCACCCCGGCCGCCGCGACGGCGTCGGCGACCGCCCGGGTCTCCTCCACCCCGCGGCCGACCGGCTTCTCGATCCAGAAGTGCTTACCGGCCTCGGCCGCGGCGATGCCGATCTCGGCGTGCAGGAAGTTCGGTGCGCAGATCGAGACCACCTCGACCTCCGGGTCGGCCAGCACCGCCCGGTAGTCCGTGGTGCCCTTCGCGAACCCGAGCACGTCGGTGGCCAGGCTGACCCGGCTCGGCTCGGTGTCCGCGGCGGCCACCAGCCGAGGCCGCAGGCCCAGCTCGGGATAGACCCAGGGCACGCTGGTGTACGCCCGGGCGTGCAGCTTGCCCATCCACCCCACGCTGACCAGGCCGACGCCGATCGTCCGCGGCTCGGTCATCGCCATCCTCTCGTTCCGGCCGAACGCCGAGCGTACGCGGCCGCGGCCACAGCGACAGGGCAGGCCGCCGCCCGCGCCGGGCAGCCGCCT
The DNA here is from genome assembly GCA_963832435.1 of uncultured Actinomycetota bacterium. Classification (GTDB taxonomy): domain Bacteria; phylum Actinomycetota; class Actinomycetes; order Propionibacteriales; family Propionibacteriaceae; genus Microlunatus. Next base: position 27,016 of record CAWHTY010000021.1, read on the forward strand.
CGCCGCAGGTCTCCGGGCGGCCGAGGCTCAGTCGCCGCCGTCGGGGGACCCGGCCCACTCCCCCGGCTGGGCCCCCTGCTGGCGGCCCTCCAGCTTGATCACGTGCAGCACGGCGTTGATCAAGGCCAGGTGGGTGAAGGCCTGCGGGAAGTTGCCCAGATGCTGGCCGGTGTGGGCGTCGATCTCCTCGGCGTACAGCTGCAGGTCGCCGGCGAAGGACAGCAGCTTGGCGCACAGCTTGCGGGCCCGGCGGTACTCCCCGATCTCGCACAGGGCCGACACCAGCCAGAACGAGCAGATGGTGAACGTCCCCTCCTCACCCTCGAAGCCGTCGTCGGTCTCCTCCACCTTGTAGCGCAGCACCAGGTCGTGGATGGTCAGCTCGTCGGCGATGGCCAGGACCGTCTTGCGGATCCGCTCGTCGTCCGACGGCAGGAAGCGGACCAGAGGGGCCAGCAGCAGCGAGGCGTCCAGGGCGTCGCTGCCGTAGTACTGGGTGAACACGCCCCGCTCGTCCAGCCCGTTGGCCAGGATGTCGTCCTTGATCTCCTGGGCGGCGAGCTCCCACTCGGCGGCCTTGCCGTCCTCACCGGTCATCCGGGCGATCTTGGCGCCGCGGTCCACCGCCACCCAGCACATGATCTTGGAGGAGGTGAAGTGCTTGTTCTCCCCGCGGACCTCCCAGATGCCGGCGTCGGGCTCCCGCCAGTGCTTCAGCGCCTCGCCGACCTGCTTGTCCAGGATCGGCCAGATCCGGTTGTCCAGATGGTTCGCCGCCTTGAAGTGCAGGTACACCGAGTCCAGCAGGGCACCCCACACGTCGTGCTGCCGCTGGGCGTACGCGGCGTTGCCGATCCGGACCGGCCGGGAGTTGGCGTAGCCCGGCAGGTTGTCCAGCTCGAACTCCACCAGCTCCTTCTCCCCGCCGATGCCGTACATGATCTGGATGTCGTCCTCGTGGGCGACCAGGTCGGCGATGAAGGCGAAGAAATCGACTGCCTCCCAGTCGAATCCCAACGAGTACAGGCCCCACAGGGCGAAGGTGGCGTCGCGGATCCAGGTGAAGCGGTAGTCGTAGTTGCGGCCGCCGCCGGGGGTCTCGGGCAGCGACGTGGTGCCGGCCGCCGACACCGCTCCGGTGGGGGCGTAGGTGAGGCCCTTCAGGGTCAGGGCGCTGCGTTGCAGGAACCCCCGCCACGGGTGGTCGGGGAACCGGCCCCGCGCCAGCCAGTGCTGCCAGTGGTGCGCCGTCCAGACCTGCCGCTTGTACGCGTCGGCAAAGTCCTTCGGCGGCGGCGCCCCACCCCACGACAGCGCGACGAAGCGGGTGTCACCCTCCTTCAGCAGGGTGCGGGCGCTGGCCTGGCCACCCTCGAAGCCGAGCCGCAGGTCGCTGGTCAGGGTCAGCTCGATGTCGCCGCCCTCGACGCTGGCCACCCCCTGGTAGTAGCTGCCGTCGCTGTACTCCCAGTGCACGTGCGACCGGCCGTAGTCCGGCACCGGCTCGCAGTCCATGATCGTCTGCACCTCGCCGGAGGCGCAGCGGATGGTGCGCAGCAGGATGTGCTCGGCCTCGTAGTCGTTGGGCACCCGGCGGTAGGTCCTGGACCGGTCCCGGTCGTGGTGCCAGGGCCCGATCAGCAGGCAGTCCCGGACGATGATCCAGCCCGTCGGGGTGCCCCAGCTGGTCTCCATAATCATCGTCCCCGGCAGGTACCTGACGTCCGCCGGTACGGTGACGTCGGCCGGCGCGATCCGGAACGCCCCGGCGTGACGACCCAGCAGGGCGCCGAACACGCTGCCGGAGTCGAAGCGGGGGACGCACATCCAGTCGATCGACCCACCGGGGGCGAGCAACGCCGTGACCTCGCCGTCGCTGAGGAACCCGTAGTCACCGATCGGCACCTGCCGGACGTGCCCGTGCGGGCTCGCGTACTGGTTGCTGATCGCCATCGTACTCGCCATGCACGAAGCATCGTGGGTCGCGCCGCGCTCTGACAAGAGCGGGCGGGAGCCGGTCGAGGATCTTGGCTGATGGGCGCACGGTGCAAGCGCGGCTGGCACGGCGTGACACCATGGACCGACGTGCAACGACGCGAGCAGACACGCGACGTGAGAAGACCCGGGAGAGCGGTCCCTGGGGAAGGGACACCATGACCGGCAACGCGAGCTTCCGGCACGGCAACACCTCGATGTTGTCGGTGTGCGCCGTCGAGGCCCCCATCACGGTGACCTCGACCGCCTTCGACGAGCGACTGAGCAAGACCTACGACCGGATCGGGATGCGGCCGGGGGTGCTGGTCCGGCTCGCCGGGGTGCACGAGCGACGGTGGTGGCCCGACGACGTCTCGTTCGCCGACGGCGCCGCGATGGCCGGGGCCAAGGCCCTGGCCGAGGCCGGGGTGACGCCCGCCCAGATCGGGGTGATGATCAACGCCTCGGTGTCGCGGGACTACCTCGAGCCCTCGACGGCGGTGTACATCCACCACCAGCTGGGGTTGCCGACCAGCTGTCTGAACTTCGACGTGGCCAACGCCTGCCTCGGCTTCGTGAACGCCATCCAGCTGGCCGGCACCATGATCGACTCCGGGCACGCCGACTACGCCCTGATCGTCGCGGCCGAGGGGATCGGCAAGACCCAGGAGGTGACCCTCGACCGGTTGGCCGCCGACGACGCCACCCAGGCCGACTTCAAGGACCAGTTCGCCACCCTGACCCTCGGTTCCGGGGCGGCGGCCATGGTGCTGGGCCGCACCGACCTGCACCCCGAAGGACACCGGATCGTCGGTGGCGTCAGCCGGGCGGGAACCGAGCACCACGACCTGTGCGTCGGTGACTACACCCGGATGCGGACCGACTCCAAGAAGCTCTTCGACGCCGGGATCGCCCTCGCCCTGGCCACCTGGCACGAGGCGGTGGACGACTTCGGCTGGCACCAGGCCGACTGGTTCATCGCCCACCAGACCTCGACTACCCACATCGGGGCCGTGGCCGCCGGGCTGGGGTTCGACATCAGCCGGTTCCCGTTGACCGTCCCGACGTACGGGAACCTGGCGGCGGCGGCCGTGCCGTTCACCCTCGCCCGGCACGTGGACAACCTGCACGCCGGCGAGCGGGTGCTGCTGCTCGGCATCGGCTCGGGCCTGAACACCTCCTTCGCCGAGATCGTCTGGTGAGTCCCGGGGCGACCGCCGCCGGGCTGCCCCTCCAGGACCTGCCGGGACTGGATCCGCAGTGGTCACGGACCGTGGACGTGGTGGACGCCACGGGCCGGAGCCACACCTGGCACTACCTCGACAACGGCGCCGAGCCCACCGCCGGGACGATGCTGTGCGTCCACGGCAACCCCACGTGGTCCTACCTGTGGCGCCGCTTTCTGACCGCCGCTCCGGCGGGCTGGCGAGTGGTGGCGGTGGACCAGCTGGGGATGGGGTACTCCGACCGGACGGAGACTCCCCGCGACCTCGAGCAGCGGATCGACGACCTGGGCCGGTTCTGCGCGGCTGCCGGCGTGGGCACCGAGAACGGGGGGCCGCTGGTGGCCGTGGCCCACGACTGGGGTGGCCCGGTGACCCTCGGCTGGGCCGAGCGACGGCCGGAGCCGCCGGCCGGCCTGATCCTGACCAACACCGGTGTGGCGCAGCCCGCCGACGTTGACCCGCCCGCGCTGCTCCGGCTGGCCGGCAGTCGGGCGCTGCACGAGGCGGTCTGTGTCCGGACCCCCACCTTCGTCCGCGGGGCGACGGCGCTGTCCCGGCCCCCGCTGCCGGTCGCGGTCCGGAACGCGTTCGCCCGCCCGTACGCAAGCCCGGCCCGGCGGCGGGCGGTGGGCGACTTCGTGGCCGACATCCCGTTCGCGCCCGACCACCCCAGCCGAGCCACCCTGGACGGGGTGGCCGACGGACTTGCGGCCCTGCGGGACGTCCCCACCCTGCTGCTGTGGGGGCCCCGCGACCCGGTGTTCTCCGAGGCCTTCCTGCGCGACGTGCAGCAGCGGCTGCCGCATGCCGTCGTGCACCGCTACCCACGGGCCTCCCACCTGGTCACCGAGGACGTACCGGAGGCGGCCGAGCACGCCTGGACCTGGGTCGCCGCGGTGCGCAGCGATGCGACCGCCCCGACCCCGACCGCCCCGACCCCGACCGCCCCGACCCCGACCGCCCCGACCCCGACCCGACCGCCGACCGTCGGAGCCGCCCTGGACGCCACGCTGCTGGCCCGGGCCGACGACCCGGCCACCGCCGTGGTCGAGCTCACCTCGTCCCGACGGACCGGTCACCGGCGGACGGTGACGTCGTGGCGGGACCTGGCCGAGAAGGTGGCGCACCTGGCCGGCGGTCTGCGGGAGGCGGGGGTGCGGCCTGGGCAGCGGGTGGCCCTGCTGGTGCCGCCGGGGGTCGACCTGACGGCGGCGGTCTATGCCTGCTGGCGACTCGGCGCGGTCATCGTCGTCGCCGACGCCGGGCTCGGACTGCGCCCGCTGGCCGACGCGCTGCGCAGCGCCGGTCCGGATCACGTGATCGGGATCGCGGCCGGTCTGGGGGTGGTCCGCGCCCTGGGCGTGCCGGGCCGCCGGATCCTGGCCGGCCGGGCGCCGGCGGCGGTCCGCCGCGCCCTCCAGGTGGCGACCAGCCTCGACGAGCTCGCGGACCTGGGCCGGGCCGGGGATCCGGTGCCGCCGGCCAAGCCCACCGGTCAGGCGGCGGTGCTGTTCACCTCCGGGGCCACCGGCCCGCCCAAGGGTGTGGTCTACCGCCATGACCAGCTGCGGATGCAGGTGGAGCTGGTCCGCGAGGTGATGGGGATCGGGCCGACCGACCGGCTGGTCGCGGCCTTCGCCCCGTTCGCGCTCTACGGGCCCGCCATGGGGGTGGGCGTTGCCGTGCCCGACATGGACGTCACCCGGCCCGCGACACTGACCGCGACCGCCCTGGCCGAGGCGGTGGCCGCGGTGGAGGGCACGGTGGTGTTCGCCTCCCCCGCCGCGCTCCGCAACGTCGCGGCGACCGCCGACGACCTGCCCACCCGCCTGCGCGAGGCGCTGCTGGGGGTCCGGCGGGTGCTGTCCGCCGGCGCGCCGGTGCCCCTGCCCCTGCTGCGGCGCATCCAGGAGCTGCTGCCGTCGGCCGAGCTGCACACCCCGTACGGCATGACGGAGGTGCTCCCGGTCGCCGACATCGACCTGCCCGGGATCGAAGCCGCCGGCCCCGGCAACGGGGTCTGCGTCGGGCGCACCTTGCCCGGGGTGGAGGTGCGGGTGAGCCCGCTCGGGCCGACCGGCCAGGCCGACGGGGAGCTGACCACCGTCCCGGGGGTGACCGGCGAGGTCTGCGTGTCCGCGGCCCACGTCAAGGACCGGTACGACCGGCTGTGGGCCACCGAGCGCGCTGCCAGCCGCAACCCGGGCTGGCACCGCACCGGCGACGTCGGCCATCTCGACGACGACGGGCGGCTGTGGGTCGAGGGCCGCCTCGTGCACGTGATCACCACCCCGGACGGCCCGGTGACCCCGGTCGGCATCGAGCAGCGGGTGGAGGCGCTGGAGGGGGTGGTGGCCGCAGCGGCGGTCGGCGTCGGTCCCGCGGGGACCCAGCCGGTGGTGCTGGTCGTGGTACCGGTCGAGCGGCCGTCGGAGGTGCTGGCCGACCCGGTCCTGGCCGGTCGGGTCCGGGCGGCGGCCGGCGTACCCGTGGCGGCGGTGCTGCTGACCGCAGCGCTCCCGGTGGACATCCGACACGCCTCGAAGGTCGACCGGACGCGGTTGTCCCGGTGGGCCGGGCGGGTGCTGTCCGGCGGCCGGCCCGGTCGGGTGTGACGGTGGAGGCGGATGAGAGGTCCTGGTCACCGGAGCCAGCGGGATGCTCGGCGGTGCGGTGGCCCGGGCTCTGGCCGCTCGGGGAGATCAGGTGAGGGTACTGCAGCGTCGCCCGGCCGGCCTGGGCCTGCCCGAGGTGCTCGGTGACGTGGCCGATCTCGAGGTCGTCCTGCAGGCCGCGGACGGCCAGGACGCCGTCGTCCACCTGGCCGCCAAGGTCGACATCGTGGGGCCGTGGGCGGCGTTCGCCCGGGCCAACGTCGGCGGTACCACCTCGGTCGTGCTGGCCTGCCAGCAGCTCGGGGTGGGCCGGCTGGTCCAGGTGTCGTCGCCGTCGGTGGCGCACGCCGGGTCGTCGCTGGTCGGGGTCGGCGCCGGCCCGGCCGACCCGGCGGGGGCGCGGAGCCCGTACGCCCGCAGCAAGGCGATGGCCGAGCTGGTCGCCCTGGCGGCCGACTCGGCCGACCTCGCGGTGGTCGCCGTCCGCCCGCACGTGGTCTGGGGTCCCGGCGACCCCCAGCTGGTGGCCCGGATCGTCGACCGCGCCCGTCGCGGCCGGATGCCGGTGGTGGGCACCGGCGCGGCGCTGGTGGACAGCACCTACGTCGACAACGCCGTGGACGCCCTGCTGCAGGCGTTGGACCGGGCGGAGATCGCCCACGGCCAGGCCGTGGTGGTGACCAACGGGGAGCCCCGGCCCATCTCCGAGCTGATCGGCGCCTTCGCCGAGGCCGCCGGCGCCCCCCGGCCGAGTCGGCACATCCCGGTCCGGCTGGCGGTCGGGGCCGGGTCGGTGGTCGAGTGGCTGTGGGCGGTGGACCGCCGCGTCCGCCCGCACCGGACCGACGACGGCCCGCCGCTCAACCGCTTCCTCGCCGAGCAGCTGTCGACGGCCCACTGGTTCGACCAGCGGCACACCCGCGAGCTGCTCGACTGGTCGCCCCGGGTCGGCCTGGACGAGGGCCTGGAGCGGTTGCGCCGCTCCTTCGCTGGCTGACGCCGCCGCAGGAGGTCCGGGTGGCCAGGGAGTTCACGACCGTCGACGGCGGCAGCAGCTGCGGTCGACCGCCCGCGGTCGGGGCCCGGCGGGCGGCGGCGTGACGTCGGGCGGCGCCGGCCCGCGCACGAACCGGGTCACCCCGCTCGGTGACCTGGTCGCCACCCGGGCCCGCGGCCTCGTGTTCGGCAACCGCGGCTGTCTGCACGACGGCCAGGGTGCGGTCCGGCGGCGTTTCGCCGGTGAGCGCTGGATCGCCTGCCGTCTGGAGTTCCGGGGACGCCGCCGCACGCCGCTGATGCAGCCCGGCCGGTACACCGAGCTGTTCTTCCTGGACGAGGCCACCGCCTGGGCGGCCGGTCATCGCCCGTGTGCAGAGTGCCGACGCGACGACTGGAACCGGTTCCGCGCACTCTGGGCCGCCGAGTTCGGCGAGGACCGGGCGGACCGGGTGGACGCTCGGCTGCACGGCGAACGACTCGATCCCGGGACCGGGCGGACCCGGCTGCACCGGGGTCCGTTCGACGAGCTGCCCGTCGGCGCGTTCGTGCTGATCGACTCCGAGCCCTGCCTGGTGCTGGCGGACAGCGTCCTGGCCTGGTCTTCGGAGGGCTACCGGCCCGCCCGCCCCGGCCGCCCAGTCGCGGCTCGCTCGTCGCGGTGATCACCCCACCGGCCCTGCTGGCCGTGCTGCGGTCCGGCTGGGCCCCGGAGGCGGTGCCCTTCCTCCACCCCAGCGCCCGGCTGAGCTCGGAGCGGGTCCTCAGCACGCGCTCACCCGCGCCGCCAGCCGATCTCCAGCACCTCCACCGCCGGTCGCCCGGCCCCATCCGACCCGGGGCGGGGTGCCGGGCGGCGTGACCAACGGAACCGCCATGCCCCCGCCGTACGACCTCTCGGTGCTCTCCCAGCCCGCGGACGGGCAGGTCCACCTCGGGCTCCCGCCGCAGCTGGGCCAGCAGCTGGTCGTAGGCCAGCCGGTTGCCGAGCTGCCGGGTCGCCGACCTCTGAGCGTCGGTGGCGATCAGCCCACGGATCCGGGCCAGGTCGGCGGCCAGCCGTTGCCGGCGGCGGAACGCGGCCAGCTCGGCCACCAGCGGGTCGATCTCCTCCGGTCGGTCGAGCCAGCCCAGCATGGCTCGACCGGCGGCGGCGGCCCATCGGCGGATGCCGGGCCGACTCATCAGCAGCACGACCACGAAGAACGCGCCGACCGCGACGCCGTCCAGCACCGGGAACGACTCGCTCATCCCCGAGCCTGCCGGGCGCCGCCGTCGACCATGCGTCCAGCGTCGTTCGTGGGCGGCGGTCTGACAAGGTCCGCGGGCCCTCGTTCGGTCCCGGAGCCCGGGGGTCAGCGCCGCCGGGTCACCTGGACCACCGCGGGCCGGGGGCCGCGCCAGTCGCCCGGGCCGGGGCGCTGCCCCGCGGCGACGTAGTCCGGGAAGGAGGAGTGCTGGTCGCTCCACGACCCGTCCTCCCCGGGGTGCTGCACGGCCACGAAGACCGAGCCGTCGCGGTCGTGGATGACCGGTCCACACGTCTCGGCCTCCACCGGCACGGCCAGGAACTGGGTCAGGTGCCCCCGCTGCGGGCCTTCCAGCGGTACCCGGAAGAGCCCGTCGGCGCGGCCGATCGTGCCGGGGGCGCCGTCGGTGGAGATCCACAGGTTGTTCTCGGAGTCGAAGGCGATGTTGTCGGGGCTGGAGATCGGCGCCACCGGGCCGTGCCAGCCGGCGAAGTACGTGCCCGCCTGGCCCTCGTCACCGCAGACCAGCAGCAGGTTCCAGTCGAACCGCGTAGCGCCCGCCCGGTTCCGCTGCTCGGCGATCTCGATGATGTGCCCGTTCTTGTTGTTGTTCCGCGGGTTGGCCGCGTCGGCCCCCGGCTTGCCCGTCTTCACCCCCCGGTCGGTGTTGTTCGTGCACACCACGTACACCTTGCCGCTGTCCAGGCTGGGCTGGACGTCCTCGCAGCGGTCCATCGGCGTCGGCTTGACCGTGTCGGCGGCCAGCCGGGTGAAGACCAGGACCTCCTCGGTGCTCATCCCGGGCACCACCGACTCGCCGTTCTGCGTCAGGGGCAGCCATTCGCCGGTGCCCAGGTTCGCGTTGTCCGGTCGCTGACGGCCGGTGAACCTGGCCACGTACAGGTCCCCGGCGGTGAGCAGGGTCAGGTTGTGCCGGCGCGCGGCCGGGCTGTTCCCGGGGCGGAACTTCTTGGCCGACACGAACTTGTACAGGTAGTCGAAGCGCTCGTCGTCGCCCATGTAGGCGGCCACGGTCCCGTCGCGGTCCACCCGGACGTTGGCGCCCTCGTGCTTGAACCGACCCATCGCCGAGTGCTTGCGCGGCGTGGAGCGCGGGTCGGTGGGGTCGATCTCGACGATCCACCCGAACCGGTGCGGCTCGTTGGCGTAGTCGGCGGACCGGGCGTCCCAGCGGGGCTGGATCTTCTCCCAGCCGTAGGTGCTGGGGTTGGCGGTCAGGCCGTACCGGGCGCTGCCGCGGGCGTTCGGATCGGCCACGAAGTAGCCGTTGAAGTTCTCCTCGCCGCTGAGCACCGTCCCCCACGGGGTGGTGCCGCCGGAGCAGTTGCCGATGGTCCCGGCCACCCGCTGGCCGGTCGGGTCGGCCGCGGTCCTCAGCAGGTCGCTGCCGGCGGCCGGGCCGGTCACCCGGAACAGGGTGTCGGCGGTGATCCGGCGGTTGCTGCGGCCCCCGACGACCGGCCGCCACGTGCGCCCGCGACCGGGGCGGCGCAGCTCGACCACGCTGAAGCCGTGCGCGGCCATCAGGGTCCGCAGCACCTCCTGCTCGTACGCCTCGCCGGAGCCGGGCGGGAACATGATCGCCCGGTTGGTGTACTCGTGGTTGCAGCACAGCAGGGCCCGCCGGCCGAGCCGGTCGGTGACGATGATGTCGAGGTAGTCGTTGTTGTACCCGAACTGCAGCTCCTGGGCGGCGGCGCTCGGCCGGGTCGGGTCGAAGCGCGGGGAGTTGTCGAACAGCGGGTCACCCCAGCGCAGGATCGGCCGCCACTGGTACCCCTCGGGCACGGTGAACGCGTCGACCGCCTGGTCGACGGACTCGATCGGGGCGAACGCCAGCGGACCCGTTACGGGCGGCTGGTCGGGGTCGGGCTCCCCGGTCTCCGCCGAAGCGGTCCGCGGGTCCAGCAGCGATGGGGTGACCGCGAGCGCCGCGACGGCACCGGCGCCGACCAGGACCGACCGACGGCTCAGCTGGGCGCTGGCGACGTCCCGGAACGACGGCTCGGCGCTGGGGTTCGGTGCGGGGCGTGCGCACGCGCTGTCGCACTTCAGGTGACAGGTCACGGCACTGCGAGTGCCGTGGGTCGCATCGAGCAGGGGGAGCAGCTTCATTCGGGTTACTCCTGGGGTTGGCGGGAGGCTCTCCGGCGACCCAACCGCCACACCGTGAACCGCGGCCGGCGCGTCGGTGACCGCGAGGTGAACGACCCGCGGCGGGGCGGTGGCTCACGGCGGCGACGAGACGGCGGTCGGGCGGCGCGGCCCGTGCGGCAGAGTTCTGGTGTGGTCGGTCAGCGGGTCGGTGACGTCGTGCCGCTCGGCAGCGCGACCAAGGCGTGGTTCCAGATCTCGCTGCAGACCTTCGGCGGGCCGGCGGGCCAGATCGCGGTCATGCAGAGCAAGCTGGTGGACGAGAAGCGCTGGATCAGCCAGTCCCGCTTCTCCCACGCCCTCAACTACTGCATGCTGCTGCCCGGGCCCGAGGCCCAGCAGCTGGCCATCTACACCGGTTGGCTGCTGAACGGCACCCGGGGCGGTCTGATCGCCGGGACCTTGTTCGTCCTGCCCGGCATGCTCGCACTGCTGGCGCTGTCGATGATCTACGTCGCCGCCGGCGACACCGCCGTGGTCTCCGCGATCTTCGCCGGACTGGCCCCGGCGGTGATCGCGATCGTGGTCCAGGCCATCTGGAGGGTGGGCCGGCGGTCCCTGACGCATCCGCTGCTGGTCGCGCTGGCGGTGGCGGCCTTCGTCGCGTTGACGATCTTCAGGGTGCCGTTCCCGGTCGTGGTGCTGGCCGCCGGGGTGGCCGGCGGCGTCGCCGGCCGGTGGGTGCCCGCACTGGGCCGTACGGCGGAGCACCGGGTCACCGACGGTCCGGAGCCGTTGGTCAGCGACCAGGCGCTGCACCACGACCTGCCGTCCGCGCGGCGGTTCGCGGCCGTGCTCGGGATCGGGCTGCTGCTGTGGTCGGCGCCCCTGGCCGCGGTGGCGCTGTCGGTCCGCTCGACGACGGTGCTGTTGGACCAGGGACTGTTCTTCTCCGGGGCCGCGCTGGTCACCTTCGGCGGTGCGTACGCCGTGCTGGCCTACGTGGCGCAGCAGGCCGTCACCGTGTACGGCTGGCTGGCTCCGGGGGAGATGGTGCGCGGCCTCGCCCTGGCCGAGACCACGCCGGGGCCGTTGATCATGGTCGTCCAGTTCGTGGCCTTCGTCGGGGCGTTCCGCAACCCCGGCACGCTGGACCCGTGGGTGGCCGGGGTGCTGGGCTCGCTGCTGACCACCTGGGTGACCTTCGTGCCGTGCTTCCTGTTCGTGCTGCTCGGGGCCCCGTACGTCGAACGGCTCCGGCACAACCGGCACCTCGCCGCTGCGCTGACCGGGGTGACGGCTGCAGTCGTGGGGGTGATCGCGAACCTCGCCGCCTACTTCGCCGTGCACACCCTCTTCAGCCGGACCCTCGACGCGGGCGCCGGCCCGGCGCGGGTGCAGCTGCCCGTCCTCGCCAGCTGGGACCCGACCGCGTTCCTGATCACCGCCGTGGCCCTGGTGTTGATCCTGGCGCTGAAGTGGAGCCCGCTGCGCACCCTGGGGGCCTGCGCCCTGGTGGGTGCCGTCATCGGGCTCCTGCGCCTGCTCTGAACCCGTGGGCACCGATCGGCCCCGGCGTCGGCATAGGTTCGGATCATGAGGTCCGATCCCGCGCCGGTCACGACCACGGCGCCGGCGCTGCCCGGGCGCGTGCTGCTGGACCAGGAGTGGCGCGACGTCACCTTCCTGCACTGGCCGGTCCCGGCGGAGCGGGTGGCGCCGCTGCTGCCGCCGGGCACCCGCCCCGACCTGCACGGTGGGAGCAGCTGGGTCGGGCTGATCCCGTTCCGGCTGATCCGGGCCCGGTTCGGCTCCGGGCCACCACTGCCCTACCTCGGGTCCTTCGCCGAGCTGAACGTCCGGCTGTACTCCGTCGACGAGGCCGGACGCCGGGGCGTGGTGTTCCGGTCCCTGGACGCGAGCCGGCTGGGGTTCGTCCTCGGCGCGCGGGCCGCGCTCAGCCTTCCCTACGCCTGGGCCGCCCTCCGGATGGACCGCACCGACGACCTGATCACGTGGAGCAGCCGCCGACGCTGGCCCGGTCCGCGGGGCGCCTCCAGCCGGATCTCGGTGCGGGTCGGCCGCGAGCCGGTGGTGGACGATCCGCTGGCGGACTTCCTGACCGCACGCTGGGGGCTGCACACCCTGCACCTGCGCCGGACGATCTTCCTGCCGAACCAGCACGAGCCGTGGCCGCTGCAGCGCGCCGAGCTGGTGGATCTCGACGACGGCCTGGTGGCCGCCGCCGGGCTTCCCGGCGTGACCGCGGCGCCGCCGGCGTCGGTGCTGTTCTCACCGGGTGTCCGGACCCAGTTCGGAGTCCCGGCCGCCGGCCGGGGACAGGCGCCGGTGCCCGCTCAGGTGGTCGGGACCCGCGACCAGGGGCGCGGGGCCGGATGAGCGAGACGCAGGCCGGCCCGGGCAAGGTCGTGGTGAACAGGGCGATGTCGTTGGACGGCTTCATCGCCGGCCCCGATCACGCCATGGACTGGGTCTTGGAGTACCTGAAGGCGGACGCGGTGCCCGAGGTCATGCAGGCCACCGGCGCCATGCTCGTCGGCCGGGGCACCTACGAGGTGGCCCAGCGGATGTCCGCGGAGGACACCGACTACGACGGGGGCCCGGTGTTCGTGCTGACGCACCGGCCGCCCGACGACCCGGAGCCGGGCGTCACCTTCCTCACCGGCGACCTCGCCGACGCCGTGGCCACGGCGCGCGCCGCCGCGGGCGGGAAGAACCTGGAGATCCTCGGTGCCGACCTGGCCAGTCAGTGTCTGCGGCGCGGGCTCGTCGACGAGATCCTGGTCTACGTCCTGCCGGTCCTGCTCGGCGACGGTGTCCGTTTCTCGACCGCGGGCCTCGGCCGGATCGACCTGGAACCGTTCAGCACCACCCAGTCGGGTTCGGTGACGATGCTCCGCTTCCGGGTACGGAAAGAGGCACCCGGACGGCCCGTGGTCGAGTCCGACGGCCTGCCTCCCGCGGGGCTCCCGTCGTAGACTGAGCGCATGCCCGGCCTGCGGCACAGCGTCACGATCGCGGCCCCGCCCGAGCGGGTCTGGCCGGTGCTCGTCGACATCGATCGCTGGCCGGAGCGGATCCCGACCGTGGCCGCCGTGGAGCGCCTGGACCCCGGACCGCTGGCCGTCGGATCGCGCATCCGGCTGCAGCAGCCCCGGCTGCCCACCGCCGTGTACACGGTCACCGAGCTGGTCGACGGGTCGTCGTACACCTGGGAGTCGAGCTCGCAGGGCGTCACCGTCAGCGCCAGCCACCTCGTCGAGCCGGACCCCGACGGGAGCCGACTCACCCTCGCCCTGACCGTGTCCGGTCCGCTGGCCGGGCTAGGCTGGCTGCTGTCGCGGTCGTTGACCAAGCGGTACGTCGAGATGGAGGCCGCCGCGCTCAAGGCTGCTGCCGAAACCTCGGCGTAGTCACCGGGTCGCGCGGGAGGATCTCGACGCCGACACCCAGGACGCGGCGATCAACGCGAGCCGGGATGCCGCGCACAACCACGGGATCGGCAGGGCGAAGCCGACCCAGAAGATCGCCTCGACCGGAAGCAGGGCCACATTGAGCACGGCCCCCCCGACCCGCCGGCGGTCGGAGTCAGCCCGCCACAGCAACCACGCCGACCAGCCGGCCAGGGCGGTTACTCCGGCGAAGGCGACCAGCCGCGCCGTGAACTCGGCCTTGCTGAGCTCGGCTGACCACGGGCCCCCGTACATCTGAAACAGGCCCAGGAACGTCGGCAGTCGATCCTGCCGGTTCAGGTAGACCGCCACGGGCAGCGCGAACCCGCCGAAGGCGCCGACGTAGGCCCAGGTCACCACGGCCGCGGCGCGCGCCGTCCGTGTCTTCATCATCGGGAGCCTTCGGAGACGTGGGCGGTGACCCGAGGTGCCGAGCCACGTGAACCGGGTCGGCTGACCCGTCGCCTGATGTCGCGGGATCGAGTTGGCATGCGGCCACTATGAGCGGGGACGAGACCCGCTGTCAGGGGACGATGTCCCGCGCCGGCCGGGATCTTGCTGGGGGCGTTCCGTCGTCGGGTCGTCGCCGTCGTCACGTTCGTGGTGGGACCGGTGGTCGAGCCGCGCACTCTCGGCCGGCTGCTGGAGGAAGCCGGGGCGCCCGCGGGGGTGGTCTCGCAGAGTCCTGCTTGACTGGACACGTGAGCGAGGCCCGACTCATCCTCACCTGCGGGTTGCCCGGGGCGGGCAAGACCACCCTCGCGAGGCGGCTCGCCGCGGACCGGAGCGCTTTGCGCCTCACGAAGGATGACTGGCTCTGGGCTCTCGGCCCCACCCCCTGGGCCACGACGACCCAGGCGAAGGTGAATCACGAACTCTGGCAACTCGCCCAGCAGGTGGTGCGCCTGGGCCTCGGCGTCGTCCTCGATTTCGGGTTCGCGGCACGGGCCGAACGTGACGAGGTGCGATCCGTGGCTCGCGGCCTCAATGTCGGGGTCGAACTGCACTTCCTCGACGTGCCGGTGGAGGAACTCTGGCGGCGCATCGAGGCCCGGAACTCGGAGCCGCCCTGGGACAGCGCGCCCATCCGCCGCGCCCACCTCGAGGAGTGGGTCGCCTTATTCCAGGCCCCCGATGCCGCCGAGCTCACGTTGTTCGACCCCCCACCGGACTGAGACTGAGCCACGACCCCGGCGGCGGTGCCGGTTGGTCACCGGTGGTCACTCAGGGTCGGCGATCATGACCGACCCGTCGTACGTCACGGTGCCGTGCGCCGGGGGGCGGCGGAGGCCATGGATCGGGCGCTCGGCCACCGTGAGTAGGCGCCGTTGCGCTCAGCGTCGCCGTCAACAGGCCCTGACCAGGGTGATCGTGATGCCACTTGGGAGAAGCCGCGGCCCACGAGGGGCCATTGCTGGCGCACCCGGAGAGATTCGAACTCCCAACCTTCTGATCCGTAGTCAGATGCTCTATCCGTTGAGCTACGGGTGCCCGCCACCCGAGGTGTCCCGGGCAACGACGGGACAGTCTAGCGGTGCGCCGCGCCCGGCCCCAACTCGCGCGACTCCAGCCGCTGCGGAGTGCCGCGGCGCCGCCCGGGCGCGACACGGATCGGCCGGCCTCACCTCCTGCGGCGCGACGTCTTCTATTGTTCAAGTGTTGTTCCACGCTCTAGCGTCTGCTGTTACCGGGTGTTCACCGACACTCGCCACCCGTCCAGATAGGACCGTCGTGACAGTGTTGTTCGTCGTGATCGCCGTCATCGTGGTCGCGCTGATCTTCGACTTCACCAACGGCTTCCACGACAGCGCGAACGCCATGGCGGGTCCGATCGCCACCGGTGCGCTGACACCCAGGACCGCCGTCATCCTGGCCGCGGTCCTCAATCTCGTCGGGGCCTGCCTGTCCACCGAGGTGGCCAAGACCATCTCCGGGGGCTTCTTCGACGACCAGCTCATCACGGCTCCGATCGTGCTCGCGGGCCTGGTCGGCGCCATCGTCTGGAACCTGATGACCTGGCTGCTGGGACTCCCGTCCAGCTCCTCGCACGCCCTGTTCGGCGGTCTGATCGGCGCCGTCGTGGTCGGCGCCGGCATCTCGTCGGTGAACGGCTCGGTGGTCGTCTCCAAGATGCTGCTGCCGGCCATCGTCGCCCCGCTGGTCGCGGGAGTCGCCGCCGCCCTGGCGACCCGGCTCGCCTACCGGATCACCCGCAAGACCCCGAGTGCCCACGGCGAGGCAGGCTTCAAGTACGGCCAGGCCTTCACGGCCTCCCTGGTGGCCCTGGCCCACGGCACCTCCGACGGGCAGAAGACCATGGGCGTGATCACCCTCGTCCTCATCTCGGCCAACCTGCAGGAGTCGGGCACCGGTCCGCACTGGTGGGTGGTGCTGGCCGCCGGCATCGCCATCGGCCTCGGCACCTACTCCGGCGGCTGGCGGATCATGCGGACGATGGGCAAGGGCATCGTGGAGATCGAGACCCCGCAGGGCGCCGCCTCCGGCGCTGCGGCCTCGGCGACCATCCTGGCCTCCGCCCACCTCGGCTTCGGGCTCTCGACCACCCACGTCTCCACCGGCAGCATCGTCGGCTCGGGCATCGGCCGCCGCGGCGCCGAGGTGCGCTGGGGGGTGGCCCGCAAGATGGTCACCGCCTGGCTGCTCACCCTGCCCGGCGCGGGCCTGGTCGGTGGGCTGGCGGCGCTGCTGGCCGACCACGGCACGGCGGCGTGGTCGTCCTGCTCATCCTGCTGGCCGCGGCCTGCGTGGTCATCTGGCTATCTCCCGGCGCAACCACATCAGCCACGCGAACGTCACCGACAGCGCCGAGGTGATGGTGCTGGCCTCGGCCTCTCCCAGCAGCTTCCCGAGGGACCCGCGCCACGACCCCGAGCTCGACGCAGCCGGAACGGCCACCACGGCCAGCGGCAGCGCACCAAGACCAAGGGTGCCGCCTGATGACGATCAACTGGGCGGCGCTCGGCGTGGTCACCGTCGTCTCCATCGTGGCCACCTGTTGTTCGTGGGGCTGCTGGCGGGAGGCATCCGCTTCGCGTCGGACGGCGTCCTGCGCACAAACCAGGGCCAGGCGCGATCACCGTCCGCTCCGGCGGCTGGGGCCTGCTCGGCCTCGCTGCCGCGCTGGCGCTCTTCGGGATCTACCTGATCGTGCCGATCTTCCACTGACCCCGCGGCCCGTCGCTCCCGTGTGACCGGGATCACAGTGCCGGTCGTCACGTCCTGGTAATACCAGTGCATCGTCGGTCTATGTTCGGACCACTCTTCCACTGGTCCTGTCTGCAACAGGGGATCCGATGTGACCACCATGATCGAGCCGGCGAGCGCCGTGGCCCACTTCCCGACCCGCAACGACCGCGCGTGCACACCCTGCGGGTACTGCGGTCCGACGCGACCGCAGCACCGACCACCGACCGCCGTCTGCTCGACTGGGCCGCCGAGGTGGCGGCGCTCACCCGGCCCGACCGGGTCCTCTCGCCCGACGGCAGCGCGCTGGAGTGGCAGCAGCTGACCGACGAGCTGGTCGCCGCCGGGACCCTCACCCGACTCGCCGACGAGCGGTACCCGAACTTGTTCGCCGCCCGGACCGATCCGGACGATGTGGCCCGGGTGGAGGACCGAACATTTATCTGCTCAGTCGATGAGGGCGCGGCCGGGCCGACGAACAACTGGCTGGCGCCGGCGGAGATGAAGTCCATCATGACCGAGTTGTACCGGGGCTCGATGCAGGGCCGGACGATGTACGTCGTGCCGTTCTGCATGGGGCCACTCGACGCCGAGCAGCCGATGTTCGGGGTCGAGATCACCGACTCCGCGTACGTGGTCGTCAGCATGCGGATCATGACGCGGATGGGCGCCGGCCCCTCGCCGCGATGACGGCCGAGGGTGAGGCGGACTTCGTTCCCTGCCTGCACTCGGTGGGTGCCCCCCTTCACCCCGGCAAGCCGACACCGCCTGGCCGTGCAACGAGGTGAAGTACATCAGCCACTTCCCGGAGGAGCGGGCCATCTGGTCCTACGGCTCGGGCTACGGCGGCAACTCGCTGCTGGGCAAGAAGTGCTACGCGCTGCGGATCGCCTCCGCAGGGCCGCGACGAGGGCTGGCTGGCCGAGCACATGCTGATCATGCAAGCTGACCTCACCGCAGGGTCGCGATTATCACCTTGCCGCCGCGTTTCCCAGTGCTTGCGGAAAGACGAACCTCGCGATGCTCCAGCCCACTCTTCCGGGGTGGCGGGTCGAAACGCTGGGCGACGACATTGCCTGGCTACGGTTCGGCGCCGACGGCCGGCTGTACGCCAACCCTGAGGCGGGACTGTTCGGGGTGGCACCCGGTACCGGGTGGGACACCAACCCGCAGGCCATGACGGCAGTCGAGGCGGGAACTCACTCTTCACCAACGTCGCCCTCACCGACGACGGCGATGTGTGGTGGGAAGGCATGAGTGCCGAGCCCCCCGAGCACCTTCAGGACTGGCGAGGCCGGGATTGGACTCCCCAGACCGGATCGCCGGCCGCCGGAGACCGGCCGCCCATCCGAACAGCCGCTTCTGCACCCCGATCCGGCAGTGCCCGTCGCTGTCCGTGGACTACGACGACCCCACCGGCGTGCCGATTGACGCCATCATCTTCGGGGGCCGGCGGCGGGACACCGTGCCCCTGGTGACTCAGGCACGCTCCTGGCAGCACGGGGTCTCTCGGCGCACGTTGTCCAGCGAGACGACCGCGGCCGCCACCGGGGCCGTCGGAATCGTCAGACGCGACCCGATGGCGATGCTGCCGTTCCTCGGCTACCACGCCGGCGACTACTTCCGGCACTGGCTACAGATCGCCGACCAGCCCGGGGTGCAGTTGCCGCAGTATTCAACGTCAATTGGTTCCTCGCGGCTCCACGGCCGATTTCTGTGGCCAGGTTTCGGCGAGAACAGCCGTGTCCTGGCCTGGATCGCCGAGCGGCTGGAGGGGACGGCCGACGCCGTGGAGACCCCGATCGGCCTGGTGCCGACGCCGGACGGGCTCGACACCGCCGGGTTGGCCTGGCCCCGGGCGCGCTGGCCGAGGCCACGGCCGTCCGGTCGCCGGAGTGGAGCGCCGAGGCCGATCTGATCGAGAAGTGGTTCGCCCGGATCGGCGACCGGCTGCCCGCCGGGCTGCGGGAGGAGCTCGCGACGCTGCGCCTGGCCAGTGCACACGATGAGCGCCGGCGCCGGCGACTGAGCCCGGGCCCGGACTGCCGCGGACCGGCTGATGCCGGCCCGTCCGTGCTGGACGGGGCGGCATCGGGGACGGCGGAGGCGGGGGGCGGGATTTGAACCCGCGAGAGGGTTTGTGCCCTCAACCCGCTTAGCAGGTCGTCGGACCAGCGTCCTCAGTCGGCGGCTCGCGGTGAAGGGAGATGCGGACGGCGGTGAGTGCAACGGTCAAACACGCTGGAGAACGTGAGCGAATGAGACCGCAATCTAGAAACCGAGGCGGTGACCCTCCTCGTCCCGAAGCCTGGCATGGACGCGCACCCTTGGTGCGCCACGCGGGGAGGACCGTCCGCCATCGTCCGGGTGGGACCTGTGGAGAGCCGGGCCGCTGACTGGGCACTTCGTGTAGCAGCCCGAACGTGTCGAGCTACGCATTACGAGTCGCTCGGAAGGCCTCGCTGAGCGTGCATCTGTCCGACTAGAGGTGGACTAGACCGTCGGAATCAGTGTCGTTGGCTGCCGGTCTGGGCAGCCGCGCAGGCTCGCATCAGGATTGGCAGGTGGCAGATGAGGCGACTGTCAGGGCAAACTACACTGATGCAACCTTGCTCAGCGCAATTTAAAGGTTTTCAATAGCACCAACCGTTGCTAGACTCCTCCGCACAGACTCAATGGAGGAGGCGGCCGTGCCGTTCGAGGTGTTCAAGAAGGGAAGCGCGCCGATCGCTGGCGTCCCGAGCGTAACCATCCAGAAGCGTGGACTCTTCTCCCTGAATGATGCCGCGATGAAGTTGATCGACGAGCCGGCCGCAGTTCAGTTCCTCTGGGATGAAGACTGAGTGTCTTATCGCGGTGAGGCCTGCGCCGCCCAAGGATCCTGACGCGTACCCAGCTCGCGAGCAGACCGCGAACAAGGCGCGACCGGGAGGCAAGCGGAAGGTAAAATGCTCGTGGCCGGCTCAATGTTTTCCAGGTTCATCGGCCTGGACACGAGCGTTGCGAAGCTAGGGGCGCCGAAAGTCGTTGACGGCATGCTGATCATCGATCTGAAAGAGGATGGTCAGGTCGTTGTAGCGAACCGCAATCGCGGAACACAGTCGGCCGATCGCAGCGGCGACGACGATGACGACGATGACAAGTCCGATAGCGGCGATGATGGCTAGGGACAGCAGCTCCGGCGCGCACGTCTTCGTTGATGAGTCCAAGGCCCGCCGATATATCGTTGTGGCGGCAACAGTTGCGTCCCGCGATGTCGGCGAAGCACGCCGCCATGTCTCGTCGCTCCGCCATAAGGGTTCGCCGAGCATCCACATGCGCAAAGAGAGCGAGCGCACGAAGAGGCGAATCGTGGACGGTCTCGTCGATTACGGGTTTAGAACCACGGTCGTCGTCAGTGATCAGGGGAACGAGCTAGCGCGGCGCATGGCGTGCCTTGCGACTGTGTTCCGAGACTGTGCAGCGAAGAACGCCGCACGACTCGTCATCGAGCGAGACGACAGCGTGCTCGTTCACGATCGGCGGCTTCTGGTGAGCGAGAGTCAACGTGTGGAGTCGGTGCCGTTCGATTACGTCTGGCTGGCTCGGAACGACGATCCGCTGCTCTGGGTGTCTGACGCTGCTGCGTGGTGTTATGCCCAGGGAGGAGTCTGGCGGGGTCGCATGGCTCCACTAATCTGCGAAGAGGTGACCGCCACCAGACTCTAGAGACGCGAAACCCGGCTCACCAACCTCCGGATGGCTGCCGGGCTCACTTCAATAGGCTTAACGCCTATGCACCTACAAGTCTAGTGTTCGGTTGAGGTCTGTCAACCGACCACTGCGGACTCCCTCCGACTATACGTCTACCGGTGTACCGGGCTGTCGCGCGGCACAAATCCCTTGCGGCTGACCCGGGTCGGGGACATGGATGCGGCGAGCGCCTGCGCGAGCCGGGGTCCCCGTGGTCCCGACCCTGCCCAGCCGCAAGGCGGCCGAAGGCCGCCCTTGACCCCTAGTAGAGCCAAATTCAGCAGTGCACGACCTCTGGCTGCGATCCTGGGGGGTGCCGCGCGGGTCTGCTCGGTGCTGCTGGTTCTGGGGGTGCCCGAGCGGACGGTGATGGAGGTCATGGGCTGGTCGACGACGGCGATGGCGGCTCGCTATCAGCACGTCACCAACCCGATTCGTCGAGAGGTGGCTGCTCGCGTGTTGGAGGGTCTGCTGTGGACGGCTGGTGACAAGAGCAAGTGAGACCAGAACTGAGACCAGAACGGGCCGGTGACGCTCCGCGGACCTGTTTCGTCGCATGGAGAGCGTTTGGGCTGATGGTGGCGGAGGCGGCGGGATTTGAACCCGCGAGAGGGTTTGTGCCCTCAACCCGCTTAGCAGGCGGGCGCCATAGACCGGACTAGGCGACGCCTCCCGACCAACCGTGGCCGTACCGTCGAAACGCCGACGGCACGGTGGGACAGCCTACCGAGGGGCCCGATCCGGCGGCAGGCAAAACCGATTCCGGCCAGACCACTATCACCCCTGGTACCGCGTCGGTTTCGCCGACTGTCCGACGGCAGGACGCGGTAGAGTGTCTCCGCCCCGGCGGCGCGGTCCAGTGCTGCGCCGTGCCCAGACGAGACGTACCCCAGGAGAGACAGCAGTGCCGCAGACGAGCCGAAGGACTGGAGCGGGTCGGGGGCCCGCCGACGACCCTGCTGGGCCCGAGCCGACAGTGCGACCATCGGCACAGGTGACGGCCAGACATGGCCCGAAGGCCCCCCGAGCGGCTCGACTCCGCGCCCCGCCGACGGAGCAGCCGACACTACCGCCACGCCGAGCGGCGAGCGACAACGACTTCGGACGTACTGGGCTGTCACGGTGGCGGGCACCGTGTTGCCGGGCTCGGCCTGATCGCCGCCCGGCGGCGCGTGATCGGCGGGCATCGTGCTCGGGGTGTTCGTGTGCGTCCTGGGCGGCGCTGGGCTGTAGGCGGCGGTCGACCGCAGGGCGCGCCTGGCGTCCCGTGCGGCCGGCCGTGCTCAACGGCCTGTGGCGATCGGGCTGGTCGTCGCTCGGGGCGGTCTGGGTCGGCGGTGGTCGTCGCGAGCCGCCTGGGCCTGCGCCGCGCCGCCCATCCGGCGGCAGCGCGCGATCGGTGGCGCGCTCGTCGGCGTGCTCGCCTTCGCCGTCGCCGCGCCGATGGCCGTGGCCGCCCGGACCGCTACGACCAGGCCGGGCTGGTCCACCCGTGTTCAAGTGCGACAAGGACACCCGGTGCGCGACCCGGCGACCGGACGCGAGCCGCCAGCCGAGAGGGGCGAGGCGAGCGGCCCCTTCAAAGGACAAGCCGCGGGTGAACATCTTGCTGCTGGGCGGTGACGCCGGAAAGGATCGGACCGGCACCCGGACGGACACCGTGATCCTGGCCAGCATCGACACCAAGACCGGCGACACCACGCCTGTTCAGCCTCCCGCGCAACACGGCCCGGATGCCCTTCCCGAGCAGGTCGCCGCTACACCGGTACTACCCGAACGGGTTCACCAACGGTGACGGCAACGACGCCGAGACTCCCAACGCGATGTAACCCCGAGAACGTGCCGGCCACCGTCCCGAAGGACGTGCTCGGCGAGACCGACAACCTGGACGGGGACGTGCTCAAGCTCTCGGTCGGCCAGGCGCTCGGTCTCGAGCTGGACTACTACGTGCTGATCAACCTGAAGGGCTTCGAGCAGCTGGTCAACGCCCTGGGCGGGATCACGGTCAACGTCAACACCTACGTCCCGATCGGCGGCAACAGCGACCTGCACGTCCCGCCGACCGAGTACATCTCAGCCCGGCCCGGACCAGCACCTGAACGGGCGCAGCGCGCTGTGGTTCGCCCGCGGCCGGTACGGCTCCGACGACTTCGCCCGGATGGACCGGCAGCGCTGCGTGATCAACGCGATCATCAAGCAGGCCAATCCCGGCCAACATGCTGGCCCGCTACGAGGAGATCGCCAAGGCGGGCAAGGAGATCGTGAAGACCGACATGCCGCAGGAGGTGCTGCCGGCCGATGGTCGACCTCAGCCTGCGGGTGAAGGACGGCAACGTCCGCAGCGTCGTGTTCAAGTACGGCGTCGCCGGCTTCTACAGCACCAACCCCGACTTCTCGATGATGCGCAAGCGGGTCAAGGTCGCGCTGGGGGAGACCAAACAGGACCCGCCCAAGAAGTCCAAGAAGAAGAAGGGCTCCTCCTCCACGAGCACGTCCTCCACCGCGCAGAGCGACAACATCGAGGACTCCTGCGCCTACGACGCGGCCGCGGCGGCCCGGGCCACGCCGCCCCGCTAGAGGTCCGGCTAGACCGCGACCTCCGGGGCCTGGTCATCGGTGCCGTGGCGGCGGATCGCCGCCCGTCGCCGGTTCCGGTCCAGCAGCCTCATGACCGGGGTCGCGGTCACCCCGTGCAGCACCACCGAGCCGACCACGTCGAGCCCGCGACCGCCCACAGCCGCTCGCGTCGGCGAAGCGCCGTGCTGAGGGCGTACGCGAGGTAGAACAGCGAGCCGACGCCGCGGACGCCGAAGAACGCGATGACCGCCCGCTCCCGGGCCGGTCCTGCCGCCGGGCAGGCCGACCCACCCGGTCAGCGGCCGGACGACCAGCAGGAAGGCCAGCGCGAGCCACGACCTCCCGGCCAGCCGAGCGCGCCGAGCGCCCGCGGGCGACGGCGCCGCCGAGCAGGAACAGGACGACACCGTGAGCAGCCGCTCGAGCTGCTCGACGTAGTGGTGCAGCACCCGGTGGTAGCCGTGCGTGCGCTCGCCGGCCCGGATCGTGCACGCGCAGACGAACACCGCGAGGAAGCCGTAGCCCTCCACCAGCTCCGCCACCCCGTAGGCCAGGAACGTCGCGGCCAGCGCGACGAAGCCCTCGGCGTGCTCGGCCAGCCGCAGCGTTCGCACCGGGGCGAGAAGAAGAGCTTGCGCAGCAGCCAGCCCGCGCCACGCCGACCAGCACCCCGAGCGCGATCCGCCAGAGCACGTCGACCAGCAGCCAGTGCCGAGCCACCGCCGGTGACCGCGCCGGCGACGCGATGGCGATCGCGGCGTAGACGAAGGGGAAGGCCAGCCCGTCGTTCAGCCCCGCCTCCGAGGTCAGCGCGAACCGGGCCTCGTCCTCGCGCGGCTCCTCCGGGTCCTCGCGCCGGCTCGGCGACCTGCACCTCGCTGGCCAGCACCGGGTCGGTCGGCGCGAGCGACCGCGCGCCAGCAGCACCGCGGCGGCCAGCCCGAGCCCGAGGCAGCCGCCAGCCGAGCAGCGCGACCGCCAGCATGGACAGCGGCATGGTGATGCCCAGCAGCCGCCAGGTCGTCGCCCACCGCCGCCAGCCGACCCGGCGGTTCAGCGCGAGCCCGGCGCCCATCAGCGAGACGATCACGCAGACCTCGGTCAGGTGCAGCGCCACCGCCCCGTGCGCCAGCGGGTCGGGGACGGCAGCCGGTCGAGCGCGCGCGAACAACGAGCGACGCCCGCGGCCAGGAAGACCATCGGCATGGAGACCGGCGCCCGGCCGAGCAACCGGGGGAGCAGCGCGGCGGCCAGGGCGGCCAGCCCTACGGCGGCGTACAGCAGGCCGACGCCGTCGACGGCGAACAATCAGCGACCCTTCGCGCTCCGGTCGGACCCGGATCGGGTGCGCCGGGTCCGCTGGCCCAGGGACTCGACCCGCCGCAGGGCGCGGGTCAGTCCCGTCTCGCCCGACCGGCGCTCCAGCGCCTCACGGACGAGGTGGACGAGGACGGTGAGCAGCGGGACGGCGATCGCGAACAGGACCCACTGCCGCAGCCGCCGGGTGATGAACATCCACATGGTCGAGACTTCCCTTCTCGATGTGACCCGCAGGCCGCCCACTGCGGACGGCCCGATCGGGTCGGCGCCGGATGAACCCGGCCGAACGTCAAGAAGTAGCCCGCCCGCCGAATCCCAAACCAGAACGCCCCATCATCCCCGGCGGGGAGACCGCACCGCGCCGGCCTCGCCGGCGCCCCAGGCCGGGCCGGACATCAGTCGCGGTAGCCCCGGCTCGCGTCCAGGTAGGACTGCAGGGCCGCCACCAGGTCCGCGAACGCGGCCCGGTCGGTGCGGGACCGGTCGTAGGGCACGACCTCGTCGCGACCGCCCTCGCGACCGCGGAAGACCAGCCGGGTGTCGTCCAGGCCGACGCCGGAGATGTCGGACCAGCCGAGCACCGTCCGCCGGCGCCCGCTGACCAGGGTGAGGGTGCGGGGCTCGAGCAGCAGGCGGGTCCGCAGCCGGTTGAGGGCCACCACGGCGAACCCGGTGACGACCAGGCCGAGCAGCAGCAGCAACGCCCCGACCACGGTGACCGCCCACGGCCACCCCTCGACCCGGGACAGCACCACCAGCGCGGCCCCGACCAGGGCGTAGAGCGCGGCCATCACGAACGAGCGGACGGGCGGCCGGGACCGGAGCGCGAACTCGTGCACCCGCTCCGGGGGTCGTGCCGGGTTGCTCACGCGCGCCTCTCCTGCTGCTCGACCGGGCCGGTCATGATCACGGACGTCGGGTCCGCCGGGCGGCGAGGGTGGGATTCGAACCCACGGAACGGTTTCGAGCCGCTCGGGCGCTTTCAAGGCGCCTGCACTAGTCCTCTATGCGACCTCGCCCGGGCCCGCCGGGGCGAGCGTGCCGATCCTAGCCGAGCGGCCACCCCGGGCTGTGGCACGCTGAGGCGGTGCAGGCGATCATCATGAGCACCGCGGGCGGACCGGAGGTGCTGGAGCTCGCCCGCGTCGACGACCCGGTCCCGGTTCCGGTCGAGGTGCTCATCCGAGGTGGCCGCCGCCGGGGTGAACCGGGCCCACCTGCTGCAGCGGGCGGGTCTTTACTCGCTGCTGCCCGGTGCGCCGCCTTCTACCCGGGCTCGAGGTGTCGGGGGTGGTCACGCAGGCGGCCGGCGTAGTGGCTCGGGGTTGGTCTGTGGACGAGGTGTGCGCGCCCTGCTGTCCGGTGGCGGTTACGCGCAGCGGGTGGCGGTGCCCGCGCGGGCCAGGTGCTGCCGGTGCCGAAGGGGGTGGGTCTGATCGACGCGGCCGGGCTGCCGGAGGTGGCGGCGACGGTCTGGTCGAACCTGATCCAGGTGGGCCGGCTGGGGCACGGGGGAGACGCTGCCTGGTGCAGGGTGGCGGTGGCGGGATCGGCACGTTCGCGCTGATCCAGGCCGGGCATGCCGGGGGGCGCCACGGTGGTGACCACGGCTGGCGGGCCCGCGAAGCCCACGAGGCGCTTCGAAAGCTGGGCGCGGATCGTTGCATTGATACTATGCGACGGAGGATTTCACCGAGGTCAGGGGGGGCCTGGATGTGACCGGACGTGATGGAGGCGGGTCCCACCGGTCGCGCAACATCAAGGCGCTGGCGCCCGACGGCCGGCTGGTGGTCATCGGGCTGCAGGGCGGGCGGAAGGCGGAGCTGGACCTGTCCGCGATGATGGCGAAGCGTGGCCACGGTTCCAGCTCGACGACGCTGCGAGCCCGTCCGGCGGCGCAGAAGGCCCGGATCTGCGCTCGGGTGGCCGAGTCGGTGTGGCCGCTGCTGGCCTCCGGGGAACTCTCCCCCACCGTGACGACCCGGTTCCCGCTGGCGGAGGCGGCCGATGCGCACCGGCGGCTGGAGTCCGGCGACAACCTCGGCAAGATCGTCCTGGTCACCGCCGCCGCCTGAACCGGCCCCTCACCTCGCCTCACACCCCTGCGGTCCACTTCACACCCCCAGCGGGGGGTGTGGGGTGGGTGGTCTCAGGTGGTCAACGCAACAGTCAGTAGTTGTTCCAGTCTCTCAGCCGGGGTCTGCCAGTCCAAGGTTTGGCGGGGTCGGGTGTTGAGGAGGTGCTGGGTGTTGGCGATGTCGGTGTCGGTGTGATCGGCGAAGTTGGTGCCTTTGGGATAGAAGTCGCGAATCAACCCGTTGAGGTTCTCGTTCGACCCCCGCTGCCAGGGGCTGTGCGGGTCGCAGAAGAACACCGGACATGTCGAGGCCACGGTGAAGCGGTGGTGCTGGGCCATCTCCGAGCCTTG
This sequence comes from uncultured Actinomycetota bacterium, assembly GCA_963832435.1. Lineage (GTDB taxonomy): Bacteria > Actinomycetota > Actinomycetes > Propionibacteriales > Propionibacteriaceae > Microlunatus. The sequence goes on from CAWHTY010000021.1 coordinate 53,926, forward strand.
GTCCCACGTCAGGCTGCGGAACAGGTCCCTCGGCAGGCCCTGGATCATGGTGGTGAGCTGCTCGACCACCAGCGGGGAGGTCCGCAGCTCGGGAAGTCGGGCGATCAGGCAGAACCGGCTGGCCCGCTCGACCAGGGTGATCAGCGCTGAGCGGCCATGGCGGCCCACGACGAGGTCACCTTCCCAATGCCCGAGCGCCGTCGGTGTCGGCATCGGCCGGGCAAGCTCGCCCCCGGAAGTGAGTTGCGCCGCCGCGTGGTGGCCGGGTTGAACCAGCGACACTCCCCGCAGCAGGTCGCGCACCGGCTGCGGCGGGACTTCCCTGACCGGAAGGATTTGCACGTGAGCCACGAAGCGATCTACCAGGCGCTGTACGTGCAGGGCCGCGGCACACTGCGAGAAGAGCTGAAGACGGTGAAAGCGCTCCGGTCAGGCCGGGTCAGCCGGCGGCCACGGTCTCTGCTGCCAGTCCACGCCGGGAAATCCTGGCTGGCCGGCGCCCACGTCAGCCAGCGTCCCGCCGAGGCCGCCGACCGGGCCGTCCCCGGGCATTGGGAAGGTGACCTCGTCGTGGGCCGCCATGGCCGCTCAGCGCTGATCACCCTGGTCGAGCGGGCCAGCCGGTTCTGCCTGATCGCCCGACTTCCCGAGCTGCGGACCTCCCCGCTGGTGGTCGAGCAGCTCACCACCATGATCCAGGGCCTGCCGAGGGACCTGTTCCGCAGCCTGACGTGGGACCAAGGCTCGGAGATGGCCCAGCACCACCGCTTCACCGTGGCCTCGACATGTCCGGTGTTCTTCTGCGACCCGCACAGCCCCTGGCAGCGGGGGTCGAACGAGAACCTCAACGGGTTGATTCGCGACTTCTATCCCAAAGGCACCAACTTCGCCGATCACACCGACACCGACATCGCCAACACCCAGCACCTCCTCAACACCCGACCCCGCCAAACCTTGGACTGGCAGACCCCGGCTGAGAGACTGGAACAACTACTGACTGTTGCGTTGACCACCTGAGACCACCGTGAGAGTGGACCGGAAGGGTGTGAAGTGGACCGGAAGGGTGTGGAGTGCGGCCCGGCCCCGGCCCAGACCGATCGCTCAGCGGCTGCCGAGGGCGCTGCAGCGGGCCACCTCGTCGTCGCTGAGCTTCAGGTCGGCGGCCGGCCGAGTCGGTGATCGACTCCGGCCGGCGCGCCCCGGGGATCGGGATGACGCGGTCGCCCAGGGACAGCTCCCAGGCGAGCACGACCTGCTGCGGGCTGACGCCGTGCTCCTCGCCGATCTCGGCGAAGACCGCGAACCGGTCGCCGACCTCTCGCGCGCCGCCGCCGGTGCCGCCGAGCGGGCTCCACGGCAGGAAGGCGACGCCGTGCTCGTCGCAGTAGTGGAGCTCGTCGTAGCTGCCGCGGATGCCGCGGCGAGAACTCGTTCTGCACGCTCGCCAGGCCGCCGTCGCCGAGGACCTCGCTGGCGACCTCGATCTCCTCGACGTTGGCGTTGGAGATGCCGATCGCCCTGATCTTGCCCTCGTCCTGCAGCGTCTGGAAGTGCCCGATGACCTCGCCGTAGACCTTCCACCGGTCGGGCCGGTGCCACTGGTAGAGGTCGATGACGTCGACGTCGAGGTCGCGCAGCGACTTCTCGACCGCCGTGCGCAGGTAGGCCAGCGAGCCGTCGCGGCCCCACTGTCTCGCCCTGGCTCCGGGTGATGCCGCCCTTGGTGCGCGATGACGACCGTCGGTGTTCCCGCCGTAGGACCGGACGGCCTTGCCGACGAGCGGCTCGTTGTGGCCCATCGGTCCCAGCTCGGCGCGTAGATGTCGGCGGTGTCGATGAAGGTGATACCGGCGTCCAGCGCGGCGTGGATGGTCGCGACGGCCTGCGCCTCGTCGGGGTACCGGTTGTCGTCGTTCATCGACAGCGGCATCGCGCCGAGGCCGATGGCGGAAACGGTGAACGGGCCGAGGGATCGGGTCTGCACTCCCCCGACGGTAGCGAACGACCCCGTCCCCACCTACACGCGATGCCTCCAGATGCGAGCGAGGCTTCGCGCGCATCTGGAGGAATCGCGTGAGTGCAGACGGGTCAGGAGGTCCAGGCCCGCCAGAGCCGGGCGTACTCGCCGTCGGCCGCGACCAGCTCGTCATGGCTGCCGAGCTCGGCGATCCGGCCGTCGATGACCACGGCGATCCGGTCGGCGTCGTGGGCGGTGTGCAGCCGGTGCGCGATGGCCACGACCGTACGGTCCTCCAGCAGGGCCGCCATCGAGCCCTCCAGGTGCCGGGCCGTCCGCGGGTCGATCAGCGAAGTCGCCTCGTCCAGCACCAGGGTGTGCGGGTCGGCCACCACCAGCCGGGCCAGGGCGATCTGCTGGGCCTGGGCCGGCGTCAGCTTCTGGTGCCCGGCGCCGAGCAGGGTGTCCAGGCCGGCGGGCAGCCGCTCCACCCAGTCCCAGGCGTCGACCGTCCGCAGCGCCTCGATCACCAGCGCGTCGGGCGAGTCCTCCCGGGCCAGGACGATGTTGTCCCGGACGGTGCCGACGAAGACGTGGTGCTCCTGGGTGACCAGGGCGACCTGGGTCCGCAGCACCTCCAGCGGCAGTGCGGTCAGCTCGACCTCGCCGACGGTGACCGAGCCGGTGCGCGGCCCGTTGATCCCGGCCAGCAGCCGACCGAGCGTCGACTTGCCCGAGCCGCTCGGGCCGACGATGGCCAGCCGCTCGCCCGGCCGAGGGTCAGGTCGATGCCGTGCAGCACGTCGTGACCCTCGCGGTAGGCGAACCGCAGGTCGCGGCCGACGATCTGGTTGCCCTGCGGCCGCCGTCCCGGGCTCGCGGTCCTGCGGCACCGCGGCGATCCCCAGCAGCCGGGTGGTCGAGGCGATGCCGACCTGCAGCCGGTCGAGGTTGCGGATCAGCCGGTCCAGCGGCTCGACCAGCGCCTGCACGTAGAGGGTCGCCGCGGTGATCTGGCCGAGGGTGACCCAGCCGTTCACGTAGCCGACGCCGCCGAGCAGCAGGACCAGCACCAGCGGGGTGTCGTAGGCGAAGCCGATCAGCCGAACAGCAGGTTGCGCAGCGCCATCGTGTAGCGCTCGGCCTGCGCCGAGACCGCGATGTCGTCGTCGCCGATCCGGTTCCGTGTCTGGCCGAGCCCCAGCGCCTCGACGGTCCGGGCGCCCTCGACCGTCTCGGTCAGGGTGGTGTTGATCCCCGAGTAGGCGCCGCCCTCGGTGATGTAGCCCGTCGGGGCCCGGCGCAGGTAGCGCCGGACGCTGACCAGCAGCAGCGGGGCATGGCAGCAGCGGCAGGGTCAGCAACGGCGAGTTGAGCAGCATGGCCACGACGGTCAGCACCGTGGTCATCGCGGCGATCACCGCCTCGGGCAGGCCGTAGCGCACGCTCTCGCTCATGGTGCTGACGTCGCGGGTCACCCGGGTGACCAGGTCGCCGGAGCTGGCGCTCTCGACCCGGCCCAGCGGCAGCCGCAGCACGGTGCGACGACGTACTCCCGCGCGGTGGCCAGCAGGTCCTGGCCGAACACCGCCGACATCGCGCAGCGCGAGGAAGGTCAGCACGGCCTGCAGCACGACGACCCCGCCGACCACGGCCGCCAACCGGTCAGGCGCCTCGACCGCGGTGCCGGCCGGGTCGCCGCGTCGACCAGCGGCCCGAGGATCCGCGGCACGACCAGCCCGGCCACCGCGGCCAGGGCGTGCAGCACGAGCAGGGCGACGATCAGCAGCCGCCGGCTGCGCAGCAGGCCCGCGACGAAGCGCAGCACGGCGGGCCGTCGGCGACCGGCAGGCCGCGCTCGGGGTCGCGCGAGGAGGCGAAGTAGCTGTCGGCCCGCTCTCGCGCAGCAGGTGCCGCTGCCGCCAGGCGCGCAGCCGGGCGGCGAGGGCCCGGCCGCGGCGGGGTCAGTCGGCGGGCACCGCGGGCTCGGGCGGCCCGGCGCGCCAGGTCTCGGCCGAGCCCGGCAGGCCGGTCCGCAGCTCAGGCACGGCTGTCCGCCCGCTCCGGCGGCTCGTCGAAGGTGCGGACCACGACCCGGCGGTAGGCCGCGCTGCGCGCAGCAGCTCGTCGTGGGTCCGGTGGCGATCACCCGGCCGTCCACCAGCAGCGCGACCCGGTCGGCGTGGTGCAGCAGCAGCGGCGAGACCGTCATGACGACGGTGGTCCGGCCGCGGCGGTGCTCGGCCAGCCGCCGGCGATCAGCGCCTCGGTGTGCGCGTCGACGGCCGAGGTGGGCTCGACCAGGACCAGGATCTCGGGGTCAGCGGCCAGCGCCCGGGCCAGCACGACCCGCTGCCGCTGGCCGCCGGACAGTCCGCGGCCGCGTTCGTCGATCCGGCCCTGCCAGCCGCCCGGCAGCGCCTCGAAGACGTCCTCGGCCGCCGCCGTTGCAGCGCCGCTCGGCCTGGTCCCGGTCAGCCGGCCGTGCGGGTCGAGGGCCGGCTGCAGGGTGCCGGCGAACACGCGGCTGGTGGCGTCGCTGACCAGGATGTGCTGCCGGACGTCGGCGAGCGTCGACGTCGGCCAGGTCGACGGACCCGAGGCTGACGCCCCAGCGCCGGTCGGCCAGCTCCGGTCGCGGGCCGGCCGCCGGGCCCGCTCCGCCCGGCGGCGGCGCCGCGGCCGCCGGGCCGCGCGGCCCTTGACGCCCGGCTCGACGTCGAGGCTGACCGGCTCGTGGTCGGCGGGCAGGTAGCGGCCCAGCCGGTCGGCCAGCGCGGCCGAGTCGTCCGGCAGGGCCGAGACCACCACGGTCAGCTCGCCCGGCCGGCGGTGAAGCCGGACGTGCGTCGTGCATCACGGCCCCGACGGGGAGCCGCAGCGCGGTCGCGGCGGCCGCCACGGCGGCTGCTGCTCGAGCACGGCGATGGCCTTGCGGGCCGAGACCAGCGAGCGGACCCACTTCTGGGCGAGCTCGAAGAAGGTCTGGATCGGCCAGACCATGAACACGGCGTAGCCGAAGAAGCTGACCAGCTGGCCGACGCTCAGCGCGCCGGCGGCCACCTCGCGGGCGCCCAGCCAGGTCAGGGCGACCAGGAACAGACCGGAGAACAGCACCCCGGTCGCGTCGACCGCGCGCCTGCCAGCTGCCGGCCGCCACCCCGGCGTCGCGGGTCCGCTGGGACTGCTCGTCGTAGTTGCGGGCGAAGGTGCGCTCGCCGCCGATGCCGCGCAGGATCCGCAGTCCGGCCACGATGTCGGTGGCCAGCGAGGTCAGGTCGGAGGACCGGGTGCGCTCGACCTCCTCCCGGCGCTGCAGCGGCCGCAGCAGCGGCATGGCCAGCAGCACGATCAGCGGCGCGGCGACCAGCACCACCAGCCCGAGCGGCCAGGACGTGGACAGCACCAGGCCGGCGATGACGAGGTAGGCGACCAGGGCGCCGGCCGCTCGGGAGATGACCTCGGTCAGCCCGCCGAACTGGTCGGCGTCGCCGGCGGAGACGCTGAGCACCTCCCCGGTCGGCGTCCGCTGCGGCAGCACGTGGCCCATCTGGGTGGCCTTGCGGGTGACCAGCTTCATCGGGCCGTACATGGCGACCAGCCAGGCCCGCACGATCAGCGTGTGGCCGGAGCACGCCGGCGGCGGCCCCGACCAGCACCAGGCCGAGCAGGATCAGCGCGAGCCAGCCGACCACCCCGAGGTCGCCGGCCATGATGCCGTCGTCGACGATCCGGCCGACCAGGTACGGGCCGACCGAGCCCGGGCAGCAACTCGAGCACGCCGACCAGGGAGCTGAGCGACCAGCACCGGCCGGCTGCTGCCCCAGCAGCCAGAGCAGGAACCGGACCGGGCTGCGGGTGTCCGGGTCGGAGAAGTCGCCGGGGTCGTCCAGCGCCCGGGGCGCACGCGGTCGACGCGTCCACCGGGCCGGGTCGGTGGGACGGCGGAGCAGTGGAGTCCGGGACGACCGGCGGGAAGTCGTGCATGACCGCACCACCCTAGGACGGCCCGCGGACGCTCTCCATCGATTTCGGCGCCGGCCTCCGGTGTCTAGGATCGAGGCATGACCCAGGAGCAGAGCTCGGACGGACCCGGCGAGCAGGCCGTGGCCGGCGCGACCGAGGACGGCCGCGTCTTCGTGGTGACCCCGCAGGCGATGGCCGTCGAGAGGTCGCCGCCGAGCCGTCGAGGGGCAGCTCGAGAGGCCGCGCCGAGGCGAGGTCGAGGACGCGTGCAGGACGACGTCGAGCCCGCTCGGTCACCGAGATGGTCGAGCAGCCGGCCAAGGTGATGCGGATCGGCAACATGATCCGCCAGCTGCTCGACGAGGTGAAGGCCGCGCCGCTGGACGACGCCAGCCGGCAGCGGCTGCGGAAGATCCACTCCGCCTCGATCGCCGAGCTGAAGGAGGGCCTGGCGCCCGAGCTGGTGGACGAGCTGGAGCGGATCACGCCTGCCGTTCAGCGAGGACGCCACCCCGACCGACGCCGAGCTGCGGATCGCCCAGGCCCAGCTGGTCGGCTGGCTGGAGGGGCTGTTCCACGGCATCCAGACCGCCCTGTTCGCCCAGCAGATGGCCGCCCGGGCCCAGCTCGAGCAGATGCGGCGGGCGCTGCCGCCCGGCGGGCACGCTGCCCGGGGCAGCCGCGCCCCCGCAGAGCGGCCGAGGAACTGGCGGCATGTACCTCTGACGGTCGCGTGAGCCCGATCGCCGTCTCCCGGGCCCGTGTCGGGGGGCGGCCGAGCGTCGGCGTCAGCCGGCTGGGCGGTCCCGGCGGAGGGTGGCGACCAGCAGGACCAGCGCCACCACCTGGGTGCCGATCACCACGGCGACCAGGGCGGGCAGTGAGCGTTCGTACAGCAGCCCGGCCATCGCCCCGCCCGCGACCGCGGCCCCGCCCTGGACGGCGGCGAAGATCCCGTACGCGGTGGCGCGCCGCGCCGGCGAGCACCAGGTCGGCCACCAGCGCCTTGACGGTCGAGTCCTGGACGCCGACCGCCGCGCCCCACAGCAGCACCCCGGCCAGGGCGAGCGCCGGGGAGCCGGTGAAGGCGAGCGGCGGCACCAGCGGCGACCAGCAGCGGCAGCACCAGCAGCACGCGGCCCCGCACGCCGGTCGTAGACCCAGCCGGTGGCCAGCGCCGCCAGTGCCTCGGTGCCCATCGCGGCGGCGTAGACGAGCGGGACGGCCGCCACCGGCACCACGCTCGGCCCGGGTCAGGTGGTAGGAGATCACGCCGAAGGTGACCAGTCCCGCGGTCGCGGCCCCGGCGGAGGCGGCGAACAGCCAGAACGACGGCGGCAGCCGGCCAGCCCTGACCGGTGCCGGCTCCGGCCCGGGCGGGCCCGCGGGGGCGCCGACCGGATCGCCGACCACTCGGCGGAGGAGGAAGTAGCACGACCAGCGCGGCCGCGCCGGGCGCCACCAGCACCGCCAGCGCGGGCCACAGCGCCCCGGTCAGCGCGGCGACCCCAGCGACGAGCAGTGGCCCGAGCACGGCGCCGGCCTGGTCGAGCGCCTTGTGCACCGCGAACCCCCGCCCGAAGCCGACCGGTGCGGCCGCGTACGCCGAGCAGGGCGCTCTTGGCAGGAGCTGCGGACCGCCTTGCCGGTGCGCTCGGCCAGGATCAGGACGCAGGCCGGTTGCGAGGCCGGCGCCGGCCAGGAACGGGGTGACGGCCAGGGCCGGCACGCAGACCGCGGTCAGCGCGTACCCGGCCAGCGTCAGGGTCCAGTAGCGCCCCGTGCGGTCGGCCCAGGACCCGGAGAACGGCCGGAACACGAGCGCAGCCGCCTCCCCCGCACCGAGTGGTCCACCCCGACCAGGACCGCGGAGGCGCCCAGCGACGCCAGCAGTGGACCGGTCACCGCTCGCGCACCCTCGTACACCATGTCGGCGGTCAGGCTGACCACACCGAAGCCCACCACCGCCCGCCAGGCCGACCGGGATCGGACCTCGAGCGGCCGGCTAGCCATCCGGCACGCCGAGCCGGGCGTACACGTGCTCGGCGTACACCTCGAAGCGGGCCTGTGCACCGCCTCAACTCGGCCGCCGCGTCGACTTCCACCGCGACACCCAGCAGGTCGCGGGACCGGAGGATTCCGGTACCACCGCCGCAGCCGGTGCAGGCTCTGCTCCTCTGTTCCTCCAGCTCGGCCAGGGTGAGCTGTTCAATCCGTTCCTCACAGTAGAGCTCGGCCAGGTACTTGCCGCAGTCGGCGCTGAACTCCGCCCACTCCAGCGCCCGGGCCTCGGCGTCTGAGGCTGGTCCAGCCGCCGGGCGTCGTGCGCTCCGTGCCCCTGGGCGCTGAGCACCAGCAACGTCCCGCCGGCCGCCTCGACCAGGCCGCCGATCCGGGCCAGCGCGGGACGGGTAGCGGGCAGCTCCGGCAGCGTCCAGGCGGCCTGACCGAGCGGCACCGCGCCGGCGCGCCGCAGGCTGCGCCACAGGGCCATCCGGTGCCGGGCCGGCTCCGCGGGCACGCGGGCCAGCAGGACCAGCCAGCTCCGGGCCTTTCCCGACGCCTCCTCCTCCACCACGCTGTGATGTTACGACTGTCACAGGGACAGAACTGTCAACCCCGATCGGCCGGGAGCATCTGTATCGAGATCCTATGCAGTGCACTCGACACGTATGGAACCGGACGCCTCGACGGCGCGTCTCACCCACGCCCTGACCACGGCGTCCACCCCAGGAGACGATCTGATGCTCACGTCCGTCGACCTTTCCCCACCCACCGCGACCGCACCGGCCTGTGCCGGCCGCGCCGACATCTTCACCGACGAGCTGCTCGAGTCCCCGCCCGCCGCGAACGCCTGCGCCGAGCAGCGGCGCCGGCACGCCGGGCTCGTCGCGCAGGCCGAGGAGGTCTGCCAGTCCTGCCCGCTGCTGGCGGGCTGCCTCTACCGCGCCGTCGTGGAGTACGACGTCGCCGGCTACGTCGCCGGCACCAGCGAGCGCCAACGGGGCGAGATCCGCCGGCGCCTCGGAGTGCGGGTGCAGCCCGAGGATCTCGACACCTGGCCGGTGTCGTCGGCGGGCACCGGCAGATCGACCACGACGAAGTGCTCCGACTTCGCCGCGCCAACCCCGACGAGAGTCTGGACCGGCTGGCCCACCGGCTCGGGTGCTCCCTGTCCACCGTCAAGCGGCATCTCCGCCGGGAGCGGAACGCGCCGTCGGCACCGACTCAGCCGGAGCGCCGGCCGTCGGTCCGGGCGGTGCTGAGCACGGCGGCCGAGGTGGTATCGGGCGGGCAGCGCCGCCGGTCTGTCGCGGCCTGAGCCCCCCGGGCCCGGATCGTTCTCGACCCGACCCGTCGATCGGGTGAGAATGAAGGGCCCTGAGGAGGTGGCGATGGCGAAGTACGCGGTGAACCCCGAGGCGGTGGACTTCATCCGGGGCCTGATCCAGCGGAAGCAGTACGTGCTGGACAGCGAGTGGGGCGAGGTGCAGCCCGACGCGGCCGCGCAGAACGCCTACCTGCAGAAGCACCCCTGGCCGGAGTACGCCCGGTGGCACCTCGGGTTGACTGACGGCGCGTCGGAGGAGACGAAGGCCCGGTACGCCTTCGTGGTCGGCGACTTCCGTCGGGTGCACCGCACCGGGCTGATCGCGTCGGTGTACCGGGCGGCGGAATGGCGCCACAAGGCCGTCGAGCTGGCTGCGCACGACCTGCTGCAGGACCTGGACCGCACCGCCGGCATCGGCTGACTCACCCCCCGACCAGGGCCATCAGCTGCTCCATCGCCACCGGAGCGACCAGCGGGTCGGCATGCCGGTGGACCAGCTCCCAGCCGGCGGCCGTGCGCCGGTAGACCTGCGACACACGCAGCGACAGGTCACGGTCGGGCAACCCACCGATCCGGCCGTGCTGTCGCTCGATCATCACCAACACCGCGGTGTCACCCCAGGCGTGCACCGCCGTGATCTCGAGCTCGGCTTCGCCGCCGGCGAACGGACTCTGCCACCCCTCGAACTCGCTGCGCCGGTCGGCGTGCTGTACCGGGGCGCCGCCGTCGGGACGGGTCAGGGTGAACCCGGGCGCGTGCAGCGTCAGCTCGAGGTAGCGGTCCATGTCGCCCCGCATCCAGGCGTTCGCCGCCTCGGCGGTCTGCGCCACCAGCTCGGCGACCTCGGGGTTGCCGGTGGTGGGCGAGGTGGATGTCATCGGTCCTCCTTGTGCGTTCCGTCAGCCGTGTCCGACCAGCGCCATCGGATCATCCGGCCGCCGGACCACGCCTCCGTAGCCGCTACCGAGAGTTCTCGCACCCCGGTGCTGGTGGGTTCCCGAGCGGAGCGCGCCCGCAGGACCGCAGGCCGACTGAGCCAGCAACAGCGAACCGGCCCCCAGCACGACTCCTGGACGAGCGCACCTGGTCATGCCACACCTCCGCATGACATCGACAGCCGCGGGCCGCCGGTGACCTTCACCCGCGGACCGGTCCCGCTCAGCCGAACCAGCGGCGCAGCTCGGCGACGATCCCGCCGTCGTCGAACCGGTCGGCGACGGCGTCTGCGGCGTCCTGCACCACCGCGGGCGCGTCGCCCATCGCCACCCCGCGCCCGGCCCACTGGAGCATCTCGATGTCGTTGCGGCCGTCACCAATGGCCAGCACGTCGACCGGGTCCACGCCCAGCTCCGCGGCCACCTCCGCCAGGCCCGAGGCCTTCGACACCCCGTCCGGGGCGATGTCCAGCCAGGCGCTCCAGCCGACGAAATAGGTCATGCCGTGCAGCCCCAGGTCGTCGGCGAGCTGGAGGAAGTCGGCGTCGGAGGCCTGTGGGTCGCGCAGGATCACCCGGGTGACGGGGCGGGAGCTGAGCTGGCTGGCGTCTTCGATGATCATCTCGCCGGTCAGGTCGCCGCCGGGGAAGTGCCCGTTCAACCGGTAGCCGCGGCCGATCTCCTCGACCGCGATCAGGGTGCCCGGCGCCAGCCGCTCCACCTTCTCAATCACCACCCGAGGGTCGAAGGTGGTCGCCTTGACGATCCGCTCCGGCGGGTAGCTGACGATCACCGCGCCGTTGGACAGCACGGCCGGACCGGGCGGCAGCCGCAGCTCGTCGATCAGGTACCGGGTGCCGTGCCAGGACCGTCCGGTGGCCAGCACCACCCGCGATCCCGCGGCCAGCACGCTCGCCACCGCCTGCCGGACGCGGTCGGGCAGCACCCCGTCGTGGTCGACGACGGTGCCGTCGATGTCCAGCGCCACCAGTCGCGGGCGCCAGTCGGGGGATCTCGTCATCGGCAGGTCATCACCGCGGCGTGAACGTCGTCCGGCCACCCAGGAACGGCTGCAGCGCCGCCGGGATCCGGACCGAACCGTCGGGCTGCTGGTGGTTCTCCAAGATCATGATGATGGTCCGGGGGATGGCGCAGAGCGTGCCGTTCAGGGTCGCCACCGGAGCCGTACCCGAGTCGAAGCGGGCGCGGACGTTCAGCCGGCGGGCCTGGAAGTCGGTGCAGTTGGAGGTGGAGGTGATCTCGCGGTACCGCTGCTGGGTCGGCAGCCAGCCGTAGCAGTCGTACTTGCGGGCCGCGCTCAGCCCCAGGTCGCCGCCGGCCAGCTCCAGCACCTGGTACGGGATCTCGAGCAGGTCGATGAACTCCTTCTCCCAGGCCAGCAGCCGCTGGTGCTCGGCCGCCGCCTCCTCGGGGGCGCAGAAAGTGAACATCTCGACCTTGTCGAACCAGTGCACCCGGAAGATGCCGCGGGTGTCCTTGCCGTGGGAACCGGCCTCCCGACGGAAGCTCGGGCTGTAGCCGACGTAGCGGATCGGCAGCCGCTCGGTCTCCAGGATCTCCTCGGAGTGGTAGGCCGCGAGCGGTACCTCGGCGGTGCCGACCAGATACAGGTCGTCGTCCGGCAGCTGGTAGACGTCCTGGGCGGCCTGGCCGAGGAAGCCGGTGCCCTCCATCGCGCTGGATTTCACCAGGGCCGGCGGGATCATCGGGGTGAACCCGTTGGCCAGGGCCCGGCTGACCGCCAGGTTGAGCAGCGCCAGCTCCAGCTCGGCCCCCTGCCCGGTCAGGTAGTAGAAGCGGGAGCCGGACACCTTGGCGCCCCGCTCGACATCGATCGCGCCGAGCAGCTGGCCGAGCTCGAGGTGGTCGCGGGGGGCGAACCCCTCGGCGTCGAAGTCGCGGGGGGTGCCGTGAGTCTCCAGCACCACGTAGTCGTCCTCGCCGCCCGGTGGCACGTCTTCGGCCACCAGGTTGCCGACCTGGCGCAGCAGGCTGTCCAGGGTCTGCTCGGCCTCCCCGCTGGCGGCGTCGGCCTTCTTGACCAGATCGGCCAGCTCCCGGGTCCGGTCGAGCAGGGCGGTGCGCTCCTCACCCTGGGCCCGGGAGATCTGCCTGCCCAGGTCCTTCTGCTCGGCGCGCAGCTCCTCGTAGTGGGTGATCGCGGCCCGACGGCCGGCGTCGGCGGCGAGCAGCTGCTCGACGATCGCCTCGTCGGCGCCGCGGGCACGCTGGGAGGCACGGACCCGGTCGGGGTCGTTCCGCAGCACCTTGAGGTCAATCACCCGGACCACCCTACCGAGCACGATGGACGGGGAGCAGCGGATTCCGGCCGGGCCGGGCCGACGAGTGGGTGACCGGCCGGCGTGGTGCGGGTGACGGGTGAGTGTCGGCTGCGCTACGGCCTCCCGCCCGGACGGAGGCCGCCCACCCGGTCCGCTGACTGCCCGGTGCGAGGATGGCTGGGTGCTCCGCAAGCGTCCGTCGAGGTCGGCCCTGGTGATCCTGGCCGCCCTGTTCGCCGCCGCGGTGCTCTGGACGGTGCTGGTCGCAACCTGGCCGCCGCTGCAGGCGTTCGACTCCCGGCTGGTCGCCCCGCCGATGAACCCGAAGTCGGCGGCGGCCCAGATCGCGAGCGCGTTCGCCCTGCTCACCTGGCAGGGCCTGGAGTACGCCGCCCTGCTCGGCCTGGCGATCTGGGCCTACCGTCGGCGGCTGCGCGCCCTGTCGGCCTCGCTGGTGATCACGGTGGCGCTGGGGCTGCTGGCGATCGAGGGCATGAAGTTCGCCTTCGGTCGACCGCGCCCGGATCCTCACCTCGACGTGATCACCGCCGTCGGCTACTCCTTCCCCTCCGGTCACCTGGTCGGGGTCGTCTCCTCCTGCATCGCCGTCGGGGCGGTCTTCGCGGTCACCCGCCGCAGCCCGCGGCGGCGGCTGGCCTGGCAGGTCTCCTCGGTGGCGCTGGTGGTCCTGGTGGCCTTCGACCGGTGGCTGCTGGGCGCGCACTACGTCTCCGACCTGGTGGGTGGCACGCTCGTCGGCGCCCTGGTGGCGGTCACCGCCCTGGTCGTCACGGGCGTCTCTGTGCCCGTCACCCACGAGATCGTCCAGGAGTACGTCCGGGACCTGGGCACCCCCGACCCGTCGGCCGCCTCCGTGGACGCGGGCCGCCGCTGCGCGGTGATCTACAACCCGGTCCGGGTCACGGACTGGGTGACCTTCCGTCGGCACGTCGAGTACGAGCTGCGGATCCGGGGCTGGCAGCAGCCGCTCTGGTTTGAGACCACCGCGGCGGACCCCGGCCACTCGATGACAGCGCGGGCGGTCGCCGAGGGGGTCGACCTGGTGCTCGGCGCCGGCGGCGACGGCACCATCCGGGTGATCTGCTCGGGCCTGGCCGGCACCGGCGTCGCGTTCGGCCTGATTCCGGCCGGCACCGGGAACCTGCTGGCGCGGAACCTCGGCATCCCGCTGGACGAGGGTGCGGCCCTCACCGTTGCCTTCGACGGCGTGGACAAGCCCATCGACCTGGTCCGCCTCAGCGTCGACGACCGTCCGCCCGAGCACTTCGTGGTGATGGCCGGCATCGGCATCGACGCCGTGATCATGCAGGGCACCAACCCGGAGCTGAAGAAGGCGGTGGGGCCGGCGGCCTACTTCGTCTCCGCGGCCCAGCACGCGAACCACCCGGCCCTGCACGTCTCGATCACCGTCGACGACCGCCCGGCGCTGCGCCGCAAGGCGCACGTCATCGTCGTCGGCAACGTGGGACTCCTCAGCGGGAACATCCAGCTGCTGCCCGACGCGCGGGCCGACGACGGCCTGCTGGACGTGCTGATCGCCTCACCGCGGACGGTGGCCGACTGGGCACGGCTCATCCTCCGGGTGCTGACCCGCCGCCGCCGGCCCGACGACCAGCTCGACCGGATGACCGGCCGGCGGGTCACCATCAGGGTCGTGGAGCGGGACCACTACCAGCTGGACGGCGACACCGCCGGTGAGTGCAACACCATGGTGGCCGAGGTGGAGCCCGGGGCCCTGCTGCTCCGGGTCCCGCGCAGTCGGCTGACGGCCGGCCAGCTCGGCGTCGGCGAACCCACCGCGGTGCCGGTCGCGGACAGCGACAGCATGCTCAGCCCAGTGTGAGCGAGGCGTCGGCGGCCTGCACGGCCGTGCGCGTCGAGGCCGGGGCGTCATCGGCGCGGAACGAGAAGTAGGCGGCATGGTCGTCGCCGTCCAGCCGGGTGACGACCAGCAGCCCGTGGTCGTAGGAGCTGGGCAGCCCGTCGATGTCGTAGTCCAGCTCGGCGGACAGGGCCAACACGCGGTCGGTGGGACCCAGGTCGGTGGGCCCGGAGACGTAGTTCCTGAGGGTCGTCGTCGTGCGCGAGAAGAAGCCCCGGCGCAGCGCGCCGAACACGGTCTCACCGGTCTTCTTCAGGTCGCCGGGGGTGGTGCTGAACTCACTCACCAGGCCGACGCCGACGATCGCGTAGGTGTCCTCCGACCCCGAATAGTCCTGGTGGATCAGCCTGGTGCAGAGCACCAGGCTGTCGAAGGGGTAGGTCTCCGCCGGCGGGTCGCAGGTCCACGGGGCCCGTGGCAGCCTCGCCGCCAGCTCCTGCACGGTGGCCCGGCCGGTGGCGGCGTCGTACTGGACCCAGGGCGGCGCGGTCCTGGGCGGTGGCGCCGCTGCGGGTCCGCTGCCGACCACCCGGCCGGTGAGCTGCACGGTCGCCCCGACGGTGAGCAGGGCCAACACCAGCACACCAACGGTGATGCCGACCGCGGCCACGACCCCGATCCGCGGTTCCGCGCCCCGGATCAGCGTCGACGGCGGAGCCGCGCGTCCCGTTGGCTCCGACGGCGGTACGGGCGGCGGGTCCGTGGGGGCGGTGCTGAGCCACCGCGTCCACGCCTGGCCGTCCCACCAGCGGTAGTGCGCGGCGGTCCCCGACGGGTCGGGGAACCAGCCGGGCGCAACGCTCACGGCGACCACCCTAGGCCGGATCGGGGGCCCCCGGGACGGCCGCAGGGGTCAGGCCGCGGGGACGTCCTGGGTGCCGCCGGCCGCGTAGCGTTGGGCGGCCCGGTCGCTGCGCGACGTCACGGGCACCGCCCGGGTGGCCCGGGCCAGGCCGGTCACCGGCATCCCGGCGTAGAGGGTCTCGGCCCGGGCGACCTGGTAGGTCTCGTGCCAGATCCCGACGGCGCCCGGTGCCTTCCGCGCCATCGCGTTGAACGCCGCCCAGGCCGGCCGGTGCTCCCCGTCGGAGCTGCTGGCGTAGGCGTACAGCTTCTCCTGGCTGCTCCAGTACTGGACCAGGCATGGACCGCCGGCCCCCACCAGCAGCCGGTAGCCCAGCAGGCCCGACCCCGGGTCCCGGGACAGCTCGGCCAGCATTCGCGGCATCGCGGTGAGGACCGGCCACCAGCGGGATACCCGCCACCACTGGTTGATCCGCATCCCGATCAGGAACACGACCAGCTCCCCGTGGTGCTCGTGGGTCATCCGTTGCGTGACGACCTGTGCCATGATGGCTCCCTCATCGGATATTGGACATGATCACTATCCAGTATTGGAGACTAGAACTATCCAATAGTCAAGGGGTGGCCGTGCGGATCTCGGAGCTGGCCCGGGAGAGCGGCGTGCCGGTGGCGACGGTGAAGTACTACCTGCGGGAGGGGCTGCTGCGCGAGGGCCGCCGGACGGCGGCCACCCAGGCGCAGTACGACGACGAGCACGTCTCCCGGCTGCGGTTAATCCGGGCCCTGCTCGGGCCGGGGAAGCTCTCCGTCGCCACGGCCAGGGAGGTCCTCGCCCACATCGACGCCCCGCCCGCCGCCACCCACGACCTGCTCGGCCTGGCCCAGGCCACCGTCACCCCGCCCGCCGCCGAAGGCGTCGATCTCCGGCGCGTGCATGAGCTGATGCGCCGCTGGGGCTGGCAGGTCGACCCGCAGGCGTGCGACAGCCAGGCGGTGCTGGCCGAGGCCCTGACCGGTCTGGAGGCGGCGGGTCTTCCGGTCACCGAGCACCTGCTGGACCGGTACGCGGCCGCGATGTTCAGCGCCGCCGAAGCCGAGATCGACGGCGTCCCCACCGACTCCGTCGACGAGGCGGTGCGCTACGTCGTGCTCGGCACCGTGCTGGTCGAACCGGTGCTGCTGGCTCTGCGGCGGCTGGCCGAGCAGGAGGCCTCGAAACGCCGGTTCGCGGGCCGCCCCACGCCCTGAGTCCGCGGGGCGCCCGGCCAGCCGTCGGGCTCAGGCCGCGGCCCTCAGCTGGTGGCTGCCCGATAGGCGTTCACGATGCCGTGGCCGTAGAAGCCGTTCTTGCGGGTCGGGCCGGCGCACGTCGCGTCGGACTCGGCCACAGCCCCGCTGACCAGGATCCGGGTGTAGTGGTAGGTCCGCGGCTGCGGGCACGGCTGGGGTACGGCCGTCCGGTAGAGCAGGGACTCGGTCCGGTTCACCGCAAGGGTCAGACCTCCCGCGCGGCTGTCGGCCGTGCCGTGCCGGCTGACTACCAGCGCGGCGACTCCGGCCGCGTGCGGTGAGGCCATCGAGGTCCCCTGCAGGTACTGGTAGTAGGCGCAGGTGGCGCCCTGGCAGTCCCGGACGACGAACGGGGTGTTGGGGGTGCCGTCGGGGTTCAGCACCCCGCTGGAGCGGGCCAGCTTCTCCGGGTAGGCGGCCAGCACCAGCGACTGCGGATTCCGTCGGTTGTCGGGGGTGTCGTACGCGTCGCCTCCGGGCGCCGCCAGGTCGGTCTGCTCGGTGCCGTAGTTGGAGTAGTACGCCTTGCGCAGGCTCGGACCGGTCGCGCTGATCGACACCACGCCGCTGGTCTCGGTCGGCACCGTGATGCAGGAGTTGTCGATGGTCCGGGGGTGGGCCGTGTCCGGCGGGTAGTCGGGGCTGCTGTCGTCGGCGGTCGGGTGGTTCAGGTCGGTGGCCTCGTTGCCCATCGCCGCCACCGGCAGCACGCCGCGGTTGGTCGCATAGGCCACCGCCCGTTGGGTCGCCCGACGGACGGTCCGCTGCTCGGACTGCTGCTCGGGGGTGTCGGCCGGGTTGTCCACGCAGTTGAACAGCCACGGGTCGGTGTAGAAGCTCATGTTGACCACGTCGACGCCGATGTCGCCGGCGTAGGTGAGCGCGTCCAGCGTGGGCTGGAGGAAGAAGTAGCCCGAGTCCTGACCGGCCCGGATGTTGACCAGGGTGACGTTCGGCGCGACGCCGGCGATCCCGATCCCGTTGATCGGCGACCCGATCGTGCTGGCCACATGGGTGCCGTGGTCGTTGTCGTCCTCGTTGGCCGGGTCGACGCAGCTCGGGTACTCGCACGGTCCGTCGATGTCGGGCAGGTCGGTGACGAAGTTCCGGCTGCGCCCGGCGTCGAAGTTCGGGGCGAGGTCGGGGTGGGTGCCGTCGACACCGGTGTCGATGATGCCGACCCGGACCTGCTTCGAGCCCTGGTTCTCCGCGTAGGAGCCGGTAGCGGTGGCACCAATCTGCCGCATGTCCCACTGCAGGTTCGCCAGCGGCTCGGGCTTGACCGCTGCCGTCGACGTGGAGGCTGGAGCGTCGGAGATGCTGCGGCCCTGGCCGCGCTCGCCGGCCAGCTTCTCGATCTCGGAGCTGCGGGCCCGCACGCTCTTGGGGGCCTTCCCGATGACCCGCTCCTTGGCCACCCCCTCGACGGTGCCCGACGCCGCCAGGTCGGCCGCGAACCGGGCGTTGCGCGTCGTCACGTACGCATAGCCCACCTTGGCGTTGGTCTCGGTCACCGAGCCCTGCGCCCGGGCGATCGCGGCCCGCGCCGCGGCGTCGGCCGCAGTGCCCTTGAACAGCACCAGGTAGGCCGTCTCCTGGGCCGGCTCGGCCGAGGCCAGGGGTGCGGTGAGGCCAGCCGTCGCGGTCAGGAACGCGGTGGCCACCGAGACGGCGAGGACAGATCTCTTGCGCATGTGCGGACCCCCGGAGAATCGTTCCGACCTCGAAGTCCCCCAACCTAGGGCTCGGCTGTGAGCCCCGGCAAGAGGTCTGCGGGGCAGACTGGCGCCGTGACCGTGACCGCAGAGTTCATCGCCGGGCTACCCAAAGCCGAGCTGCACGTCCACCACATCGGCTCGGCCTCGCCGACCATCGTGGCCCAGCTGGCGGAGCGTCATCCGGGCGTCGTCCCGCAGGATCCGGCGGCCCTGGCCGACTACTTCCGGTTCGACGACTTCGCCCACTTCATCACCGTCTACCTATCGGTCGTCGACCTGGTCACCACGGCCGAGGACGTACGGCTGCTGACCTACGAGGTGGCCCGGGAGATGGCCACCCACCAGCGGATCCGGTACGCCGAGCTGACCGTCTCGCCGGCCACCTCGGTGCGGGCCGGGGTGCCGGCGGAGGGATTCATGGAGGCGATCGAGGACGCGCGGACCGCCGCCGAGCGTGACCACGGCATCGTCCTCCGCTGGATCTTCGACATCCCCGGCGAGCTGGGGGTGCCGGGGGCCGACGACACCCTCGCGCTGGCCCTGCAGCACGGGCCGTCCGCCCTGGTCGGGTTCGGCCTGGGCGGTCCCGAGATCGGCGTCCCGCGGCCGCAGTTCCGACCGCACTTCGACGCCGCGCGGGCGGCCGGCCTGCACTGCGTGCCGCACTCCGGCGAGACCACCGGGCCGCAGAGCATCTGGGACGCGCTGACCGAGCTGGGGGCGGAGCGGATCGGCCACGGCACGTCGGCCACCCAGGACCCCGATCTGGTCCGGCACCTCGCCGAGCACGGCATCCCGCTCGAGGTGTGCCCGAGCTCGAACGTGGCCACCGGGGCGGTCGCCACGCTGGCCGAGCATCCGCTGGCCGACCTGGTCGCCGCCGGGGTGCGGGTGTCGGTCAACAGCGACGACCCGCCGATGTTCGGCACGTCGCTGAACCAGGAGTACGCGGTGGCCGCGGAACTGCTGGGCCTCGACGAGCACGGCGTCGCGGACCTGGCCCGGGCCGCGGTCCGGGACTCCTTCCTCGATCCGGCGGGCCGGGCGGCGCTACGGGCGGAGATCGAGGCGTACGAGACGTCCCGGCCGCGACCCAGCACGAGCTGAGGCAGCCGGCCGGCGCCGCCCCGCGGTCGGGCTGCGGTGCGCTCAGCCCGGGCGGACCCGTTCTCGCTCCTCGGTGGCCCGCGCCACCGGCTCGCGGAGCGGGAACAGCGCCGCCCGGTCCGGGCGCCGCCACCACAGCACGATGGCCACCAGCAGGGCGATCTGGACGATCGGGGAGAGCGTGTCCCGGACCCGGGTGGCGACGAACTCCAAGGCCACCCCGAGGTCGACCGAGCGTCCCGGTACGTAGGCCAGCGACAGCCAGGTGATCCGGTGCAGCATGATCCGATCGAGCTTGGTCGCCACCATCAGGGCCAGCGGCATCCAGGCCATCAGGTCGTACCAGGCCAGGGTGTACATCGAGGTGACCAGCCATGCCACCGACAGCACCAGCGAGGTCCGCAGTGCGATCGTCATCGGGTCCAGTCGCGGGTCGCCGCCGCGAGGCAGGCCGGGGGCGGGGGTCCAGGGCACGACCCTGGACAGCATCCAGGCGATCACCACCAGACCGCTGTAGGCGATCACCCCGACGATGAGCTTGGCCACCCAGTCCTCCAGGAAGAGATCCAGGAACCGGAACACCGGGTTGGCCCACGACCCCACCGACACGTAGGTGCCGTTGCGGAGCACCTGGACCAGCGCGGTCGGCTGCCACAGGCCGTAGGCCAGGCCCATCGGGATGATCGTGCCCAGGCAGAGCAGGGCCGCCTTCTTCGGCTCCCGGCGGTAGGCCCACAGCATCGCCAGCCCCCAGATGCCGATGCTCAGCTTGGCGCACCCGGCCAGGCCGATCCCGATCCCGGCCAGGAAGGGGTTGCGGCGCATCATCATCAGACCCAGCACGGCGAACATCACCGACAGCGCCTCGTTGTGGGCGCCGGTGACCACCCCCCAGATCAGCAGGGGGTTGCAGATGCTCATCAGGGCCGCCCGGCCCTGCCGCCGCGGGTCGCCCTTGGCCATCCACACCACGGCCCCGCAGCAGACGATGAACGGCAGCACGGCGCCCAGCTGCAGCCAGAACACGATGTCGTGCATGTTCTCGCCGCCCAGGTAGTTCGCCGCCAGCTGGACCCAGGAGGTGATCGGGCCGTAGACGCTGGGCGTGTCGTACCAGGGCCGCTCGGTCCACACCAGCACCGGGTCGAACTGGCCGCGGAACACCTCGGCGGGGGTGATCTCGTACGGGTTGCGGCCGATCATCTGCAGCCGCCCGTACCCGGCGTAGATCAGCACGTCGGCCGAGGTCAGCGGGGGCACCAGGACGGTGGCCAGGCTGAGCCCGGCGCCGAGGCCGAACAGCCGTTTGGCCCGGGGCCGCCACCCGCCGGCGATGGCTCGCAGCGACACCCACAGCCCGAGCGCCCCGAGCGCGATGATCAACCAGGTGCAGATCGGTGACGAACCACTCGCCGGGCTTGACCCAGCCCGCCGGCAGGTACCACGGCGGCAGCAGACTGTGCCGCGGCCCGAGGGTCAAGGTGACCACCGACGGGCCAAGGAAGCCGACGAACAGCGTGAGGGCGGTCGAGGCCACGATCAGGCCCAGCCCGTACCGGTGGTCGCGGTGCCAGACGTTCGGGGCGTAGCGGGCGATCGGGGGATGGGCGGGGCTGCGGCTGACGTGGTGGTGGTGGTGACGCTGACCGCGGCTCATCGGCGGAACCGGTCGAGGAGGCCCCGGACGCCGCCGGAGTCCTGCACGTCCTGCCAGCCGGCCCGGACCAGCCCGCGGGCGGCGAGAGCCCGGGTGACGTCGGCGATCTGCCGTGCCCGGCCCAGCTGCCCACCCAGGTCCGTCGCCGGGTGCGCGGCGGGCAGGTCGACCGGCACCTCGACGACCCGCAGGCCCGCCTTGAGCAGGTCGACCGTCATCCCGACGTCGGCGCCTCCACCGCCGGCGAGCGGGCTGGCGAGCTCATACGCCCTGCGGGTCAGGCAGCGGTTGGTGGCCAGCGGGTCGGTCGGGGTCCAGCCGGTCAGCTCGGCGACGCCTCGGGCCGCCGAGCCGGCGACGACGCCGTCGGCGGGTCCGGCGACGGCGATGGCCAGGTCGGCGGGCTCGGCCGCCTCGCTGTCGGTCACGCGGCGCAGCACGGGGGCGAGCTCCGCGGCCGCGGCGCCCAAGCCGGCGTCGACGACCGCGACAGTGCCGCACTCGGGGCGGCGGTCCCGCTGCTCGAGCACGCCCAGCGCGTTGACACTGGACTCCAGCGCGGCCGCCCGGCCGCGGGGTCGGCGGTGGCTAACGACCACCGCCCCGGCCGCGGCGGCCACCTTCCCGGTCGCGTCCCCGCTGCCGTCGTCGCAGACCACCACGATGGCCACGCCGGGGAGCCGCAGGGCCGCGGCGACGGTGGCGGCGATCTTCTCGGCCGCGTCCCTGGCCGGGATGACGACGGCGACGCGGGCGCGACTCACACCGGAAAGGTTAGGCGATGGCCCCGGCCGCGCCGCGGCCACGACGCCCGGGCCTCACGGAGCAGCGGGCGGTCACCGGCAGCGGGCTCGGATCGCTCGCTCGGATTCCCCGGCGGGCGAGGACGTCGGCCACCAGGTCCGGCACGTCGGTGGTGATCGCCTCGACCCCGAGGTCGCAGGCCAGCTCGACGTCGGCAGCGCGGTTCACCGTCCAGACGTGCACCGCATTCCCCCGTCGACGGGCCCGGGCGACGAACCGCCGGTCTGCGCGCAGCAGGGCGATGTCGACCCCGACCGCCCGGACGCCCGGCGGCAGCGCACCGGAGGTCCACGGCCGCAGGGTCTTCTCGACCAGCAGGGTCCGCTCCAGACCGGGCAGCAGCTGGCGCAGACGCTGCACCGCCGGCGGCCAGAACGAGATGACCCGGACCGGCGAGCCGGGCCGGAGCCAGTCGTACCGGGCGAGCATGGCCGCGACCCGGTCCTCCACGTCGAGGCCACGGGGGTTGGGGTGCTTGGTCTCGATCACCAGCGACACCGGCGCCCCTTGCGACCGGGCTCGCCGGGTCAGCTCCAGCAGGTCGCCGAGTGTCATCAGCGCCCGCTGGTCGGGCCGTGCGTCGGCCACGACCCGGGCCGCGAAGTCGACCTGCCGGAGCTCGGCGACCGTGCGGCTGAACGCCGGCCCCACGGCGTCGGAGGTGCGGTCCAGGTCCAGGTCGTGCAGGCAGATCAGCTGGTCGTCGGCGCTGAACTGCACATCGCACTCCAGCCCGAGCGGGGTCTGCGTCCGGGCGGCCCACTCGACCGCCTCGTGGTAGGCCGCCCGCGTCATCTCCGGCTGCCGGCCGGTGAAACCCCGGTGGGCGATGATCAGCACCCGGTCAGCCTGCCATCCCGTCAGGTGCCGCCCTGACAGCGACGGCCTTCGACGACGCGCTCAGCCAACCGGGCGGCTCGCGACCCGCCACCGGGCCAGCCGACCCAGGACCAGCATCAGCAGGCCACCGACCACGATCGCAGCCACCGAGGAGCCGAGCCAGCTGGGCGGTACGAAGCCGATGGCGTCGGCGACACGGTGCCAGAAGCCGGCCCAGCCCGGCACCTCACCGGGGTAGACGAGCTGGTACGTCACGAAGCCGCCGGCCCAGGCGACCACCGGGGCCACCCGGAGCCGGGACCGGCTGGACACGTCCCAGCGCTGGCCGCTGACGGCGAAGAAGTCGACGGCGGCAACCGCGAAGAGCGGCACGAAGACCGACCCGATGAGGAACAGGAACGACTGGTACTGGCTGAAGTCGAGCAGCCCGGCGATCAGGGTGGCCACCGCGCCGATGACCACCGCCAGCACCCGGCGATCGAGCGAGCCGGCCAGGTTCTGCACCGACATGGTTGTGGAGTAGATGTTGGCGAACGCCTCGTCGACCTCGTCGACCAGCAGGATGGCGAGCGCGATGGCGCCGGCGGGCAGGGCGACCAGGGCGCCGATCACGTCCTCACCGCCCAGGTGCGCGACGGCGAAGACGCCCAGGCTGTAGTAGGCGACGGCGGCCAGCCCGTAGCCGAGCGAGGCCCCCCAGAAGGCCGCGCCACGGGTCCGGGAGTGCCGGCTGTAGTCGGCGGCCAGCGGAGCGAAGGAGACCACCCCGGCCACGGCCAGGTCGACCGCCGGCCAGAAGCCCAGTACCGCGTCGGCGGGGATCGGCCGGGACGGCTGCAGCAGCACCTCCACGAACAGGAACACCGAGGCGGCGAGCACCAGCCAGACCATGATCTTGCGCAGCAGCCGGACGCTGCCGAGCGGCCGAATCGCCATCGCGGTGGCGGCGACCCCGGCCAGGACCACGAACGGCCACCGCCACTGCTGGCCCAGCACAGCGGCGGCCGCGGTGGAGATGACGATGATCTCCATCGTCGCCCAGCCCAGGTTCTGGGCGATGTTGAGCAGGGTGGGTGCGACGGACCCGCGGCGGCCGAACAGCCCGCGCAACGCCACCATGGCCGGCGCCCCGGTGGTCGCGCCGAAGACCGCCGAGCCGCCGAGCAACGCCGCGCCGAGCGCGCAGCCCACCACCACGGCCAGGATGGCCAGTCCGACCGAGCCGGTGGTGGCGGCGACGAGGGCGCCGGTGAGCGGGCCGAACAGGCTGATCCCGAGGTTGGCCCACATCGCCAGCTGGTCGAGGAACCCCAGCGGCCGGGGCGGCTCGGTGGTCAGCAGGATCGGCGCCTCGGGGGGGCCGGGCGAGCCGGCCGGGGGGCCGGAAGCGCCCCCGGGCCCCGTGCAGTGGGCCCAGCGGCGGATCCAGGGGTGGACGTCGAGGAGGACGGGGTCGACGACACGGTCATGCGAGTCTCCCTACGCCGGCATTACCCGGTCAGGTTCGGTCGGTCGGTGGACCCGCTCCCGGCCCGCAGGCCGTCGCACTCCACCCTCTCAGCCCACCACGTGGTGTGAGCTCCCGATTCAGTTGACGCCGCTCACCGTACACCCGGCACGTCACACCCCCGAGGTCGACGTCACACCCGCTGCTGGCGGTGTGGGGTGGGCCCTGGGGGTGTGACGTCGGCGTCCGCCGACCGGGGCGTCCACCGCCGCGGCCACGAAGGTGGTGACGACCTCGGCGACGAAGCTCGCCCCCGCCGAGGCCGAGCCGCGGCAGCGGTCGGACTCGACCCGGTACCGCAGCAGACACCCGGCCACCAGCACCTGCCGGTCCAGCGCGACCCGTGCCGGACCCTACGTACACGCGAAACCTCCAGGTGCACGCGAAGTTTCGCGTGCATCTGGAGGTTTCGCGTGTAGGTCGGGGCGGCGGGCGGGGATCAGCCGGTGACGAGCGGGCGGCCCTCGGCCGCCCACGCCTGCAGGCCGCCTTGGAGGTTGACCGCATCGCGGCCCTGGCCGGTGAGGTAGGCCGTCACCCGAGCCGAGCGGGCACCGACCGCACACACGCACACCACGCGGTCCTGCACCTCCTCCAGCCGGGCCATCACCTCCTGCATCGGGATGTGGGTGGCGTCCGCGATCCGGCCGTCGGCCCACTCGTCGTCGCTGCGCACGTCCAGCAGCATCCAGCCGTCGGCGAGCCGCTGCTCGACCTCGGCGGGCGGGATTCCGGGCGGGTCGTCGAAGAACACCCCGTGATCGTACGTGGGGCCCGCGCCGGCCTACTTCAGCAACCGGGACAACCTGCGGTCGGCCAGCTTCTTGCCGCCGGTCTGGCAGGTGGGGCAGTACTGCAGCGAGGAGTCCGCGAAGGACACCTCGGCGATGGTGTCACCGCACACCGGGCACGGCTCGCCCTTGCGCCCGTGGACGCGCATGCCGGACTTCTTCTCCGCCTTCAGGTCGGCGGCCGCCAGCCCGGCGGCGCGCTGGATGGCACCGGCCAGCTCGTCCTTGATCGCCGTGTGCAACGTCGCCAGCTCCGCCGGGCCCAGGCTGCTGGCCGGCTTGAACGGGCTCATCCGGGCCACGTGCAGGATCTCGTCGGAGTACGCGTTACCGATCCCGGCGATGACCCGCTGGTCCTTGAGCACCCCCTTCAGCTGGGCCCGCCCGGCCCGCTGCAGGACGGCCGCCAGGGCGGCCTGGTCGAAGTCGTCGCTCAGCGGGTCCGGGCCGAGGGTGGCGACGTGCGGGATGTCGTTCGGGTCGGCGACCACGTGCACCGCCAGCTTGCGCTGGGTGCCCGCCTCGGTCAGGTCGAAACCCGACCCGTCGTCGAGCCGCAGCCGCAGCGCCAGTGGGCCCTTCCCGGGGCGGGGCGGGGCGGTCGGTTGCTCCTTCTTCCACCGCAGCCAGCCGGCGCGGGCCAGATGGAAGACCAGGTGCAGCCCCGAGGCCGAGATGTCGAGGAACTTGCCGTGCCGCTCGACCCCGTCGATCTCCAGGCCGAACAGCGCCGACAGCGGCGGGTCGTAGGTCTTCAGGGCGCTGAAGGCGGCGAGGTCGATCCGGGCGATCACCTTGCCGACGCACGCCTCCCGCAGGAAGCGGGCCAGCGACTCGACCTCGGGCATCTCGGGCACCTCGCCATTATGCTCAGCCGGGCCCCCAGTCCGGGGGTGGCAGCGCGAGGGCGGGCCCCAGCAGCTCGAGGTACGTGGTCCGGCTGATCTCGACCACGCCGAGCGAGGCCAGGTGGTCGGTCCGCCACTGCACATCGAGCACCCGGCCGGCCGGGCCGGCAGCGCGAAGCCGGTCCACCAGGGCCACCAGGGCCACCTTGGAGGCGTCCCGCCCCAGCTCGGGGTCGTGGAACATCGACTCCCCGGCGAACAGCCCACCGATCGACACCCCGTACAGCCCGCCGGCCAGCACCCCCGCCGGCGTCCAGCACTCCACGCTGTGCACGACCCCCCGCTGGTGGAGCTCGGTGTAGACCGCGGTGATGTCGGGGTCGATCCAGCCACCCGGCCGGGCGGGGTCCGCGCACCGGCGCAGGACCTGGGCGAAGTCGGCGTCCACGCGCACCCGGTAGCGATCGAGCATCTTGCGCAGGGAGCGCGAGACCCGCAGACCCTCGATCGGCAGCACCCCCCGCCGCAGCGGCGAGAACCACCCGGTCACTCCCGGCCGGACCGGCATCGGGAACAGCCCGGAGCGGTACGCCTCCAGCGCCAGGTCGGCGTCGAAGTCCCGGGAGACGGCGACCAGGTCGCTGTCGCGCCACCGCTCCGGCGGGCCGAACCGGGACACCAGCACCCGCCCAGTGTGGCAAGCGGCACCGACCCCACCCCTGCGGGCTCAGGGAGGACTCCGGGTCCGGCCCTGATCCCCGCGCGGCCCCGGCACGTACGCTGGTGGCCGAACGTCGGGACGCCCGCGAACCCGACCTCGGCACCCATTCCGCACCCGTCGGCAGCACTTGCACACTGGGCCGGACTCGAGCTCGGAGGAGGACGTCGATGCCGTCAGCACAGGACGTCGGTCGTCTCTTCGCCCGAGGGCTCCCGGTGGCTTCGCAGGTCGCCCCGCAGGCCGCCGGCGGGGTGCTGCGCAAGGTGCTCGAGATGGCCATCGACGGCAAGGGCTGGCTGCCCAGCGCCAAGGCCGCCGCCGCCCGGCAGCTGCAGCGCAACGGCGGTTCGCACGACAAGGCGATCGACGGCATCGTGGACTTCCACGTCCGGCTCGCCTCCGCCCAGGGCTTCGTGACCAACCTCGGCGGGATCGCCGCCGTCCCGGTCACCGTGCCCGCCAACGTGGCCGGCGTGGCGGTCGTGCAGACCCGGATGGTCGCGGCCCTGGCCCATCTGCGCGGCTACGACCTCGGTGACAACCGCACCCGGACGGCCTTGATCATGTGCCTGCTGGGCGGCGAGCAGGTCGCGAAGCGGATCGTGCAGGGCAAGCTGCCGACCTCGCCGCTGGCCATCGCCACGGCGCCGATGTTCGACCCCGATCTCGACCGACGGGTCGCCGAGGAGGTGCTGACCGACCTGCTCGCCCGGATCGGCGGCAAGAACCTCGCCCTCGCCGTGACCCGCCGGATCCCGATTCTCGGGGGCGGCGTCGGCGCGGTGATGGACGGCGTCGCCACGCATGAAATCGGTCGCTACGCCCGGTCGGAGTTCGTGCCCCGCCGGGCCCTACAGCACTGAAGCTCCCGCGGCCCGGGGCGGGTTGCCTATCCTGCCCAGGTGATCGGGGAGCGGACCCAGGCCTGGGTACGGCGGCAGCTGGCGCCCCTGGGTCATCAGGTGGCGAGCGTGACCCCGGTCCCGGGGGGTCGCACCGACACCGTCCATCTGGTCCGCACCGCGGGCGGGGTCCGGTTCTCCCTCCGGATGCTCGACGACCGCTGGGGCGCGACCGGAATGCGGCACGTGGAGGCCGAAGCGCAGGGCTGGCGGCTGCTGGCCGCGGCCGACCTGCCGGTTCCCGCGCGGGTCGCGATCGACCCCTCCGGAGCCGAGGCGGGCGGGCACGCCAGCCTGAGCAGCTGGCTGCCGGGGGCGGTGCGACTGGAACGGCTCGACCCGGCCGGCCTGATCGAGCTCGCTCGGGTGGCCAGCGTCATCCACGCCGTACCCGTGCCGGCCGGGGACCGGCCCCCGCCGCCGGCCCGTTGGGTCCCCGACCCGCCCCGGGTGCCGGGCTGGACCGACCGGCCGGCGCTCTGGCGGGCCGCCCTCGACCTGTGGGCCGGTGACGCACCGTCCACGCCGCCG
Source organism: uncultured Actinomycetota bacterium (assembly GCA_963832435.1). Taxonomy (GTDB): domain Bacteria; phylum Actinomycetota; class Actinomycetes; order Propionibacteriales; family Propionibacteriaceae; genus Microlunatus. The sequence goes on from CAWHTY010000021.1 coordinate 81,841, forward strand.
ACGTTGATCCACCGCGACTTCCATGCCGGCAACCTGCTCTGGCTGGGTGACCGGGTCAGCGGGGTGATCGACTGGACCGAGACGTCCTGGGGCCCGCCCGAGGTGGACGTGGTGCACGCCCGCACCAACCTCGCCGTGCTGCACGACGTCGACCAGGCCGAGGTGTTCACCGCCGCGTACCGGGCGCACGGCGGTCGCCTCGACCCCGACCCGGAGGCGCAGCGCTACTGGGCGGTGCAGGACGTGCTGGGCTTCCTCCCCGACCCGGTCCCGATCCTCGACCGGCTCACCCGGAGCCGGCCCGACCTCACCCCGTCGGTGGTGCGCGTCCGGCTGGAGGACGTGCTGGCCCGCAGCCTCGGTGCTTGAGGCGAAGAGGTCACGTCCGGATGTCGGCTGCGTCACACCGCTTGCGCTGGCCTCTGCCTCGACCGTAAGTTAGGCGAGGCTCACCTGTGCTGGGCCCCCGCGTGACCGACGCGGTGTCCGACGACTGGACGTGAGCGATGCTGGCCAACTTCCTGATCGGCCTACGCGAGGGCCTGGAAGCGGCCCTCGTCGTGAGCATCCTGGTCGCCTACCTGGTCAAGTCGGACCGGCGCCACCTGCTGCCGCGGATCTGGGCGGGCGTGGCCATCGCGGTCGCGGTGTCCCTCGCCTTCGGCGCGGTGCTGACCTTCGGCCCCAAGGGGCTCACCTTCGAGGCGCAGGAGCTGATCGGCGGGCTGCTGTCCATCGTGGCGGTCGGCTTCGTCACCTGGATGATCTTCTGGATGGCCCGGGCGGCCCGCGCGATGTCGGGACAGCTGCGGTCCCAGATCGACCGGGCGGCCGACGCGAAGCCCTGGTCCCTCGTCGTGGTCGCCATGCTGGCCGTCGGCCGCGAAGGCCTGGAGACCGCCATGTTCATCTGGGCCGCGACCCAGGCCACCAGCCGCTCCAGCGGCAGCACCGCGATCCCGTTGCTCGGTGCGCTGCTCGGGCTGCTCACCGCGGTGGTCCTGGGCTACCTGTTCTACCGGGGCGCGGTGCGGATCAACCTGACCCGCTTCTTCACCTGGACCGGCGTCTTCTTGATCATCGTCGCCGCGGGGGTGCTGGCCTACGGGGTGCACGACCTCCAGGAGGCCGGTGTGCTGCCGGGCCTGCACACCCTGGCCTTCGACGTCTCCCGCGCCATCCCACCCACGTCGTGGTACGGGACGCTGCTCAAGGGCGTGTTCAACTTCTCCCCCGCCACCACCGTGCTGGAGCTGGTGGTCTGGATCCTGTACGTGATCCCGACCCTGGCGATCTTCCTCATCAAGCTGCACCGCCGCGAGCACCCACGCCCGGCGCCCACGCCGACCACTGTCTCCACCGGAGGACCCCGATGACCCTACGACGCGGCCGGCTGACCGGCCTGCTGTCGGGCGCCGCGCTGACCCTGCCGCTGGTGGCCGGGTTGGCGGCCTGCACCGACAACGCGCCCGCCGGGGCAGCCGACGACGGCGGCAACCCCCGCGCCCTCACCGTCCAGGCCACCGACACGGCCTGCACGGTGTCCGCGCCCGAGGCACCCTCCGGCAGCCTGACCTTCGCCGTGACCAACGGCGGCAGCACGGTGACCGAGTTCTACCTGCTTGCCTCCGACGGGCTGCGGATCGTCGGCGAGGTGGAGAACATCGGGCCTGGTCTGTCCCGCGACCTGGTGCTCACCGCCCCGCCCGGGGGGTACTTCACCGCCTGCAAGCCGGGGATGGTCGGCGACGGCATCCGGGCCCCGTTCGCAGTCACCGACTCCGGGGCGGACCTCGCCCCCAAGGGTGACGACAAGGCTCTGGTCGACCAGGCGAACAGGAACTACCAGGCCTACGTGAAGGACCAGACCGAGCAGCTGGTCGCGAAGACCGCCGAGTTCGCGGCCGCCTACCTGGCCGGGCAGGACGAGGAGGCCCGCGCCATCTACCCGGTGGCCCGGGAGCACTGGGAGCGGATCGAGACCGTCGCGGAGTCGTTCGGCGACCTTGACCCGAAGATGGACGCCCGCGAGGCCGACCTGGAACCCGGCCAGAAGTGGACCGGCTGGCACCGGCTGGAGAAGGACCTGTGGCCCGAGCGCGCTGAGGCCTACACCGGCCTGACCCAGGCGGAACGAAAGACCTACACCGCAGACCTGGTGAAGAACACGGACACGCTCTACCAGCGGGTCCGCAGGCTGAGCTACACCGCGGACCAGATCGCCAACGGCTCCAAGGGCCTGCTGGACGAGGTGGCGACCGGCAAGGTCACCGGCGAGGAGGAGTACTGGTCGCGGACCGACCTGTGGGACTTCCAGGCCAACGTCGACGGTGCCCGGGTCGCCTTCGAGGGCTTGCGGCCGCTGCTGACCAAGCGCGGGGCGACCGAGCTCGACGGCCAGATCGAGGACCGGTTCGCCGCCCTGCAGAAGCTGCTGGACGGCCACCGGAAGGGCGACGGCTTCGTCTTCTACGACGAGCTGAGCTCTGAGGACGTGAAGGCGCTGTCCGATGCCGTGAACGCGCTGTCCGAGCCGCTCTCGAAGCTCACGGCCGCCGTGGTCTGAGATGAGCACCACCGACCGCACCACCGACCGCAATGCCCCCCAGCCGACCGCGGCGCCGACCGGGCCGGAGCCGGGAACCGGCGAGGTCCGGGGGTCGGACCAGCCGCCGGGCCCGACGCGGCGCGGGCTCTCCCGGCGCGGCCTGCTGGGCGCCGCCGGGGCGGGCGTGGTCGGCGTGGGGGTGGGTGTCGGCGCCACCCGGATGGCCGACCGGCAGCCGCAGAACGCACCCGACCCGGGCCCGGGCAGTCGGACGTACCCGTTCCACGGTCGGCACCAGGCCGGTATCACCACGCCCGCCCAGGACCGGCTGCACTTCGCCGCCTTCGACGTGACCACCGACTCCCGCGACGAGCTCGTCGAGCTGCTGCAGGACTGGACGGCCGCCGCCGCCCGGATGACCCAGGCGCAACCGGCCGGTGAGCTGGGGCCGACCTCCGGTCCCTACCACGCCCCACCCGACGACACCGGGGAGGCCATCGGCCTGTCGGCGGCCGGGCTGACGATCACCTTCGGCTTCGGCCCGTCGCTGTTCTCCGCCGGAGGCCGGGACCGGTTCGGGCTGGCCGCCCGGCAGCCCGCCGCCCTGCGGCGGCTGCCGCACTTCCCGGGCGACAAGCTCGACCCGGAACGCTCGGACGGCGACCTGTGCGTGCAGGCGTGCGCCGACGACCCGCAGGTCGCGGTGCACGCCGTCCGGAACCTGGCCCGGATCGCCTTCGGGCGGGCCGCGGTGCGCTGGTCGCAGCTCGGGTTCGGCCGGACGTCGTCGACCTCCACCAGCCAGGCGACGCCGCGCAACCTCTTCGGCTTCAAGGACGGGACGCACAACGTGAAGGCCGAGGAGCCGGCCGAGCTGGACAGCCACGTCTGGGTGCCCGCCGGGGCCGACCCCGAAGGCGCTTGGCTGGCCGGCGGGTCGTACCTGGTGGCGCGCCGGATCAACATGACCATCGAGACCTGGGACCGGCAGTCGCTGAGCGAGCAGGAGCTGGTGATTGGCAAGACCAAGGCCGAGGGCGCCCCGCTGTCGGGCGGCAGCGAGTTCACCACCCCGGACTTCGCCCTCGCCGGCCGCGGCGCCGAGCCGCTGATCGCACCCGACTCCCACCTGGCCCTGGTGCACCCCAGCCACAACGACGGCGCGCGGATGCTGCGCCGCGGCTACAACTTCGTCGACGGCAACAACGGGCTCGGTCGGCTCGACGCCGGCCTGTTCTTCATCGCCTACGTGACCGATCCGCGGACGCACTTCATCCCCATCCAGACCAGGCTGGGGGTCGGCGACGCGATGAGCGAGTACGTGCAGCACACAGGCTCGGCCCTGTTCGCCGTGCCGAGGGGCATCGCCCCCGGTGAGTACGTGGGTCAGTCCCTGTTCAGCTGACCGAGCCTGAGCGGGGCGATGCCCGGCCGCGCGCTGCGTCCAACGGGCCGGTCGGATCCGAACTCCCGGTGTGGAGTCAGAGCTGGCTGGTCCGGGGTCGGAGCTGCTCGCGGCGTCCGTCCGGCTGCGGCGCTCAGCCCGGCCGGCGGGACCGGGCCACTGCGGCCGCGGGGGACTGCGGCACCACCAGGGGCACCGGCCGCTTGGCCTCGACGCCGGCCCCGTGCGGGATTCCGCGCAGACCCTTGCCCAGCCACGGCCCGAGGTGGTGCACCGCCCAGTCGACGTCGGCGCTGAGGCGTCCCCGGGTGCGGCGGGTCGCCGGGTCCTCGGGCAGCGGCTCGGCCCAGGACAGGTCCGCGCCGGCGACGCCCAGCCGCCAGGCCAGCGCCGCCGCGACCCGCTCGTGGCCCAGTGTGTTCCCGTGCAGCCGGTCCTCGTACCACAGCCGGGGGTCCTCGGCGATCGGGTAGTGCTGGAAGTCCATCACCAGCACCCCGTACCGGTCGGCCTCGGCCCGGATGATGTCGTTCAGCAGGAACACCTTCTCCCGCAGCCGGGGGCCGAACGGGTTGATCCGGCTCGGGTCGGGCATGGTGAAGGTGAGCACGGTGGCGTCGTGCTCCCGGGCCTCGCCGAACATGACCGCGAAGTCGGCCCGCAGCTCGTCGAAGTCGCAGGAGAACGAGATCACGTCGTTGACCCCGCCGAAGATCGTCATCAGGTCCGGCCTGAGCGCCAGGGCGTCGTCGAACTGGGTGTTGCGGATCTCGCTCAGCCGGAGACCCCGGATGGCCAGGTTGGCGTACTCCAGCGGCTCGTCCTGCCCGTCGGCGACGTGCTGGGCCAACCGGTCCGCCCAGCCGCGGTAGCCGCCGGCGCCGTCGGGGTCGACCAGGCCCTCGGTGGTGGAGTCACCGATGGCCACGTAGCGCCGGAACGAGCTCACGCCTCCAATTCTCACGGCCCGGCCAACTGCCGCGGGCGCGGCATAGGATCGCGAGCAGGGACGGAGTGCCGATGACGCCGCGCGACAGCCAGTTCAGCAGGTTCGCGGCTGCGCACCGGCCGGCCCTGGTCGGCACTGTCGTGCTGCTCGGGGCCGAGCCCGCCGCGGCCGAGGACGCGGTGCACGCCGTGCTGGCCCGGATGTTCTCCAACTGGCCCGAGATCCCCGACCCGGTCCGGTACGCCTACGCGGCCGTGTTGGGCACCGGGCCAGGTGGGGACCGGCTGCCGTGGCAACAGCCGGCCCGGTTCGAGCTGGTGGACGAGGTGCACGCCGATGAGCCCGGCCCGGGGATCGTGGCCGACCTGGCCCGGCTGGGTGTGACCGACCGCCGGGTGGTGGTGCTCCGGGCCTACGCCGGGCTGCCGGACACCGACATCGCCGCCCTGCTCGCCCTGGAGGTGGCCGACGTCGTCGCGGCGGCCGACCGGGCCCGGCAGACCCTGGCCGCGCTGGAGCCGCGGCGGGCCGACCCGGGCCAGCTGGCCGCGGAGCTGACCGCGGCCGCCCGCGAGCGAACCGTCCCGGTGGCGGCCGACGACACGGCCGCCGGTCGACGGCTGGTCGACCGACGCCGGCTCCGGCGTGCGCTGGCCGGGGCGGTCGCGGCCGTGCTGCTGGTCGTCGGGGCGGCCCAGCTCGCCCCCCGCGTGCTCCCGCGCTCGCCCGCCGAGCCCGCAGCGTCCAGCCCCGGATCGGTCGTGCCGTGCGACACCAGCCAGCCCCGCTGCCGGGTGGAGATCGTCTCCGCCTGGCGCACCGAGATGGCGGACGTGATCAGCTCCCACCTGGACCCGGACGGGACCTACTTCACCGGCTACTCCTATGCCTACACCGACGTGTACAACAGTGAAGGCCTGTGGACCGGGAAGGGCGGCGCGCTGGCCCTGGACCTGTACCGGATGCACCGGGGGGCGACCCAGGTCTCGCTGCAGATCGCCACCAGCCGCCAGTACGCCCTGCGCTGCGGCCAGGTGACCCAGCAGGACTGCTTCGGGATGCGGTTCATGGACGGCAACCGGTTCACCTTCAGCGACAGCAGCGATGTGGCCCGAGGGGTCGAGGTCCAGTACGCCCCGGCCGGCACCTACGTGATCACCGCCGTCGCCCGCAACGTGGGGCGCGGGCAGGAGCTGCCGCTGGGCACGGGGGACCTGATCGCCCTGCTGCAGGACACCCGGCTGAAGCTGCCGCCGCGCTGACCGACGTCGACACGGCCGACCTCAGCCGGCGGAGGCCACGCCCGGTTCCGGCGGCGCGGGCTTCGGCGCCGTCGCGGGGCCCTCGTCCTCGTCCGGGTCCGGTTCGCCGCTGCTGAACAGGTTGCGGATCCAGCGCAGCTGCGGGCGGGAGTCGATCAGCAGGGCTCGGACCAGCAGGGTCATCGGGATGGCCAGGATCGCCCCGAGGCCGCCCAGCACGAAGGTCCACACGATCAGGGCCAGGAACGTCAGGGTGGTGTTCAGCTGGACTCGGTCCCCGACCACCTTGGGCTGGATCAGCGTCTGCACCACCGTGTTGATCACCGAGTAGCCGACGACCACGATCAGCCCGGCCTGCCAGTCGTGGACGAGGACGGCGATGATGGCCGGCGGCACCAGGCCCAGCAGGAACCCGATGTTGGGGATGAAGTTCGTGACGAAGGCCAGCAGGGCCCACAGCCAGGCGTCGGGCACGTCCAACACCAGCAGCAGGGCCCAGTCGACGACGGCGACGGCGGCGCCGAACACGGCGGCGACCCAGAAGTAGCCGCGGGTCGCGTGACCGAAATCGGTCAGCGCGGTCGCCATCGCGGGCCGGTAGCGGACCGAGACGCGCAGCCGGCGTGAGAAGCTCGCCGCGTCCAGGGCCATGAAGAAGACCAGGGCCGCGATGAAGGCCAGCGCGGTGGTGACCGAGGCGGATGCCTGCAGCAGGGACTGCGCCACCGAGGCGATCCGCGAGGGCGACACCAGGTCCACCAACGCCCGGATGTCGTTGGTCTGGATGCCGAGGAACTGCAGGATCCCGACGGCCCAGTTCCAGAAGTCGGTCAGCTTCGAGGCGTTCTGCCCGACGGTCGAGGCGAAGCGGGCCACCGACAGGTACAGCCAGAGGCCCAGCACGGCCAGGACCCCGTAGATGACCAGAACGTTGACCAGGATGACGACGCCCTTCGGTACCCGGTGCCGCTCCAGCCAGGCGCCGAGCGGGCGGAAGCAGATCATCAGGAACAGGGCGAGCAGTACCGGCGCGAGGATCGCCGCCGTGGCCCGCATCCCGGCCAGCGCCACCACCACCGCGGCGAGGGTGAGCAGCACCGTGCTGACCGGCACCGGGCGCACCCCGCTCCCCCGTGCGTGCGTCTCGCCATCACCCACGGCGTTCACCCCCTGCCCAGATCGCGCGACCGGCCGGGGTCGTCGTCGCCGAGTCCGGTCGCCGGGGCGGCCCCGAACCGTCCGGGCAGCCTACCGGCCGGGCACCCTCCCGGCGGTCAGTCCTGCCACGGCGACCACGAGGTCCCCGGGCGCCAGCGCCGCAGACCCGTGTGGTCCTCGTACGGCTGCGGGTCCGGGTAGCTGATCAGCTCCATGCTGCTGCCCCACGGCGTCCGGGCGTACAGGAACCGGTTCCGGTCACCGGCCTCGACCCCGGGCAGGGGTCGCGGGTGTCCCAGGGTGGTGCCGCCGGCCGCGACCACCGCCGCGGCCGCCCCCTCGATGTCGTCGACGTAGAAGGCGACGTGCTGCCAGCCCCAGTCGCTGGGCCGGGCCGGCGGCTGCTGCCCGGGGGCGCGATAGCTGAACAGCTCGAGGCTGGGTCCGTCGGGCAGGCCCAGCAGCCGGATCGCCAGCTGTTGCGTGCCGGCCGGCACCCCGAGCCGCGCCTCCAGGTCCGGGCCGCGGCGCGGCGACGAACCCGGGCCCAGTGCGTCGTACAGCACGGTCGCACCGAGGGCGGTGACGAAGAACCGGGTGGCCGCGTCCAGGTCCGGAACGGTCAGCCCGACGTGGTCGACTCCACGGACCACCGGTGTGCGGTGGGGTTCGGCGGCTGGACTCAGGGCTGGGGTGGGCGCGACGGCCGGGCTGTGGATCATCCCGCCATCCCAGCCCCTGCGCGGCCCCGCCGCATCGGTGGCCGCTACTGATCTCCCCGGCCGGCTACCGAGGTCCTCCCCCGGGTGGCCCGCGGGGGTGCGGGAGAGTGGGGACCCCGACCTGAGGAGGACCACGATGACCATCCGCTGCGGCCTCCAGCTGTACTCTGTCCGGCAGTCGTTGCGCCGCGACCCGTGGGGCACGTTGCGGGCCCTGTCCGCGGCCGGCTTCTGTGCGCTCGAGGCGGCGAACCACAACGCCCGGCACGATCCCGGTGTCGGTTTCGGGGTGGGCGCGACCGAGCTGCGGGTGGCCCTCGACGACCTCGGACTGCGGATCGTCGGCTGCCACGTGAACCCCCTGGAGGAGGCCATCCTGCCGCGGGCCCTGGACTACCAGGCCGCGCTGGGCAACCGCCAGATCGGCTGCGACATCGAGTTCTACCCCCGGGGCGACCGCAACCACCTGGCGCGACGCTGCGATCTGTTCAACCGGGTGGGTGCGTTGTGTGCCGAGCGCGGGATGCGGTTCTACTACCACAACCACTACCAGGAGTTCCAGCAGATCGACGGCCGGCTGATCTACGAGCTGATCCTGGCCGACACCGACCCCGCGCTGGTCTTCCTGCAGTTCGACACCTACTGGATGTACCGCGGTGGCCAGGACCCGGTGGAGTGGATGAGGCGCTACCCCGAGCGGGTGATCCTGCTGCACCAGAAGGACTTCCCGGCCGACGCCACCCAACCGCTGAACCTGTACGACGGGGTGGTCGGACCCGACGCGGCGATCACCCTGCAGACCTTCGAAGCGGACAAGGACCCGCTCGGCTTCACCGAGATCGGCTCCGGCACCCTGCCGATCGCCGAGATCCTCGCTGCGGCCGAACAGCTGCCCCACCTGGAGTACCTGCTGCTCGAGCAGGACCACAGCCGGCTGGACGAGCTGGAGTCGGTCCGGGCCAGCAAGCAGATGTTCAGCCGGATCGCCGACGTGGACTGGTCCTGACCCCCGGCCCAGAATGGGTGCCATGCCCGACCTGGACCCCGCCGAGGACCCGGCCCTCATCTCCCGGCTGGACGAGCTGCGGACCGCCGGCGTCCGCCTGGTGATCGGCACGCTGGTCAACGCCGCCGGTCTGACCCACGCCAAGAGCGTCCCGGTCGATCACCTGGACGTGTTCGGCCGGGCCGGGCTCGGGGCCGCGCCCGTCTGGGACGTGTTCGGGGTCGACGGCGGCATCGCAGTCACCGACTCGATCACCGCCGTCGGTGACCGGCGGCTGCGGCTCGACCTCGACGCGCTCCGGGTGGTCGACGACGGCCGGGCCTGGGGACCGACCGAGGTGTTCGAGCAGGACGGCGCGCCGGCCGGCGGCTGCCCTCGAGGGGTGCTGCGGGGCATCGAGCGGCGGCTGGCCGACGCCGATCTCGAGGCCCGGGTGGGACACGAGCTCGAGTTCACCCTGGTCGGGCCGGACGGCTCCGCGCTCGAGGGGGAGGCGTGGATCCCGTACGGGCTGACCGGGCTGCTGGACCGGGCTGCCTTCCTGGACGACGTGGTGACCGCCGGCACCCGCGCCGGCCTGGTCCTGGAGCAGCTGCACGGCGAGTACGGGGCCCACCAGTTCGAGGTCTCGCTGCCGCCGGCGGGCCCGGTCGCCGCGGCCGACCAGGTGGTGGCCGCGAAGATCATCATCGGCCTCGCCGCCCGCCGGCACGGCGTCCGGGCCTCGTTCTCGCCGGCCCCGTTCCCCGGTTCGGTCGGCAACGGTGCGCACCAGCACCTGTCGTTGCGCCGGTCGGGGACGCCGGTGTTCGCCGGTGGAGCGGGCCCGTACGGCATCAGCCGCGGTGGGCGGCGCGGCCATCGGCGGCCTCCTCGCCGGGCTGGCCGAGCTGCAGGGCCTGTTGACCGGGTCCGTGCTGTCGGGCGCCCGGCTGGTCCCGGGCGGGTGGTCCGGGGCGTTCGCCGGCTGGGGTCTGGAGAACCGGGAGGCCGCGGTCCGGTTCGTGGCCGGCGGACCGGCCGACCCGTACGGGCCGAACGTCGAGGTCAAGCCGATCGACCCGTCGGCCTGCGTCTACCTCAGCTCGGCCGGCGTGCTGGGGCTCTGCCTCGACGGGATCGAACGCTCCGCCGAGCTGCCGGCGGAGCTGGCCGGGGACCCCAGCCGGATGTCGGCGGAGCAGCTCGCGGCGGCCGGGGTACCGGTGCTGTCGGCCGACCCCGCCGCGATCATCGACCGGCTCGAGCGGTCAGGTCTGGCTCGGCGACTGCTCGGCGACGCGGTCGTCGACGCCACCGTGGCCGTCCGCCGGGCCGAGCAGCAGCGGTTCGCCGATCAGGAGATCACCGAGGTGGCCCGACGGCTGCGGCTGGCCTGGTCGATCTGATGGTCGGTCCCGGACTCGCCGAGATGGTCGAGGACCTCCCGCTGGTCGACCACCACGTGCACGGTCCGTTCGCCAGCCGACGGCCCCGAGGTGCGGTTCCAGAACGCCCTGAACGAGGGCAGCAGCGCGCCGCTGGGCAGCCCCGGCCGACGCGTACGACTCGCAGCTGGGGTTCGCGGTCCGCCGCTGGTGCGCCGAGCTGCTGGACCTGCCCCGCCACGTCGACCCGGGCACCTACTGGGCGCGGCGGAGCAGCCTCGGGGAACGGGAGGTGACGCGCCGGTTCACCGCCGCGGCCGGCGTCAGCGACTGGCTGGTCGACACCGGCTTCCAGCCCGGCCAGCTGGTGGACCCGGCCGGACTGGCCGCCGCGTCCGGCGGTCGGGCCCGGACGGTGGTCCGGCTCGAGTCCCTGGCCGAGAGCATGATCACCGAGCTGCCCGACGAGAGCCAGTACGCCGAGCAGCTCCTCGGCGGCTGCACGCCGCGACCGAGACGGCGGTGGCGGTGAAGTCGGTGATGGCCTACCGCGGTGGGTTCCGCCGGGACCTGTCCCGGCCCACGGCCGCCGAGGTGACCGCGGCGGCCCGCCGCTGGCGCGCGGAGATCGCCGCGCATGACCCGGCGCCGCTGCGGCTGGTGGACAGCCGGCTGATCGCCTTCGGCCTGCACGCCGCCCTGGACCTGGGGCTGCCGCTCCAGCTGCACGTCGGGCTGGGCGACCGGGACCTCGACCTCGACGCCGTCAACCCCCTGCTGCTGCTCGACTTCCTGCGGTCCCCGGCGGTGCGCTCGCCGGTGATGCTGCTGCACTGCTACCCGTACGAGCGGGAGGCGGGCTACCTCGCACAGGCCTTCGACCAGGTCCACCTGGACGTGGGGCTGGCCCTGAACCACACCGGCGCCCGCAGCCGCTCGGTGCTGGCCCGGGCCCTCGAGCTGGCGCCGTTCGCCAAGCTCCACTACTCCTCCGACGCCTACGGTCCGGCCGAGCTGCACTACCTGGGGGCCCGGCTGTGGCGGACCGCCGTCGTCGAGCTGCTCGGAGGCTGGGTGGCGGCGGACACCTGGTCGGCCGCGGACGCGCGCCGGGTGGCGCGGCTGATCGGTCGGGACAACACCCGACGGGTCTACCGGCTCGACTGACCCTGCCGGCTCGTCGCCCACCGGTCCGCGGACTCCCCTTGCCGTTCATACGGTGGGGGGGTATAGTTACGGATACCCCTAGGGGGTACAGCGAGAGGATGGGACATGACCACCAGCCAATACCAGGTGACCGGGATGACCTGCGCCCATTGCGAGCACGCAGTTGCCGCCGAGGTCAGCGGAATCCCCGGGGTGCAGGCGGTCGACGTCAACGCGACCACCGGCGTCCTGCTGGTCACCAGCGCGGCGCCCGTTTCCGACGACCTGGTGCTGGCCGCCGTCGACGAGGCCGGCTACCAGGCGGTCCGGACGCCGTGAGCGGTCCCGTCCGGCTGCTCGCCTTCGGGGCCGCGCTGCTGGCCGTGTTCGTGCTCGCCCTGCTCGGCGCCCGGACCCTGCTGCCGGCCGGTCTGGCCAGCAGCCGAGCCGGCACGTCCGGCGGCCCGGGGGGCGCCAGCATGGAGCACGGCTCCGACCCGGCCCCGAGCCCGGCTCCGGAGCACACCGACTCGGGCGGACCCGCCGCGGCGACCCCAGATCCCGTCCGCGGCCTCTCGGTCGCGCAGGGCGGCTACCGGCTGGAGGCGTTGACCGCTCCCCCGCGCGGCGACCGCGGCGGGCTGCTCTCCTTCCGACTGACCGGGCCGGACGGCCGGCCGGTCACCGGCTACCGGGCCGCGCACGAGAAGGACCTGCACCTGGTCGTGGTGCGCAGCGACGGCACCTGGTTCCGGCACGTCCACCCGAGGCTCGACGGGGCGGGAACCTGGTCGCTGCCGTGGCGGTGGGCCGCGGCCGGCAGCTACCGGGTGTACGCGGACTTCGTCCCGGCGGCGACCGGCGAGAACCTGACGCTGACCAGCACGGTCGAGGTGGCGGGTGCTCTCACCCCCGCACCCCTCGGGCCGGACACGACGAGGGTGAGGAGCGACGGGTACACCGTTGAGCTGGCCGGGGCGCCGGCCGCAGGGACGAGCTCGGCGCTGACCTTCACCGTGACCCGCGACGGGCGGCCGGCCTCCCTACAGCCGTACCTGGGGGCCGCCGGCCACCTGGTGGCCCTGCGGGCCGGCGACCTCGCGTACCTGCACGTCCACCCCGCGGACTCCGCCCCGGCGGCTTCGGGAGGTCAGGTGGCGTTCCGGGCCGAGGTGCCCACCCCCGGCCGCTACCTGCTGTACCTGGACTTCCGCGTCGACGGTCAGGTGCACACCGCCCGCTTCACCACCACGGCCCGCTGAGCCGGAGCAGGAGGCCGACCATGACCACCGCATTCCGACCCGGCCCGTCCGCGGGCCCGATCGAGCTGCAGATCGGCGGGATGACCTGCGCCGCGTGCGCGATGCGGATCGAGAAGAAGCTGAATAGGCTCGACGGCGTCGAGGCCAGCGTGAACTACGCGACGGAGAAGGCCCGGGTCCTCGTACCGGCCGGCCTCGACGCCGCGACGCTGATCGCCGAGGTCGAGAAGGCCGGCTACACGGCCGCCGTGCCGGCCCCGCCGGCCACCGAGCAGGCCGCGGACGGCTCCGCCGCGCCAGACCCCGAGCTGGCGGCGCTGCGGCAGCGGTTGATGCTGAGCGCCGTGCTGACCGTGCCGGTGGTCGCCTTGGCGATGGTCTCGGCCTGGCAGTTCACCTACTGGCAGTGGCTGTCGCTGGTCCTGGCCGCCCCGGTGGTGGTCTGGGGTGCCTGGCCCTTCCACCGGGCGGCCTGGATGAACCTGCGGCACGGTGCAGCGACCATGGACACGCTGATCTCGGCGGGCACCCTGTCGGCCTTCGGCTGGTCGCTGTACGCGTTGTTCCTGGGCAGCGCCGGGCAGCCCGGCATGACGCACCCGTTCGAGCTGACCGTCCGGCCCGGCGACGGGACGGCCAACATCTACCTCGAGGTCGCGGCGGGGGTGACCACGTTCGTCCTCGCCGGCCGGTACGTCGAGAAGCGCTCCAAACGGCAGGCCGGAGCCGCCCTGCGGGCCCTGCTCGACCTCGGGGCCAAGGAGGTGACGGTCCTCCGTGGCGGCGTCGAGTCGCAGCTCCCGATCGACGGGCTGGTGGTCGGCGACGAGTTCGTCGTCCGCCCGGGCGAGAAGATCGCCACCGACGGTGTGGTCGTGGCCGGCCGGAGCGCCGTCGACCGCTCGCTGCTCACCGGGGAATCGGTGCCCGTGGAGGTGGCCGACGGCGACGCCGTGGTGGGGGCCACCGTCAACGCCGGCGGCCGCCTGGTGGTCCGCGTCACCCGGGTCGGCGCCGACACCAGACTGGCCCAGATGGCGCGGCTGGTCGAGGACGCACAGTCCGGCAAGGCCGAGGTGCAGCGCCTGGCGGACCGGGTGGCCGGGATCTTCGTTCCGGTGGTGATCACGCTTGCGGTGGCCACCCTGGGCGGTTGGGTCGGGGCCGGGTTCGGTCTGGAGGCGGCGTTCACCGCCGCGGTGGCCGTTCTGATCATCGCCTGCCCGTGCGCACTGGGCCTGGCCACCCCGACAGCGCTGCTGGTCGGCACCGGCCGCGGCGCCCAGCTCGGGATCGTGATCAAGGGACCCGAGGTGCTGGAGTCCACTCGTCGGGTCGACACCGTCGTGATCGACAAGACCGGCACCCTGACCACCGGGACCATGACCCTGGTCGGCGTGCATCCCGGTCCGGGCGTGGACCGCGACAGGTTGCTCCTGGTGGCGGGAGCGGCCGAGGCCGCTTCAGAGCACCCGGTGGCCCGGGCGATCGCGACGGCCGCGCTGGCCGAGCTGGGCCCGCTGCCCCTGGTGCCCTCGTTCGCGAACGTCGCGGGCCGAGGCGTGGTGGCGACGGTCAGCCTCGACGGGGGCGACGTCGCGGTCGTGATCGGTCGCGGCCGCTTGTTGGCCGACCGGCAGATCACGGTCGGCGACGCGGTGGAGGCGCGCCGCGCCGCCGCGGAGGCCGCGGGCCAGACCGCTGTCCTGGTCGCCTGGGAGGGTGCGGCGCGCGGGGTGCTGACCGTCGCCGACGCGGTCAAGGAGACCAGCGCCGAGGCGGTCCGCGAGCTCCGCCGGCTCGGCCTGCACCCCATCCTGCTGACCGGGGACAACGCCGCAGTCGCCCGCCAGGTCGCCGCCGACACCGGGATCGACGACGTGGTCGCCGACGTGCTGCCGGAAGAGAAGGTCGCCCTGCTCGCCCGGCTGCAGGCCGAGGGTCGGGTGGTGGCCATGGTCGGCGACGGGGTCAACGACGCCGCCGCCCTGGCCCAGGCCGACCTGGGTCTGGCGATGGGCACCGGGACCGACGTCGCCATCGAGGCCGCCGACCTCACCCTGGTCCGCGCTGACCTGCTCGCCGCCGTGGACGCCATCCGCCTGGCCCGCGCCACCCTGGGCACCATCAAGGGCAACCTGTTCTGGGCGTTCGCGTACAACGTCGCGGCCATCCCGCTGGCCGCGCTCGGCCTGCTGAACCCGATGCTGGCCGGGGCCGCGATGGCCTTCTCGAGTGTCTTCGTGGTCAGCAACAGCCTCCGACTGCGGGGCTTCCGCGCCATCCCCACGAGCTCCGGTGCCCGAGGGGGACGTCCATGAGCCAGCACCATCAGGACCACGACGCCGGTCACGGCGGGCCCGGCGGGCACGTGGGTCAGTTCCGCCGTCTGTTCTGGGTGATGCTGGTCGTCGCCGTCCCGGTGATCGGGTGCTCGCCGATGTTCGCGATGCTGCTGGGGTACGGGCTGCCAACAGCGGGCTGGGTCGGTTGGGTGTCACCGGTCCTCGGCAGCCTGATGTACGCCTGGGGCGGCCGGCCGTTCCTGGTCGGCGCCGCCGGCGAGATCCGCAGTCGGCAGCCGGGGATGATGATGCTGGTCGCGCTGGCCATCACCGTGGCCTTCGGCGCGTCGTGGGGGGCGAGCCTGGGTGTCCTGCACCACGAGCTCGACTTCTGGTGGGAGCTCGCCCTGCTGATCGTGATCATGCTGCTCGGGCACTGGATTGAGATGCGGTCGCTGGCCCAGACCACCTCGGCCCTGGACTCGCTGGCCGCGCTCCTGCCCGACGAGGCCGAGCGCGTCGTCGGCGACACCACCGAGACGGTGCCCCAGGCTCAGCTCCGGCTGGGGGACGTGGTCGTCGTCCGACCTGGTGGCCGGGTGCCGGCCGACGGTCGGGTGCGGACCGGCTCCGCCAGCGTCGACGAGTCGATGATCACCGGAGAGTCCAAGCCGGTCCGCCGCTCCGAGGGCGACCTGGTCGTGGCCGGGACCGTCGCGACCGACTCCGGGCTGCGGGTGGAGGTCACTGCGGTCGGCGAGGACACCGCACTGGCCGGGATCCGACGCCTGGTCGCCGACGCGCAGAGCTCCTCGTCGCGGGCGCAGCGGATCGCCGACCGGGCCGCCGCCTGGCTCTTCTGGTTCGCCCTCGGAGCGGGACTGCTCACGGTCGTCGTCTGGACCCTGCTGGGAATGCCGGACGAGGCCGTCGTGCGGACCATCACCGTCCTCGTCATCGCCTGCCCCCACGCCCTTGGTCTGGCCATTCCCCTGGTGGTGGCCATCGCCACGGAACGTGCCGCCCGGGGTGGGGTGCTGATCAAGGATCGGTTGGCCCTGGAGTCGATGCGAACCGTCGACACCGTGTTGTTCGACAAGACCGGCACGCTGACCCGCGGGCAGCCCACGGTGGTGGCCGTGGCGGCGGTCGACCGGTCCGAGGAGGAGGTGCTGTCCCTGGCCGCCGCCGCGGAGTCCGACTCGGAGCACCCGCTGGGCCGGGCCATCGTGGCGGCCGCCGAGCGCCGCGGCCTCGAGGTCCGTCCGGCGACCGGGTTCACCTCCTCGCCGGCGGTCGGGGTGAGCGCGTCGGTGCGCGGGCAGCAGGTGCAGGTGGGCGGTCCGCACCTGCTCCGGCAGTCCGGTGTGGCCGAGCTCGAGGTCGCCGACCGGTGGCGGGCCGACGGCGCGACCATCCTGCACGTGCTGGCCGATGGCCGTGTGATCGGTGCGCTCGAGCTGGCCGACGAGATCCGGCCGGAGTCCCGGCCGGCGGTGGAGGCGCTGCACCAGCGCGGGGTCCAGGTGGTGATGATCACCGGTGACGCCGAGGCGGTCGCCGCGTCGGTGGCCGCGGCGGTGGGGGTCGACCGCTACGTCGCCGGCGTCCGGCCGGAGGACAAGGCCGAGACCGTGGCCGGTCTGCAGGCCGAGGGCCGGCGGGTGGCGATGGTCGGCGACGGGGTGAACGACGCCCCGGCGCTGGCCCAGGCCGACGTCGGGATCGCCATCGGCGCGGGCACCGACGTCGCCATTGCCTCGGCCGGGGTCATTCTGGCCGGCGACGACCCCCGGTCGGTGCTGTCGGTGATCGACCTGTCGACCGCCGGCTACCGCAAGATGCGGCAGAACCTGTGGTGGGCGGCCGGTTACAACCTGATCTCCGTGCCGCTCGCAGCCGGCGTGCTGGCTCCGCTGGGGTTCGTCCTCCCGATGTCGGTGGGCGCGGTGTTGATGTCGGCCTCGACGGTCGTGGTCGCGCTGAACGCGCAGCTCCTGCGTCGCCTCGATCTCCGACCCGATCGCATCGCCCCCACCAGGACCGATCACCCGACCACCTCCGCGGACCGCGACCCGGTCCACGCCGACCTGCCATGACGAGGAGCTCCCCATGACCGACAACACCACAACCGACACCAGAACCGACACCACAGCCGACACCGGACCCGACACCACGACTCCGACGACCGGTCATGGCTACATCGGCGACAAGAAGCGCTACCTCGCCCGGTTGAAGCGGATCGAGGGACAGGCGCGGGGGATCCACCGGATGGTCGAGGAGGAGCAGTACTGCATCGACATCCTGACCCAGGTCTCGGCCCTCAAGTCCGCCCTCGACGGCGTGGCGCTCGGGCTGCTCGAGGACCACCTCAAGCACTGCGTGGCCGACGCCGCCCGGACGGGCGGACCGGAAGGTGAGGCGAAGCTCACCGAGGCCTCGGACGCGATCGCCCGCTTGGTGCGGTCCTGAGCGGTGATCGGGGCCGGCGACGCCGCCCCGGGTCGCGGGTCGGCGGTGCCGGCCCTTTACGGGGCTGGCCGGCCGGAGGAAGATGGGCTCAGGGGGCGGGCAGCATGCCGCAGCGTCGTACGTACCGCAGACTGCGGGCACGGTTCTGGCTCGAGTCCGCGCTCGCAGCGCTGGCCATCCTCAGCTCGGCGGCCGTGCTGGTTGAGCCGCACTGGATCGAGGAGTTTCTGCACGCGTCCCCTGACGGCGGCAGCGGGGAGCTCGAAGCCGTGGTGCCCTTGGTGCTCGGGCTGGCCGCCATCGTGATGTCGCTGGTGGCCGCCCGGGAGTGGCTGCGCAGTCGACCGGCCGCCGTCTGAGGTGTGGCTGCCATGCCGGACACCATCGTCGATGTGTCACCGGACATGCCGTTCGGGCTGCAGATGGGCGGGCAGAACACCGGCGGACGGGTCGTCACCGTGGTCTGCGATCCGCGCGAGCGCCTGCGCGTGTATGCGGCCAGCCACCTGGCCGGGGTCTGGGCCAGTGGTGACGGTGGTCGCAACTGGCGGCAGGCGAGTCGAGGGCTGGGGACCGGGAGCTCGTGCGCCGCGCCGCCGGTGCTGGCCGTGGACCCGCGGAACCGCCGTCGGCTGCTGTACGCCACGTTCGAGGACTTCCGTCCCGGGGATCCGCTGGCCGGCTTGTACCTGTCGACAGACGCGGCCGGCACCTGGCGCCGAGTGCCGCTGCCGGTCGCGGTGGACAAGGCCCACGGCACAGTCGGGTTCGCCGTCGGCGCGGACGGACAGGACCACCCGTGGATCCTCACCGGACACGGCCTGTTGATCGCCGACACCAAAGGACCCGACTTCGACGCGCCCGGCCAGTGGCGCCAGGTGCCGGGCCCGGTGACCAGGCTCGGCGGGCCTGCCCTGGACCCGACGGCCCTGGTCTCCGACGGAACGGCGCTGATCGCCTGCGTCGGGAACACCGTCTACCGGGCCACCGTGGACTCACTACTGGCCGCCGCCGGAGGCAGCTCCAGCCCGTGGGTCAGTGGTGCCGGGCTGCCGGCCGACTTCTCGGCCCAGGCGATGACGCTGGCCCCCGTGCCCGCGGGCAGCCGGCACCCGGTGCTGGTGCTGGGCACGGCCGGACCGGACTCGGCGCGGGAGCTCCAGGTCTGGACGATCGACGTCGGAGTGCGGGCCGCCGGGGAGGTGGGCCGCCTCACCCCCGAACGGGGCAGCGGCCGGTTCGTGGTGGGGGCGCCGGGTGGGTTCCGGCCCGACGGCAGCTACGACGTGATCGTCGGGGACACGCTGAAGTTCTTCAGCGCGGTGGTCCCCGACGCCCAGCGCAGCCCCGCGATCCGTGCCACCTTCGTGGAGATCCCCGACCTGCACCGCGACCCGTGGTCGGTGGCCTTCCCAGTCGACTACGCCTCGGCGCCGAGCCCGCCGCCGATCTACCTTGCCCACGACGGGGGGATCTCGGTGCGCTCGGGCAGCGTCTGGGTCGCAGCCATGCACGGGTTGCACGCCTACAAGAGCGGGAACCTCGCGGGCGTCACCGTGGGATCGGTCGACGCGATCTACCTGCCCTCCGGTGACAACGACCTGTGGGCGTCCCGGGACGGGGGACGGGTGTGGGAGTCGATGGGCGGAACGCTCGGCGACGCCGGAGCGGCCTACGTCGATCCTCGACTCCCAGGTCAGGTCGTGGCCGCTCGGAACGGGACGGCCACCGTCTACCGCTCGGCCGACCCGTCCCGAGCCGCACCCGGCGCGGCAGACCAGCGCTACTACGCGATGCTCGGCGGCGCATCGGGCGCGGTCGTCGGGCTGAGCCCCGAGGGCGGTACCGAACCCCCGCAGATCCCGGGCTTCGCCCAGATCCTCACCCCGGCCGGGGAGGAGCCGTTCGCCGCCGGCGACTACCTGTGCGTCCGCAACGACGCCGACGCGAGCGGGATGGCGCAGATCATGAGGTCCAGCACGACCCGGCACCTGGCCGGCGGCGCGGTGGAGCGGGCCTGGCAGCCGGTGACCGACGAAACCACCGACCCCCGGTTCGCGGCGAAGTCGATTCTGGCCATCGGGGTCTCGGGTGGACACCGGCGACCCCGGGTCTACGCCCTGCACTCCGTCAGCGGCGGCACGGAGCTGCTGCGCAGCGACCTCGACGCCGAGTCGGGGCGGTTCGCGGTGTTCACCCGCTGCTCCGGCGACCGCGCGCACGGACAGCCCACCCGGCCGAAGACCCTGCATGTGGATCCCTGGGACGCGAACGTCCTGTACGTGTGGGACGACCCGGACGCCCGCACGTCGGCCATCCGCAGCTCCGCCGACGGCGGCAACACCTGGCGAGAGGAGCCCGCACTGAAGACCCGGGCGACCAACCACGGCGAGTACACCTTCACCTTCCGACGCGGCGCCGGGGACATCCGGTGCGGACCGCTGCAGGCCGTGCTGTTCTCCGCCGCCGACCCCGACCTCCGCGTGGCCGTCACCTTCCCGGGCGGCTTGTCCTTCACCCGCAACGCCGGCCAGGACTGGTTCGACCTCGGCGAGGACCTGCACGGCGTCGGCGCGCTGGCCGGGGTCCAACGGCTCCGGGACCTGGGCGCCTACCCGTACTCGGGCTACCTCGCGGGCCGCGAGGGCCGGTTCCGCCTCTACGTGGCCCTTCTCGGCCGCGGCCTGGTCAGGATCGACACCGCCCTGCGCACCGTCAAGACGGGCGTCGGGCCGTCGCTCCGGTTGCCGCGACTTCTCCGGCTCCCACCCCTGCCCCGGCGGACGCCCCGGTGAGTCCGTGACCGACTGCGGTTCGGGAGCTCCTGAGTCTGGTGATCAACCGGGCCGGAGCGCGGCTCCCCGGCGCCGGCCAGCCGCCGGCCAGTAGCGGGTCCGTCAGGATCATCACGGCTGGCTGTCGTCCGCCTCCTGTATATTCTTAGGAATACACTTTTGGGTGGTGGGGTCTCGTGGAGTTCTTCGACGTTCTGGTGCGGTACGAGGTCGCGTTGCGGAGCGTCATCGATCAAGAGCTGGGCCGCCAGGATCGACTTCGACTGGCCGATCTGCATGCGATGCGGATCGTGGCTCGTTATGACGGTCGCGCGCGGGTACAGGAGCTGAGTGACGACATCGGGATAACGGTGGGGGCGGCGAGCAAGCTGGTGGACCGGCTGGAGCGAGACGGCTTGGCGGCCAGGAGCCCGCATCCGGACGATCGCCGGTCGTCCGTGATCGCGTTGACGGCAGCCGGCGAGGGCGCCCTGGTGGCAGCCCTTGCTGTCTTCCGCAGCGTCGTGGACGGCGCGGTCAGGGGGGAGAGCCTCGAGATGTTGACCGCGGCCCTGCAGCGGCTCATGTCGCGGTTGGACTGCTCGGGTGGAAGCGTGGCCGCATGACGAGCCACCGTAGCTCGGCCTGTCCTCCGTCGCGGTTCGCCGAGGCGGGTCGCTCGGATGCCACCCTGGCCAAGTCGACCACCCCCTGAACCACGTCGGATTCCATCACTGAGCGGCTGGACGACCTCGGATTCGGCGGCACTGACCCGAGCGAGCCCTAGGTCGCCGTCGAAGGAGTCGTCACCCTCCGCGGCGAGGCTGCCCTCGGTTCCGAAAGCCTGGAGCACTCCGCAGCCGCTCCCACAGCGTCGAATAAGAACACCGCACCCGCCACCGGACCGCTGTGGAAATCGATCACGGCCACCCCGGTCGTCGGCACGCGCACCGGCAGGTCAACACGTACCGTTCAGTCATCAGCATTGCAGCCTCCGACCAAGCACTTCGGGAAACCCTTGTCAGCCCGACGTTGGCGTTCCTGGACCAATGCGGCCAAGCTGTCGCAACCGCTCAGTGGTGCGCGAGGGGGGATTTGAACCCGAGTTTGGCCACGCTCGTCCTGCCCGAATCGGTCGGTTTGAGCGTGAAACGAGCTCCCGTTGACTCCCGTCTCGCTCGATTGGAACCGGCCCCGTGCCACCCGGGGGGCACCAACTCGATCTGTAGTTGCTGCCCGATGATCACCGGACACCGTACAGATTACTAGAAATCGCTCGACTGGCCCTCGCGCGTCGGGCTCCAGCTGACGACGCCTTCGTAGAACGCCCCCTCATCGGGCTTTGATCCGGGCGGGGCTTAGGAGAATCGGGCGAAGCGCAGGGAAATCGCCAGAGTTGCCGATGCCCGAACGACCGGGAGCCGGACCCGCTGCGGGACGCGCCCAACTACGTCGGCTGGCTGCCGTCATGATCTGACAGCAACTTTTGGCGGGTTACTCGGCAAGCTGCCGGACGCCTTGAGCCATCTGCTTTGGTCAGTGCGGCAATCATCTGGCACACCGGGTAGCGCTGAATTTGTTTGACGGGTTGCCGTCGATCCGGCGGTCTGGCAGGGTCGACGGCACTCGCGCGGCCGTTCCGCCTTTCCGATCTGAAATGCGCCGGGCGTACAACGACGGAGGAGTCTGCGACGTGTCGATCTCAATGGCGCCGATTCGCATTTCTCGACTGGTCACGTCGGCCGTGGCCCTCACCTTGATCGTCTGGGGTCTCACCGCTCCCCCGGCCAGCGCGGCTGTGACGCGGACGACGACCGGGTCCTGCGTCGACGGCGGTGGCCTGACCTGGCACACCAAGGTGATCTGGGGCGCCACGTATCGGACCTCGACGGGAGCCCTCAAGCGGTCGGTGGATTACGCCGGCTGGACCTCGACGCTGGGTCGTGTGCCCACCGATTCCATTGTTCGGACCTATGACGGCCGCGGGCGTCTGGTCCGTTCGCTCACACGTACGGCAACCGTCGACTACCGCTTAGGCAGCGTGTATGCCGCCCGGAACCCGGTAAACCCAGTCAGCGGGGGCGCGAAGATCGTCATCACCCTCGGTCGCGACGCCGACGGCTTCGGCAACTGCTCGGTCACCCATTCGGAGTCCGCGACCGCGGATCCGGTGATCGCGGCCGTCGGCGACATGGTCTGTGCGAGTAAGGGAGCGACCACGCCCACGACCTGCCAACACGCTGCGGTCGCCGATTCGATCCTGGCCTCCGCCCCCAACGCCTTCTTCACGCTGGGCGACAATCAGTACCAGGCCGGCGCCCTCGCCGAATTCCAAAAGGCCTATCACCCAACATTTGGGCGGCTCAAGGCCATCACTCGTCCGACCATCGGCAACCACGAATACGAGACACCGAACGCGGCCGGCTATTTCACCTACTTCGGCACAGCGGCAGGCCATCCAACACGCGGCTACTACTCGCACGACGTGGGCGCCTGGCACATCATCACACTGAACTCCGAGCGCGATTTCGCGGCAGACGGCCAGCAACTCGCGTGGCTCAAGGCCGACCTCGCCGCGCACCCGAATCGCTGCACCCTCGCCATCACCCACAAGCCACGATTCTCGTCCCGCAATCACCCATACTATCCGCAGTTCCAGCCGCTTTTCGACACACTGCGAGCGGCGAAGGCCGAACTGCTGCTCAGTGGTCACGACCACCATTACGAACGATTCGCGCCGCAGACCGGGTCCGGGGCGGCCAGTGCCGACGGCCTGACCCAGATCGTCGTCGGCACCGGCGGTCACAGCCTTTACCGGGCCACCACGCTGGTCCCGAACTCGCTCGTGCACTCCGGGGATGGCTTCGGCTGGCTGCGGCTGACCCTGCATCCCGGCGCGGCCGATCTCGAATACGTTCCGGTGGCCGGAAACACGTTCAGCGAACGCCATACGATCGTCTGCCGGTAAGGGTCACACGCGCTCGCGGGGTGTGTGTGTCGGGCTC
Source organism: uncultured Actinomycetota bacterium (assembly GCA_963832435.1). GTDB lineage: Bacteria > Actinomycetota > Actinomycetes > Propionibacteriales > Propionibacteriaceae > Microlunatus. The sequence goes on from CAWHTY010000021.1 coordinate 105,202, forward strand.
CGCCGGGCTGAGACAGGTGTCAATGCCGCTACCGCCGTGATTCGGTGTTGCGAACCGGGCCGCCATCCCGAGCCGGTCGCCACCGAGTTACCCACAACCGGTCCGCTACTTGGCATGTCCCGGAGCGGGCTCGTCGAGGGCAGCACGTGAGATTGACTCGGTCGACCCGCAGGTGCTCGTAAGACGGGGGCTCAGCTGACCAGCACCTCCGGCGTGGTCCGTGAAGCGGACCGATCACGTAAAGCGGACCGATCACATGAAGGGGGCCGATCGCGCGTTGCGCTTGCCACAAGGGCTATCGGGCTGGCAGCAACTTCACGACTCGAACCTGCATCGACGCTGCGGCTACTGTGGCACGTACATCTTCACGTCATCGATGTTGGCGCGGCCCTCGTAGTAGTTCAGATGCGGGTCCCCGATGAGGAGATAGTCGGGACAGGCAGATCCAGCAGGCCAGGTGTTGCTGTGCGATGTCGCCGACCCACAGCGCGCCGAGCTCACCGAACCGCAGCCCGGTCCCGGCCGCGACGGCCAGCACATCGCCGTGGCGGCCGGCCAACCGAACCGCTGTCGCCAGCTCCTGCTCGGTCAGGAACCGCAGCTCGGGCCGCGACTGCTTCACCCGCGACTGCTTCGGCGCGGTGCCGACGGCCGGGTTCGCCGCCAGGTACCCGCGTTTCACCGCGTAGGCCAGCACCCCGTGGACCAGGCCGTGGTAGTTCGCCTTCGTCTTCAGCGATCGGTCCCAATCGATCAGGCAGGACTTCAGCTTCGCCTCATTGATCGCCGTGACCGGGCCGGCGAAGACCAGCGCGCCCCGGACGGGGATGCGCGCGAGCACCCGCAACTCCCCCAGGTAGCGCTTGCGCTGCCCCGGCGACAGGTCAATGATCTGCCGGACGTACTCCTCGCCGATCTCGTCGAAGCCGGGCGGCGGGGTCATCGGATCGGCCACATCCGGCGGCCGGACGAAACCCTCGCCCTTCACCCAGCCGTCGGGCCACCGCTGGCCCGCTGCGTCCACCATCCGCGTGAATCCGTCCGCCCGCGCGAGGTTCTGCGCGTCGGAGCCGACGCTGAACGTCTCCTCTCGCGTGCGGTAGCGCGGGCGCCAGCAGGACGCCAGATCACCCGCGTTGTCAGGCTGCCATCCGCGCGCCGTCGCTGCTCAATCCATGCCATGCCAAGGCCTCCGAACTGAGTCGGTGCCCCCGGCGTGCCCCGACGGGCCGGTTGGACTTGGCGCGTACCCCACATCTCCCCAAGTCAGAAGAGATGCTGTGGGTGCGCGAGGGGGGATTTGAACCCCCACGTCCTTGCGGACACTGGCACCTGAAGCCAGCGCGTCTGCCGTTCCGCCACTCGCGCGCGAGTCCGGCAATCCCCATCCAGGGGGCCGGACCAGCCGAAGAAGGCTAGCACGATCCGCCCTCGCAGCCGGAATCCGCGAGCGGGCGCCCGCGGCCCCGGAGGTCACGGATCGGACCCTCAGAGCGCGGTCTCGGGCGGCAGGTCACGGTTGCGTGCCGGGCGCCACCCGCGGCCCGTCTGACGCAGGGTCACCTCAGGAACCGCGACTACGCTCTAGGCTGATCTGCGGAGGGGAGGTGGACATGAGCATCTTCGGTCGCTTCGAGAAGAAGGTCGAGGGCGCGATCAACGGCGCCTTCGCGCGCGCCTTCAAGGGCGAGGTGCAGCCGGTGGAGATCGCCGCCCGGCTGCAGAAGGAGCTGGATGCCGAAGCCAAGCTCATGTCCCGCAACAAGCGGCTGGTGCCCAACGAGTTCATGGTCGGCCTCTCTGAGCACGACCACGACAAGCTGTACCCGTACGCCCGCACGCTGACCTCCGAGATCGCCGCCGAGCTGAAGAACCACGCCCGGGACATGGGCTACACGTTTAACGGGCCGATTCGGATCCACCTGGAACGCGACGCGGAGCTGCCGACCGGCAAGTTCACCGTGACATCGGAGGCGGTGGCCGGGATCGGGGAGCGTCCGCCGGTCGACACCGCGACCATCGCCCGGGCGGAGCTGGTGCTGGAGGTCAACGGGATGCGGCACCCGCTGAAGCCGCCGGGGTTCATGATCGGGCGCGGGTCGGAGGCTGACCTGCGGATCAACGACCCGGGCATCTCCCGGCTGCACGCCGAGATCAAGGTCAGCGCCGAGGGCGCCATCCTGCAGGCCGAGATCGTCGACCTCGGCTCCACCAACGGAATCATGGTCAACGGCCAGAAGGTGACGCACGCCGAGCTGCGTGACGGTACCCGGATCGAGGTGGGCTCCACGCGCATGCTGGTGCACGCCCCGGCCGGGCGCTGAGGACCACCGTTGTCCGAGATCGCCGTCACGGTCATCAAGGTTCTCTACCTGGCCCTGCTGTGGCTGTTCATCATCTCCGCGGTCTCGGTGATCCGTAGCGACCTGTTCGGCCGTACCGTCCGCGCCGACGACCAACCGGAGCCCCAGCAGCTGGAGGAGCCGGCCCGACCGCAGCGCCGGGGCCGCCGGCAGCGAGGCGAGCCGCACCGGCTGACCATCGCCCAGGGCCCGCAGGCCGGCACCACGGCAGACTTCAGCGACGGCATGGTGCTGATCGGGCGGGGCTCCGACTGCCACCTGCTGCTCGACGACGACTACGTCTCCACCCGGCACGCCCGCGTCGTGGTGGCCGAGCAGGGGTTGTACGTGGAGGACCTGGGCTCGACCAACGGCACGTACGTGAACGGGCAGCGGATCACCGCACCGACCTCGATCTCGATGGCCGACACCCTGCGGATCGGCAAGACCGTGATGAAGCTGGAGACCTGACCCGATGGCGCTCCAGCTGCGCTTCGTCAGCCACTCCGAGACCGGCCCGGTCCGCAAGAACAACCAGGACTCCGGCTTCGCCAGCCCGCACCTGCTGGTGGTCGCGGACGGAATGGGGGGCGCCGCAGCCGGCGACCTGGCCTCCGCCGTCGCCATCGACACCATCCGCACCCTCGACTCCGCCGACGGGGTGGTGCTGGAGGGCAACGCGATGCTCGACGCGATGGCCGGTGTCCTGACCCGGGCCAACGACCGGATCTCCGACCTGATCCAGGCCGACCACAACCTCGAGGGCATGGGGACCACCGTCACGGCGGCGCTGTTCGACGGAACCCAGTTCGGGCTGGCCCACATCGGCGACAGCCGGGCCTACCTGCTCCGCGACGGGCGCCTGGAGCGGCTGACCCACGACCACAGCTGGGTTCAGTCGCTGGTCGACGACGGGAAGATCAGCGACGAGGAGGCCGCGGTCCACCCGCACCGCTCGCTGCTGCTCAAAGTGCTCAACGGCCAGCCGGCCAACGACCCGGACCTGACCACCGTCCGGGTAGAGCCGGGCGACCGGCTGCTGTTCTGCAGTGACGGCGTCTGCGGGCTGGTGGACGACGCCGGCATCGAGTCGGCCCTCCAGGTCTCCGACCTGGCCGAGGCGCTGCGCATGCTGGTGTCCGAGGCGCTGGCCGAAGGGGGCATCGACAACATCACCGCGATCGTGGCCGATGTGGTCGAGGCGGACGGGGGCGGGACCACAGCCACCCTGGGGGCCGCAGCGGAGCGGAAGATCCCGACCGTCCCGCCGCCGGCTGCAGCCTCCGGCGAGGAGCCTGACGACACCCTGATCCGGGACGAGCCGATGGTGGCCGCCGCGGCCGAGCCGGAGGACGAAGCGCGCTACAACCCTCAGGCCCCGCACCGCTCCCGGCTGGTCCGGCCCCTGGTCGGCCTGCTCGCCCTCGCCCTGGTCCTGGCCGCCGCCATCGGCGCCGGCTACGCGTGGACCCGCACCCAGTACTTCGTGGGCGCCAGCGCCGGACAGGTGGCGATCTTCCAGGGCCTGCCGGAGGGCCTGCCCGGTGTCGCCCTGTCCAGCGTGTACGAGGTCCAGCCCCAGCTTCCCGTCGCGGCGCTCCCGCCGTACTACCAGGAGCAGGTCACCGCCGGCATCGAGGTGGCCGGCCTCGACGCCGCCCGTCAGACCGTCGCACAGCTGCGGGAGGCGGCCCGCCGCTGCGCCGGGCCCACCCCGAGCCCCACGCCGACCACCACCCCGACGACCAAGCCGACCACCACCCCGACGACCAAGCCGACCACCACCCCGACGACCAAGCCGACGACCGCCCCGCCGACCGGGGCCAGCGGCGGCGCCACCCTGCCGACCGGGAGTGCGACGGCGACCCTCAGTGCCGTCCCGACCGCACCGGCCTCCCCGGCAGTCACCCCCGGGGGTGGCTGCTGATGAGCTCGACCGGTTCACGGGTCGTCGTCGTTCCGCGCAAGCGCCGGGGCGTGGAGCTGTTCCTGCTCCTCTTCGCCCTCATCATCACGCTCGGTGCGTACGCACAGGTGGACCTGAACGCGCTCGGGGAGCTGTCGCCCCGGTTCCCGTTCGTGGCCGGCGGCGTGGTGCTCGCCGTGCTGGTCGCCCACATCGCCGTCCGCTGGCGGCTCCCGTACGCCGACCCCGTGCTGCTGCCGGCTGTCGTGGTCCTGAACGGGATCGGTCTGGCCGTGATCCACCGGATCGACGTCATCAACGACCCTCCACTGGGCGGGGCCCGGACGCAGCTGATCTGGACGACGGTCGGGGTGGTGCTGTTCGTGCTGTGCGCCGTCGTGCTGCGGGACCACCGGCCGCTGCAGGGCTACACCTACACCCTGGGGCTGATCGGCCTGGTGCTGCTGCTGCTGCCCATCGTGCCCGGGCTGGGCAACGAGAAGTTCGGCGCGCAGATCTGGATCCAGGTCGGCCCCTACAGCTTCCAACCCGCTGAGGCGGCCAAGGTCGTGCTGGCGGTGGCGTTCGCCTCGTACCTGGTGGAGAAGCGGGACGTGCTGGCTCTGGCCGGCTGGCGGGTGTTGGGCCTGGACCTGCCCCGGGCGCGGGACCTCGGCCCGATCCTGGCCGTCTGGGTGGTCAGCCTGCTGATCCTGGTCTGGCAGCGTGACCTCGGCACGTCCCTGCTGTTCTTCGGGATGTTCGTGATGATGCTCTACGTCGCCACCGAGCGGCCCGGCTGGGCGGTGCTCGGCACGCTGCTGTTCGCCGGCGGGGCGTACGCCGGGTATCTGCTGTTCGACCACGTAAAGATCCGGGTCGGGGCCTGGCTGGACCCGTTTTCCGACTACGACAAGTACTTCCAGGTGATCAACGCCCAGTTCGGGCTCGCTTGGGGAGGGCTGCTCGGCACCGGGCTGGGCGAGGGCCGGCCGGGCCTGACCCCGCTGGCGCGCAGCGACTTCATCGCCGCGGCGGTGGGGGAGGAGCTGGGCATCACCGGGCTGATGGCGATCATCCTGATCTATGGTCTCGTGGTCGCCCGCGGTCTGCGGGCGGCGCTGCAGACCCGGGACGCCTTCGGCAAGCTGCTGGCCGCGGGCCTGTCCTTCGCCTTCGCGCTCCAGGTGTTCACCATCATCGGCGGCGTCACCCGGCTGCTGCCGCTGACCGGTCTGACCACCCCGTTCATGTCCCAGGGCGGCTCGTCGCTGATCTGCAACTGGGTGGTCATCGGGCTGTTGATGGTCATCTCCCACCACGCCCGCAAGCCGGTCGCCCACGTCGTCGACATGGACGCCGACGCCGAGGAGACCCAGCTGCTCGATGTGCCCCGGGTGGTGTCGGCGTGAGACCGAGGCCGGGCGGGATGGACGGTGCGATGGATCGCGCGGGCCGGGGGGCCGGGCCCGACGCCGCCGGGGGGGACCGGTCGTGAACCGGCCCATCCGCCGGGTCGCGGTGGTGGCCATGGTGATGTTCGCGCTGCTGCTGGGCAACGCGACGTACTTGACGCTGTTCCGGCAGAACTCGCTGAACGCGTACGCGCAGAACCGCCGGGTCCGCGACGCCGAGTTCGCCCAGGACCGGGGGGCCATCCTCGCCGTCGGCAAGGTCCCGATCGCGCAGACCAAGTCGGTCAAGGACCGGTTCGGCTACCAGCGGAGCTACCCGGAGAAGAACCTGTACGCCCCGCTGACCGGCTTCTACTCCTACGACCACGGCCGCTCCGGGCTGGAGAACACCTACAACACCCAGCTGGCCGGCAGCGACGACTCGCTGTTCGTCCGCCGGCTCGTCGACCTGATCACCAACCGGACCCCGCAGGGCGCGAGCGTGCAGACCACGATCGTGCCCGAGATCCAGCAGGCCGCGGCCCGCGCCCTCGGCAACCAGAAGGGCGCCGTGGTCGCGCTCGACCCCAAGACCGGCGCCGTGCTGGCGATGGTGACCAGCCCCTCGTACGACCCGAACCTGATTGCCGACCACGACATCGACAAGGCCAACAAGGCCTACACCCGGCTGGCCGAGGCCAAGGACCAGCCGATGCGGAACCGAGCGGCGCGCGAGATCTACCCGCCCGGATCGACCTTCAAGCTGGTCACCGCGGCCGCCGCGCTGGAGGACGGCGAGGACCCCGACAGCAAGGTGAAGTCGCCGAACCGGCTGAAGCTTCCCGGGACCAGCACCTATCTGCCCAACGACACCAACTGCGGCGGCACCGAGATCACCCTGACCCAGGCGCTACGGGTGTCGTGCAACACCGCGTTCGCCAACGTGGGCCTGGACCTGGGGCAGGCCAAGCTGCGGGAGCAGGCGCAGAAGTTCGGGTTCAACTCCCGGGTCCTGGCCGACCTGAGCGGCGCGGCCAGCCGGTTCCCCGACGACCTGGAGGACAGCCAGCTGGCGCTCTCCTCGATCGGGCAGTTCGACGTCGCGGCCAGCCCGCTGCAGATGGCCATGGTCAGCGCCGGGATCGCCAACGACGGCGTGGTGATGGACCCGTACGTGGTCAGCAGCGTGCAGGGGCCGGATCTGAAGACGCTGCGCTCCACCCAGCCGAAGAGACTGAGCGTGGCCATGAGCCCGACCAACGCGGAGGCTCTGCAGCAGATGATGCTCAGCGTGGTCTCCTCGGGCACCGGCGGCGCGGCTCGGATCTCGGGGGTGGAGGTCGGCGGCAAGACCGGTACCGCCCAGTCGGACCCCAAGCGGAAACCTTTCGCCTGGTTCACGTCGTTTGCCCCGGTGGAGAGTCCGAAGGTCGCGGTCGCCGTCGTCGTCGAGGACGCGAACATCCCCCGGCAGGACATCGCCGGGGGCCGGGTGGCGGCACCCATTGCCCGAGCCGTGATGCAGGCCGCGCTGTGACGCCCGGCTCACCACCCCGGCACGATCTGTGGTTGCCTGACCAGGGGGACTGCGGCCCGGACCGGTCGCCGGAGAGAGGAACGCACAGATGACGAGCGACCAGACGCTGGTCGGCGGGCGCTACGAGCTGGGAGACCTGCTCGGGCGAGGAGGGATGGCGGAGGTCCGCCAAGCCCTGGACCGTCGGCTGGGCCGAGAAGTCGCCGTCAAGCAGCTGCGCACCGACCTGGCCACCGACCCCACCTTCCAGGCCCGCTTCCGCCGGGAGGCTCAGTCCGCGGCCGGGCTCAACCACCCGACGATCGTGGCCGTGTACGACACCGGCGAGGAGCTCGACCCCGCCACCGGGGTCTCCATCCCCTACATCGTGATGGAGCTGGTCGAGGGTCAGACGCTGCGCGACGTACTCCGCGAGGGGCGCAAGATCCTGCCCGAGCGGGCGCTGGAGTTCACCCAGGGGGTGCTGGACGCCCTCAGCTACAGCCACAAGGCCGGCATCGTGCACCGCGACATCAAGCCGGCGAACGTGATGCTCACCGCGGCCGGCGACATCAAGGTGATGGACTTCGGCATCGCCCGGGCGGTGGCCGACACCTCGGCCACCATGACCCAGACCGCGGCCGTCATCGGCACAGCCCAGTACCTGTCTCCCGAGCAGGCCCGGGGGGAGACCGTGGACGCCCGGAGCGACATCTATTCGGCCGGCTGCCTGCTGTACGAGCTGCTGGTCGGCCGGCCGCCGTTCATCGGGGACTCCCCCGTCAGCGTGGCGTACCAACACGTCCGCGAGACCCCGGTGCCACCGAGCCAGCTCGACCCGGAGATCACCCCCGACATCGACGCCATCACCCTCAAGGCGCTGGCCAAGGACGCCGACGACCGGTACCAGTCGGCGCGGGAGATGAAGGCCGACATCGGCCGGGTGCTGTCCGGCGGCCAGGCCACCGCCTACGTCCCCCGTGTCTCGCGCGCCTCGCGCGGGCCGGACGAGGAGGCCATCCCGACCCGGGTGGTCGCCCCGGTCCCGGCGCCGGTGCCCGTGCCGCTGGCGGAGCGCGAGCCGGACGAGGAGCCCAAGCGGCGCACCGGGGTGACCGTGCTGGTCGTCGCGCTGGTCCTGCTCGCCCTCGGCGGCGGGGCGTACGCGATCTGGCGGTCCATGCAACCGGACCCGACGCCCCCGGCACAGCTGGTGGCGGTGCCCAACGTGTTGACCTACACCGAGGACCAAGCCAAGCAGCGGCTGACCGAGGTCGGGCTGGTGGCCAAGACCGCGACCGAGAACGGCTCCGCGGCCACCATCAACCAGGTGACCAGGCAGAACCCGGCTGCCGCCACCGAGGTCCCGGCGAACAGCACCGTGACCATCACCGTCAACAAGGGGCCGAAGTCGGCCGCCATCCCCGACGGCCTGGTGGGACGCAGCCGGTCCGACGCCAAGGACCGGCTCGAGCGGGCCGGGTTCACCGACGTCAAGGAGACCGCGGCCACCACCGAGCCGGTGGACGCGACCCGGAACGAAGTGCTCTCGGTCCGGCCCGCCGAGGGCTCCACCGCGGCCCTGTCCGACGAGGTGACCCTCACCTACGCGACCGGTGAGTCCGAGGTGCCGAACCTGACCAACCGGACCGAGGACCAGGCCCAGACCGACGCCGAGGCGGCCGGCTTCAAGACCCGCAGCGTCACGCGGAGGACCAACTCCGAGCCGGAGGGCCTGGTGATCGGCCAGAACCCCGACGCGGGCAGCCGCTTGACCCGGGGCGAGACCATCACCATCACCGTGGCCGAGCCGAAGCCGACCCAGGCCCCGACCACGGCGCCGCCGACCGCCCCCACCACCGCACCGCCGACCACGCAGCCGCCCACCAGTCCGGCGCCCAGTCCGTCGACCACCTGAGGAAACACCCACTGTAATAGAACGCGTGTACGAATCATGGTAGGTTGACTGCCATGAGTGCGGTGCTGCAGGGATCGCTGTTCCAGCTCGGGGAGCCGGACGGGCTCGGCCCGCTGGCCGGCAGCGTCGTCCGGCGCGACCTCGGTCGGGGCGCGTGGCTGGACCTGCTGCCCGGCTGGCTGGGCGGATCGGATGGGCTGTTCGACACCCTGCTGACCGACGTCTGCTGGCAGGCGGAACGTCGGCAGATGTACGAGCGGGTGGTCGACGTCCCCCGCCTGCTCAGCTTCTACGGCGAGCAGCAGCAGCTCCCGCACCCCCAGCTCACCGAGGCCCGCGACGCCTTGTCGGCGCACTACGCCACCGAGCTGGGGGAGCCGTTCCGGACGGCCGGTCTCTGCCTGTATCGGGGTGGCCGCGACTCGGTGGCCTGGCACGGCGACACCATCGGGCGCGGCCGGTCCGAGGACACCATGGTGGCGATCGTCTCCCTGGGTTCACCGCGGGCGTTCCTGCTCCGGCCCCGTGGGGGCGGCGCCGTGCTGCGCCACCAGCTCGGTCACGGCGACCTGATTGTGATGGGCGGCTCCTGCCAGCGCACCTGGGAGCACGCCGTGCCCAAGACCAACAAGGCCGTCGGGCCGCGGATCAGCGTGCAGTTCCGTCCGCGCGGCGTCCGCTGACCGGGTGCTCAGCGGGTCATCAGCGGCGCCATCCCGACGGCGCGCGCCGGGGCCTCGGCGTCACCGCAGACGGCCAGCCAGTTCGCCAGCATCTGGTAGCCGCCCTCGGTCAGCACCGACTCGGGGTGGAACTGGACGGCCTCGACCGGGAGACTCCGGTGCCGGACCGCCATGATCACGCCACTCGGCGTGGTCGCGGTCACCTCGAGGTCGGCGGGCACGGTGTCCGGCTCGATGGCCAGCGAGTGGTAGCGGGTGGCGGTGAACGGTGACGGGAGCCCGGCCAGCACCCCCGCCCCGTCGTGCACGATCTGCGACGTCTTGCCGTGCAGCAGCTCCGGGGCCCGGTCCACCACGCCGCCGTACGCCACGCCGATCGACTGCAGGCCCAGGCATACCCCGAAGATCGGCAGCCGGCCACCCTGGTTCTTGACCACGTCGATGCAGACCCCGGCCTGCTCCGGGGTGCCCGGGCCGGGGGACAGCAGGATGCCGTCGAAGGCGGTCGCGAACTCTGGGTCGGCGAACCGCTCGTCGTCGTTGCGCCAGACCTCGACCTCCGCCCCGATCTGGGCGAGGTACTGAACCAGGTTGTAGACGAAGGAGTCGTAGTTGTCGACCACGAGGATCCTGACGCGCGGCATGCCGGCCATTCTCCCCCACGCCATCCCCGCGCATCCCCCGCGGACAGCCGGCTCAGCGCGGCGTCGCGCTGTCACTGGGTGAGGTGTCCGTCGCCGACCGGACGGCGTAGCGCAGGTCCAACGACCCGGTGTGACCCGGGAACTGCACCCGGGCCTCCGCGCGCTCGGCGTAGACCAGCCCGTACGCCCGCACGTACTGCTGAAAGATCTGGACGGCCTCCGACCGGGCCAGCGCAGCCTGCATCCGCGCCGGGTCGCCGATCGCGCTGATCACGTACGGAGGGGCGTAGGGCACCCCGTGCAGGACGACCGTGTTGCCGACGCACTTCACGCCGGTGGTGGAGATCACCCGCTGACCCTGGATGGTCATCGCCTCGGCCCCCCCGCTCCACAGCACGTTGACCACCGACTGGATGTCCTGCTGGTGCACGACCAGCAGGTCCGGGTCCACCCCGTCGGCGGTCACCGTGGCCGGGGCGTCGTCCAGGGTGACCGTCACCGCCGGCCCCACCATCGGGGTCAGGCCCGCCAGCCGCTGCCGCTCGGCCAGCACGGGCTGCTGGTCCGAGCCGGTGTCCTGTGCGGCGCTCAGCGCGTCGACCTGTCGGCGGACCTCGGTGACCTGAGCGGTCAGCTCGGCATTGCGTCGCGACTGGGCCTGGACCAGGCTGACCAGGTCGGTGTTCCGGCCCGGCCGTAGGTCGATGCCCCGAGCGTTGACCGCGCTGGTCGCCACCAGCAGGCCGGCCAGCGCGCAGACGGCCGCGGTCAGCGTCCGGCCCAACGTGCTGCGGTTCCGGTCCCGGCGCCACTGGGCCTCACGGGCCCGCCGGAACGCGGCCGCCACTCGGGCGAGGACCCGCCGCGATCGGGCGGGCGGCCTGGCCGAGGCGGCGGCCGAGAGCCGGGCGGCTGAGCGGGCCGCGGAGCGGGGGGAGGACCGAGCGGGCACGGCACTCCTCTGGCTGGGCGGGACGGAAATGGCCTGCGGCCACCGCAGTGACTACGCTACCTAGACCAGCAGCAAGGAGAGGGTGTGCCCGAGTCCCGCGTACGCAAGTCCACCGAGAGCAAACGGAAGCGAGCCGCCGCCGCCGAGACCAAGGCGTCCAAGGTCAAGGCGCCGAAGGTCAAGGCGCCCGGCAGCCGCCGTTGGGTGCCGCCAACCTTCATCACCGTCGGTCTGCTGGGTGTCGCCTGGTTGATCACGTACTACATCGCGGGCACCTCCATCCCGTACATGCGCGACCTGGACAACTGGAACATCCTGATCGGGATGGGGGGCATGGCCGCCGCGTTCGCCATCGCCACCCTGTGGAAGTAGCCGCCCGACGGCTGGTCGGTCGACCTCACGAATCACACGGGTGTGATTCGTCCACACTGTGGAGAACTCCTGTGGACAACTCCGGGGCCGGCGGAGTCTCCTGCCGCGCCTCGGCCGGTCGGTGTGATGGGAAGAGCCCGACCAGACGGGCGCGCAGGAGACTCCTGACCCCATGATGAGACGCCGGTCCCCTCAACGGTGGCTGAACCGCGGGGCGCTAACCTGTGAATCCGCCCGTCCGCGCAGCCTCGACCAGCAGATCCTCGCGCTGGCCCTACCCACGTTCGCAACCCTGGTCACCGAGCCGCTGCTGCTGCTGGCCGACTCCGCGATCATCGGGCACCTGGGCGTCGAGCAGCTCGCCGGACTCGGCATCGCCAGCAACGTCATCGGGGTCCTGGTCGGGCTGTGCGTGTTCCTGGCCTACGCCACCACCAGCACGGTGGCCCGTCGCCTCGGCGCCGGGGACCGCAGCTGCCGCCCTGTCCGGCGGCCTCGACGGGATGGCGCTCGCGGTCGTGCTGGGGGTCCTGCTCGCCGCCACGCTCCAGCTGCTCATCCCGGTGGTGGTCGGCGCCTACGGCGCCACCCCGCAGGTCTCGACCGCCGCGACCAGCTACCTCCGGATCGCCGCCCTCGGGCTGCCGTCGGTGCTGGTCCTGCTGGCCGGGACCGGGGTGCTGCGGGGGCTGCAGGACACCCGGACCCCGCTCGTGGTGGCCGTGGCCACGAACCTGGCCAACATCCTGCTCAACCTGGTGCTGGTGTACGGGGCCGGCCTCGGCATCGCCGGGTCGGCCCTGGGCACCCTGATCGCGCAGACCGCGGCCGCGGTGACCATCGCGGCGATGGTGGTCCGTGGCTCGCACCGGGCCCGGGTCCCGATCCGGTTCCGACCCGCGGGGGTGCTGCGGGCGGCGGCCACCGGGAGCTGGCTGGTGCTGCGCACCGCCACGCTGCAGGCGGCGATCACGACCACAACCCTGGTCGCGGCGACCGGTGGCGCCGTCGCCCTGGCCGCCCATCAGGTGGTGAACGCGCTGTGGGTGCTGCTCGCGTTCGCCCTGGACGCCATCGCGATCGCGGGGCAGGCCATCATCGGTCGGGCCCTGGGTGCAGGCGACGTCGCCCTCGGCCGGGCGATGACCCGGCGGATGGTCGGCTGGGGCGTGCTGGCCGGTCTGGTCTTCGGTCTGGCGCTGACCCTGGGCCGTCCCGCCTACGTCGGCATCTTCTCCCCCGATCCCGGGGTCCAGGCCCTGGTCGCGCGGGTCCTGCTCGTGGTCGCGCTGGTCACCCCGCTGGCGGGGGCGGTGTACGTGCTGGACGGGGTGCTGATCGGGGCCGGCGACGGCCGCTACCTGTCGCTGGCTGGGCTGCTGGCCCTACTGGCCTACCTCCCGCTGGCCCTGCTGGTCTCCGCCGCCGGCGCGGGCCTGGTCTGGCTGTGGGCGGCGTACGGCGGGTTCATGCTCGCGCGTCTGCTCACCCTGGCCGTCCGCGCCCGCGGCGACCGGTGGATCCGGACCGGGGCCTGATCGCTCAGCCGGCGCAGCCGCAGGACCGGCGCACCACCAGCTCGGTGGGCAGCGTCCGGATCACCGCGGCCCCGCCGGGGTCGGTGATGCGCTGGTGCAGCAGCTCGGCCGCCAGCGCGCCCATCTCCCGTACCGGTTGGCGGACGGTGGTCAGACCGGGCGTGACGTACCGCGCGCTGGTGACGTCGTCCCAGCCCGTCACCGCGATCTCGGTGCCGACCTCGAGCCCGGCCTCCCGGAGCCCGAGCACCAGCGCGAGCGCGAGCTCGTCGTTGGCGCACACCACCCCGTCGACCCGCGCGCGGTGCTCCCGCACCCAGCGCGCGGCCTCCGCGCCCGCCTGCTCGGTGTAGGCCACCCGGACGGGTGCTCGGCGGTGCGGAAGGCCCGCCGCGGCGTGAGCCTGCTGGAAGCCCAGGTAGCGGTCCCGGACGTCGCCGGCCCCGTCGGGGTCCCCCACGAAGACCAGCCGCTGCCGGCCGTGCTCCAGCAGGTGAGTGGTCAGCCGGGTGGCGCTGAGCAGGCTCTCGCTGAGCACCAGGTCGCAGCCCGCCACCGGGTCACGACCCACCAGGACCACCGGCATCGCGCGCGCCAGCTCGTGGATGACCTCAGCCGGCACCTTCGCCTGCGCGACCACGACGCCGTCGACCTGGCCCCGCAGGTCCAGCAGGTCGGCCCCGGCGACCCGGGCGGGGTCCTGGACCGACAGCAGCAGGCTCTGGCCGTGGGCCGTCGCCGCCTCCTCGTACCCGATCACCAGCTCGGACCAGTACGGCCCCGAGCTGGCCCCGGTGACCAGGGCATGGGTCTGATAGCGCCGGCTGGCCAGGCTGCGGGCCGCCTGCTGCGGCACGTAGCTCAGCCGGCGGGCCGCATCCAGGACCTTCCGGGTGGCCGCCGGGGACGCGGTCTCCGCGCCGCGCAGCACCCGCGAGACGGTGGCGATTGAGACGCCCGCGGCCTCGGCCACCGCGTAGATGGTGGCCGGTCGAGCGTCAACGGGGCGCCGGGCCCGACCTGACTCGAAGTCGACCACAGCGGCATTCCCCCGGAATCGCGGTTTGGAAGCGCTTACGCTACTGGCGGTCCGGCTGCCGTGACAACCGCTCGCGTGCCGCTCAGCCCAGGCCGAGCGCTCGGGGTGCTGCGGATCACTGCAACTCGGGGCGGGTGACGTACCAGGTCCGGTCGATGCGCTCGGTCGAGAGCCGCCCGAGGATGATGATCCCCAGGCCGGCGAGCAGCGTCGGGAACCAGGCCCAGCCCAGCTCGACGGGGGCACCTGCCCTCGACATCACCCCGTAGCCGGTGACCACGAGCATCCCGGAGGCCGCCAGCAGCCACCCGGTGATCACCGCACCGCGATAGATCCACCGGTTCATGTCCTCGGCGCCGAGCACCCAGACCGTGACGGCGCCGAGCACCAGCGCCAGCTGCTGGAAGCCGAGACCCAGATACACCGTGTTGACCCCGAGGGCCACCCCCGGCTGGTCGCCGGAGGGGATCCGGTAGGCCTCAACGGCCAGGAAGTAGTGGGCGGCCGGCACGATCCAGCGGCCCCCGGGCTGCCCCGACACCGCCACGTGCGGCAGTGCCGCGCTGAGCACCATCAGCGCCAAGACGGCTACGGTCACCCAGAACGGGACGCGCCGGAACCACTCGGCCTCCAGCTCCCCCCGCGGGGACCCGGCGCGATGCTCGGCTGTGGACACGTGTCGACCTTACGTTCTCAGACGGTGCGGCGGCGGCACCCGAAGGGAACCGCCGCCGTGCTGTCGTCCGCCTGGCGGCCGGCCCGGCGGGACGGGCTCAGGCCTGCGCGCTGACCGCGACCTGGATGTGCGCGGTGACGGCGTCATGCAGCTTGACGCCCACCGTGTGCGAGCCGAGGGTCTTGATCGGCTTGCCGATCTCGACGGCCCGCTTGTCGACGGCCGGGCCGCCGGACTTCTTGATCGCGGTCGCCACGTCGGCGGCCGTGACGGCGCCGAACAGCTTCCCGGTCGCACCGGCCCGCACGGGCAGCTCGACGGTCAAGCCCTCCAGCTGGCCGCGGACCTCCTGGGCGTGCTCCACCCCGCGGATCTCGCGGGCGTCGCGACTGCGCTTGATGCCCTCGATCTGCTTCTCGCCGCCCTTGGTCCAGCGGATGGCGTAGCCGCGCGGCACGAGGTAGTTCCGGCCGTAGCCGTCCTTGACCTCGACGATGTCGCCGGCCAGGCCGAGGTTGTCGACCTCGGCGGTCAGGATGAGTTTCATCGTTCCCCTCCCCCGGTCAGCGGGCCGTCGAGGCGTACGGCAGCAGCGCGACCTCGCGGGCGTTCTTGATGGCGATGGCGACCTTGCGCTGCTCCTGGACCGAGAGCCCGGTCACCCGGCGGGCGCGGATCTTGCCCCGCTCGGAGATGAACTTCCGCAGCGTGGCGGTGTCCTTGTAGTCGATGTGCTGGCCTGCGCGCAGCGGGTTGGCCTTCTTCTTGACCTTGCGCGGAGGTGGTGGGTTGGTGGCCATTGTGGTGCTCTCCTCTCGAGCCCGGCGTTGGGTGAGCCGGAATGTGCCGTGATGGTGATGGGTTTCTCGGTGAGCCCCCGCGCCCGGAGCGTCGAACGGTGTCGCCGGGCTCAGGGCGTGGATCTGCTCAGAAGGGGGGCTCCTCGGTCTGCGGAGCACCCCACGGGTCGTTGTTCTGCTGACGTCCGCCGCCGGAGCCGCCGGAGCCGCCGGAGCCGCCGGTCGCCCACGGGTCGTCGCCGCCCGCAGAGCCCGAGCCTCCGGCAGACCCGGACCCGGAACCCGAGCCGCCGGAGCCGCCGCCGTATCCGCCGGACTGCGGCCGACCACCGCCACCGCCGGAGCTGGTGCGCTGCACCTTGGCCGTGGCGTACCGCAGGGCGGGACCGATCTCGTCGACGTCGATCTCGAACACGGTGCGGCGCTCGCCCTCGCGGGTCTCGTAGCTCCGTGACTTGAGACGGCCCTGGACGATCACCCGCATGCCCTTCTGCAGCGACTCCGCCACGTTCTCCGCGGCCTGTCGCCAGACCGCGCAGTTGATGAACATCGCGTCACCGTCACGCCACTCGTTGGTCTGCCGGTCGAACGTCCGCGGGGTCGAGGCGACCGTGAAGTTCGCCACCGCGGCGCCGGACGGCGTGAAGCGGAGCTCCGGGTCGGCGGTCAGGTTGCCGACGAGGGTGATGGTGGTTTCGCCTGCCATGTGGTGTCTCCGATGCGGGCTTGCGGGTGGACGGCTCGTGCGCGGGTCTCAGCGTGCCAGGTGGCACCGACGGACCGCTACGCGACGACCGTTCCCTGTGGATCGAGCGCTGGTGATCGGGTTCGATCAGTGGGCGCCGGGTCGAATGACCTTGGTGCGCATGATCGACTCGTTGATCGTGAACTGGCGGTCCAGCTCGCGGACGTCGGCCGGCTCCGCGGTCAGGTTGATGACGGCGTAGATGCCCTCGGACTTCTTGCGGATCTCGTACGCCAGACGGCGTCGACCCCAGATGTCCAGGTTGTCGACGGTGCCACCACCCTTGGTGATGACGGTCAGGTACTGCTCGAGCGTCGGCTGGACCGAACGCTCCTCGGTGTCGGGGTCGAAGATGACCATGACCTCGTAAGGGCGCATCGCGAACTCCACCTCCTCTGGTCTCGGCGGCCATGGGACGTCCCCATGGCAGGAGGGCGACTGCAGCGGTGCGCGGCCACGGACGGAACGGTCCACCCGGGCGCGACACCAACGGAGAAGGCTACCCGGTGGAGCGTGGGGCTGGCGAATCCACCGGGTCGCCGGCGGCCAGCACCTCACGGAGCCGGGCCGCGAAGGCCTCCGGCTCACCCTGCTGCCCGTACTCCCCCCCGAGGAACCCGGCGTGGTCGCCGGGGAACGCGACGGTCTCCAGCCCGAGCATCTCGGCCAGCCGGTGGGCGGCCCGGGCCGCCAGCTGGCCACCGGATGACTGCCCGGCGGCCGGCACCACGCGGGTCGGCGCGGACCGCAGCGCCGCCAGATCGGGCCGGTAGCCGGTGCAGCCGCGGATGTTCTGGCCGCAGAGGACGTCGTCGCGCGACCCGTCGTCGGTGGTCGGCAGGCCGAAGACGGCCGGGTCCGGCGCGGGCCGGTCGCGGTAGTCCGCCGGGAGGGGGCCCTCGAAGCTGACCAGCGCGATGAACTTGGCCATCGCGGGTCCCAGGCCCTGCCGCAGGTAGGTCTGGTGGACGTCGTCGCTCGCGGCCAGGGCCTGCTGGCGGTCGGGCAGCAGCTCGGCCAGCGGCGGTTCGTGGGCGACCAGGACCCTGACATCGTCGGGATGGGCGGCCACCAGGGCCAAGGCGTTGACCGCCCCACCACTGGTGGCGAACAGGTCCACCGGCGCCACGTCGAGCTCAGCGATCAGCGCGTGCAGGTCGGCGGCGTGCTGCTCCGGCCGCAGCTCCCCGGTGCCGTCGCTGCGGACGCTGCGGTCCACGCCCCGCGGGTCGTAGGTCAGCACCGTCCTGTCGGCGAAGTGCGAGGCCAGGCTCGGAAAGCCGCCCGCACCCATCGGCGAGCCGATCAGGAACAGCACCGGCCGTTCGCGGAGGTCTCCGCGGACGTCGTAGCAGAGGGTGACTCCGGGCAGGTCGAGCGTGGCGGTGGTCGGTTCGGGCATTGCGTCTCCTCCTCGGCGACGGGCGGTCACCTGCGGCAGCCTAGGGTGTGCGTCCGAGCGCGGCCATCCTCCCGGCGCACGGTCCGAGTGCCGCGGTATACCGGTTCCGTGCGGACGACTCGGAGGCGCCGGTGAACACCGAACCCTCGAAAGACATCACCGATCCCACGGCGTTGATGCTGGGGCAGCTGGCCCATCTCCGAGGCGCCGCCGTCGACAAGCTGCGTGGTCTGTCGCTCGCCCAGCTGACCACCGCCCCCGGCCCGCCCGGCTGGTCCCCGGTGGCCCTGCTGAACCACCTGGTTCACGTCGAGCGGCGCTGGGTCACCTGGGGGTTCCTGGGCCGTCCGGTGGCCGACCCGCACGGCGACACCGACGCCGACGGCGACTTCGTCGAACCGCCCAGCATGACGACCGACCCGGAGGCACTCTTGGACCAGTGGGCGGCGGTGATGGACCAGCTGGCCGCCGTGACCGAGCGGGTGGCCGCCGAGGCCCGGCTGGACACCCGGGGCCGGATCGGCGGTCGCTTCACCGCGGACCCCCCGACCCTGGGCTGGATCCTGCTGCACCTCATCCAGGAGTTCGCCCGGCACGTCGGCCAGCTGGACCTGGTCCGGGAGCGGCTGGACGGCCGCAGGGGGGAGTGAGGGGGAGTCTCAGCGGGGAGCCTGTGCGGGCCTGGGTAGACCTCGGTGTCGCCTACCGGTGCCGGTCCGGCCCGCCGTCGGGCTCACTGGGAACGTGCCGAACCTCCTGCTCCCCCAGCTGCTCACCCGCCGCACGCTGCTGGCCGGCAACGTACCGGCGGCCTCGCGCTGACCGCCGGGGGGCCGGCGGTCGCCGCGCCCGGCGCAGGCCGTCCCGTCCCGGGGGTGCTGGCCGCGGCCGGGCACCCGCGCCCCGTGCAGGATCCGGGTTTCGCGCTCGGCCATCTCGGGGCGAGCTGGCGCGGTCTGGCCGTGGCCGGCGCGGTCCGCGTCCGGTACCGGGCGGGGCTGGCGGCCTGGCAGCCGCTGACGGCCACCGAGTCCGGCGAGGGCGGTCGTCGGCTGAGCCTCCAGTGGGTCGGGTCGGCCGAGGCGTACGAGGTCCGCGCCGCCCCAGCGGTACGCGACCTGCGGCTGCCTGCCGTCAACACCACCGACGGACCGGCGACTCCCGCGCGGTTGGCCGCCCCCACGCCACTCGACGGGCTGGGACCGACGGTGTCCGGGCCGGTGCCGCGGTTCTCCTACCTGAGCCGGGCGGGTTGGGGAGCGGACGAGTCCTGGCGGTTCGGGCCGGACGGAAGCGAGACGTTCCCCGCGCGGTACTTCCCGGTCCAGACGCTGGCCGTGCACCACACCGTCACCGCCAACGCCGACCCCGACCCGGCGGCCACGGTGCGGGCCATCTACTTCCACCACGCGGTGACCGAGGACTGGGGTGACTCGGCCACCACCTGCTGGTGGACCGCTTCGGCACGGTGTACGAGGGCCGCTGGTCCGGGTCCGACCAGGTTCCCGTGTTCGGTCCGCGGTCGGTCGGGCCGCGGCCGTCGATGTCGAACGCCGCGCACGTAGCGGGCTTCAACGCCGGCAACGTGGGGTGGCCCTGCTGGGCGACCTCACCTCGGCCGGGCCGGCCGCGGCCGCGTACGGCGCTCTGGTGCAGGTGCTGGCGGCGCTGGCCCTGGTCACTGAGCTCGATCCGACCGGCACCACGGCCTAGCTGAACCCGATCAGCGGCGCCAGGCGGACCGTGGCCGCCCTGATGACCGGCGGCTGATCCCTCCGCCCTGATGCGCACTTCACACCCCATCGCCCCACGTCACACCCCCAGCGGCGGGTGTGAACTGACCGTACGGGGCGTGAAGTCGCCCGGTTGCCCCGATCCCGCAGCCCTCTTCCGTCGGCCGGTGTCGGTGCCGGGTGCCAGGGTGGTGTGCACCAGGAAGGAGCGCCCGATGAGCGTGCGGGGACATGACCAACGGACCTATCCCCATGGGGTACCGAGCTGGGTCGAGACTGGACAGCCCGATCCGGCGGCCGCCGCGGAGTTCTACGCGGGGCTGTTCGGTTGGGAGCTGACCGACATGATGCCACCGGAGGCCTCCGGGTCGTACCTGGTCGCCACCCTGCACGGCCACGCCGTCGCCGCGGTCACGCCGGACGAGGGACCCGCCCGTTGGCACACCTACATCGCCTGCGACGATGCCGACGCCACCGCAGCCGCCGTGTCCCACGCCGGCGGGCGGGTGTTGAGAAGCGTGCAGGTCGCCGGGCCCGCGGGTCGTTGGGCGGAGTGCGCCGATCCGGGTGGGGCGGTGTTCCGCCTCTGGGAGGCCGGCCGACGCCTCGGGGCGCAGGCGGCCAACATCCCCGGTGCGTGGAACTTCAGCGACCTGGTCTGCCCCGACCCGCAGCGGGTGCTGAGCTTCTACCGCACGGTCTTCGGGTGGGAGGTGTCGGCCGACCTGGGCGCCGGCATGATCCGGCTGCCCGGTTACGGCGACCATCTGCAGGCCACCATCGACCCCGGCATCTACGAACGGCAGGCCTTCGCGCCGCCCGGTTTCGCCGACGTGGTCGCCGGTCTCGCCACCGATCCCGCCCGCTGCGAGTGGGAGGTCCTGTTCACGGTGGCCGACCGCGACGCCAGCACCGCGACGGCTGAGCGCCTCGGGGCCACGGTGCTGCGCTCCGCCGACACCGAGTGGACCCGGGAGGCCGTGATCCGCGACCCCCAGGGCGCCGAGCTGACCCTGAGCCAGTTCACCCCGCCGGCCTGACGCCACCCTCGAGCCTCTTCACACCCCCTCGCCCCACGTCACACCCTCAGCTGCGGGTGTGACGTCGCCGTGCGGGGTGCGAAGTCACCGGCTTACCCACAGATCCGGCCGTCCACCTTCCGGTGACGGCGTGCGCAGGGTGTGCTCGCGGGCATGCGGCAGATCAGTCTGACCTCGGACCTGCGCGCCGAGGGCTACGCCACGCGCGAGATCGCCGGGCTGGTCCGCACCGGGGAGATCGCCCACCTCCGCCGAGGGGCCTACGGGGTCCCGGTTGCCGGTGAGCTGACCGTCGAGGAGCACCACCGGAGGCTGGTGATGGCGACCGCGCTCCAGCTCCGGCCCGGCGCCGTGGTCAGTCACGGGTCGGCGGCGGTGCTGCACGGGCTGCCGGTGTGGGCCGAGGATGTGGCGCGGGTGCACCTCACCCGCAGCCGCAGCCAGGGCGCGAAGCGTCGGAGTGTGGTGGAGGTGCACGGGGCCACGCTGACGGCCGACGACGTGACGGTCCTGGACGGCGTTCCGGTCACCACCCTGACGCGTACGGTGCTCGACCTGGCCCGCACGGTCGCGGTGGAACGGAGCGTCGCGGCGGGGGATCGCGCTCTGGCCGTCGGGCTGACGGCCAGCGAACTGCAGCACAGGCTGGTCGGGCTCAGCCACTGGCCCGGGGTGCGCCGGGCTCGCCGCGCGGTGGACCTGCTCGACCCCCTGAGTGAGAGTGCCGGGGAGTCGGTCAGTCGCGTCCGTCTGCTGCGGGACGGTCTGCCCCGCCCGACGTTGCAGCACGAGGTCACCGACCGGGACGGGGTGCTGGTCGGGCGCGCCGACTTCGCCTGGCGGGAGCACCGAACCCTGGGCGAGTTCGACGGGAAGGTCAAGTACGGTCGGCTGCTCCGCGACCAGAGGTCGGTGCCCGACGTCGTGTACGCCGAGAAGGTCCGCGAGGACGCGCTGCGCGATCTCGGCTGGCAGGTCGTCCGCTGGGTGTGGGCCGACCTCTACCGCCCGGGGGTGATCCGAGATCGCCTGCTGCGGGCCTTCGCACGCG
Organism: uncultured Actinomycetota bacterium; assembly: GCA_963832435.1. Classification (GTDB taxonomy): domain Bacteria; phylum Actinomycetota; class Actinomycetes; order Propionibacteriales; family Propionibacteriaceae; genus Microlunatus. Next base: position 126,953 of record CAWHTY010000021.1, read on the forward strand.
CCGCGCGGTCCGCACCTCACACCCCGTCGGCCCACTTCACACCCGCCGCTGGGGGTGTGAAGTGGGATGAGGGGGTGTGAAGAGGCCCGGTGTGGGGAGCTACTCGTAGACGTACAGCTGCTCGCCGGGGAACAGCCACGACAGGCCGTCGCGGAGCCGGTCCCGCCAGGACTCCCAGTTGTGGCCGTCGCGGGACTCGACGTAGTTGACGCTCATCCCGGTCTCGCCGAACACCGGCACCATCGCCCGGTTGTAGACGATCAGCGGCTCGTAGACGCCGCAGGACAGGAACATCCGGTCCGCGACCCGCGTCGGCCGCCGCCGGTAGCGGTTCATGAACTTCACCACCGGGTCGAACGACGGGCGCCTCCGGATGGCTCTCGCCGATGTCGGTGAACACGAACGAGCCGGACTGCAGCAGCAGCGACCCGTACGTGTCGGGGTGTCGGACCGCGGTGCTGCAGGGCCGCGACGGCCCCGAAGCTCGAGCCCATCAGGGCGCGACCGGAGGCGTGCGCCACCAGCGGGAACTGCTCCTCCAGCTGCGGCACGAGCTCCCGGGTGATCCAGCGCGCGTGGGCGCTGTTGTTGGGGTACTCGGTCAGCCGTTCCCCGGGGTAGGTGAAGGCCACCACCGCCTCGGCCATGTCCATCCGGTGGATCAGGTTGTCCAGCACCACCTTCATCGAGGCGTACTCCAGGAAGTCGCCGCCGTCGTGCACGACCAGCAGCGGGTACTGCCCGGCGCTCCGGAACCGGGCCGGGAGGTAGAGGGTGACCCGGTTGTCGCGGCGCTGGGCCTGGCTGCGGACCATCAGCTCCAGCAGCTCGCCGGGCCGGGCGTCCGGGTCGTCCACCGCCCAGTCGGGCACCTGGTACCCGTGGCCGTAGCAGACCGAGGAGTCCCCCACCGGGCTGCGCGCCACCCGCGGGTTGTGCGGGTCGTTGAAGCGCTCCCACTGCTCGTCGCGCCGCAGCTCGAACTGGTACTCGACCCGCGAGTCGGCCGGGATCTCGACCACTGCGTACCAGACGTCGGTGTTCTCGATCCGCCGCATGGCCAGGTCGCTGGCCAGCCCGACGACCCGGTGCCGGACGTAGACGGCGTCGGCGTGCACCCAGGCCACGAAGGTGCAGCGGGTGCCCTCCACGATCGGGAACTCGTGCCGTTCGAGGAACCGCTGGATCGCGTCGTCGTCGGGCGCGGACTCGCGCAGCGTGTTGATGGCCAGCTTCGGCAGCCGGGACTTGGCCATCAGGCGGTCCGCGGCGGTCGGCTCGTCGCCGGTCACCACGACCGCACCGGCGTCGTCGACCCGTCGTACGCCGGGCGGCAGCGGTCCGTGCTCGCGGAGGTCGTGCCGGACGCCGTCGGCCAGCAGCACACAGGTCCGCGGCGCGAGCCGAGCGGCCAGCACGCTCATCCGGTCGGCGTCGTCGACCTGCAGCCGGCGCCGCGGGTGCGGGAACGGCAGCACGCCGCCGAACGCCGCCAGCCCCTCGGCGTAGAGCTCGGGATGCCGGCGGCCCGGCGGGCCTTGGGCGTGGAACAGGACGACCCGCTCCGCCAGCGCCATCGCACCCGCCGACCAGGCGATCAGCGGCGTCCGGATCAGCCGGGCCAGGCCGAAGATGTGCAGCACGTGCAGCAGCACCCCCACGTGCCCGCCGGCGACCAGCAGCCCGCCCGCGGTGGCCACCAGCTCCTCGATCTCGGACCGGTGTCGGGCCACCGACTCCCGCTGCCCGATCCCGGTCCGGGTGTAGAACGCCTGCCGGGTCGCCGCCACGGCCCGCAGGTGCCACCCGTCGAGGTCGCGGACCGCCCGGACCGCGTCGTCCAGGGCCGCGCGCCGCACCGCCGCCACCTTGGTCCGCCGGCCGACGTCCTCGACGGCCGCCATGGCGTGCTGGAGCCGGACCGCGTAGACCTGCTGCTGCTCGGCCAGCAGCTCGGTCAGCCGGCGCTCCTCGGCGGCGTAGTCGTCGTCCTCGGCCATCAGCTGCTGCCAGCGGTCGTACAGCCGCAGGTTGAGCATCCGCCCGCCCAGCACCTCGTCGAGCTCGGCGGTGTCGGCCTCCCGGTCACGCCAGCCCGCGTTGATGGTGGCGACGGGCCCGTCCGGGATCAGCTCGGCGACGGCGGCCCGCGCGGCGGTCGTCCGGCGCTGCGGTCCCAGCAGGGTGATGTCCATGATCGGGTCGGGGACCGCCGGTCAGCCCGCGTGCACCGTGATGGTCTCGCCGACGTCGTTCAGCATGCCCCGCAGCACGTCGTAGTCCGGATGCCGCATCCGCACGTAGGCGTTCGCCATGTAGCCCGCCTCGACCGGCTGGGTCGGGGTACCGGCTCCGGGGAGGTGGGCGTCGAAGACCCACTCGCCGTACCGCTGCTGCATCTCCTCGACCCCGGAGTAGCCGGAGATCGTGCCGTCGGCGGTCGGGCGCAGCGCGACCATCCCCGCCGCGTACGCGCGGGAGGGCCGGGCGGTGGTCGAGGAGTGCACCACGGCGTTCGCCCACTCGCGGTAGACGTCCAGGTCGTTGCCCACCGCGTACAGGTCCCACGCCCCGACGCCCGGAGGGCCGGCAGCCGATCTCGGAGAACCGCAGGCCCTTCGGGCCGAAGAACCACTCCATGTGGGTGGCCGACGTGCCGATCCCCAGCGCCTCGTTGACCCGGTGGCCCATCTCCTTCAGCTGCGCGTAGTCGCCCTCGGTGTCGACCCGGTTGGTGGACACGAACTGCGGGGAGATCCACCGGGTCCGCATCGCCTCCAGCACGTTCGGGAAGTAGTGGCAGACGAACTCCAGGTCGGGCCGCCCGTCGATCGAGAGCGTGTCGTAGAACCCCTCGTGGCCCTCGACGAACTCCTCGACCGCGATCGAGGAGGCCCCGTCGGCGCCGAACGCCGCCAGCGCCTGGCGCAGCTCGGTGTCGGAGTCGACCCGGGTCGTGCCGGCCGCGCCGGCCCCGGACCGCGGCTTGAGGATCAGCGGGTACCCCACCTGGGCGGCGAAGTCGTTGACCTGGTCGGCGGAGTCGACCGCGGCGGAGGCCGCGGTCGGCACCCCGGCTTCGCGCAGCGCCTGCTTCATCGACGGCTTGTCGCGGCACAGCCAGGCGGTCCGGCGGCTGGTGCCGGGGATGTGGCAGGCCTCCCGGACCTCGGCGGTGGCCATGATGTGCGACTCGACGGTGGCCTCGATCCGGTCCACCCACAGCTTGTCCTGGACCCACTCCACCGCAGCCTGCAGCTGGCCGACGTCGGTCACGTTGCCGATCTGGTGGTAGTGGTGCAGCCAGCCGCGCAGCTCGTCGTCGAGCCAGTCGCCGGGCCGCTCGCCGATCCCGATCACGGTGGCACCGACCTCGGCCAGCCCGCGGACGAACTGGCGCTGGTTGGCCGGGAACGCAGGCTCGACGAAGATCACGTTCATGCCCGGAGCCTATCGCCCGGCTTTCCGGGCCGAACGCTCGCGAACGGACCCGCCGACCGATAGCCTTCCTCCGCTTGTGCACGCCATCGACCAAGGAGCTCACCGCCATGTCCGCGTACCAGCCGCCCCCGCCGCCCTACGGCCAGCCCGCCCAGGACCCCGGCCGCACGATGGGCATCGTCGGGCTCGTGCTCGCGATCTTCTGCAACCTGATCGGGCTCGTGGTCAGCATCATCGCCTTCAACCGGTCGAAGAGCGCCGGCTTCAAGAACAACATCGCGCTGGCCGGCATCATCGTCGGCGCCGTGCTCTTCGTCATCGGGGTGATCGTCAACTTCACGGTCTACATGCCGATGATGCAGAACCGCTGAGGAAGTCCAACGCGGCCGCGGGCCGGTCGGCAGCGGGTAGCGTGGAGCCTCCTTCCCCGCCGTCGTCAGGACCTCGATGAACGCCCGGCCTCCGGCCCCGCACCGCCCGCTCGACGACCCGGGCCGCAGCCTGGGGATCATCGGGTTGATCTTCTCGATCTCGGGGGTGTTCTGCGTCTTCGTCGCCCTGGTCGGGATCATCGTCAGCTCGATCGCCTACGTCCGGTCCCGGCGGGCCGGCTTCGCCAACCGGTACGCGCTGGTGGGGATGATCGTCGGCGCCGTCTTCGCGGTGGTCTCGCTCTACCTCAGCCTGCCCTGGCTGTGGCCCATGCTCACCGGGGTGTGAGCGTCCGACCGCGCAGCTAGAGTCGGCCAGATGAGCAGTCTGATGATCGGCGGCCACGGCGACCAGGCCGACCCCGTCGCCGAGGCGGCCGCCCGGCAGGCCACCTTGGCGCAGTTCTTCCTCGGTGACCCACAGGGGTGGAAGGCGCCCTCGGTCGCCTTCCCCGGCGGGGCGGCCGCTCTCCGGGACGCGGCGAGCACCGCCGGAGTGGCGCTCTACGTGCACGCCCCGTACGTCTTGAACGTCGCCACCAGCAACAACCGGATCCGGATCCCCAGCCGCAAGCTGCTGCAGCAGACCGTCGACCTGGCCGCCGAGATCGGCGCGGCCGGCGTGATCGTGCACGGCGGTCACGTGCTCAAGGACGACGACCCGGCGGTCGGGTTCGACAACTGGCGCAAGTGCGTCGACCGGCTGGACACCCCGGTGCCGCTGCTGATCGAGAACACCGCCGGCGGCGACCAGGCCATGGCCCGCCGGCTGGAGCGGATCGAGATGCTGTGGGCCGCGATCGGCACGGCCGAGGGCGGCGGCTCGGTCGGCTTCTGCCTCGACACCTGCCACGCCCACGCCGGCGGCGAGGACCTGGTCGGTCTGGTCGACCGGGTCCGGGCCATCACCGGCCGGATCGACCTGGTGCACGCCAACGACTCCCGGGACGCGTTCGACTCCGGGGCCGACCGGCACGCGAACTTCGGCGACGGTCGCGTCGACTCCGAGGCCCTGGTCGAGGTCGTCCGGCAGGCCGGCGTGCCCGTGGTGGTGGAGACCCCGGGTGGCGCCGAGGGGCAGGGGGCCGACATCGCCTGGCTCCGCGAGCGCGTCGGCAGCTGAACCGGGCCGCTCCCACCCGCCGCCCCGAGCGGATCCAAGGGTGGTGGGCGGCGCCGGGCTCAGGTGGTGCTGCGGTGCACCTGCCGGACCCCGACCCACAGGCCGGCGGCGCAGGTCAACAGTGCGGCCAGCACCGCCCAGCCGACCGCCGGGTCGGAGAACGAGCCCGAGAAGAGGGCGCGCTCGGCGTTGACGATGTAGGTCAGCGGGTTGAACGCGCCGATCGCCCGCATCCAGGCCGGACCGCTCTCCAGCGGCAGCATCATGCCGGACAGGATGAGCAGTGGGAACAGCAGCGACTGCTGCACCGCCCAGAACATCCACTCCCGCTTCCGGGACGCGATGGCCAGCGCGTACGAGAACGCCCCCACCCCGACCCCGAACACGCCGAGCAGCAGCAGGCCGGCCAGCACGTGCACCGGGTAGAGCCGGAACCCGAACGGGATCGAGACCACCACGATCAACGCCGCCTGCACCACCAGCGGCGCCATCTCCTTCAGGGCCCGGCCGATGAGGATCGACGACCGGCGGATCGGACTGGCCAGCACCCGCTCGTAGGAGCCCAGGCTGATCTCGAACAGCAGGTTGGACCCGGCGGCGCCGGTGCCGAACAGGCAGATCATCACGATCACCCCCGGCAGGAACCACTGCAGGGGTGAGGCACCGCCGAGGGCGGCGGGGTCGATGGACCCGGCCAGCAGCGGACCGAACAGGCCCAGGAAGACCAGCGGCTGCACCAGGGAGAAGATGATCGAGAACGGGTCACGCAGCACGAGGGAGATCTCGCGCAGGAAGACCGCGCGCGTGTCGGAGACGAGGGTGCTCATGCCGCGCTCCGCTCGGCGGCCGGCTCGTCCTCGGTCTCGACGCTCTCCCGCAGACTGCGCCCGGTCAGGGACAGGAAGACGTCGTCCAGGGTCGGGATCCGGACATCGGCGGCCAGCACCGTGATCCCTTCCTGCTCGAGGGCGACCACCACCCGGGGCAGGGCGCGTCGGCCGAGGTCGAAACGGGCCGAGACCTCGACCCCCTCGCCCGCGGCCCGGGACTCGACCCCGCTGCCCCGCTCCCCCAGCACGACCATGGCCCGCTGGGCCTGCTGCGCGTCGACCACCACGGTGACCAGATCACCGGCCAGCTGGGCCTTCAGGTGGGCCGCCGAGTCGTCGGCAATGATCCGACCGTGGTCGATGACCAGCACCCGCTCGGCCTGTGCGTCGGCCTCCTCCAGGTAGTGGGTGGTCAGCACGATGGTGGTGTCGAGCTCGGCCCGCAACCGGGCGATGTGCTCCCACAGGTTGGCCCGGTTCTGAGGGTCCATCCCGGTCGAGGGCTCATCCAGGAACAGCAGCCGCGGCGAGTTCATCAGGCCGAGGGCCACGTCCAGCCGGCGGCGCTGCCCGCCGGACAGCGAGCCCACCGTCCGCTTCTCCAGCCCGCGCAGATCCAGGCTGGTCACCAGTGCGGCCGCCCGCGCGGCGGTGTCACTGCTGTTCAGGCCGTAGAACCGGCCCTGCGCATGCAGCTCGTCGAGGACCCGGAAGCTGTGGCCGCCACCGTTGCCCTGGCCGATGTAGCCGATCCGGGCCCGCACCAGCGCCGGCTCCGCGACGATGTCGGCACCGGCCACCGACGCCGTCCCCGAGGTGGGCGGCAGCAGGGTGGTCAGCATGCGCAGGGTGGTCGACTTCCCGGCGCCGTTCGGGCCGAGGAAGGCGACCAGCTCCCCGGCGGCCACCTCGATGTCTACCCCCTTGACCGCCTCGACGGTCTCCTTGCGCGACACGAAGCTCCGCGTCAGTCGCTGGCTGTGGATCACGACCCGTCCTCTCGTTCGTCCCGGTCGGTCGCCGGCAGGACTCCGTACGCCGTACCAGGAAGGTTCAGCATACACTGTACGGAGAACCACTGACAGTTCCCCGTCGGTCGCTGCCCCGCGACCCCCGATCGTCCGAGGAGGCCGTCGATGAGCCGCGTCGCCGAGTCACCCCGATGACGGACGAGCCGCCCCCGCCGCCGTCTCCGGACGACTTCGCCACAGGGGAGGGGACACCGGAAGGGCGCCGGGCCATCCAGCTGCTGTGGGATCCCCCGGTGCGCACCGGCCGGGGGCCACGGCCCCGGTTCAGCCTGGCCGAGGTGGTCGCCGCAGGGATCGCCCTCGCGGACGCGGACGGGCTGCCCGCCCTGTCCATGCGGCGGGTGGCCACCGAGCTGGGTGCCGGCGCGATGTCGCTGTACACCTACGTCCCCGGTCGCTCCGAGCTGATCGAGCTGATGGTGGATGCGGTGTACGCCGAGCACGCGCTCCCGCCGGCCGGTCTGGGCTGGCGGGACCGGGTCGAGTTCCTGGCCCGGGAACGGTGGCGGCTGCTCGGCCGCCACCCGTGGCTGCTGGACCTGAACGCCGCCCGGCTGCCGCTGGGACCGCGGATCATGGACGTCGAGGAGGCGCTGTACGCCGCGTGCGCGGCGGCGGGTCTGCAGGGCGCGGACGTGGTCGCGCTGACCAACCTGATCGGCTGGCAGGTGCTCGGGGCGGCCCGGAGCGCGCTGGCCGACGCGGCCGAGGAGCGGCACACCGGCACCTCCGCCGAGGCCTACTGGCTGTCGCGGGCGAGCTTCTGGTCGACCTACTTCGACCCGGACCGGTTTCCCACCATGGCCGCGATCTGGGCGGCCGGCGGCTTCGACGACCCCGCCGCCCAGAGTTTCGACCTGGTCATCGGGCGGCTGCTGGACGCGGTCGAGGTGATGCTGGACCGCACGCCCCGCTGAGCGATCCCACCGGCGATCCGATCAGGGTCGCGAGCAGACGTCGGACTCAGCAGGGGCTCAGCTGTCGCCGAAGCGGGTCACCGGGTCGGTCGCCTCAGCCCAGAGGGCGGCGTCCTGCTCCTCCTGACGCACCCGGCGACGGGCGGCCCAGATCACCCCGCCCGCGACCGCGCCGACCACCAGCAGCACTCTCCACTTCACGGCCTCACCCTAGCCAACCCGTCCCAGGTCCACCGGGACGCGGGAGTCAGGCCGCCGGCGGACGGTTGTCGTACCGAGTCTCCTGGACGTGCTTGGTCCGGGACCGCTGGGCGTTCAGCACCAGCGCGAGGATGATCGCGAGCGCCCCGGCGACGATCAGGATGACCCCCAGCGTGTCATCGCTGACGTAGGGGATGTTGACGTTCACGGCGAACAGCAGGATGGCGCCGACCACCAGCAGCAGGATCCCCAGACCGATTCCCACGCGAGACCTCCCAGTCGTGGACGGGCCCGCCGACCGTCCGAGTCGTCTTCAGTCTCCGACCGCGTGCCGTGCGGCCAGGGCCGACCCTAGCCGCCGGGCCGTAGGGCGGCGCCGGACCCGGCGCGGCGGCGCTCAGGCGCGCCGCAGCGGGATGACGTCGCCGCCGACGGGGTCACTCGCCAGCCCGGCGCGATGGGCCACGGCCGCCGCCTCGGTCCGACTGGACACGCCGAGCTTGGCCAAGATGTTGGACACGTGCACGCTGGCCGTCTTCGTGCTGATGAACAGCTGGGAGCCGATGTCGCCGTTGGTCCGGCCGGCGGCCACCAGACCGAGCACCTCCAGCTCCCGCGCGGTCAGCCCGGACAGCGGGTTGTCCGCCGGGTCGGTCTCGGCGACCGCGAATCCGGCGCGTTGGGCCAGGGCCTGGACCCGGCCGGTCAGCAGCCGGGAGCCGAGGGCGTCCGCCTGCTCGGCGACCCGGGTCAGCACCGGGCGCGCCTCGGCCCGGGCCCGTGCGGCCACCAGGTGCTGGGCCAACCGCAGCCCGGCGTACGGCGTGAGGTGGGCCGGTGCCCCGAGCGCCGCCAGCTCGCCCACAGGTCCCGCCAGCCGTCGGCGGTGTCGGCAAGCTCCGCCGCGATGATCGGGGCCCAGAACCGGCGCACGCCGATGTCGGTCGCCTCCGCCGTGGCGGCGCGGATCCGGAGCGCGTCGCTGCTCGGAGCCGTCCGCCCGGTCGAGGGCCGCCGCCGCCGCCGCACCGACGGCCAGCACCGGGTACAGCTGCGCCGGGCTCACACGGTGGGCGAAGCCGGCCTCGGTGAGGAACCATTCCACCTGCGCCCAGGCCCGGGCCGGGTCGCCACCGGCGAGCGCGTACTCGGCGTCGACCCGGAGCACGTGGGCAGCGTACTGGGGGGTCAGCCGCAGCTCGACCAGCACTCCGCGGAACTCCGTCAGGATGGCGTCGGCGGTGTCGAGATCGGCGGTCCAGACCGAGAGCCAGGCCAACAGCAGCCGCAGGTGCAGGCGGTGCTGCACCGGCGGGTCCAGCTCGATGGCCCGCTCCAGCACGCGACGAGCCTGCTCCCACTCCCCCAGGGCCAGCATCGGCTCGACCGCGTTGCCGGCCAGCATGGCCCCCAGGGAACGCTCCAGACCCAGGGCCCGGGCCACGTCGATGCCGGCGGCCGCCTCCCGCGCGGCGTCGGCGAACCGACCGGCGAGGTTCAGCGCATCGGAGTAGTTCACCGCGTACCGGACCCAGGTCCGGGTGTTGTCGCGCGCCAGCTCGCCCGCCCGCCCCAGCTCGGCCAGCCCCTCGACCTCCTGGCCCACCGCGACCAGGCAGCTGCCGAGAGTGTTGCGGGCGTGCGCCTCCAAGGAGGCCGACCCGACCTCCTGGGCCTCGGCCAGGGCCAGCCGGGCCTGGGCGACGGCGTCCTCGCCGGCGATCTGCAGCATGGTGGCCAGCCGGTTGGTGATCTTGGCGCGCAGGCCGGGCGGCGTGCGGTCCGACATCAGGTCACTGGCCTGCTGCAGCGCATCCACCGCGCCCGGCTTGAACAGGCTGGCCAGCAGGCCCCCGCGGACCGCGAGCCGCTCCAGCCTGCCCTCATGGTCCTCCGGCGTGGTCTCGGCCAGGGCAGCGTCGTTGAGCTGCAGGGCCCGTTCGAGCTCACCCGCGTCGGCGGCGGCGCCGGCCGCCCGGTCCAGGATCACCACGTGCGGGCCGGCCACCGCCGGGGCGTCGGCGACCCGGTCCCACAGCTCCAGGGCCCGCTCGTACATCCGCAGGGCCTCGACGTGCGCCGGGTTGGGCGCTTCGGCCGCGGTGATCGACCACCGGAACGCCTTGGTCACCTCGTGCGCCGCCGACCAGTGGTGCGCGATCTCCACCGCGGCGAGGTCTCCCGAGCAGTTCCGGGCGCTCCTCCAGCCGGGCCGCGAACCGGGCGTGCAGCCGGGCGTGCTGACCCGGCAGCATGTCGTCGTGGATGACCTCCCGGAGCAGGGCGTGCCGGAAGGCGTAGCCGGTCTCGTCGACGGTCAGCACGGTGGCGTCGATGGCCTCGCGGAGGGTGGCCTCCAGCTCCTCCGGTGGCTGCTGGGCGACCGCCTCGAGCAGCTCGTGGTCGACCCGGTTGCCGGCCACGGCGGCCAGCCGAAGCGTCTCCTGGGCGCCCTCGGAGAGCGCCTGGACCCGGACGATCAACGCGTCCCGCAGGGTGTCGGGCATGTCGACGCAGCCGCGGGTGGCCGAGGACGCGAGCTCCTCGACGAAGTACGGCACGCCTTGGCTGCGCCGGTGGACGAGATCGACCACGGCACGGCTCGGGGGATGGCCGAGCAGCTGGGTCAGCAGCTGGGCCACCTCCGCCCGGTCCAGGCTCGGCAGCTCCAGCCGCACCACGCCGGCGACCCGGCCCAGCTCGGCCAGGAACGGGCGCAGCGGGTGCCGGCGGGTGAGCTCGTCGGTCCGGTAGGTGGCGAGCAGCAGCACCGGCGCGTCGGTCAGGGCTCGGACCAGGAAACGGAGCAGGTGGCGGGTCGACTCGTCGGCCCAGTGGATGTCCTCCATCACCACCACGAGCGGACCGGAGGCCGAGGCGTGCTCGAGCAGCCGCGCCACCGCCTCGAACATCCGCAGCCGGATCGACTCGGTGTCGGTCGGCACGCCGACCAGCTCGGGCAGCAGCACTCCGAGACCGTCCCGTCCGGCCCCGGCCCACTCCAGCAGCCGTTCCCGCCCGAACCGGTGCAGCAGCCCTCGGACCGCGCCGGCCACCGGGGCGTACGGCAGCCCGTCGCCGCCGAGCGGGACGCACTGGCCGCGGACCAGCGACGCCCTGCGGTCGGCCAGCGACCCGGTCAGCTCGGCCGCGAACGCCTCCACCACCGTGGTCTTGCCGACCCCGGCGTCGCCGCCGATCAGCACGAACCTGCTGCCCTGCTCGACGACCTGGTCCAGCAGCCCCCGGAGCCGGTCGAGCTGCTCGAGTCGACCGACCATCCGCGGGCCGCCCGGGACGGCCGGATGGCTGGGGGATCTGCCGACCATAGGGATCATCGTCCCACCACCGGCCGACATCGTCGCCGATATCCGTGATGTCGCGCAGCCCGGGACCTGCCACGCCCACCGGATCAGCGGTGGGCGGGGCCGGGGTGCAGGGAGACGGTCCCGGATCGGCCCGAGGAGCGACCGGCAGCGATCGACCGGCAGAGCTCGGACCGGTCGCGGACCGGCCCTGGTACAGCCGCAGCCCGGCCAGCGCCGCGCTCACCCGCTGCCACCAGCTGGCGGCCCTCGCGGCCGGTGCGCCGGCCTTCACGGCTCAACCGGGCCAGCCGGTTCTCCGCGGCCTCCGCTCGCAGCTCGCGCTGCCGGTCCTCGGCCAGGAAGCTCGTTGTGTAGTCACTGAGGATCATGTCCTCGCCCCCTCCAGGGTCTCGTTCTTCGACACCTTCACTGTCGGTCTGAGACCAGGGGTGGCACATGATGCAGATTGCTCATCTTTCGCCGATCCGCGGGGGGCCGGCGTCTGAGGTACCTGAGGTAGCTCAGCCGGGGCGCCGCCCGCTCACGCTGACCAGGACCGGGACCGCGATCCGCATCCCGTCCAGGTCGCGGAGGTGGGCGACGATGTCAGCCTCGGACAGGCCGGCGGCGACCATCGCGTCCCGGGTCTGCTCGACGTTGGCCCGTTCCAGCCGCCGGACCGCCGGGCCCATCTGGAACCCCCCGGCGGCACGGACGTCGGTCAGCCCGTGCTCAGCCATCAGCCGAACGGCCCGGTACCCGAAGTGCAGGTCGGCGCCGCGGGCCCGAAGCAGGCCGGTGAACGCGTCTCGGACCCGGTTGGCCCGCCGGTCGGCGACCGTCTCGGGGTCGGGGCACGCCTGCGCCCCGAACCTCAGGTCGAACTCCTCCACCAGCAGCCGCCCCCCGGGACGCAGCGTCCGCACCAGCCGGCCGAGCGCGGCGTCGGGGTCGCTGAGGTGTCCCAGCAGCAGCCGGGCGTGCACCAGGTCGTAGGCCTGCGCCGGCAGCGGATCGGTCACGATGTCGTGCCGGACCACGTCCAGGTTGGGCGTGGGGTCGTGCTCCAGCCAGCGGACATCCAGGTCGGTGGCGGTCACCGTCCCGGTCGGCGCGACGGTCTCGGCCAGCCACCGCGCGACGCCGCCGCCGCCGGCTCCGACCTCCAGGCAGCGGGCGCCCGGACGGGCGCCCAGCCGGGTGAGGTGCCCGAAGGTGGCCTGGTCGTACAGCTCGGACAGGGCGGCCCAGCGGTCGGCCGCGAGGGCGGCCGCGTTGTCGAGCAGGTATCCGAGTCCCGGTCATGCCGACTGCCGTTGCTCGGCCAGGGCCAGCAGGTCGTCGAGGACGGCCGCCGCGCTCGGCATGTCCTGGATCTCGGCCTTGACCGCGGCGGACCGCTCGCCGAACGCCGGCTCGTCGAGTACGGCCAGCAGCGCCGCCCGGACAGCGTCCGGGCTGGCCTGGGCACCGACCAGGCTGAGGCCGACCCCGGAGCGGGCGACCTGCTCCGCGTTGGCGAACTGGTCGGCCCCCCTCGGCAGGCAGACCTGCGGGATGCCGACGGCGAGCGCGCCGAGCATGGTGCCCGACCCGGCGTGCGAGACGAGTGCGGAGACCCGCGGCAGGATCAGTGCCTGGGGTACGTACCGCTCGACCACGACGTGCCTGGGTCGGGGGCCCAGGGACGTCGGGTCGACCGCCGGCCCGGTGGTGACCAGCAGGTTCAGCGGCAGCTCCTGCAGCGTGTCCAGCAGCCGGCCGAACCCGGCCGGGTCGCCGTGCAGGGTGCCGAGCGTGACGTAGACGGACCGCTCGTACGGCAGGTCGGCCATCGCCTCCGGCAGCGCGTCGCCCGGCCTGGTCTCGCCCATCTCCGGGCGCACGAGCCAGACGTTGCCGAACGGCCGCTGCGCGGCCTGCACGGCGGGCGGCATCGGGGTCGACGTACGGGACGGTGGCCAGCGCGCGGGTCCGGTCCGGGGTCCGCAGCGCGGCGGACAGCTCGCGGAGCAGCTGGCCGGCCAGCGGACCGATGCCGTCGACGTGGCTGCCGAAGCCGTGCACGACCTCGACCGCCCCGGTCACCGGCGCCAGCTCCGAGCCGGCGAACTCGGTCAGCTCGTGCACGACGAGGTCCGGGCGCCAGGCGCGGGCCCGGGTCACCAGCTCGCGGAACCGCTGGATGCCGGTCTCGCCGAACAGCACCCGGGCGTGCCGCAGCTGCCGGTCGATGTCACTCTCACCGGGCACCGCGGGCAGGGCCGCCGACCGGCCCAGCGGCTCGGCCGCCGGCGGGCCGGCCGCCCACACCTCCAGGCCGCGGGCCCGCAGCGTCGGGACCAGGTCCGGGCCGGTGGCCACGGCGACCTGGTGTCCGGCCGCCTGGGCGGCCCGCATCAGGGGCAGCATGGGCAGGACGTGCCCGAACAGCGGGTTGGTGGTGAAGAGGAGGCGCATGACCACCATTGCGCCACGCCCGGGCTCCTCCCTCGTCCGCACTCGGTACGGAGTTCTGCGGGGACGGTACCGAGTCGGTGCGATCCGCGACTGCCGCGACCGGGCTCGGCGATCCGGGGCCGGGCCGGGCCGGGCCGGCCGGGCCGGGCTCAGGTCGCGAGGGCCCGCAGCTTCGCCAGCAGCGGACCGGCCGCCTCGTCGAGGAACCGCTGCTGACCCTCGTCGCCCACCTGGACCACGGCGACGTCGGTGAAGCCGGCCTCCCAGTAGGGCCGGACCGACGCGGCGATCTCGTCCAGGTCGGGGCCGCAGGCGATGGTCCCCGCCACGTCCTCCGGGCGGACGAACTGGCTCGCTCCGGCGAAGCCGGCCGGGGTCGGCAGGTCGGCGTTCACGGCCCAGCCGCCGGCGAACCAGCGGAACTGCTCGTGGGCGCGCCGGACCGCGGTCTCCCGGTCCGGGTCCCAGCAGATCGGGACCTGGCCGATCTTGCGGGACGGGCCCGGATGGGCCGCATCCCACTGCTGGATCAGGTCGGCGTCCGGTTCGACCGCCACCAGGTGGTCGGCCAACGGCGCGAACCGCTGCACCGACTTCTCCCCCGACACGGCGAGGGCGATCGGCACGCCGTCGATGGGCGGGTCCCAGACGCGGGCCGAGTCGACCCGGAAGTAGTCGCCCTCCCAGGTGACGAGCTCCCCGGTGTGCAGCTCGCGGATGATGGTGGTCGCCTCCTCGAGCATGTCCTGGCGCTGGGCGACCGGCGGCCAGCCCTCGCCGGTGACGTGCTCGTTCAGGTTCTCGCCGGATCCGAGCCCCAGGATGAACCGGCCGCCGGACAGCAGCGACAAGGTGGCGGCCTTCTGGGCCACCACGGCCGGGTGGTAGCGCTGGATGGGGCAGGTCACGTACGTGGCGAGCTCGACGGTGGAGGTGGCCTGCGCGACCGCCCCGAGCACCGTCCAGGCGTACGGCGCGTGGCCCTGGCTGGTCAGCCACGGCGAGTAGTGGTCGCTGGAGACCTCGAAGTCGAAGCCGACCCGTTCGGCGTCGATCGCGTACCCGACCAGCTCGCGCGGGCCGCTCTGCTCGGTCATCAGGGTGTAGCCGAACCGGACGCCGGCCGGCGTGGAGGCCGGGTCGGAGGCCGGGGCGGAGGATGGGGTGGACACGGTTACAGCGTAAACGGCGTGGTTCTCCGACTCGGCGCCGCCCACCGAAGATGATCATGGTCCGGTGGTAGCGTGCGGCCATGCGTGCCACGGTCAAGGACGTGGCCCGACGGGCCGGGGTCTCCCCCAAGACCGTGTCGAACGTCATCAACGGCACCTATCCGGTCAGCGAGGCCGTCCGACGGCGCGTCGATGAGGCGGTGGCCGCGCTGGACTACGTGCCGAACCTGTCGGCCCGCGGCCTCCGCAACGGTCGGACCGGCCTGATCGCCCTCGCCCTGCCGGACCTGAGCACGCCCTACTCGGCCGAGCTGGCCCACCACTTCGTGGTGGCCGCCGCCCGGCGCGCGCTCAGCGTGCAGATCGAGGAGACCGCCCTGAGTGGTGAACGCGAGCAGCAGCTGCTGTCGCGCGCCCGAGCCCACCTGATCGACGGGCTGGTCCTCAACCCGGTGCTGCTGGCGGGCGGTCCCCGCCCAGGCCGGCGGCTCGCTACCGCCCGTCGTCTTCATCGGCGAGGTGGCCCAGGCGGTGTCGGACCACGTCTGGATCGACAACGTAGCCGCGGCCCGCGACCTGACCTCGCACCTGCTGCAGACCGGGCGGCGGCGGATCGCGGCGCTCGGCGTGATGGGTTCGGAGACCTCCCGCCTCCGGCTGGTCGGCTACCGCCAGGCGCTGCAGGCCGCCGGCCGCCCGGTCGACCCCGACCTCGAGATCCCCTGCCACCGGTGGACCTCCGCCGGCGGCGCGGCGGCGCTGACCGCCCACCTGGCCGACCACCCGCGCCCGGACGCCGTGTTCTGCTTCACCGACTCCCTCGCCCTCGGCGTGCTGCACGCGCTGTGGACCCTCGGCCACGCCGTCCCCGAGGACGTGTCCGTGGTGGGGTACGACGACGTCATCGACGGCGAGTACGCGGTGCCACCGCTGACCACGCTGCACTTCGACAAGGCCGCGCTACAGCGAGGCCGCCCTCGACCTGCTCACCGCCCGGATCGCCGACCCGGGCCGGCCGGCCGAGCAGCTGACCGTGCCGCACCGGGTGATCGTGCGGGCCAGCAGTCGCCGCTGACGGACCAGGGGGCGGGCGTTGCCTGCGCCGGACCGGACCACTAGCGTCCCAATTACAACGATGTACCGGCCCATCGGACATCGCGCCGAGCCCTCAGGAGCACCATGCCCACCGCCCGCCTCGTCCTCGACGCCGCGTACGCGGTCGCACCCGTGCCCCGGCGCCTGTTCGGATCCTTCGTGGAGCACATGGGCCGGTGCGTCTACACCGGGATCTACGAACCGGGACACCCGAGCGCCGACGCCGCCGGCCTGCGCGGCGACGTCTTGGAGCTGACGCGGGAGGTCGGGCCCACGCTGGTGCGCTACCCCGGTGGCAACTTCGTCTCCAACTACCGCTGGGAGGACGGCATCGGGCCGCGGGAGGACCGGCCGACCCGGCTCGACCTGGCCTGGCACGCGCTGGAGACCAACCAGTTCGGCCTGCACGAGTTCATGGACTGGGCCGGCAAGGCCGGCGCGGAGCCGATGATGGCGGTGAACCTGGGCACCCGCGGCCTGCAGGACGCCTGCGACCTGCTGGAGTACAGCAACCATCGGAGCGGTACCCGACTCAGCGACGCGCGGATCGCCAACGGCGCCCCGGACCCGTTCGGGGTGAAGCTGTGGTGCCTGGGCAACGAGATGGACGGGCCCTGGCAGGTCGGGCACAAGACCGCGGCCGAGTACGGCCGGCTGGCCGCCGAGACGGCCAAGGCGATGCGCCTGATCGACTCCGAGATCGAGCTGGTGGCCTGCGGCTCGTCGAACTCGGGCATGCCCAGCTTCGGCAGCTGGGAGTCCACGGTGCTCGAGCTGGCCTACGACAGCGTGGACTACATCTCGCTGCACGCCTACTACGAGGAGCACGACGACGACGCGGCCACGTTCCTCGCCTCGGCGCTCGACATGGACCACTTCATCGAGGACGTGATCGCGACCGCCGACGCCGTCCGGGCCCGCGGCCGCCACCGGCGGCGGATCAACCTGTCCTTCGACGAGTGGAACGTCTGGTACCAAGCCCGGTTCTCCGGCGACGGCCCGAAGCCGAGCACGGTGGAGTGGGCCCAGCACCCCCGGCTGATCGAGGACGAGTACGCGGTCACCGACGCGGTCGTGGTCGGGACGTTCCTGAACTCCCTGCTGCGGCACGGGGACCGGGTCACCGTGGCCTGTCAGGCGCAGCTGGTGAACGTGATCGGCCTGCTCCGCTCCGAGGAGGGCGGGGCCGCCTGGCGACAGACCATCTCCTATCCGTTCGAGCAGATGCGCCGGCTGGCCCAGGGCCAGATCCTCCAGGTGGTGGCCGGCGGTGACCGCTACGACACCGCCACCTACACCGACGTCCCGGTGGTCGACGCCACGGCCACCCACGACGCGGAGCGCGGGGTCGCCGCGTTGTTCGTGGCCAACCGGAGCCTGGACCAACAGGCCACCCTGGAGGTCGACCTGCGGGGACTGCCGGTTACCCGGGTGGCGGGCGCCAGCACCCTGCACGCGGGCCCCGGTCAGGACCGGCACACCACGAACCGGGACCGGCACGACGCCGTGGTGCCCCGGCCGTTCGACGACCACGCCCTGCGGGACACGGCCCTCACCGCCACCCTGCCCCCGCTCTCGTGGACGGTGTTCGAGCTCCGCTGAGGGCTCAGCGGCAGGGGTAGTTCGCCTTCGTGCAGACCTTCCCGCGGCTCCAGATCTGCCCGAAGTGCTGGTTGAAGCCGTCGTAGAGCGGGTGGCTGCTGCCCACCTCGGGCGCCATCTTGACGAAGATCTCGTCGTTGGAGGTCAGGGCGCTGCCGCTCCAGTTCTGCGACCCGGTGTAGACCTTGTACTGGTAGTCGCTGCCGAACTTCCCGTAGGCCAGGAAGAACTTGTCGTGCACCTTGGGAGTCCGCCGCAGGCTGACCCCGGCCTTGATCAGCTTCTGGTACGTGGCCCGGGGCATCTCGATGCCCTTCGCGCCGCCCCCGACGACCATGAACACCTGGCACTGCTTCGCCCGCATCTTGGTGAGGAGGCCGGTCAGGGCGGGGCGGGCGTCGGTGACGAAGTTCATCCCGATCCGCAGCTGGCAGCGGGAGTTGGGAGTCACGTCATTCACCCGGGTGGCGATCGTGTCGGTCTGACCGCCTCGCTCCGGGGAGGCGTAGACGCTGGCCGACCGGGCCAGGTAGTATCCGCGTCCCGTGGCCGCGTCGTAGTAGTCGTCGCCCGGGTAGTGCCGGCGGTTCCACAGGTCGGTGAAGTTCGCGTTCAGCCCGGCCGCCAGGGCGGGGTCGCCGTACACGGTGACCGCGTTGTTCGACTGGTCCGAGCCGGACGCGTACGTCATGTTGGCGGAGCCGAACCAGGACACGTTGGAGCGCAGGGTGCCGGTCGGGTCGGTGGTCTGGCTGAAGGTGAACATCTTGGTGTGCAGGTCACCGGCGTCGCTGGTGCTGATGCAGGCGTTGCCCGCGCGCCTCGTGCTGCCGTACGCCTGCGGCGGGTAGGTGCAGAACTTGTAGCTGGTCGGCTGGAGCTGCTTGAGAATGGCCATGGCCGTGGCGGTCGACGGCAGGTTCTTCCCGTCGACCAGGATGGCCAGCCGTACCCCCCGGGCCTCGGCGGCGACGAGCGCGGTGGCCACCGGCTGGACACTCAGGGAGTGCAGGGTGCCGCGGATGGTCGATCCGGCCGGCGCCGCCTCGATCAGCCGCTGGACCTCCTGGATGATCGTCTTGTCCCGGCCGTTGTTGGCGGCCGGGTCGGCGAAGTGCGCCCACACCGGATAGCCACCGACAGTGGCGCGGACCCCCGACGGTGCGGCCGCGGCCGCCGGCTCCGGCGCCACCCAGGCGGCCGTCATCGGCAGGACCAAGCCCAGCGCGAGGAGCGGGGCCAGCCGTCGCGTGCTTCGGCGTACGAGGCGCATCATGGTGCTCCTGTGACTGGTGGGAAGGAAGCGGCGTACGAGACCATACGGAGATTTCTTCGGATTCCGCAAGTGTTCGCCGGACGGTCGCCCTTCCGCCCGGGTAGCGGCGACCGGAGGGTGCCGGGGCGGATTTCCTTGCCAGATACGGATCTCAGGCAGACGTCCGCGGGCGGGCCCGGCCGGGAAAGACGTCGAGATGACCTGGAGCCTTTGCCCCGGACGTGGGAGGTCACGCCGCAGCCGTTCGACGGACCGCAACGGTGGCCGAGGCACCACTCAGGCGGGGCCGGACCGCCCGCCGCGGCTCAGAAGACGAACCCGGCCGTACGGAAGAACCACAGCGCCGAGGTCAGCCAGGACACCACCACGAAGACGGTGAGCAGGCCACCGAACAGCGGCAGGGCCCAGCCCGGTGCGTCACGCCTCGGCAGCACCAGCATCTTGGCGGCGAACGCGCCGAACACCAGGCAGCCGGCCAGGGAGTGGATCAGCACCCGGGGCGAGTCGAGGCCGAAGCCCATCCCGTACAGGCAGTGGGCGATCACCGGGAGCAGGACGAGCACGGCCAGCCGCCCGGACCACCGGTGCACCGGCCCGGCCCAGGGGGCGGGCCCGAAGCGGCCGAGGACGCCGGCCGCGGTGACCACCTGGACCATGGCGAGCATCAGGGCCGCCGTACTCAGCCAGGCCTTGAACGGCAACGGGCCGGAGAACCCGGGCAGCAGGGCCCGGACCGGCTTCGGGTGGTGCAGTCCGGCGTACAGGCCCAGCACCAGCGAGGCGGCCAGCCCGGCCAGCACCGGTACGGCGACGGCAACCATCGGGCCCACCGACCGGGACGGCGTCCCCGGGGCGACGTCAGGCGTCGCCACGGCCGTCAGCCTGTCCGCTCGGGAGGACACCGGCGCCGACCGGGGCCACCACCCCGGGGGGCGCGGCCGAGCCGCTGGTCGCCGCGGCCAGCGCGGCGTTCAGCACCATCAGGCCGAGCAGGATGACGACGGCGGCCGCCAGGGTGAGGTACGGGGTCCGGCCGGTGATCCAGTTGCTCATGAGAACTCCCTCCACATCCAACTGTGACCGATGACGGCCCGGTTCCGCATCCGTAGCCGCTACCGATCTCACCGGGCCGGGTCCGCGGCGCTACCGGCGCCGGCTGGGCAGGTCGGCGCGGTCGTCGGGCGGGCCGGGTACGGCGTCCTTCCGGGCCAGCTTGCGCCACACCCAGCTCGAGGGGAGGTGCTGGTCGAACAGCACGTACCCGCTGGTCGAGTCGACCACCATGGTGCTCTCGAGCTCGCGGCGCTCCGAGCCCTGCCCGGCGAACAGCAGATCGTCGTCGCGTTCCAGCACCGTCTCATCGTCGGGGGTGAGGACGGCCTTGCCCCGGCGCAGCAGCAGCAGCGGCACCACCTGGAGTCGTCGCTCCCGGTCCTCCGGGCTGCGCAGCAGGTCACCGAGCAGGACCCGACCCTCAGCCAGCCAGCGGCCCAGGGCCGGCGCCTGGTCCCGGTCCAGCTTGACCTTCCACAGCGCGGGCAGCTCGAGGCCGCAGTTGCGGCGCAACCGCAGGATGAGGTCGGCCGCCCACTGGTCGCCGCGGGCCGGCATCTCCTGGATGAACCGCCACAGCAGCGGGGTGCTGACCTGGGCGTACACCTCGTGGGCCACCACCTCGGTCGGCACCAGCAGCGCGTCCACCCGCATGGCCTCGAACAGGGCGGCGCTGGTCGGGCGGTTCTGGCGTGCGGCCAGGAACAGCCGGGGGTTCAGCCGGCGGGCGGTGGCGACCATGGACAGGTTCGTGGTGTCGTTGTCGGTGCCGGCCACCAGCCCGGCCGCGCTCTTCAGGTCGGCCCGGGCCAGCACGCCCGGCTCGGAGGCGTCGCCGACGATCACCCCCGGCTCGGGCTCGTCCTGCTCGGCGGGTTCGATGATGGTGACCTCCAGGCCCGCGGCCCGCAGGTCCGCGGTCACCTCTCTGCCGAACCGCCCGTAGCCGCACATCACCCAACGACCCTCGGTGGGGGGCCGGCCGCGATCGGGCAGCTCCGCACCCGGGCCGGCCTCGAGCCAGGTGAGGAGCTGGTAGGACGCCGGCGCGTTCAGGGCGAGCCGGAGGTGCTCACCGAACCGGTCGAACGGGTTGACCACCGAGGGCGTGCCGAAAGCGCGCATCCGCTCCGCGATCGGGGCCGACACGGTCCGCGAGACGACCGGCAGGTCGGGCCGGAGCAGCGCCGCGGTCATGGTCACGGCCAGGTTGGTCTCGTCATCGTTGGTGAGTGCCAGCACCCCGACGCAGTACGGGTGGTCGAGCCCGGCGGCGCTCAGGTGGTGCGGGTTGGCCGCGTTGGCCACCAGCCCGGGGATGTCGGCATGGTAGGACCCCAGGTCCAAGGCGTCGATCCGGTCGGAGGAGTCGTCGATGACCACCAGCTGCTGGCCGAGCGTGTCGAAGGCCTTGGCCAGCAGCTCACCGGCGCGTCCGTAGCCGGCCAGCAGCAGGAACGGCTCGCGCAGCCGGGCCACCTTGGCGGTGAACCGCCGCAGCGCCAGCGCCTGCCGGAACGAGCGGTCCTGCAGCAGGGTCAGCAGCGAGCCGATCGCGTACGCCCAGCCGATCACCGAGAGGTAGATGGAGAAGGTCACCCACAGGCGCTGGGCGGGGGTGAACGGCCAGGGCAGCTCACCGAAGCCGATCGTCGTCGCCGTGTAGCTCATGAAGTAGAAGGACTCGAAGAGGCTGATCCGCGCCACCCGGCCCTCCGGGTCGAGGCCGGGGATCAAGGTCAGCCCGATGACGCTGACCGAGAAGACAATGATCAACGTGATCAGCGGCGCCCGCATCCGCCGCATGACCAGGAAGATGGTCGATGAGGCCTGGTGGGTGGACTCGATGTGCGCGCGGGACGGGACGGGGCTGAGCTGCTCGCGGCGGCCGAACAGCTGGGCCCAGAAGACCAGCAGCGGGTTGCTCACCGGGGCCCCGGGCTCATCCGCGGTGGAAGGTGACCGTCTCGGTCACCAGCAGCACAACCGAGACCAGGTTGGCCAGCAGCGCGCCGCCGGACAGGGAGACCATGCTGGCGGTGTGCACCGCGGTCATGCCCTCGGACGCGATCTCCATGGCCCAGACCCACACCACGCTCGCCGCGACCAGCTGCAGGTCGGCCACCAGGCTGGTGGCCAGGTGCACCGCGCCGATCTGGGTGCGATCCCCGAACTTCAGCACCGTGGCGATCAGGCTGACGGCGAGCGCTGCGAACAGCTCGTACACGTTGTGCAGCTCCGGGTTGGCGATGTCGCCGATGAAGAACCCGAAGTTCAGCGTCGCCGCGAGCAGCACGAAGAAGCCGAAGATGACCTTCTCGAGATTCATACGCCTCCCTCCCGGTGACGGCCCGGTGATCACCCCGATGACGGGCTGGAGATCAAACTCTCTCACGTCGGGTCGTGGCCGCGACTCCTCGGTGAGCGCGACGGCCCGGAGGGGGCGGGCCCGACCCACCTGAGCGGTCGCCGCGTTCCGGCCCGGTGAGCTCAGACCCTCACTGGTTGCGCCCGCGAGCGACCCCGAGGCTGACGCTGCTCCGCCGCGAACAGCTGGTGCAGCAGCTGCACCGCGACCGCGCCCTCCCCCACCGCCGAGGCGACCCGCCGCCCGGCCCCGTGCCGGACGTCACCGGCGGCGAAGACACTCGGCATGCTGGTCTCCAGCAGGTACGGGCTGCGCTCCAACGGCCAGCCGTGGCGGGGCAGCAGGTCTGCGCCGGTGAGGACGAAGCCGCCGGAATCGCGCTGCAGCTCGGCGGGCAGCCACTCGGTCCGCGGGTCCGCCCCGATCATCACGAAGAGCCCCCCGGCCTCGACCCGCTCCTCCCGGCCCGCCGACCGGTCCCGGAGGGTGAGGTGCTCCAGCCAACCGTCCCCGCCGCCGTCCACGATCTCGGTCCGCGGCGCGGACGGTGACGTTCGGGGTCGCGTCGATCTCGCGGATCAGGTACCGCGACATGCCCGCCTCGAGCGATGCGGCGCGGACCACCAGCGTCACCCGGTGGGCGTACCGGGCGAGGTAGAGCGCCGCCTGGCCGGCGGAGTTCGCGCCGCCGAGCACGTACACGTCCCGGCCGGTCATCGCCGGCACCTCCGAGCTCGGCCCGCCGTAGAAGACACCGGCACCACTGAGCGCCTCGAGGGCGGGCTGGGACGAGTCGACGGTAGCTGGCACCGGTGGCGAGCAGCAGCGCGCTGGCCTGCACCCGGCCGAAGTCGGAGAGCACCACGGAGAGCCCGTCGGCTTCCCGGCGGAGGTCGGCCACCCGCTGCATGACGGCGAAGTCGGCGCCGAACACCCAGGCCTGCTCGTAGGCGCGCTGAGCCAGCTGCCGCCCGCTGACACCGCGCGGGAACCCCAGGTAGTTGCGGATCAACGAGCTGGACGTCGCCTGACCCCCGATGCCACCCTCGTCGACGACCAGCGTGCGGAAGCCTTCCGAGGCGCCGTAGACCGCGGCCGACAGGCCCGCCGGCCCGGAGCCGACGATCACCAGGTCGAAGTCGGTGTGTCCGGGCGTGATGGGGGAACCCGTGGCCACCGCGATCTCGACGTTGCTCGGGTTTTGCAGGACCGTGCCGTTGGGCAGCACGATGATGGGCAGCCGGACGTCTGTGCCGGCGGCGGCCAGCAGGGCCCGACCGACCGCGGAGCTGGACAGCGAGAACGTGTGCGGCATCGCGCACCGGCCGAGGACCTCCCGTAGCTCGTGGGCCCGCCCCGACCAGGACTCACCGACCACGTGGATGGCGAACGGGAACACCCGGCGGGACTCCGCCCACTCCAGCAGCAGGGTGGAGATCGCCGAGTGGAACACCTCGTCCGGCGGCGCCGACGGCCGGACGACGTAGTGGTCGATCCGGCCGTGGGCCATGGCGTCGAACAGGGTCTCCCCGGTGCCGCGGTCCCCGAAGGTGCCCCAGTCGATCAGCAGCCCGCGTCTGGCGTGCGGATGTACATGACGGACGCTGTCCAGCAGCTCGCTCCCGGTCGTGGTGGCGAAGGACTCCGCGGCCAAGATCAACGCGACCTCGCGACCGGTGGCCGCCAGGTCCTCCAGCTGCGACCGCGCCGCCGGCACCGACGGCGTACAGGTCACCTCGTAGTGCCGGGCATACCGGTCCTGGAGCTCCTGCTCGATGGTGTGGAGCGCGTCCGCGTTCTCCTCGACGACCAGCAGCACCGGGCCCGCCATGGGTGCACTGTAGTGCGGCCGTACCGCGTGCGTCGGCGCTACGGGCCGACCCCCGTCAGCACGGCACTCAGTAGAGCCACTCATTACGGCCGCGCAGGGCGGCCTTCAGCGGCAGGTCACATCAGTCGCATGATCACCAGCACCAGGATGATGATCACGAGGACACCGATGATTGCGCCGATCACACCGCGGTTCATGGCGCCAACCTAGCAGTCCGCCGACCCGCTGTGTACGACGTAAGCCGACCGCTGGGGACCGGAGCTCATCGAGGTGTCAGGACGCAGAACTCGTGACCGTCCGGATCGGCCATCACCACCCAGCTGACCTCACCCTGGCCGAGTCGATGCGCGACGCGCCGAGGGCGATGAGCCGTTCGACCTCGGCCGGCTGGTCACCGTCGGCGGGGGGCGCCAGGTCGAAGTGCAGCCGCTCCTTGCCCGTCTTCGGCATCAGGGGCGGACCGCCCCAGGTGACCTTGGGACCGCCGTGGGGCGACCGGATCGCAGTCTCCCCGTCCTGGTCCCAGACCAACGGCCAGCCCAGCGCCGCGCTCCAGAAGTAGCCGGCCTCCTGCGAGCCGTCGCCCGCCAGCGCTCCGATGAACCCGCAGTCGGCGAGGAAGGCATTGCCCGGCTCGATCACACAGAACTCGTTGCCCTCGGGGTCGGCGAGCACCACATGACCCTCCTCCGGTCGTTGGCCGACGTCGATGTGTCGGGCGCCCAGCTCGAGCGACCTCGCCACCGTCTGCTGCTGGTCCTCGAGGGAGGTGCTGGTCAGGTCGAGGTGCATCTGGTTCCGGCTGGTCTTCTCGACCTGGGTCGGCAGGAACCGGATGCGGAACCCGGTGTCGTCGCTCGGCACGAGCGCGATGGCCTCGCGTGGGTCGTCAGCCGTCTCCCAACCCAGGACGCCGGCCCAGAAGCGGGCGAGACGGGGCGGGTCGAGCGCGTCGACGCAGAGGGCGACGAGCCGCGAGGTCATCCCGGTCGGCCTCGGCGCTCGGCGGGGTCCGCGTCAGGCACGGGCCGGGCCGGGCGGTCCGTCGAGCACGGTGGGGACGTACTCCAGCAGCTGCAGCCCGGCGTCGAACGTCCGGCACTCGACCAGCTCGAGCGTGACGTCGGGGTAGCCGTCGTAGATCCGCTCCCGACCGGTCACGCCGGTGACGACGGGGAAGAGGACCACCCGGAAGCGGTCCACCAGTCCGGCGGTGATCAGCGCCCGGCACAGACGCAGGCTGCCGAGGGTGCGCAGCTCGGGGCCGCTGTCGGCCTTCATCGCCCCGACGGCCTCGACCGGGTCCCCGCGGACCAGCTGGGTGTTCGCCCAGTCGAGCGGCGTCTGCAGGGTCGAGGAGAACACCAGCTTGGACATCTGCGTGAGTCCGGCTCAGATCCTCCGAGCCGTCGGCGGCGAAGCCCGACATCAGCCGATAGGTCGCCGCCCCCATCACCACGGTGTGGTCGGGCTGTTCTGCGAGCCACCCCAGGTACTCGGGCCCTCCCATCCCCCAGAGGCCCGGCCAGCCCTCAGCCGAGGCGTAGCCGTCGAGCGAGGTGATGAAGTCGACCATCAGGGTGCGCATCGGAGTCCTTCCCGGGTGAACCGGTAGGACTCACGCTAGACCCGGCACCCCACCGCGCTCCAGAGATGCCCGCCGGAGCAGCACGACTCCGAGGACCGCCATCCACAGCAGCCAGGTCCCGAGGTTCACCCGTTCCACCAGGCCCATGTACGAGGTCACCGCGAACGCCGCGACCGTCCCCACGAGAACCCGCCCGCCGTGGTCGTTGCGACAGCCCTCCACACACCGACGGCGAAGCCGGCCATCCGCACGGTGAGCAGCGGGAGGACCAGGGTGCTACGGCCCGGGACGGCGGGTAGAGGCCAGCGGCCTGGTCGAGAGCAGCGAGAGGGCCCCCCCTTCTGCCCGCCGCGGTCGACACCTCTCCCGTGCTGAGTCGTCCAGCGGAACGCACTCACTGGTCGGTGTCGGGTTGCCCCTGCCTGGGCGCCGTCCACTGTGCACCGCTCGCGAGCCGATCGATGATCGGCTGGAGGCCGGTGACCCCGGGCGCGGCGGCGATGTCGGTGCCGATGCGCGCCGCCCGCTCCCGGTAGCGTGGATCGTCGAGCACTCTCCTGACCGCGGCTCGCACCGCGGACGCGGTGGGGGTCCCGGTTCGCAGGTTGACCCCGACGCCCGACCACTCCACCCGTGCCGAGGTCTCACGTTTGTCCTCGGTGTCGCCGGCGACCACGATGGGCACGCCGGCTGCCAGCGCGGCGTGAAGTGACCCGTAGCCCCCGTTGGTGACGAACAGGTCGACGAGAGGCATCAGCCGGCCGTAGTCGAGGAAGTCGGCCGTGCGGACGTTCGCGGGGAGGGCGCCCAGTCCGTCCAAGGTGCGTCCGCCTCCGGCGACGACGACGAGCACATCCTCCTCGGCCAGCGCCTCGATCGTCGGCCTGACGAGCTCGCCGAAGTCGAGGTTCGCAACAGTGCCCTGACTGACGTGCACGACGGGTCGTACGCCATCGAGATCGGACCACCACTCCGGCTCGGGGACCGCTCTCGGCACCGGGCCCACTGCCGGGCCGAGGAAAACGAGGTTCGCCGGAGCATCGCTGCGCGGGTACTCGAACGAGGCCACGGTGAACTGTGCGTAGGCATCCGCGCTGCGGCCGGTGTCGAGGAAGAAGTCGTTCAGGGGCACCCCGACGAGGGCGCGCGCGTGGTCGTCGATCTCGCTCTGCACACCGCCGAACAGGATTCGCCGCACCACGAAGTTGAGCACTCGGTTCCGCAGGCGGCCCACCGCCCCGGGGCGGGGCGTGATGCCAAGGCCGGGCGGCGCCGTGTCCCGACTCAGCAGGGTGAGAGGGATGATCCCGCATGTCACCACGGGGGGACGCACGGCGCCCGGGCGGAGCGCCAGCACCCCGGCTCCGAGGAACGTGGACTCGGTCACGACCGCATCGGGGCGGTCGGCCTCGATCGCCGCTACGAGGGCCGCGTACTGCGCGGGGATCTGGGGTACGAAGGAGAGTCTGACGCTCTTGACCGCCTGTTCGATTCCGCTGAGGCGGCGCCCGTCGGTGGACTTGCCCTCCGCCACCAAGGCGTCGTTGGTCTGCGCCTCGTCGGGCAGGGCCACCAGCTCGGCGCCGATCGCTTCGATGGCGTCGGAGTAGCGTTCCCCGGCGAGAAAGCGGACCCTGGCGCCGGCACCGACGAGCTGGTGCGCGATGGCGAGCATCGGCATCACATGGCCATCGAGCGAGGACGCACAAACAAGGACTGAGGTCATGGCGTTTCCGTTGAATCTGGTGCTCCTGGGGAGGATTCTTCACCCGAGTCGGACTGGCATCAACATGTGAGCGGGTCTTCGACCTC
Source organism: uncultured Actinomycetota bacterium (assembly GCA_963832435.1). GTDB lineage: Bacteria > Actinomycetota > Actinomycetes > Propionibacteriales > Propionibacteriaceae > Microlunatus. The sequence continues at coordinate 154,492 of CAWHTY010000021.1, forward strand.
GTGGGGATCACCGGCGATGAGCAGCCCGCTAGAGGTGCAGCCGAACCGGAAGCGAGTCGACGGGATGCAAGCTGATGGCCGCCCGGAGAGGGATCGCTGTGAGGGCCGTCGACAGGCGATAGGTCTGCATGATGGTGGCCAGCACGACCGATGCCTCCAGCAGAGCCAGCTGCATTCCGATGCACGCGTGCGGACCGGCCCCGAAGGGGAACCAGGCGTACCTGTGGCCGCCGGGCAGATCCCCGGCCGGCAGGTCGAACCGCCGGGGGTCGAACGTCCGAGGATCATCCCAGATCTTGGGCGAGCGGTGAATGGTCCAGGGCGACACCACGATGGCCGAGCGGGCCGGTATGCGGTAGCCGCCGAGCACCTCCTCCTGGAGGTTGCTGCGGCCGATGCTGTGGCCGGCCGGGTAGAGCCGCATCCCCTCCCGTACCGCCCGGCCCGTCCACGGGAGCCCGCCCAGGTCGGCGGCGGTGACGGGTTGACCAGCCAGCGTGTGGTCGACCTCGTCGCGCAGAATGTGCTGCCACTGCGGGGCACGGGCCAACTCGACGAGCAGGCACGCCAGGGTGGATGCGGTCGTGTCGTGACCGGCGAGCAGGAAGATCAGTACCTGGTCGACGACTTCGGTGTCGCTCAGCCGGTCCGCCGGGCTGTCGACATCGCGGGGGTTCAGGAGCAGACCCAGCAGGTCGTCGGCCTGCTGTGACCTCGGCTTGGCGCGGCGTTCGGCGATGATGGTGTCGACGACGGCGCGCAGGCCGGCCAGTCCTGAAGACAGTCGACGGTTGGCCCGGGTCGGCATCCACATCGGGGGCGGCCGCGGGCTGAACCCACGCCGGAGAATCTCGTCGCTGACCGATCTGAAGTTCGCGAGCTCCGGCAGGGCGGCGGACATGTCGGCGCCGAACAGAACCCGGCCGATGATCCGGGACGTCAGATCGGACATCTCGCGGTTGACGTCCACGCTTCCGCCGGTGGCGGCGACCGGGTTCCAGCGCCGGACCACCTGCTGCGCCTCCTCCACCATGATTGCCGCGTAGGCGGTCGACAGCCGCTTGGGGGTGAAGACCGGAGCGAGGAAGCGACGTTGCCGGTGCCAGTCGTCGCCCTCGCTGGTCAGCATTCCGTTGCCCAGCGCCGAGCGCACCTCGGCGTAGAACTGGTTGCCCTTGGTGAACTTCTCGGGTTGTCCCAAGATCTCCAGCACCAGGTCGGGAGTCGAGACGCTGTAGAAGGTCACCCGCCATCCGGGCGGCCCGGCGTGGATGCGCGCCACATCACCGACCTCACGGGCAGCGCGCAGCATGGTCCCGAGGTAGTCGCGGCGCAGCTCGCGCGCGACACCGAGAACGGGAAGCCCCCGCGGCGACGGCACCCGGGTGTCGTTCTTCCTCGTGACCACAGTGCCCCACTGCCTGAGCCGGCCCCCGCCACCATCTCCACATGACCAGCGTCCGACCATGCCTGGAACCCCGAACCTATCCCACCGCCGAGGATGACCACGCCGGCTTGTCAGTGCGTTCCACGGTGGTGTAGGTCGTCGGATGCGGCTACACGACGCCGAGGGCAGCGTCCTCGTCCGTCACCAGCACGGAGCAGAGACCGCTGGTGAGGGCCGCGACCATGATCTGGCTCTTCTGGCGGCCGGCGGCGACGGCGATGGCCTGCGCCGCGCCTCGCAGGTCGTCGAGGGTCAGGCCCACCGTTCGGCTCTCGATGTCCGCGTCGGCGATGCTGCCGTCAGCGGTGATGAAGTGTCCGAGAACGTCCCCGCAGGCGCCCGCGGTGCGCAGCTGGCGCAGCTCGTCCGGCGTGACCGCACCGCTCTGGACGAGCACCGAGCTCGGACTGAGGGCACCGAGCGAGAAGAGCAGGGCATCGGCCGACCGTGCCTTGGTGAGCGTCTCCTTGACGAAGGTCTCGGCGTAGAGGGCCCGTCGGGTCCTGGCGTGCTCGACGATGGCGGGCACCGGCAGGAGCGTGGCGCGTCCGGCTCCGCTCTGAGCGATGCTCAGCGCCACGTTCACCCCGGTCGTGGGACGGACCGATCGACTGATGCTGCCGTTGATCTGGACGACGTCGATGCCCTGGGTCCAGCCCGCCGGCAGAACGGCGGCGATCTCCTGCAGCGTGTTCCCCCAAGATACGCCGAGCATACGGATTCGGTGGCCGTGGGTCTGGAGGTAGGTGGCCGCGGCGAGGGCCACGTGTCGAGTGATCGGCTGACCGCCCTCCGATGTCGCCACGGTCCGCGGTGTCGGGACGACGATGCAGTCCCGGAGCCCGAACCGGCTGCGCAGTGCGACCTCCAGATCGGTCCGGCGGGCCTGCGGGTGGACGATCGTGATCTGGACGATCCCCCGGGTCCGGGCCTCCTCCAGCAGGCGTCCCACCTTCCAGCGGGTGAGGTGCAGCTCCCGTCCGATGTCCTCCTGGGTCCGGTCCTGTTCCCAGTATCCCTGGGCGACCTTGATCAGCAGCTCGTCGTGGTCCTGGAGCTCGCGACCCGCTGACCCCCGCTGGTGCTGCCCCTCCTCGTCCGCCTGGGGCATGCCCTCAACGCCCAGCCAGGCGGTCGACGATCTCGTGCATGGTGGGCGTCAACGCCACCGTCAGCCCGACGTAGTCGTCGTAGGTCTGGCGGTAGAGCGCGTGCCGAGCCGGGTCCGGCGTCAGGGTGCGGGTGCGGGGAGTGAACAGTCGCAGCCCCCTCGTCGAGGTCGCGGACCAGACCCGCCCCGGTGGCTCCGATCACCGCGCAGGCTCGCAGCGTGAGGTTGTCGCCGTCGACGATCTCGGCTTCGCAGCCCAGGACGTCGACGGTGACCTGCTGCCACAGGGAGTTCCGTTCGATGCCACCCGAGAAGATCAGTCGCTCACATCGGACGCCGGCCCGCTCGAACGAGTCGATGACGCCCCTGGTGCCGCAGGCCACGGCCTCCACGGCGGCCCGGTAGAGCTCCTCACGGGTCGTGCCCAGGGTGAGCCCCACCACCGCGCCCCGCAGTCTGGCGTCTCGGTACGGCGTGCGGTTGCCCATGAAGGAGTCGAGCGCCCGCAGTCCGTGCGCACCCGGTTCGACGGCGGCCGCGCCGGAGATGAGCGTCGCGAGATCATCGCGGGCGACACCCATGATGGTCTCGCCGGCCCACTTCAACACCGAGCCACTGGTGACCTGGCCACCCTCGACCAGCCACTTCGTCGTGCGCAGCGCGTGCGGATAAGGGCCCCAGATCTCCTCCGACCGGCACGGCTCGTCGATCTCGGCGACGATCGCCGACGAGGTCCCGGACACCAGGGAGATCAACCCGTCGGGCGAACCACCACACGACAGCAGCGAGACGTGCGCGTCGATGCCGCCCACGGCGACTGTGGCGCCCGCGGTGATCCCCAGCTCCTCCGCGGCTTGCGCCGTCAGTACCCCGGCGACGGAGCCGACCGCCAGGATCTCGTCCGGGAGCTTGGCGATCAGGTCTCCGACGTCGAGCGCCTCGTACAGCTGCTCGGGGAGGCGGCCCGTGAGCGGGTCGTAGTTGTACTTGCAGACGGCGTTCATCTGAGATCCCACCCAGCGGCCCGTCAGTCGGTACGTCAGATAGTCCAGCGCCTCGACGATCCGAGCCGCTTGCCCATAGCTGTCCGGTTCGTTCTGCTTCAGCCACATCGCCTTCGGCAGGAGCCATTCGGCGGCGTCCGAGCCTCCGGACCAGGCGAGGATCGGATGGTGGTCGGCCAGCTCCGCGGTGCGGCGGGCCTGCTCCGAGGCGCGGGAGTCCATCCACAGGATGGCTGGCCGGAGCGCGCGCCCACTCTGCGTCGAGGATGGCCACCGTCGAGGCCGTGGTGGCACAGGCGATTGCGATCACCGGTCCCGCCGCCCGGCAGGCCTCGGTCGCCAGCAGCGCGCCGGTGGCGTCCACCACGGCGCTCCACCAGTCCGCCGGATCCTGCTCGGCCCACCCCGAGCGCGGGAAAGCCGTCCGGTAGGGCCGGGGCACCGATCCCAGCGAGACCCCGTCGTCGGTGAACGCCCCGACTCTCGCCCCTTCGGTCCCGAGGTCGAAGCCGAGGATGATCCCCAGTCAGTCGGCGTGCGGAACGAAGATGACCTTGGAGCTGAACTCCGAGCGTTCCCCGAGCTTCCGCATCATCTCGGGCAGCTCCGACAGCGGCAGCTCGTGCGTGATCATGAACTCCCACTCGAGCTCTCCGGTGGCGAGCTTGTCGGCGGCGGTCCGCCACTCGTCGCCCGGGAACGGTGCCGAGAAAGAGTTCCAGGACCCGTGCAGGGTGGCCTCGATCCGCATGAACTGGTTGAACGTCTCTTTCGACAGGGTGACCGGAGCGTGCGGGATTCCGACGAACACGGCGTGCCCCTGAGGTCCCGTCAGGTTGGCGGCCAGGTCCGCGGTGGCCGGTACGCCGGCGGACTCCAGCACGATGTCGAAACCCCGGCCCGCCAGCTCCTTCGCCTCCTCGGCTGACTGCACCGCGTGGGTCGCACCCGCCTCGAGGGCCATCGCTGACTTCTCCGCGCTCAGGTCGACGGTCACGATCTGGCCGGCGCCGGCCAGCTTCGCCCACTGCACGGCGAACAGACCGATCGGACCGGCCCCGATCACCAGCACCCGGTGTCCGACGTGCAGCCCGGTCTTCCACAGGGCGTGCAGAGCGATGGCGGCCGGGTCGAGCATGGCCGCCGCTCGGGGGTCGATGCCGGCCGGCATCTTGAGCAGGTTGCCGACCGGTGAGACCACGTACTGGGCGTAGGCGCCGTTGCTCCGGCTGCCGAAGTAGTCGTAGTCCTCGCACAGACCGAACTCGCCCTTGACGCAGAAGTCGCAGCCGTAGCAGGGGATCAACGGGGGCACCGAGACGAGGTCACCGAGCGCGAAACCGGTGACGCCCTCGCCGAGCTCGTGCACGAAGCCGGAGAACTCGTGACCGCAGATGATGGGCATCACGTAGCCGCCGTTCTTGAGCATCCGCGGGATGTCGGATCCGCAGACACCGCAGGCCGCCACCTTGAGCAGCACCTCACCCGGGCCGGGACGGGGCTTGGGGGCCGCTTCGACCCGGATGTCACCGGGTGCGTACATGACGGCTGCGGTCATCGACTCGGGGGCCATGAGAATCCTCGTTCCTGGTTCCCGGAGGACGTCGCGATGGCATCGTCACGGCGATGGCCGTCGGCGCCGTCCGGCTTCAGCGAAGGCTAGGGCTGCCAGCCTTCCCCGTCAACATTCGCGCAGCCATCTGCTCATATGAGCGACGGGGTGGAGTGCATCGTCAGACGGTGACGGGCGCCGGCATGTCCCGCCGGTGGGGAACCGGACCCCACGCGTCGTCGCCGAGTCTGGCCAGCCGGACGCCGAGGTAGCCGAAGACGACCGTCAGGACGCCCAGGGCACCGGCTTCGACCCACGCTGTGCTGCTCGGCAGCGTCTCGTGCAGGGCGACGACGGCGGTGACCCCGACGGGCCCCCACCATCCGATCAGCCCGGTCCGCCAGGCCGCCCAGGCCATGGCGAGCACGCCCAGGGCGAAACACAGGATCAACGGGAACGCGATCGCGCCGAGGGCCGGGGTGGCGTTGAGCCGCTCGATGTAGTTGATCATCTCCTTCTGGTCGCCGCCCGGGAGGGCCAGCGCGACGAGGTAGAACATCCCGATCCCGAAATGGCCGAAGCCGCCCAGGACGCCGAGGACGGCGGCCAGGTTGGCCAGGGCGGCGCCGCGGTCCCGTGCCTGGTGGAGGAGACCCCCAACGGCCGGGCCCATCAGGATCCCGGACAGCATCAGCAGGACGGCCGACACGACCAGGGTGCCGGCATGGTTCGACGCCGCGGCGTACATCACCTCTCCGGTGCCTCCGGCGGCCGGGTCGAGGGCGGCCTCCACGACCAACAGGGTCGGGAAGGCCACGAGGGAACCCGCGGCGACGTAGCGACGGATCCGGTGGGCGATCGATGGTGCGGGGTGGGTGGTGTTCACGAGAGCCTCCGATGGTCAGGTCGACCGGCGCACACCGGTCCTTGAGCCACCACCGTCGGCGTTCGGATCGGGTGTTCACATCGGCGGTACGGGGGTTTCGGTGTCCATCACGGGGATGAGGTTTCGGGCGGTTCCTGTCACTCTGCCGACCGAGGCGCAGTGCGGCTGGCCGCCCTAGGCTGATGGCATGCCTCGATGGGCGCCGCGCCGGGTGGACCTGGTGGCGGCCGCGATCTTGACCGCGGCGACCCAGGTGGAGCTGTGGCTGGGCCCCGATCCCGGAGCCGCCCGCGCCGTCCTCGCACTCGCGTACGGCATCGGCACGATCGCGGCCGCGTGGCACTGGACCGCACCGCTGACCGCTCTCACCGTGTGCGTCACGGCGATGGCGGTGGTGCCGGGTGCGCTCGGGGTGGATCCGTCAGCCGCCTTCGGCTGGTTCGTGACACTGCTGGGTGTCCTGGTGTCGGCCGGATATCACAGCCGGCGACCGTTCCTCGCCCTGGCGATCGCGTTGGGGCTGGTGGCCGTCAGCATCGGGCTGGAGAAGGGTCTCGTCGTCGGCGACATCGCGTACGCCTGGTTGATCATCGGCGGTGCCTGGCTGGCCGGGCGGGCGATCGGCAGCGGCGCCCTTCGAGCCCGGCTGTCTGAGGAACGCGCACGTCGCGTCGAACAGGAGGCACACTGGCGGGCCGCGGCGGCGGTCACCGACGAGCGGCTGCGGATCGCCCGCGAGCTGCACGACCTGACCGCGCACAGTGTGAGCGTGATGACGCTGCACGCCAGCGGGGTGCGGCGGTTGCTGCGGCCCGACCAGGTCCAGGAGCGGGTGGCGTTGGAGGCGGTCGAGCGCACCGGGCGCGAGTCGCTGGCCGAGATGCACCGGCTGCTCGGTGTGCTCCGCTCGCCGACGAACGGCGGGCAGCCGGAACCGCTGCCCGGTCTGGCGCGGGTTGGCGAGCTGTTCGAGACGGTACGGCTGGCCGGCGTCCAGACCAGCGTGCGGGTGGTCGGCGACCTCGAGCAGCTGCCGCCGGGTCTCGACCTGGCCGGGTACCGGATCGTGCAAGAGGCGGTCACCAACATCGTGCGGCACGCGTCGGCCAGTCGGGTGAACTGCCTGATCCAGGTGGACGACGCGGTGCTGCGGCTGGAGGTCGTCGACAACGGCCGAGCCACCGAGCAGCAGGAGCCGGACGGCCACGGACACACCGGCATTCGCGAGCGGACCCAGATGTACGGCGGCACCGTGGACCTCGGCCCGCTGCCGGGCGGCGGCTTCGCCGTCAAGGCGGTGCTGCCGATCCCACGCGCCGCGAACCGGCCACCCGCCGGAGCCGTACCGTGATCTCGGTCCTGCTGGCCGACGACCAGGCCATGGTCCGCGCCGGGTTTCGACTCATCCTGTCGGCCGAGCCGGACATCACCGTCGCCGGTGAAGCCTCCGACGGTGTCCAGGCGGTGGCTGCAGCGCGCCGACTCCGACCCGACGTCACCCTGATGGACGTGCGGATGCCCCGCCTCGACGGCATCGCCGCCACCCGCCAGCTGCTGCAGGACGGGCCCGCCCCGACCCGGGTCGTGGTGCTGACCACGTTCGACGTCGACTCCCATGTCTACGAGGCGCTCCGCGCGGGCGCCAGCGGCTTCCTGCTGAAGAACGCACTGCCGGAGGATCTGGTGCAGGCCATTCGCCTGGTGGCTGCCGGCGCGGCCCTGCTGGACCCCGCCGTCACCCGCCGGGTGATCGAGGAGTTCGCGCGCAGCCCGGACCCGGGACCGCGGCCGCGCGAGGTCAGCCTGCTCACCGACCGGGAGCTCGAGGTGCTGCATCTGGTGGCTCGTGGCCTGTCCAACGCTGAGATCGCCGCCACCCTGGTGGTCAGCGAAGCCACCGTCAAGACCCATGTCGCCAAGATGTTGGCCAAGCTGCGGCTCCGCGACCGCGTCCAGGCCGTGGTCTACGCCTACGAACACGGACTGGTCCGGCCGGGTGCCTGATCTGGGCGCTCGGCGAGTTCCGCGTCGCCGTACGACCCTGAGGCCCGGCGCACGACCCTCAACTCCCTGTCGAGTTGGGCCATTGCGGCCTGGTTGGCACGTAGCCCTGGACCGCCAACCAGCTGCGGGCTCGTCCACGTTGCCGTTCGCTGGAGAAGGCCGACCACCGCGTCAGCAGCTCGGGCCGTTCCGACAGCGTGTTCGTGAAGCTACGGAAGGCGCCGCGTCCGGAGATCACGCGGACGAGCTGATCGGCGCACTGCGGGTCGTCCAGGTCGGCGATGAACCACTCCATGTCGCCGTAACCGGCGTGCGACCCCTCGCACTCCACCCACAGCCAATGTTCCTCATCGTCCTCGTCCTCGTCGGTCTCGCCGACCTCCGCGGCGTACTCGATCGCGGCCTGAGGCCACACCTCGCCGGTGCGCCCGTCGATCCGGCCGCCACCCTGGACGGGATCGCCCTCCAAGATCATCGAGAGCTCCTCCAAATCCACCGGAAGGGAACGGAGCATCGGGGTCGGACCGTGACCCAGAACTGCGTCAAGAACTCTGGCGAGCTCGTGGTCCCCCGCCCAGCCGCGCTCCCTCAGGGCGTTCACGCACTCCTGGGCGAGATCGGCCGACCCCTCGGTGCGATCGCGAAGCGCGGCGAGCAGACCGTCACCGATGAGTTGCAAGGAGTCCGTGGGTGACAGCGCCCGGCTCAGGGTGGCCACCAGCCCGGCATGGTCACCACGCACCACGAGGGACCGTAGCTGGGTCAGGAGTGCGCGATCGTCCTTGGCGCGCTCGCTCACTCGGTCGCCAGAGTCCGGTCACGATCGTCGACGAGTTCGCGCCGCCGCCGGGAGACGAGCAGACCCGGGTCGCCGACCCGGAGCGCGCCGAACGTCAGGTTCAGGTCGATCCCCGCTGCTCGGATGAGCGACTCGGCCCGGTCCGAGACCGACCCGGTGAGGCCGAACTGGGCGAGCAGATCCTTGCCCGTCATCGGTGAACGGCGGGAACCGATGGTGCGGTTCGCGGTGCAGATCACCCAGGCGACGGCGGCGGCCCCGCGGACCGGGGAGCCCTTGCGGCGGAACAGGGTCGGGTCGTTCCGCGCCGCGCGGGCCACGAAGCGGCGCATCGCCGTCCGGTGCTCGACGTCCAGGATCGCGACCGCGCAGGTGTCGCACTGGTGCTGGATCGCAGACACGGCCGAGTGGATCGCCTCGGGGATCCCGGTCCAGGCGAACTCCTCGTCAGGCAGGGGGTCGGCGTCCAGCGCCATCAGCGCCCCCACCCCGCCGACCTCGTCGGCGATGTACTCCAGCTGGATCTCCTCATCGCTGAGATGCTGGACCCGCTCAGACTCCCGGATGGCTTCCGCCAGGCCGGCCATCGACTGCTGCCGGTCGCTGTGGATCAGCTGCAGGTACTGCGGTTCGTACCGGTCGACCGCGGCCAGCGTCTCGTCGGTCAACTCGCGGCGGACCCCGTTGCGGTCGTGGCAGTAGCGGACGTAGGCCCGGAGCAGTCGCGGCAGTTTCGCCAGGAAGGCGGGCTGGGCGATGACCTTGCGCGGAAACCAGTCGGCCAGCAGAATCTCCACGGTCACAGGGCTCCACCGCCACGGGTCCCCGCTCACGTAGCCGGTGCTGAACCACACCACGCTCTCGAGCAGGCTGCGCTCGTCCTCGGCGTCCATCGGCGCTCCGAACGAGGACAGGAAGAACTCGTCCACGACCGCGGCCGTCTGTTCCGGCGACCACTCCTCCGGCTCCGGGGCCACCCCGCCGGATGGCAGCATCCGCACCATCCACTCGACCAGCGGGCGGCACATCGGCCAGCTCTCCGACGTCAGCGGCGGATACAGCATCGAGCCCGACTCCATCGCGGCCTCCATCACGGCCCGCGCTGTCGCGGGGTCGGTGCGGGTCAGCGACTGATCCGGATCATCGATCAGGGTGCCCATCTTGATAGCCAGGTCCTCCAGCGGCTCCGGCACCAAGAACGCGTCCTTCACCACCGTGCCCAGGTTGTGATCGACGTAGACCAGCGCCGACAGCGGCTCCCCCGACGGGAGGGTGACCCCGAGCAGGTAGTCGTCGCCGTCCCCCAGGACGTGGGTCATGAACCACACCTCCGGAACCAGCCGAGCCTCGCCGAGGCGCCTCAGCCAGTCCGGCACCGGGTGCCGGCGCGTCTCCAGTTCCCGGTTGATCCGGGCGGCCAGCACCTCGTCGGGGATCAACGCGCTGATCGCGGTCAACGCGGCGGTCGTCTCGGCGTGCGACGTCCCCACGAACGAGTCGACCAGGTCATGAAGCGCCGGCCGGCCCGCGTCCCGCGCGAACGGGTCCCGGCTCCGCGGATCGGTGATCTCCAGGAATGCGCTGACCACCGACAGGAACCCCAGCGGTTCCCCGGACCGCAAAGCCGTGCGCAGGGTCTGGAACAGCTGCTGGTTCTCGGCACGGTGGCCCGGCCGCGGGGGAACGGAGTGGAGTGGCCGCCGCTGCGGCTGCCGTCCTCCGCCACGACCGTGCTTCTTCTTCGGCACAGTCAGACCCTAACTGGTGCTGCGCACCGACAACCGGATCACTCGCAC
>CAWHTY010000022.1:0-120106 GCA_963832435.1 uncultured Actinomycetota bacterium
GGTGGGCCTAAGTGGACTTGAACCACTGACCTCTGCCTTATCAGGGCAGCGCTCTAACCGACTGAGCTATAGGCCCGAACGGTCCGCCACAAGGTGACGGGCACGATCGGCAAGGTTATCCGATGCCGTCGGTCCGCCTCAAATCGAATCGAGTCACGGACCCAACCGTCCGGATCAGTCCTCGGCCAGGGTGATCTCCAACCCGCCCAGCATCGTGGCGGCCAGGTTGTAGAGGAACGACCCCAGGGTGGCCAGGGCCGTCACGATCACCACGTCGACGCAGGCGATCAGCGCCGACACACCCATCACCTTCTGGGTGCTCACGTAGTCCTGCACCCGGAACGGGGTCGTGTCGCCCGGGGTGGAGACGACGCTGGCCACGATCTCGTTGACGGACTCGAACAGCCCGGACGAGGACAGCACAGCCCAGACCACGTACACCGCGACCACCAGCATGATCCCGGCGGCGATGGAGAACAGGAACGACGTCTTCATCACCGACCACGGGTCGAGCCGGGACAGCCGCAGGCGGGCCTTCCGGGTCCGCCGGGCGGCCCCCACCTTGGGTCGGGGGGCCGGTGCCGGAGCGGCCGGCTTGGCCGGTGCACCCGGTACGGCGGGCAACACCGCCGTGCTGGGGCCGGACGAGCCGGCGCTGCCGCCGGACGGAGCCCCGGCGGTGCGGGCGATCGGTGCGCTGGCCGGCGTCCCCGGAGCCACGATGGCCGGCGAGCTCGCGGGGGCGGTCACCACCGCCGCGGCGGCCGCGGCCCCGGCCGGCGACGTCGCTCCAGGTCCACGGCCCGCGACGCTGGCCGGTGCACCGGACGGCGGCTGGCCGGCCGCCTGCGGCGCCACCGGCGGACCAGAGCGACCCGCACTCGAGCCGTTGCTGAGCGCCGACGGCGTACCCGACTGCGCCTTCGCCTGCGGGCTCGATCCGGGACTGGGTGTCCGCTTCGCCGCCTCCTCGGATCCGCGCGGCTTCGAGAGCCCCAGACGCTCACGGAGGGAGACCTTTCGGGTCGGGCTGATCGGCGGGGACCAGGGCTGCGGAGCCGTGCCGTTCGGCGTCCCGGCCGCTGCGTCAGAGGCCGGAGTCGGCGCCGATGGCGGTGCCGACGGCCGCGGTGCGACGGCCGCCCGGGGCTGTGAGGTCGGCGGACCGACCGGGCCCCCGTAGGCGGGCGGTCGGTATCCGGACGGCGCCCCCGTCCCACCGGACTGCGGTGGGTTCGGGCCGGCGTTGTGGCCCGGCGCGTCCTGACCCGGCGCGCTCAGGCCCTGCGCGGTCTCACTCGGCGACGTCTGACCCTGCTGCTTGCGGCCGGGCCACGGGTGCCGCCGCCCACCCGAGGACGAGTGCTGCGGGCGGGCGCCGACCATCTCCTGGGTGCGGTCGTCACCGGTCACTGCGTGCGCCCCGTTGGACTCGGCGCGCCCGTTCGACCGGCTCGCGCCCTCGTCCGGAGCCTGGCTGTGGGGACCGGATCCCCGCTGGCCTTCACTCACTGTCGTCCTCCTCGACCTCGGCGACATCAGCCGCCGTGTCGTCTGATGGCTCGGCGTCGGTCGACGTCGAGTCGTCGGTGCTCTCGACCGCCTCCGGAGCAGACTCGCCCAGATCGGCCACGTCTGCAGTTGTCTCGGGATTGAGCGCGATGACCACGACCGAGTCGTTGTCCCGCACCCCGACGAACCTCACACCCATCGTGTCACGGCCCTTGACTGGAACCTCGGATACCGCGCTGCGGGTGATCTGACCGCTCGCCTTGATGGCGATCACCTCGTCATTGTCCGACACGACCAGCCCTCCGACCAAAGATCCGCGCTCGGTGTTGAGCCGCATCGCCTTGATCCCGAGGCCGCCGCGGCCCTGTTCGCGATACTCGACCACCTCGGTCCGCTTGGCGAAACCACCGTCGGTCACGGTGAACACGTACCGCTCCGACTCCGACTCCCCGCGGCGGATGACCGACATGGACAGCAGCTCGTCGCCGGCACGGAAGCGCATCCCCGTCACACCCGAGGTCACCCGCCCCATCGGGCGCAGCTGTTCGTCGTCGGCGGGGAACCGGATGGCCTGACCCTTCTTGGAGATCAGCAGCACCTCGTCCTCGGCCGAGCAGAGCTGGGCCCCGATCAGCTCGTCGTCGTCGTCGCGGAAGTTGATGGCGATCACCCCAGCCTGGCGCGGCGAGTCGTAATGCGACAGTGCGCTCTTCTTGACCAGCCCGGCCCGGGTGGCCAGCAGCAGGTACGGCGCCGCGGTGTAGTCCCGGATGGAGAGGACCTGGGCGATCTGCTCGTCCGGCAGGAACGACAGCAGGCCCGCCACGTGGCTGCCCCGCGCATCCCGGTTCGCCTCCGGGAGCTGCCACACCTTGGCCCGGTACACCCGGCCCTGGTTGGTGAAGAACAGCACCCACTGGTGGTTGCTGGTGACGAACAGGTGGTCCACCTCGTCGTCGGTCCGCAGCGTCGCGCCCCGCACACCCTTGCCGCCGCGCCGCTGCACCCGGTACAGGTCGGTGTTGGTCCGCTTGGCGTACCCGCCCCGGGTGATGGTCACCACCACGTCGGAGTCCGGGATCAGGTCCTCGTTCGACAGGTCGCCGTCGGCCGCGATGATCTCGGTCCGGCGCTCGTCGCCGTACTTGCCGACGATCTCGGCCAGCTCCTCGCTGATGATGCTCCGCTGCCGCTCCGGCTTGGCCAGGATGTCCTTCAGGTCCTCGATCACCCGCTCGTACTCGGCCAGCCGGTCGATGATCCGCTGCCGCTCCAGGGCAGCCAGCCGGCGCAGCTGCATGTCGAGGATGGCGGTGGCCTGAACCTCGTCGATGTCCAGCAGCCCCATCAACCCGGTCCGGGCGTCCTCGGTGCTGGCGCTGGCCCGGATCAGGGCGATCACCTCGTCCAAGGCGTCGAGCGCCTTGACCAGCCCGCGGTAGATGTGGGCCTCACGCTCGGCCGCGTCCAGCCGGTACTGGGTCCGCCGCTGGATGACCTGCACCTGGTGGGCTACCCAGTAGGACACGAACTGGTCCAGCCGCAGCGTCCGCGGCACGTCGTCGACCAGCGCCAGCATGTTGCATCCGAAGGTGTCCTGCAGCTGGGTGTGCTTGAACAGGTTGTTCAGCACCACCCGCGGCTGGGCGTCCCGCTTCAGCACGATGATCAGCTGCTGGCCGGTGCGGGCGGAGGTGTTGTCGCGGATGTCGGCGATCCCGGTCAGCCGGCCGTTGTTGACCAGCTCGGCGATCTTCAGGGCCAGGTTGTCCGGGTTCACCATGTGCGGCAGCTCGGTGACCACCAGCATGGTCCGCCCGGAGCGGTCCTCCTCGATGTCGACGACCGCCCGCATGGTCACCGACCCGCGACCGGTGCGGTACGCGTCCTCGATGCCCTTGCGGCCCACGATCAGCGCACCGTTGGGGAAGTCCGGCCCGTGCACCCGCTCCATCGCCGCCTCGAGCAGCTCCTCGGCGCTCGCCTCGGGGTGCTCCAGCAACCACTGCACCGCCGCGGCGACCTCGCGCAGGTTGTGGGTGGGGATGTTGGTCGCCATCCCGACCGCGATCCCGGTCGAGCCGTTGACCAGCAGGTTCGGGAACCGGGCCGGCAGGACGATTGGCTCCTGCTCCTTGCCGTCGTAGTTGGGCTTGAAGTCGACCGTGTTCTCGGTGATGTCGCGGACCATCTCCATGGCCATCGGCGCCATCCGGCACTCGGTGTACCGCATCGCCGCGGCCGGGTCGTTCCCCGGCGAGCCGAAGTTCCCCTGCCCGGCAACCAACGGGTACCGCATCACCCACGGCTGCGCCAGCCGGACCAGGGTGTCGTAGATCGCGCCGTCACCGTGCGGGTGGTACTGCCCCATCACCTCGCCGACGATGCGGGCGCACTTGTTCCACCCGCGGTCCGGGCGGTAGCCGCCGTCGTACATCGCGTACAGGATCCGCCGGTGCACCGGCTTGAGCCCGTCCCGGACATCGGGCAGCGCCCGCCCCACGATCACGCTCATCGCGTAGTCGAGGTAGGACTTCTCGATCTCGTCCTGCAGGTCCACCGGCTCCCGGCGATCTGCGGGTCCGCTGGTCACTTCGGTCATCAGCTCTCTCCGTTGAGGTGTCCGTCAGCTACGAGCAGCGGCGGGTCGGCGCAACGCCACGACGCGGTTGCCCCTTCGGCCGGACCGAGCTCCGCCGCCGGGTCAGATGTCAAGGAAGCGCACGTCCTTGGCGTTGCGTTGGATGAAGATTCGCCGCTGCTCGACGTCCTCGCCCATCAGGATGGAGAACATCTCGTCCGCCCGGGCCGCGTCGTCCAGGGTGACCTGCAGCAGGATCCGGTTGTCCGGATCCATCGTGGTCTCCCACAGCTGGTCCGGGTTCATCTCGCCGAGACCCTTGTAGCGCTGGATCTTGTTCTCCTTGGGCAGTCGCTTGCCCTGCTCGTCCCCCAGTCGGAGCAGCGCGTCGCGCTCGGCGTCGGTGTAGGCCAGCTCGGCGGCGGCGTTGCTCCAGTTGATCTTGAACAGCGGCGGCTGGGCGAGGTACACGTGACCGGCCTCGATCAGCGGCCGCATGAAGCGGAACATCAACGTCAGCAGCAGGGTCCGGATGTGGGCCCCGTCCACGTCCGCGTCGGCCATCATCACGATCTTGTGGTAGCGGAGCTTCGCGATGTCGAAGTCCTCGTGGATGCCGGTGCCCAGGGCGGAGATGATCGCCTGAACCTCGTTGTTCTGCAGGATCTTGTCGATCCGGGCCTTCTCCACGTTCAGGATCTTGCCGCGGATCGGCAGGATGGCCTGGATCCGCGGATCGCGGCCGCCCTTGGCCGAGCCCCCGGCGGAGTCGCCCTCCACCACGAAGACCTCGCACTCCTCCGGATTGGTGGACTGGCAGTCGCTCAGCTTGCCCGGCAGGCCGCTGCGGCCCAGCAGGCCCTTGCGGTCGCGAGCGGCGTCGCGGGCCTTCCGCGCGGCGATCCGGGCCAGCGCGGCGGACTGGCCCTTGCGGATGATCATCTTGCCTTCGGTCGGGTTCTGCTCGAACCAGTCCCCCAGCTTCGCGTTGACCACCTGCTGCACGAACGAGCGCGCCTCGGTGTTGCCCAGCTTGGTCTTGGTCTGGCCCTCGAACTGGGGCTCAGCCAGCTTCACCGAGATGATCGCCGTCAGTCCCTCGCGGATGTCGTCGCCCGACAGCCGGTCCTCGGGCTTCTTGATCATGCCCCAGTTCTCGCCCCACCGGTTGGCGGTGTTGGTCAGCGCGGCGCGGAACCCCTCTTCGTGGGTGCCGCCCTCGTGGGTGTTGATGGTGTTGGCGAAGGTGTGCACCGACTCGAGGTACGAGGTGTTCCACTGCATGGCCACCTCGACGCTGATCGCGGTCTCCACCCGTTCGGCCTCGACGGCGATCACCGTGCTGTGCACGGTCTCCTTGGTGCCGGTCAGGTACTTCACGAAGTCGATCAGGCCGTCGTCGTAGCGGAAGGTGTTGGTCAGCAGGTGCTGCTCACCGTCCAGCGCCTCCTGCCGGTCGGGTCGCTCGTCGACCACGGTAATCGTCAGACCCTTGTTGAGGAAGGCGTACTCCCGGAACCGGGTGACCAGCTTCTCGTAGGAAAAGTCGGTGGTCTCGAAGATCTCGCTGCTGGGGTAGAACGTGACGGTGGTGCCCGTGTCCCCGCTCTCCTCGTGGCGTTCCAGCGGTCCGTCGGGCACGCCGAGAGAGAAGCTCTGCGTCCAGCGGTACCCGTCCCGCTTGATGTCCACGGTCAGGTGCGCCGACAGGGCGTTGACCACCGACACCCCGACCCCGTGGAGGCCGCCGGACACCTTGTAACCGCCGTCGCCGAACTTGCCGCCGGCGTGCAGGACGGTCAACGCCACCGTGACCGCCGGGATCTTCTCCTTGGGGTGCTCCTTGACCGGGATGCCCCGGCCGTTGTCGATCACCTGGATCCCGCCGTCGGGCAGGATCCGGACCCGGATCGTGTCGCAGTAGCCGGCCAGGGCCTCGTCGACGGCGTTGTCCACGACCTCCCATACCAGGTGGTGCAGGCCGCGCTCACCGGTCGACCCGATGTACATGCCGGGCCGCTTCCGGACCGCGTCCAGGCCCTCGAGGACCGTGATGGAGTCGGAGTCGTAGCTCGAGGGTCTGGACGCATCGGGCGGCACGGGTGCGGTCACCTCAGGTACGTCGGCGGGCACAAGCTCGTTCTCGTCCGTCACCGGCACTGGGCTCCTGTCGCAGGTGC
The DNA here is from genome assembly GCA_963832435.1 of uncultured Actinomycetota bacterium. Taxonomy (GTDB): domain Bacteria; phylum Actinomycetota; class Actinomycetes; order Propionibacteriales; family Propionibacteriaceae; genus Microlunatus. The sequence goes on from CAWHTY010000022.1 coordinate 6,274, forward strand.
GCCGCCCAGGACCGGCCCCGGAATGGGCCCGATCGGGCGGCACGACTGGTGGTCATCTCGAGGTCGGCGCGGGCGCGACCTGCCCCCGTCCGGGGCACCCCGAGTCTACCCTGTCCACCCCCCCGATCCCTCATCAGGACGCGGTCTGTGAACCGTGGATACCCACCCACAGCCCTGGGAAGGCCTGCTCTCGCCGCGAACAGGGTAGGGCGTGAGGCCGGATACGTCCCCTGGGGTGCCAGCGGCTTCCTGGCCGTTCTCAGCAGGACCCGGCCGCCTCCTAGACTGACGGCCGTGAGTCAGCGGTCCGACGCAGCGCCGGTACGGGGGCCGTACCTCGACGCCAGCGACCCGGACCCGAGCTGGCCGGCGCCTTCCCCGTCCCACCCGGACGACGGTTCCGGAGCCCCGACGACCCGGCGGCGTGCGCTGCTGTGGGTGATGGCGGTCGTCGGCCTGCTGACGGTGACGGTGGCCGCGCTCGCCGCCACCGGGGGCTTTCGGGAGCGGGCCGACCTGCCCACCCCGGTGGCCCCGGGGACCACGCTCAGCACCGGCCCGTACGAGCTGACGTTCATCGCCGCCACCGCCCAGCGCCGCAAGGACTTCGGCGACAGCCCGTACTGGGAGGTCAGGGTGACCGGGACGGGCCGGACCACCGGCGAGGAGACGATCGCCCCCAGTCTCGGCGTCCGCAACCCGATGTTCCTGGCCCGCGCCGGCGCCGGTGGTGAAGTCCACGACCCGGAGGGCCTGCGGTGGGGGACCGAGGAGCGGATCAGCGACGGCGACGGGTTCACCCCCGGGCTGCCACCGGTGCCGTTCAGCGTCGAGTTCACGTTCCCCGAGGCGAGCCCACCGACGCCGACGCTGCGGTTCGCGGTGTTCGAGCAGGAGTTCCGGGACATCTCCCTGCTCGGCAACCAGGATCCGACCTGGACCAACGGCAAGCGGTTCTGGGTCTCCGACCTGCCGGTGAGGCGGCTCCCCGACGAGACCGGCTGAGCGAGGAGCCCGGCCGACCGCTCAGCTGGCCGGGCGCAGCACCGGGATCGGCTCCTCGGCGTTCTCGGGCACCACCCCGTACAGCTGGTCGACGAACGTGACCGGCACGGAGAAGATCTCCTGGTAGCGGTACGGCACCCCGGTGCGGATGTCGTCGACGTCGCAGAACGTCGACAGCCGCCGCCCGCTCGCCGGGGACAGCGCGGCCTCCCAGCGCCGGCGGTCGGGCCCGAGCAGGTCGAAGCCGCACGCGAACGTCTCGTCCGCCGTGCTCCGCAGGACCAGCAGGTCCACGACGACCCAGACCAGGTGGGGTCCGGCCGGCACCCCTTCGCCGGCCCTGGAGGCGTTGCCGGCCAGCATCGCCGTGCGGGTCATCTGCAGCACCGTGACCTGGGCGCCCTCGACGCTCACCGCCGCGCCCGCGGGTTGCTGCCGGTAGCGGCTGTAGGCGACCAGCCCGTCGGTGCTGTACGCCGTCCAGGATGCCAAGTAGACGGCCACCAGCAGGGCCACCACCCCGGCCAGTAGCCAGGCCCGGCGGCGTCCGGCGGGCGACCCTGACGGGTTCGGGACGCTCACGGCACCCCCTCGACGCGGTCCTGGCCCAGCGGCTCGACCGTCTGGTCGCGGGCCGCGTCCCGCCACTGGTGGGCGTTGGCGGCGGTGACGCCGAGGAACACGACCACGTGCTCGTCGTAGCCGGTGACGAACCCGGCAGGCGACAGCTCAAGGGTCAGGTCGTCGATGCCGGCCGGGTCGACCTCCACGACGAGGTCGCGGGCCACCACCAGACCGGTGTCGGCGGCGGCCGTGTCGTCCGACCACGGCAGGTAGGTCCGGACCCGGGTGCGCAGCCGAGCGTCCCCGTAGGAGATCCGCTCCGGCCCGGTGGCGGCGACCGCCACCCGCAGGACCACGAACATCCCCGCGGTGCGCGAGGTGACCACGTTGTTCTTCAGCAACGTGTCGGCCACCCGCACGTCGGAGACCCGCACCCAGCCGCCGCTCACCTCGATGGTCTGGCCCGGGCGACCGGTGACCTTCTCGAACTCGAGACCGGCTTCGCTGGCCCGCAGGGCGGCCGCACACAGGGCCACCGCGACCAGCACGGCGACCACCGCGAGCATCCGCGAGCGGGCGACGGTGCCCCGCGGGGGTGGGGCCGGGGGTGGCCCGGGGACGGGCGGCGGGAGGCCCCGGCCGCGGTCATCGGGCCGGCTCCGCCGCGGGGGCAGCGCTCGGCGCGAACTCGGCCGCCGGCCCGGCCCGGTCCTGGAACACCCGCAGGCAGCGCCGGAAGGCCACCGCCAGCAGGCACAGCCGGAGCGGCTCCCACGGCACCTCGTAGACGATGTCGAGGTACGGGCCGTACTGGAACCAGAAGCTGGCCTCGTGCCCGCCCAGCACCAGCTTGACCACGTACCCGACGTAGTTGGTCACCACCTCAACCAGCGTGTACGCCACCACGAACGCCACCAGGAAGCTGACCCCGGCTCGCAGCACCAGCCGGATGGAGTGGAACGTCGGCAGGTACTTATCGTCGATGTCGCCGAGGAACGCCTCCCGAACCTCCCCGGCCACCCGGCGCACCCCGGCCGGCGGTGGTCCCGGCCGGCGGGCCGCCAGCTTGTCGCGATGCCGCGCGAACACCGTCGAGCCGGGGATCCTGGCCCGGACCGGCTCGCCCTTGCGCCACAGCTCGGCCAGCGACAGCACCTGCGACCCGTACACCAGGGCGGCCACCGCCAGCCAGATGATCGGCTGGCTGAGCACCTCCCAGAACAGCGGCCAGACCTGGTCCCGGAGGAACTCCGCGAGCCGGACCGCCAGCTCCGGTAGCCGAACCGAGATCACCGACAGCGCGTCCAACACCGCGAGCCGGACGGCGTCCAGCCAGCCGGCCACGGCCCGGTTGGTCAACCACAACCGGGCCTGCTGCCAGATCCGGACCCCGCCGAGGATGACCAGCAGCAGGAAGAACGACTCGACCAGCGCCACCACGATCCCGAAGAACCGGATGCCGGTGCGCTCGTGCACGATGTCCAGGACGCGGCGGAGCACGTACAGGCCGACCAGCAGGGCCAGGAACCCCCAGAGGTGGACGGTGGCGGCCTCGTTCAGCACCCCGAGGATGGTGCGCTCGGCGAACGCGCCGCCGCGGAACGCCTGCTCGGTGGTGATCTGGTTGGCCGCCTCGTTCACCTGCCCGAACGCGGCGTACAGACCCAGGAACGGCAGCAGGGTGACGGCCAGCAGCTGGGTGAGGCTCTCGTCGCGCCGGTCGCCGACCGCCTCCTCCTCGGGGATCATCGACCAGATCCCCAGCTCACGGCCGGCCAGCCGGAGGATCAAGACGATCGCCACCAGCCGGCTGAGGAAGCTGAACGCGAAGATCACCAGGCCGATCCAGACGTTCCAGTCCGCCACCTGGACCGCAACCTTGAGGGCCAGCTGAGCCCCCAGCCAGCCGAGCAGGTAGATCGCCAGGATCTGCGGCAGCAGCCGCCAGAACAGCCGACCGGTGTCCACGAGCAGCACACGGAGCTCGGTCAGCAGCACCCGGGCATCCTAAGCCGGGCCCGGTTCGCCGCGGTTCGGCCCGGCCGCGGCCGGATCCGGCGGCCGGTCGGGGCGCCGCCCGGGACGGTGGTGGTCAGCCGTAGGTGTCGCGGGGCCCGCGCCCGTCCCGGACCGAGCGGGGTCCGCGCTTCCAGGACGGTCCCTCGGGTCCGCGGACGACCACCCGCTGCACGGTGCCCTGGCCAATCTCGTCGTTCAGCCGGGCCACCAGCTGGTTGGCGATGCCGCGCAGCGAGGTCGCCCACACCGTCGACTCGGCCCGGACGGTGAGGATCCCGTCGCTGAAGGACTCCGGCAAGGAGTGGTCGGCGTTGACCGGTCCCACCAGCGTCGCCCAGCGGGCCAGCAGGGTGTGGATGCCGATGTCGGTCGACCACCCTTTGGTGTCGACCAACCGCTCGAAGGCCTCACCCAGCCGGGTCGGGTCCCGGTCGTCGGGTCGCGCCCCCGACACCGTCGGCTCCCCCGACACCGGGCGTTCCCGTCGACGCCGCCGGCGGTGCCCGGTGCGGGCCCCGATGGAACGCGCGATCGAGCGGGCCAGGCCCAGGCCAGCCGGATCGTGGGGCGGCAGCGCGGGCCCGCCCGGCCCACCCGCGTCGGGACCCCCGGCGGAACCCGGACCGTCGGCGGGGTCGGAGGGCTCAGGCATCGGCTTCGACCCCGCCGTCGCTGACCCGGTACCGAGCCCCGGCCAGCTGGGCCGGCACGTCCTCGGTCACCGCCGCGGTCACCAGCAACTGCTCCGCGCCACCGACGGCGACGGCCAGCCGCTCCCTGCGGGTCGCGTCGAGCTCGGCGAAGACGTCATCGAGGATGAGCACCGGCTCGACCCCGTCGGAGCGGAGCAGCTGGAAGCTGCCGAGACGCAGGGCCAGGGCCAGCGACCAGGACTCACCGTGGCTGGCGTATCCCTTGGCCGGCAGGGTGCCGAGGCTGAGGGTCACGTCGTCCCGGTGCGGACCGACCAGCGAGACGCCCCGCTGAATCTCCTCGTCGCGGCGCTCCCGCATCGCGGTCACCAGCACCGCCGCCAGCTGGTCCCGGCCAGTCAGGCCGGTGAGGTCCAGCCCGGTCTTGTAGTCGGCCGCCGCGTCGTTGTTGGTGGGGGCGATGTCGGCGTACGCCTTGGCGGTGTGCGGCGTGAGGTCGGTCAGGGTCCGCAGCCGCGCCTCCAGCAGCTCCCCACCGGTCCGGGCCAGGTGGGTGTCCCAGACATCGAGGGTGCCGGCCGCCTCCTCCGGCACCCGGCCGCTCCGGGCCCGCCCGCTGAGTGACTTGAGCAGTGTGTTCCGCTGCCGGAGGACCCGGTCGTAGTCGGCCCGAACCCCGGACAGCCGCGGCCAGCGGATGGTGAGCAGCTCGTCGAGGAACCGCCGCCGGTCGCTCGGGTCCCCCTTCACCACGGCCAGGTCCTCGGGTGAGAACAGCACCGTCCGAAGCACTCCGAGCAGGTCGCGCGGCCGCTTGACCGGGGACCGGTTCAGTCGGGCCCGGTTCGCCGTGCCGGGGTTGATCTCGACCTCCAGCTGCACCTCGCGGGGGTCTTCCCGTCCGGCCCGTACCCGGGCCCGGACGACGGCCCGTTCGGCTCCGGCCCGGACCAGCGGGATCTCGGAGGCCACCCGGTGGGAGCCGAGGGTGGCCAGGTAGTCGACCGCCTCGACCAGGTTGGTCTTGCCCTGACCGTTCGCGCCGACGAAGGTGGTCACGCCCGCCGTCAGAGGCAGGTCGACCGCCTCGTAGGAGCGGAAGTCGGCCAGCTGCAGGTGGTCGACGAACACCGTCTCAGGGTAAGTGACGCGGACGGTCGCCGACGGGCCGCGCCGGAGCCGCAGCACGCAGCCGGTGGCGCTCACCCGGCCTGGGCGTCGCGGATCCCCAGCGCCGGGAAGACCAGATGCGGCTGGTACGCTCCAGGTCCTCCGGGTCGAAGGTGACCCCCTCGGGATCCGGCTCCGCCTCCCGCCACCCGCGGTACTCGAGCTCCTCCGGACGCGGCACCCGGTGACGTCGCGAGGACGCCCACGGCCATCTCCGCCAGCCGTCGGTGCTCCGCGACCGGGGGCCAGGGCACGGCCACGGACCAGGTGTGGCGGCCGGTGGGGTCCGCCTCCGGCGGCGACCGCCCAACCCCCGCAGCCGCTCGACCGCTGCGCTGTCCAGGGCGGGCGGGCGGCGCACGTCGTCGGAGCGGTGTGCGCGGACAGCTCCGACGCGACTGGCGAACTGTACGTAGACCGGCGGGACGCCCCCCACGCGAGGGTCAGGAACGACCGCGCGCCAGGTGGGCAGGGTCTCGGCGACGCGCTCGGCCAGCCGGTCCAGTCGTCGGGTCATCGGCCGAGGTCGCGCTCGATCTCCACGAACTCCGGGCTAATCAGCTGCCAGGAGCAGCTTCGGGCAGTGGTCAGGACCAGGAGCCGGACCCGCGGCAGCGCCCACCGGGCGGCCGGCCCGCCCGGGGACGCCGACGGGGGGCCAAACACCTCCGTGACGACCGGCACCGGCCGGGGCATCGTCCGGACGAAGGCGACCCCTCCGCCGTCTTCGCCGGCAGCACCTCCGAGGTCGTCACCGACGCCGAGGCCACCCGGTCCTGCACCACGCTGACCGAGGCCCAGGGCTTGTTGCCCGGCAGTCCGGTCTCCCAGATCGCCCCCTCACCCGGGTCGTCCGACACCGTGGTCCACCCGTGCTGCTCGGCGAGCTCGACGACCCGAGACTGCTCCAGGGGCCAGCTCCACGAGCCCAGCCAGGTGAGGAGATCCCGGAGCGCTCCCTCGGACACGACCGGCCTGTCCACCATGCCGACCACCCTAGCCACCGCCGCCGGCGACGACCCGGGTCAAGTCGTCCAGCCGGAGCTGACGCGGGTCGATGACGAACTCCGACACCTTGACCCGGCCGCTGGGCAGCGCCTTCACCAGCTTGTACTCCAGGTCGACCCGACCGGAGGCGATGTCGTGCGCCAGCTGCGGATGGGCCTCGAGGTAGGCCCGCAGCCGGACGTCGGCGTGGATCAGCTCGTTGAGGTAGGCCGTCGTGCCCTGCTGGACGCGGACACCGTCGACCGTCCGGAAGCCCAGCTTGGCGTCGCCCCCCTTGGCCTCGAGGAACGAGAGCGTCGTGTGGTCGTGGCTCAGGCCGATCACGTCGATCTCGTCGGCCCGGCCCGGTGCCTTCTCGGCGCCGACGATCACGGTGCTCCGCTCGGAGCGGACCACGTCCCGACTGGCGGCCATGCCCAGCTCCTCGCTGGAGCCGACGAGGCGGCGTTGGGTCTGCTGCTCCAACCGCGCGGCGTTCTCCAGGTTCTTGATCTTCTGCAGCTCGGCCGGCGACGAGGCGTCGTCCCGCAGCTCCTGGATGGTCTTGGGCAGCGTCTTGACCCGCAGATCCTTGGTCGAGACCCCCTGCTCGGCCGCCAGCCGGTTCAGGTTGCGCTCGGCCGCGGTGTGCTCGACCGCGTACTGCCTGCGGGTCTGCACGTCGAGGTCGTGCTGGGCCCGGCCGGCGTCGCTGTACGGGTGGTCGGGCAGCGGCCTGGTCTCCGCGTGGGTCTGGCCGGTCCGTGGCCGGTGGCCGCCGGCTCGTGCGCACCGGGGGCCCCGGTGTCGGCGTGGCTGCCGTCACCCCGGGGGGTGTGGGCGTCCGGCTGCCTGGGTGACTCGTGGGGGCCGGCGCCGCCCGGTTCACGGGCGGGCGGCGGATCGGCGTGGGTACGCCGCCCAGGCCGGTGCGACCGGTGTTCACCTCCACCGGCGGGATGTGGGGTGCTTCGAACTTGGGCACCGAGGCGTCCAGGTCGACGGATCGCCCCAGCCGAGCCAGCGCCTTCTGGGTCTCCGCCAGCTCCAGCACCTTGGCGGCCTCGCTGACCCGCCCGCTGGCCCGCAGCGCCTCGGCGAGCTTCGCGGCGTCCGCGAACCGCACCACCTCGCCGGTCTTGGTGGCGACGTTGCCGATCTCGGCGGCCTTGCCTGCCTTGCCGACCGCCTGCAGCTTGGCCGGCGGGAACAGCCAGGAGGCGACGTTCAGCACGTTGTTGGTCCACGCGCGGACGGGCTTGTCGTGGTACCGCTCCAGCGGGTCCTCCGCGTACGGGTCGATGGAGATCTGGTCGGCCAGGAAGGAGTTGAGGGTCTTCTGCGCGTTGTCGGCGTACTCGGCCGCGCCGCCGCCCTGGCTGCGCAGCACGGCGAGCAGGATCGGGCTCGACCCGACGCCCAGCGACGCGAACCCTCCGTAGGTCTCCTTGAACACCTCGCGCGGATCGGAGAACTTGCCGGTGGTCAGCGAGAACCTGACCCCACCCAGGCTCAGCAGGCCGGACACCCCGCCGCCGATGAAGTCGACCATGACCGCGGAGCCGATCTGCTGCCCGCAGTCCTCCTTGCGGTCGATCGGCGCCGTCAGGTACCACTGGGCGTCGGGCAGGTGCGGGGGGGTGGTGGCCGGGCTGCTGTTCGGCGAGACGTGGGGCATCCCGGTGATGTCGTTGATCGCGTTCGCGCAGGCGATCTCGGCCGCCAGCATCGCGTCGATCTGGCCGTTGATCTCCTTGACCAGCGCGTTGTGCTCGTCCACCATCCGGAGTCTTCGTTCACTGGATGGGGAGCTTGTAGCCGCCGGCGTACGGGTTGTACCGCCTTCGGCTGCACGGTGCCGTCGGCGGCGATCTTGTTCTCGAAGGTCTCCACCGGGTTCGGATGCCGGCCACCGCGGTCTTGATCGTGCGGACCGCCTCCGCGAAGGTCTCCAGCGCCGTGGCGGCCTTGCCGACGTCGGTGCCGAAGGTCTCGGCGTCGGTCTTCACCGGCTTCATAGCCGTGAACAGAGTGCTCTCCTCCGGGGCGTGGTAGGACCCGGAGATCTTCTGCCAGGCCGTCAGGACGGTCGAGCCGTGGTGGCTTACGTTCGTCCCGACGCCCCGGATGCTGCGCGCCGCGGCGTCGATCGTCTCCGGGTTCATGTCGTCGCCCGGGAGCGTGCTGGTGTCGATAACGTCCATCGACGCGTCCTTCCGCGTTCAGTCCGGCGGTGTCCGGGCCGGCTCGGCCGGGCCCGGGAACGGGTGGTCCTCAGCGCCGGGTGTACCGGGCGGGCATCGTGGTGATCTTGGCCTCGGACGCGTTCGTCTGCGCCGTCCGCATCATGTCGAGGTCGGCGTGGGTGTACGCGGCCGTGGCCACGGCCGCGCCGCTGAGCAGGTGTTGACCTGGGTGCCCATGTCCTTCAGCCGGCTGCCCTCGATCTCGAAGAAGGTGGCCAGCGCTCCGCTGATCACCGCGCTGCCACCGCAGCTGCTGACCGCAGAGCCCACGTACCCGCCCATCGGCTTCAGGTCCGCGTCGAACTTCTGGGCTTCGTGCCCGGTGGCCTTCAACACTGTCGCCACGCCCGGCGGATTGATCCGGTACTTCGGCATCGGGTGACTCCCCCCACTCGTCTCTGGTCGACCGGCCGCCGGTCAGAGCATCGAGGCGACGGCGCCGCCGGCCTTCTTCAGCGCGTCGGCCGCGTGATCATCGTTCTGCACCAGGGACCGCTTCAGCAGCTTCACCACGTCCGACACCGCGTCGGCCTTGGTGTGCCACCGCTGCTCCTTGGCCAGGTACTCCGGCGATCACCCGGTCGCCTCGTAGCGATCCATCGCCGCGGCCACGTGCTGGTTCCGCAACGCGAGCAGGTCCTCCAGCAGGGTCGCCACCCGCAGGAACTCCTGCTGCGACTCCGCCGACGAGGCTGTGTTGTAGGCCCGGTCCCCGGGCCGACGGCTACACCCATGACACCATTCCTTTCGAGTACGAGTCGACGACCAGCGTCGACAGAAGAGTTAGGACCCGCTGAACCGCGCGGCGTCGAACGGTGCCGAGCCCATCAGCCCGCGGGTCGACTCGGCTGAGGCGGACTCCCAGTTCACGAACGCGGAGTCCATTCCCCCGATGCCCTCCAGCACCGACGCCAGCGCCAGGTTCAGACCCGTGGCGATCTCGTCGGCGTTGCGCTGGAACTCCACGAACGCGGCCTTGCCCGCCCCCTGGAAGTCCTGCTGCATCGGGTCACCGGCTTGCGCCAGCTGGCGCACCAGGGCCCCCAGGTTCTGGTGCTGGGTCGATGTCTGCTTCGTCAACGCCGACAGGGTCTCCGACCCCATCGCGAACTTCTGCCCCATGCCGCACTCCTCGGTTCGTTCCGGCAAACGGATACGCATCCTAAGTGCTCTGGGGGTCATCACCGAAACCTCGGATCCTGGGGTGACCGGGTGATCCACTAGATTCGACGGTCGTTCAGACAAAAGGTTGTTGGAGCTGGCGGCCGGGTGGGTCGCACTGCGGGAGGCGGAGATGTCCACCGAGATCGTCGGCACGGCCAGCTGCGGCCGCTGCGGAGACTCCCAGCGCACGGTCGATGACCGCTGCCGCCGGTGCGGGTTGCCTGGACGCGGCCGCTGCGGCGACCGGGGAGGTCGACGCCGGGCCGCTGGCCGGGGTGATCGGCGCCGCGCCGGGCCGCGGGTGGGGGCACTGCTCGTGGACGTCGCGGTCCCGGTGCTGCTGGTCGCCGCCGGGGTGTCGGGCTTGGTCGGGGTCTGGGTCGCGCCGGTGGCCTGGTGGGTTCCTGCGGGCTCGGGATCTGCTGGCCGTCTCCAGCTGGGCCTGCTCGCCACCGCGGCCGGACCTGGGTCGGCTGGCGCTGCGGCAGCGGACCGTCGACGACCTCACCGGCACCCCGCTGCGTCGGGCCGCCTGCTCGCCACCTCGTCCAACCGGGCCGCCGCGGCTGACCGCCGACCTGCGGGCCGGCCGCGACCGATGCGGCCCGACTGTCGGTCCGTCTCGGCCCGGCCGGCGGATCCGCCGCCCTGGCCGCCCCGTCGACTCCCCCGGACGGCGCCGCGGCGCCGGACCTGCCGGCGGAGCCGCGAGCCTCGATCGGGATCGTGTCGAGACGGGGGAACGGTACGAGATCCACGGCTCGCTGCTGCTCGGCCGCAGCCCCGCGGACCCGACCGGCCGGGGCGACCGGGCCCTGCTGGCCTGGCCGGACCTCTCCCGCCGGCTGGCCAAGACGCACGTGCTGCTGGAATGGTCGGGCACCGTGTTGTGGGTCACCGACCTCAACTCCCCCACCGGTACGGCTCTCGTCGCCCCCGGCGGTCAGCGGGTGCCGCTCGCCCCGGGTGTTCGGGTCGGGGCCGTTGCCGGATCGAGCGTCGAGTGCGGCGGCCGGAGTCTGAAGGTGGTTCGCGGTGGGTGACCACGAGCGCGCCATCCCGCTCAGCGACATCGGCCATCCGCTGGCCGACCAGGTCAGCGCCCCGGGCCCGGACCCGTGGGTGGCGACGGAGAGCCGCTCGCCGGTGGTGTTCTTCAACCAGGCCCGGGTGAGCCTGGTCACCACTGCCCGGCGGGATGGCCGGCGGCCGGTGCTGGTGACCGACGAGCTGTCGGTGCTGTCCGCGGCCTTCGCCAACCTCTGGCAGCGCTCCGCGGGGAGCTGGGTGGTTCGGGAGGCGGTCGGCGGTCTGCGGAACGGGTTCGACGGCCGTCGGCTCGAGCGGATCGAGGACGCTGGCTGCTGCCCCGCCGGCGTCGGTGGACGACATCGCCGTGAACCACCTGCGCCCGGTCGCGGCGGACAGCTGGCAGGTGTCGGTCATCCTCTCGGTCCGGCACCGGGCCAGGGAGTCGACCGTGTCGGTACCGCCCTCGAGCAGCTCGCCGAGGCGACCGTCGGAGGTTCACCGCTGTGCTGGGGTCCGCATTTGCTGGTCTGGGCGGGCTTGGTTTGCAGCGCGCTCACCCGGACGTTCGTCAGCCAGCTCCCCGATCCGACCACCGTCGTCGCGGCCGGGCCGGATCTGGCCGCCGTCCTCGGCGCTCAGCGCACCCGCCACGGGGTGGAGGAGCTGCTGAACGCCTACCTGCGGGTCGGCTCGTCCGCGCTCGCGGAGCTGGAGCGGGCCCGCGGCCGGATCAGCGCCGTGCTGAGCGACCTGGCCGGCACCAGCATGCCGCTGGTCGCGCTGGTGCTGGCTCGGCTCGGCCGCGGGGACCTGCACGTGCCGCCGTCCCTGCTTGCCCCCCCGCTTCCGCTCGGGCTCCTGGTCGGGGCTCCCGCCGTCCGCGCCTTCGGCCTCGACGCCGCTCAGCTGCGCGACCGGTTCGGCGCCGTCACCGTGGCTGCTCTCGGTTTCCGGGCTGTGGTTCGACCTCGGGCCTTTCCAGGTGGACGCTTGGCATCGGCTGGACGCCGTGCTCGGGGGCTTCGACCCGAGCAGCTCGCCGACGCTCTGGGCTTGGCGGGGCCGCTGATCGAGGCCGCCCGATCACGGCCGAGGCTCGACCCCGACGCTGGGAACCGCGATGCCCAACCGTGACCTGATCCTGTTGGAGACCGTCAAGACGCACCGGGCGCGGCTCACCTCCGCCTTCGTGTTCGGCGAGCTGGCGGAGCGCTGGCTGGCGAACGACAACCTGAAGCGGCTGATCGGCGGCTTGGTGCTCGCCGCCGTCCTCTGCGCCGGCTGCGTCGGGTTCTCTTCGTGTTCTCCCTGCTGGGCGGCCAGGCCGCCGCCCAACGGCAGCGGGCCGGCTCGGATCGGTACGGACCGGTCTTCGTCGCCGACACCTTCGACCGACGGGTTCGCGACGGCTGGGGGACCGCCGAGCGCGGGGGTGGCTGGCGGGTCGCCGGACCCGCCGCGGTCTACCGGGTCGGGGCGGGCGCGGCTCGGGTCGACCTCACCGACGGGGAGCGACGGGACGCGTACCTGCTCGGCCAGCTGCAGGACCGCTCCGACCTGACCGCGACGCTGCGGCGCGGCGCCGGTCCCCGGGCCGGAACCGTCACGGTCGCCGCCGTCGCGCGGCAGGTTAGCTCGAGCGAGGACTATCGCGCCACGCTCCAGCTGAGGCGGGACGGGTCGGTGGCGTTGGCGCTGAGCCGGCGGGCCGATCCGGTCAGCTCGGGGCAGCCGCGCGAGGAACGGCTGTCCTCTACGGTGATCCTGCTCGGCTCCGACGCTGACGGCACCGACCCGTCGGCTCCGCCGGTGACCGTGAGGGTTCAGGCCGTCGGCACGGGCACCACTGTGCTGCGCGCCAAGGCTTGGCCGGCCGACGGCAGCGAGCCGCCGGACTGGACCGTCACCGCCACCGACGGCACGGCCGCGCTGCAGCGCTCCGGCTCGGTCGGGGTGAGCGCCTTCGGGCCGGGGACCGGTCGGCGGATCTGCTCGTCACCGACTTCGTCGCTCGTGTCGCTCCCTGAGGAGATGACGTGACCACCTTCACCCGGCTCACCGTGGTGGGCAGCGCTCGCAAGGCCGAGCTGGTCGTCCCCGACGACGAGTCGCTCGCCGGTCTCATTCCCGGCTGATGGACCTGCTCGAGGAGCCGACCGGGCCGGTCGCTCGCCCCTGGCTCTGGTGCGCTCCACCGGCGAGCAGCTCGACGCCGCTCTGTCCGCGGCGCAGCAGGACCTGGCCGACGGCGAGCAGCTCCGGCTGGTCCGCGCGGACGACGCACCGCCGCCGCCGGAGGTGGCCGACGTGACCGACGTGGTTGGCGACTCGTACCCGGACTGGTCCGGGCTGTGGTCGAGCCGCGCGCGCGAGGGTCTGGGGGCGGTGACCTGGGGGCGGCTGCGTACGTGGCCGTCAGCCTCGTCCGGCCGACCTCGACGGTCGGGCTCGTTGGCGTGCTCGCCGGCACGGCTGTGGCTGTCGTTCTCGGTCGGACCGGGCACCGGTGGGCGGCCATCGCGGTGACGGCGGCCGCCGCCGGTGCGGCCGCGCCGGTGGCCGCGATCCTGCTGACCGCGACTTCGGCTCCGGCCCCGCGGGACTGCTCGGCTGGGCGGGTCTGAGCGCTGTTCTGGTTTGGCTGGTGCTCGGGTTCGGGGTCGGTGCGGCCCTGGGTGAGCGGGCTGTGGTCGCCGGCTGCGCGGTCGGTGGTGTTCTCGCCGGCCTGCCGCTGCTGCTCGCGGGTTCGGCTGGGCGCCGACCGGGCGGTGGCCGTCGGCGCGGCGGTGGCGGTGGTGACCTGCGGGCTGCTGCCTGGTACGCGTTGACGACCTCGGGTTTCACGGGCCTGGACGACCAGGTGCTGGCCGGGCGACCGAGTCGGCGCAGCACCGTTCTGCGCACCGTCGACGACGCCTACCGGTCCCTCGACTGGTCGACCTTCGGCACCGCGGTCGCTCTGTCCGGAACCGCCACCTGGCTGATCGCTTCGTCGGACCCGTGGGCTCAGGCGCTGGGCTTGGCGGTCGTGACTGTGGTGGCCCTACGGACCCGGGCGTTCCCGCTGGGTCTGCAGCAGGTGCCGCTGGTGGCGGCGGCGCTGGTGCACCACCGGCTGGGTGCTGAGCCGTTCGCAGAGCCTTGCTTTTTGTGGTGGTTGCTGTGCTGGTGTTTTTGCTGGCGTGGTGGCGTTGGTGTTGGTGTGCTGCTGGCTTCGCCTCGGGTTCGGCTTCGTCGCTGGGGATTTGCTGGTGGCGGTTTGGTGTCGCGTTGCTGCTTTGCTGCTGGGCGTGTTCGGGGTGTACGGCGATTTGGTGGCGGCTTGTGTTTGCTCGTTCTCGGGCTCGCTCCGCTGGCTGTTGCTGTTCGGCAGCTCTTTGTGGCTTCGAGCTCTGCGGGGCTGTCGTCAGCTTGCTGCGCTTTTGCTGCTGGCTGCTGGGTTGGTTGTCGCTCTCGCTGGTGGGGTGGCCCGTCGTCCGCTTCGCTGGCGTTTGCTGGCGCGCGCTGGCGGGTGGTGTTGGCGTCGTGCGCGGCGGATTGGTCTTCCCGGCTTCTTTTGTTTCTTCTCTCGTCCTGTTTTTTTGCTGCGGTTCGCCCTTTTTATCGTTTTTGTTGCTCGGTTGGTTTGGCGTCGTCGTTTGCTTCTTTTCGTTTTGGTCACCCCGGTTCTGGCGCTGTGCGGTTGCGGTCGCTGAGTTTTTTGCGGTTGGTTCGTTCGCTGCTTCTACGTTTGGTGCTGTGTTGGGGTGTTCGCTCGGCTGCGGTTGTTTTGGTAGAGTTGTTGGGCCTTGTTCTTGCTGTTTTGGTTTGGTGGCGCGGTCGCCTTGCTTCTCCGCCGTTTTCTCTGTTTTTGCGCTGGGGGCGCGGTTGGCGGCGCGCGCTTGTGCTGATCTTTTCGCTTTCTCGCGCTCGGCGGGTGGCTGCTGGCTGCGCGGGCCTGGGGCGTTTGGTTCTCCGCTGCTGTCGTTTTACCGTTTTTCGTCGAGCTCGACTGCTGTCGTGTTTCAGTTGCCGTCCGCCCTCTGGCTGGCGGTTGACGTCATCTTTTCTCGCTGTCGACCCGTGGCCGGGCGGGCGCTCCCGTCGTCGGTCGCCGCGGTGCCGGCTGTCGACGCGCCTGGTCCACCGACCGACTCGGATCACCGTGCCGCTGCAGCCCGCCGAGCCGAGCAGGCTCGCTGCGCCTCCGACGATGACCGACGGCCAGGTCGGCGGGGCCCGCTCCAGACCCTGCTGCCGGTGATCGGCGCGCTGTCGTCGGTGATCATGATCGTCGTGCTGCGCAACAGCAACCCGCTCTTCCTGGTTGTGGGGGCGGTCCTGTTGGTGGTGGCGCTGATCGGCGGCCTCGGGATGGCGCTGAGCCAGCGCGGCAGCGGCGCCCGGCACCCGCCGCACCCAGCGCGAGCTCTACCTGGATTACCTGGAGACGCTGCGGGCCAGGATGCGGGAGCGGGCGCGCCGGACGCGCGAGCAGGCCGGGGTCCTCGATCCGGAGCCTGCGGCGCTGTTGGAGCTGGTCCGCGACCCGGCCCGGCTGTGGGAGCGGCGCCGTCCCACGCCGACTTCCTGCGCGTACGGGTCGGCGTCGGCGAGCGGGCCGTGGTTCGCGCTGACGGTGCCGCCGGAGGAGAACCCGGTGCAGCCCGTACGACCCGATCATGATGAACGAGGCGGACGCGGTGGTCGAGCACTACTCGGTGGTGCGCGGCATGCCGATCACGGTGAATCTGGACGGGGCCGGTCAGGTGGCGATGATCGGGGATCGGGAGGACGTGCTTGCGGTGGCCCGGACCCTGCTCGTGCAGCTGGCTGCGCTGCACGCGCCGGACGACGTGCGGATCGCCGCCGCTTTCCCGGCGGCGGCGGCCGCGGACTGGCGCGGCCTCGACCTGATGCCGCACGTGGTCGATCCCGGCTGTACGACGGCCGGGTGCCGGCCCGCCGCATCGCCGCGTCGGCGGCGGGTCTGCAGAAGGTGCTGGGCGAGGAGCTGGCCGACCGGGCGCAGTTGGCGGCCACGGCGCGACGCAGTATCGGCAGCGCCGCCATCGTCCCGAACCCGCGGCTGGTGATCTTCTGCGACGACTACGGTCGGGTCGCCTCGACGCTGCCGGTGCCGGACGCCGAGCTGACCCTGCGCGATCTGTCGATCACCACAGTTCACCTGCTCAGCGATCGGCTGCACGAGCCATCCGACGTCACGGTCCGGATCACGGTCGACGGATACCGGGCAGTGATCGACGACGCCCGGCTCAGCGGACCTCGCGGCGAGGAACCGGTCCGGCCGGCCCGTGCCGCGGTGGTCGACCGGCCGTCGGCCGACCTGTTCGACTCCATCGCCCGGATGCTCGCGCCGCTGCGGCTGAGCTGCGCGGCCGATGAGCAGGTCGACGCGACGCCCGGCGTCGACATCACCGAGCTGCTCGGCATCACCGATGTCGCCAGGTCAATCCGGCCCTGTGGCAGCCTCGATCGCCGCGCGACTTCCTGCGGGTGCCGATCGGCATGGACGACTTCGGCGCGCCGGTGCTGCTCGACCTCAAGGAGTCGGCCGAGCTCGGCATGGGCCCGCACGGCATCTGCATCGGCGCACCGGATCGGGCAAGAGCGAGATGCTGCGCACCTTGATCCTCGCGCTGGCGCTGTCGCATCCGCCGGAGGACCTCAGCATGGTGCTGGTCGACTACAAGGGCGGTGCGGCGTTCGCGCCGTTCGCCGGCCTGCCGCACGTGGCCGGCATCATCGACAACCTGGCCGACGACCCGCAGCTGACCGAGCGCGCCCGGGCGAGCATCAACGGCGAGGTGGTGCGGCGGCAGGAGATGCTCCGCGACGCCGGCTCGTCACCGTCGATCAGCCACTACCGCGAGCTGCGGAGCCAGCGGCCCGACCTGCCGCCGCTGCCGCACCTGTTCATCGTCATCGACGAGTTCGGCGAGCTGCTGACCGCCGAGCCGGACTTCGTCGACCTGCTGATCACCATCGGGCGGATCGGCCGCTCCATCGGCGTGCACCTGCTGCTGTCGAGCCAGCGGATCGAGGCCGGCAAGCTGCGCGGACTGGACACCTACCTGTCGTACCGGATCGGCCTGCGCACCTTCTCCGACGTCCGAGAGCACCGTCGTGCTGGACACCCCGGACGCCTTCCACCTGCCCGCCATCCCCGGCTACGGCTATCTCAAGGTCGACACCTCGGTCTACCGCCGGTTCCGGTCGGGCTACGTCTCCGGGCCGGTGCCGGCGTGGACGGGCCGCCGGCGACCGCCGACACCGAGCGCGGTCGGGCCGCTGCTGCTGCCGACCTACAACGGCCTGCGCCAAGCGGAGGAGACCGATGACCGAGGAGGAACTGACCGCGCCGACGGTCGCCCGGCCGCTGGTCGCGGAGTGCGTCGATCGGCTGCAGGCGGGCGCCAGCGACCGGCGTGGTCGCGCCGGTGTGGCTGCCGCCGCTGCCCGACCGGCTGGCGCTGGCCCGGGTCCTCCCCGACGAGCTCGACCGCGCCGCGGCCCGGGCCGGTGCGGGACTGTTGGTCCCGATGGGCCTGCTCGACAACCCGGCCAAGCAGCGGCAGGAGCCGTGGCTGCTGGACCTCGGCGAGGGCCGGCGGCCACGTCGCCGTGATCGGCGCGCCCGCAGTCCGGCCGGAGCACCTTCCTGCGCACCCTGGCCGCCTCGGTGGCGCTGACCCACACCCCGCGCGAGGTCAGCATCTACGGCATGGACCTGACCGGCGGCGGGCTGCGGCGGATCGAGGGCTTCCCGCACGTCGGCGGGGTGGCGACCCGGGCCCACCGCGACCGGCTGCGTCCGGCTGCTGGAGGAGCTGCGCGGCATGCTCGCGGTCCGGGAGGCGGTGTTCCGCGAGCACGGCATCGACTCGCTGGCCGTCGCTGCGGGCCGCGCACGCGGCCGGCCGGATGCCCGAGCTGGTCTCGGCCGAGGTCGTGTTGCTGGTCGACGGCTTCGGCGCAGCTGCGGACCGACTTCGAGGAGCTCGAGGACGCCGTTGATCGCGCTGCTGCAGCGCGGCGGCAGCTTCGGCATCCACGTGGTGCTGGCGCTGACCCGCTGGAACGAGCTGCGGATGGCCCAGCAGCCGCTGATCGGCACCCGGTTCGAGCTCCGGCTGAACGACCCGGCCGACTCGATCATCGGCCGCAAGCTGCAACGCCGATGCTGCGGGCCGAGCAGCCCGGGCCGGGTGCTGACCGAGGACAGCCTGTTCGCCCAGGTCGCGCTGCCGGTGCTGGACGACGCACCGACGACGAGCTCGGCGAGGCGATCGAGGCGCTGGCCGAGCGCGTCCGCGGCCAGCTGGCAGGGACCGGCGGCGGCGCCGATCCGGCTGCTGCCGACCGACTTCGCCCCGGCCGAACTGCCCGACGCCTTGGACGAGCCGGATGCGCTGCCGTTCGGGCTGCGGCAGGACACCATGGAGCCGGCCCTGCTCGGAGCTGGGCGAGCGCCGACCAGCACCTGCTGGCCTTCGGCGACACCCGCTCCGGCAAGACGACGCTGCTGCGCGGGATCGTCCGCGGCCTGCTGGAGCGGTTGACCCCCGACGAGCTGGTGATCGCGGTGATGGACATCCGGGGCGACGTGGCCGCCGCGGTCCCGGACGCCTACCTGGGCGGGCACGCCACGACCAGCGGTCCTGGCGCGCGGCCTGTCGGCGGCGATCGCGGCCGAGCTGGAGAAGCGGCTGACCCAGCCGGCGACCCGACCCGGCCGGAGCCCATGCCGCGGGCGGGCCGCGCCGGTCCGCGGATCGTGGTGATCGCCGACGACTACGACATCTTCGCCTCCGGCGGCACCGAGCCGCTGCAGCCGCTGCTGCCGTACCTGCCGTCGGCTCGGGACCTCCGGCTGCACGTGCTGCTGACCCGGCCGGTCGCCGGGGCGTCGCGGGCAATGTACGACGTGGCCCTGCAGACCCTCCGCGACACCGGCGGCAGCTGCTGATGATGTCCGGGCGAACGCGGCGAGGGCCAGATCGTGCCCCAGGTGTACGCCGAGCAGATGGTGCCCGGGACGGGGCCGCTTCGATCCGCCGCGGCGAGCGGCCGCGGATCGTCCAGGTCGCCCACACCCGGGCGGGACCCCACCAGGACGCCTCGGGGGGCGGTGGTCCGCATGCCGCGTGAGATCGTGCTGGCCTCCGACCAGCCGGTCACGCGGCCCTGCTGGTGCAGGCCGCCGTGAGGTCGACGACACCCTGGTCCCGCGGGTCCTGTTCGCGGGATGGGTCACCCAGCTGGTGGACGGGGACGACGTGGCGGTGCTCAGCATCGAGCTGTCCAGGCCGCTCGACGACCTGTACGACGTCGAGCGGCTCACCGGGCTGGCGGAGCAGGACCAGATCTGGTGGACCGAGGCACGGCGCCGTGGGGCCCGCCGGAACGACCGGCGTCGGGTTGCGCGGGCGCTCGCGGAGCTGATGCTGGCCGGATCGCCGTCAGGAGGGCGCTGATCGCCGCGGCGGATCTGGTCGCGGGACGGCGGGTGGGGTGGGCACGACGACGGTGGCGGCGCTGGTGGTGAACCGGCTGGCCGGGGGCCGGAGGGGCGCGGGTGTCGATCACACGCGGGGACCTGGGGCTCCGGCTGGCCGCCGGGGACGCCGCCGAGACGACCGACGACCGGCTGGTGACGACCTGGGGGCGCACGCTCTCTCGGCGGGCCGGCGCTCGGTGACCGCGGGTGGTGTGGTGGGAGCGCCGCGACCGGAGTGGGGTGCGAGCTGGCCGCCGCCGGTCTCACCGCGGTCCGGGATGCGGCGGACCGGCGCCTGGCCGCACCGTGTGGTGTGTCGGGGCTGGGTCGGACCGGATCACGCAAGGCCGCGGTTGGCACGGGGAGCCGGGCGGTGGTGTGTGCCGCGACCTCGTGGCGCGGGGGCGGTGCGTGGCCGGTCGCGGAGTGACGCGGCGGTCGAAGCTGAGGGCGGTGACGGGGCGGGGTGGGGCGGCTGGGGGCGTGTGCGAGCGGCGGCGGGGGTGCGGAAGAGCTGAGGGGGGAGAGGGGGGACGGGGCGGGCGCGGGCGGCGCTCAGCGCTCGGCGGTGGTGCTC
The DNA here is from genome assembly GCA_963832435.1 of uncultured Actinomycetota bacterium. Lineage (GTDB taxonomy): Bacteria > Actinomycetota > Actinomycetes > Propionibacteriales > Propionibacteriaceae > Microlunatus. Next base: position 26,191 of record CAWHTY010000022.1, read on the forward strand.
TCGACCCGGTCGGCCTTCTCGCCGCCCGCCTCCAACGAGTCCCCGGCGGGCAGCTCCTGGTGGCCGCCGAACTGCTGGCGCATGGCCGACAACAGCTGGTTGGCGTACTTGTCCTCATCACGGGAGGCGAACCGCTCGAACAGCGAGGCGGCCAGGACCGGCGCGGGGACGCCGATGTCGACGGCCGCCTTGACGGTCCAGCGGCCCTCGCCAGAGTCCGACACCCGGCCGGCCAGGCCGTCCAGGGTCGGGTTGGCCTGCAGCGCGGCCGCGGTGAGATCGAGCAGCCAGGACGAGATCACCGAGCCGCGTCGCCAGAGCTCGGCGACCTTGCCGGTGTCGATGTCGAACTGGTAGTACTCGGGCTCCTCCAGCGGCGCCACCTCGGCGGAGTGCTCGGCAGCCTTGATCCCGGCGTCGGCGTTGTTGATGATGTTCAGACCCTCGGCGAAGGCGGCCATGATGCCGTACTCGATGCCGTTGTGGACCATCTTGACGAAGTGCCCGGCACCGGACTTGCCGCAGTGCAGGTAGCCCTGCTCCTCCTGCCCCAGATCCCCGGAGCGCCCCGCGGTGCGGTCGATCTCGCCGGGCCCGGGGGCGATGGTCTTCAGGATGGGGTCGATCCGGGCGACCGCCTCGTCGTCGCCACCGACCATCAGGCAGTAGCCGCGCTCCAGCCCGAACACGCCACCGCTGGTGCCGATGTCGATGTAGTGGATCTTGCTCTCGCGCAGCTTGGCCGCCCGCCGGACATCGTCGCGGTAGTTGGAGTTGCCGCCGTCGATGATCGTGTCGCCCTCGTCGAGCAGGGCGGCGAACTGGTCGACGATCTTGCCGGTGATGCCGGCCGGGATCATCACCCAGACCGCCCGGGGCTGCTCCAGCTTGGCGACGAAGTCCTCCGGGCTCTCCGCCCCGACCGCGCCCTCGGCGGCCAGCCCGGCCACCGAATCGGGGTTGACGTCGTAGACCACGCACTCGTGGCCACCCCTCATCAGGCGGCGGACGATGTTGGCGCCCATCCGCCCCAGGCCGATCATTCCCAGCTGCATAGATCCACTCCGATCCTCGACGTCAGGCATGAACCTAACAGCAGCCCGACGCAGCCATGGAGGGACCGCCACCGCCGTCTCACCGAGACCGTCGAGCCGTCTGACCGACGCCGTCGAGGCTCGGGGGCGGGACGGCCCGGCACGTGTCGCGGCGCCTCAGGACGGCAGTCGCATCAGCATGATCACGTGCCGGTAGTCGGTGATCGGGTCGCCGTCCAGGGCCGGCAGGCCGGTCAGCTGGCACGGCTTGCTGGGGGCGGTGAAGGCGAAGTTCACGTACGGGGTGTCGAAGGCGCCCAGCGCGTCCAGCAGGTAGCTGGGGTTGAAGCCGGCCGCGGTGACGACCGGGTCGCCGCCCGCGGGCTGGTCCACGATCGCCTCAATGGCCTCCGAGGCCTGCGCCTGGTCCCCGGTGGCCGCCTCCAGCGTCACCACCTGGTCCCCGATCAGCATCCGCAGCGAGGTGTTGCGTTCGGCGACCAGAGCCACCCGGCGGGCGGCGGCGATCACGTCGGCGGTGTTGACGCGCACGTTCATCAGGGCCTGGGTGTTCATGATGTGCCGGACCTTGGGGAACTCCCCGTCCAGCAGCCGGGTGGTGGTCTCCCGCTCCCCCGCCGCCCCGTGGCCCTCGAAGCCGATGATCCCGTCGCCGCTTCCGGCGGCGGCGAGACTGAGCGTGACCTGCTCGCCGGCGGTCATCGACCGGGCGGTGTCGGCCAGCACCTTCGCCGGTACCAGCGCCGTGGCCGAGGCCTGGGTCGACGTCGGGTTCCAGGACAGCTCCCGCAACGCCATCCGGTAACGGTCGGTGGCCAGCAGCGAGACCGTCTCGCCCTCGATCTCCACCCGCACCCCGGTGAACACCGGCAGCAGCTCGTCGCGGCCGGCGGCGACCACCACCTGGGCCACGGCCTGGGCGAAGACGTCACTGGGCACGGCTCCGGTGGCCTCCGGCATCAGCGGCAGCGACGGGTAGTCCCCGACCGGCAGGGTCTGCAGCGTGAACCGGGCGCTGCCGCAGACCAGCTCCATCCGCCCACCTTGAGCGGAGATCTGCACCGGCTTGGCGGGCAGGCTGCGGGCGATGTCGGAGAGCAGCCGCCCCGACACCAGCGCCTCACCGCCGTCACTGACGTCGGCCTTGACGGTGATCTTGGCCGACGTCTCGTAGTCGAAGCTGGAGAACGTGACTCCGTCGGCGTCGGCCCGGACGAGAAGACCCGCCAGGATCGGCACGCTCGGACGCGTCGGCAGGCTGCGCGCCGCCCACTGGACGGCCTCGGCCAGCACGTCGCGTTCGAGCCGGATCCTCACACTGCCTCCTGCGGCGTCACACTGCCGTGCGGTTCCGCCGGTCGGCGGGCGCCCGACGCATCATACCGACGCGCGACCCACCCGCTTCCCCGCGTGAACGCGCCGCCCGGACGGGTCTCAGCCAGTCCGCGCAGCTCACCTCGAGGCTCAACGACCCCGCTCGCCGGGAAGCAGGCTGCGCAGGTCCTCCGCGGCCGCCAGGGCCTCGTCCTGCAGCGGACCCAGGGGCTCGAGGCCGGCGGGGATCGGGCCGGTGAAGACGGGCCGGACCTCGAAGACCAGGTCGAGGACTGCCTCGCGGGTGACCTCGCCGCGACGCAGAGCCATCGCGTCGCCGGCCAGCCGGCTGTACTCGTTCACCCGGCCCCGCCAGCCGGGGTTGTCCATCGTGCTGTCCCGGCGCATCTCCGCGGCCAGCGCATCCAGGGCGCGCTCCAACCGCTGCAACTGGCTCCGCCGTCGCTCCTGATCGAGGGTGATCGGCACGTCCTCCGCGTCGTCGCCGCCGCGCCCGAACAGCCTGCTGAGTAGTCCCACACCACGCCTCTCTGCGCGTTCACTGCGGTCGGTCGGCGGGGCTTGTCCCCAGCGAGCGGCCGTCCTGACTTGGACAGGAGATGACATATGTAACCACTCGTCGTCGTCGTAGGTGCTGTGGAAGCTGTGGACAACCCTCGTCGGGGCTGGTCACCGCGGGTTACGCGATGTTGGCCGGAGTGTGAACAACAAGGAACTACACGGGAAGGATCTCGGGACAGACTGCGGACGGTCCGGCGGGCTTCCACCTGAGATCCCGTCCCACCCCGGGGACACCCCGAGTTGTCCACAGATCTGTCCCCAGGTGTGTGAAGGGCGTTACCCGGCCGAGATGTGACCGCCACCGGGTCGACATCGGCGCGCGTCGGCTGGGTCGACGGGCCCGGGTCCGCAGTCGGGCTTCGGGTGGGACGGGCGTGCACCGATCAGCGCTGCGACGCCTGCTGCTTGATCCGGTTGGTCAGCTCGGTGACCTGGTTGTAGACGCTGCGGCGCTCGGCCATCAGGGTGCGGATCTTGCGGTCGGCGTGCATCACCGTGGTGTGGTCGCGGCCGCCGAACTGGGCGCCGATCTTGGGCAGCGAGAGGTCGGTGAGCTCGCGGCACAGGTACATGGCGATCTGCCGGGCGGTGACCAGGACGTGGGTCCGGCTCTGGCCGCTGAGGTCCTCGATGCTGAGCCCGAAGTAGGCCGCCGTCTGCGCCATGATCATCGCCGAGGTGATCTGGGCCTCGCCGCCCTCGGGGATCAGGTCCTTGAGGACGACTTCGGCCAGCGCCATGTCGACCTGCTGCCGGTTGAGGCTGGCGAACGCCGTGACCCGGATCAGCGCCCCTTCCAGCTCGCGGATGTTGGTCTGGATCTTGCTGGCGATGAACTCGAGCACGTCGGGACCGGCCACCAGCCGTTCCTGGGCGGCCTTCTTCCGCAGGATGGCGATCCGGGTCTCGAGGTCAGGTGGCTGGATGTCGGTGATCAGACCCCAGCCGAACCGGCTGCGGAGCCGCGGCTCCAGGTTCTCCAGCAGCTTGGGCGGCCGGTCGGAGGTCATCACGATCTGCTTCTGGGCGTTGTGCAGGGTGTTGAAGGTGTGGAAGAACTCCTCCTGGGTCTGCTCCTTGCCCTCCAGGAACTGGATGTCGTCGATCAGCAGCACGTCGACGTCCCGGTAGCGCCGGCGGAAGTCCGCGCCCTTGTTCTGGCTGATGGCGTTGATGAAGTCGTTCGTGAGCTCCTCGGTGGACACGTAGCGCACCCGGATGCCGCGGTCCAGGTAGTTGCGGACGTAGTGACCGATGGCGTGCAGCAGATGGGTCTTGCCCAACCCGGACTCGCCGTAGATGGTCAACGGGTTGTACGACTTCCCGGGGTTCTCCGCCACCGCGATCGCGGCCGCGTGGGCGAACCGGTTGGAGCCGCCGATGACGAACGTCTCGAACGCGTACTTGGGGTTGAGCCGGACGTCGCCGTCGCGGCGCCCCGGACGCAGGGGCTCGCCCTCGCCGGCGGGTGGCAGTGGTCGGTCCGGTGACCGGGAGTCCAGGTCCGTGGAGTGGTTCGAGTGGTTCGGGTGGCTCGTCGGGCGGCTGTGGGTGGGCCGGTCGTAGGTCGGTCGGGGGTCGAGCACCGAGCCGTTCAGCAGACCGTCGGGCAGCGGGTTCGGTGGCGGCGGATAGGCATCGACCGGCGTCTCGTCGCTGCGCTCGAGGTTGATCGGGGTGGCGGTGAGGGACTCGTCGACGATGACCGCCAGCTGAACGGAGCGCTGGTAGTAGAGGCTCAGCTCGCGCTCGAGGCTCTCCCGGAACCGCCCCTCGAGCTGGTTCCGGGTGAAGTTGTTCGGCACGGCGAGCATCAGCGCGTCCTGGTGCAGCGCAACCGGGTTCGCACTGTCCAACCAGCGCCGCAGCTCGGGGGGAGACGAGCTGTAGACGTGCTCCCAGGCAAGCCGGGTCGTCTGGTCGCTGGCTGAGGCTTCGGTCACTCGTACTCCGCGTCTGGCTCGTGTCCGCCGACGACCGAACAGTCACAGAACCCCCTGCGCGGCGGTTCGTCATCCGGTTGACGCTGGCTGCGTGATGCTTCCTGAGCGCCTACCTTAACCACTCCACAGTTTTATCCACAGCCTGTGCGTAAGAAGACAGGACAACAGTGGAACCCTCGGGAATTGAGGGCCCGCGTCGATGAGGCCGTGCCGTAGAGCGATCTGCTGAGCGCGTCTGGATCGTGAACTAATCTGCAAAAGTGTTGGTGAGGCGTCGCAGGACGCTAGCAACCGGAAACGGCTGGGGGCAAGAGATCTGAGAAAATACGACAGCTTCGCGGCGTGTCGTCTCGACAGGAACCTCGGCACCGGCGACATGTCGACACATGCCCACCCACAGCGACACGGTGCACGGCTGGTTCACCGGTTTGACCGGCTTGGAGGGTCCCCGTACCGTTAGCAGGTCGCTGTGTTCAGCGGCCCCTGTTGTGGTGCCCACCGTCTCCGGACGGCGGGGCTGCCTTCGCCAACCGACACGATGTGGGAGTAGTCCCGTGAGCAAGCGTACGTTCCAGCCGAGCAACCGGCGCCGCAGCCGCACCCATGGCTTCCGCCTCCGGATGCGGACCCGGGCCGGACGCGCCATCCTTGCCGCCCGTCGGCGCAAGGGCCGCGCCACCCTGTCAGCCTGAGTTCTCCGGCCGTGCTGCCCAGGCCCGCGCGGATGCGGAGTGCGGAGGACTTCCGCCGCACTGTGCGGGGCGCGCGCGCCGGCCGACCCACCCTGGTGGTGCACGTCGCCGCCGTGCCCCGGACCGGAGTACGGGTGGGATTCGTGGTCTCCAAGGCCGTCGGCGGGGCGGTCCGCCGGAACCTGGTCAAGCGCCGGCTGCGGCATCTCGCAGCCGCGCAGCTCGCGGTCACCCCGGACGGAACCGACGTCGTGGTACGCGCGCTGCCTGCGGCGGGCCGGCAGCCCGACGCCGTCCGCGACGACCTGCCGGCGGCCTGGTCCGCGGCGCTGCGACGACGGGACCGGCGGTGAAATACCTGCTCATCGGCCTGCTGAAGGTCTACCGGCTGGTCATCAGCCCGTTGTACGGCAACGTCTGCCGCTACTACCCCAGCTGCTCGGCGTACGCCCTGCGGGCGGTCGAGGTGCACGGCGCCGTGAAGGGCAGCTGGCTCGCCGCCCGTCGGCTCGCGCGCTGCCACCCGTGGGCCCGCGGTGGGTACGATCCCGTACCGGGAACCCCTGAATTCGACGAAGAGATGCGTGTTCGAGCGGGGGCCGCGGACAGACTGGACGACAGCCCGGGCCCCGCCGGACCGATCGCGAACCCCCAGAACCCCGACAACGCAGCTGAGCGAGCCCACACGGCTCACGGACGAGGTGTCAATTGATCGACCTGCTGATCCCCCTGAGCATCTGGGATCCCTTCATCGCCGTCGGCAGCGCGATCATGCAGCCGCTCTACTGGGTGGTCTCCGGGCTGCTGGTGCTGTTCCACTCGCTGTGGACGCCGGTGTTCGGCAGCGCCTCCGGGTGGACCTGGACGTTGTCGATCGTCAGCCTGACCGTGGTCATCCGGGTCGCGCTGATCCCGCTGTTCGTCAAGCAGATCAAGTCCTCGCGCTCGATGCAGCTGCTGCAGCCGAAGGTGCGCGAGCTGCAGAAGAAGTACGGTCACGACCGGGAGAAGCTCGGTCAGGAGACCATGAAGCTCTACCGGGAGAACAACGCCAACCCGTTGTCGTCCTGCCTGCCGCTGCTGCTGCAGATGCCCATCTTCCTGGCCTTGTTCCGGGTGCTGGACGGTGCGGCCAACGGCATCGCGCGCGGGCACTGGCTGAACATCCATCCCGAGCTGGTCCGATCGCTGGAGAACGCGACCATCTTCGGCGCCCGGATCTCCGACACCTTCATGAAGGCCGGGTTCGCCGGCGGGATCAACAGCATCCACATCGTCACGGTCGTCCTCATCCTGGCGATGACCGCGACGCTGTTCGTCACCCAGCTGCAGCTGATGCGCAAGAACATGCCGCCGGAGGCTCTGACCGGCCCCTTCGCCCAGCAGCAGAAGATCATGCTCTACCTGTTCCCGGTGATCTTCGCGGTCGGCGGCATCAACTTCCCGGTCGGGGTGCTGATCTACTGGTTCACCTCGAACCTGTGGACCATGGCCCAGCAGTTCTACGTCATCCGGCGCAACCCGGCGCCCGGCACCCCGGCGTACGACGCGTGGGAAGAGCGCCGCAAGGCCAAGCACAAGCCGGTTCCGTCGACTGCCGTCGAGCCCAGCGGTGACGGGCCCCGGGTCAACCGGGCCGGGACCAACGGCCGCCGCAGTGCCGCCCCCAGCAGCAACGGCAGCAACGGCACCGGGGGCTCCTCCCCCGACGGAGCAACCGCGGCCGAGCCACCCCGGGTGATCCGGCAGCAACCGCGCAAGCAGCCCCGCTCCCAGCGCAAGCGGTGAGCACGGCACCCAGCCGGCGACGTCCACGTACCCCTGCCTGAACACCGTTCGACCCTGTGACCTTGTCCGAGCGCTGAGGCTGCCGCCGTGGCAGCAGGCGCGCGGACCGATCGGGCCCCGGCCCAGAGGAGAATGTCGTGACCGACACCGACCAGACTGACCCGACCCCTGCCCAGGTCACCGAAGGGCCTGACGTCACCGACGGGCCTGACGCCACCGCCGCCCCCGACGTCACCCCCGAGAGTGATGCGGACCTGACCAGGGACGACGGGGGCGTCCACCGGGGCATCCACCGAGGCATCCGACGAGGATCGCGCCGCGACCCCAGCGGCGTCGGCCGAGCCGGCTGAGAACCCCTTGGAGGCCGAGGCGGAGATCGCCGCCGACTACCTCGAGGAGCTGTTGGACATCGCCGACCTGGACGGTGACATCGACACCTACATCGAGGGTGACCGCGCCCACGTGTCCGTGGTCAGCGACTCCCAGGTGCTGGTGGGCAGCAACGGCGAGGTCCTGGACGCGCTGCAGGAGCTGACCCGCCTCGCCGTGATGACCGAGACCGGCGACCGCAGCCGGCTGATGCTCGACGTCGCCGGCTTCCGGGAGCGCCGCCGGACCGAGCTGGCGGCCCTGGCCGCCGACGCGGTGGCCGAGGTGAAGAGCTCCAACCAGCGGGTGTCGCTGGCGGCCATGAACCCGTTCGAGCGCAAGATCGTGCATGACGCGGTGGCGGCGGCCGGTCTGACCAGCGAGTCCGAGGGCGAGGAACCGCGGCGGCACGTTGTCGTGCTCCCTGTCTGATCCCGGTGAACGGGACGGCAGACCAGATCGGGGCACTTCAGGTATTTGTCGACTTATTGACATCTGTGGGAGTGGAGCGCGGTCTCATCGGGCCGCACGAGCGCGATCGCATCTGGAGCCGGCACATCGACAACAGCCTCGCGCTGGAGGGGCTGTTGCCCGAGGGATCCTCGGTCGTCGACGTCGGGTCGGGTGCCGGACTTCCCGGCGTGCCGCTCGCCATCGCGCGCCCCGACCTGCGGGTGACGCTGCTCGAGCCGCTGCTGCGGCGAGCGACCTTCCTGTCCGAAGCGGTGACCGCCCTGGCGCTCGAGGACCGGGTGCAGGTCGTGCGGGCTCGGGCCGAGGATCATCGCCGCACGTATGACGTCGTCGTGGCCCGCGCGGTGGCCCCCCTCGGCCGCCTGCTCGGGTGGTGTGAGCCGCTCCTCGCCCCCGACGGCGTGCTGCTGGCCCTGAAGGGTCAGACGGCGGAGGCCGAGATCCGCGGCAGTAGCCGCGAGCTGGCCCGCGCCAGGCTGCGCGCCGACGTGCTGGAGGCGCAGGCCCACGCCGGCGCTGAGCCCACCCGGGTCATCCGCGTCCGCCGCGCCGGCCGTAGCTGAACGTCCCCGGTCTGGGCGGGGCAAGCCGATGCCCGGCCGCCGCGCGTCCAGCGAGGTCGGCGGGCCTGTGTTGGGTAGCGTTCTGATCGCAGGTCCACAGGTACACGCTGAGGAGAGTGGATGAGCCAGAGCCCCGCCGGCGGAGGGATCACCCGGGGTCTCGGGTGGCCACGAGCCGTCCGTGAGCAGGCTCGCCGCCTGGGCTGGCCGCGCGTTTCACGTGAAACCGAGCCCGAGCCGGACCTATCGACGACTCCCCAGGCCGCCCCCGAGCCAGCCGCCCCCGCCGTCGCGCCCGAGGGCCCGGGCGAGGCCGACCCGGTTCGACCCGAGCGTCACCTCCAGGCCGTGGCCAGCCCCCCGGAGGACCCCAGCACCCGCGCTATCCACAGCGAGCCGGAACCGACGGCGCCGGGACTGAAGCCGGAGGCGGCGGGGCTCCCGGCTCTGATCGCCGACCACGGGTCGATGCCGACCGACGCGCCCGCCAGCGCACCGCCCGTCGCCGCAGCCGATCGGAGTCTGGAGGTGCCCGTCGCGGACCTGCGCCCGGAGATCCGGTCCCATGCGGCTAAGGTCCGCGGCCCGGGACCACGACGTGCACGTTTCGACCGTGACGAGTTCGACCACGGTGACACCGACCACGAGGGCGAGGTCACGGCCGCCGGGCTGCAGTCCGGGACGCCGTCGGCGGCGGCCGTTTCACGTGGAACCATGCCCTCGCCGGTCAGCTACCCGGCCCCGCCAAGCACGCGGATCTTCGTGGTAGCGAACCAGAAGGGCGGCGTGGGGAAGACCACCACGGCTGTCAATCTCGCTGCCGGGCTGGCCCTCGGCGGCTTGAAAGTGCTCGTGGTCGACCTCGATCCGCAGGGGAACGCGACCACCGCCCTGGGTGTGGACCATCCACCGGGCACCCCCGGCACGTACGAGGTGTTGATCGGCGGCGACGCGATGGCCGGCCACGTCCAAGACTCCCCCGAGGCACCGCAGCTCCGGGTCCTGCCGGCCACCATCGACCTGGCCGCGGCCGAGATCGCCCTGGTGTCCACCGTGGCCCGGGAGAACCGGCTGCTGCGCACCCTCCGCGCGTATCTCGCCGAGCATCCCACCGACTACGTGTTCCTGGACTGCCCGCCCTCCCTCGGGCTGCTCACGCTGAACGCCCTGGTCGCCGCCACCGAGATCCTCATCCCCATCCAGTGCGAGTACTACGCCCTGGAAGGCGTCTCGCAGCTCATGAACACCATCAACCTGGTCAAGGGAGAGCTCAACGACACGCTGGAGGTGAGCACCGTGCTGCTCACCATGTACGACGCGCGGACCAAGCTCGCGGCCCAAGTGGCCGACGAGGTACGCACCCACTTCGCCGCACAGACGCTGCCCACGGTGATCCCCCGCTCCGTGCGGATCTCCGAGGCACCCAGCTACGGCCGCAGCGTGCTCACCTACCACCCCGACTCCGCCGGTGCAGTCTCGTACCTGGCGGCCGCCCGAGAGATCGCCCGCCGAGGCGCCGAGGAGCCCGCATGAGCCTCAACACCGAACGTCGCGTCGGCCTCGGCCGGGGTCTCGGTGAGCTGTTCCAGCGCACCGAGCCGGTACCGCCGCGCACCGTGGACGAGCCCGGCACCGACCCGGGTCCGATCCTCACCGATACGTCGGCGGCGGGGCGGCCGACGGCCGACGAGCCGATGCCGGCCGGCTCGTACTTCGCCGAGATCCCGGTGTCGGCCATCAGCCCGAACCCGCGACAGCCACGGTCGGTGTTCGACGAGGACGCCATGGCCGAGCTGGTGGCCTCCATCCAGGAGGTGGGGCTGCTGCAGCCGGTGGTTGTCCGTCCGCTGGGTGAGGACCGTTTCGAGCTGGTGATGGGGGAGCGCCGGTGGCGGGCCACCCAGGAGGCGGGCCAGACCGCCATCCCGGCCATCGTCCGGGAGACCGAGGAGCACGACCTGCTCCGCGACGCCCTGCTCGAGAACCTGCATCGGGCGCAGCTGAACCCGCTCGAGGAGGCCGCCGCCTATCAGCAGATGCTGGAGGACTTCGGCTGCACCCAGGATGAGCTGGCCACCCGGATCAAGCGGTCCCGGCCCCAGATCTCGAACACCATCCGGCTGTTGCGGCTGCCGCCGACGGTGCAACGGCGGGTGGCGGCCGGAGTGCTCAGCGCGGGACATGCCCGGGCGCTGCTGGCGGTGCCGGACCAGGCGGCACAGGAGAGGCTCGCCCAGCGGATCACGGCCGAAGGACTATCGGTTCGTGCCACGGAGGAGATCGTGGCGGTCGGCGAGCTGGGCACCGAGGCGACGGTGCGGGAGCCGCGCAGGACGGCGGTGGCCAGCGCGAGCGACCAGGAGCTGGCCGCGCAGCTGGCCGACCGGCTCGAGACCCGGGTCCAGGTGGTGACTGGCCGACGCCGGGGGCGGATCGTGATCGAGTTCGCCGACGCCGACGACCTAACGAGATTAATAAATAAAATGCTTTAGCTTTTTATCGCTTTATCGACAAGCGGCTGGAGCTGTCGTCACTCGGCACGCAGGTGGCCGGGTCGGAGGTCGGCTACCGGTCCGGGTGAGCGGGACAATGCCTCGGAGCCACCGGTGGCCGCCTGCGCCGCGGTGGCGGCCGAAGCCTCCTGAGCGGCCAGCTTGGCCCGGACGTCCTTGGTCGCCGACCGCTCGGCGACGAAGGACAGGAACGGCACCGTCCCGGCCAGCGCGATCAGCAGCAGGCGCGTCCAGCCCCACTTCGCCCGCCGGCCCAGGTCGACGGCCGTGATCAGCAGGATCATGTACAGCCAGCCGTGCGGGATCGCGGTCCAGGTGACGACGTCGGGGTTGCCGCCCGCATACTTCAACGGGAGCCCCACGAGCACCAGGACGATGAGCAGACAGCCGACCAGGTAGGCCATGATCCGGTAGCGGAGCAACGCGGCACGCATGGGGAGAGCGTACGTGGGCCCGCGGTGGGGCGGCCTCAGCGGCCGGGCTGGACCACCGGCTCCTCCACCACGCCGCCCCGTCGGCCGATGTCTCGGGCGATGTGGCCCGCCATGGCGATCGCGAACGCGGCGAACACCCACCATTGCAGGGCGTACGCCCCGTTACGGAGCCGGCCCCGCGCCTCGGGGAGGACGACCGGCACCGGGTCGAGCCCCTGCGCCTGCGCGTCCGCCGGGGCCAGCACGATGTAGCCGTCGACCAGCGGGCCCGGCCAGTCCTGCGCCAGCACCGGAATCCGTACGCTGGACAGCCGGCCGCCGGACACGGAGCTGTCCGCGGCGTCCTCGGACGGCAGCAGCAGACCGGTCCCGACCACCGCTCCGCCCGGAGGGTCCGAAACGGTGGCACCCGAGCCGACCGTGCCGCGAGCGACGGCGACCACCCCGCCGCCGTCCAGCCGGCAGCCGGTCAGCACCCGGTCCACGGTCGGCGAGCCCGTCAGGGGGACCCGCAGCTGCGTCTCCGGCAGATACCGACAGCTGAAGGCCACCGTCCGGCCGTACCCGTCCAGGACCGGGTCTCCGGGCCGGGCGACCGAGGCGAGGTCGACGGCCGGCTCGGCCGCCCGCGCCGCGGAGGCGGCCTGACCCTGCTCCCGGAACACCTGCAGCTGCCACAGCCCGAGCAGCACCATCACCGCTGCCAGCGCACAACCGACGACCACCACCGCCAGCTGGCGGAGCCAGGCCGGAACGGCAGGAGATCTCACGCCGCAGGCCGCGCCGGGACCCGGCCGCCCCGGGCCGCGGCGGCACGCACCAGGTCGGCGCACATCTTGCCCAGCGACCAGCCGGCGGCCTCGATGGCCAGCGGTACGGCCGAGGTCTCGGTCATCCCGGGCGCCACGTTGACCTCGAGGAAGACCGGCCCGTCCGCGGTGACGATCATGTCCGTTCGGGACAGGTCCCGCATGCCCAGCTCGCGGTGTACCCGGAGGGCGAGGTCCGCGCAGGCGGCCGCCACCTCGGGCGGCACCTCGGCCGGGCAGAGGAAGCGGGTGGCCCCCGCGGTGTAGCGGGCGGTGTAGTCGTACACCCCGGAGTCGGGCCGGATCTCCACCGCCGGCAGCGCGGCCGGGCCCGGCCCGCGGTCGACCACGGCGACGGTCACCTCGGTGCCCGCCACGAACTCCTCGACCACCGCCACCGGACCGTACGCGTACGCCCCGACCATGGCCGACGGCAGCTCCTCGGCCCGGCTGACCTTGCTGGCGCCAAGGGCGGAGCCGCCGCGGGACGGCTTGACCATCATCGGGAAGCCGACCACGTCGCCGAGGGCGGCGACCAGCGCCTGCGCGCCGAGCTCCCGGAAGATCTCGTGTGGGAGGGCGACCTGGGCCGGGGTGGGCAGCCCAGCGTCGGCGATCACGGTGGTGGCGATGGACTTGTCGAACGCGACCCGGCAGGCCGAGCCGACCGAGCCGACGAACGGCACCCCGAGCAGCGCCAGCACCTCCCGCAGCGCGCCGTCCTCGCCGGCCTCGCCGTGCAGCAGCGGGAACACCACCGCCCCCGGCAGCTCGGCGAGCCGGGGGACCAGGCTGGAATCGACGTCGGCCTCGATCACCTCCAGCCCGCGCGAGCGCAGCGCCTGACTGACCCGCCGGCCGGACCGCAGGGAAACGTCCCGTTCGTGGGACAGCCCGCCGGCCAGCACGACCACGGTCTCCTCGCTCACGCGGATTCCTCTCCTCGGGGTGCCCCCGCGCGAACGGGGGAGGCTGGCGCGGTCACGCCTGGTTGGCGCCGGGCGCCTCGTCCGGACGCAGCTGCGGCCGGCTCGCGGGATCTCCGAGGGCGCCACCGAAGGTCTCCAGCACCCCGGCCTCGTACTCCAGCACCTCGCCGAGCCGTCGGGTGCCCTCGATGATGCGGTCCGGGGTGGGGAAGCAGTACGACAGGCGCATGAAGCGGCTGCCGAAGCCGTCGGCGTAGAAGGCGGTGCCGGGCACGTAAGCGACCCGGGCGGTGACGGCGCGGGGCAGCATCGCCTGGGAGTCCAGGCCCGGCGGCAGGGTCACCCAGACGAAGAAGCCACCGCCGGGCACGGTCCACGCCGTGCCAGCCGGCATGTGGTCGGCCAGCCCGGCCAGCATCGCGTCCCGGCGCTCCCGGTACATCTCCCGGAACACCTTGATCTGACCCCGCCAGTCGTGGTTGGTCAGGTACGAGGTGACCGCGAACTGGGAGAACGTCGGCGGGCACAGGGTCGCCGACTCCTGGGCCAGCACCAGCTTCTCGCGAACGGCGTGCGGGGCGAGCACCCAGCCGACCCGGAACCCGGGGGCGAACGTCTTGGAGAACGAGCCGAGGTAGACCACCCGGTCCGCGTCCAGGGAGCGGATGGCCGGGGTCGGATCGCCTTCGAAGCCCAGCAGCCCGTACGGGTTGTCCTCCACGACCAGCAGGTCCGCGGTGGCGGCCACCTCGATGATCTCGGTCCGGCGGGCCAGCGGCTGGGAGACGCCGGCCGGGTTCTGGAAGTTGGGGATCGTGTACAGGAACTTCGCTCGTTTGCCCGCCTTCTGCACGGCGGCGATGGCCTCCCGTAACGCGTCGGGGCGGAGCCCGTCGTCGTCCATCGCGACGTGCACCACCTCGCACTGGTACGCCCGGAAGACCCCCAGCGCCCCCACGTAGCTCGGCGCCTCGACCAGCACCACGTCGCCGGGGTCGCAGAACAGCCGGGTGACCAGGTCGAGGCCCTGCTGGGAGCCGACCGTGACGGTGACGTCGTCGGGATGGGCGGAGATGTCCTCCAGCCGCATCACCTCGCAGATCGCCTCCCGCATCGACGGCTCGCCCTGTCCGGAGCCGTACTGCATGGCCTGCCGGCCGTTGCCGACGACCAGGGTGTTGATGGTCGCCCCGATCGCGTCCAGCGGGAGGTCGGTGATGTTCGGCATGCCGCCGGCGAGCGAGACCACCTCGGGTCGGTTCGCGACGGCGAAGAGAGCTCGGATGGCCGACGCCGTCATTCCGTGGGTCCGCGCGGCGTACCGATCGACGTAGCTGTCGAGCCGGGTGTCGCGTGGCCGCAGGCGCTCGAGGCCGGCGGCGGGGCCGGGCTCGGGGGGCGGGACCGCGTCAGTCACGTACCAAGGGTGCCTCATCGGCGCAGGGATCGCATGCTCGATCAGCCTTCCTCGACCGGGGTGGCACCGGGCGTCACGCCGGGCCCCGGGTTGCGGTCGGGACGCCTACGATGTGGGCATGGGCTCCGAGGTCACCACGACGACCCGTCGGCGGCTTCCGCTGGTCGTGCGGTGGATGCTCTATCTCGGCGCAGCCGCGCTGGGCAGCGTGCTGGTCGGCTTCGTCGTCGGCCTGGCCCGGCCGCGGGTGAAGGGCCCGAGCGCGTGAGCAGTCGGCGGATCCGGCCGCTGACCGCGGCGCAGCTGCCCGAGCTGCCCGACCCGTGTGCGCAGTGCACGTTCTGGGAGATGAGCCTGGGTGACCTGGCCTCGCCGGGAGAGGCGCACCGCGACGGGACCGAGGTCAAGGCCGAGTGGGCCCGGGCGGTCACCGAGCGGTGGGGCTACTGCGGGGTGCGGGCCACCGACGACGGCCGCACCATCGGCTACCTGACCATGGCCCCGGCGGCGCTCGTGCCGCGGCTCGGTGCCTTCGCGACCACCCCGGTGAGCCCGGACGCGGCGGTCGTCCTGTCGGCCAAGGTGGTGGAGGGCTACCGCGGGGTCGGCCTGGGCCGCCAGCTGGTCCAGGCCGCCGCCGGCCTCGTGCTGCGCCGCGACATCCGGGCGCTCGAGGCGGTCGGCACCTACCGCGAGGGTCCCTCCTGCCTGTTGCCGGCCGGGTGGTTGGAGGCGGTCGGTTTCGCGGTGGTGCGCGACCACCCGATCACCCCCCGGCTGCGGATGAACCTGCAGAGCACCGCGCGGTGGAAGCCGGATCTGGGCGCCGCGTGGAGCCGGCTGACCGATCTGGTCGGCCAGCCGGCGGAGCCACGCGGCGTCAGCTGGCGGGAGACAGCCACCGTACCGGGGCCGAATCCCTAGCCAGCCAATGCGTCAGCCGCCTGGACCGGGCGAACCCACGGCCGGGGTGTGCGGACGACGGCGGGCGCGGAGCACGGCGTCATGGATGGTCAGCTCGCCCCGGTCGGGCACGGTGACGGTCCGGGCCCGGGCCTCCGCGACGAGGACCTCCCAGGTGCCGGGGTCGAGGGTGCCGGCGAGATCCTCGGCGGTGACGAACATGTCCGCGGGGAACCGACGACCGACGGTCTCCAGGTCGAACGGGTGGTGGGCCACGAACAGCAGGGTGCCGTCCGGGGCCACGGCCTCGGCCAGCCGCCCGAACAGGTCCGCGCGGGGTTCCGGCGGCAGATGGAAGTACTGGGCGGAGACCAGGTCATACCGTCCGCCCGGCAGGCCGTCGCGGACGTCGGCCCGGACCCAGGTGATCCGTTCGGCGATCTCCGGGCCGGCGCGGCGTGCGTGCTGCTCGGCCCGCGTCAGCCCGGTCCGCGCGAAGTCGACCGCGGTGACCTGCCAGCCGCGCCGCGCGAGCCAGATCGCGTCGGCCCCTTCGCCGCAGCCCACATCCATCGCCCGGCCGGGAGTGAGGTCGGCTGCCTCGGCGACCAGCTGGGGGTTGGCGCGTCCACTCCACACTGCCTCGGCGGCGCCGTAGCGCTGCTCCCACGCCGGCCGCTCCAGGAACGTCTCCGGCGGGACGTCGTGGGTGTGCTCGGGGCTCACGAGGCCTCGCTCAGCTCGAGTCGGTACGCGTCCCGTGCCCGGCGAACGTCGTCTTCCACCAGGTCGGCGTTGATCGCGGCGCCGGCCTTGAGCCCGGCCGCGGCGCTGGCGATCACCTGGGCGCCGAGATCGGTGATGTTGCCGGCCACCCAGACTCCGGGCACAGTGGTCGCCCCGGTGGGATCGGCCGGTACCGCCGACCCGACCACCTGCTCGCCCATCCGCAGATCCTCGGCCCGCAGCCCCAGGTCGCCCAGGATGTCCGAGCGAGCGGTGAACCGGGGAGCGACGACCAGGGCCTGCAGGGGCACCCGCGCCCCGGAGCGGAGCCGGACCGCGGTCAGCCGGTCGGCGGTGACCTCGAGGCGCTCGACCTCGCCCGCCACCACGGTGATGCCCCGGGCCGCCAGGCGCTCCGCGGTCTCCGGCTCGGGTGCCGGCTGCTGGTGCAGGATCAGGGTCACGTCGGGCGTCAGCTGCCGGAACAGCTGGGCCTGGTGCAGCGACATCGGTCCACCGGCCAGCACGCCGACCGCCTGGTCGCGGACCTCGTAGCCGTGGCAGTAGGGACAGTGCAGCACGTCCCGGCCCCAGCGCTCGGCCACGCCCGGGATGTCCGGCAGGTCGTCGCGGAGCCCGGTCGCCACCAGCAGCCGACGCCCCCGGACCGGGGCTCCGCCGTCCAGGTGCACGACGAACCCGCCGTCGGGCTCGCGGTGGACGCCGCTGATCCGCTGGTCGACGATCTCGCCGCCGTAGCCGACGACCTCGTCCCGGCCGTACGCCAGCAGCTCGGCCGGTGCCGTGCCCTCCCGGCCCAGGTAGTTGTGGACCTGCCCGGCCGTGGCGTTCCGCGGGCTCGCGTCGTCGACCAGCAGGACCGAGCGGCGGGACCGGGCCAGGGCCACCGCCGCACTCAGCCCGGCCGGCCCACCCCCGGCCACCACCACGTCGTACGTCTCCTGGGCCGGGGCCCGGGAGGGTCAGTGTCGTCTGTCGTTCGCATCGTCGTCTCCTCGTTCTCGATGTGAGACGAGCGTGCCTCGCCGGGCCTGACTTGACAAGTCCTGTTGCCATAACAGCAAAATGGGAGGGTGGTGGACGAGGACGAGCTGGATGAGGTCCTGCTGCGGGTCGGGCCGCACCTGCGGGCGTTGCGCCAGGACCGCGGTGCCACACTGGCGCAGCTGTCGGCCGCCAGCGGGATCTCGGTGAGCACCCTCTCGCGCCTGGAGTCCGGCCAGCGGAAGCCGACGCTGGAGCTGCTGCTGCCGCTCGCGCGCGCCCACCAGGTGCCCCTGGACGAGCTGGTGGACGCCCCGGCCACCGGGGACCCGCGGGTGCACGCGAAGCCGTTCACCAGCCACGGGATGACCGTGGTCCCGCTCACCCGTCGGCCGGGCGGGCTGCGGGCCTACAAGCAGATCATCCCGGTGCGGGCCGGCGAGCCGGACCCGCGGACCCACGAGGGCTACGAGTGGATGTACGTGCTCGCCGGGCGGCTGCGGCTGGTCCTCGGCGACCACGACCTGGAACTGAGCCCCGGCGAGGTGGCCGAGTTCGACACCCGGGTGCCGCACTGGTTCGGCGCGGTCGGCGAGGAGCCCGCCGAGGTGCTCTGCCTGTACGGGCCGCAGGGTGAGCGGATGCACGTCCGCGCCCGGTCACGACCGCGGCGCTGAACCGATGCTCAGGCGCTCAGGGCCGCCTCGATGTCGTCGCCGAGCTGCTCGGGCTTCGTGGTCGGGGCGTACCGGCGGATCACCTGTCCGTCCCGGCCGACCAGGAACTTGGTGAAGTTCCACTTGATCGCGTCGCCCAGGACGCCGCCCTGCTCCTGACGCAGCCAGGAGAACAGCGGGTGGGCGTCGTCGCCGTTCACCTCGACCTTGCCGAACATCGGGAAGCTGACACCGTAGTTGAGCTGGCAGAAGTCGCTGATCTCGTCGTTGCTGCCCGGGTCCTGGTTGCCGAACTGGTTGCACGGGAACCCGAGCACGGCCAGGCCCTGGTCGCGGTAGCCCTGGTGCAGCTCCTCCAGGCCGGCCAGCTGCGGGGTGAATCCGCAGGCCGACGCGGTGTTGACCACCAGCACGACCCGGTCGGCGTAGTCGCTGAGCGGCTGCTCGCGGCCGTCGATCGTGGTGGCGGTGAAGTCGGTCAGGCTGGGCACGAGGATCCTTCCGTAGCGGGGTGCTCACCCCGGACGATGCGCACCCCTGCTCAGCGGCGGCCGACGGTCGCCTATTCCGGATGTGCTCGAATCGGCGACCAGGCGATGATGGCCCTGTCGCTCATCCGTCGACCCGAGAGGTCCCGCCATGGCCCGTCCCGATCCCCAGCTGCGGATCGTCAGCGCCGAGACCAGCCGATCGTGGTTCGAGCGCGGCGTGCAGACCTTCCACGGCGACTACCGGCCCGAGCACTGGAGCATCGACGAACCGCTGCTCGAGCCGGACCGCGCCATCGGGTTCGTGGCCGAGGACCGCTGGGTCGCGACCGCGGCGGCGTTCAGCCGGAAGCTGGCCGTGCCCGGTGCCGTGCTGCGGGTGGCTGCGGTGACCATGGTGACCGTCTCACCCGCGTACCGGCGTCGTGCGGCTGTTGTCGCAGATGATGGAGCACCAGCTCGACGACGTGCACCGGCGCGGGGAGCCGGTCGCGGTCCTGTGGGCCTCCGAGGCGCCGATCTACGGCCGGTTCGGGTACGGGCCGGCTGTTCCCCACCTGACCCTGACGGGCTCGACCCGGGCCACCGCGTTCCGCCCCGGCACCGACCTCGGCGACGGATGGCTGAGCGAGCCTGCACCCGAGGAGTACCGCGCCGCCGTGGTCGACCTGCACGCGCGGCTGCTCCCGCAGCGGCCCGGCGGGCTGGACCGGGCACCCGGGTGGTGGGACCAGCGGCTGTTCGACCAGGCCGAGGACCGGGACGGGGCCAGCGCCCTGCGGTACGTGCTGCATCACGCGGCCGACGGCGCGGCGGACGGGTACGCGCTCTACCGGGTGCGGGGGGAGTGGGCGCCGGAGGGCCCCGCCGGCGAGGTGATCGTGCTCGAGGTCGATGCCGCCACCGGCCCGGGACTCGCCGCCCTGTGGCGCTTTCTGCTGGATCTGGACCTGGTGCGCCGCTTCTCGGCCAGCGAGACCCCCATCGACGGACCGCTGCGCTACCTGGTCGCCGACTCTCGGGCCGTCCGGGCCAGCGTGGGGGAGTCCCTGTACGTCCGCGTCGTCGACGTGAAGAGCGCGCTCGCCTCCCGCGCCTACGCCGCGGACCTGGATGTGGTGATCGGGGTCCGCGACGGCCTGTTCGCGCACAACGACGGGGCGTTCCGGGTGCAGGCCACGACCGGGGGTCCGGCCAAGGTCACCCGGGCTCGTCGCCGACCCGACCTGAGTCTCGATGTCCGAGAGCTCGGCGCCGTGTACCTGGCCGGCACGTCCGTGCAGACCCTCGCCGGCGCGGGCCTGGTGACCGAGCGCACCCCCGGGTCGGTGGCCGCGGCCAGCCGGGCGTTCGACTGGCAGCGCAAGCCGTTCTGCCCCGACCACTTCTGAGCGGCCGCGCCGCGAGTGGGCTGGGTCCGTGGCCGGGCGGGGCCGGGGCCGTCAGCAGCCGCGGACGGGCGTCGGACGGATCAGAGGTACTCCTCGATCGCCCCGAGCAGCACGGACTTGGACTTCGCGCCTTTGAAGGCCTTGACCAGCTCGCCGTTGACGTACAGCTGGATGGTCGGCAACCCGAGCACGTGGTTGTTGGCCGGGGTGACCGGGTTGGTGTTGGTGTCCATCGTGACGAAGGAGATCTTGTCGCCGTGGGTCCGGGCCAGCTCCTCGATGATCGGCGCGACCTGCTTGCAGGGGCCGCACCAGTCGGCCCAGTAGTCCACCATCACCGGCTTGGCCGACTTCAGCACGACCTCGTCGAACGTCGAGTCGGTGACCTCGTTCACTGCACCCATCTGCTGCTCCTGCTCTCGGTTCTGCCGGGTCCGACCCGGCCTCGGTGGTGTGACAACTGTGACGCGTGGGACTGACAGCGTCGGTCCCAGCGGATCGCTCAGACGGTGACGGCCCCGGCCAGGGCGGCCTCGTGCTCGGCCTCGTCGTTCAGGTCGGCCAGGTAGCGCTCGGCGTCCAGGGCCGCGGCGCAGCCCGTGCCGGCCGCGGTGACCGCCTGGCGGTAGGTGTGGTCGACCAGGTCGCCACAGGCGAACACCCCGGGCACGTTGGTCCGGGTGCTCTTGCCGTCGGTCATCACATAGCCTTCGGCGTCCAGCTCGACCTGGCGGTGCAGCAGCTCCGAGCGCGGGTCGTGACCGATGGCGATGAACAGCCCGTTGACGGCGAGCTCCCGCTCCGCCCCGGTCCGGGTGTCCCGGAGGGTGATCCCGGTCAGCGACGTGTCGCCGTGCAGCGCGGCCACCTCCGACCACCAGGCGAAGGAGATCTTCGGGTCGTTCTCGGCCCGCGCGGCCATGATCTTGCTGGCCCGCAGCTCGCCGCGGCGGTGGATGACGGTCACCGACCGGGCGAACCGGCTGAGGAAGGTGGCCTCCTCCATCGCGGAGTCGCCGCCGCCGACCACGGCGATGTCCTTGTCGCGGAAGAAGAACCCGTCACAGGTGGCGCACCAGGAGACCCCGTGGCCCGACAGCCGGTCCTCGTCGGCGATCCCCAGCTTGCGGTACGCCGACCCGGTGGCCAGGATGACCGTCCGCGCCGCGAACGAGGTGCCGTACGCGTCGGTGAGGATCTTCACCGGACCCGTCAGGTCCATCTCGGCGATGTCCTCGGTCAACAGCTCGGCGCCGAACCGCTCCGCCTGGGCGCGCATCTGCTCCATCAGCTCCGGGCCCATGATGCCGTCGCGGAAGCCGGGGAAGTTCTCCACCTCGGTGGTGTTCATCAGCGCGCCACCGGCGGTGATCGAACCCTCGAAGACCAACGGCTTCAGGTCGGCCCGGGCCGCGTAGACCGCCGCCGTGTAGCCGGCCGGTCCGCTGCCGACGATGATGACATCGCGGACGTCGGTGGTGGTGGGAGTACCCATGCGGGAGATCCTTCTCGTTCAGTAACGGCTGGTGCGCGGCCACGGTCGGGGAAGGGTGTGCGGCACGGATTCCGGTCACCCGGAGGTGGCCGTCTGGCGTCCGTCACCCTACCCGAGCAGAACGTCGCGAGCGGCGCACCGTATTCCGTGCCGCGCCCGGTCGCGCTCAGCGGTCCAGCTCGACCGTGGCGCCGGCCCGGGCCGCGGGCCCGGGGCAGCCTGAGACCACCGTCACCCGGCGCACGCCGCCGTCGGTGCTGTAGACCAGCAGCGCGCGGGCCCCGTCCACCACGGCGGGCACGAGGCCGGTGATCCGGCCCTCCACGACGCGGTTCGCACACCACCAGGCGTCGGAGAACAGGTGCGCGCTCAGACTTCGGGCGCCGGCGACCGTGCGGGCCTGCCGGGCGAGGTCGGCGCCGCTGACCTGGACCGGGGCACCGGCCGTGGGCTCGTTCATCCCCGCGCTGGCGCTGACCACGTAGCCGGCGAACCCGACGACCATCGCCACCACCGCCGCCAGCAGGACCGTACGGAACACGTGCCGCGTTCCCGGCCGCTCGGCCGCGCCACCGGCGAACGCGCCCAGCGTCGGCTTCGGGTGCTGCGGGAGCGGAGCGGCGGTGGAGGTCCGTCGTCGTTGCTCCCCGGTGAGGACGGCCTCCAGCCGGGCCACGACCTCCGGCGGCATCGGCGGAGCCGGCACGGTGGCGAGCAGCCGTTCCACCTCGGCCAGCGCGGACGCCCGCGCGGCACAGCTCGCGCAGCCGGCCACGTGGGCCCGCAGCTCGAGGGTCCGGTCGGGGCTCAGCAGGCCCACGGTGGCGTCGGCCAGCTCGTCGTCGGTGACGTGCTCGTCGAGGCGACCGCCGTGCTCGGTCATGCCGGCCCTCCTTCCGCGGGGTCGGGATGCCGGCGTGCCTCCAGCAGGCTTGCCGGCCGTTCGTCGGTGCCGACCGCTGTGCTCTGTTGCCGGTCGGGTCGGGTCGGCACCAGGCCGCGGTCCTGCAGATCCGCCAGGGTTCGCTGCGAGCCGCGGTCGAGCTCGGCGCCCGGAGCCCAGGTCAGTATCCACGCGAACAGGGTCGAGTGTCCGCGCCGCAGCAGGGCGGTCGGCGCCACCCGGCGTCGCACCCGGCCGTCTGCCTGACGCACCGTGAGGCGGTAGGAGGCCCCCGACGGGGTCATCGACTCGGCGACCTTGACCAGCTGCCCCGCCTCGATCCGGTGCCGGCCCCGCCACCGGCGGACCGTCAGTGTCGAACCGTCCACCGACAGGAAGGCCCGGGTGCGCAGCCACACCACGACCAGGAACAGCACCCAGCAGCCGGTCAGCACTGCGGCCGCGCTCACCCACCCCGGTGGCGCGGTCCGCACCAGGGCCAGCACGAACAGCACCAGACCGACCGTGGACACCAGGACCGGCGTGCGCCAGTTGTACGCGAGCTCCAGCGGGTGCGCCATCAGCCTCTCCCGCCGTCCCGCAGCTCGGGGCCGGGGAGCGCCCGGCCGCTCAGATGGCTGAGCAGCGGCAGCAGCCGGGCCCGTCCGCGGGCGCAGCGACTCTTCACCGTGCCGGGTGCGCAGCCGAGCACCACCGCCGCCTCCTCCACCGAGTAGCCCTCCATGTCCACCAACACCAGTGCGGCCCGCTGATCCGGGTTCAGGTGGCTCAGCGCGGCGGCCACGGCGACACGCTCCTCCTGGATCTCCAGCGGGTCGCGACTCGCGGTGGTGCCCAGCTCGACGCTGTCGACGGTCGTCGGCAGCGGCTGCTCGGCCGCCCGGGTCCTCTGGCGCCGGATCCGGTCCAGGCAGGCGTTCACCACGATCCGGTGCAGCCAGGTGGTGACCCGGGCGTCGCCCCGGAAGGTGTCGGCCCGGCGGAACGCCGCGATGTAGGCGTCCTGGAGGGCGTCGGCGGCGTCATCGGGGTTGCGCATCACCCGCAGGGCGATGGCCCACAGCCGGTCGCGGTGTCGACCGACCAGGACCGCGAAGGCGTACGGGTCGCCGCCGACGTGGGCCGCGACCAGCTCGGCGTCGTCGCGTGGATCGGGGACCACGGCCGTCGGCCGAAGCGGGGTCGGATCGGGGGTCGCCGGGGAGGACGCCGACGGTGGGGCCAGGGACCCCAGGTCGCCGCCCTTGCCCACCTACAACACCTCGACCTCGTAGATCCCACCGCGGTAGCCGCTTCCCTCCTTCGGCAGCGAGGTCAGGTACACCAGCACGAAACGGGTGGCCGTCGGCGCCCCGAGGGTGAGGTTGGCCGCCGCCCCGGCCCCGGCCTGCCTGCTCACGGTACGCCACCGGTTGTCGGAGGTCATCGGTGGTTTGGTGGTCCGGGCCGGGTTGCTGGCCGGTACCCGGACCTGCACGTTGGTGTCGTCGCCGCTCAGTCGCAGGCGCACCCCCGTCACCGTCGTGGTCTCGCCGAGATCGAGGACGAGCCCGACGCCCCGCTTGATCCCGCCGAGCCGAGGGCTGCCCAGGTAGCGCACCGTCTGCCACCGGGTCCGCGGGTTCTGGTCGTAGGCCAGGCGGGTCTGCCCGGGGTTCTCGGTGTTCGGCGGATCACCCTGGGGGTCGAACTCCCGGGCCGAGACGATTCGCGGCGCGCCGGGCGCGGACGTCGATCCCGCGCTCGGCTGGCCGGTGCGGCCAGCCGGTGCCGCACCGCCTCCCCCGCCCCGGCCCAGGATCACCGCCGAGGTGACTGCCGGTGGCGACCAGCAGCAGTCCGAGCACCGCGAGCCCGGCGATCCAGCGGCGCGCCCGCCGGCGGGGTGGCCGCTGCGGCGCCGGCGCCTTGGGTGGCGCGTGCGGAGGCGGGGGCTGGCGGATCACGGTCACCCGGGTGGAGTCCGACAGCGGGCTGACCGGGAAGCCGGGGCTGGGTCCCGAGCCGACCACCGGTGCGCTGACGGTCTGGTTGCGGGCCACCGACGACGGGGTGGTCGTCACCTTGGGGATCGGCTGGCGCAGCCGCCGCTCCAGGTCGGTGGAGGCGTCGGCGGCTCCGAGCACGGTGGTCAGCGCGTCCGCCACCGCGTGGGCGGTCGACAGCCGGGCGGCGCGGTGCCGCGGCGGATCGCCCAGGATCTGGTCGCAGACGTTGTCGAGCGCGGGGGAGACTCCCGCCCGGACCTGGCGCGGGGTCATCCAGCCTCGGCCGCTGACCGGAGCGGCGGGCAGGCTGAACGCCGGGCCGCCCGGCCAGCGGGACACCAGGCAGCCGTACAGCAGCCGGCCCAGGTCGGCGACGTCGCGCCGCTCCGGCGTCCAGGTCTGGGCGCCGTGGATCGGGTCGCCGACCACCGGCCGCAGGGCCGCCTCGATCAGCAGGCCGACGATCTTGACGTGGCCGTCGGGGGTCAGGACCACCGTGTCGGGACTGATCCGCTGATGGAAGAGCCCGACCGCGTGCACCCCGGACAGGGCGTCGGCGACCTCGCGGACCACCCAGGCGGCCTCCAGTCCCGACAGCGGGCCGTGGCTGAGGACGAGCTCCAGGCTCTGGCCGGCGGCGTACTCGCACACGACGTAGGAGCCGAGGTCGTCGGTCTCGCTGTGGACCGCGTCGAGTACGCGCAGGAAGCGGGAGTCGGTGGCCGCGGCCGCCCGGCGCGCGACCTCCAGCAGCTCCTCGGCGGTCGGGTCGTGCGGGGCCAACAGGTGGACCAGCACCGACCGGGACAGCACCAGGTCGAAGGCCCGCCAGGTGACCGCGCGGTCGGTCTCGGCCAGCAGCTCCTGCAGCCGGTACCGGCCGGCCAGGATGGTGCCGGCGACCACCGAGCTGCGGACCGGCGCGGCGGCCGTGCGCTCGGGAGCGGGCGTGAGCGCGTCCCCCTCGGCAGAGGTGGAGGCGGGCGACGCGTCAGCCGGGGGGGTTGGCCCTGAGTCGGTGCGCCGGCCGGCGCTGACGAAGGTCACCATGGTGTCCGCGCTCTCGATCGGGCCGCCCGGCGGTAACGGCGCGGCGGATGGCTCGATCGTAGGTGAGGCGGGCCCCTCGCCCCGGTTGGAATCGCCGGGTGCCTCGGGATCATCGCCGGACCCCGACCCGCCCCGACCACGGATCGTGGCGACGATCTGGCCGACCTCGGTGATGCGCAGGGTGCGGGCCAGCACCAGGAACGCCCCGACGGCCAGGGCCGCGGCCACGGTCAGCGTCACCGCCCGGACCGGCTGGGACGGCTGACCGGACTCGACCCACCAGACGGCGCCCCCGATCACCAGCGCTCCCGGCAGCACGGCCCCGGCCAGCCGAAGGCCCAACTCCCCCAGCGGTCGCAGGGCCAGGTCGGGCAGGTCGCGCTGGAGTCGCCGGAACGACACCAGCACCCCGATCGCGTAGGCCAGCGCGAAACCGCCGGCCAGGCAGGCGGCGACCGCAGGGTTGCTGCCGACCAGGCGGACGATCAGCATCCCGAAAGCGACGTTCAGCGCGGTGATCAGCAGCTGCAGGAAGAACGGCGTCCGGGTGTTCTCCAGCGCGTAGAACGCGCGCAGGCAGATGTACTGCACCGTGAAGGGCACCAGCCCGGCCGCGAGCACCATCAGCGCCCAGCCCGCGAAGTCGGCGTCCCGCTGCCCGGCGCCGAACCCGAACACCAGCCGGGCCAGCGGCAGCCCGAACACCAGCAGCCCGATCGAGGCCGGCAGCAGGGCGGTGACGGCCAGCCGCAGGGTGCGGGTGACCTCGGCCGCAGTCCCCGCCAGGTCCCCGGCCATGGCCAGCCGGGAGGCGCTGGGCAGCATCGCGGTGGCCAGCGAAACGGTGATCAGCGAGTGCGGGATGATCCACAGCGCGTAGGCGTAGGAGTAGGTCGCGACGCCGCCGCCGGCGCCGCTGACCGTGGCGGCTGACGCCACCTTGTTGATGACCACCAGGCCGGCCTGGCTGACCACCACGAACCCGAGTGTCCACTTGGCCAGCCGGACGGTCTTGCCGAGTCCGGTGTGGCGGAAGTCGAAACGCGGCTGGAAGCGGAAGCCGACCCCGCGCAGATACGGCACCAGGACCACCGCCTGGACCGCGATGCCGAGGGTGGAGCCCAGGCCCAGGACCAGCTCCTGCGGGGTGGTGAACGCGGCCGAGGGGTTGGTCTGGCCGAACACGACCAGGAACAGCAGCAGAACCAGGATGGAGACCACGTTGTTGGCGATCGGCGCCCACATCATCGGCCCGAACCGGTCCCGGGCGTTCAGCACCTGTCCGATCAGCACGTGCACGCCGTAGAAGAAGATCTGCGGCATGCAGAAGTAGCCCAGCATCACCATCGACTGGTACTGCGCGGCGACCGCCGGCTCCTTCCAGCCGCCCGCGGTGTAAAGGGACACGATCAGCGGCACGGCGAGGGTGAGCGCCACGGTGATGACGAACAGCACCAGCAGACCGCCGGTGAGGATCCGGTTGGTGTAGGCCTCACCGCCGTCGCGGTCGTTCTTCACCGCCCGGACGATCTGCGGCACCAGCACGGTATTCAGCACGCCGCCGGCCAGCAGGATGTACATGCTGTTCGGCACGTTGTTGGCCACCGCGAACATGTCGGCCTGGCGGGTGCCGATGCCGAACAGGTAGGCCAGCAGGACGAAACGTCCGAACCCCACGATGCGCGAGACCAGGGTGCCGGCGACCATCACGGCGCTGGCCGAGATCAGCCGCTGGGCCGACGGCGGTCGCTCGGAGCGGTCCGGTCGGGGGGCCGGCGACGCGGCGACCGCCGGCCGTTCGACCGTCGGGAGGTCGGACTCCGGTGACGACGCCGGGGCGCCGGGGCCGGGCCGGTGCTCAGACATCCAGCCGCTCCTCGGTACTGTGCTGGGCGGGCCCGACCGGGTCCGCCGGATCGTCGGCGGGCGGATGGCCGGTGTCGTCGACCGCACCCGTACCGTTCCGCGGGGTGGTGGGGTCGAGGCCTGGGCGGGCCGACTCGGGGGGACGCGAGACGGGCAGCGGGTCCTCGGTCGCCGACGCCTCCCCACGCGCCTTGGCGACCTGACGGATGCGGAGGGCGGTGGTGCCGATCAGCACGACGCCGGCCACGATGGCGATCAGCCAGCCCGTGGTCCCGGCCTGGGTCGCGGTCACGTCGATCGGCACCGAACGGCCGATCGGCTGCCCGGTCCGGGTGTAGAGCCGGGCCATC
Organism: uncultured Actinomycetota bacterium; assembly: GCA_963832435.1. GTDB lineage: Bacteria > Actinomycetota > Actinomycetes > Propionibacteriales > Propionibacteriaceae > Microlunatus. Next base: position 53,916 of record CAWHTY010000022.1, read on the forward strand.
ACCCGTACGGTGCCGTTGGTCTGGGCCTCGACCTGCGCGTTCTCGGTCAGGCTGCCGCCGCCGGGAACCGGCGCCAGCTCGTCGAGCGAGGCCACGGTGAGTCGCTGCCCGTTGGCGGAGGCGAACCGGACCCGCACGTCGACCGCGTTCAGATCGGGCTCGGCGGGGTCGGTGCCCGCCGGCAGGCTGTTGCGCACGGTGACCGGGAACGACCCGGTCCGGCCGGTGGTCACCACCTGGCCGACCACCTGCAGGCTGACCCCGGAGGCGACCTGGGTGGAGATCCGTCGTCGCACCACGGCGGCGTACTCCCGGCCGACGTCGGGTTCATACCGCCAGTCGGCGCTGGCGATGCGCGGGACGGCCTGCCGCCCCTCGGCTCGGGCGGTGGCCGGGGTGACCAGCAGGTCCGCCAGCGTGCGGTAGGACTCGGCCACCTCCCGGACCGCGACCAGCTGGTCGGGGCCGATCTCGGCCTCCCGGGCGCCCGGGCCGTAGCCGAGCTCGCCCGTCCACCGCGACGGCATCCGGTCCAGCAGCTCGGCCAGCGTGCTGCTCTTGATCCAGGGCACGTCGAGCTCGGTGTCGGCCCCCGCCGCCTGCTCGGCCTCGGTGACCAGGCGGACCCGCCCGACGGTGCCGTCCGCCGGCGTGGAGCTGGCCTCGATCCAGGTGTCGGCAAGCATCCGCTGCCGGACCTTGACGGCGGTGTTGCGGGGCGCCGGGCCAGGGCCGCCGCCGAAACCCTCGGCGGTGAAGCTGACCACCGGGGCGGACCCCGGACCCGCGAGCAGCGGAGCGGTGGCGCCGGTCGACCGGTCGGACAGCAGGATGGCCCGTGGCCGCAGCGACTCCGCGGCGGCCAGCGTCTCGGTGTCGGCACGGCCCCGGGCCGGCAGCACGACCAGCGGCAGCCGGCGGGTCGTGCTGACCTGCTCCCCTTGGGCTGCGGCCTGCTCCAGCACGCCCTGCTGGCCGGCGTGCACGAGGGCGGCGACGTCCGGGTTGCCGTACGGGAGCCGGTAGCCGTCACCGTCGCGGAGCACGCCGGTGAACTCCTGTAGCCAGGCGGTGGCGGCGGCCCGCCCGGTGCCGTCGGCGGTGGATGTGCCGTCCACCCCCAGTACCTGGTAGCCGCCGCGCATCGTCTCGAGCTCCTCGACCAGGGCCGGGTCGACGAGGAAGCTGACTTCGTCCTGCTCCGCGGTAGCCAGCAGCTTGCTCAGCCGGCCGCCGGCCGCGACCTCGCCGGCCAGGTGGTCGTCCAGCAGCACCCCGTCGCGGACCAGCGACGGACGGCTGGTCAGCACCACCACGCCCGTGGTGCGCAGTGCGTTCCGGGGTGGCGACGCGACCAGCGGCATGAAGATCCGTCCCCGGCCGAGGGTGAAGTCGGCGCCGACGCCCTCGAGCTGGCCCAGCACGTGGATGCCGATCAGGTAGACGGCGTCGGTCGGCAGCAGCTCAAGGTCGGCGACGTCCACCTTCAGGTCGAAGTCGGTCGACTCCTGGGGGGCGAGCGTCCGGTCTGCCTTCGACGGGATCGGCTCGAAGGTCGTCAGCGGCTGCACCCGCTTGCCCAGCGGATCGTCGGCCTCCGACGCGAGGGCCTTGGTCATGGCCTCGGGGTTCTCGATCGGGTCCAGCGACCGCCAGAACGTGGCCTGCAGGTTGGTCAGCTCCACTTCCGAGGTGTTGGTCACCCTCCCGCGCAGCCGGACCGTCCCGTCGCGGGCCGGCAGGGCGGGGCTCATCGCGTCCATGCTGACCGACACGTACGCCTTCGGCGGCGCCGCCTGCGCCGGGGTCGGGCCGGTCCAGGGGGTCAGCCAGAGGGCGCCCACCGCGGTGACCACCGCCAGGAGCACCCGTACTGCCCGGCCGGGCCACCCCCTCTGCACCGCCTCATCCTACGTTCACGGCGCTGCGTCAGGGCTGCTCGCGCACCGCGCCCGGGGTCGGGCCCCGCGGAAACGGAGCGGCGGGGGAGGCGGATCGGGACAGTAGAGTGGGGCCACGTGTCCACCCCCGCGCAGCGCGCCGACCCGCCCCGAGCCGAACGGCTGAGCCAGGCGCAGACCACCGCGGTGGGGGAGCTGCTCCGAGTCGCGCCGGTGATCGACCGGCTCGCGGCGGCGTTCGCCACGGCCAACCGGCAGCTGTACCTCGTCGGCGGCAGCGTCCGGGACGCCCTGCTGGGCCGCCTGGGTCACGACCTCGACTTCACTACCGACGCCCGCCCGGACGAGATCGAGCGGCTGCTGCGCGGCCTCACCCCGGTGGTGTGGACCATCGGCAAGGAGTTCGGCACCATCGGCTGCCGAGTCACCCTGGGCGAGGAGAGCTGGGTCGTCGAGGTCACCACGTTCCGGGCCGACGCCTACGCCACCGACAGCCGCAAGCCCGCCGTGGCCTTCGGCGACACCATCGACGCCGACCTGGAGCGGCGCGACTTCACCGTCAACGCGATGGCCCTGAAGGTTCCGGAGCGCACCTTCGTCGACCCGTACGGCGGGTTGCAGGCCCTGGCCGGCGGCGTGCTGGACACCCCGGCGACCCCGGAGCGGTCGTTCAGCGACGACCCGCTGCGGATGATGCGGGCGGCGCGCTTCGCGGCTCAGCTCGGGTTCGTGCCCGCCCCCCGGGTAGTCGCGGCGATGACGGCGATGGCGGACCGGTTGCGCATCGTGTCCGCCGAACGGATCCGGGACGAGCTCAGCCGGTTGCTGTTGTCGGAGCGGCCGCGGGTGGGTCTGGACCTGCTCGTCCGCACGGGCCTGGCCGACCAGGTCCTGCCGGAGCTGCCGGCGCTGCGGCTGGAGCGCGACGAGCACCATCGCCACAAGGACGTGTACGCGCACAGCCTGACCGTGCTGGAGCAGGCCGTCGAGCTGGAGCCCCGGCTCGGCGGCGGGCCGGACCTGGTGAACCGGCTGGCTGCGCTGCTGCACGACATCGGCAAGCCCGCCACCCGGAAGTTCGAGCCGGGCGGCAAGGTCTCCTTCCACCACCACGACGTGGTCGGCGCGAAGCTGGCCCGCAAGCGGCTGACGGCGCTGCGGTTCAGCGCCGACGACGTCAAGGCGGTCAGCCAGCTGATCGAGCAGCATCTGCGGTTCCACGGCTACGGGGAGGGGGAGTGGACCGACTCCGCGGTCCGCCGCTACGTCCGCGACGCCGGCGACCAGCTGGAGCGGCTGCACATCCTCACCCGAGCCGACTGCACCACCCGGAACCGGGCGAAGGCGGCTCGGCTGCGGGCCGCCTATGACGACCTGGAACGCAGGATCGAGGTGCTGGCCGCTGCGGAGGAGCTGAACGCCCTGCGGCCGGACCTGGACGGCCGCCAGATCATGACGATCCTGGACATCCCCCCGGGTCCGCTGGTCGGGCAGGCCTACCACTTCCTGCTGGAGCGGCGGATCGACGCCGGACCGCTCGGTGAGGAGCGGGCCACCGCGGAGCTGCTCGACTGGTGGGCGGCGCGGCCGCAGGCCTGAAGGCACCCCCGCGGTCCCGACCGAGGGGCTCAGCCCCGGTCGGGGCCCAGCGCGCTGCCGGCGGTCTCGGCGCGGAGCGACTCGGTGCCCTCGTCCATCGCCAGCCCTCGGGTCAGCACGGCGAACAGGATCCCGAGCAGCAGGTAGCCGACCGCCAGCGCCGCGATCGCCGGCACCGATCGTCCGTCGGCCGGCAGGATCAGTGCCGCAATGCCGGCCGCCAGGACCAGGGCGACGTTGAACACCATGTCGTACAGCACGAAGACGCGGCCCTTGACCTCGTCGTCGACGTGGGCCTGGACCAGTGTGTCGACGCAGAGCTTGATGCTCTGTCCGGTGATGCCGAGCAGGAATCCGGCCACCAGCAGCGGCAGCCGGGTGAAGATCGCCCCGGGCAGGAGCTGGAACGCGGCGCAGAGCAGGAAGGACACCACCACCCAGCGGCGCACTCCCCAGCGCGCGGTAGCCGGTGGGGTGACGGCGGCCGCGGCCACGAACCCGGCCGCGGTGCAGACCGCGAGCAGACCCAGGTCGGCCAGGGCCGGCCCGACCTCGGAGCGGGGGTGCAGATGGTTGCGGAAGACCAGGATCATGGCCACCGTGACCACGCCGTAGACCACCCGGTGGGCGAAGATCGCCAGCAGCCCGATGCCGGCCTGCCGGTGGACCGCGAGGTGTCGGAGCGCCTCGACCAGGCCCGCCACGATGTCGCGCGGCTGGGCCGGGTCCGGCTCGTCCGGGCCGAGGGCGCGCCGACCCATCCGCAGGGCCAGCCCCGAGCTGAGCACGAACCCGGCTCCGGCGACGGCGAACAGCGCCCCGTCGGCGACGGCGGGGGGCAGCACCCCACCGAGCACCAGCCGCAGGCCGGTGCCGACGCCGACCCCGACCACGGTGCCGGCCGGTCCGACGGTGGGCATCACGGCATTGGCCACCATGTACTCACGGGCGTCGATGGTGTGCGGCAGCGCGGCCGACAGTGCGGCCAGCAGGAACCGGTTGAGGCTCATGGCCAGCAGCACGCCGCCGTAGAAGGCGGCCTCCGCGGCCCCGGTGCGGAGCCCGGTCGCGACCAGGGCGGCGAGGGCGAGGGCGAGCAGGGCCCGGAGGACGTCGGTCACCACCAGCACCTGCCGCCGTGACCACCGGTCCAAGGCGACGCCGACGAACGGTCCGAGGATCGAGAACGGCAGCAGGGTGATGGCCAGCACGGCGGCCACCGACGCCGCGTCCGGCTGCCGGGCCGGCGAGAACAACACGTACGAGGCCAGCGCCACCTGCAGCACGCCGTCCGCGGACTGGGTGGCCACCCGGACGGCGAGCAGCCGGCGGAACAGCCGGTGCCGCCAGAGCTGGCGCAGGCTGCGGACGAAGCGCACGCTCAGCCCTTGGGGTGCTTGGCCAGGTACTTGTCCATGGTGTCCTTGCGGATGGCGGTGCCCAGCTCGGTGAGCTTCGCCTCGTCGACCACGTCGACGCTCTGACCCTGGATGGTCGCGAAGCCGCTGATCGGTGCCTGCAGCGACTCGATGCTGGTGGCGCTGAGCCGCAAGGAGAAGGCGATCGAGCGGATCGCCTCGTCGCTCAGGCTCTGGTCGACGACCACGTGCTGGGCCACCCCCGCAATGAACGCGGTGAACCGCGCCGGGTCGGAGATCACCTCCCGGCTCAGGCCCTTGGCCACGATGGCCTTGATCACCTTGCGCTGGTTCTCGGCCCGGTCCAGGTCGCCGTTGGGGAGCGACTTCCGCTCCCGGACGAACCACAGCGCCTCTTCACCCTTGATGGTGATCTCACCCTTGGGGTAGGTGAAGCCGTGCGAGGTGAACGCGTTCGTGTTGTTCACGGTGATCCCGCCGAGGCCCTCGGTCAGCGCGATGAAGCCCTCGAAGTCGACCTGCACCACGTGGTCCACGCGGGTGTCCAGCAGCGACTCCAGCGTGGACACCGTCAGCTGGGCGCCGCCGAGGGAGTACGCGGCGTTGATCTTGTCCTTGCCGTGGCCGGGAATGCTGACCCACATGTCGCGGGGGAAGGAGACGATGTAGGCCTTGTCCCGCGCCTTGTTCAGGTGCACGACCATGATCGTGTCGCTGCGCCCTTCGGCGGCGTCGTCGGGGTTCCGGCTGTCGGAGCCGAGCAGGACGAAGTTCAAGGCCCCGGAGGCCGCCGGATCGGCGCTCGGGCGGTCCGACCCGCCCGCGGTGGGCAGGGAGTCGTTGCGCCGGATGTTCTGGCTGACGCTGGTGTTCAGCGAGTACACGTACCAGCCGACGATGCCCAGGGCCGCCACCAGGAGCACCGCGACCCCGCCGATGACGAAGGGCCAGACCCGGCGTCGCGGGCGGCCCGGGGTCTGGCCGGGGCTCGCCGGCTCGGTGGTGCGGGCCGGGTCCGGCTCGGGGGGCGCCCGGGCTCGGGCGCTGCTCCCGGGCTCGGGTGGCGTCGACTGTGACATCGGGTTTCCTCGTCTCCTCCGGCAGCACGCAGTGTATGCGGGGCGGCGGGTCCGTTCCGGCGGTCCGGCGTCCGGGCGGGGGCGCCGGAGCCGCGGGTAGGCCCGACGGGGCGGCCGGCGGAGCCCGGCCGAGCCTGCGCGGGTAGGCTCCGTCTCGTGTCGAGGGCCGAGGAAGCCGCGCGCCGGGCCGAGCTGGCCGCGGGTCAGGAACGGGCCGAGTCGCAGCGGGCCCAGGTGCTGATCGACCAGTTCATCGCCGACGCCGGCGCGGCCGGGATCCCCGCCGAGCCGCTGCGCGCCACTCTCTACACCGGGCAGAGCGTGAAGACCGACAAGCGGGGCTGGTACCTCCGCAAGAACCAGAGCGTGGCCGTGGGCGAGGACGGCGGCTACTACATCCTGACCGTGCCGGGCGGGCTGATGGAACGCGTACGCGGTGTCCAGCTCAAGCCCAGCCCGGCCCCGCTGGTGGTCGGCAAGGGTGGCCGCGACGGCGAGACCGGAGACCTCGCCGAGTTCCTCCGCCGGCGCCTCGGTCAGCGCTGACGCCCCTCCGCCGGGTCCCTTCGGCGTGTCGGTCAGCTCCAGATCGATAAGGCCGCGCCCGGGCCGGCGCCGCCCGCGTCGGTGCGTTCGAGAGGGACGACGCCGCGCCCCCGGGACGACACTCCCCGCCGCCGTCAGGGCAGGAACGCGCTGACGTCGCGGACGAACTCGGGCGCGGTGAGCAGGGCGTGCCCACGGTGGGGGTACATGATCAGCTTCCCGTGCGGCATCCGGTACGCGGTCTCGGTGAACATCTCCGGCGTCCAGAAGTGGTCGCGGGCGCCGCAGACCACCAGCGTCTCGGTCTGGATCTGCTCCAGCCGGTCCCGGACGTCGAACGCATCCTCGGCGGCCAGCATGGCGATGGCGTCGCTGGGGTTCTCGATCATGATCCGCCGCGAGACGACCTGCAGCAACGGGGTGACCAGGCTCCGGATCCAGGCCGGACGGAGCATGCCCTCGAGCCCTTCGGCGATGGAGGAGGCCGTGTAGCGCCCGTGGGCCCGCAGGTCCCGGAGCATGCTGCGCTGCGCCCGCCGGGCGACCGGCCCCAGGGTGTATGCGGCGCTGGCCACCACACACCGCCGGACGACCTCCGGCCGGTCCGCGATCAGCTGCAGGGCCAGCGAACCTCCGGTGGAGTGGCCCAGCACGTCGACCGGCTCCCCGAAGTGCGCGGCCAGGGCGTCCGCGTGCCCGGCCGCGACCTCGGCGAAGCTGATGTCGGTCGGCATCCCCGGCCAGCGGTTGGTGAACCAGACCTCGAACCCCGCCCGGACCAGGGGCAGGACGCTGGCCAGGGTGAACCGGCGCTCCCACCCGGGCTTGGGGTTGCGATGGTTCGGGGTGGAGCCGCACAGGTGCACCAGCGGCCGGCCCGTGCCCACCACCAGGTACGGGAGCCCTCCGGCGAACGTCCCCTCCCGAACCTCAGGTGCGGCCGTCAGATGTCCTCGGCCGCCGTGTCGCGCCGCTTGACCTTGAGGAACCGCAGGTACTCATCGACGACCTCGTCCGGGTTGCCCCGCATCATCAGCTTGCCCTTGTCCAGCCAGAGCGCGTCGTTGCACATGTCCCGGATCGAGTTCATCCCGTGGCTGACCAGGAACATGGCCCGGGCGCTGTCACGCAGCTCGGCCATCTTGGCGTTCGCCTTCTCCCGGAACGACGCGTCCCCGGTCGACAGCGCCTCGTCGATCATCAAGATGTCGGGCTTCATGTGCACCGCCACCGAGAACGCCACCCGGGCCGACATCCCGGAGGAGTAGGTCCGCATCGGCATCTCGATGAAGTCGCCCAGCTCGGTCCACTCGGCCACGTCGTCCGCGCGGGCCTCGACCTCCTTGCGGGACAGCCCCGAGGCCAGCCCGCCGAGGATGATGTTCTCCCGGCCGGACAGCTCCTTGTTGAAACCGACCCCCAGCGCCAGCAGCGTGCTGGCCTTGCCCCACACCTCGATGCTGCCAGTGGTGGGCGGCAGGATGCCGGCGATGGCCCGCATCAGGGTCGACTTGCCGGCACCGTTGGCCCCGATGATGCCGACCGCGGTGTTGTTGGGCACGTCGAAGGTGAGGTTCTTGATCGCCTTGACCTCGCGGAACGCCCGCTGTCCCCGGCCGAACCGGACCAGGGTCTGGCGCAGCGTCGGCTTCCGCTCGTACGAGGTCCGGTAGGTGATCGACAGGTTCTCGACCTTGACCGCGAAGCCGTTTGCCTCCTCAGGTGAGTCGGACAGCGAACTCACGCTCCCTCGAGATGAAGAACAGGCAGCCGACCACGAGAGCGCCGAGCGCCCAGGCGGCCGAGGCCAGCCAGATGTGGGCGGGCGGGATCTGGCCGGCCTGGATCAAGGCGGTGTAGCCGTCCAGCATCGGGTACATCGGGTTCAGCTCGACCACGACCCGGAAGCCGCGCCCGAGCGAGTCGAGCATGGATGGCATCCACAGCACCGGCGAGAGGTACATCCAGATCCGCAGCAGGTACGGCAGGAAGTTCTTGGTGTCGCGGAAGTAGATCTGCAGGGTGGCGAACAGCGCCGCCAGCCCGACCGAGAACCCCAGGGTGGTCAGCACGAAGAACGGGGCCAGCAGCATCCGCGGATGCCACTGGGTGGTGAAGAAGATCGTGTGGATGATCAGGTAGACCGGGATGGTGGGCAGGAACTGGAAGAAGGCCGTGCGGATCGCCGAGAAGGGGATCAGCAGACGCGGGAACGCGGTGTTGACCAGCAGCCGGCCGGACCGGACGACCGAGGTGGTGCCGGCCCCGATCGCCGAGTTCATCAGGGTGAACAGGAACAGGTTCAGCGTCAGGTGGGCGAAGTACACCGGGTCGTGCCGCTGCCGGATGATCGTGACCAGCATGTAGTAGATGAGCGCCAGCAGCAGCGGGTTGAGGATCATCCACGCCTGGCCGAAGAAGGTGGCGACGTTCGCGCCCCGCATGTTGGCCCGGCTCATCTCGATCGCGAAACCGCGTCGGTGCCAGAGCTCCCGCAGGTAGGGCAGCATCGGCGGCAGACCGGCGCGGTGCGGGCCGTAACGGTGGTAGACGGGCTCGAACTCGGTGTCCTCGGCGCGTGACGTCGTCGTCATCGGCTGGTGGTCCTGACCCCTTGGATCTTCGGCATGCGGAGCCCCTCCTGGCTGGTGAGCACTGGATAGTGTGCCATGAGCCCACCGGCTGGAGCCGCATCCGCGCGAAGCCCCGACCCGGTCCCCCTGAGGCGCCGGGCTCAGCGCGTGGCCGTCCCGTTCCCGACGGCAACGCGGCTCCGCGGCCGCGGTCCCGGGTGCGCCGGAGGGCCGGCGCGCCGGGTGAGGAACAGCAGCGTCGCGACGCCCAGGGTGGTGGTCGCGAACCCGGCGGTGATCAGCGGCAGCAGCAGCCGGCCCTCGCCCTGCAGGCGGGCGCGGCTCGGCGCGGCTGGATCGTAGCGGACCACCAGCTTGTCACCGACCTTGATCCGGTTGCCGATCACCCCGTGGTCGGGGGTGTACTCGTAGCGCTTGCCGTCGACCACGTACCGGACCGTCGGCGCGAGCGGAACGCTCCGGCTGTCCGCCTCCGGCAGCCGGGTCGCGCCCGCCAGCGGCCGGCTCTGCAGCGCGATGACCTCGCCGGTCACCCTCTGGGCGTTGTTGACGAACCGGAACCGCTCGGAGGTCTGGTACCAGAAGAACACCGTGACCGCAGCCAGGTAGACACACGCCACCACGCCGATCACGCGCGGAAGCCGGAGCCACCTCATGGCCGGAGCCTAGTCCGCGCCGCCCGGCCCGCAGAAAGGCGGCGGGGAGTGTCGATCGGCGCCGGCGGCGGTCGTGGACGGGGTGTCAGAATCACTCCCGACCGAAGGAGCTTTCCCGATGAAGTACGTCCTGATGTACACCTCCCGCCCGGACCTGATGACCGACATCCCCCAGGAGCGGCAGGAGCAGGTCTACCGCGCGATCTTCGAGTGGTTCGGGGCCCACGCCGACGTCCTCAGCGACGAGGGGGCCGAGCTGCTGGGGCCCGAGACGGCCACCACGGTCCGCTCCGGCCAGGCCGGTGGCCAGCCGGTGGTGGTCGACGGCCCGTTCCTGGAGGCCAAGGAGCAGATCGGTGGCTTCAGCGTGATCGACGTCCCCGATCTCGACGCGGCGATCGCGGTGGCCCGCACCTGGCCGTCACTGGAGTTCCCGGGTGTCGCGATCGAGGTCCGGCCGATGGTGACCGACTACTCGCAGTTCTCGTCCTGAGCCGTCGGACCGACCTCGCAGCACGGGCGGCTCGGGCGTGACCGCGGCGGAGGACGTGGCGCTGGCCCAGGTCGTCCGGCGCGAGGCGGGTCTCATCGTCGCCTCGCTGCACCGTCGTACCGGTGACTTCGACGTCGCGGAGGAGGCGGTGCAGGAGGCGGTGGTGGCGGCGCTGCGGACTTGGCGGACGGGCGGCGTGCCGCCCAATCCGGGCGGCTGGCTGGCCACCACCGCCCGACGGCGGGCCATCGACCTGCTCCGCCAGCGGTCCCGGCAGATCCGGTTGCTGACCGATCTGGGCCGCGACCCGACCGAGACCCGCCCGGCAGCGGACCCGCCGCCCGGTCCGGGCTTCCCCGGGGCGGGCGACGACGACCGGTTGCCGATGCTGTTCGGCTGCTGCCACCCCTCGCTCGCGGTGGAGGCCCAGGTCGCCCTGACGCTCCGCGCCGTGGTCGGCGTGACCACCGACCAGATCGCGCGGGCGTTCCTGGTGCCCGTGCCGACGATGGCGCAGCGGCTGGTCCGCGCCAAGCACAAGATCGCGGCCGCCGGAGTGCCCTTCACCGTCCCCGACGACGCCGAGCTGCCCGGCCGGCTGGACCAGGTGCTGACCGTCGTCTGTCTCGCCTACAACGCCGGCTACCTCGAAGCGGACGGGGGACAGCTGGTCGACGACGCGGTTTGGCTGGCCGAGCTGATCGCCCGGGCGCTTCCCGGTGAACCCGAGGCGTGGGGACTGCTGTCGTTGCTGACCAACCTCTCCGCCCGCGCCGGTGCCCGCTTCGACGCCGCGGGCCACCTCGTCCTGCTGGGCGACCAGGACCGGAGCCGGTGGGACGCGGTGGCCATGGCGCGGGCCGAGGGCTACCTGACCCGGGCGGCCGCCCTGGGCCGTCCCGGCCGCTTCCAGCTCCAGGCTGCCATTGCCGCCTGCCACGCTGCGGCCCCGATCTGGGCCGCCACCGACTGGCTGCAGGTCGTCACCCTGTACGACCTGCTGCTGCGTTACGACCGGTCCCCGGTGGTGCGGCTCAACCAGGCCATCGCGCTCCGCCACCTCGACGGTCCACGGACGGCCCTCGCGCAGGTGGACCGGTTGGCCGCCGAGCTCGCCGACTACCACCTGCTGCACGCGACTCGAGCCTCGCTGCTGTCCGAGCTGGGCGACCTCGACGGGGCCCGCGCTGCGAATCGCCGTGCGCTGGAGCTGGCGGCCAACCCGGTCGAGCAGGATCTGCTGCGGTCGCGGCTGGCATCCTCGGAGGGCTGAGCTACCCGGTCGCCGCGACCGCGTCCTCGGCCGCCTCCTTGGCGGCGGCCTTCGCAGCCTTCTCGGCAGCTTTCTCGGCAGCCTTGTCGGCAGCTTTCTCGGCAGCTTTCTCGGCAGCCTTCTCGGCTGCTTTCTCCGCAGCCTTCTCGGCGGCCTTCTCGGCGGCCTTTTCGGCGGCCTTTTCGGCGGCCTTCTCGGCGGCCTTCTCGGCGGCCTTCTCGGCGGCCTGCTCAGCCTTGGCTGCGGTCTTCTCGGCTTTCTCCGCGGCCTTCTCGGCCACCTTCTCGGCCTTGTCGGCGGCTTTCTCCGCCGCCTTCTCGGCTTTCTCCGCCGCCTTCTCCACCGGCTGAGGTTTGGTCACTTTCGGCGGCTTGGTGACCTTCGGCGGCTTGGTCACCTTCGGCGGCTTGGTCACCTTCGGCGGCTTGGTCACCTTCGGCGGCTTGGTCACCTTCGGCGGCTTGGTCACCTTGGGCGGCTCGGTGACTTTCGGGGGGGCCGGCGGCGCGGTGGGCAACGGATCGGGGCCGGCGCCGCCGGTGGGCGGGTTGGGCGTGGTCGTCGGCCCCGATCCGGGGGCGACCGGGACCGCGGTCGTCGGCTGCGGCCGCACGGTGCCCGGAGTCGACGTCGGGGGCTGGGCGAGACCGGCCGGCTGCTTCGACGGCATGGCTCCCGGCGTGTCCACGACGGCAGTGGGGCGGTCGGTCGCCGCCGGTACGTCGCCGCTCTCGGTCAGCGACGCCGGCGCCACCCGGCCCGCCGGGACCTGCCCGGCCCGGTCCGACCCCACCAGCGCGGCGGCGATTGCACCGGAGTGCGTGCCCGGCTGGTCATCGCCGGCGGGTCCGCCGCCGTCCCCACCGACCTTGTCCGCCAGGGACCCGGCGACCGCGGGTCGGGTCACCAGGGCCGCAGCCACGGCAGCCCCGCCGGCCGGCTGCCCGGGGCCGATGACGTCGTACAGGCCGAACCCCGCGACCACGAAGAAGACCGCGGCCAGCAGGCTGGACACCACCGGGCGAGCCCGCTGGCGGACGGGTACCCGGCGGCGCAGCCGGGTCACCTGCAGACTGGGCGAGATCTCCACGAACGGCGCCGGTACGGGACGACCGATCCCCAGGACCTCCTCGATCGCCGCCCGCATCTCGTATGCCGACTGGTAGCGGTCAGCGGGCAGCTTTGCCAACGCCTTCAGCACCACGGCGTCGATCGCGGCGCCGACGTCGGAGTCGAGCTGGCTCGGCGGCTGGGGCTCGACCAGGAGGTGCTGGCAGACGATCTCACTGTCGTCGCCGCCCAGGAACGGCGGCCGGCCGACCAGCAGCTCGTACAGCAGACAGCCGGTGGAGTAGATGTCGCTGCGGAGGTCGGAGGGCTCGTTGCGGGCCTGCTCGGGAGCCAGGTACTTGACGGTGCCGAAGCCGGCGAGCGCCGCGGACTCGTCCTGCGCCGGTCGGGCGATGCCGAAGTCCATCAGCTTGACGGTCCCCTCCGGGGTGACCATCACGTTGCCGGGCTTGACGTCCCGGTGCACCAGACCGGAGGCGTGGATGTGGGTCAGGGCGTCCAGCACCCCCGCGGTCAGCCGCAGGGCGCGAGTCGGGGTGAGGTGGTTGGCGCGCAGCAGCGAGGCCAGCGTCCGACCGTGCACCAGCTCCATCACGATGTAGGGAGTCGACACCCCGGTGCCGGGGTCGTCGTCCTCGCCGGTGGCCAGCACCTTGACGATCGCGGGGTGGTCCATCCGGGTCGCCGAGCGGGCCTCGCCCACGAACAGCCGGCGCGCGTCCGGGTCGCCGACGACCTCGCGGTTGAGCCGCTTGATGGCGACCGCCCGGCCGAGCCGGGTGTCCAGTCCCAGCGACACGTCGGCCATCCCGCCGCGTCCGATGGCGTGGCCCAGGCGGTAGCGGCCGCCGACCAGTGTCTGGTCGCCCATGAGTTCGATCCCCCGAAGTCCCCCGTGCAGTTCCCCGTGCCCGGGGCCCCCGCACGCGTACTTCACCCCGAACCGGATTTATCCTCACTCGGGGAATATTCAGTTGGGGAGAGGCTGGGCCGTTCGTCTCGCTGGCTGGACGGATCGAGCTGGTCCTCGATGGCTGCAGGACCGGAGACCGCAAGCCCGATCAGCAGCAGCGGGAGGCTGAGTCCGGTCAGGGTGATCAGCGGAACCGTCCAGCTGCCGGTCAGGTCGTGCAGCAGCCCGACCCCGAACGGGCCGAGGGCGGCGACGAGATAGCCGAGCGACTGGGTGAAGCCCGACAGCGCCGCAGTGCCGGCCGGCGTGTCGGCCCGCAAGCCGATCAGAGTCAGGATCAGGGGGAAGGTGCAGGTCCCGACACCGATGACTCCCGCCCACAGGGCGGCGCCGGCCACCGGGGCCACGACCAGGCCCAGGTAGCCGACCGGGTAGCACGCCACCAGCCCGATCACCAGCGGCGCCGGGCTCCGCAGCCGGGTCGCCAGGGTCGGCACCAGCAACGACACCGGGACGCTGATCCCCGTGACCAGGGCGAGCAGCACCCCCGCGGTGGTCGGCGAGAAGCCGGCGTCGCGGTAGATCTTGGCGAACCAGCCGAAGATGGCGTACGCCTGCAGGGCCTGCAGTCCGAAGAACCCAGCCATCAGCCAGCCGAGCCGGGTCCGGGCGACCGCGGCGAGCCGGATCGGGGTCGTGCCGCCGGTCGACTCAGCGTGGTTCCGATCCACCCGCAGCAGGCCCAACCAGGGGATGACGGCGACCGCGGCGGTCAGGGCCCACGCCCCGAGCCCGGCCCGCCACGTCCCGTACGCGTCGCTGATCGGCACCGTCGAGCGCCGACGCGACGGTCAGGCCGAGCGCCGACGTGGTGGAGTACACCGCGGTCAGCAGCCCGAGACGTTCCGGGAAGTGCTGTTTGACCAGCGAGGGCAGCAGCACGTTGGCGGTCGCCATCCCGGCCAGCGAGAGCAGCGACAGGACCAGGAACGGCCCCATCGACGGCACCAGGCTGCGGAGCAGCTGACCGGAGCATCACGGCGACCAGGGCGACCACCGTGGCCCGGTGCGGACCGAGCCGCCGGCCCGCCCGCGGGGCGAGGGCCCCGAAACCCGCGAACGCCAGCACCGGGAGGGCGGTCAGCACCCCGGCCTGCGCGCCCGACATGCCGAGCCCGGCCTGGATCTCGCCGAGCACCGGTCCCACCGACACCGCCGCCGGACGCAGGTTGAAAGCGAGGGTCACGATCCCGACCACGATCAGGGCACGCGAACCCCGCCCGGTCGGACGGGAGGGCTCGTCGGTCACCGGCCGAGTGTGCCAGGAGCCGGCGGCGCCCCGACCCGGCGTGGGTCGTTGAGCCCTCGTTGAGCCGGCGTTGAGCCCCGGGTGAGCGGCCCGCGGATGCTGAGGTGATCTCGACCCGCCGCCGGAGAAGGAGATCGCGACCATGACCAGCACGCCCGTCGCCACCTACGTCCACGCCCGGGACCCGATCTCCCAGGCCGGGGTCGTCGCCCAGCTGCGGCAGCGACCCGAGATCAAGGTTGTGGAGTCGGCGCCGGAGGCGACCGTGGCGGTGATGATCACCGACACCCTCGACGAGGGCAGCACCCGCGAGCTTCGGGCGCTGCGCAAGGACGGCCGGCCCCGGCTGATGCTGGTCGCCACCGTCGTCGACGACGCGGCCCTGGTGGCCGCGGCCGAGGCCGGGGTCGCCGGGCTGCTCCGGCGGTGTGACGCCAGCGCCGACATGTTGGTCCGCACCATCGTCAAGGTGGCCGCCGGAGAGGGGGAAGTGCCGCCGGATCTGCTCGGGCGGCTGCTGGAGCAGGTAGGCCGGCTGCAGCGTCAGGTGCTGGCGCCCCGCGGCCTCACCTTCAGCGGCCTGACCCCGCGAGAGACCGAGGTGCTCCGCCTGGTCGCCGACGGGCTCGACACCGGCGAGGTCGCTCTGAAGATGTGCTACAGCGAGCGCACCGTCAAGAATGTGCTGCACGACCTCACCACGCGCTTGCAGCTGCGGAACCGGACGCATGCGGTGGCCTACGCGGTCCGGGAGGGGTTGATCTGACCCGATCCGTCCGGTGAATGATGGGAGCGCCGCACCGGCGTCCGGAGGAGGTGGTCCCGATCGACCTCGTCTGTGACGCGTGCGGAGAGAGCAACCCGCCGGGCACCGAGTTCTGTCGCAACTGCAACAGCTTCCTGGCCTGGGACCGGTCGGCCGCGACCACCGCGCCGCAGCCCGTGACCCCACCGGTCCACCCGGTGGGCGCGGCCGCCCCGACCCCCACGACGGTGGCGGCCGACCCGCCGACCGCGCCGCTCCCGCCGCCGGAGCAGGCCTACCCCGACCCGGGCAACGAGCAGGCCTACACCCAGGAGTACGAGCAGGGGTACAGCCAGGACTACGAGCAGGGGTACGGGCCGGGGGTGCCGCCGGCGGAGATCAGCTGCCCCGGCTGCGGGACGGTGAATCCGGGCACCCGGCGGTTCTGCAGCCACTGCGGGTACGGCTTCTTCTCCGAGCAGTGGGCCGATCCGTACGCCGACGGGGAGCTCTGGTCGCCGGCCAGCATCGCGGCCCGCGACCGGGAGGCGCGGCGCGCCTACCGGCGGTCCCTGCCGCCGCTGTACCGCTGGCGCCGGGTGCTGATCACGGTCCTGGTCGTCGTGCTGGTCGGTGCGACGGGGGTGCTGCTGCGGCAGAACCCGGTCCGCCTGGCCAAGGACGGCTGGTACGGGCTGACCAAGCGCTACGTGCCCGTGAACGGCGTCCAGGCGCGGGTCGAGCCGGCGGAGGCGACCGCGGCCGGCTCGGACCCGGCGGCCCTGGTCGACCGCTCGGTCAAGGAGTGGACGATGAACTGGGCCCCGACCGCGGAGTCCACCTGCGGCGCCGCGGAGGGGACCGGCACCGTGGTGCTGTCCTTCCCCCCGACCCGGATCCGGCGCATCCAGATCGTCCCGGGACTGGATGCGAGCAACCCGCAGCGCGACCTGCAGCCGCTGCCGCGCACGCTCGGGATCAGCTTCGACGGCGGGACCTGCCAGCCGGTCGCGCTGTCCCCGGCTCCGAACCCGGCGGTGGTCAAGCTCGACAGCGGACGGCCGGTCACCGAGGTGCGGATCGGCATCGGCGCCACCTTCCCCGCCGGCGCCGACGCCCAGCCAGTGATCAGCCTGACCGAGGTGAGCCTGAAGGCCTACCCGAGCTGAGACCCGGCCCGGCCGCGGCGGGGGAGCCTCACGGCGGCGGATCCGGCTGCCCGGCCACGCAGGACGTCGTGCCGGTGACGGCGGCGATGTCGGGACAGCGGTTCTCGGCGTCCACCTGGGTCGGGAACGGCCCGAGGTAGACCACCCAGGACTCGGGCAACGGGGTCGGCAGGGGTGTCGGCGGCACCGCCGGGCGGGGTCGACGCGTCGGCCAGCCGCAGCCGCGGGATAGCGCGCGCTGTCCAGGTACCGGCCGTCCAGGCCCGCGGTGGTCAACTGCTCGGACGCCGCCCGGGCCCGCTCCTCAGGGTTGTCCGCGCGCAGGAAGACCTCGGCCACCGCGATCCAGGCCTGCTTCATCAGGGGATCCGTGTTCGGGTCGCCCGGCGTCACCGACGGGGTTGGGGCACTGGAGGTGGTGGGGGGCGGTGGCGGGGAGCTCGGGGCCGCCGTGGACGGCGCCGTCGACGGCTCCGTGGGCGGCGGGGGCGGCGGGGTGGGAGACGGCGACGGGGGGGCGGGCGCGGTCCGGGCGCAGACCTTGTCCGACACCGGACCGGTGAGCCCGCCCCGTGTCACGCTCATCCGGAAACAGGCGTCGGCGTCCGCGGGCAGCCCTGTCACCGTGGTGGAGCTCAGGGCGCCGTCGAGCTGGTTCACCTGGGTGACGCTGGCGTCGTTGGCGGGGTCCACGCGTTGCAGGTTGTAGCGCTCCGCCAGGTCGACCTTGTCCCAGCTGACCTTCACCGAGTCCGGGCCGGCCGGCTCGACCCGCAGCTGCGGGCGCGGCGGCGAACCGCGGCTGGCCAGCGCCTCCTCCGGGGTCGGTGGCCGGACCGCGATGTAGATGATCAAGCCGGCCACCGCCAGCAGCACCGCGGCGAGCAGGGTGATCAGCGCCCGGGAGATGATCGGCCGCTGGTTGAACGCGGCGTCGACCACCGGCCGCGACGGGTCACCGTAGCCCTGCCCCGGCGGGCGGGGACCCGCCTCGGCGTCCAGCCGTTCGCCGGCGACCTGGAACGGGAGCCGCACCGGCGTCCCGCGCAGGAACGGGCGCCGGGTCCGGGCGCTCAGCCGGACGGTGGCGTGCGCACCGGGCGGCAGGTCGACGTACTCCGGGCTGAGGTAGAACCCGAGGGCCTGGTCCGGGTCGCTGGCCGTCATCCGCAGCTGGGCGTGCGCGTTCCCCCAGTTGCTCAGCTGGATCACGTGCCGGCCCCGCCACACCCCGCTGGACGTGACGGGGATGATCTTGGCCTCCAGGCCGTACACCGCGCCGATCTCGAGGTCGCCCTCCGCGACGGCACTCACGTCGGCATCCACCGTGGAGCGGGCGATCACCCCGAACGGCACCAGCCCGCTGGGAGCCTCGGGGCCGGACGGCGGGGACAGCACCACGGCGGCGGTGGCCTCCTGCTGCGGGTAGACCGACACCTCGGGGGGCACCACCTCCGCCCAGGCGGCCGCCGGGCCGAGCACCTGCAGCCAGTAGCCCTCCACCAGCGTCCCCGGGTTGGTCATGGTCACGGTGAACCGCGCCTGGCCGCCGGGCTGCACGGAGGCGCGGTCGGTGTCCAACCTGATCAGGGGGTCCACCACGAGTGGAGTCTAGAGTCGCCGCCGCTGCCCGAACGGGCAGAGCGGCCTGCCCGCAGGTCGGCGCCCGGACGGGTGCCGGACGCGGCGCGGGATTCCCCAGACTGACCAGGTGATCCACGAGGTGGACTCGGCCCTGCGTGCCCTGATCGAGCGGGAGAGCGGCATCCGCGACGTCGAGGTGGTCTTCGACGCGCCCACCCGGGAGTGGGCCGGCCGCCGCACCGCGCCGACCGTCGACGTCTACCTGTACGACATCCGGGAGGATCTGCGCCGGCGCTCCCGCGGGGTGCTCAACTCCTACGACGAGAAGCAGACCCGGATCATCGGACGGCACCTGCCGCCCCGCCACTTCAAGCTGTCGTACCTGGTCACGGCCTGGACCCAGCGACCCGAGGACGAGCACCGGCTGCTGTCCTCGCTGCTCGGCGCCTTCCTGCGCTACGACGCGCTGCCGGCGGACCTGCTCTCCGGGCCGCTGGCCGAGATCGCGCTGCCCGTCCCGCTGACCGTCGGCCTGCCGCCCCCCGAGGACCGCGGATTCGCCGACGTCTGGTCCGCGCTGGGCGGCGAGCTGAAACCGTCCATCGACGTCGTGGTCAGCGCCCCGATCGACACCGGTCAGCAGCTCGAGGTCGGACCGCCGGTGCTGGCGCCGCCGAGGTTCTCCATCGGCGGCCGGGGCGGCTTCCCCGGCACCGAGGACGCGGCGCTGGGACCCGACCGGGCGGAGGGCCAGCGGGCCGGCGACGCGGCGGTGACCATCAGGGGGCCGCAGCCGTATCGCCGACCGGCCGAGGAGCCGGGTCGGACGGGTGGTGGTGTGCCGTCCCCCCTGTCCCGGGGCCGGACGCGCCGACCCCGCCGGGTGATGACCGCCGGGCGGCCCGGCCGAGGCAGGCGGGGCGGCGGGGCCCGGCCCGCGCCTCGGGCCGCCGGTCCGGCGATGCCCGTCGGGTGTCGATCCGCCGCCGTCGCTCACCGACGGGGGAGGCGGGATGACCTCGGTCGAGACCAGGACGGCGACCGGGCGAAGCGTCCCTGCGTCACCTGCTCGGGCGGGCGGCGCTGGTGGAACGGCGGGTCCGCGGCGTGGTGGCCGAGCGCCGGGCCCAGGACCCGAACCCCGACGACCCGTTCCGCGGGCTCTACCTCAGCGACGACGTGGTCGACCAGCTCCTGGACGAGACGCCGGCGCTGGCCGTGACGATCGACACCGAGGCGCTGGCTCAGGTCGAGGCCGCCGCCGAGCGCGCGGCCCATGACGGCGCCGACCTCCGGCTGCGGCGGCTCGCCGACCGCGCCGGTCTGCTCCCGGTCGACGTCGAGCTGCTGCTGGTCGCCCTGCTGCCCGACCTGGACACCCGGTTCGAGCGGCTGTACGGCTACCTCAACGACGACGTGACCCGGCGGCGTGCCTCGGTCGGGCTGGCGCTCCAGCTGGTCGGAGCCGGGGGGGTGGCCGCCGCCGAGCGGTCCCGCCTGGAACCGAGCCGACCGTTGCTGCGCTACGGCCTGCTGGCGGTCGAGGACGCCGACCGGCCGGTCCTCACCCGCGGGCTGCGGGTCCCGGACCGGGTGCTCGCGCACCTGCTGGGTGACGACGCGCCGGACGCCGCGCTGCCGGGACTGCTGCGGACCCCGGTGGCCCACCGCAGCCCGGCGGCGCGGCAGCTGGCCCGCGCGCTGACCGCCGGGGTTCGCCTGGTCCATCTCCGTGAGCACGTCGCCGGCACCGGCAGCGCGGCGGCCGTGGCGGCGCTCGGAGAGGCCGGGCTGGACGCGGTCGTGGTCGACCTCGGCCGGCTGGCCACCGCGGCGGACCCGCTGAGCGTGGCCGCACTGGCCGGCCGGGAGGCCCTGCTCCGCGGGGCCGGTCTGGTGGGCGGCCCGGTCGAGGCGGTGGCTCAGGCCCATCCTGCGGCGCTGCTCCGGCTGATCGAGTCGGCGCAGCCCGTGCTGCTGGTCGGCAGCTCCACCTGGGACCCGGGCTGGGCACCGACGGGGCCCCTGGTCGTCGACGCGCCGACCCTGGGGGTGCCCGAGCGGGTCGAGGTCTGGCGACGCGAGCTCACCGGCGCCGGGGTGAGCGCGACCCCCGAGCTGGACGCCGAGCTCACCGCCGACGGCCTGCCCGGGCACCTCGCGCTCGGCCCCGACCAGATCCGGCGCGCGGTCCATGCCGCCCGGACCACGGCCGAGCTGCGGGACGGCCGGGTGCGCGGCGACGACCTTCGGCGCGGGGTGCGGGCCCAGAACGCGGGAGGGCTGGAGCGGCTGGCCCGCCGGATCGAGCCCGAGGTGCAGTGGGATGATCTGGTGCTCACCCCCGCGGTCCGCCGCGCGCTGGTCGAGGTCGCCGGCCGGGCGCGGCACCGGGACACGGTGCTCTCAGAGTGGCGGATGCGGCGCGGCGGAGGGCGGGGCCGGGGTGTCGCGGCGCTGTTCGCCGGCGACTCCGGTACCGGCAAGACCATGTCGGCCGAGGTGATCGCCGCCGACCTCGGACTGGACCTGTACACCGTCAACCTGGCGACGGTGGTGGACAAGTACGTCGGGGAGACCGAGAAGAACCTGGAACGCATCTTCAGCGAGGCCGGTGGGGTCAACGCCGTGCTGTTCTTCGACGAGGCGGACGCGGTCTTCGGCAAGCGCAGCGACGTGAAGGACGCCCACGACCGGTACGCCAACATCGAGTCGGCGTACCTGCTGCAGCGGCTGGAGACCTTCGACGGGCTGGCGGTGCTGGCCACCAACCTGCGGGCCAACATCGACGACGCGTTCACCCGGCGCCTGGACGCGATCATCGACTTCCCCACCCCCACCCCGCCGTTGCGCCGGGCGCTGTGGGTGCGGTGCCTGGCCAGCCCGCTCCCGGTCGAGGACGACGTGGACCTCGACTTCCTGGCCGAGGCGTTCGAGATGGCCGGCGGGAACATCCGGTCGGCCTGCACCACCGCGGCGTACCTGGCCGCCGCCGCCGCTTCGCGGGTGACCATGCCGCTGGTCATCGCCGCGGTCGAGCAGGAGTACCGAAAGCTCGGGCGGCTGGTGCTCGAACGCGAGTTCGGGCGCTACTACCCACTCACCGGTTGAGATGCCACAGTTGGAGAACGGTTCAGGAGGTCGACATGCGTGAACAGGTGCACGACGAGAGCCCGGAGTCCCTGCGCCCTCGGGGTTCCCGGATCGAGGGTGATGTCGAGGCCCGGACCGGTCGTGCGGCCGGTCACGGCCGGCCGGACGTGCTCGACACCGACGCCGTCCTCGGGCTGCAGCGGGCGGCCGGCAACGGGGCCGTCTCCGCGCTGCTGGAGGAGGAGCGCTCCCCGGTGCACGACGTCATCGGCTCCGGCGGGCGACCGCTCGAACCGGACGTCCGAGCCGACATGGAGGGCCGACTCGGCCATGACTTCTCCGACGTCCGGGTCCACGACGACGCCGCGGCGGCGGCTTCGGCGTCGGCGGTGAACGCGCACGCCTACACGGTCGGCTCGAACGTGGTGTTCCAGCGCGAGCGCTACGACCCGTCGAGCCAGGAGGGCCGCACGACGCTGGCCCACGAGCTGACGCACGTGGTGCAGCAGCGCAGCGGGCCGGTGGAGGGGACCACGGCACCCGGGGGGATCAAGGTCTCGGACCCGTCGGACCGCTTCGAGCGGGAGGCGGCGGCCAACGCCGAACGCGTGATGGCGGCCCCCGCGCCCGTGCCCACCGCCGCCGCGGGATCCGCCGCCCCGGCCGTCCAGCGGCACGCCGCCGAGGAGGAGCCGGTCCAGGGCCTGTTCGTCCAGCGGGAGGGGGCCGAGGAGGAAGAGGAGCAGGTGCAGGGCCTCTTCGTACAGCGCGAGGGCGAGGAAGAGGAAGAGGAGAAGGCCCCGGCCTGACCCGCGACTCTCCGCTCGCGGATCGCCCGACGCCCCGGGTGCCCCGGGATCCCCCGGCGTGCTGCTGCGGCCCCCTGCCCGTAGGGGCAGGCGAGGCTGCCCGCACACGTGCCTGCCGGCGGGCTGCCGGTACCGACGAAGGAGTCGATGCTCGACCCTATGGCCGGCGCCCGCGACACGGCCGACTCCGCCACGGCCGAAGTCGGCGAGGCGCTGATGCGCGGTCGGCGAGCCAGCGGCGGCGGGGCCGACCGACCGGCGGTGGGGCCGACCACGGTGCTGGCGTTGCAGCGCAGCGCCGGGAACGGCGCCATCAACGCCCTGCTGGCCGGCCGGCTGCGCCTGCCCAGCCGGCAGGGGGCTCGGGAGATGGACGCCGCCCTGCGGGAGCTCCGGCGCGACGAGCCGGCCGTCGGCACCGTCGAGACCGGGCTGAAGGCCGCTCAGGCGGTGGGCATCCCGGTCGACCTGGAGGGGGTCCGCCCGCCGCCGTCGGCCCTGGCCACCACCCGGACCGGGTTCGGTCCCGGCGCCGTACCCGCGAAGAAGCCCGTCCCGCCGCCCAAGCCGACGCCGGCCGTCAGCCCCCTCGGCCGGGCGGCGGCCAAGACGGCGTCGCCCCCCCGGGCCGGTCCGGCAGCGCCGGCCAAGGTAGCGGCCACCGGACCGGCGGCCGCCGCACCGGCCCCGCTGTCCGC
Source organism: uncultured Actinomycetota bacterium (assembly GCA_963832435.1). Classification (GTDB taxonomy): domain Bacteria; phylum Actinomycetota; class Actinomycetes; order Propionibacteriales; family Propionibacteriaceae; genus Microlunatus. The sequence goes on from CAWHTY010000022.1 coordinate 76,827, forward strand.
CGATGCGCTGCTGCAGCCGCCGGTACCGCCCGCCCATCTGCAGCCGGACGACGATCCGGCCTTCACCCAGGTGACCGGACGGGTCAGATCCACCGCCCGGGAGAAGCGCGCCCATCCGCCGGCCAGGGCCAAGGCCAAGGAGGCGCAGGACGCAGCGCTGCCGCCCGCCGGGGACGTCGGGGCCCAGGCCAAAGCGGCCAAAGCCGACACGATGGACGCCCAGCGGCCCGGCACCTTCGACAAGAAGGCGTTCATCGCCGCGGTCAAGGCCGCGATCGAGGCCAAGTCGCCGAGGACGCTGAAGGAGGCCGCCGACTACAAGGCCTCCGGCAAGGCCAAGGAGGTCCGCGGTGAGGTCGCGGGCCTGGTCGGCCAGGGCAAGCAGGGCCAAGCCGCCGACCTCGAGTCCGCCACCCAGGCGCCACCCGATCAGTCCAAGGCGGTGCCCAAGCCGGTCACCCCGATGGGTCCTGAGCAGCAGGCGCCGGCGGCCCCGATCGCCGCCGCCGGCGCGGTGCCCAAGCCGGCCCCCGCCGACCAGCTGAACCTGGCGGCCGGAAAGCACGAAGCCGACCAGACCCTGGCCGACGGCGAGGTGACCGAGAGCCAGCTGGCCGAGTCGAACGAGCCGGAGTTCACCCAGGCGCTGGCGGACAAGAAGGCCGCCGCGGCACACGCCGACACCGCCCCCGGGGAGTTCCGCGAGCAGGAGGCGCAGGTCCTGCAGCAGGGCCGGGCCGAGGCCGCGGCCGAGACCTCCGCCGGGGTGGCTGGAATGCAGGGCGCCAAGGGGGCGGCGCTGGCCAAGCTGGTCGCCGACAAGGGCAAGGCCAAGACGAAGGACGAGGCCAAGCGCGCCGAGGTCACCACCAAGGTCCAGGGCATCTTCGACACCACCGAGGCCGCAGTGCGGACGATCCTGGACGGGATCGACCCGAAGGTGGAGAAGGAGTTCGCCGCGGGCGAGGGCCGCGCGCGCACCCTGTTCGAGAACTACGTCTCCGCCAAGATGGCGGCCTACAAGAAGGACCGGTACGGCGGCTGGCTCGGCCCGATGCGCTGGCTGCGGGACAAGATCAAGGGGATGCCGGCCAAGGTCAACGAGTTCTACGAGGCCGGGCGCGAGCTCTACCTCAAGGAGATGGACCGGGTCATCTCCCGGGTCGCCGACGTGGTCGGCGGCGAGCTGACGGCGGCCAAGGCCCGGATCGCCACCGGCCGGGCCGAGATCGCCGGGTACGTGAAAAGCCTGCCCAAGGACCTGCAGAAGGTGGGGTCGGAGGCGTCGAAGGACATCGGGGAGCGGTTCGCCGAGCTGGAGAGCGCCGTCGACGCCAAGCAGGAGTCGGTGGTGGACAGCCTGGCCAGCAAGTACGTGGAGGCCCGGAAGGGCCTCGACGAGCGGATCGAAGAGCTGCAGGCGGAGAACCGCGGCCTGATCGACAAGGCCATCGGGGCCATCAAGGCCGTGATCAACACCATCCGCGAGCTGGTGGCGATGCTGAAGAACGTACTGGCCCGGGTGGCGGGCGTGGTCGGGCAGATTATCAAGAGCCCGGTGAAGTTCCTCGGCAACCTCATCGCCGGCGTCAAGGGCGGCATCCTCAAGTTCAAGGACGACTTCCTGGGCCACCTCCGGCGCGGACTCATGTCCTGGCTGTTCGGGGCCCTGGCGGAGGGGGGCGTCGAGCTGCCGAAGTCGTTCGACCTCAAGGGCATCATCGGGTTCCTGGCCTCGATCTTCGGCCTCACCTGGGCCAACATCCGCAACCGGATCGTGAAGCAGATCGGCGAGCGAGCGATGGCGGCGGTCGAGAAGGGCGTCGAGATCTTCACCGTGCTCTCCGGACCCGACGGCGTGGCGGGCCTGTGGCAGATGCTCCTGCAGAAGCTGGGCGACGTCAAGGAGATGATCTTCGAGAAGGTCAAGGACTTCGTCCAGGACCGGATCATCGTAGCCGGCATCCAGTGGCTGATCGGGCTGCTCAACCCGGCCGCGGCGTTCATCAAAGCCTGCAAGCTGATCTACGACGTGGTGATGTTCTTCGTCAACAACGCGGGCCGGATCAAGAAGTTCGTCGACACCATCCTGGACTCGGTGGCCGACATCGTCCGCGGCAACATCGGCGGGGTGATCGGCAAGATCAACGACGTGCTGGGTCAGATGGTGCCGCTGATCATCGGCTTCCTGGCCAGCGTGATCGGCCTGGGTGGGATCGGCGCCAAGGTCCGCGAGCTGGTGCAGAAGCTGCAGAAGCCGGTCAACCAGGCCGTCGACTTCGTGGTCAAGACCGGGCTCAAGCTGGCCGGGCCGATCATCCGTGGCCTGAAGGGCGTCGGGAACACGGTGAAGGCGAAGCTGCTCGGCGGGGACGACAGCCCGGCGGGGAAGAAGAAGCGGCTGAGCGGCGGGATGGCGGCGGCCCTGGGTGCGGTGCGCCGGTTCTCCGGCCGGGGGGCCTCAGCCGCAGTGCTCAAGCCGGTTCTGGGTGCGGTGCGGATGCGGTACGGGCTGGCTGAGCTGCGGCCGGTGGAGCAGGGCCGGGTCTGGGCGATCTACGCGAAGGTGAACCCGGAGGAGACGAAGGCCACCGAGGTGCCGATCTCCGACACGGTGCTCAAGCAGAGCGTCGAGGCCCTGCACGGCAGGGTGCACGGCATCCTCAAGGAATGCAAGCGGATGGCCAAGGGCAACGGGAAGGAGGTGGCCTGCGTGGTCCGCATGAACGCCCTGGAGACGACCTTCGGGAGCCACGATTCGGCTTACCGCAGACTCGCCTCACTGAGCCGGGACGAGCAGCTGGCGATCCGGGCGGCCTACACCCAGATCGACGCCCAGGGTGACGCGCTGTTCAGCGAGCTGAAGGCGCTGGACGCCGCCAACGTCCCCCTCCGGCAGAAACACGACCAGACCCGCTCGCTGAAGAACGACCTGGCCAAGCAGCTGAAGAAGGCTCCGCCGCCCGCCTGGAAGCCGTTCCTGGCCGACTACGAGACCGCCGACAAGGCGTACAAGAAGCCTGTTCGAGGAGGGGAACGACACGGCTCTGGCCGCCGCCCGGGCGACCTGGCGACGCTCTCTACGCCCGGGCCCGGGGGCTGGAGGCGAGACGCGGATCGACCCGCCCACCTGACCCTGGAGCAGGTCACCGCGCGGGCGAACGCGGCCAGCGCGGCCGCAGCGACGGTGCTGGCCGACGACCAGATCCCGGCCGCGCGCAAGACCGAGCTCAAGACCAAGGACGCGGACCTGACGACCGCGGTCCGGGGCCTCACCGCCGCCTCCGAGCCGTCGGACCTGCTGCCGGTCAGTGACGCGGCCGATCGGGTCGCGTCGCTGGCCGGCGGACTGACCCGGAAGCCACCGGCGCCTGCGGAGCTCGCGGGCCCGGGAGCTCGTCGAGTCGGTCCGCAGCACGATCACCAACATCTCCAGGAGCGGGCGGCCGGACGCCACCGAAGGCGAGGGCACCTCGGAGGAGGCGCTGGCCAAGGAGCGCCGGGAAGGGCTGCCGTTCAAGACCCGCGAGGGCCACTGGATGAAGGTTCGTGACGCCATCACCTCGTTGAAGAGCTCGGCGGAGTCGCTCGGCAAGCTGTTGCCCTCGATCACCGATCCGACCCTGCGGGCGGAGATGGAGGGCGCCACTCCGCGATGCCGACGGAGCGTCGGCCGCAGCTGGAGGCGGAATACACGGTGTGGAAGGAACGGCTGAAGGCGGCAGACCGGTCGGGAGGCCGACCAGCTCTGGTACGAGGACACGGAGGGCAACATCCGCTCGAAGCTGATCCCGTCCTGGCCGACTCCGGAGCCCCCGAAGCCGTGAAGCCGGACCGCCCTCGCCGGCCGGTGCCCACTCGGGCAGCCGGGCCTGCCCCCGGAGGCGTCCGCGTGGTCGTACCCTCGGCGACCGGATGTCGCGACCCTTCTCCTAGGCCACGTGAGAAGGAGATCAAGCATGCCGACCTACCAGTCACCGGGTGTGTACGTCGAGGAAGTCGCTGCGGGTGCCCGCCCGCTGGCCGGCGTCGGCACCGCCGTCGCCGCGTTCGTGGGGCTCGCCGAGTCCGGTCCGTTCAACCGGCCGACGCTGGTCAGCAACTGGACCCAGTTCACCACCACCTTCGGGGGCTTCGTGGCGGGCAGCTACCTGGCCCAGTCGGTGTACGGCTACTTCATGAACGGCGGCGGAAACTGCTACGTCGTACGGATCGGGCAGGACCCGAGCTCGAACGGGCCGGCGCCCCGCAGCGCTCGGGCCAAGGAGCTCGCGGCGGCCCCGACGGCGCAGATCGGCCGGCTCAAGGCCACCGTGGTCGACCCGGCCGTGCAGCCCGGCGAGGTCAGCGTCGAGATCACCGACCCGGGCGGCGACGCCCCCGCCGCGGACAGCTTCAAGCTGCTCGTCAAGCGCAGCGGGGAGGTGGTCGAGGAGTTCGACGCCGCCAGCTTCGCCCGTGGCAAGCAGAACGTGGTGACCATGGTGAACGCCGGGTCGAAGCTGGTCACCCTGGAGGACACCGCCTCCGGCACCGTCGAGCGGTTGCCCAACAGCGAGACCGCGCTGGCCGCCCCACCGGCCGCCGCCGCGGTGCCGTCCACCCGGCTGAGCGCCGACGACTACGTCGGCGACGTCGCCGACCGCACGGGCTTCGGCGCCCTCGAGGCCGTCGAGGACGTGACGATGCTCTGCGTGCCGGACCTGATGAGCGCCTACCAGCAGGGCGCCATCGACCTGGACACCGTCCAGGCGGTGCAGACCGCGATGATCGCGCACTGCGAGCTGATGGGGGACCGGGTCGCCATCCTGGACCCGCCGCCGGGGTTCAACGCCCAGCAGATCAGGGAGTGGCGGGTGGACAAGGCCCGCTACGACTCGATGTACGCGACGCTGTACTGGCCGTGGATCCAGACCATGAACCCGGCCACCGGGCTGTTGTCCTACCTGCCGCCGTCGGGTCACCTGGCCGGTATCTGGGGCCGCAACGACGACACCCGCGGCGTGCACAAGGCGCCGGCGAACGAGGTGGTGCGGGGCGCGGTCGACCTGGAGATCAACATCACCCGGAACGAGCACGACCTGCTCAACCCGGACGGCATCAACTGCATCCGCGCGTTCCCGGGCCGCGGCATCCGGGTGTGGGGGGCCCGCACGCTGTCCTCGGACCCGGCCTGGCGCTACCTCAACGTCCGGCGGCTCTTCAACTACCTGGAGGAGTCGATCCTCAGCGGCACGAGCTGGGTCGTCTTCGAGCCCAACGACGAGGCGCTGTGGGCCAAGATCCGGCGCACCATCGCGGCCTTCCTGGTGATGGAGTGGCGCGCGGGCGCACTGTTCGGCAGCACTCCCGACGAGGCCTTCTACGTCAAGTGCGACTCCGAGACCAACCCGTCGGAGGGGATCGACGCCGGCCAGGTCGTCTGCGAGATCGGGGTGGCCCCCGTGAAGCCGGCCGAGTTCGTGATCTTCCGGCTGGCCCAGTTCTCCGGCGGCACCAGTCTCGTCAGCGAGTAGCAGCCCCGTCCATTCCTGATCATCCCCAGCGCACGAGAGAGGCACGCAGATGGCACTTCCCGAGGGCGACAGCTCGGTCGGTCACTCCTTCGGACTGGAGTTCGACGGCATCACGATCAAGGCGATCACCGAGGTCTCCGGGCTCAAGATCGAACAGGACGTCGTGGAGTACAAGGAGAACGGGCCGGACGGCAAGTACCAGCTCCGTCGGCTGCCCGGCCGGCCCAAGGCGCCCGACATCACCCTGACCCGCGGCCTGACCGCCGACAACAGCTTCGAGAAGTGGGTCAAGGACAGCCGGTTCGGCAAGATGACCGACGTCCGGAAGGGCGGCGCCATCATCGTCTTCGACTACGAGGGGTCGCCGGTGAAGCGCTACAAGCTCACCAACTGCTGGCCCAAGAGCCTGGAGGTCGGCAGCCTGAAGGCCGGTGACACCTCCTACCTGACGGAGAAGCTGGTCCTGACCTGCGAGAGCATCGAGGTCGAGTGATGCGGCGCGGCTCACTGGCGCTGCCGTACGCCGACCGGGCGGACGAGGACGCCGGTCCGGGCGCCGCGCCGCACCCCGAGCCGCTGACCACCGAGTTCGGCTTTGTCCTGCCCCGCGGTTACGTGGACTCCTCCGGTACCGTCCACCGCGACGGCGTGATGCGGCTGGCCACGGCCCGCGACGAGCTGATCCCGTTGCGCGACGACCGGGTCCGGGAGAACCCGGCGTACCTGACCGTGGTGCTGCTGGCCCGGGTAATCACCCGGATCGGCACCGTCACCGACGTCCACGCCGGCGTCGTCGAGGACCTGTTCGCCGCCGACCTGGCGTTCCTGCAGGACCTGTACCGGCGGGTCAACACCGAGGGCCACACCCGGGCCGCGGTCACCTGCCCGTCGTGCTCGGAACGGTTCGCGGTCGACGTCTCGGGTGGGCGCCTGGGGGAATAGAGACGTACGCGACCGACCGGCTGTACACCGAGATCGCGTACGTCGCCTATTACCTGCACTGGTCGCGCGACGCGATCCTCGACCTCGATCACCTGGAACGCCGCCGGTTCGTGGCCGAGATCGGGGCGCTGAACACCCGCATCCAACAGGAGTGAACCGCAGAGGAGGACGACATGGGCTGGTGGCCGCTGGGCCGGCACCGGCGTCAGCCGGATGCCGGCGCGCCCGCTGCCGTGCCCGCCGGGCCCACCGCGTCCGCTCCGGCCGCCCGCGGAGCCGCCGCCTGGCGCGACCTGCCGCCCGTGCAGCGCAGCCTGGATGTCCCGGTGGCGCCGGTGGCCATCGGTGACGGGTTCCGCCGCTCGCTGGCCGCCCACCAGGACCCGAGCTTCCTGGCCCCCCTGAGCCACCAGGTCGACCCGGCAGCCGGGGGTCTGGTCGACAGCCTGCTCACCACCGGCGTCCCGCACGTCCACCCGTCCGGGGGTGAGCTGGTCGTCCCGCCGCCGGCACCCCGGCCGAGCCGCTCGGTCCAGCGCCGCACGTCGACCCCGCCCTCCGGTCCGACCGGGCCGCGTCGGTCGAGGCGGCGCCGCGATGCCGGGTCCACCGACCCCGCGGATGCCGGCCCGACCGCCGGTGAGGACCTGACCACGGTGGCCTGGGAGCCGGCCTGGACCCTGGACACCGCTGCCTCCATCGGCCCTACCCCGATCGGCCCTGCCCCGATCGGCCCTGCCCCGATCGGCCCTGCCCCGATCGGCCGTGCCCCGATCGGCCCTGCCCCGATCGGCCCTGCCCCCATCGACTCTGCCCCGACCGAGCCTGCCCCGACCGAAGTTGCCGCGGCCGACCCCGTCTCGATTGACGCGCCGGTGCTGGCCACCGGCCCGGGCTCACGGCAGACCCCGGCGGCTCCGGCGGTCGCCGCCCCGTCGGTGCAGCGCTCGCTGCTCGGTACCACCGCTCCGGACCGCGGGCCGGCCGCTGCGGCGTCGGCGGCCCCGAACACCGGTCTCCCGACAACCCCGGCAGGGCCGATCGGCTCCGTCGCGGCGTCCGGCGGGCGCAGTGCGACCCCGGATGCTCCCGTGCTGGCCCGCAGCCTCGCGGGCCCGCCGAGCAGCCCGGCCCCGGTGCCGACCACCGCCGAAGGTCCCGGTTCGCATCCGCCGCACGCGATGAGGCCGAGCCGCGAGCCGCCCGGGCGGCCGGCTGCCCGGCCGGCCGACGAGCTCCCGGTCGGCCAGCTCTCGGTCGGCCAGCTCCCGGTGGTCCAGCTCCGGGCGAACCGGACCGCCGGGGATGACTCCGGATGGCCCGGTCGCAGCGCCCCGGCGGGGCCCGCGCCGGGTGCGTCGACCGCCCCCGGCCGGGATCTCCAGAGCCCACGCGCAAGGAGCCGTGAGCCGGGTCCGCCCACGGTCGCCCCGGCTGCGGTCGACTCCGGCGGGGACCCCCACTCCGGGCTGGGGTCGGTGCGCGTTGAGGACGCCCGGTGGCCGGCCGACCCGGCGCTCCCGGTGGTCGCCCGCACGATCGCCGCGCCAGCCGACGGAGAGGGACGGGTGGGGGCCGAGCAGCGGGCGGCGGAGGTGCCGACCCGGCCCAGGTGGCCACCCTCGGCCCGCGGCTGACCGACGCGCCCCTGATCGTCCCGGCCGGGCCGCTCGGGAGCGCGGCGCCGCCCCCCGCACCCGTACAGCGCCTGGAGCTGGGCGGCTCCGCACCGAACCGGTCGACCCGGCTGCCGCCGTCGCGCGCGGCCCAGGCCGCGGCGAGACCGGCGCCGCCCAGTCAGCCGTCCGCCCGGGGGGATGGGGCGTCGGCGCAGCCGCATCCGCTGCAGCGGCTCGCCCAGGATGCGGTCCGGCGGGTCTCGGGCCTGACCCCGCCGAGCCCGTCGCCGGTTCTGGTCCAGCGGGTCTCCCCGCCCACGGCCGAGCCGCGGCTCCAGGCCCCGCCGGCTAGCCCGGCGCCGGTCTCGGTGCCCAACGACGGGGGCCCCGGCGCCGGTCCGGTCGCGGGGGCGGTCACGGGTGTCGGCTGGAACGCCGGCCCGGTCAGCGCCCCCCTGGTGGAGGCCGTCGCCCTCGAGACCGACCGGGCGACGGTCCCGGCGGCCTTCCCGTCGGAGCCGGGTCCGCTCCCGACCGGTCCGCGAGTCGTCGTCGGCCCACCCGTCCCGCTGCAGCGGGCCCTCGACACCTCTGGCTCCGGGCCCGGGTTCGGCGCCGGGTCGCCGCCCGCCCACCGGCCCGCGGTCCAGAGCGCGCCGGTCGTCCTGCGCCGGGCCGGCTCCGACCCCCTGGGGCAGCGGGGCACGCGTCCCCGGCCGTGCCGTTCGCTGCCATGTTCGGGTCGGGTCACTCCGAGGATCCAGCCGGCGACGGCTACACCAGCGTGCAGCTGCAGCCCGCGGCGGAGGCTCCGCCACCTGCTCCGCCGCCCACCGAAGCGCCGGCGGCCGGGCCCGCCCCGACGGCGGCCGCGCCCGGTGGAGGGGCACCCGCCCCTGACCTGGACGAGATGGCGCGGCGCTTGTACGAGCCGCTCTCGGCCCGGCTGCGGGCCGAGCTGTGGCTGGACCGAGAACGGGCCGGGGTGATGGGTGATGTCTAGCGCCCGCCCACGGCCCGGGCCCGTTCAGCCCATCCGCACGCAATCCACCCGCACCCACGCGATCAGCTCGCGACACAACACGGGGGTCGACCATGGCTGACAACAGCGACCCGGCGGTCAGCGTCTGCTTCACCGTCCGGATCGACGACGACGAACTCGGCTGGTTCAACACCTGCGAGGGGCTCGGGCTCGAGGTGGTGCTCGAGCAGCGCGAGGAGGGCGGCAACAACGGGTTCGTCTGGCAGCTGCCGACCCGGATCAAGTACGGCAACGTCAAGCTGAGCCGCCCGGTGGGCAAGGACAGCGCCAAGCTGACGGCCTGGCTGTGCAGCTTCGCGACCGGGGTGAAGCGACAGACCGCCATCATCACCGCGATGACGGGCGACCGGGACGTGGTCGCCACCTGGAACCTCGACGGCGTGATCCCGGTCCGCTGGTCGGGGCCCAGCCTCAACCCGGACAGCCCCAAGGTGGCCATGGAGACCGTCGAGCTCGCCCACCACGGCTTCCTCCCCGGCTCGGTGTGAGATGGCGGACCAACCGATCGCCTTGATGACCTCGGCCGCGATGGCCGACCTCGGCACCCCGGGCGACAAGGGCGGCGCCGGCGGCAAGCCGGTCAAGGGCCGCCCGCAGATGGAGAAGGCGAAGCTGTCGCTGTACGACCCGGCGCCGTCCCCCTCGCCCAGCGGCGGCGGGTCGGCGGGCGCGAAGCGGGGGGTGATCCCCTTCCAGTTCAACCCCAAGGAGGTGACGATCACCAAGTCGGCGAAGTGGGAGCGCAAGCCGTCGAAGGGCTCCAAGACCGCCGGCCCACCGGAGTTCACCGGGCCCGAGCCGTCCAAGATGACGGTGGAGATGTTCTTCGACGCCACCGCCACCCAGGACGGGTCGGTGGTGAAGGCCGTCGAGCTGCTGCTGTCGTGCTGCGTGGCGACCGAGAAGAGCGCCGGGCAGAAGAAGCCCACCCCGCCGATCGTGGTGCTGCACTGGGGCTCCATCTCCAGCTTCCCCGCCTTCGTCACGTCGGTGAGCGCCAAGTTCACGCTGTTCAGCAGCGACGGCACCCCGATCCGGGCCGTCTGCAGCGTCAGCCTGGAGGAGATGCCGGGGGAGAAGTTCCGCAAGCAGAACCCGACCTCGGGCAGCTACGACGTCCGCCGGGTGCATCGGATGGTGGCCGGGGACAGCCTGGCCTCCGTCGCGTACGCGGAGTACGGCGACCCGACCAGCTGGCGAGACCTGGCGGCGTTCAACGAGATCGACGACCCGCTGCGGGTGCCGACCGGCACCGTGCTGCTGCTGCCGTCGGCCGAGGAGCTGGCCGCCGCCCGCCCGTCGAGAACCCTCGTCGGTGCCCGATGAGCATCACCAGCACCTGCCTGGTCGAGATTGGCGGCAGCCCACTGCCCGACGACATCGCGCCGCTGCTGGTCTCCGCCTTCGTCGACGACAGCCAGCAGCTGCCGGACACCTTCGTGCTGCGATTCCGCGACCCGAACCGGATGGTGTTGGCCAAGGCCAACGCCAAGATCGGCGCCCCCTGCAAGGTCAGCGTGCAGGTCGCCGGTGCCGCCCAGCCCGAGATGTTGATCAGCGGCGAGGTCACTGCCCTGGAGGCCGAGTACGACACGGGCGGCACCTTCACCGTGGTCCGCGGCTACGACCAGACGCACCGGTTCTTCCGCGGCAGGCGGACCGCCGGCTACCAGCAGATGACCGCGTCGGACGTGGCCACCGCCATCGCCCAGCGGGCCGGCCTGCAGGTCGGCGAGGTGACCACCACCAGCACCGTCTTCGACCACCTGACCCAGGCCGGGCAGACCGACTGGGAGATGCTGTCCGGGCTCGCCCGGGCCAACAACCTGGAGGTCGCGGTCCGCGACGGCCGGTTCTCCTTCACCGCCCCGGCCGCCGCCGGCCAGGCACCGGCCGCCGGCGGCCAGGCCGACACCAACCCGCTCGTGCTGCAGCTCGGGCGGGACCTGCTGCGGTTCCGGTCCGTGCTGACCTCGGCCGGTCAGGTGGGGGCGGTGGAGGTGCGCGGCTGGGACGTGGCCACCAAGAACGCGCTGACCGCCACCGAGCAGGCCACCACCACCCGGGTCGAGCTGCCCACCATCACCCCTCAGCAGGTGGCCCAGACCTTCGGCAACCCGACCCACGTCGCCACCGACGTGCCGTACCGCAGTCAGCCCGAGGTGGACGGCGCCGCGAAGGCGCTGGCCGACGAGCTGGCCAGCTCCTTCGCCGAGTTCGAAGGCACCACCCGGGGCAACCCCAAGGTCCGGGCGGGGGCCGCGGTGACCATCGACGGACTGGGCGAGCCGTTCGACGGCAAGTACACCGTCACCACCTCGCGCCATCGGTTCGACCCGTTGACCGGCTACAGCACCGCATTCCAGGTGACCGGGCGCCGGGATCGGACCATGCTGGGGTTGGCCTCCGGCGGTATGCGTCCCAAGGCCCCCGCCGGCATCGTCATCGCCCAGATCAGCGACGCCGCCGACCCCGAGCAGGCCGGCCGGGTCAAGCTCACCTTCCCGTGGCTGTCCGCCGACTACGTCAGCGACTGGGCCCGGACCGTACAGCCCGGCGCCGGCAAGGACCGGGGCTGGCAGGTGCTGCCGGAGGTGGGCGACGAGGTGCTGGTCGCCTTCGAGCAGGGCGACTTCGCTCGCCCGATGGTGCTCGGCGGGCTGTTCAACGGGGTGGACACCATGCCTCGGGGACCGGTCGACCTGGTCGACTCCGGCACCGGCCGGATCAACCGGCGCTCGATGGTGTCCCGGGCCGGTCACCGGATCGACCTGGTCGACGCCAGCGGGAAGGAGGGGATTCGGATCGCCACCACCGACGAGAAGCTGAAGCTGATCATGGACCACTCCGGCACCACGATCACCGTGCACGCCGACGGCAAGGTGCTGATCGAGGGCAGCCAGGGCATCACCATCGACTCGGCCAGCGCCAACCTGGACCTCAAGGGCGGCCAGATCTCCCTGAAGGCGAGCAGCGGTGTCTCCGTCGACGGCGGCGGTGGCCCGGTCGACGTCAAGGCCGGCGGCCCGCTCAGCCTGAGTGGCACCAGCGCCAAGCTCGAAGGCAGCACCACCACCGAAGTGAAAGGAGGCTCCCTGTGCTCCGTCCAAGCCGCGCTGGTGAAGATCAACTGATGCTCGGGCCTGCGCTCTCGCGCACGGCCGGGCTCCCCGGATCGGGTCCTCCTCCCGGGCGCGCGCGAGGGAGAGACGTATCGCGCTCGCTCGGTCGCCCAGACCCGACCCCCGCCCTCCCTGACGACGCTCATGCGTGCGGATCTCGAGTCCTCGACCGATGCTTCGTGCGCTCACCTGGAAGGAGAGTCCGATGCCGATGGCTGCCAGGGTGGGTGACGCGACCGGGCACCCCGGGGTGATCGGGCCTCCGGGGGTGCCGACCGTGCTGATCGCCGGGATGCCGGCCGCGACGGTGGGGACCCCCCACATCTGCTCGTTCCCGCCGCCGGCGGTGCACCCGCCGACGGCGATCGTGCCGCCCGGCTGCCCGACCGTGCTGATCGGGGGGATGCCCGCAGCGCGGATGGGCGACCTGGCCGCGTGCGGGGCCCCGATCGTCGTCGGCGCTCCCACCGTGATGATCGGCGGCTGACGTGACCCCCGTCCCGCAGCACCACCGGGTCGACTTCGTCGGCGCGGGCTGGTCGTACCCGCTGGGGACCGACGCCACCGGCGGGGTGGCGCTGGTCAACCGGGACCGGGAGCTGGAGCAGGCGATCCGGCTGATCCTGGGCACGGCGTGCGGGGAGCGGCCGATGCGGCCCGAGTTCGGCTGCCGGATCCACGACCATGTGTTCAACACCGCGACGTCGGCCACCGCCGGCCAGATCGCCTACGACGTCCGACAGGCGCTCGACCGCTGGGAGCCGCGGATCGACGTCCTCGACGTCGGCGTCAGCTTCCACGCGATGGACAACGGCGTGCTGTACGTCGACATCAGCTACGAGGTCCGCGGGTTGAACGACCCCCGCAACCTCGTCTTCCCGTTCTACGTCATCCCCAGCCAGGAGCCGGCCGGCGCGGCGGTCACCGCCGAGACCGCACCGACCCCGCTCACCGCAGGAGCCCGCTGACCATGCTGCCCGCCCCCGATCTCGACGACCGCCATTTCCAGGACCTGGTGGACGACGCCAAGCGCCTGGTCCAGCAGCGGTGCCCGACCTGGACCGACCACAACGTCTCCGACCCGGGCGTCACCCTGATCGAGGCCGTGGCCCAGATGGTCGACCAGCTCATCTACCGGCTGAACCGGGTTCCGGACCTGAACTACATCAAGTTCCTGGAGCTGATCGGCGTGGAGCTGCGCTCCCCGGCCGCCGCGCGGGGGCAGACCACCTTCTGGCTGTCAGCGCCGCAGCCGCAGACCGTCGTGGTCCGGGCCGAGAGCCAGGTCGCGACGCCCCGCACCGACGTCTCCGAACCGGTGGTGTTCAGCACCACCCGGGAGCTGGAGATCGTGCCGTGCTCCTTCGCCCACGCCGCCACCCACCTGTACCAGACCGCCCCGGCCGACACCACGCTGTCGCTCGGCCGGGGAGGGTTCCGCGCCTTCAGCCCGAGCCCGGTGGTCGGCGACGCCGTCCTGTTCGGGCTGTCGAACGCGGTACCGTCCTGCGCCGTGCTGCTCCGGCTGGACTGCCTGGTGTCCGGTCGCGGCGTCGACCCCCGCCGCCCGCCGGTGGTCTGGGAGGCGTGGACGGACACCGGCTGGACGGCCTGCGACGTCGACCTGGACGACACCGGGGGGCTGAACAAGCCCGGGGACGTGGTCCTGCACGTGCCAGAGGGCCACCAGACCTCGGTCATCGCCCGCGAGCGGGCGGGCTGGATCCGCTGCCGACTGGTCGAGGCGGCGCCCGACCAGCCGACCTACGTCGAGTCTCCGACCGTGGTCGACGTCCAGGCGCACACCATTGGCGGGACCGCCCCGACCGTGCACGCGGAGGTCGTGCACGGGGAGATCCTGGGGCGTTCCGACGGCACACCGGCGCAGCGGTTCGCTCTGCAGCGGCGCCCGGTCGTCGCCTCGGACGCGCCGCTCACCCTGGCCGCCCTGCTGGGCGAGGACCAGCAGGACTGGACCGAGGTCCCACACTTCGCCACCTCCGGCCCGGACGATCGGCACTTCCGGGTGGACGCGTACGCCGGGGAGGTGCAGTTCGGGCCCGCGATCCGGGGCGCCGGCGGCGGGCTGGTCCGGCACGGCGCGGTCCCGCCGGTCGGAGCCGTGCTCCGCCTGCACACCTACCGGACGGGCGGCGGGCAGGCCGGCAACGTCGCGCGCGGTCAGATCCGGGTGCTGAAGACGAGCATCCCGTACGTGTCCCGGGTGGAGAACCGGACGCCGGCCATCGGCGGCGCGGAGGCGGAGACGCTGGCCGACGCGAAGGCCCGGGGCCCGCTGCTGCTGCGCTCGCGAGGGCGCGCCGTCACGGCCGAGGACTTCGAGGAGCTGGCCCGGGACGTGGCGCCGGACGCCGCCCGGGTCCGTTGCGTGGCCGAGGACGGGGCGGGCGCCGGGGTCCGGGTGCTGGTCGTGCCGCACGTGGCCAGCGACGAGGTCGGACGGATCGAGCGGGCCGACCTGGATCCGCCGTGGCAGATCCTGGAGCGGATCAGCAACAGCCTAGACGAGCGCCGCCTGGTCGGCACCCGGCTGCTGGTCCAGCCGCCGGACTTCCTGTGGCTGACCGCCGTGGTCAGCGTCAGCTCCCGGCCCCGGTTCGACCCGGCGGAGGTCCGCACCGAGGTGCTGCGGGCCCTCTACCGGCTGTACCACCCGCTGTTCGGCGGGCCCGACGGCACCGGCTGGCCGTTCGGCCGTTCGGTCCAGTCCCACGAGGTGCACGCGGCCCTGGCCCGCATCTCCGGGGTGGACATGTCCCGTGAGGTCCAGGTGGCGCTGTATCCGGCCGAGGCCGACACCGGCCGCCGCTCGGCCGCGGTGGAGCGGATGGACCTGCCGGACACCGGGCTGGTCTACTCCTTCGACCACCAGGTCCGGGTGACGCGATGACCACGACCGCCGGGAGGTCGGAATGCGCGGCATGATCAGCGAGCTGGCCAGCCCCCACCCGCTGGCCGAGACGCTGCCGTCCATGCTCCGCGACGACGTCTTCGCCCGGGTCCTGTGTGACAGCTTCGACGACCTGCTGGCCCCGGTCCTGCTGACCCTCGACACGGTCCCCAGCTACCTCGACCCGGCGACCACACCGGAGGATCTGATCCCCTGGCTCGCCCAGTGGCTCGGCCTCGGCGTCGACGTGACGGTGGAGAACCCACCGCAGCGCCACGAGCTGCAGGCCGCCGGTGCGCTGAACGTGATCCGCGGGACCCGTCGCAGCATCGAGCAGGTGCTGGAGAACGCCCTGGGGATGCGGGTCACCGTGACCGAGTCGGGCGGGGCGCGGTGGTCGCCCAGCCCCGGCGGCGACCTGCCCGGTGCACCACAGGCCGCGGTCGAGGTGGTCGCCCACCCGGTCGGCGGGGCGGAGGTGGACCTGGACCGGCTGGACGCACTGGTCCGCTCCGTCAAGCCCGCGCACGTACGGCACCGCGTCTCCGTCCAGCCCGCGTGATGCCTGCACCCGCCCGGGGCCTGCCGAGCTGGGCGTATTCGGCGGGGCGGGTCCGGACTCCTGTGCAGGGGGGAATCTCGTGAGACCGTGGGCGGGTCGGGACAGGAGGGCATGACAGATGGCCTATCGACTCGCGGTCGACCTCGGGACCACCAACGTGGTCGCGACGGTGGCGGTCGACGGGTCGCCGGTCGACGTCCTCGTCCTGGGGTCACCCGGCCCGTACGTCTCCTCCTCGGTGTTTGTGGCTGACGACGCGCTGGTGGTGGGCGACGAGGCAGCCAGCCGGGGGGCGGTCGACCCGGGGCGGCTGCTGAGCGACCCCCGCGGCGGGTTGGGCCGTGACCAGCCGAGCGTCGTCGGCGGCCAGGAGGTGAGCGCCGAGCAGGCGACGGCCGCCGTGCTCACCTTCGTGCGCGACCGGGCCGTGCAGAGGTTCGGAGCACCCCCGGCCGAGACGGTGCTGACGTTCCCGGTCCGCTGGAACGAGTACCAACAGGCTTGCTTCGACCGGGCCGTGGCCGAGGCGGACCTCGGACCGACGGTGCTGTGCTCAGAGGCGCAGGCGGCGGCGGCCACCTTCGACGCCCGGGAGCCGCTCGCCCCGGCGGACCGGTTCGCCGTGGTCGATCTGGGGGGCGGCTCCTGTGAGGTCACCGTGCTGACCCGCGCCGCGGACGGGTTCGACGTGACGGGGGCACCGGAGGGCGGCGAGCACCCGTCCGGCGCCGACGTCGACGAAGCCGTCTACCGGCTGGTGCTCGGTTCGCTGGGCGAGCGCGGCCGCGGCCTCCAGCCTGACGACCCGCCGACCCGTGACCTGCTGGCCGGGCTCCGCCGCCGCTGCGTCGTGGCCAAGGAGGTGCTGTCGGAGGCGACGGAGGCCGAGGTGGCGGTCTCCCTGCCCGACTTCAGCAGCAGCGTGCGGTTGACCCGGACGGAGGTGGAGTCCCTGGTGCGGCCGACCCTGCGGGGCGCGGTCACCATGGTCACCCGGGTGCTCCGGACCGCCGGGACGGCGGCCGGGGACCTGACCGCGATCGTGCTGGTCGGCGGCTGCTGCCGGATGCCCTTGGTCGCCGAGCTCCTGCAACGCGAGTTCCGGACCCGGCTGGCCATCGGCGCCCGTCCGGAGCTGGACGTCGCCGTCGGGGCCCTGCTGCGCTCGGGATCCGGCCGCGGGGTCGTCGCACCCCAGCTCGCCGGGGCGGCCCAGCCCGGCCGGCCCGGAGACGAGGCGGCCGGCGACGCGCCGGATGCTCCGTCCGCCGCCGCGGCACCGGCCACAGCGCCTGTGTCCGCCGCGGGTACCGCCGCTGAGACCCCCGCCGCCGTGGTGGCTGCCGCCGTGGCACCTGTCGCCGTCACCACCGCCGCCGTGGGGGTGCCGATGGACTCGGCGAGCCCGGTCGAGGCGGCGGCTGACGGTGAGGACCTCGCCCCCACCGTCGCCGATGACCGGCCGGCCGCCACGACACCCCCGGCGCCGATCGGTGCGGTGCCGACCCCACCCCCCGACACCGACCCGACCGAGGAGATCCCCGTGGTTCCGCCCGTCGCCCTACTCGACCAGCCCGCCGCCCCGTCCGAGCCGGTGGCGGACGACCCGTACCGCGACCACCGCTCGGACAACCCGGTGCCGGGGTTCGGCGACGACGAGTGGGACGACGACCCGGAGCAGGGCTACCCGGAGCAGGGTTACCCGGAGCAGGGTTACGCCCAGCAGGGTCACGCGCAGCAGGGTCACGCGCAGCAGGGTCACGCGGCAGCAGGGCTACCCGGAGCAGGGCTACCCCGATCAGGGCCCACCGGCGCTGCCGGACTGGGCCCAGGCGTCCGGTCCGGTACCGACCCGGGCGACGTCGACGACGACGGCGGCCGCGCCGGCGCCGCCGCACAGCCCGGCGACGGCCCCGACTGGGTTGCCGCCGACCAGCGGGGCCAGTCCGCATCCGCCCGGTTACCGACCGCCGCAGGGACCCGGGCCCCAGGGCGGGCCCCCGCCGGGACGGCCGGGCCAGCGCCCACCGGCCCGCGGCGGGCGTCCCGGCTACCCGCCCGGACCGCCGGCCACCCAGCCCTACGGCACCCGTGGGCCGGGCGGTCCGGGGGGATACCCGCCGGGGCCCGGCGGGACGGGCTCGGGTGGACCGTTCGGCTCCCGCGGCCGGGTGATCGCCATCATCGCGGCGGCCGTGGTGCTGGTCGGCGCGATCATCGGCGGCGTCTTCTGGTTCACCCGGCCCAAGGAGTCGGTGATCGCGACGCCGTCGGCCCCCGTGTCGCAAGCTCCGCGGACGAGCGCACCGCCGGCCACCCCCACCCCCAGTGGCTCACCGTCGGGCACCCCGTCCCCCGGTGCGAGCGGCGGCCCCACCCCGGGCAGCAGCAGCCCGGCCGCCACACCATCGACCCCGCCGGGTGCCAAGGCGCTGCCGGCCGCCGCCGCCATCCCGCCGAGCGTGGTGGTGGTTCCGATGCGGCCCGAGGGCGAGGACGAGCGCACCCTGTTCCTGGTCGACACCGAGGGCAAGGCCGAGCGCACGGACCTGCCGTCGCCGTCCGGCAACAGCGCGAACCCGATGATGCAGCCCGGCCGTACCTCGGTCGTCTACCTCAACGGGGGCGTGCTCCGGGTGATGGGGTCCGACGGGTCGGGCGACCGCAAGCTGTTCGACCGTGACCCGGGCGGGTGCGAGCGGGTCGTGCACGCCTCCTGGAGCCTCGCGGACGCGAACCAGATGGTGATCGTCTGCCAGGTCAGCAAGTCCCGGACCTCGCTGTCCATCGTCGGTCTGGACGGCAGGCTGATCCGGCGGCTGGATGTCGGGAAGCGGGACATCGGCGACATCGCGGTCTCCCCGGACGGCCAGACCGTCCTGTTCTCCTCGGGCGAGGACCCGGACGTTGACGGCGGCTCGCTGTTCACGCTGCCGATGATCGGCACCGGTGCCCCCAAGCGGCTGACCAAGGCCGGCACGATCGACGGGGATCCGGCCTGGTCGCCGGACGGGACCCAGATCGCCTTCACCCGGACCGGCGACGAGAGCGGCACGACCAGCAAGGACGTGTTCGTGATGACGGCGGACGGTTCCGGCGCCCGCCCGGTCGCCGACACCACCGCCGACGACTTCAAGCCCAGCTGGTCCCCGGACGGGAAGAACCTGCTGATCATCTCCAACCGGAAGTCCGACCTGGGCGGACCGCGCAAGCTGTTCGACCTGTGGCTGACCCGGATCAGCGACGGTGAGGTGCTGTCCCCGATGAACCTGGACGCCGAGGCCATCACCCGGCCGTTCTGGACCATGCGGTAGGCGCCCAGCGCCCAGGCGCCCTGCCCCCCGGGCCGAGCCCCCGGGAACGTCAGTGGCGGAGCAGCCGGTGGGCCGGGGTCGCCGGCGGGTCGAGCCCCAGGTCGGCCCACAGCCGGGCCTGCTCGCGGCGCGCCACGGCGGCGGCGATGTGGTCGCCGAGCCGCTCGTTGATCGTCACGACCTGCTGCCACGACGAGTCGTGGTACGGGTCGAGCTCCACCGACCGGCGGGCCGCCGCCAGCGCGGTCGGCAGATCACCCAGCGCCGTCGCCTCCCCGGCCGCCGCCGCGGCGGCCCCGGCGGCCAGCAGCCGCAGCCGGGCCCGCTCCTCGACCACCCACTCGGCCGGGCCGACCTCCGGCAGCAGGTCCCCGGCGTACAGCTCGAGCGCCTCCAGGCGGAGGCGGACCGCCTCCAGGCCTCGGGCGCGACGGGCGGCCTGCACCGTGCGTTCGAACTCGGCCACCTGGTCGACGGCGTGCGGCAGCTCGAGGCCGTAGGCATCCCCGTGGCGGCACAGCGCGTCCTCGGTGATCCCCCCGTCCGCCAGCACGTGCCGGATGCTCGACACGGCCACCTGCAGACTGCGGACGCCGGAGGCCAGCGTGGCCTCCGGCCACAGGGCCTCGACCAGCTGCTCCCGGTGCACCGGGCGCCCATGCCGTAGCGCCAGCAGCATCAGCAGCGACCGGACCCGGGGCCGTAGCGTCCGCCACGGCACGTCGACGCCGCCCGCGGTCAGGGCGAAGCCGCCCAGACCGCGGAGGGTGACCCCGCCGGGCGGGCTCGGGACCGCCGCCCGGCGGGGGGGTCGACGGGCCTCGACCTGCAGCGACCTGTGGGCGGCCGGCTCAAGCAGCGCGGTCAGGGCGTGGACGTGGGTGATGCCGACGGCTGCCGCCCGATGGACCGCGGACTGGTGCTCCCGGTCGGCCGGGGGGTCACCGGGCGCGGCCACGGCGGCCCGCAGCGCCTGCGCCCAGGCCGCCAGCACCGGCGCGTCCAGCTCGGTGGCGGTCTGCTCGGCCCGGCTGAGAGCGGTCACCGCCAGGTCGGGTTGCCCGAGCCGGGCCGCGACCCCGCCCAGTGCGAGCCCGACCAGGCAGGCGGTCCAGCGGTCCTGGTCGGCGTCGGTGTGGGCGATCAGGTCCCGGGCGGCCGCCAGCCGGGAGGGGTCGGGAGCGACGGCCAACAGGACCGCCGCCTGCAGCCCGCGAGCCAGCCTGGCCAGCCACGGCCACCCCTCCAGGTCGGCGGCCAGCACGACCTCCTCGATCGGTCCGATGTCAGCGCCGGCCGGCTCCGCCAGCAGCTCGACGACCGCACCCAGCAGGCGGGCCCCGAGCGTCGCCCAGCCGACGGCACCCTCACCCTCGGCCGGCGGGGCGGGTGGTCAACGCGTCGAGCTGGGCGGCGGCAGCCGGCAGGTCGCCGGTCAGCACCAGACCCAGGGCCCCGGCCAGCACGGGCGCGGACGGGCCGGGCGGCGCCAGCCGGCGGGTCAGGGAGCGGGCCGCGGCCGACATCCGGGCGATCTCGGGGCCGGCGGCCTCCTCGATCGGGAGCCGCGGCGGGGCCGCCCGGGGCAGCCACCAGGCGACCGCGGTCCGCTCAGCCGAGGACCGGCGGCGGAACTCCGGGTCGTCCAGCAGGTCCTCCGCCTGCCGGTAGGCGGCCACCGCGTCGGCGATCATCCCGTCCCGGGCCAGCCGCCGGGCCCCGGCCAGCACCAGGCCCGGGTCGTCGGTGGGGGCCCCGGGCAGCGACAGCACCCCCCACAGGGCCTCGCCGCCCACCGCCGGTGAACCCGGCTTCAGCAGCCGGGCCACGGCCCCCCAGTCCTCCGCCCGGGCGTGCGCCCGGATGGCCGACCCCGGCCGGCCGGCCGCCTCCAGCAGCTCGGCGCTCCGGGAGTAGAGCCGCCGCGCCGCCGCGCTGCCCAGCTCGTCGACCAGCAGCACCTCCAGGTGGGTCTGCAGCACCTGGTGGTAGTGGTAGGTCAGCCCCGAGTCGGTGGTGGTGGTGAAGAACTGCTCCCGCTCCAGCTCGGCCAGCAGCGAGGCGCTGCCGTAGGTGTCGAGGACCGCGTCGCACAGATCACCGGTGAGCACCCCGAGAGTGCAGGTGTGCAGCAGGAAGCGCCGGCGCTCCGTCCCGAGGCCGTCGAGGACGTTGCGGGCGAGGTAGGAGCGGATCAGCCGGGAGCGACCGCTCAGCCCGTTCACCGCGTGCTCCCGATCGGCCCGGCTCAGCTGGGCGGTGGCCAGGTGGAACAGCTGCAAGCCGGCCGCCCAGCCCCCGGTTCGCCGGGTCAGGGCGGCCGCGGACTCCGGTCCCAGCGGCCGGTCGTAGACGGTACGGAAGAGCTGCTCCACCTCCCAGGACCGGAACCGCAGGTCCTCCCCGTCCAGCTCGGTCAGCTCACCGGAGACCAGCAGCCGGGAGGTGTTGATCTTGGGCGGCCGCCGGCTGCCGAGCGTGACCCGGACCGTGCGGGGGCGGACCGACAGGAACGTCTCGAGGGCCCGCTCGGCGGGCGTGCCGGCGATCTCGTGCAGGTCGTCGACGATCAGGTGGGCCGGGCCGACCGCAGAGTCGTCCAGCGCGGCGACCAGGTCGGCGGTCCGGCCCCGGCCCGCGGCCTGCACCAGCTGGGGCTGCCCGAGCGCCGACCCCAGGGCGTGGGCGAGGTGCCGGGTGAGGGCGAGCTCGTCATCGTCCTCGCTCCCCACCCGGTACCAGGCGGTCGGCTCCCCGGACGCCAGCTGGCTGAGCAGGGTCGTCTTCCCGGAACCCGGGGGACCGAGCACGAGGGCCACGGTTGCGGGGCCACCGCCCGCCACCGGCATCGCCATCCGCGCCTCCAGGCGCTCACGGACCAGGCCGCGCAGCACGGGGCGGCGGACCTTCTCCAAGAAGATGACGGGATCCATCGGGTCTTTCGCTGCCGGAGGTCGGTGGTCGGGACGTGCCAGCGGGGACAGCGGTGCGAGCGGGGCGGCCGGGGGAAGCCGTCGTGGCAGGTGCGCGGCGCGTCAGGGGGCAGGCAAGCGTCGCGAACCTCTCACCCCGAGCAGATGTCCGAAGGGCGGCCCCAGATACCTGAGTACGCCCACGTGCTGCAGACCTCGGGTCACGATCAGGTTCATCGGCATCTGACTCCGCACGGGCGCGCCACCGATGATCACCGGGGGACCGTCCTCAGCATAGGGTCCGGCACGCCCCAGTGGGTTCGCTCGGCAGCAATATCCTCCCTTGTCCGGGCATTGTCCGAGGAGGGCGGACCGCAGTGCTTCCGGTCAGCGCCGGTCGGACCCGGAGAGCACCACCCGGACGCCGAGCAGACGGACCGGCCGGGTGATCTCGAACCGGGCCAGCACCACGAGCGCGCGGGCCACCACCACCTCGGGATCGGTCGTCGGGGCCGGCAGCTTGGCGGTCTTGACCTGGGTGAAGAACGTCGAGGTACGGACCGTGACACCGACATGGGTCGCGGTCCGCCCGTCGGCGAACACCTCACGGCAGACGTCCTGCGCCAGTCCCACGATCCGGGCGTGGATCTCCCCCGGGTCGGTCAGGTCCTCGGGGTAGGTGACCTGCTTGCTCCGGGAGACTGGCACCCGCTCCGTGCTGCTGATCGTCCGCGACCAGCCGCCGCGGGCGAGCGCCCGCAGCCAGGGCCCGGTCGTCGGGCCGAACCAGTCGGCCAGGGTGTCTCGGTCCGCGGTGGCCAGGTCGCTGACGGTCCGGACGCCGTGCCCGGCCAACCGGGCGGCGGTCCGGGGGCCGATCCCCCAGAGGGCGGTCACCTCGCGCGGCCCCATCACCGGGACCCAGTTGGCCGCGTCGAGCCGGAAGACGCGGGCCGCGGTGGTCTTCGCGAAGGTGGTGGCCATCTTGGCCCGCTCCTTGGTCTCGCCGATGCCCACCGCGCAGCTCAGCCCGGTCAACGCCCGGACCCGCTCCCGGACCTGCTGGGCCAGGTCCTCCGGCGCATCGGTCTCGACACCGAGGACCGCCTCGTCCCAGCCCCACACCTCGACCGGGCGGTCGAAGCTGCGCAGCACCGCCATCACCTCCGCCGAGGCCGCCTCGTACGCCGGGTGGTCGGACGGCAGGAAGACCCCGTTCGGGCAGCGGCGGTGCGCCTGACGCAGCGGCATCCCCGAGCGGACCCCGAAGGCCCGGGCCTCGTACGACGCGGTGGCCACCACCTGGCGCGCCTTGGTCGGGTCACCCTCACCGCCCACGATCACCGGCCGACCCCGCAGCTCGGGGCGTCGGCGGACCTCCACCGCGGCCAGGAAGGCGTCCAGGTCGACGTGCAGGATCCACGGCTCCGCACCCCGGACGCTCGCCATGCGGCCAGCCTGCCCCAAGGGCCGGTGCGCCGGCGAGCCGGCGGACGAGCGGGCCACCGGTCCGCGATCGACCGGTGGCCCGTCCGCCGGGTGGGCTAGCTGCCGCCCTCCTTCAGCTCCACGGTGATCGGCTTGAAGCTCTTGCCGTCCACGTCGACGCCGTCGCTCTTCAGCTCGGCCAACGCCTTCTCGACGTAGGTGTTGCTCCGGGCCGTCTCCGGTGGCTCCTTGGTGATGATGGTCGCTCCGGTCTCGTTCTTGGTCTGCAGCGCGATGTCGACGGTCTGCTTCCAGGCGTCGTCGGCGACCATCCCGACCCCGCCCGTCGAGGGCCAGATCAGCTTGTTGATCTCGTTGGTCATCCACAGCTGGTGGCTCTCGCCGAGCTGCGAGCCGGCCGCGGTGACGATCTTGGCGGCCTCCTGCGGGTTGTCGCGGGCGTACACCCAGCCCTTGATCGAGGCCTTGATGAACTTGGTGGTCTGCTCCTGGTACGCGGCCTCGGCGAGCTGCTCGGAGTTGGCCCAGATGGCGTCCTGCAGCATCGCGGTGCCGACCGTGTTCCAGTCGATGACGTTCAGGTCAGACGGCTGGTAGAGCTGGCCGGTGTCGGGGTTCTTGGTCTCCAGCACCTGGGCGTACTCGTTGTAGGTCATCGCCTGCGCCGCGTCGATGTCCCCGGCCAGGAAGCCGTTCATGTCGAAGGCCTGCTGGACCAGCTTGATGTCCTTGACGTCCACCCCACCCTTCTGCAGACCGGCGAACAGCTCCCACTCGTTGCCATAGCCCCAGCTGCCCACCTTCTTGCCCGACAGCTGCGCCGGCTGGGTGATGCCCTTGTCCTTGAAGGAGATCTGCGTGGTGGCGCTGCGTTCGAAGATCTGGGCCACGTCGGTGATCTTGGCGCCCTTCTCGATCGAGCCGAGCACCTTCGGCACCCAGGAGATCGCGTAGTCCACGTCCCCGGCGGAGAGCACGTCCTGCGGCACGATGTCCGGGCCGCCCTCGACGATCTCCACGTCGAGCCCTTCGTCGGCGTAGTAGCCCTGGTCCGCGGCCGCGTAGTAGCCAGCGAACTGCGCCTGCGCCACCCACTGCAGCTGCAGCTTCACCTTCGCCGGCTCGGTGCTCCCGCTGCTGGTGCCCGACGGCGCCGCGCCGCCACCGCAACCGGCCAGCCCCAGCAGCGCCG
The DNA here is from genome assembly GCA_963832435.1 of uncultured Actinomycetota bacterium. Taxonomy (GTDB): domain Bacteria; phylum Actinomycetota; class Actinomycetes; order Propionibacteriales; family Propionibacteriaceae; genus Microlunatus. The sequence continues at coordinate 101,408 of CAWHTY010000022.1, forward strand.
CGCTGAGCGCGACCGCTGCCCACCTCATTGCTCTGCCCATCTGCCTGTTCCCCTTCGCTCTGGTTCTTGTCGTGTCGTGCTGCGTGGCCACCGCTCGCCTCGTCGAGAGCGACGTCGCGTCTGTCTAGGTCGGCCGGCGGTGCCGGGTCAGCCAGGTCTCCACCGCGAGCGTGACGCCGTAGAAGACCAGGCCGAGCAGGATGGCCCCCAGCACGTACGCCCAGGCCAGTGCGTAGTTGCTGCTCGACGCGGCGCTGGTGATCGACTTCCCGAGGCCGTCGACGGGACCGCCGAAGTACTCCGCGACCAGCGCCGAGATGACCGCCAGCGACGACGCCACCCGCAGCCCGGTGAACAGGTACGGCGCAGCGGTCGGCAGCGTCACGACCAGCTGCTGCTGACGCGCGGTCGCCGCGTACACCCGCATCAGGTCCCGGTGCACGGGCCGCACCTGCCGCAGACCGCGCAGCGTGTTGACGTACACCGGGATCAGCACGGCCAGACCCGCCACGATCTGCCGGGCGGTCTGCACGTCGGCGCCGTACATCGTGTACAGGACCGGCGCCAGCGCGACGATCGGCATCACCGACAGGGCGGCCACGACCGGGGCGGCGAGCCCGTCGACGACCCGGACCGCACTGGCCAGCACCGCGCCCAGGATGCCGAGCAGCGCACCGACCACCAACCCGACCAGGGCGTTGAGGCCGGTCCGGACGGCTCCGCCGAGCACGCTGGCGGCGTTGCCGGTGAACTCCGCGGCGATGTCGGTGGGCGCCGGGACGACGTAGGCGTCGATGGCGAGTCCGACCACCAGCGCCTGCCAGGCCGCCAGGAACGCCACGCCGAAGGCCAGCGGGGCCAGCACGGCCCGCAGCAGCGGGCCACCGGCCAGGATCCGGCTGGGAACGGTGACCACCTGGCCGAGCTCACCGCCGGACGCGGCGGCCGTCGAGGGGTCCCGGGTGGTCTCCAGGCTCATCGGGTCTCCACCCCGCGCGGGACCGGTGCGCCGGTGCCGTGCAGCGCCTCGCGGACCGCCGCGACACCGGCGAAGAACCGCTCGTCCTCGCGCAGGGCGTCGGCCCGGGTGCCCTCGCCCAGGGCTACCGGGACCACCTGGACGATCCGGCCGGGCCGGGGGGACATCACCACCACCCGGTCGGAGAGGAAGACCGCCTCAGGGATCGAGTGGGTGACGAAGACCACCGCCGCCCGGGTCTCGGCGCAGATCCGGACCAGCTCGTTCTGCATCCGCTCCCGGGTCATCTCGTCCAGCGCCCCGAACGGCTCGTCCATCAGCAACAGCCGCGGGCGCTCGGCCAGCGCGCGGGCGATCGCCACCCGCTGCTGCATGCCGCCCGACAGCTGGTCCGGATAGGAGTGGGCGAAGTCGCTGAGCCCGATCAGCTCCAGCAGCTCCGCGACCCGGGCCCGGCGCCGGGCCGTCGGCGCCCGGTGCAGAGCCAGCGGGAGCTCGATGTTGCCGGCCACCGTGCGCCACGGCAACAGACCGGCCTGCTGGAAGGCGATCCCGTAGTCCTGGTCGAGCCGCGCCTGGTGGGCCGGCTTGCCGAACACCTCCAGCGCCCCGGAGGAGGCCTGCTCGAGATCGGCGAGCAGCCGCAGCAGGGTGCTCTTGCCGCAGCCGCTCGGGCCGATCAACGACACGAACTCCCCCGGTGCCACCGTCAGGTCGACCGCGGCCAGGGCCGTCACCGCACCGAAGGTCTTGGTCACCCCCCGCACCGAGACGGCGGCGGTCTCGCTCATGTCGGCGCCTCCGTCCGCCGGTAGCGGCCCAGGGTGAGCCCGATCAGGGTCACCAGGCCGGCGGCCAGCAGACCGACGGCGACCGCGCCGAAGATCGGCGCCCAGGGCTTCGCCGGGTCGCCGCCGGCCGCCTGGGCGTACTCGATGATCAACCGGCCGATGCCGCCGCGCAGCCCGATCGACACCTCCGCCACCACCACGCCGATCACCGCGGCCGCGGCGGCCAGCCGGAGGGCCGGCAGCAAGTAGGGGACGCTGGCTGGCAGCCGCAGGGCCACCAGCCCTTGCCACCAGCCGACCCCGTAGGTCCGCATCAGGTCCAGATGGGTGGCGTCGGGTGACTTGAGGCCGCGCAGCATGCCGACCGCGACCGGGAAGAAGGCGAGGTAGGCCGCGATCACCGCCACCGAGTGCCAGCTCTCCCAGCGGAAGTCGCCGAACCGGAGCGCGGACCCCCAGCGACGGACCAGCGGGGCGATGGCGATCAGCGGCACGGTCTGGCTGAGCACCACCCACGGCAGCACGGCGGCCTCGGCGATCCGCAGTCTGCTCATCAGCAGGGCCAGCAGCAGACCGACACTCACCCCCAACAGCCAGCCCACCGCGGCGATCCGCAGGCTGAACAGACAGGCCTCGGCCACCGTCTGCCACAGCGGCGGGCCGCCGCGCCCGACGGCGGGCTCGGCCATCCGGCTGACCATCTCCCACACGTGGGGCATGGCTCGGTCGCCGGTCCGGGGCAGCACGGCGCGGCCCGCGACGACCACCCCGCCCTCCGGTCCCCAACCCTTGTACGCCTCCCAGACCGCGGCCATGATCACCACGCCCAGCACGCCGAGCCCCAACCCCCGAAGCCGTCTCACCGCCACCTCACCGGCGGAGCATCCTCACGAGCGGGCCACCACGTGGTCGCGGAGCGCGGGCATGATCGTCTCGCCGTAGACCCGCAGCGTCTCCTCCTTGTTGTCGTGCTGGAGGTACCCCGCGAACTGGTGCACGCCGATGTCGGCGAGCTGCTTGAGCTTGGCGATGTGGTCCTCGGCCGTGCCGAGCAGGCAGAACCGGTCGATGATCTCGTCGGGGACGAACTCGGTGTGGGTGTTCCCGGCCCGCCCGTGCTCGTTGTAGTCGTAGTCCTGCCGGCCCTTGATGTAGTCGGTCAGGGCCGGTGGCACCGCGCCGGGCCGGGACGGGTCGTCGCCGTACTTGGCCACGATGTCGGCGACGTGGTTGCCCACCATCCCGCCGAACCATCGGCACTGGTCCCGCATGTGCTGCCAGTCGGTCCCGACGTAGTTGGGCGCCGCGACGCAGAACGTGATCGCGTCGGGGTCCCGGCCCGCGTTCTCCGCGGCCGACCGTACGGCCTTGATCATCCAGGCGGCGATGTCGACGTCGGCCAGCTGCAGGATGAAGCCGTCCGCCGTCTCACCGGTGGTCTTCAGGGCCAGCGGCCCGTAGGCCGCCATCCACACCTCGAGTGTCGAGCTGCGGGCCCACGGAAACTGCAGGGTGGACCCGTGGTACGCGACCGGCCGGCAGTTCGCGAGCTCCCGGATGACGTGGGTGGCCTCGCGGACCTCCTTCAGGGTCGCCGGCCGGCCGTTGGTCACCCGGACGGCGGAGTCGCCGCGTCCGATGCCACAGACGGTCCGGTTGCCGTACATCTCGTTCAGGGTGGCGAACAGCGAGGCGGTGACGGTCCAGTCGCGGGTCGACGGGTTGGTCACCATCGGACCGACGATCACCCGCTTGGTCCGGTCCAGGATCTGGCTGTAGATGACGTACGGCTCCTGCCACAGCAGGTGCGAGTCGAACGTCCACACGTAGTCGAACCCGTGCGCCTCGGCCAGCTCGGCCAGCTGCACCGTCCGCCGGGCCGGCGGATTCGTCTGCAGCACCACACCGAAGTCCATCTGGTCAGGCCCTCCTCGCACACCGCGCTGATGCCGCCGGCGTCGTCGTCGCTCGCCGACGGACGATCGTGTCGGCTCGCTCCTCCTCCATCCGGCGGCGCGCGGTACCGAGGCTCCGAGGGCGGGTGGTCCAGCTGCGGGCTGACATGATCACGACAGGTACTGACTGAGGCCGCGCTTGAGGAACTTGCCGTGGCCCTTGGTGCCGAGGTAGCCGGAGTCGTCGACCACGACGGTGCCGCGGGACATCACCCAGTCCACGTGGCCGTCGACCTCGAAGCCCTCCCAGGCGGAGTGGTCCATGTTCATGTGGTGGGTCTTGCCGTAGCCGATCGAGGTGTGGCCCTGCGGGTCGTAGATCACCACGTCCGCGTCGGCCCCCGGCTGGATCACGCCCTTGGTCCCGTACAGCCCGAACATCCGGGCCGGCGTGGTCGAGGTCAGCTCCACCCACCGGGGCAGGGAGATCTGGCCGGCGACGACGCCGGAGTACATCAGGTCCATCCGGTGCTCGATGGAGCCGATGCCGTTGGGGATGGCGCGGAAGTCCCCCCGCCCGAGCTCCTTCTGCTCCTTCATGCAGAACGGGCAGTGGTCGGTGGACACCATCTGCAGGTCGTTGGTCCGCAGCGCCTGCCACATGGCGTCCTGATGGCCCTCGGCCCGGGACCGCAGCGGCGTGGAGCAGACCCACTTGGCGCCCTCGAAGCCGTTCCACTCGGGGCTGGTCGCGCCCAGCTGCTCCTCCAGCGACAGGTACAGGTACTGCGGGCAGGTCTCGCCGTAGACGTTCTGGCCCCGGTCCCGCGCGGTGGCGATCTGCTCGACCGCCTGCCGGGCGCTGACGTGCACGACGTAGAGCGGGGCCCCGGTCAGCTGGGCGATCATGATTGCCCGGTGGGTGGCCTCCTCCTCCAGCTGCCAGGCCCGGGCGATGCCGTGGTAGTACGGCCCCGTCTTGCCCTGGGAGTACAGCTGCTCGGCCAGGACGTCGATGGCCGGGCCGTTCTCGGCGTGCATCATGGTCAGCAGCCCGCTGTCGGCCGACTTCTGCATGGCCTTGAGGATCTGGGCGTCGTCGGAGTAGAACACCCCGGGGTAGGCCATGAACAGCTTGAAGCTGGTGATCCCCTCGTCGATCAGCGAGTCCATGGCCTTGAGCGAGAACTCGTCCACGCCGCCGATGATCTGGTGGAACCCGTAGTCGATCGCGCAGTTCCCGCGGGCCTTCTCGTGCCAGGCGGCCAGCCCGTCCTCGACCCGCTCGCCGTACCGCTGCACGGCGAAGTCGATGATCGACGTGGTGCCGCCCCACGCGGCGGCCCGGGTGCCGGTCTCGAACGTGTCGGAGGCGTTGGTGCCGCCGAACGGCAGCTCCATGTGGGTGTGGGCATCGATGCCCCCGGGGATCACGTACTTGCCCGCCGCGTCCACCACCGCGTCCACCGACGCCGCCAGGTCCGCCCCCAGCAGCTGCGACCCCGGGGCCAGCACCGCGGCGATGGTCTCCCCGTCCACCAGCACGTCCGCGGCGGCGGTACCGGTGGCGTTCACCACCGTGCCGCCGGTGATCAGGGTGGTGCTCATCTTCCCGTCCTCTCGCCCGACCGATGAGCTCTCACGGCCGGGGAATGGCGGTGTAGGAGTCCGGTCGCCGGTCGCGGTAGAACTGCCAGGCGTTGCGGACCTGCCGGATCATGTCCAGGTCGAGGTCGCGGATGACGACCTCCTCCTCGGTGTCGCTGCCCATCGGGCCGACCAGGTTGCCCTGCGGGTCCACGAACTGGCTGGACCCGTAGAACGTGACGGCCAGCTCACCGTACTCGTTGTCCTCGGTGCCGACCCGGTTGGGCGCGGCGACGAAGTAGCCGTTGGCCGCCGCCGCGGCCGGCTGCTCGATCTCCCACAGCCGGTTCGACAGCCCCGGCTTCGTCGCGTTCGGGTTGAACACGATCTGAGCCCCGTTCAGGCCCAGCTCCCGCCAGCCCTCCGGGAAGTGCCGGTCGTAGCAGATGTAGACCCCGACCGGCCCGACGGCGGTCTGGAACACCGGATAGCCCAGGTTGCCGGGCCGGAAGTAGAACTTCTCCCAGAACTTGTCCAGGTTGGGGATGTGGTGCTTGCGGTACTTCCCCAGGATCGAACCGTCGGCGTCCACCACCACCGCGGTGTTGTAGTAGACGCCCGGCTGCTCCTCCTCGTAGATCGGCAGGACCATCACCATCCGCAGCTCGGCGGCCAGGGCCGCGAAGCGCTGCACGATCGGCCCGTCGGCCGGCTCGGCGTAGTCGTAGTACTGCGGGTCCTCGGTGATCCCGAAGTACGGTCCGTAGAACAGCTCCTGGAAGCAGATCACCTGGGCCCCGGCCGAGGCGGCCTGCCGGGCGAAGGCCTCGTGCTTGTCGAGCATCGAGGCCTTGTCGCCGGTCCAGGTGGTCTGGGTGATAGCTGCCTTGACTGTGGTCACAGATGTACGTCCTCTCCCCCGCGGTGGCATTGAACGTCCTGCGCGTTTCAGCCGGGTTTCCGCCCCGTGTCGGGACATGACGCGGCGCTCCAGCAGCCCAGGACCCTCATACCTACCGTCCCGAGGGGCGGGTGCACAAGATCGTGCGGCTTCGGCTGGCTCAGCGGGCCAGGTTCACCACGGTCGGCCCGTCGAACAGGCCACCGGCCGAGATCTGGGCCTGGGTGGCCTTGACGCCCTTGGGCAGGTCGAACACCAGCGTGCCCTTGGAGGTGTTGCCCGGGTTGATCTCCTCCAGCAGGGGGTTGTTGTCCGACACGTAAATGGAGGCCATCTCGTCCACGGAGAACTCCCGGCCGCGGGCGTCCAGCAGCGTGATGTCGCTGCCGAGCAGGTAGTGGGCCTCGTCGCCGGAGTTGGTCGCCTTCAGGTCGACCAGGACGTAGCGGCCCTGCGCCTTCTCGCTGAGGAACTCGGTGCCGACCGACTTGACCCCCGGCCGCACCCGGGTGATGGTCACCTCGAAGTCGCCACTGGTGACCGCGGTGCCGATCGTGGCCGATGCCGGGGGGTCGGCGGCCGGCTTGGTCGCGCGGGTGGCCTCGGCCGCCTTTGGGTCCGCCGTGGTCGCCGGCTTCGCGGCGGGCGTCGGGGCGGCCTTGGCGGCGGCCGGCGCGGACGGGGTGGCCGCCGGTGTGGCGCTGGTCGTGGTGTCGCCGCCGTTGGCCAGGGTGACCACCGTGATCAGGGCCACCAGCGACAACGGCGCGACGAAGCGCTTCTTCTTGAACCACGGACGCAGGCGCTTGGCGTGGGCCTTGGCCGCCTTGGCCTGCGCGGCGGCCTCGGCGGCGGTCATCGGCTGGGCCGGTCCGTACGGCTGGCCGTACGGGGGCGCGTACTGGGCCGCGTACTGCTCGTGGGGCTCGCCATACTGCGGCTGGCCCTGCGGGTGCGGAGTGTGCGTCTGCGGCGCCTGGAGGTTTCTCATCTGGACTCCTGTGATCCTCGGTGGTTGGTGAGCTGCCCCTCCGGGTGCTCCGACAGGCGTGAACTGTGCTGGGAGAACCCGGTCGTCGGGTCAGGAACGCCACCGGGACGGCTCAAGATCTCCCCAGGATCGGCCGGGCGACGAATGATGGCTCAGTGCCGGCTCAACGGAAGACCCCGGCCCGGGCGCCCTATGCTGGCCGCGTCGACGGAGGGAGCAGCTATGACCGAGGACCGCTACCAGACCCTGGCTCGGGAGAACCTCCTGCTGCACTTCGCCAAGCCCCAGGTCGACGACCTGCTGGTGCTCGAGCGGGCCGAGGGACCCTACGTGTACGACACCCGCGGCCAGCAGTACATCGACGCGCTGTCCACCCTGTTCTGCGCCCAGCTCGGACACTCCTACGGCGCCGAGATGGCCGAGGCGGCGACCCGGCAGCTGACCACCCTGCCGTTCAACACCAACTGGGCGACGGCGTCCCCGGTCGCGATCGAGCTCGCCGAGAAGGTGGCCTCGCTCGCGCCGGCTCGGGGCTACCGGGTGTATTTCACGGGGGGCGGGTCGGAGGCGGTGGAGGCGGCCTGGAAGCTGGTGCGCGAGCACTTCCTCGCCGTCGGGCAACCGCAGCGCCGGAAGGCCATCGCCCGACAGATCGCCTACCACGGGGTGACGCTCGGAGCGCTCTCCTTCACCGGGGTGCCGGGCTTCAAGGACGACTTCGGGCCGGCCCCCATCGAGGTCAGCCACGTCTCCACCACGAACCCGTTCCGGGCCCCGGACGGAGCCGACCCGGTGGCGTTCTGCGCCCGCCTGCTGCGGGAGGTGGAAGAGGCGATCATCGCCGCCGGGCCGGACGAGGTGGCGCTGATCATCGCCGAACCGGTGCAGAACGCCGGGGGCTGCATCACCCCACCGCCGGGCTACTGGGCCGGACTCCGCCGGCTCGCCGACCGGTACGGCGCGCTGCTGATGGCCGACGAGGTGATCACCGGCTTCGGCCGGCTGGGCGAGTGGTTCGGCATCACCCGGGAGGGGGTCGTCCCGGACCTGATCAGCGTGGCCAAAGGTTTGACGTCCGCCTACGCGCCGATGGGGGCGGTCCTGGCCGGGGAGCGGGTGATCGAGCCGCTGCTGGCCGGTGGGGGCCGGGTGGTGCGGCACGGCATCACCTTCGCCGGTCACCCGCTGAGTGCCGCCATCGCTCTGAAGAGCATCGAGATCTTCGAGCGCGACCGGGTGCTGGAGAACGTCCGGACGCTGGAGAGCCACCTGGGGGAACGGATGCAGCAGCTGCGCTCCCTACCGATCGTCGGCGACGTCCGCGGCGCCGGGTTCTTCTGGGCGGTGGAGATGGTGGCCGACGCCGAGGACCGGCGCTTCGACCGGGCGGCGCGGGATCGGCTCATCCGGGGCTATTTGCCGAAGCGCTTCCGTCAGGCGGGTCTGATCGCCCGGACCGACGACCGCGGCGACTCGGTCCTGCAGATCGCGCCGCCGCTGATCAGCGACGCGGCCCTGCTCGACGAGATCGTGGACCGGTTGGGGAACGTGCTCAGCGACGCCGGTGAGCACATGGGTGTGACCGGCGTCCGCGAGCGCGCGCTGGCCTGAGCCCTCGGTTGCCCGGGAGAATCCAGGGTGTTCAGCGGGTGGCGTACGGAGTGAGCAGCTGGTCGACCGGTGCGTAGTCGTCGGTGAGGACGGGGGCGTCGCCGACCCAGACGGCGGTCTCGGCCGCGGAGAGCACCGACCAGTCGGGCACCCGGCGGCGGACCTCGGCGGCCGCCGTGGGGGTGACCACCGGCCGGTCGGACGCCACCACGACCAGGTTGCCGCCGGCGTCGGGGCCGCCGGTCAGGGTGTCGGTCTGGGTGGCCAGAACGACCTCGTCGAACACGGTGCGCAGCGTGGCCACCTCGGCACGGGCGAAGCCCAGGTCGCCGTAGTCCAACAGGTTCAGGGCGTACACGCCGTCGGGTCGGAGTACCCGGTCGAGGTCGCCGACGGCCTCGGCGGTGGTCAGATGCCAGGGCACGCTGACCCCGCCGAACGCGTCGCCGATGACCAGGTCCTGGCTGTCGGTGGGCAGCCGCCGGGCCCCGAGCCGCCCGTCCTCGGTCCGGACCTCGATGGCTGGATCGTTGTCGAAGCCGAGCCGCTCGGTGTTGATCCGCACCACGCCAGGGTCGATCTCGGAGATGATCTGAGTGCTGCCGGGACGCGTCTGGGCGAGGTACCGCGGCAGGGTCAGCCCGCCCCCGCCCAGGTGGTAGGCCGCCACCGGCCGGCCGGAGGGGTAGGCATCGGCGGTCAGTACGGCCAGGGTCTTGGCGTAGTCGAACTCGAGCCGGCTGGAGTCGGCGAGATCCACGTAGGAGTGGGAAGCCCCGTCGAGGACCAGCGTCCGACCGGTGCTGCGCTGCGGGTCTGTACGGATCACGGCACAGTGGTACGCGGTCTCGACGTCGCACCCGGCCGGCACCCAGCCCGCCAGCCCGCCGGCGATGATCACCCCGACGGCGGGGACGGCGGCCGCCCGGGGACCGCGGGTCCGCAGCTGCACGGTGGCGGCCGCGAGCACGAGCGCCACGCCGAGCCCGACCATGATCCCGGTGACCGGCACCCGGCTGATCAGCACGAATCCGGTGACCACCGTGCCCACGATGGCCCCCGCGGTGCCGACCCCGGACAGCTTGCCGACCACCCGGCCGGTCTCGCTCAGGTCGGTGAGGCGCAGCTTGGTGACCATCGGGCTGACCGCCGACAGCAGGGCGCCGGGCACCATGATCATCAGGGTGGCCACCAGCATCAGCGGTCCAGCACTGCCGACAGCACCTGCCCACCGGACCGCCACCGGGGTCACGGCGACCACCGCCCCGGAGACACCCAGCAGCGGGCCCAACGCCCGTCGGGGCGGGACCACGTCGGCGGCCCGGCCCCCGCCCCAGGCACCCAGGGCGATCGCGGCCAGCGCGATCCCGATCACCAGCGTGCTGGTCTCGAGGGTGAGGCCGAGGTACGGGGCGAGCAGCCGCAGGGCCACCACCTCGACCACCAGTACCGCCGCCGAGGCGCCGAACACGATCGCGGCAGCCGCCTTCGGGCCGAGCGGCGGGTCGCCGGAGGGTGCGGGCGGCGGCTCGGCGGTCACCCGGCTGCCTTCCGGGCGGTCAGCAGGCCGAAGCGCCGCCCGTAGTACCACCCGAGCCGGGGGTCCACTGCGACGCAGTCCAGCCCGGCCTGCCGGATCCGCTCGGGAAGCTGCTCGCTCAGCTCGCGGCGCAGGTCCAGCAGCCACCACCGCCCGCCCGGGGTGAGCACCCGGGCCTGCTCGGCGATCGCGGCCGCGGCGTCCGCCCAGTGGTGGGAGCTGAGACTCGACACGACGGCATCCTGTGACGCGTCCCCGACCGGCAGGTCCTCCGCGAACGCCTCGACGAGACGGAAGCCTGGGACGCCGGCGGTCTGCCGCCGCGCTCGGGCCAGCATGTCCGCCGAGGGATCGATCCCGGTGAGCACCAGATCGGGGCGGAGCGCCGCCATCGCGCGCAGGAGCCGGGCGGGCCCCGTACCCACGTCGAGCACCGCGCCCCCCGGCGGCACCTCGCGGGCGACCGTGCCCGCGAGCCGGCGGTACGCGGGTCGCATCAGCAGACCCCCGACCAGCAGGTCGTACGGCACCACGACCCGGCCGGTCATCACCCCGTGGGTGTGCCCACCGTGACCGTGTGGGCCGTGTCGGCCGGGTCGGGGAGATCGGTCGCTGTGGTCGCTCACGTGCTCCATGCTCCCCTGGTTCGTCGACTCGTGTTTACTGAGGCCGGTGCCGCGCATCATCCTGGACACCGACCTGGCCATGGGGGCTCCGGGTGCCGACATCGACGACGGGTTCGCGCTGGCCCTGGCCCACGCCGACCCCGACATCCAGCTGGACCTGATCACCACCGTCCACGGCAACACCGACGTGCAGAGCGCCACGCTCCTCACCGGTGAGCTCATCCGCCGTCTCGGCCTCCGGGTGCCCGTCGTCACGGGCGCGGCGGCCGCAGCCCTGGCCCGGCCAGGGAGTGCGCCGGCGCCCGGTCAGGCGGCCGCCGCCATCGCCGACCACGTGATGGCCCATCCCGGCGAGATCACCATCGTGGCGATCGGGCCGCTCACCAACGTCGCCGCCGCCCTGGCCCTGGAGCCGCGCCTGGTCGGTAGCGCTCGAGAGATCGTCGTCATGGGCGGCAGCTTCTTCGGCACCGCACCGAACCGGGAGCTGCCGGGCGAGTTCAACGTCACCGCCGACCCGGAGGCGGCCCAGGCCGTACTCCGCTCGGGCCTGCCGCAGCGCTGGGTCGGGCTGGACGTCACCCTCCGGGTCCGCCTGACCCGCGAGCACGCCCGACGGCTGCTCGCGGCGGACACCCCGTTCGCGGCCTACGCGGGGGCGGCCACCCTGAGCTGGATCGACCGCCTCCAGCAGCGGAACGCCGGCCACGCCGATTCGTGCGCCCTGCACGACCCGCTGGCGGTGGCGGTGCTCACCCGACCCGACCTGGTCTCGTTCCGGCCGGCGGAGGTGTCCGTCGTCACCGAGGAGGGGCCCGAGCGCGGGGTGACGGTGACCCGGGTGTTGGACGGCCTCGGTCCCGGGGGCGCGGCCTGTCGGGTGGCCGCCACCGTCGACGCCGAGGCGGCTCTGGACCACGTCCTGGGTCTGATCGGCCGCTGGTGATGTCAGGCGCAGCGGGTGCGGACACCCGAGGCGTGCGGAGAACTGCGGACACGAGGTCGCGGCATCCGGCGGCGCCCGTTCGATCATCCGCACCGCACGAACATTCGCCAGCGGATGTCAGCTGACCCCCGCCGGGTCCAGTACGATCCGGCGCCCGGACCGTCCGGCGTCCACCCAGGCGGTGGCGCAGTCACCGAGGGGCCGCACCTCGTGGGCCACCTGCAGCGCCCCGCGCTCGGCCAGGCCGAGCACCTGACCGAGCGCGGTCGCCCGCTGGGCGGCGCTGATCGCGTTGTTGGTGTAGCCGAGGACCGCGATGGCGTTGCTGCGCAGGCTGGCCGAGGACAGCTCGGCCCGGTCGCCCGCGGCACCACCGAGGTTGACCAGCCGCCCGCCGGATCCCAGGGCGGCGGCGGCCGCCGCGGCGGGCTCACCGAACACCGGGTCGATCACGACGTCGACGGGGCCGCCGGACGCCTGCCGCAGGGTGGCGGTCAGGCTCCGGCGATCCTGACCGGCGTCCAGCGTCACCACCTCGTCGGCCCCCGGCGGCCGCAGGGCGCCGGGCCGGCAGACCGCGACCACCCGGGCGGCGCCCAGGTGCCGTGCCACCGCCAGCGCCACCTGCCCCACCACCCCGCTCGCGCCGAGGACCACGACCCGCTCACCGGGCCGCAGGCCGGCCCGCCAGGCCAGGGCCATCCAGGCGGCGACTCCCGACGTGCCGATCGCGGCCGCGTGGGCATCGGTGACCGCGGCGGTCAGCGGCACCACCTCACCCGCGCCGACGGCGGCCAGCGGCGCCATGCTGCCGTCGCCGGGGGCCATCCCGGCGGAGGTGGCGAACCAGACCCGGGTGCCCGAGGCCACCGCCGGGGAGCTCAGCACCCGGCCGACACCTTGCACGCCCGGGACGTACGGCAGGGGCTGGTGCCCGAAGTAGGACGAGCCGCTCGCACAGAGCAGGTCCAGTGGCACGATCGGAGCGGCCAGCACCTCGACCAGCGTCTCCGCGGCCGCCGGCTCGGCGTGCTCCCCGAGCTCGGGGGCCTCGCCGTAGGCCCGGAGCAGAACGGCCTGCATGATCAGGTCGCGATGTCGGGGTAGGGCAGGTGCAGGTGCTCCATCGCCTTCGCGTACGCCCGCTGGTACTCCAGCGGCCCGTGGTCGCGCTCGAACACGGCGATGAACAGGGTGAGGGTCAGGAACGGGTGGGCGCCCATCTCGAACAGCCGGACATGATCACGCTCCTGCAGCGCCCGCCGCTCGTCGTCGGTGAAGGCCAGCCAGGTGCTGGCCTCGCGCTCCTCGCAGTTGAGGATGGTGTTGGCCATCTCGCGTTCCCACCAGGCGACCGTGCCGGCGGGGTCGTCGCGGTAGCGCTCGACCAACGCCGGGTCGCGGTCGACCGTGTAGAGGAACTTGTCCAGCAGGTACGTGCTCATCCGGGGGCTCCCTCCGGGTACCAGGTGAAGTACGCCTCCATGGTGTGGAACAGGTCGAGGGTGTCGACGTGGTCGGCGGTCCGTCCCTCCCCGGCGACGCCCATCATCAGCATGAAGTCCATGAAACCGTGGGTCGCGTTGCCCGGCGCGTGCAGGCTGTCGAGGGTCACCTGGGCCAGGCAGCCCGTCAGGTCACCGGTCGCGATCCACTCCACCGCGCGGCGGTCGAAGTCCGGATCCGGCCCGTGCGGTCCGAACTGCCGGGGACCACCGAGCTCCAGCGACAGGTGCCCGGTGCCGATGATCGCCACCCGCAGGTCCGACGGCCACCTCTCCACCAGCTCCCGGATCGTCCGGCCCAGCTCGACGAAGCGGCGGGGCTGCGGCAGCGGCGGGGCGAAGATGTTGGTGTAGATGGGCACGATCGGCAGGTCGGCCTGGGGCCGCAGGGTGATGATTGGGCAGGTGATCGAGTGGTCGATCCGCAGCTGGTTGCTGAACGCCAGGTCGAAGTTGCGGTTCAGGCCCTCGCGCAGCAGGTACGCGGACAGGTCCTGCTGGCCGCGCAGGGTCATCCGCGGCAGGCCGAACTCGCGTTCCTCGTTGTACCAGTTGGCGTCGAAGAAGGGAGCCTTGCCGATCAGGAACTGGGGCATGTTGTCCAGCCACAGCTGGTGGAAGTGGTCACTGCCCACCATCACCAGTACGTCCGGGCGGGCCCGGGTCAGCGTCTCCCGGAACCGCTCGATCTTGGCCACCCACTCGTCCGCGAAGGGCGGCCGGTCGGCCCCGGTGGCGGTGCTGGCCCGGTAGTAGAACGGGTGATGCGTCGAGGCGATCACCGCGGCGATGGTGGCCATCAGTCCTCCTGCTCGGCGGCGTCCTCGGGGGGGAGGTAGTGGGCGTGCCCGTCGACCTCGCGGTAGACGTCCATCCCGATCGGCCGCCGTCGCTCCTCGGCCAGCTGCCCCAGCAGACCCGCCGCCCGGGCCAGCAGGGCGAACCCGCGCAGGAGCTCGACCGGCAGCCCCAGGTCGGCCAGCGCGGCACCACAGACACCGGCCCCGTTCAGGGGCAGGCGGCGGCCGAGCACCTGGTCGTGGACCCGCCCGATCGCCTCGAACAGCGCCAGGTGCGGCCCGTAGAGGGCTTCCTCACGGCTGATCCCGATCAGCACCGGGGTCCGCGGGTCGCCCCCTTTGTGCACCGGGTGGCCCAGGCCGGGCACGTACCGGCCCGCGGCCTTGGTCGCCTGGACCGCGGTCAGGGCGACCGCGTCCCAGCCCGCGTCGTCGGTGGGCAGGTCGCCGGCGTGGCGGTCGAGGACGTCGTGCAGGAAGGCGCCACAGTCCTCGGTGACGCCGAGGAACCGGGAGCCGCCGCCGAGCAAGCCCGCGGCCAGCGCCCCCTGCAGGGAGTCCGGCGCCGACAGGTAGGTCAGCCGGGCGGCGATGGCGGTCGGGGTGAACCCGTGGTCGGCCAAGGCCACCAGCACGGACTCGAAGACCCGCGTCTCGCCCCGGGTGGGACGCCGCAGCGCCACCAGCCAGAACGCCAGCTCCCCGAAGCCGACCCGCCCCATCAGGTCGTGGGCGAGGTCCTGCCCGAGCAAGCTGATCGTGTCGGCGTCGGAGGCACCGAGCGAGGTCGGGTAGTGGCGATCCGCGGCCCCGGTCATCGGACCGCCTCCGCGAGCCAGGCGCGGATCTCGGCGTCGTGCTCGCCGAGCGTCGGCGGGGGCAGCCGGTAGTCGGCGGGGGTCTCCGACAACGTGATCGGGTTGCGCACACTGCGCACCGTGCGCCCCGCGGTGCCGACCTCCACCACCGGGTCGAGGCCGACCTCCTCCGCGAACGCCACTCCGCCGTCGATGGTGTTGATCGGTCCGCATGGCACCCCGGCGGCGATGATGGCCCGGAACCACTCCAGCTTGGGCCGGGTCCGCAGCCGCTCCTCCAGCAGCGGGCGCAGCTCCTCGCGCCGGGCCGTGCGGTCCTGGTTCCGCAGGAATCGCGGGTCGTCAGCCAGCTCCGGCAGGCCTAGCACCTCACACAGCTTGCGGAACTGCCCGTCGTTGCCGGCAGTGATGATCAGGTCGCCATCGGCGCAGGGCAACGGCTCGTACGGGAACAGGCTCGGGTGGCTGTTGCCCATCCGGTACGGCACGACCCCGGCGGCGACGTAGGCGCTGGAGTGGTTGACCAGCCCGGACAGGGCCGAGGAGAGCAGGTTCACCTCCACGTGCTGGCCGCGGCCGGTCTGGTGGCGTCGGTGCAGGGCGGCCAGGGTGCCGATGGTGGCGTGCAACCCGGCCATCACGTCGAACACCGAGATTCCGGCGCGGTACGGCGGGCCGTCCGGGTGGCCGGTCAGGCTCATCAGCCCGGAGATGGCTTGGACGATCAGGTCGTAGCCCGGCAGGGCGGCGCCCTTCGCCCCGGCGCCGAAGCCGCTGATCGAGGCATAGACGATGCCCGGGTTGGCGCGGGCGACGGTCGCGTAGTCGAGCCCGAAACGCGCCAGGCCGCCCGGGCGGAAGTTCTCGATCAGGACGTCGGCGCGCCGGGCCAACTCGGCGGCGAGCCGGGCGTCGTCGGGGTCACGGAAGTCCAGCACCACCGACCGCTTGTTGCGGTTCACGCCGAGGTAGTAGGTCGCCTCGCCGTCGTACACCGGCGGCTGCCAGGTCCGGGTGTCGTCGCCGGCCGGCCCCTCGACCTTGATCACCTCGGCCCCCAGGTCGGCGAGCAGCATCGTCGCGTACGGTCCGGCCAGGATCCGGGAGAAGTCCGCCACCAGCAGGCCCGCCAGCGGACCCGTACCGGCGGTATCGCTCACCGACGCACCCCAATCCCTACCGATCATCCGCACCGATCCGCTGAACGGACAGATGTCCGTTGGCCGAGTCTGCGACGACCGACGCCGGATTGTCAACGGTGAAGCAACGGTGAGCGAACCAACCGGAGCCGTTGACACCGGGGACGTCCGGAGTCAGAGTGACCATGAAGGCATATGACCACTCTGCGGACAGCCGTCCGTATTGACGCGAGGAGGCGACGTGGCCGGTACCGGCTCGGGGGAAGCGATCGTTCTGCGGCACGGCACCGTGCTACCGATGGACGACGGTCATGCGGTGCTCGAGGACACCGATGTGCTGGTCGTCGGGGACCGGATCCGGGCCGTCGGAGTGGGGCTGGAGGCACCTCCCGGCGCGGAGGAGATCGACGCCGGCGGCGGCATCGTGATGCCGGGCATGATCGACACCCACCGGCACCTGTGGCAGACCGCCATGCGCGGCTACGGAGCCGACTGGACCCTGACCCAGTACTTCGTCTGGTACTACCTCGAGCACGGCAAGCGGTTCCGCCCGGAGGACGTCTACGCCGGCAACCTGCTCGGTGCGCTGGAGGCGATCGACGCCGGGGTGACCACCACGGTCGACTGGTCGCACGGCTTGCAGACTGTGGACCACGCGGCCGCGGCCGTGGAGGCCCTACAGCAGGTGCCCGCGCGGTTCGTGCTGGCGTACGGCAACATCCAGAGCGCGCCGTGGGAGTGGACGGCCCGTCCCGAGGTGCAACGCTTCCTGCGGGACCGCCGAGACGCCGCGGACGACCGGCTCGGGATCCAGCTGGCCTTCGACGTCACCGGCGACCCGAGCTTCCCCGAGCGGGGCGCGTTCGAGGTGGCCCGCGAGCTCGGTCTGCCCGTCACCACCCACGCCGGGGTGTGGGGGGCCACCAACGACGACGGCATCCGGCTGATGCACGAGAACGGGTTCGCCACCCCGGAGACGGTCTACGTGCACGCGGCGACGCTGAGCACCGACTCCTACCTGCGGATCGCGGCGAGCGGCGGCTCGGTCTCGGTGTCCACCGAGTCCGAGCAGAGTGCCGGCCAGGGTTACCCGCCCACCTGGCAGGTGCGGCGCTACGACATCGGGGTGTCGCTGTCGATGGACACCAGCGTGTGGTGGAGCGGGGACCTGTTCTCCGCGATGCGGGCCACGCTCGGCGCCGATCGGGCCCGCGAGCACCTCGAAGCGCACGTCGCCGGGGAGACGGTCACCTCGGCGCACCTGCGGGCCGAACACGTCGTCGACTGGGCGACCCGCGGTGGCGCGCGGGCACTCCAGCGTGACGACCTCGGCCGGCTGGAACCGGGCCGCAAGGCCGACCTGGTGCTGATCAAGAACGACGACTCGCCGGTGTCCTTTCCGCTCCTCAACCCCTACGGGCACGTGGCGTTCCAGGCCCAGCGGGCGGACGTGCACACGGTGATCATCGATGGCCGCGTGGTCAAACGTGATCATCGTCTGGTCGGGGCGGATCTGGCCGCCGCCCGGGAGAAGGTGGCCGCAACCGTCGAGCACCTGCGGTCGGAGATGGGTGAGGAGGTGTGGCGGGCCGGCATGCACCCCGACCTCCCCTCGGATGACGCCAAGGTCCTCGACAACCCCTACACCTACACCGACTACCGGACGTCGGCCACGCGTGTGGCCCGCGCCTCGATCTTCGGCGAGGCGGCGAACCGCTGAGCCCGGCCCGCCGCAGGTAGGGTCTTCGTTCGGGAGGTGGAACATGGCCGGACGTGGGAACGGGCCCGACTTCGTCGAGGCCCTGGCTCGTGGCCTCGACATCCTCGCCTGCTTCGATGCGCAGCACCCGACCATGAGCCTCAGCGAGGTGGCCGTGGCCACGGGGCTGGCCCGGCCGACCGCCCGGCGGCTGCTGCTGACCTTGGCCGAGCTCGGGTACGTCCGGGTGGTCGACGGCGCCTACCTGCTGACCCCGAAGGTGCTGGAGCTGGGCATCGCCTACACCGCCTCGCTGGGGTTGTGGGACCTGGCGCGGCCCCACCTGCAGGAGCTGGTGCGCGAGACCAACGAGTCGTCGTCGATGGCCCAGCTGGACGGGTCCGACATCGTCTACGTCGCCCGCGTCTCGGTGCCCAAGATCATCGCTCTCCGGGTGGACATCGGCACTCGCTTCCCGGCGGACCGGACCTCCCAGGGCAAGGTGCTGCTGGCCGCCCTGTCCCGGGACGAGCTCGAGTCCGCGCTGGCCCAGCCCAGCCGTTCCGGTCTGGCGCCCTACCCTGAGCGGCCGCCCGGTGAGCTGCATCGCGAGCTGGTCCGGACCCGGGCCCAGGGCTGGGCGCTGGCCGACGAGGAGCTCGCGCCGGGGGTCCGGTCGGTCGCGGCCCCCGTACGGGACGCCAGCGGAGCCGTCCGGGCGGCGATGAACGTCACCGTGCACGCCGCCGAGACCTCGACCGAGGACCTGCTGCACCGCCATCTCCCCCCGCTGCTGCGGACCGCCGGCCGGGTGAGCGCGGACTGGGCGCTGTGGCAGTCCCGGCCGCACGTGCAGCTGGCCTGACCCCGC
>CAWHTY010000023.1:0-26887 GCA_963832435.1 uncultured Actinomycetota bacterium
ATGGCGATGGGGCGCTCGCCCTCGTGACTGACGTAGGAGGCGGGCCCTAGCAGTACGTATGGCGCGATGTCGTACTCGCCCTTGTGCTCGATCCGGCAGAAGAGCAGCACCGTGCTCGAGCCGTTGAGGTAGCGCCGACCGGCGGGTGAGGCGATCGAGGTGGCGTTCTGCGATTCCCAGTGAAAGAGCGTTGGGCTGATCGGGTAGTCGCGGTACATGGTGGTGGGGGAGTAGTCGGCCTCGGACTTCTTCAGGGTGACGAGGAAGGCATCGACGTTGAGCGGCTCGGAGTAGGCGACGCCCTGCATCATGCTGGTCGGCTTGCGCTGGAGGTTGGCGTAGTCGAGGGCCGCGAGGATCTCTTCGCGCTGATAGGAGGCGTGGACACGGAGGGGCACGTCGGCAAGGGATCCAGTCAGCGGGAGCGCGCCGTGGCGGGTCTCGTCGAACACCAGGTCGATGACGGCGTCGAGCTCCGGCGGCGGCAGCGGGCTCGTTGCGAATGGCGGCGAGGCCGTCGTCGTACGTCGAGAAGCCGTTGGCGCTGGGGAACGCTGAGAAGAAGAGCATCCGCGCCAACCGCTGTTCGGCCGGTGTGAGCTCGGCGTACGGGGTGTCTGAGCTGAGCAGCTGTCCGTAGCCGGCCGCCCGGAGTCCGTCGTCGACGTGGGCAAAAGCGCGGATCCGCTTGAGCAGCTGACCTTCTAGCGGAGTGCCCAAGGGGGTTGGTAGGCCGGCGTCTCGGCGAAGCTGGGTCCAGGATCGTTGGCCGCGGCGCAGGATGTCGGGCAGCTCGATGCCGGACTCATGGACGAATGTCGGGAGGTCGAGGTCGCCGTAAGAGCGGAGCTCCGCGGTCATCGACTTCCAGCTGTTCGCGACCTGGGTGCGCAGGTTCTCGAGAATCAGCGACTGGGCTTGTCGGTCCATGACGATTTGGCAGCCGGACGGCAGGAACGGGAACCCTCGTTCGATCTCGCGCTCGAGGCCTCGCCGAGTCTCGCCGGTGAGTGCGCGCAGCTTCTTGTCGAAGCGAAACTCTTGCCGCTGGTGTCCGACGAAGTCGAGGACGGTCAGCACGGCCTTGTCGGGTGTGCGGCGAAGTCCACGACCGAGCTGTTGCAGGAAGATCGTGGCGCTCTCGGTGGGACGGAGGAACAGCACCGTGTCGACGTCGGGAAGGTCGAGGCCTTCGTTGAAGAGGTCGGCGGCGAAGAGCACGTTGACTCGGCGCGACTTGAGGTCTTCCAGAGCGCGCTGGCGGTCTGCTGCGGGTGTGTCACCGCTGACCGCGAGTGCGGGGATGCCGGCGGCGCTGAACGTTTGGGCCATGAAGCGTGCGTGGGCGACGCTGACGCAGAAGCCGAGTGCGCGCATTGCCCCGGGGTTGATGACTTTCTGCCGCAGTTGCTGGAGGACGATCGCGGCCCGCGCCTGATTGCCGGTGTAGACGTGCGACAGCTCGCCCTCGTCGTACCGGCCACGGGTCCAGCTGATGCGCCGTAGATCGGTGCCATCCGCAACGGCGAAATAGTGGAACGGGCAGAGCAGGTCCTTGCCGAGCGCGTCCCACAACCGCAGCTCGGTGGCGGTGCGTCCGTCGAAGAACTCGGCGCGGACGTCGATGCCGTCGGCGCGCTCAGGAGTTGCGGTGAGGCCGAGCAGCTCGCGCGGGGTCAGGTGGTCGAGGAGGCGTCGGTACGTCGGCGCCTGGGCATGGTGGAACTCGTCGATGACCACGATGTCGTAGGCGTCGGCAGGAATGTTCGTGACGCCATAGGACTGCAGGGACTGCACGCTGGCGAAGACATGGTCCCAACGTTCTGGGCGCGCGCCGGCGACGTACAGCTCACCGAACGTGTGGTCAGCAAGGACTTCTCGGTAGGTCCGCAGCGACTGCTCGAGGATCTCTTTGCGGTGCGCGACGAAGAGAAGTCGCGGTCGGTCGGTTGGCGTGGGCCCGCACAATCGGCGGTAGTCGAGTGCGGCGACCACTGTCTTGCCGGTCCCGGTGGCGGCGACGATGAGGTTGCGGTGGCGACCATGCACGTCGCGCTCGACAGCCAGCTCGTCGAGCATGTGCTGCTGGTAGTTGAACGGTCGGACTTCGAGCCCGGACAGGCTGATGGTCACCCGGTCGTGCTGTCGGCTTCCTGAGGCTTCGGCGAGTGCATCGTCCAGGCGGTCCCGGTCAACGTCCGGGTCGTACAGCTCGAAGCTCGTGTCATTCCAGTAGGTGTCGAAGGTGCCGTGGAACTTGACCAGAAGCGACGGGGTCGCGACCCGGGACAACCGGACGTTCCATTCCACTCCGTCGAGAAGGGCGGCGCGGGAGAGGTTGGAGGAGCCGACGTACGCCGTGTCGTACCGGGTCTGGCGGCGGAACATCCAGGCCTTGGCGTGCAGGCGGGTGCGGGCTGCGTCGTATTGGATTCGTACCTCTGCGCCCAGTTCCCGCACGAGCCGGTCGAGCGCAGACCGCTCGGTCGCGCCCATGTAAGTCGTCGTGATCACGCGCAGCGGAGCTCGGCGACGATGCAGTCGGCTCAGCTCGTCCTCCAGAAGGCGGAGACCATGCCACTTCACGAAGGCGCACAGCAGGTCCACCTCGTCGGAGGTGTCGATCTCGGCGCGCAGCTCGCCGGCGAGGTTGGGCTCGCTGGCGCTGTTCGTCAGCAGCGCTGCGTCGGACAGTGGCGTCTTGGGCCGGACCGGCTCAATGTCGAGCACTCCGGGGCCAGGTGCCAAGGCGAGCCGACGCAGCTGCCGCGCCGGGGCGTCGACTTCCGCGGTGGGGATTTCAAGCACCGCGACGAGATCGTTGAGAAGCTGGATCCGGCCTACCGGATCGACTCGTCCTTCGAGCGCGCGACGGGTGAGCTCATAGACGTGCCGAGCCAGCACGTGTGGTTGGTCGGCCGGGTCGACGCCGGCAACCTCGGCTGCAAGCTCGACGTCCACCAGTGCCAGCTGTATCCCCCTGGTCAGCAGCTCCTCGTGGAGACCGTGGACAAGCGGCTCTTGGGTCACTCGCCAAAGCTCTCATAGGACCATCGCCAGCTCGGAGATCGACGCGGGTCGCGGGTTTCTCAGCGATCAAACCCGCGATGGCCATGGCGACCAGGTTGGCGTGCAGGAGACGACCCGCATTGATCCCCCGGGCCAGGCGCATGGTAGCCAAGTCGGCAGGATATAGCGCAGCGTGGTTGAGGTTTGCCGCTGAGGTGGTCATAATTATGGTCATGACTGTCACCACGCTGGCCGACGCCAAGGCGCGCTTCTCCGAGATCGTGGCTTCTGCCGAGGCGACTCACGAACGCACGACGATCACGAAGAACGGCCGTCCAGCTGTCGTCATCATCGCTGCTGAGGACCTTGAGAGTCTCGAGGAGACACTCGCGATCATGTCGGACCCGGAACTGCTCGAGTGCGGTTCGGGACCGGGCCGGCGAGCCGGCAGAGCCGATCAGTAAAGACGACATGCTTGCGCGTATCGCCGCTCGGCAGGCATGAGCTACGAGATCACCTGGAAGGCCGGGGCATCGCGTGACATGGACCGGCTACCACTCGCGATCGCGTCTGCGGTCGTGGAGTTCATCTACGGTCCTCTCGCTCAGAACCCGCACCGAGTCGGCAAGCCCTTGCGGTTCGAGCTCGCCGGCAAACGCAGTGCCCGCCGAGGGAACTACCGGGTCATCTACGAGATCCTCGAGACGGCTGTTCAGGTCGAAGTCATCGCGGTCCAGCACCGCGCCGACGCCTACCGCTGAGACCCGGCGTGCCGATGGTCTGTCTAACGGGAACCCGCCCTGCCGAGACGTGGGCCGTGACAAGGGGGAATGCATGGTCTTTCCCCCACCAGTCCCCTTTGTGATCCAACCTACGCTAGCGTAACTAGCGCGTATCGAGCTATGAAATGCCCAATGACTAGACATCCCACGACCCGAACGGTCAAGCGGCGAGATCTGGTTCCGTTCGATGGGTGTGCCAGGCGAGGTGCTCGTTGTAGAGGGTGCGGTGGTGAAGGCAGCCGTGGAGGATGCCGACGAGTCGGCTGGCCAGGGTTCGCAGTGCTTGGTAGTGGGTGGCTCCTCGGGCGCGGTGCTGGTCGTAGTAGGCACGGGCACCTGGTGATGCCCGCAGCGCGGACTGGGCTTGCAGGAACAAGGCGTCGCCGAGGCGGCGGTTGCGGGCGTAGCGGGCGAGCACGACGCGTTTGGTCCCGGAGGCTCGAGTGATCGGTGACATTCCGGAGTAGTTCTTCCGGGCCTTGACGTCGGCGTAGCGGGTGGGATCGTCGCCGAACTCGGCTAGCACCCGGGCGCCGAGGATCGCACCGAGACCGGGTTGGCTGCGGTAGATCTCAACGTCCGGGTGCTGGCCAAAACCCTGCTCCACCTGCCCCGCGAGTACTTCGGTTTGGGTCACCATCGCCGACAAGACAGCGATCAACGCCGCCGCGCTCGCTGCGTAGGCGGGCACCACGGCGGGCCGGGCGGAGAGTTGGTCTGAGCCGAGCGCGGTCTTGATCTTGGCCGCGGTCACGGTGATGTTGCGTTGCCGGCCGCCACGCTGCAACAGCGTCTCGATCCGGGCCTGCGGCAACCGTCGACCCTGCTCGGGACTCGGAGCGGCCGCCAGCACCGCCAAGGCGTCGCTGTGGGCCAGGTCAGCGCCGAACGCGACCAACGCTGCCGGGTAGTACTCCCGCAGCAATGACCGCAGGTGATTGGCCTGCCGGACCCGGGACCAGATCATGGTTTGGTGCGCACGGGTGGCGATCTTGACGTGCTCGGCCAGGTCGCTGTCGCCGGCCACCTGCCGGTGATGCGCCCGGTCCAGCCGCACGATCTCCGCAAGCAGGTGCGCATCAGCACCGTCAGACTTCGCCCCTGACGGTGAGTGCCGTTCCCGGTAGCGCGCCACCTGCAACGGGTTGATCGCGAACACGCAGTAGCCAGCGGCGAGCAGCGCCTGGACCCACGGGCCACGGTCGGTCTCGATCCCAACCAGCACCTGATCTGCTTCGGCGTCCGGGTCGAGATGCGCGGCGACCAGCTCGTGCAAGGTCGCCACCCCCGCCACCCCCTCAAGCAGCTTCCGGCGTTCCAACACTCGGCCAGAAGCGTCGACGACCTCCACGTCGTGATGCGCCTCAGACCAGTCGTCTCCGATGAACAACAACACCTGACCTCCCTCGGCCCGACCCGATATCGACGAGCCTGGAGAGGACCTGCTGCGACCTAATGGATCAGTGCTCACGGCACGACATCCCACCAGCACTACCGGGCCCCTCACCCGCCGCCGGGGCACGATCTAGTCATAGACCTTCACCGCAGGTCCGGGAAAATGCAGTGCTCACCGACGGCCAGCTCGGGCAACAGCCTGCCGCATCCGGCCGACTGCTACGGGTCCCATTAGGAGAAACGATCAGTGGAGCCAACGGGACTCGAACCCGTAACCCCCTGCTTGCAAAGCAGGTGCGCTACCAATTGCGCCATGGCCCCTGAGCGAACAGACGCCCGATCTTAGCCGGTGCGCGCCTCGAGCCCGCTCGGCCTCAGTCGGCCGGCCGCTCCCAGCGCACCCCGGGGATGCGACCGAAGTCGTTGTCGCAGGTCATCACCGTGGCGCGGTACTGCAGGGCGAGCGCGGCCAGGTGCGCGTCGTTCGCCAGGTTGCCCCCACGCCCGGTGACGGTCAACAGGTGGCGGCGCCGGGACAGATGACGCTCGTCGGGCTCGGGGACGGCGGCCCGGGCTGCTGGAGCCAGCCGTCGACCACCTCCAGGGCCGCTCGTCGTCCTCCGGCTGTGCGGCGAGGGCGATGGCCCGATCGAGCGGGACCGGCGCCTCGCCGAGGTCAACAGTGAGGCGATGATGTCGCTGATCCTCCCCCAGCCTGGCACGAACTCGCGACCACAGGATCGGCCGCTTACCATAGGGAGCCATGTGGTCGCAGCGGGAGGTCATCGATTACGCGCTGCAGCGTCGCTCCACGCTGGAGTCGCTGCGGCGTCCCGGCCGTGCTCTGGCCAAGCTGGATGCCTGCGACGCGGACCCCATGCTGCTGCGGGCGGCCAAGCACCACGGCGAGCCGGGGCACGGGCCCTGCCCGATCTGCGGCTCGGCTGACCTGCTCAACCTGCACTACACCTTCGGCGACCAGCTGGGGCAGTACTCGGGCCGGATCAAGCGCACCCCGGAGCTGGAGGAGATGGCCCACGAGTACGGCGAGTTCAAGGTGGTCGTGGTCGAGGTCTGCCTGTCCTGCAGCTGGAACCACATGATCCAGTCCTACCTGCTGGGCGACGGCGTGAAGCGCAAGCCGCCGCGTCGGCAGACCACCGTCGAGGACATCTATGGCTGACCCCCGTCAGGGGCGCAAGCAGGTTCCGAACTGGGACGATCCCGCGCGCCCTCGCACCCCCGGCATCCGCCGCCGCACCGTCGCCGGACGGATCGTGTTGGCCCTGGTCGCGCTCGTCCTCTTCGGCCTGGTCAGCCTGACCGCGGTCGTCGCGGTCGGCTACAACACCACGACCATGCCGGACGCCAACGCCGACTTCCAGACCGCCACCACCACGGTCTACTACGACAACGGCAAGACCGAGCTGGGCAACTTCGCCGTCCAGAACCGGCAGCCCCTGGGCTACGACGAGATGCCGCAGAGCATCAAGGACGCCGTGGTCTCCGCCGAGAACCGGGACTTCTGGACCGACCGCGGCATCTCCATCCGCGGCCTGTTCCGGGCCGGCTGGGTGATCCTCAACGGGGGCAGCATCCAGGGCGGCTCGACCATCACCCAGCAGTACATCAAGATCATGTACCTCAACTCCAGCCAGACGCTGACCCGCAAGTTCCGCGAGCTGTTCCTGGCGTACAAGATCAACAAGGAGATGAGCAAAGAGGAGATCCTGGCCGGCTACCTCAACACCATCTACTTCGGTCGCGGTGCGTACGGCATCCAGGCCGCCAGCCAGGCCTACTTCGGCGAGGACGCCAAGAAGCTCACCGTCCCGCAGGCCGCCGTGCTGGCCGCGGTGCTCAACAACCCGAGCCTGTTCGACCCGGCCGACAAGGACAACCTGCCCCGGCTGCAGGGCCGCTACCAGTACGTGCTGCAGTCGATGGTCGAGACCGGCACGCTGCCCGCGGCCCGGGCGGCGACGTACACCAAGGCCCTGCCCGCGTTCCCGAAGATCAAGACCAGCGACCGGTACGGGGGGCCGAAGGGCTTCCTGCTGAAGATGGTCGAACGCGAGCTCGCGGCCGCCGGCTTCGACCCCAACGAGGTCAGCGGCGGCGGTCTGCAGGTGACCACCACCTTCGACAAGAAGGACCAGGACGCCGCCGTCGACGCCGCCCAGAAGTACACCAAGCAGGCCGCCGGCGCCCGCGGCAAGAAGGCCTCCGACCTGCACGCCGCTGTCGCCTCCGTCGAGGTCGGCACCGGGGAGGTGCTCGCCCTGTACGGCGGCCCGGACTTCGTCGAGGACTCCCGCAACTGGGCCACCACCCCGCGGCCGACGGCCTCCACCTTCAAGACCTACGCGCTGGCCGCCGGACTGCAGGACGAGTACAGCCTGCGCTCCACCTTCAACGGCAACACGTTCACCCCGCCCGGAGACAGCAGCGACGTGCGGAACGAGTTCTCCTACCAGTACGGCCCCGCCGTCACCCTGCTCAAGGCGGCTACGGACTCCATCAACACCGCGTTCGTGGACCTGACCGGCAGCATGACCAACGGTCCGCAGAAGGTCGCCGACGTCGCGGAGGCCGCGGGGGCGCCCAAGGGGGCCGGCTGGGACCTGAACTCCCGGATCGCGCTCGGCACCGCCGAGGTCAGCCCGCTGAACCAGGCCAGTGCCTACGCCACCTTCGGCAACGGCGGCACCTACGTGGCCCCGCACGTCATCAAGGAGGTCAAGGACGCCGACGGCAAGGTCGTCTACAAGTCCGAGCCCAAGGAGAACAAGGCGGTCAGCAGCGGTGTGGCCAAGGACGTCACCTTCGCCCTGTCCAACGTCGTCGAGCAGGGCACCGGACGCACCGTGCAGACCCTGAACCGCCCGGTCGCCGGCAAGA
Organism: uncultured Actinomycetota bacterium; assembly: GCA_963832435.1. Taxonomy (GTDB): domain Bacteria; phylum Actinomycetota; class Actinomycetes; order Propionibacteriales; family Propionibacteriaceae; genus Microlunatus. The sequence goes on from CAWHTY010000023.1 coordinate 8,088, forward strand.
CCGGCACGAAGGACGTGGAGGACGACATCGTCTCGGCCTGGTTCATCGGCTACACCCCGCAGGTCTCCACCGCCGTCATGTACGTGGCCGGCGCGGACGGCAACGGCGACCTGGACGGCTTCGCCCGGCCCGGCGACCAGACGTTCTTCGGCGGCACCTACCCGGCCCTGACCTGGGGCGAGTACATGCAGACCGCGATGGCCGACCTGCCGGTCAAGCAGTTCGACCAGCCGGCCTACGTGAACGGGGACCAGTACCCCTCGGTCGCCCCCAGCCGCACCCCGCAGCCCGCGCCGACCGACGAGCCGACCGAGGAACCGACGCCGACCCGGGAGCCGACCACCAAGGCATCCCGCACGCCGAGCCCGACGCCCACCACCCGCACCCCCAGCAGCTCGCCCTCCCGCGGGTCGAACCAGGGCGGGGCGCCGACCCCCCGCCGCAATGGATGAGCACCCGGGCGGACGCGCCCTCCGTACCGGCTAAGGCCCAGCCCGTCCCGCCGGCCGACGACCCGTCCCGGACCAACGCCCCCTCCCGGACCGACGGCTTCGTCCGTGCGGTCAGCGAACGGCTGGGTGGGCCCGTGGGCCGGCGCGCGGCCGGCTGGTCGTGGTTCAACCCGGCCCGCGTCGCCCTCCTGGTCGCCACCGCCGTGTACCTGGCCGGGCTGGTGTTCCGGCTGCCCTGCCGGATCACCATCGCCGGCCAGGCCCCGGACCACTTCAAGTACCTCTGCTACTCCGACGTCGGCATCCTGTATGCGGGCCGCGGGCTCGCCGACGGCAACACCCCGTACCTGGACGCCGGCAGCTACCCCGTCCTGGAGTACCCCGTGCTCACCGGCTGGCTGGTCGAGCTCGAGCGGCGCCTGACCGCGGCGCTGGGCGCCCCGGTCGGACCCGGACTCAGCGCGCAGCAGCTCGTCGATGCGACCCTGACCTTCGTCGACGTCAACACGGTGATCCTGGGAGCCCTGCTGCTGGCCGCCGTCTGGGCGCAGGTGCAGAGCGTGCCGCACCGCCCGTGGGACGCCATGCTGCTGGCCGTCTCGCCCTGCCTCGCCGCCACGGCGCTGATCAACTGGGACCTGCTGGCCGTCACGCTCACCGCGCTCGGCGTCTGGGCCTGGTCCCGGCGTCACCCGAGCCTGGCCGGGATCTGCTGGGGCCTCGGGATGGCCGCCAAGCTCTACCCGCTGCTGCTGCTCGGTCCGCTGCTGCTGCTCTGCCTCCGCTCGTCGAGGATGCGTGCCTACACCTCGATGCTCGCCGGCTTCGCGGTGGCCTGGCTGATCCCCAACCTGCCGGTGCTGATCCTCGCCCCGGAGGCGTGGCGCAGCTTCTGGACGTTCAACTCCGACCGCGACGGCGATCTCGGATCGCTGTGGTACGTGCTGTCGCTGGCCGGGCATCCGGTGGCGAACCTGAACCTGGTCGCCGTCGCCGTCTTCGCCCTGGCCTGCGTGGGCATCGCGGCCCTGGTGGTGCTCGCCCCCCGCCGGCCCCGGGTGGGGGCGGTGATGTTCCTGGTCCTGGCCGCGTTCCTGCTGACCAACAAGGTCTACTCGCCGCAGTACGTGCTGTGGCTGCTGCCGTTCGTGGCGCTGGCCCGGCCGGTGTGGCGGGACTGGCTGATCTTCACCGCCGGCGAGCTGTTCTACTTCGTCGCCATCTGGTGGCATCTCGGCGGCTTCCTCGCCCCAGGCAGCGGGGCCGCCGACCGGGTGTACTGGCTCGCGGTCATCGTCCGGATGGCCACCCAGGCGTATCTGGTGGTCATGGTCGTTCGGGACGTGATGCGGCCGGAGCACGACGCGGTCCGGCACGGCGGGTTCGACGACCCGACCGGCGGGGTGCTCGACGGGGCCGGCCTGGCCCCCTGGTGGCCCCGGCTCCCCGGGGCGGTGCTGGTGCGGTGACCACCGGCGGCATCTTCGCCGCGGCCGTCGACGACCAGCCGCGGGCCGGGTCCGGCTCGGGTCGCCTGCTCGTCCAGGCCTGGCTGGCCAGCCGTGGCCTGATCCTGCTGGTGGCCCTGGGGGTCGCGGTCACCCACGGCCAGGACCTGGCCCGGGTGGTGTCCCAGTGGGACGTCGAGCACTTCAGCGACGTGGCCCGGTTCGGCTACCTGGCCCGGGCCGACGGGACCGAGATGGCGTTCTTCCCCGGGTTGCCGCTGCTGCTCCGGTCGGGTCTGGCCCTGGGGGTGCCAATCGCCGTCACCGGCGTGGTGCTCGGGCTGGCCGGGTCGGCCGCCGCCGCGGCCGCCCTGGCCCGGCTCGGGGGACCGTGGGCCGCGGTGGCCTGGCTGTTCGCGCCGACCGCGGTGTTCACGGTGGTCCCCTACACCGAGTCGCTGTTCTGCGCCGCCGCGTTCTGGGCCTGGGAACGCGGCCGGGCCGGCCGATGGGGGGCGGCCGCGCTGCTGGCCGCCGCGGCCTGCACCCTCCGGGTGTCGGGGCTGTTCCTGGTCGGTGCCCTGTTCGTGATGATCATCACCGCGGCCGACCGCAGCTGGCCGACGGTGCTGCGGCGCGCGGCCTGGCTGCTGGTCCCGGCCGCGGTGATGGTCGCCTTCGCCGCGTACCTGTACGCGCTCACCGGGAGCTGGACCGCGTGGTTCACCGCCCAGACCACCGGTTGGCAGCGGGAGCTGACCTGGCCGTGGGAGTCGTTCCGGAACACGGTGGCCGCGGCCGGCGCCGACTACTTCCCGCAGCACCCGCTCTGGCCGCCGGTGTTCGCCGCCGAGATCGTGGCCATGGCGGTCGGGCTGGTGGTCGTCGGCTGGTGCCTCGGCCGACGGCTGTGGGCCGAGGCCGCCTGGGTGGGGATCCAGCTGGTGGCGTTCTCGATCTCGTACTGGTTCTTCTCCGTCAACCGAGCCGTGCTGCTGTGGTTCCCGCTGTGGATGATGATCGCCCAGCTCGGCGGCTGGCGCCCGCGGCCGGCGCTGGGCCGCCGGGTCTGGCGCGCGGCGATGGTGTTGGCCAGCGCCGTCGGGGTGGCGGTGATGCTGGCCTGGGCGTGGCTCTACTTCACCGGCAACTGGGCCAGCTGACCGACGGGGGCGACCTAGACTGCGGTCGTGCGCCGGATGTGGATCGAGATGGAGGGCCTGGCCAACCTGCGGGACGTGGGCGGGATCCCCACCGAGGACGGGGGCACCATCGCCGCCCGGCGCCTGCTCCGCTCGGACAACCTGCAGGGCCTGACCGGCTCCGACGTGGACCTGCTGCTCGAGCTCGGGCTCACCGACGTGATCGACCTGCGCAGCGACTACGAGGCCGAGATCGAGGGCCCCGGCCCACTGGTCGGCCACCCCCGGGTCACCATCCACCAGCACTCGCTGTTCCGGGAGTGGCGAGACGGCGTCGGGGAGGACAAGCCCGACGTCCGGCCGGAGGCGCTGCCCGAGGAGGCGCTGCCGTGGGTCGACCTGACCCCCTCGGTCGAGCTCGCCCACCCGGTGGCCGGACACTACGTCTCCTACCTGGTGGACCGGCCCGACTCCGTGCTCGCCGCCCTGCAGGAGATCGCCACCGCCCCCGGCGCCGCGCTGGTGCACTGTGCGGCCGGCAAGGACCGGACCGGCACCGTGGTGGCGCTGGCCCTGCGCGCCGCCGGCGCCGACCGGGACGCGGTGATCGCCGACTACGCCGCCAGCACGGAGCGGATGGAGGCGATCGTGGGCCGGCTGCTGCAGAGCCCGACCTACGCGGAGAACCTGCGGGACCGGCCGATGGACTCCCACAACACCTACCCGGAGACCATGATCGCGTTCCTGGACCACGTCGACGACGAGTACGGCGGCGTCGAGCCGCTGCTGGACAAGATGGGGATGAGCGAGTTCGACCTGGCCCGGCTGCGGGCCAAGCTCCGCGACTGATCCCCGGGGGCCGTCGCCTCCGGCGGCCCAGCCTCAGCCGGTCGGCACGATCCGGTCCACCACCGCCGTGGTCAGCCGCAGCTCGACCGGCACCTGGTCCCCGACGGCCGGCGGGGTCACCGACCGGGGCAGGAACACCAGGCTGGACTGCATGTGGGGCGGCTCGACGAACCAGCGCTTCTTGCCCGCGATCGTGTACGGACTCAGGGCCAGCCCGGCGGCCTCCAGGGAGCCGGTGGCCACCGAGACCGCCCGTTGGCGCAGCGACACCGCCGGCGTCGGCGCCTCCAGGCCGACTCCGTGCGCCGTGCCGCCGGCGACGATCACCACCCAGCCCTCGGCCGGGCAGCGCCGCTGGCGGTAACCGATCCGCTCACCACGGCGGACCGGGTGGACGTCCAGGACGGTCGCCGTCGGCCGGTGGTCGGCCGGGTCGCCGAGCCACAGCCGGGTGCCCAGCCGTAGCCGGAGCGGCACCGGGTCCCCGGACCCCCCCAGCTGCCCGGCCAGCGTGCTCGCCTCGCCCGAGGGCAGGTGGGACAGCCACAGCGGCCCGGGGGCGACGGCCAGCGCGGCCCGGGCCAGCCGGCCCGCCTCGACGTAGCGGCCTTCGGCCCGGATCGGCAGGTGGATGGTCCAGCCCTCGAACCGGACGCCGCCCAGCCCGGCCGGCACCTGGCCCAGGTCCTCGGCGGCGATCCCGTACCGGCGCATCGAGGTCAGCACCTCGACCAGCACCCGCGGTGACCCGCCCCGCTCCGCCACCGCGGCCAGGTCGGCGAGCCGGGACACCGTGGTCACCACCCGCGGGTCCTCCAGCAGGGCGTCGGCCACCGGGTCGGCCGGCCGCCACGGCGTCAGCACCACCAGGTCGCCGGCGAACTGGTCCCGTACCGGGGCCACCTCCTCGGCCAGGCCGACAGCCAGCGCCGTGGCCCCCAGCTGCTGGGCCTCCGCCGCCAGCCGGCCGAGGCCGAAGCCGTACCCGTTGCCCTTGGCCACCGGGACCAGGCCGGGGGTGGCCGCGGCCACCACCCGCTGGTGCGCCCGCCAGCGCTGCTCGTCGAGGTGGAGGACGACGCCGGTCACCTCAACGCCGTTTCATGTACAGGTCGAACGCCGCGTACAGCACCGGGTTGAGCGGGAGGTCCCACTCCCCGAGGTACTCCACCGCCTGCCCGCCGGTCCCGACCTTGAACTGGATCAGTCCGAGATGCGGGTCGTCGGCCTCCAGGCCCTCGGTGATGCCGCGCAGGTCGTACACGTCGGCCCCGGCCTCGACGGCGTCGGTGATCATCCGCCACTGGGTCGCGTTGGAGCCGCGGACCTCGCGTTTGGCCGTGGAGCTGGCGCCGTAGGTGTACCAGGCGTGCCGGCCGACCCGCACCCAGGTGGTCGCGGCGACCAGGTCGCCCTCGTGGTAGGCCAGGTAGAGCCGGATCCGGTCCGGATCCTCTCCGAGCAGCGCGCCGAACATGGTCTCGAAGTAGCTCAGCGGCCGCGCCCGGAAGCCGTCCCGCTCGGCGGTCTCGGTGTAGATCGCGTGGAACTCCGGCAGGTCGTCGGCCGTGCCGCGGCGCACGGTCACCCCCGACTTGGCCGCCTTCTTGATGTTGCGCCGCCAGAGCTGGTTCATCCCGGTCAGCAGCTCCTCGGTGGTCCGGCCGGCGAGCGGGAGCTGGAAGACGAACCGCGGCTGTCCGGCCGCGAACCCCTCGCCGTCGGCCGGCGGACGCCAGCCCAGCTCCAGCAGCTCGTTGCGGAGCCGGGACGTCTGGTGGCTGACCACGTCGGGCATGGCCTGGCTGAGCCGCCCGATCCGGGGGTCGGCGATCGCGGCCTTGATCGTCTCCGCGCCCCAGCGGCGGGCCACCACCGGTGGGCCGATCCGGATCCCGAACGCCCCGGCCTCCTTGAGGTGCGCCGCCATCGGCTCGAGCCAGTCCCCGATCCGCTCGTCGGACCAGTCCACGACCGGGCCCTCCGGCAGGTACGCCAGGTAGCGCCGCAGCCGCGGCAGCTGGCGGAACAGCACCAGCCCGGCCCCGACCAGGGTGTCGTCGGCGTCGAACCAACCGAGGCTTTCGTGCCGCCACTCCTTCTTGACCGCGGCCCAGGCCGGGGTCTGCAGGAAGCTCACCGACGCGCGGCTGGCGTTGAAGGCCGCGTGGGCCTCCGCGGTGATCGTCCGGACCGTGTACCCCACGGTCCGACCCTAGTCCGTCGGGGTTGCGGCGGTGCCGGTGCGCACCAGCACCGCCCGGATCCGGGCCACTATCCTGACCGGATGGCCGTCGATCTGACCGAGACCGAGCTGCGCGAGGGGCTCACGGCCTGCCTGCACGTGCCCCGCTGGGTCGACGACGTGGTGGCGCGCGCCCCGTACGGGTCGCTGGCCGAGCTGCTGGAGGTCGCCCGGGCGGCGGCATCCCCGTTGGCGCCGGCGGAGATCGACCAGGCGCTGGCCGAGCACCCGCGGATCGGCCAGCGGGCGCCGGGCCACGGGCAGGCGCAGCGGTTCTCCGCGGCCGAGCAGGCGGCCAGTGCCTCCGACGACCCGGCCCAGGCGCAGGCCCTGGCCGACGGCAACCGGGCCTACGAGGAGCGGTTCGGCCGGATCTTCCTGGTCCGGGCCGCCGGGCGGAGCCGGGCCGAGATCCTGGCCGAGCTGAACCGTCGGCTGGCGCTGGATCCCGGCACCGAGCACGCCGTGGTGGGGGAGGAGCTGCGCGACATCGCGCTGCTCCGGATCCCGCAGCTGTTCAGCCACCTCGACCACCACTCCGGCTACGACGACAGTGAGGCAGCCCAGTGAGCGAGCACCGCAGCCAGGTCACCACCCACGTCCTGGACGCGGTCTCCGGTCGGCCCGCGGTCGGCATCGTGGCCCGGCTACAGCAGCTGGTCGGGGACGTGTGGGAGGCGGTGGCCGACGGACGGACCGACGAGGACGGCCGGATCGGTGACTTCGGTCCGGAAGCGCTCGAGCCGGGCAGCTACCGGGTCTGGTTCGGGGTGGGGGACTACTTCGACGCCGCCGGTGTACCGACCTTCTACCCGGAGGTGACCATCACGTTCGACGTCTCCACGCCGAGCGAGCACTACCACGTGCCGCTGCTGCTCAGCCCGTACGCCTACTCGACCTACCGGGGGAGCTGACCGGAGCCACCGGTAGCGGCGGCCCCCAGACAGCCGCTTGCACCGGCTGGGCGCGGACGCTCCGAGACCGGTGCAAGGGCGCGGGGGTCGACCCGAATGTGGCGAGAATCGGCGAACCCGGGATAGGCCTCCACACAGGGGATAACCGAGCCATGTGCGGGGAACACGATGGCGGTTGGATGCTTCGACCTATCCCGGGCGTCAAAGGTCGCCCCCCGACATCCAAACGCTATCGGACTCCGGGCCCGCCCAAGGCCGACAACAGAAAGTGCGCCCCCCGGGGAGGCCGAGGTCAACAATTGACCCCGCCGGTCGAGGCGACGACCGCGCCCGCGTTCAGACCAGGCCGGTGTAGCCGTACCAGGCCGGCCCCGGCGTCGGGGCCGTCGTCCCGGAGGACCGAGGCCTGGATGAGCCCGTAGGGCCGGTCGTCGGCGTGGAAGACCTCGTTCGGGTTCTCCAGGCCGAACGGGGACAGGTCGTAGACGAAGTGGTGCTTGTTGGGGGCGGACAGCCGCACCTCCACGACCGTGTCGAACGCCTCCAGGACACCCCTGCCCATCTCGTAGAGCGTCTGCTGCAGGGCCAGCGAGTGCACCTCGGCGAACCGGCCGACCAGGACGGCCTTGATGCCGGCATAGGTGTCCTCCCAGTCCACGTCGAGAGTGCCGAACCGCCAGGTCGCCACCAGGGAGGTGGCCATCATCCGGTCGTGGGTGGGGACCAGGATCGTGTACGGGTCCTCCAGGAACCCGGCGAACTCGGAGCCGGTGGACTTGAGGATGACCAGGTCCTTGAGCCCGCCGGTGACCCAGATCCGCTGGTCGTCACCGGTGCCCTCCACGGTGACCGAGGCGAGCCGGACCTCCTGGCCCTTCCGGATGAACGTGTGGTCGTGGCCCCGGCCGTCGACGACCGCCCGCTCCCAGGCGAACTCCTCGATCTCGATCCGGGCACCGGTCACCGGCTCGTAGTCGTCCACGTAGTGCCGGCCCAGTGCCAGCCCGTAGTCCTCGATGGACAGCAGGCCCTTCTCCTTCGCGTACGCGTACGCGGTCTGCTTCTGGGTGTCGGTGGGGAGCACGTTGGTCTGGTCGCCGACGAGGTGCGCGGCGGCGAAGTCGCCGCGGAGGGCGCTGGAGACGTTGATGTCGTGGATCTCGTGCCGGGGGGTGTCCCGGTAGATCCGCACCACCCGGTTCTCCGCCTTGCCGTACTGGTGGGGTCCGAGCACGATCGCCATGGCTGCCGCCCTTTCGGTGGGGTGACAGCATTCAACCGACCGTTGGTGACACCGGTGTTACCGGGAGGTCAGGGCCTCGGTCTCGGCCCCGGTCAGCTGCTCCGCGGGCCCGGCGGGGCGGCGGCGATGCCGGGCCGACAACGAGCCCAGCAGCACCCCGCCGACCACCAGCACCCCCGCCCCGGCCTCGACCGGGTCGAGCAGCTCACCGAAGACCAGCCAGGAGCTGAGCACGCCGACGATCGGCACCAGCAGGGAGAACGGCGCCACCACGCTCGAGGGGTACCGGCCGAGCAGGGTGTTCCACAGCCCGTACCCGACCACGGTGGCCACCAGAACCACGTACAGCAGCCCGAGTACGGACGGGACCGCGGTCGGTGACCCGAGGCCGGCGAGGGAGGCACCGATCCGCTGCGGACCCTCGACCACGAGCGACAGGGCGAGCATCGGGACGGGTGGGACCACCGACATCCACAGCGTGAGGTGCAGCGGGTTCGGGGCCAGGGCCCGGCGGCTGCAGACGTTGCCGATCGCCCAGCCGAGGGCCCCGCAGAGGGTCAGCAGGACCGGCAGCAGGGCGGCGGACTGACCGCGGTGCAGGGCGATGGCGGCCAGCCCGGCCACCGCCAGGCCGATGCCGAGGAGCTGACGGCGGCTGACCCGCTCACGGAGGAGGACGGCGGCGATCAGCACCGTGAACGGGGCCGATGCCTGCAGCACCAGCGAGGCCAGGCCGCTGGGCATGCCGATGGCCATGCCGAGATAGAGGAAGCCGAACTGCAGCATGCCGATTCCGAGCCCGGTGCCGATCAGCCACCGCAGCGGCACCTGGGGGCGGGGCACCAGCAGGACGGTCGGGACGGCGACCAGGGCGAACCGCAGCGCCACCATCAGCAGGGGTGGGAAGTGTTCCAGCGCGATCGCGGTGGCCGGGAAGTTGAGCCCCCAGCAGACGGCGACCAGAACGGCGAGCAGGCGGTCGCGGCGGTTCACCCGGCCATCCTCGCCCGCGTGCCGGTGAAGGACAATCACAAAGTTCTGAAGGGACATTGTAGTTTGTCTACATGGTCGGGTTCGACTGGGATCAGGCTGTGGTGCTGCGCGATCTGGCCGACCGAGGGTCGGTGACCGAGGTCGCGCGGGTGACACATCGGACCCCGTCGGCGGTGTCCCAGCAGCTCAAGGCCCTCCGGCGGCGGGCCGGGGTCGACCTGGTGGAGCGGTCGGGCCGGGGTCTGCGGCTCACCGACGCCGGGCGGGCGCTGGCCGCGGCGGCCGCGGGGGTGGCCACCGCGCGGGCCGAGGCCGAGGCCAGCTGGGAGGCGTTCACCTCCCAACCCGTCGGCACGGTCCGGCTCGCCGCCTTCTTCTCCGCGGCCGAGCTGTTCGTGCCCGGTCTGGTCGAACGGCTGCGCGTCCACCCGGGCCTCGCGCTGGAGACCCACGACGAGGACGTCTCCCAGGACGACTTCGCCGCCTTGACCGCGGACTACGACCTGGTGGTCGCGCACCGCTCCGACGACACCGACGTCGCGGAGCGGCCCGACCTGCTGCGGGTGCGGCTGCTCCGCGAGCCGTTGGACGTCGGACTGCCGCTGGGTCACCGGCTGGCCGGACGCGCGGCGGTGGAGCCGGCCGAGCTGGTGGGGGAGTCGTGGGTGGCCCCACCGGTCGGCTTCCCGATCGAGCGGGCCCTGGTGGCCCTGGCGGCGCGCTCGGGGGCGCCGGCCCGGGTGGTCCGGCGGAGCACGCACCTGCCGCTGCACGAGCGGCTGGTGGCCCGCGGGCACGGGCTGGCGCTGCTGCCGCGCTACATCACCAGGGACCACGCCGACGGCCGGTTCGCGCTGGTGCCGCTGGCCGGCATCCGCGCCGGCCGGTACGTCGAGGCCCTCCTCCGCCCGGACCGAGCCGTTCGGCGCGTCGTGCGGGTCGTGCTCGACGCGCTCCGCGCCGAGGCCGAGGCGGTGTCGGCGGTCTGACCGGACGGGACGCCAACCCGGCCACCGCAGGTCCGGCCGACTCCCCCGGGCCGCGGCCCGTTCGACTGGCGTTCGGAGGGAGACCGCCCTGGCTAGGCCTTGCGCTCGGCGGCCTGTGACTCGCCGAAGATCCTCCGCGCCGCGGTCCGGGCGTGCCGGTCGAGCCGGAGGGCCTCCCGGCTGGCCTCGGCCAGACCCTTGGGGGTCAGTCGGATGACATTGATGAGCTCCTCCTTCTCCTGCTCCCCGCCCGAGTAGTTGGGCTCGGTGGCGATGTCGCCGACGCCGCGCCCATAGAACTTGAACTCGCTGCCGTCCTCCAGCACTCTCAACGCCTTGGCGAAGCACTGGAAAGGGACGCACTTGCGGTCGCCGACCTTGTCCACCTCAGCGCGAATCGTCTCCCGGCCGGGGATCCGGGCCTCGACGTACCTGATTCCCTCCCGCGGATCGGCCAGCATCGCGATCCCTGCCGTCGCTTCGTTCTCTCCCGAGAGCCACGCATCGGCAGCGTTGACGAACTCGCCGCCCTCGTAGATCTCGGTGTAGGACCCGAGGTACCAGACGTTCCCGGTCCGGTCCTGGGCGTAGTAGTCCAGCGCTGCCTCGGAGACCTGGCCGGCATCGATGTCCTGGTCCAGCACGGCCACCGTGCGGACCCCGTGCACCTCCTTGACGACATCGGTCACCGTCACCCTCCGGCGATGGTGGAGCTTCCGGCTGCCGCGGGTGATCGACCCGTCGCGCAGCGTCTGGACGCCGGCGACCAGCGGGAAGTACGGGTTGGGATCCGCCGGCAGGGCCGCGCCGAAGCTCTTCGGGTCGAAGTCCTTCGCCTGGGCGTTCGCGATCCGCGGCGTCGGCTTCGGCGTGGGTTTCGCCGCCGTCGATGGCGTTGCGCTGACCGACGGTCTCGCCGAGGAGTCCGGGGAGGTCGGGCCGGCCGTCGCGGGTCGGCTCGCCGTCGAGGTGTCCGACGGCCCCGAGGGTGCGGGCGAGGTCGGCGTCCCGGCGTCACAGCCGGTCAGCGATGTGGCGGACACGAGCAGACCGGTGAGGATCACAGTGGTCCAGCGGGATCGAGCCATCATGGGGCCTTTCTGGCCGGCGTCCCGAACCGGGGTGCGCTGGCGGGTGGAGGGGTGACCGGGGCGCTACTCATCGCGCAGCAGCTCGGTCGGAGGGAGACCGTTGACGAGCGAGGTGGCGGCCGAGGATGCCGCCAGAGACACCACCAGGACGAGGCCAACCAGCGTGCTGATCCCGGGCACCGGGTTCACCACGGCCGGTGGCAGCACGAACAACGGCCGGAGGACGCGGACCAGGAGGACGGCCATCCCGAGCCCGACCGCCAGCCCCACTCCGGCGCCGACCACCGCGACGACGCCGCTCTCGGCCACGATGAGAGCTCGCACCTGCCCGGACCGCATGCCCTGAGCCCGCAGCGTCACGTACTCGCGGCGGCGTTGCAGAAGCAGCCCGAACACGAACACGGCGATGGCCGTCGTGGCCATCGCCAGCGCGTACGCCCGGTCGAGGGCGAGCAGGCCACGGATGTTGAGGGCCGCGAGGCTGGACTGGTCCTTGTCCAGCACGGTCTCCCGGGTGTCGAGCTGAAGGGCGTCGCTCCCACCCGGCCCGGCCCGGAGGCCCGCCACGGCCCGGGCCAGCGTGTCGGCGTGCGGATCGGTCGTCGACGCGAGGAAGAAGTCGGCGTCGGTCGATGGGACCAACGCCAGCTGCCGGCGCAGGTTGACCAGCAGGTCCGCGCCCTCCGGAAAACCGGGCAGCCGCTCGAAGAGCCCGATCACCGTCATCTCGGACAGCTTCTGCTGCTTCGTGGCCCGCGCGAACAGCACCGTGACCACGTCACCGGGTTCGACGTCGAGGACGTCGGCGAGCTCGGTGGCGAGGAAGACCCCCGTCGGCCGGCTCTGCAGGGTCGCCATTGCCGCAGCCGCGGACTGGCCGACGAAGTCGCCGTCGCTGAGGGGTGCGACCCGGGAGTACGCCGCAGGGTCGACGGCCGCCAGGTTGCCGGCGTCCTCGTTGGTGTCGCTCTCGACGAGGGCGTTCGAGAGTCCGTACACGATCGGGGTCGCGGTCGCGATACCCGGTACCGCCAACCTCTGTGCGTACGGCGGCGGATGACGTCGCGTGCTGGTCGGGCTGGGGGTCACCCGCACGTCCGACCCGAGCACGAAGCGGGCGTCGGCGGCTTTCGCCGCGTCGTACGAGGCACCGAACGACACCACGCCGGTCCCCAGCGCGACGATCAGACCGATCATGATCACGCCGGCCGCCGTGGCCCACGAGCGCCGGTGGATGCTGCGGGTCAGCAACCCACGGATCGGCGGCCCGAACCAGCCGGACCGGGGCAGTGGCCACCAGGCGAAGCACCGCTCGATCACCCGAACCAGCAGCCAGACGCCGCCGACCCACACCCCGATCGGGACGACCGCCAGCTGCAGGCGGAGCGACACGGGTCGGCCGTAGTACACCGACCCCGCGACGCCCGCCAGGGCCCCGGTTCGTCGGGCGTGCCACTCGAGGGCGACGACCGCCAGGAGGAGCAGGGCGTCGAGCCCGTACCGACGCCACAACGGCGGACGAGAGGCCAGCTGGGCCCGCTCCTCGCTGATCTCCCGGTTGATCGCTGCTCGCCCCGCCGTGTAGAGGGCACCGCCGGCCGCCAGGAACCCGACGCCCGCACCCAGCGCGGCGGAGACCAGCAGGCTGAGACCCGGGGCTCGGGCCAGCGCGCCCGCCGGGAGCACCGCCACCGCCGACAGCAGCCCGAGCCCGACGCCGAGCCCGGCTCCGACCGCGGCCAGGACGGCCGTGCGGAGAGCGTGCATCCGGAGCAGCTGCCGCCGGTTCGCCCCGCGGATCCGGAGGATCGCCTGCTCCCGCCGGAGGGCACTGGCCAGGACCCCGCCGGCGTACGCCGTCAGAGACGTCGCCAGCAGGGCGCCGGGGAGGCCCAGGAACACGAACAGGCGCTTGGCGGTTGCGGCGTCGGCGGTCGCCACCTCCAGCGCGTTGGAGATGTTGTCCACCAGGTCGTCCTGGCTCGCGGCGATGGCACCGACGTCTGCGGCGACGGCGCGGGTCTGGCGGAGTGCCGTAGCCGGGTCTGCGTCCAGGGGTTCGCGAGCCAGGCGGATGTCCACCTCGGTGACCGGGCGGCTCCGCAGCACGGTGCCGGGCGTGGTTGCCGCGGCCTGGAAGGCGGGCACGATCGTCGCGCCGAACACGTCGGCCCCGACGATGAGGCTGCTCGGCACGTAGTCGAACTGCTCCAGCTGCCGGCCCTGTCGGCTGTAGAAGAGCGACCGGGCCCGGCTCAGGTCGGTGATTCCGCTGATGGGGATGGGCAGCGGGTGGGCGAGCCCCGGCACGCGGAGGCGCACGAGGTCGCCGACGCTCACTCGGAGCGCTCGAGCGGCCTCCGCGCTGATCAGCCCCTGACCCGGCCGCGCCTCCCCCTCGACGATCCTGATCGCCGGGTCGGCCGACAGGTAGCTGTCGTCGAAACCGAACACGCGCACCCCGTCGGTCGTCGACCGACCTCGTGTCGACAGCGAGCCGGGCCCGAGGTCGACGAAGGACAGCTGGTCCGCGCGCGCGACACCCGGCACGGCGGCGATCTGGTGCGCCAGCGCACCAAGACTCACCGGACCGGGCGCGTTCGCGGGCAGCGGCACCACAATCTCACGGCTGGAGAAGCTCGCGGATCGCGGCAGGGCGGACGTCGACCGCACTGCGGAGGTGGCCACCACGGCGTACCGGATCCGGACCGTGGTCCGGGCCGGCACCGTTCCCAGATTGAGTCCCAGCTCGGCCTCGCCCTGCGACAGCGGGCTGTCACCACCCTGGTCGGGGATCGGCTCCCCGTCCAGCGTCGTGGACCGCGCGACGTAGCGCAGCGGCGCCGAGGGTGAAGCCCGGACGACGACCTCGTTCGCGGGCCGCGGGCCGCTGTTGGTGAGCACGAGCTCCACCTGGCCGGTCCCGCCCGCTGGTAGTGCCTCGGGCCCGATCCGCTCGGTGAGCCGCACGTGGTTCCCGAGCGGATCGGACAGGATGCGCTGCATGTCGATGGGAAGCGGCGCAATGGCCCGCGCCGTCATCGACGCCGAGGACCCGTCGACGAAGAACAGCACGCTCGAGAACAGGCCGACGCCCAGCGTCATCCCGACCAGGGCGGTCAGACTGCGCCGGGGGTTGCGGGTCAGGTCCCGCCACACGTATGACCCGATCATGGCGACCCGATCATGGCGACCCGATCATGGCGACCCGATCATGGCGACCCGATCATGGCGACCCGATCATGGCGACCTGATGACGGCTCGCCCGTCGTGCAGCTCGAGCTGTCGGTCCATCCGGTCCGCGGCGGCCCGGTCGTGGGTGACCAGCACGAGCGTCGCGCCGATCGCCCGCTGCTCGGCGACCAGCAGGTCGACGACCCTGGCCGCGTTCTCCACATCCAGGGCCCCGGTCGGCTCGTCGGCGAGGATCACCGCGGGGCCGTGGACGACAGCCCGTGCCACCGCGGCCCGCTGTCGCTGGCCGCCCGAGAGATGGTCGGGGAGCTCGTCGGCCTCGGGGCCGAGACCAAGTCGTTCCAGCAGCTCGCGAGCCCGCCTGGGAGCGGCCGAGCCGCTGGTGAGGGCGAGCGGGAGGGTGACGCTCTCCAGGAGAGTCAGGAACGGCAGCAGGTTGTCGGACTGGTAGACGAACCCGAGCCGGTGTCGGCGGAAGGCGGTTCGCTCGCGTTCGGGCAGGGTTGACAGGTTCAGGGACCCGATCCACACCCCCCCGGTGGTGGGGCGAGCCAGCCCTCCGAGGAGTCCGAGCAGCGTTGACTTGCCACCGCCGCTGGGCCCCACAACGGCCAGGCTCGACCCACGCTCGACCGTGAACGAGACCCGGTCGAGGGCCCGGACGGTTCCTCCGGCCGCCCGGTGCTCCACCACCACCTCGTCGACCGAGATCGCGGTCGTCACGTCGGGACCACCCGGTGGTCGACCAGCCGCAGCGACGTCTGCGCCTGCCGCGCCAGCTCGTCGTCGTGGGTCACGTAGAGGACCGCCACCTCCCGCTCGACGGCGGCTCGGAAGATCATCCCGAGCACCTCCGCCGCGGTGGTGGAGTCGAGCTGCCCGACGACCTCGTCGGCGAGCAGCAGGTCGGGTTCGTTGGCGAGGGCGACTGCCACCGCCACCCGCTGGACCTCGCCGCCGGACAGCTGCCGGGGGCGGTGCTGCAGCCGCCTGGTCAGGCCGAGGTCCGCCAACAGATCTCGAGCCCGCGCAGTCCGCCGGCGGCCTCGGGAGGCGAACCCCATCGCCAGCTCCACGTTCTCGAGCGCACTGAGAAACGGGATCAGGTTGTCGGACTGCAGCACGATGCCGATCCGGTCGGCCCGCAGTGCCGCGCGGGTCGCCTCGCCCATCCGCTCGGTCGACTGCCCGTCGATCCAGATCCGACCGGCGTCCGGACGCGTCAGTCCCGCGATCAGCGACAGCAGGGTGGACTTCCCGCTGCCGGAGCGACCGAGCAGGCTCGCGGTCTGACCGCGGGACAGCGCGAGATCGACGGATCGCAACAGGTCGAGCCGGGCGGGCCCGACGCCGTAGGACTTCGAGACCGACTCGAGGCGAACGAACGGCTCCACTGCGGCAGCGCTCACGCAGGTCGCCGCCCGAAACGCAGGTAGAGCGACGGGGTCACGAAGAGGTTCAGCAGCGTCGAGGTGAACAGCCCGCCGAGGATGACCACGGCCAGCGGGTGCTCGATCTCGTGGCCCGGGCGGTCGCCGAGGACGACCAACGGGACCAGGGCCAGGCCGGTGGCCAACGAGGTCATCAGGATGGGGGCCAGCCGTTCCCGCGCAGCCCGCAACACCAGCCCCGGCCCGAAGGCTTCGCCCTCGACCCTTTCGAGATGCTGGCAGTGGTTGATCATCAGTATCCCGTTGCGGGCTGCGATCCCGAAAACCGTGAAGAAGCCGACCAGGGAGCCGAGCGAGACGATCCCGCCGCCGAGCAGGGCGGCGAGCACCCCGCCGACCAGCGCCATCGGCAGGGTGACGAAGACGATCAGCGCCGGCCGCCAGGCCCCGAAGGATGCCTGGAGCAGCAGCAGGATGGCCGCGGCCGCGAGCACGGCGGTGGCCAGCAGCTGCGCCTGGGCTGCCTGCCGCTCCTGGTACTCGCCGAGCACCTCGGCGTGGTACCCGCGGGCGAACTGTACGTCCGCGAGCCGGGCCTCGAGATCCCCGGCCACCGAGCCGAGGTCGCGGCCCTCGAAGGAGGCGCTCACGTCGAGGCGCCGGGAGCCGGCCTCCCGGTCGATCGAGTTCGGACTCGGCACCATGCTCACCTGGGCCACGTCGGCCATCCGGACCCGGCGGCCCGACGGGGTGTCGATCTGGAGGTTCTCGATCGCGGGCACGCTGTCGCGGGTCCGCGGGGTGCTCCAGACGGCGACGTCGTACGCCTTGCCGTCGCGAAAGATGTCGCCCACCTCCTCGCCGGCCACCAGAGTCGCGGCAGCGCGTCGGACGTCGCCGGGCTTGAGGCCGTACCGGGTCGCCGCTGGGAGGTTCACCTCCACCTGCAGCTGGGGCACGTCGGTCGAGATGTCGACGTGCTGGTCGACCACGCCGTCGATGCCGGCCAGGATCTTGTTGACCTCCTCGGCCTTGGTCCGGAGCACGGTGAGGTCGTCGCCGTACACGCGGACCACGATCGGCTCCTTGCCACCGGAGATGACCTCCTCGATGCGCTCGTCGAGGTAGGTCTGGGTCTCCCGGAACAGGCCGGGGTAGGCGTCGTTGACCTCCTCGATACTCTCCAGCGTCGTGTCGTAGTCGTACGACGGGTCGGTGCTCACCCAGTTCTCGCCGAGGTTGACCCCGGCCACCTCCTCGCCCAGGAACGCCTGCCCGATGTGAGCCCCGAAGTTGCGCACACCGGGGATCTCGCGCAGCTCCTTGCTGACGGCGATGGTCGTCCGCTGCATCTCCGCGGCCGAGGTGCCCGGCTGGCTCACCCAGTGGATGAGGAAGTCCCGTTCCTTGAAGGCCGGGAACAGCGACTGGCCGAGCAGCGGGGTGACGGCGAGCCCGACGACGGTGATCAGTGCGAAGCCGGCGTACACGGACCGGGGGTTGCCGAGGATCCGGCCGAGGAGGGCCGTGTAGCCGCGGTGCAGGACCCGGACGACCGGTGAGGTGTGCCGCTCGACCGGCACTCCGCGCAGCAGCAGCAGCGCAAGGGCCGGGGTCAGCGTCATCGCCACCACGAGTGACGCCACGATCGCCAAGGTGTACGACAGGGCGAGCGGTCGGAAGAAGGCGCCCGTCAGGCCCTGCAGCAGGAAGATCGGCACGGCCGCCGCGACGATGATCAAGGTCGCGTAGACGATCGGCGCCCGCACCTCCAAGGAGGCGTTCAGGATCACCGAGGCGGTGCTCCCGGACCGGCCGGACAGCCGGTGCTCACGCAGCCGGCGGACGATGTTCTCCACGTCGATGATCGCGTCGTCCACCACGGCGCCCAGCGCGATGACCAGGCCCGCCAGGGTCATGGTGTTCACCGTCTCGCCGCGCCAGTGCAGCACCAGCAGGGTCGCGGTGAGCGACAGCGGGATGGTCAGCACGCTGATCAGGGCGACCCGCCACTCGAACAGGAAGAGCGCCAGGATGACGATGACCAGGACGAAACCCAGCACCAGCGCCTGGGTGAGGTTGTTGATCGCCTCGGTGATGAAGTTGGCCTGTTGGAAGATCGTGGTGTCGAACTGGACGCCCGGCATCCCGGGCTCGATGCTCCGGATGGCGTCCTCGACACCGCGGGTCATCTCCACCGTGTTGGCCCACGGGAGCTTCTCCACCACCAGGAGGATGCCGGGGCCGTCGTTGATGACGGCGTCCCCGATCAGCGGCTGGTGGTCGGTGACCACGTTCGCGACGTCCCCGATCTGGACGGCACCGCCCTTCGCGCCGGCGGAGCGAGAGGTATTCCGGGCGAGGTCGGCCGGTGTGACAATCGGCAGCACGTTGCGGACCCCGAGGCGCTGGTTGGGGGTCTCGATGGACCCGCCGGTCCCGATCACCGAACCGGACGAGAACCGCAGCAGGCCTGAGTCGACCGCGTCCGCCGTGGTCTCCATCACCTCGTCGAGCGCGACGTCGTGGGCCGCCATCCTCGGAGGATCGACCTGGACCTGCATCATCTGGAGCCGTTCACCCCAGAGGGCGACGTTGGCCACCCCGGGCACCGCCAGCAGGCGGGCCCGGATCGTCCAGTACGCCGACATGGACATCTGCATCAGCGAGTGGTCCTTGGAGGTCATGCCGATCTGCATCGCCCGACCGGTGGCGGAGACCGGTGCCAACATGACCGGAGGCGCGGCCCAGGTGGGCAGGGTGGCGCTGACCGCCGTCATCCGCTCCTGGACGACCTGCCGGGCGTGCATCAGGTCCACGTCCGGTTTGAAGATCAGCTCGATGGCCG
>CAWHTY010000024.1:0-38194 GCA_963832435.1 uncultured Actinomycetota bacterium
CGTCGCGCAGCGTCTGGACGCCGGCGACCAGCGGGAAGTACGGGTTGGGATCCGCCGGCAGGGCCGCGCCGAAGCTCTTCGGGTCGAGTCCTTCGCCTGGGCGTTCGCGATCCGCGGCGTCGGCTTCGGCGTGGGTTTCGCCGCCGTCGATGGCGTTGCGCTGACCGACGGTCTCGCCGAGGAGTCCGGGGAGGTCGGGCCGGCCGTCGCGGGTCGGCTCGCCGTCGAGGTGTCCGACGGCCCCGAGGGTGCGGGCGAGGTAGGCGTCCCGGCGTCACAGCCGGTCAGCGATGTGGCGGACACCAGCAGACCGGTGAGGATCACAGTGGTCCAGCGGGATCGAGCCATCATGGGGCCTTTCTGGCCGGCGTCCCGAACCGGGGTGCGCTGGCGGGTGGAGGGGTGACCGGGGCGCTACTCATCGCGCAGCAGCTCGGTCGGAGGGAGACCGTTGACGAGCGAGGTGGCGGCCGAGGATGCCGCCAGAGACACCACCAGGACGAGGCCAACCAGCGTGCTGATCCCGGGCACCGGGTTCACCACGGCCGGTGGCAGCACGAACAACGGCCGGAGGACGCGGACCAGGAGGACGGCCATCCCGAGCCCGACCGCCAGCCCCACTCCGGCGCCGACCACCGCGACGACGCCGCTCTCGGCCACGATGAGAGCTCGCACCTGCCCGGACCGCATGCCCTGAGCCCGCAGCGTCACGTACTCGCGGCGGCGTTGCAGAAGCAGCCCGAACACGAACACGGCGATGGCCGTCGTGGCCATCGCCAGCGCGTACGCCCGGTCGAGGGCGAGCAGGCCACGGATGTTGAGGGCCGCGAGGCTGGACTGGTCCTTGTCCAGCACGGTCTCCCGGGTGTCGAGCTGAAGGGCGTCGCTCCCACCCGGCCCGGCCCGGAGGCCCGCCACGGCCCGGGCCAGCGTGTCGGCGTGCGGATCGGTCGTCGACGCGAGGAAGAAGTCGGCGTCGGTCGATGGGACCAACGCCAGCTGCCGGCGCAGGTTGACCAGCAGGTCCGCGCCCTCCGGAAAACCGGGCAGCCGCTCGAAGAGCCCGAGCACCGTCATCTCGGACAGCTTCTGCTGCTTCGTGGCCCGCGCGAACAGCACCGTGACCACGTCACCGGGTTCGACGTCGAGGACGTCGGCGAGCTCGGTGGCGAGGAAGACCCCCGTCGGCCGGCTCTGCAGGGTCGCCATTGCCGCAGCCGCGGACTGGCCGACGAAGTCGCCGTCGCTGAGGGGTGCGACCCGGGAGTACGCCGCAGGGTCGACGGCCGCCAGGTTGCCGGCGTCCTCGTTGGTGTCGCTCTCGACGAGGGCGTTCGAGAGTCCGTACACGATCGGGGTCGCGGTCGCGATACCCGGTACCGCCAACCTCTGTGCGTACGGCGGCGGATGACGTCGCGTGCTGGTCGGGCTGGGGGTCACCCGCACGTCCGACCCGAGCACGAAGCGGGCGTCGGCGGCTTTCGCCGCGTCGTACGAGGCACCGAACGACACCACGCCGGTCCCCAGCGCGACGATCAGACCGATCATGATCACGCCGGCCGCCGTGGCCCACGAGCGCCGGTGGATGCTGCGGGTCAGCAACCCACGGATCGGCGGCCCGAACCAGCCGGACCGGGGCAGTGGCCACCAGGCGAAGCACCGCTCGATCACCCGAACCAGCAGCCAGACGCCGCCGACCCACACCCCGATCGGGACGACCGCCAGCTGCAGGCGGAGCGACACGGGTCGGCCGTAGTACACCGACCCCGCGACGCCCGCCAGGGCCCCGGTTCGTCGGGCGTGCCACTCGAGGGCGACGACCGCCAGGAGGAGCAGGGCGTCGAGCCCGTACCGACGCCACAACGGCGGACGAGAGGCCAGCTGGGCCCGCTCCTCGCTGATCTCCCGGTTGATCGCTGCTCGCCCCGCCGTGTAGAGGGCACCGCCGGCCGCCAGGAACCCGACGCCCGCACCCAGCGCGGCGGAGACCAGCAGGCTGAGACCCGGGGCTCGGGCCAGCGCGCCCGCCGGGAGCACCGCCACCGCCGACAGCAGCCCGAGCCCGACGCCGAGCCCGGCTCCGACCGCGGCCAGGACGGCCGTGCGGAGAGCGTGCATCCGGAGCAGCTGCCGCCGGTTCGCCCCGCGGATCCGGAGGATCGCCTGCTCCCGCCGGAGGGCACTGGCCAGGACCCCTCCGGCGTACGCCGTCAGAGACGTCGCCAGCAGGGCGCCGGGGAGGCCCAGGAACACGAACAGGCGCTTGGCGGTTGCGGCGTCGGCCGTCGCCACCTCCAGCGCGTTGGAGATGTTGTCCACCAGGTCGTCCTGGCTCGCGGCG
The DNA here is from genome assembly GCA_963832435.1 of uncultured Actinomycetota bacterium. Lineage (GTDB taxonomy): Bacteria > Actinomycetota > Actinomycetes > Propionibacteriales > Propionibacteriaceae > Microlunatus. The sequence goes on from CAWHTY010000024.1 coordinate 2,342, forward strand.
ATGGCACCGACGTCTGCGGCGACGGCGCGGGTCTGGCGGAGTGCCGTAGCCGGGTCTGCGTCCAGGGGTTCGCGAGCCAGGCGGATGTCCACCTCGGTGACCGGGCGGCTCCGCAGCACGGTGCCGGGCGTGGATGCCGCGGCCTGGAAGGCGGGCACGATCGTCGCGCCGAACACGTCGGCCCCGACGATGAGGCTGCTCGGCACGTAGTCGAACTGCTCCAGCTGCCGGCCCTGTCGGCTGTAGAAGAGCGACCGGGCCCGGCTCAGGTCGGTGATTCCGCTGATGGGGATGGGCAGCGGGTGGGCGAGCCCCGGCACGCGGAGGCGCACGAGGTCGCCGACGCTCACTCGGAGCGCTCGAGCGGCCTCCGCGCTGATCAGCCCCTGACCCGGCCGCGCCTCCCCCTCGACGATCCTGATCGCCGGGTCGGCCGACAGGTAGCTGTCGTCGAAACCGAACACGCGCACCCCGTCGGTCGTCGACCGACCTCGTGTCGACAGCGAGCCGGGCCCGAGGTCGACGAAGGACAGCTGGTCCGCGCGCGCGACACCCGGCACGGCGGCGATCTGGTGCGCCAGCGCACCCAGACTCACCGGACCGGGCGCGTTCGCGGGCAGCGGCACCACAATCTCACGGCTGGAGAAGCTCGCGGATCGCGGCAGGGCGGACGTCGACCGCACTGCGGAGGTGGCCACCACGGCGTACCGGATCCGGACCGTGGTCCGGGCCGGCACCGTTCCCAGATTGAGTCCCAGCTCGGCCTCGCCCTGCGACAGCGGGCTGTCACCACCCTGGTCGGGGATCGGCTCCCCGTCCAGCGTCGTGGACCGCGCGACGTAGCGCAGCGGCGCCGAGGGTGAAGCCCGGACGACGACCTCGTTCGCGGGCCGCGGGCCGCTGTTGGTGAGCACGAGCTCCACCTGGCCGGTCCCGCCCGCTGGTAGTGCCTCGGGCCCGATCCGCTCGGTGAGCCGCACGTGGTTCCCGAGCGGATCGGACAGGATGCGCTGCATGTCGATGGGAAGCGGCGCAATGGCCCGCGCCGTCATCGACGCCGAGGACCCGTCGACGAAGAACAGCACGCTCGAGAACAGGCCGACGCCCAGCGTCATCCCGACCAGGGCGGTCAGACTGCGCCGGGGGTTGCGGGTCAGGTCCCGCCACACGTATGACCCGATCATGGCGACCCGATCATGGCGACCCGATCATGGCGACCCGATCATGGCGACCCGATCATGGCGACCCGATCATGGCGACCTGATGACGGCTCGCCCGTCGTGCAGCTCGAGCTGTCGGTCCATCCGGTCCGCGGCGGCCCGGTCGTGGGTGACCAGCACGAGCGTCGCGCCGATCGCCCGCTGCTCGGCGACCAGCAGGTCGACGACCCTGGCCGCGTTCTCCACATCCAGGGCCCCGGTCGGCTCGTCGGCGAGGATCACCGCGGGGCCGTGGACGACAGCCCGTGCCACCGCGGCCCGCTGTCGCTGGCCGCCCGAGAGATGGTCGGGGAGCTCGTCGGCCTCGGGGCCGAGACCAAGTCGTTCCAGCAGCTCGCGAGCCCGCCTGGGAGCGGCCGAGCCGCTGGTGAGGGCGAGCGGGAGGGTGACGCTCTCCAGGAGAGTCAGGAACGGCAGCAGGTTGTCGGACTGGTAGACGAACCCGAGCCGGTGTCGGCGGAAGGCGGTTCGCTCGCGTTCGGGCAGGGTTGACAGGTTCAGGGACCCGATCCACACCCCCCCGGTGGTGGGGCGAGCCAGCCCTCCGAGGAGTCCGAGCAGCGTTGACTTGCCACCGCCGCTGGGCCCCATAACGGCCAGGCTCGACCCACGCTCGACCGTGAACGAGACCCGGTCGAGGGCCCGGACGGTTCCTCCGGCCGCCCGGTGCTCCACCACCACCTCGTCGACCGAGATCGCGGTCGTCACGTCGGGACCACCCGGTGGTCGGCTAGCCGCAGCGACGTCTGCGCCTGCCGCGCCAGCTCGTCGTCGTGGGTCACGTAGAGGACCGCCACCGCCCGCTCGACGGCGGCTCGGAAGATCATCCCGAGCACCTCCGCCGCGGTGGTGGAGTCGAGCTGCCCGACGACCTCGTCGGCGAGCAGCAGGTCGGGTTCGTTGGCGAGGGCGACTGCCACCGCCACCCGCTGGACCTCGCCGCCGGAGAGCTGCCGGGGGCGGTGCTGCAGCCGCCTGGTCAGGCCGAGGTCCGCCAACAGATCTCGAGCCCGCGCAGTCCGCCGGCGGCCTCGGGAGGCGAACCCCATCGCCAGCTCCACGTTCTCGAGCGCACTGAGAAACGGGATCAGGTTGTCGGACTGCAGCACGATGCCGATCCGGTCGGCCCGCAGTGCCGCGCGGGTCGCCTCGCCCATCCGCTCGGTCGACTGCCCGTCGATCCAGATCCGACCGGCGTCCGGACGCGTCAGTCCCGCGATCAGCGACAGCAGGGTGGACTTCCCGCTGCCAGAGCGACCGAGCAGGCTCGCGGTCTGACCGCGGGACAGCGCGAGATCGACGGATCGCAACAGGTCGAGCCGGGCGGGCCCGACGCCGTAGGACTTCGAGACCGACTCGAGGCGAACGAACGGCTCCACTGCGGCAGCGCTCACGCAGGTCGCCGCCCGAAACGCAGGTAGAGCGACGGGGTCACGAAGAGGTTCAGCAGCGTCGAGGTGAACAGCCCGCCGAGGATGACCACGGCCAGCGGGTGCTCGATCTCGTGGCCCGGGCGGTCGCCGAGGACGACCAACGGGACCAGGGCCAGGCCGGTGGCCAACGAGGTCATCAGGATGGGGGCCAGCCGTTCCCGCGCAGCCCGCAACACCAGCCCCGGCCCGAAGGCTTCGCCCTCGACCCTTTCGAGATGCTGGCAGTGGTTGATCATCAGTATCCCGTTGCGGGCTGCGATCCCGAAAACCGTGAAGAAGCCGACCAGGGAGCCGAGCGAGACGATCCCGCCGCCGAGCAGGGCGGCGAGCACCCCGCCGACCAGCGCCATCGGCAGGGTGACGAAGACGATCAGCGCCGGTCGCCAGGCCCCGAAGGATGCCTGGAGCAGCAGCAGGATGGCCGCGGCCGCGAGCACGGCGGTGGCCAGCAGCTGCGCCTGGGCTGCCTGCCGCTCCTGATACTCGCCGAGCACCTCGGCGTGGTACCCGCGGGCGAACTGTACGTCCGCGAGCCGGGCCTCGAGATCCCCGGCCACCGAGCCGAGGTCGCGGCCCTCGAAGGAGGCGCTCACGTCGAGGCGCCGGGAGCCGGCCTCCCGGTCGATCGAGTTCGGACTCGGCACCATGCTCACCTGGGCCACGTCGGCCATCCGGACCCGGCGGCCCGACGGGGTGTCGATCTGAAGGTTCTCGATCGCGGGCACGCTGTCGCGGGTCCGCGGGGTGCTCCAGACGGCGACGTCGTACGCCTTGCCGTCGCGAAAGATGTCGCCCACCTCCTCGCCGGCCACCAGAGTCGCGGCAGCGCGTCGGACGTCACCGGGCTTGAGGCCGTACCGGGTCGCCGCTGGAAGGTTCACCTCGACCTGCAGCTGGGGCACGTCGGTCGAGATGTCGACGTGCTGGTCGACCACGCCGTCGATGCCGGCCAGGATCTTGTTGACCTCCTCGGCCTTGGTCCGGAGCACGGTGAGGTCGTCGCCGTACACGCGGACCACGATCGGCTCCTTGCCACCGGAGATGACCTCCTCGATGCGCTCGTCGAGGTAGGTCTGGGTCTCCCGGAACAGGCCGGGGTAGGCGTCGTTGACCTCCTCGATACTCTCCAGCGTCGTGTCGTAGTCGTACGACGGGTCGGTGCTCACCCAGTTCTCGCCGAGGTTGACCCCGGCCACCTCCTCGCCCAGGAACGCCTGCCCGATGTGAGCCCCGAAGTTGCGCACACCGGGGATCTCGCGCAGCTCCTTGCTGACGGCGATGGTCGTCCGCTGCATCTCCGCGGCCGAGGTGCCCGGCTGGCTCACCCAGTGGATGAGGAAGTCCCGTTCCTTGAAGGCCGGGAACAGCGACTGGCCGAGCAGCGGGGTGACGGCGAGCCCGACGACGGTGATCAGTGCGAACCCGGCGTACACGGACCGGGGGTTGCCGAGGATCCGGCCGAGGAGGGCCGTGTAGCCGCGGTGCAGGACCCGGACGACCGGTGAGGTGTGCCGCTCGACCGGCACTCCGCGCAGCAGCAGCAGCGCCAGGGCCGGGGTCAGCGTCATCGCCACCACGAGTGACGCCACGATCGCCAAGGTGTACGACAGGGCGAGCGGTCGGAAGAAGGCGCCCGTCAGGCCCTGCAGCAGGAAGATCGGCACGGCCGCCGCGACGATGATCAAGGTCGCGTAGACGATCGGCGCCCGCACCTCCAAGGAGGCGTTCAGGATCACCGAGGCGGTGCTTCCGGACCGGCCGGACAGCCGGTGCTCACGCAGCCGGCGGACGATGTTCTCCACGTCGATGATCGCGTCGTCCACCACGGCGCCCAGCGCGATGACCAGGCCCGCCAGGGTCATGGTGTTCACCGTCTCGCCGCGCCAGTGCAGCACCAGCAGGGTCGCGGTGAGCGACAGCGGAATGGTCAGCACGCTGATCAGGGCGACCCGCCACTCGAACAGGAAGAGCGCCAGGATGACGATGACCAGGACGAAACCCAGCACCAGCGCCTGGGTGAGGTTGTTGATCGCCTCGGTGATGAAGTTGGCCTGTTGGAAGATCGTGGTGTCGAACTGGACGCCCGGCATCCCGGGCTCGATGCTCCGGATGGCGTCCTCGACACCGCGGGTCATCTCCACCGTGTTGGCCCACGGGAGCTTCTCCACCACCAGGAGGATGCCGGGGCCGTCGTTGATGACGGCGTCCCCGATCAGCGGCTGGTGGTCGGTGACCACGTTCGCGACGTCCCCGATCTGGACGGCACCGCCCTTCGCGCCGGCGGAGCGGAGGGGTACCCGGGCGAGGTCGGCCGGTGTGACAATCGGCAGCACGTTGCGGACCCCGAGGCGCTGGTTGGGGGTCTCGATGGACCCGCCGGTCCCGATCACCGAACCGGACGAGAACCGCAGCAGGCCTGAGTCGACCGCGTCCGCCGTGGTCTCCATCACCTCGTCGAGCGCGACGTCGTGGGCCGCCATCCTCGGAGGATCGACCTGGACCTGCATCATCTGGAGCCGTTCACCCCAGAGGGCGACGTTGGCCACCCCGGGCACCGCCAGCAGGCGGGCCCGGATCGTCCAGTACGCCGACATGGACATCTGCATCAGCGAGTGGTCCTTGGAGGTCATGCCGATCTGCATCGCCCGACCGGTGGCGGAGACCGGTGCCAACATGACCGGAGGCGCGGCCCAGGTGGGCAGGGTGGCGCTGACCGCCGTCATCCGCTCCTGGACGACCTGCCGGGCGTGCATCAGGTCCACGTCCGGTTTGAAGATCAGCTCGATGGCCGACAGCTGGGGTACGGACTTCGACCGCAGCGTCTCCAACCCTTCGACGCCGTTGAGTGCCTGCTCGAGCGGCACCGTGACGAGGGACTCGACGTCGGAGGTGGACAGCCCCAGGCACGCCGTCTGGATGACCACCCGGGGGGGCGCGAACTCAGGGAACGCGTCGATCCGGGTGGACGGCAGCGTGACCAGGCCGACGCCCATCAGCAGCGCGCCGAACGCGACGACCAGGAACCGGAAGCTCAGGCTGGTGGAGACCACCCACCGCATGAGCGTCTGGCGTGGGGCGGCCATCACTCCTCGCCGCTGATCCCGGCTTCGGCCCCCACCAGCTCGGACGCGCCGACCACGACGACCTTCGTCCCGACCGGCGGACCGGCCGAGAGGACGGCGGTGTCTGCCTCGATGGTGGAGATCCTCAGGGGCACCCGGAGGTAGGTGCGTGGCTCCGGTGAGGAGTACGCCCAGGCTGCGCCGTCGGCGTCATACACCACGGCCGCGTACGGGATGGCCAGCGTGGGTTTCCGGCCGTCCGCGCTCGGGCGGGCGACGACGGCGGCCGTCTCCACCCCCAGGCGTTCCTCGGCATCCTCCCGCAGGGTCACCCGCGCGGGCTGTCCGTCCTCGACCACCTCGACGGTGGCGGCATCGGACGTCGGCTCGGCGTCGGGGTTGTCGTTGCCCGTGCACCCGGAGAGGAACAGGGTCGAGACCAGCAGTGCGGGGGCGAGCGCCCGCCGCCAGGACAACGTGAACATCAGGGCACCTCCGGGTCGACTGCGGGCGTGGCGGGCGTGGCATGGGTCGGCTGGGCGGTGCGGGTCACGGTCGCCAACAGGGCCGGCACCACGAGGAGGACGACCGCCGCGGAGGTCACCAACCCCGACAGCAGGGTGACGGCGAACGGGTGCAGGACCTCGAGCCCGGCCCGGGGGCCGAGGACAGCGGGGGCAGCGAACACCGCGGCGGTGACCAACGCGGTCCCGAGCACGGACGGGGCCAGCGTGCGGGCCGCCTCGACCACCCCGACGATCGGTGCGTCGGGCGACGACCGCGCCGAGCGGACCAGCGCCAACGACTGTCTGAGGGTCAGGGCGAGGACGCTCACGAGCGCGGCCACCACACCGATGGCAGTCAACCCGCCCATCGCCGGCGCAACGAAGAGGGCGCCGGCGCAGGAGACCGGCACGGCGACGAACAGCAGGGCGGCTGAGCGCCAGCTGCTCGTGCCTGCCTGCAGAAGCAGGAAGCTCAAAGCGGCCGCGACCACCGCGAGCACGGCCAGGCTCCGCCGGTCGTGCTGCTGGTCGACGGCCTCGGTCATCACCTCGGCGCGGTACTCGTACGGCATGGCCAGCCCGCGCAGCCGGCTGGTGACCTCGGTCGATACCGCGGCCAGTTCGCGTCCGTGGACGGTGGCGTAGACGTCGAGGGTGCGGGACACGGCGTCGTGGCGGACGTACGTGGGCGTGGGGGCGATTGCGACACGGGCCACCTCGCCGAGCCGGACATGTCCGCCGGAAGGGGTGTCGATGAGGAGCGACTGCAGGCTGGCCACGCTCTGGCGGGTGGCCGGTCCCCCCAGACGACGACGTCGAAGATCTTCTGCTGCTCGTACAGGCTGCCGACGGTCAGCCCGGAGACCAGCGTGCTCGTCTCGCGGCGGACGTCACCCGGACGGAGGCCGTGGCGCTGTGCGGCCGTCAGGTCGACGGCGATCTGCACCGTAGGCTCACTCGCCTGCGCCTCGACCCGGGGCGACAGCACGCCGGGCACGGTGGCCAGTATCGTCCGAACCTCCTCCGCGCTCGCCCGGAGGACGCCCAGGTCGACCCCGGACAGCCGCACCACCAGGTCCTCGCTCCCGGCCTGGCCGCCAACCCGGGCCGTCGAGGCGGCCGCCACCCGGTCCTCGGCGTAGGTCTGGACCGTGCCGGCCAGCCCGGGATAACCGTCGACCGCCGAACGCACCGCCGCCAGGGTGGCGGCGTAGTCCGCATCAGCGCCGATCCGAAGCCACACCTCAGCCGCGTTCACGTCGACGATCTCATCGGAGCTGATCGCCCGTCCGGCGTGCGCACCGGCCGACTCCACGCCCGGGATGGATCGGAGCTCGTTGGCGACCGAGCCGCTGACCCGCTGCATCTCGGTCAGCGCGGTGCCGGGTGCGGCCCGCAGGCGGACCAGGACGTTCCGGTCGCGCAGGGTCGGGAGCGTGTCACCGGGACCGTCCACGGCGACCACGGCGACCCCCCCGGCGAGAAGCAGTGCGGCGGCGATGGCCACCGCCACCGGCCGCCGGATCACGGCAGGCGCGATCCGGTCGAAGGTCCGGTGCGCCCAGCGCTCGGCCGGAGCGGCGCCGACGGGCCCTTCCCGGCCCATCAGCAGCACCGCGAGGGCGGGAGTGACCAGTAGCGCCACGAGCACGGAGGCGCCCAGAGCCAGCGCGAGGCTGGCCAGCGCCGGACGTGCGAAGGCGCCGACCAGGCCGCCGACGCTCAGCAAGGGCAGCAGGGCCAGCAGCACGATCACGACGGTGAGCAGCAGGGGCGCTCGCCGGGCGATCGCCACGTCGGCGGCGACGGCCGCCACGGACGGTCGGGACGCGACGCCGGGTCCCGACCGGCCGCTGACCCCAAGCCGCAGGCGCCGGCGGATCTCCGCGACGTCGCCGACCGCGTCGTCCACCACGAGCGCCACCGCGGCAGCGAGCCCGAGCAGGGTCAGCGTGGTGAAGGTCGCGCCGCGGAGCTCGAGCACCCAGGCGGCGGTGACCACCGAGGCCGTGATGGAGAGGGCGGCGACCAGAGCCGTCCGCCACGAGAGCAGGACGACTCCGAGACCGGCGAGGAGGCCCACGAGAGCGATCACGCCGACCAGGCCGAGGTTTCTGAGGGCGGTGGTCAGATAGTCGGCGGGCCGGAAGACGGTCGGGTCGACGGTGATGCCGGGGAGGCCGGGCGCCATGGCCGACATCGCGTCCTCGACGTCGCGGGTGACCTGGGCGGTGTCGGCCCCCGGGAACCGCTCGACCACGAGCATCAGACCAGAGGTGCCGTCGTGGCCCGCGTCGCCGATCAACGGCTGGTGGTCCTCTCGAACCGTGGCCACGTCGCCGATCGTGAGCTGCCGTGGGGTCGTCCCCTCGACCGCGACGTCCGCGAGCTGTCGGGCGGTGGTGATCGGCTGGACGTGCTGGACGCCGAGCCGTTGTGACGGCGTCTCGACGAAGCCGCCGGTGCCCGGGGTCGACGCCTCGACGAAGCTCAGCGGTGACACCCACAAGGCGTTCCCGGTGGACTCGATCAGCTGGGTCAGGGTCACATGGCGGGTCCGGAGTCGGTCCGGGTCGACCTGGACCTGGAGCTGGCGGTCGCGCTGCCCCCAGATGGAGACGTTGGCCACCCCGGGGATGCTCATCAGCCGGGGCCTGATCTGCCAGCGCGCCTGGACCGACATCTCCATCGGGGACACTGTCGAGGAGGTCAGCGAGATCAGCGCGACCCGGCTGGTCGAGGACGTCGGCTGCACCATCACGGGTGGGGTGCCGACATTCGGCAGCGCCTTGGCCTGCGTCATCCGCTCCTGGACCATCTGGCGGGCCTGGTACAGGTCGGTGCCGGGCTCGAACTCGAGGTCGATCGCCGACAGCCCGGGCATGGACTTCGACCGGATGTGGGCGAGCCACGGAATGCCGTTCAACAGATCCTGCTCCAGCGGGACGGTGATCAGCTGCTCGACTTCCTGCGCCGACAACCCGAGTGCCTCGGCCTGGACCTGGACGCTGGTGGGGCCGAACTCGGGAAAGACGTCCACCTTCGCCCCCTGCAGCTGGTAGACGCCGATGCCGACCACGCCGATGGCGGCAGCCACCGCCAGCCGACCGAACCGCAACCCCGAGCTGACCATCCAACGCAGCATCTCGTCCTCCGATCGTGACTGATGTGGAACCGTGGGCACTGGGCTCGATGGGCGGGCGCCGAGCCCGGAGCCGGTGGAGGTGAGGCCTGCGGAACGCGGTGGCAGTGACGCCATCCGGCCGGCGGACCCCCTGAGATGGTCAGGTCTTCATCGGTGCGGTCTTGCCGTACACGTCCGGGCTGCGCCGGTAGGCGCGGCGTTCCTCGTCCAGGGCGTCCTGCTCTACGTCTGTCAGTCTGGCCTGCGTCAGCTCCGTCCGGGACACCAGGACCAGCTGTTCTCGCTCGGTCTCGTGTTTTCCGCGGTAGCCGGTTCGGATACCCCCGACACCTCGGGCGTAGTACTTCAGCTGCGACCGGCCCGGCTCGTCGACGTTGAACTCCTCGATCACCATGACGTCGTCGTAGCAGCTGGTGGACACGCAGTGCCGGGCGATGACCCGGTCCACCCTGGCCCGGTCGTTCCAGCCCACCGCCGGGCCCCACCCCTCGGCGTAGTCGGGGGTGCCGGTCCGGGGGGCGGCCTGCATCATCACCCCGGCCCGGGCGCCCTGGAGTCCGGCCAGCCAGAGTGGGGACTTCACGATCATGTCGTCGTCGTACTCCTCGGAGTACTCCCCGAAGTACCAGACGGTCCCGAAGTCGTCCTGGGCGTAGAAGGTCAACTCGACCTCCTCGGCCTGGCCCTCGGTGATGTCGCGATCCACGGCCACCAGTGTCTCGACGCCCGCCACGGTCTTGGTGAGCCGGGTGACAGTCGTCTCGATGGCTCGGGACACCCTCTCCCCGTCGTCGTAGGCGTGCCCCGTCCAGCGGAACCTGGTCCCCGGAACCATCGGGAAGTAGGGGTTCGTGATCTCGGTCGAGCGATGGAAGTCCGCTGCCCGGAAGTCCTCCGCCCGGGTGGGCCGTCTCGTCGGTGGGGTGGGGGACGGGGACGCTGATCGAGGCGCCGACGGGGAGGCCGGTGAGGAGGGCTCGGGGATGGCCGACGAGGAGGATGAGGTGGCCGATCCAGGTACGCCGCAGGCGCAGGCGAGAAGGATCGCGGAGCAGGCCACGACCAGCGAGGTCAGCGTTCGACAGCTCACGCGCGCACCCTCCCTAGCGCCGGCTCCCCATCACCGCACAGTCGAGCCGACGGTGACGGAAGGTGTACTGAGACGCAACTTAGAGAGGGTATGGGGGTGGTTTGATTCCCCATCGAACTATCGATGCCGAATCGAGACCTGCGAGGAGGTCCAGATTACGAACTGGACCGCCGCGGCGGCGGCGCCTTCGAGCCGCTTGCCGGGGGTGGTCGGCGATCAGCCGGTGATCTTGCCCGGGTTCAGGTTCCGGCCCGGGTCGACCGTGTCGAACAGCCCGCTCATCAGCTCGGCGCCGCCGTCGGAGATGTCCTGCCGTAGCCACGGCGCGTGCTCCACTCCGACCGCGTGGTGGTGCGACAGCGTGCCGCCGTTGTCGATGAAGCTCTGCTGGATCGCCGACTTGACGACGTCGTACTGCTTCAACGGGTCGATGCCGTCGTGCTTGAACGCGAACGTGAAGTAGAGGCACGCGCCGGAGTGGTAGGAGTGCGACAGGTGGCACATCACCCAGCCGTGCACACCCAGCTCCTCGTACGCCTTCGTCGCCGCGGCCACCGTGTTGGTGTACATCGCGGCCAGCCTCGACCAGGGTGCCGCCGTCTCCGAGACGTCGGCCGCCGCCCCGCGGTCCAGCAGGAAGTCACGGATGTAGGGGGTGTCGAACTTCTTCTGGTCGTAGAGTGCCCCCGGCCCCTTGCCGGCCACGATGCCCCCGTGCTTGCTGACGATCGACCGGACGATCGACTTCTGGCGCTCGACGTGCGCCTTCCCGCCCTCGTACCCGACGAAGGACAGGCAGATCGCCTTGAGGTCCCAGCCGCGCCGCTCCAGGACTTTCATCAACCCCTTGCTCACCAGCGAGGACACCGAGAAACCGCTGCTCTTCTTGCGGGTGGCGAAGGAGAACTGGGTCTCCTTCGCGTCGGAGACCCGGGTCACCGACGGGTGGGCGTCGCTCCGGGCGATCTCGTGCATGGCGGCGAGGCCGGCGTCCCACGACGGGAACAGGTAGCCGAGGATGTCCCGGTTGGCGGGGATCCGGTGCACCTGGACGGTGACCTCGGTGATCACCCCCAGGCGTCCTTCGCTGCCCAAGATCATCTCGCGGACGCTGGGTCCGGTGGAGGTGCTGGGCAGCGGGCGCAGGACGATCTTGCGGCCCGGCAGCACGACCCGCAGCCCGCGCGCGATGTCGGCGATGTCGCCGTACTTGTCCGACTGCATGCCCGACGACCGGGTGGCCACCCAGCCACCCAGTGTGCTGTGGGTGAAGCTGTCCGGGAAGTGGCCGAGCGTCCACCCCTTCGCGCCGAGCTGCGCCTCCAGGTCGGGGCCGAGGGTCCCGGCCTGAATCCGGGCCAGCCCTGACTCCTCGTCGATGTCCAGCACGCGGTTCAGCCGGCCGAGGTCGACCGAGACCACGGTCCGCGACTCCTTGGCCGGCGCCTCCAGGCTGCCGGAGATGTTGCTCCCGCCCCCGAACGGGATGATCACCGCGTCGGCCGCCACCGCGGCGTCGACGATCTGCTGGACCTGGTCCTCGTCGGCGGGGTAGACCACGACGTCCGGCACCCGGGGGATGTCCGCGGCCCGCAACCGGAGCAGGTCGCGGATGCTCTTGCCGTAGGTGTGCACGATCCGGTCGTGGGCGTCCTCGTGCAGGTTCGGGCTGCCGACCGTCGCGGTGAGCCGCTGGCGGAGCTCGTCGCTGATCTTGGGCTCGGGAACCGGCAGGTCCTCGAGCCGCATCGGCGGGACCGGGTCGGTGGTGACGTCCACCCCGACGGCCATCTGCAGGAACGCCGGGATGGCCGGCTTGTCCTCGTAGTGGAAGCCGACGCCTTCGACGCCCCACCCCCACCACTTCATCCGCTTCTCGATCACAGCCTCGGTGGGCGTCGGGGGGCGGTGGGTCGTGCTCATGGGTGGACTCGCCTCTGCTTCTGGTTCTCGATGTAGGTCGTCGTCTGGTCGACGAGGCTGGTGACCTCCTTGGCGATCCGCCCCGAGAACGTGGTGGCGGTCTCACCGTCGTCGGCCCGCATCGGCTCGCCGAAAGCCACGTAGATCGGGGGACGGCCGCGCTGCGGCCAGTTCCGGCCCCGCGGCATGGCCTGGGAGGCACCGACGATGGCGACCGGCAGGCACGGCACGTCTCGGCTGATGCATAGCGCGGCGGCGCCGGGCTTGAACGACCCCATCTCTCCGGTGCGCGACCGGGTGCCCTCGGGGAACAGCAGCAGGGGCACCCCGGCGTCCAACAGGCTGGTGGCCATCCCGCGCTTGCCGCGCAGGCCGGTCCGGTCGACCGGGAAGGCGTTGAAGAACAGCGCGGTCAGACCTTTGCGCCACCACACGTCGAAGAAGTAGTCGGCCGCGGCCCCGGCCGCGACGTAGCGCGCCAGCTTCCGCGGCAGGGCGCCGATGATGAGCGGCGCGTCCAGATGGCTCGTGTGGTTGGAGACGACGACGTAGGGTCCCGTCAGGCTCTCGAGGTGCTCACGCCCCAGTACGGTGACGGTCGCCAGCCGCCAGATCAACGGCTTGAGCATCAGCCGCTGCGCAACGAAGCGTGCACTCGCATGGATCGGCGAGGTGTAACGACTACGTTCGGACACACCGACACCGTACCGCCCCGCGCTCCGCCGGCCGTCGCGCACGAGTCCGAGCCTCAGTGGCGCCGTGACGAGAAGGCGCGGGACACCGCCCGGACCACACTCCGGGGAACGGCGTGGTTGGCCGCGAACATCATCGCCTTGTACCGCTTCGAGGGGATGCAGACCACCTGCCCCCGGTCCGCCGCCGCGAGCCCCTCGCGGACCACCGAGTCGGCGTCCAGCCACATCGGGTCGGGGATCGAGGAGGTGCGGATCGCCGCCCGCTCGTGGAACTCGGTGCGGACCCAGCCCGGGCACAGCGCAGTGACCGTGACGCCCGATCCGCGGAGCTCGTTGGCCAGACCTTCGGAGTAGGTGGTCACCCAGGACTTGATGGCGGAGTAGCTCCCCATGGTGATGTACCCGGCGGTGCTGGACACGTTGACGATCACGCCGTGACCACGGCCGCGCATCGCCCGCCCAGCCGCCCCGCCGAGCACGAGCACGGCGCGGATCATCACGTCGATCGCGTAGTCGTGCGGCCCGGTGTCCTCCGCGGTGAGCGCGGCCCGCACGCCGAACCCCGCGTTGTTGACCAGCAGGTCGATCGGCTGCTCCTGGCTCGTCAACCGGTCGGCCACCCGTCGGGTGTCGCTGCGGTCGGACAGGTCGGCGGCGAGCGTCTCCACGCTGACCCCGTAGCGCGTCGTGAGCTCCGCCGCGCTCTGGGCCAGCCGCTCGGTGTTCCGGGCCACCAGGACGAGGTCGTCACCCCGTTCGGCCAGGGCGCGCGCGAACGCTGCCCCGATGCCCGAGGTGCCGCCGGTAACCAGTGCGCGTGCCATGGGCGCAACCCTATGGGTCGGGGGCGTGGCCGCGATCGTGGGCGATCCTGCTGGATACACGCGACCGAACCGTTCACGATCCCCGGGGGTCGTCCACAGATCGAGCGCCGAGGTCGGTCACCCGGTGACCGGGGGCGGCACGGTGGGGTGGTGCGTTCCCGTCAGGTGCCGTCGGCTGAGCTGCTGCGGCTGGCGGCCGAGCAGGCAGGTGCGGTCACCGTCGGGCAGGCGGTGGGCCTGGGCCTCAGTCGGCACGCGGTGAACCGGCTGGTCGCGGACGGGCGGTGGCAGCGGCTCGGACAGGGTGCGTTGTTCACCGAGTCAGGAGCGGTCAGATGGCTGGCGCTGGCCTGGTCCGGAGTGCTGCTCGGCGGCCCCCGCGCAAGACTCGCGGCGGCCCCGGCGGGTCACCTCCTGGGCTTGGTGCCGGCGCCCCCGATCCCCGTCCAGGTGCTGGTGCCGCTGGAGGGCCCGGTACGGGTCCGCGGCCCCTGGGAGTTCTGCCGCGAACGGCCCGGGGCCCGGTCGGCCCAAGTCCCGGAGCGCCGTCCCGGCTGACGGTCGAGGACACCGTGCTCGACCTCGCAGCGGTCGGCGGAGCCCGGTGCGGTCGTCGGCCTGGTCACCACTGCCGTCCAACGCCGGCTGACCACCACCCGAGGGCTGGCGTGCGCGCTGGAGAGCCGAGCCCGCCACCGCCACCGTGCCCTGCTGCGCGACCTGTTGGCCGACGTCGCGGAGGGAGCGGAGTCACCCCTGGAGGTGGCCTACCTGAGAGAGGTGGAACGGGCGCACGGTCTGCCGTCGGGGGCGGCGGCAACGATCCCGGCTCGGGCTCCGCCACGTCAGCGACGTCGGGTACGACGGGTACCAGCTGCTGGTCGAGCTCGACGGGCGAACGGGCCACGAGGGCAGTGCCCGGTTCCGCGACATGGCGCGGGACAACGACTTCGCGCTGCGGTCCCACCTGACCCTGCGCTATGGCTGGCATGACGTCGTCGAGCGTCCCTGCTCCGTGGCCTGGCAGGTGGCGGACCAGCTGATCCGGCGCGGCTGGCCCGGCCTGCCCCGGCGGTGCCGCCGGTGCGCCCGCGTGCCGGAGATGTTCGTGAACGATCTTGCCGGATAGACCCGACCGGATCGTTCACGATCAGCCGGTGGCGAGAGCGGCGGCCTGCTGGGCGATGGCCAGCTCCTCGTTGGTCGGCACCACCAGCACGGTTACCGCGGAGCCGTCGGTGGAGATGGTCCGGGCGTCTCGGGCGGCGGCGGTGTTCCGCGCGGCGTCCAGCTCGATGCCCAGCACGGGCAGGTCGGCCAGCGCGGCGGCCCGGACCTGCGGGTTGTTCTCGCCGACCCCGGCGGTGAAGACGACCAGCGTCGAGCCGCCCGAGGATGGCCGCATAGGCGCCGAGGTAGTGCCGCAGCCGGTGCACGTACACGTCGAAGGCCAGCTGGGCGTGCTCATCGCCGGCGGCGATCAGCTGGGACAGCTCGCGGAAGTCGTTCACACCGGAGAGACCCTTCAGGCCGGACTGCTTGTTCAGCATGGTGTCGGTGTCGGCGACGCTCATCCCCAGCTCGTCGTGCAGGAAGACGTGCAGGCTGGGGTCGACGTCGCCGGACCGGGTGCCCATCACCAGGCCCTGCAGCGGGGTCAGGCCCATCGAGGTGTCGACGGCCCGGCCGCCCCGGATGGCCGAGGCGGAGCAGCCGTTGCCGAGATGGAAGACGACCTGGTTCAGCTCGGCCGGGTCGCGGTCCAAGAAGGCGGCGGCGCGGCCCGACACGTACGCGTGCGAGGTGCCGTGGAACCCGTACCGGCGGATCCGGTTCTGCTCCGCGAGCTCGCGCGGGATCGCGTAGGTCCGCGCTGCGGCCGGCAGCCCGGCGAAGAAGGCGGTGTCGAACACGGCCACCTGCGGCACGTCCGGCAGGCTCAGCCGGGCGGCCCGGATGCCGGCGACCGCGCCCGGGTTGTGCAGCGGAGCGAGCGGGACGAGATCCTCGATCGCCGCCACCACCTGGTCGTCGACCACCACCGGATCGGAGAAGTCCGGCCCGCCGTGCACCACCCGGTGCCCGACCGCGACCACCGAGGCCAGGTCGGCGCCGCCGTCGGCCAGCGCAGCCAGCACCCGCTGGATCGCCGCGGCGTGGTCGGCGACCGGGTCCTCGGCGTGCTGCTCGCCGATCCGCTCGATCAGCCCCTTGGCCAGCACCTCCCCGGACGCCGGCAGCAGCAGCTGGTACTTCAGCGAGGATGAGCCGGCGTTGATCACCAGCACCGGGCCGCTCACGCGTCCAGCCCTTCGGCCTGCACGGCGGTGATGGCCACGGTGTTCACGATGTCCTCCACCAGGGCTCCTCGGGACAGGTCGTTGACCGGCTTCCGGAGGCCCTGCAGGACAGGGCCGATGGCCACCGCGTGGGCGCTGCGCTGCACGGCCTTGTAGGTGTTGTTGCCGGTGTTCAGGTCCGGGAAGATGAACACGGTGGCGCGGCCGGCCACCTCGGAGTCGGGCAGCTTGGTCCGGGCCACGTCGGCGTCGACGGCGGCGTCGTACTGGATCGGGCCCTCCAGCAGCAGGTCCGGGCGCCCGCTCGGCGACCAGGGCGGTGGCGGCCCGGACCTTCTCGACCTCGGCCCCCGCGCCCGAGGCCCCGGTCGAGTAGGACAGCATCGCCACCCGCGGCTCGATGCCGAACTGCCGGGCGGTGGCCGCGGAGGAGATCGCGATGTCGGCGAGCTGCTCGGTGGTCGGCTCCGGGATGACCGCGCAGTCGCCGTAGACCAGCACCCGGTCGGCCAGGCACATCAAGAACACGCTGGAGACGGTGCTGACCCCGGGCCGGGTCTTCACGAACTCCAGCGCCGGCCGGATGGTGTGGGCGGTGGTGTGCACCGCGCCGGAGACCATCCCGTCGGCCAGCCCGAGGTGCACCATCATCGTGCCGAAGTACGAGACGTCGGTGACGACCTGCGCGGGCCCGCTCCAGGGTCATCCCCTTGTGGGCCCGCGCCTCCGCGTACGCCGACGGCGAACCGCTCCACCAGCTCGGGTTCGGTGGGGGAGCACCACGTGCGCGGCGTGCAGGTCGAGGGCCAGGGCGGAGGCTCGGGCCCGGATCGAGTTCGCGTCGCCGAGCAGGGTGAGGTCGGCGACCCCGCGCCGCAGCAGGATGGCGGCGGCCTCGAGGATGCGGTCGTCGCTCCCCTCGGGCAACACGATGTGCTTGCCCGCGGCCCGGGCCCGCTCCATCAGCTGGTACTCGAACATCAGCGGGGTGCGGACCTCCGAGCCGGACAGGTTCATCGCCGCCAGCAGGGCGTCGGCGTCGACGTTCTCGGCGAACAGCCGGCGGGCAGTCTCCAGCTTGCGGGTGGAGGACTTGATCATCGGACCGCGCACCCGGGCCAGCCGCTCCGCGGTGGCGTAGGTGCCGAGCTCGGTCGAGACGATCGGCAGGTCGTGCTGGACGCCCTCGGACAGCTTCACGATCGAGTCGGGGATCGGGTAGCCACCGGTGAGCACGATCCCGGCCAGGGTCGGGAAGGTGCCGGACTGGTGGGCGAGCAGCAGGCCGGGGATCAGCTCGGGTCGGTCGCTGGCGGCGATCACCATGACGTCGGGACGGAGCCGGGTCAACACGTTGGGCAGGCTCATGGCGGCGACGATGAAGCCCAGGGCCTCCCGGTCCAGCCAGCTGTCGGTGCCCAGCACCAGCCGCGCCCCGACCGCCTCGGCCAGGGCGCGGACCGTCGGGGCGGAGAGCACCGGGTTGTCGGGGAGGGCGGCCACCACGACGTCGCCGATGGTGGCCAACGCCGCGCGTGATCGACTCGTGGTCATCGACGGCCGTACGGTTCGCGATCACCGCGACCGTCTGTGCGTGATGGGCCCGGAGCTCGGTCACCGCGCCCTCGGCGGCGGCCAGGATCTCCTCGGGTGTGCGGCCCTGACCGTGCACCACCAACACCACGGGTGAGCCCAGGTTGGCCGCGATCCGGGCGTTGACGGTGAGCTCGGTGCCGGTCGAGATGTCGGTGTAGTCCGAGCCGAGGACCAAGATCACCTCGAACCGCTCGCTCAGCTCGCCCGAACCGTTGCACGATCTGGTGCATGGCCTCGTCGGGGTTCTCCCGCGCGGCGTCGTAGGTGACCCCGAGCGCTTCCTCGTACCCCTGCTCGATGCCGGGCTGGGACACCAGCACGTCGACGATCACGTCGGTGCCGGCCGCGTTGAACAGCGGCCGGAAGACTCCCACCGACCCGACCTCGCGGGTCAGGGCGTCCAGGAGACCGACGGCGATGGCCGACTTTCCGGTGAGCCCCTCGGGCGAGGCGATGTAGACGCTGCGGGTCACAGCGCGACCCTACTGGTTGATCTTGCCCGGGGGCAGGGCCTCGCGCCGCGGGGCCGTCGCGCCCGGGCCGTCGGCCGCTGTCTCCCCTGGTCGTGCCGGGGTTTGGGGGGAGTCGGTCGCGCTCCCACGGCAGGTCCGGTCCGACTATCGTGGTCGCGTGGCGACGCAGCACCCGCAGATCGCCGGCCTGACGGACTGGACCCCGTTGGCCCGCGGCGGGTTCGCGACGGTCTGGAAGGCCCGGCAGGCCACCCTCGACCGCTCGGTCGCGGTCAAGATCGACCAGCGCACCCTGGACGAGGAGAAGGAGCAGCGCCGCTTCCTCCGGGAGGCGGGTGCGGCCGGGCGGCTGTCCGGCCACCCGGGCATCGTCACCGTGCACGACGCGGGGATCCTGCCCGACGACCGGCCGTACCTGGTGATGGAGCTCTGCCCCGGCGGGTCGCTCACCCAGTGGATGAAGCCCGAGCACCGGCCCACCCAGCGTCGGGTCCGCGACGTGGGGGTCCGGATCGCCGACGCGCTGGCCGCTGCCCACGCCCGCGGCGTGCTGCACCGGGACGTGAAACCGGGCAACATCTTGATCGACTCCTACGACAATCCGGGGCTGGCCGACTTCGGGCTGGCGGCCATCCCGGAGCCGGGGACCGACATCTCGGTGACCATGGAGGCGCTGACCCCGGCCTACGCGCCGCGCGAGGTGTTCTACCAGCAGCCCCCCAACGAGTACGGCGACGTGTTCTCCCTGGCGGCCACCCTGTACGCGCTGCTGGGTGGGAAGCCGCCCCGGTGGCCGGACCAGGGCACGCCGTCGCTGCCGGAGATCCTCGAGCTGCAGCGCGAGCCGGTGGTCCCCATCCCCGGGGTCGAGCCGGAGCTGATGGACGTGATCATGCGCGGGCTGGCCGACGACGCCGACGCCCGCCCCAGCGCCGCGGAGTTCCGGGATCTGCTGGCCGGCGTCGACCTGGAGGACGCCGGCGGACGCGCCGACCGGCCGCTGGCCATCGCCACCGGGCTGAACGGCAGCACCGGTCACGGCTCGCGACGCCACGGTGCCCCGCCGGCCGTCGGTGCGGAACGGCTTCCCGGGTTCGACGACACCTTCCCGCCGAGCCGGCGGCGCAGCATCGTGTTCGTGGTCGTCGGCGTGCTCATCCTGGCGGTGCTGACCGCGAGCACGATCGCCTGGGTCCGGAACTCGAGCTCGACCGCGCAGCCGCCGGTGGTGGGCACCCTCCCGTCGCCGCCGTCCACCGCCGCGGAGCCGTCGCCCAGCGTGTCGACCACCGAGCCCTCCCCGTCCCCGACCACGAGCCTGCCGGCCGGCTTCGTGGACTGCGCCGAGCTCGCTGGGGGCCCGCAGCTACTGCGTCGAGGAGCCGGAGTGCTGGGACGGGTACGCGCAGGTCTACGACATCCCGGCCGTCTCGAACCTGGTCTCCTGCGGCAGGCGGCACCTCTACCAGACCTTCGTGGCGGGGGAGGCGGCCACCGGGATCCGCCTGCAGTCGCAGCTCGACAAGGACAAGCTGGCCGATGAGGCTGTGCTCGACGGCAACCTTGGGGCGGGTGCTCGACCGGGATCAGATCCCCGGCAACTGGCAGATCCAGAAGCTCCCGCCGCCGCTGCAGATCGCCGACGACAACCTGTTCCGCTGCATCGTGCTCACCGGTGAGTACCGGAGCCGGCCGCTCAAGATGAAGGTCCCGAGCTAACCCGAGCGCGGTCGGCGAGGTCAGGCGGACAACACCTGCGCCCGAGAGAGCAGACACCCGCCCGAAGCCGGACAACACGTATCGCCAACACGTCCTGGGCAGGCTCGGAGCACGTTCTCGAGCCAGGAGGATCCATGGTCGTCGCTGCGGCCCGTCACCGGTACCAGATCGTCGACGAGCTGAACGCCGACTGGCAGCGGCTGGTGGCCTCGACCGGCGTCCCGGAGTTCGCCGGTCGCCACCCCGTCCTCCGCTGCGCCGACCTGGACGCCGTGCTGGGGGCCATCCGGTCCGAGCCGGACGCGGTCCTCGGGGCCCTGCTGCTGGAGGCGACCGCGGGGTCGACGCTGGCCGGGCGGGTGGTCGTCCAGGCGATGCTCGGGAAGCTGGTCCGGATGGCGCAGGCGCAGCCCGGCATCGGGGTCGACGACTTCGTAGCGGCGCTCTGGTGCCGGATCCGGGGCTACCCGCTGGACCGGCGGCCGCGGCGGATCGCGGCCAACCTGGCCCTGGACACCTTGAAGGACGTGCTCGTCGATGCTCGCCGGGCCCGGCTGGAGACGTCGATGCCGTGGCCGCCCGGCGAGCACCTGGACCACCTGATGCCGGCCCGGGTGGTCAGCGACGGCAGCGCGGACGTCAGCGCGCCCGCCGTCCTGCACGCCGCCGCGCGACTGGGGCTGATCGACCCGCCGACCCGAGCCGTACTGCAGTCGGTGTACGTCGACGGTCTGACCAGCGGTCGCGCAGGGGCTCGCCACGGCATCACCGCCGACCTGGTCCGTTACCGGTGCAGCCGGGCGGTGCGGAGGATGACCGCCCATGCGGAGGAGCTGCTCGATGCCGCCTGACTGTCTCCGCCGCGTGCCGCGGCGGCGTCGCGCGCGTCGCTGTCCTGTTTGTGTCATGTCCGATTCTGGCCAGCCCGACGACCTTCACCGCACCGCAGCCGTTGTGCCACTGTGGCCCCTCTGCTGCGCGCGCGTCCTTGAACCCAAGAAGGAGCCCTCATGAAGCCCAGCCACCTCGTGCCCACCCTGCTCGGGATGATCCTCCTGGTGAAGAACCCGCCCGCCCGCGACGAACGTGGTCTGAGTCAGTCGGCCGAGAACGCCATCCTGCTGGCCGGCGCGGTCGGGATCGCGATCGCCGTCATCGCGGCGATCCGGGCCTTCGTGCTGAGCCGCCTGCCCGGATAGTCCCGTGGCTCGGGCGCGGAGCGGCCGGCGGCCGCAGGCTCGCCGGCCCCGGGACCAGCGGGGGGTCAGCGAGTCGGTGCAGTACGCCTTGATCTGGCCGGTGCTGCTGCTGGCCACCCTGGGCGTCATCCAGGCCGGCATCTGGGTCCACGGGCACAATGTCGCCGTCCGGGCCGCCCAGGCCGGGGCCGACATCGCCCGGGGTACCGAGGGGTCGGCCGGTGAGGCCGAGGCGGTGGCGGCCGGGATCGCCCGCTCGGGTGGGCTCGCGGCCGTGCAGGTCGCCGTGGCCCGAGGGGCCGCGACGGTGGAGGTGACGGTACGCGGTTCGGCTCCGTTCATCCTCGACCTGCCGCTCGGGCGGATCGTGGAGTCCGCGTCCGCCCCCACCGAGCGGGCGACCAACCCGTGAGGGCACCGACGCCGGTCGGCCGGTCCGAACGGGGCTCGGCCGCGGTCGAGCTGACCGTCCTGGTCCCCGCCCTGGTGCTGGTCCTGGCCCTGCTGGTCGCCGGCGGTCGGCTCTGGTTCGCGCGGTCGACGGTCGCCGACGCGGCCCAGGCGGCGGCCCGGGCGGCGTCCCTGGCCCGCTCGGCCGGCGAGGCGGCGGGGGAGGGCCGGGCGGCCGGCGCGCGGTCGCTGTCCACCGGCGGGCTGCTGGTGCGCCGACACGTCGGTCCGGGTCGACACCTCCGGCTTCGGCGTCGCCGTCGGAACGCCGGCCACGGTCCGCGCCGAGGTGCGGTGCGTGGTGCCGTTCGCGGACCTCGGACTGCCGGGCATGCCGGGGTCGATCGCCCTGTCGGCGCCGGGAGCGTCTGCCCTCGACACCTACCGCGAGCGGTCATGAGCAGCCGACCGACCCGGGACGAACGCGGGCAGTCGGTGAGCGTGTTCGCCGCCGTCGTCCTGGCGGCGATGATCATGACCGTCGGCCTGGTGGTCGACGGCGGTCAGCAGATCACGGCCGCGACCCGCGCCGAGGCCGCCGCGGCCGGGGCGGCCCGGGCGGCCGGCAACGCCGGGGCCACCCAGGTCGCTCGGGGGATCGAGCCCGGCCGGCGCCGCCGTGCTGGCGGCCCGGGCGTACCTCGCCGGCCAGCCCGGCGTCCGCGGCTCGGTCTCGGTGACCGGTGGCGTGGTCGCCGTCGAGACCTCCGCCAGCGAGCCGACGGTGTTCCTGGCCATGATCGGGATCGGCACGGTGTCGGCGCGCGGCTCCGCTCGGGCCGACGTGGTCGCCACCGGAGGGGCCCGATGAGCAGACCGCTGGCTCCCTCCCCACCTGCCCACCTCCGAGAGGGCCGTCCATGAGTGTCGACCTCCAGCCGCGCCTCGCGGCCCTGCTGCGCCGCCGGCGGGCGGGATCCGCCGACGCGTCCGGGGACCGGCGCCGCCGCTCGCCGGGCCACCCCGGCGCCACCGCGGCTGCCGGCCCGGCGCAACCCCAAGTGGATCGCGCTCGGCGTGCTGGCGATCTGCCTCGGCGGGCTGCTGTCCTTCCTGGTGTACGCCCGGGTGGCCACCGAGAGCGCGGTGGTGGCGATGGCGGCCACCGTCCACCGGGGCGAGGTCGTCGAGGCGTCCGACCTGACCACCCTCACCCTCAGCGGGGCGCCCGGTGTGCCCACCGTCCCCGCCGACCGGCTGGCCGAGCTGGTCGGCCAGACGCGCCGTCTACGACCTGGTCGACGGGTCCCTGGTGCCCGCCGGGGCGATCGCCCCGGTGACGGTCCCGGGTCCGAAGCGGGCGCTGGTCGGGATCAAGGTCGCCGCCGGCCGGGCACCCGCCGGGTTCCTGGTCTCCGGCTCGGCGGTGCGCCTGGTGGCGGTGCCGCCGGCGAACGCCGAGCCCGGGTTCAGCGACGCGTACAGCGGCAAGACGTACGCGGCCCGGATCGTCGCCCAGCGCGAGGGGCCGGACGCGGCCTCGACGCTGGTGGATGTCGACGTGCCCAGCGACCAGGCCCCGGTGATCGCCCTGCTGTCGGCGCAGGACCGGTTGGCCATCGTCCGGGACGCGGATCGCTGACCATGGCGATCCTCGTGCTCACCTCCAGCGCCGGGGCTCCCGGCGCCACGACGCTCGCGGTCGGGCTGGCGCTGAGCTGGCCGCGCTCGGTGCTGCTGGCCGACTGCGACCCCGGGGCCCACCAGGCCGTGCTGGCGGGCTTCCTGTCCGGCCGCAGCTCCGGAGGGCAAGGGTCTGCTGCGGGTGGCCGAGGCCCACCGCGACCGTCGGCCCCTGGCCGAGGTCGTGGTCGACCAGACCATCGAGCTCGCTCGTGACGACGAGCACCAGCGCCGGTTCCTGCCCGGGTTCGTCAGGCCGGGAGCGCCGGCCTGTTCGGCGGCGTCTGGTCCGACCTGGTGGACGCGTTCACCCAGCTCGGAACGGCCGGGATCGATGTCATCGTCGACGCCGGCCGCGTGGGGCCCAGCGGACTGCCGGGCCCGCTGATCGACGCCGCCGCGGTGCTCGGGCTCGCCGTCCGGACCAACCTGCGCTCGGTGGTGTCGGCGCGGGTGCACCTGGCGACCCTGCAGGAGCAACGAGCCGCGGGCCCGGCCGCCAGCACCCTCGGTCTGCTGGTCGTCGGCCCGGGTCGCCCCTACGGATCGGCCGAGGTCAGCAAGGCCCTCGCCGTACCGGTGCTGGCCACCGTGCCGGACGACGCCGCCGTCGCCGCCCATCTCTCGGACGGGACGGTCCCGCCCGCGGACGATGGACCAGGCCCCGCTGACCCGGGCGCTGCAGACGTCCGCCGGATCGCTGGCGGCGCGGTTGCACCACACCGCCGAGCTGGTCGGAGGCTGAGATGACCGAGGAGATCACCGACGACCTGCTGCGCAGCGGCGGCCGCGCTGGACCGGGTGCCGCTGCTGGGCGACCTCGCGCCGCCGGCCGAGCGCGTCGGGAATCCCCCGGCCGGCCGGCCGGTGGGGACGTTCGGCGCCGGCGCGGTGCGGGAGTTCCGGCAGCGGCTCGAGCCCGAGACGATCGACTGGCCGACCGTGGTCGACCTGCGGCGCCGCGCCTCGGCCACCATCACCGACGAGAGCGAGGCCGAGGCCAAGCGGACCGGCCGCCCGCTGCGGTCCGACGACCGGCTGCTGCTGGGGCGCGCAATCATCCGGCGCACGGTCGCCGACCACGTCCGCACCCTGCATCGGGACGGCGCCGACCTGTGGTCGCGGGCCCAGGAGGAGCAGTACGTCCTGGCGGTCGAGAACGCGGTCTTCGGCTACGGCCGGCTGCAGCCCCTGCTGGACCTGCCGGACGTGGAGAACATCGAGATCCACGGCTGGGACTCCGTCGTCGTGCAGTACGGCGACGGCCGCCGGGAGCGTCGCGAGCCGGTGGCCGACAGTGACGAGGAGCTCGTCGACGCGATCCGCTTCCTCGGCCAGAGCGGGCAGCCGTCCCGGCCCTTCGACGACACGCACCCGACCATGACGCTGGCGCTGGGCGAGCGGTTCCGGTTGCACGCCATCGGCTTCGGACTGTCGTTCCGGCCCAGCGTGGTGATCCGCCAGCACATCCTGACCGCCGTGTCGCTGCGGGAGCTGTCCGACGGCGGGCTGATGCCGCCGGAGGTGGCCCGCTTCCTGGACACGGCCGTCCTGGCCCGCAAGTCGATGGTGATCTCCGGCGATCAGGGGGCCGGCAAGACCACGCTGCTGCGGGCGCTGATCCACTCCATCCCGACCAGCGAGCGCTTCGGCACGCTGGAGACCGACTACGAGCTGATGACCCACCTGCAGCCCGGACGGGAGAACATTCTGGCCCTGCAGGCCCGGGTGGGGCACGGCGAGACCAGCGGCGGGTCCCGGGTCGGCGACGTGACCATCTCCGACCTGATGCCCGAGGCCCTTCGGCAGAACCTGTCTCGGCTGGTGGTGGGCGAGGTCCGCGGCGGGGAGGCCGCGGCCATGTTCGAGGCGATGCAGGCGGGCACCGGCACGCTGAGCACCACGCACTCCCACTCGGCCGACTCCACCCTGGACCGGCTGGCCTCACGGGTGGCGCAAGGAGGCGTGCTCACCGTCGAGGAGGCCTACCGCCAGATCGCCCACAACATCGCCCTGTTCATCTACGTCCGGCTCGAGGACGACACCTGGAAGGGCGGCGCTCGACGCCGGTACGTGTCCGAGATCCGTCAGGTCACCGGCTCGGTCGAGAACGGGCGACCGGTCACCCACCTCACCTACCACGCCACTGGCACACCGAGCCGGCCCGCCGGCTTCTACCCCGACGCCGACTTCGAGGCCGAGCTGCTCCCGTTCCACCGCGAGCTGCCGGCGCCGGACCGGAGAGGGCGCCGGACATGAGAGGGCACCGGACATGAGAGGGCACCGGCCGTGAAGGGGATGGCACTGCTCGCCGGCCTGCTGCTCAGCGGCGGTCTGGTGACCGTGATCGCCGGCGCGCGCCGGGTCTGGCTCCCAGCCTCGGCGCGGCCAGGTTCGTCGTCGGCCTCGGTCTGGGCCCGGTCGACCCGGCGGCCGGCGGGCCCGGCCGGACGACGTCGGGACCTGCTGCTGCTCGGCAGTCTGCTCACTGGGTTCGTCGTGGCCGCGTCGACCGGGTGGGCGGTGGCGGTCCTCGTCGCGCCGATGCTGGTGCTGGGCCTGCCGTACCTGCTGGTGCTGCCCAAGCCGCGTGACGTCGCCCTGCTGGAGGCGCTCGACCGCTGGGTGCGGTCGTTGGCAGCGACCCTGACCACCGGCCGCTCGGTGACCGACGCCCTCCGGGTGTCCCGCCGCACGGCCCCACCGTTGATCGCGGACGAGGTGGGCATGTTGATCGCCCGCCTGAACAACCGTTGGGACACCCGCGAGGCCTTGCGGCACTTCGCCGACGCGCTCGACTCGCCGGACGCCGACGCGGTGGTGGCGGCGCTGATGCTGGCCGCCAACCGCGGGGCCAACGGTGCGTCGGCCACCCTGCACGCGCTGGCCGACTCCATCCAAGATCAACTCCGCGGACGACGTGTGGTCGAGACCGAGCGGGCCAAGCCGTACGTCGTCGTCCGCCAGGTGACGATCATCAGCCTCGTCACCCTCGGCACGGTGTTCCTGCTGTCCCCGAGCTTCTTCGCCGTCTACCGCACGCCGGTCGGACAGCTGGTCCTGGCCGGGCTGGTGGTGCTGTACGTGGGCTCGCTAGTGCTGCTGCGCCGCAAGGCCCGCCAGGCGCCGCGGTCCCGGATCCTGGTCGGCGGGAGCGTCCCGTGACGACGTCGCTGGTGCTGCTGGCCGGGCTGCTGCTGGCCGGCGGGGCGGTGGCGGTGGTGTACGCGTGCCTGCCCTCGGCCCCCTCCCTGGCCGCCGCCCTGGACCGGATCGGCGGCGACCCCCTGCAGCCGGCCGCCGTGGCCGACCTGGGCCCGGTGTCGAGCCGGTCCGAGCGTCTGGGGGCGTGGCTGTTCCGGCGGTCGCCGATCCCGCTCACCGATGCCCAGCGGGCGAGTCTGCGCCTGCAGGGCAAGTCGGTGGCCGAGCTGTACGCCGACAAGCTCGTGATGGCGGTGGTGGGCGCCGCTCTGCCCGTGATGGCCGGCGCCGGACTGCTGCTGCTGACCGGTCGAACTGTCTGGTGGCCGGCCGGGGTGGCGCTGCTGGGCGCCGTGGTCGGGTTCTTCGTGCCCGATCTGCTGCTGCGGCGGGCGTCGCGGGTCTCCCGGACGTCGGCGGTCGAGGCCCTGCTGGTCTTCATCGACCTGGTCACGCTGGAGCGGCTGGCGAACGCCTCGGCCACCCAGGCCCTGCAGAACGCGGCGGCGCTCAGCGACGTGCCACTGTTCGTCCAGATCCGGGCGGCGCTGGACCGCGCCCAGCTGGAGCAGCAGCCGCCGTACGCGGAGCTGCGCCGGCTCGCGGACCGGCTCGACCTGCCCGAGCTGGAGGACGTGGCGGACGTGATGCAGCTCGACGAGACCGGTGCGGCGCTGTCGGGCACGCTGCGCGCCCGGGTCCGGGAGCTCCGCGATGCCCACCTGTCGACCGAGCAGGTGGCAGCCAGCGCGGCCGCCGAGGGCATGACCATCTACATGACGCTGCCGGCCCTGGTGTTCGGGGCGATCTTCCTGGTGGCGGCCCTGCTCACCCTGCTGGCGGGATCATCGTGACCGGCTCGGGCACCCGCGTGCTGCGGGGGGTCGGTGCGCTGCTGGTGCTGACCCTCGGTCTCGTCGGGGCGCCGGTGCTGCTGGTCACCGCGAGTGCTCTGCTGCTGCCGCGGGTGCCGTCGGGTCCGCGGCTGCTCGACGCGCTGCTGCGCCCCGACGACGGGGGGCTGCTGTTGGCCCTGGTGCTGGCCGTCGGGTGGGTCGCCTGGCTGGTCTTCGCAGCCGCGGTGCTGGTCGAGCTGGTCGCCCTGCTGTCGCGGGGGCGGGTGCGGGTCCCCATCCCCGGTCTGGATGGCCCGCGGCGACTGGTGGCCGGCCTGCTGGTGTCGATACTGGCCCTGGTGGCCGTCCCCCCGGTGGGTTCCGCGGAGCCGCCCGGCCGCCCGGCCCCGGCCCCGGTCCTCGGGCGGTGGCTCCGGCGGCGGCGCCCGCCGAACCGGTGCCCGAGCCATCCCGACGTCCCGCCGAGCCCGCCGCCCCGAGCAGGACCGACGACGCCCACGTGCACACGGTCGTGTCCGGGGACGACCTGTGGAGCCTCGCCGAGCACTACTACGGCAGCGGACTGCGCTGGCGCGCCATCGCCGCCGCCAACCCGGACCGGCTGACCGGCGGGCCCGACCGGCTGACCGTCGGGTGGCGGCTCCGCATCCCCGACGTCACCCCTGCCGTTGCCGACCGGGCGCGGGCGGGGGCCGACGGTGCCCGGCAGGTCACCGTCCGCGCGGGCGACACGCTGTCTGCGATCGCGAAGCGGACGTACGGCGACGCCGGCGCTGGCCCGAGGTGTGGCGGGCCAACCGGGACCGGCTGGACGACCCCGACGAGCTCCGGACCGGGATGCGTCTGGTCGTGCCCGATGCCCGCGAACGGCCGGGCCGGCGGCCGGACGAGCGGCCGGACGAGCGGTCGGAGGAGCGCGAGCGACGAGCGGACGACCCCGCAAGAGCGACGAGAGGTCGCCGACCACCCGACCACCGACCACCCGACCGACGACCACCCGAGCGCCGACCACCCTGAACGCGCGCAGCTCCTCGGCGGTGACCGCCCCGGCCCGCCCACCGGCCGCTGTCCCCCGCGCCGCGCGGCGTCCGACGGTCGAGCCGAGCCCTCGCCCGGCTGGTCGGCGGCCGGCCTGGCGTCGGTGGGCGGCCTGCTGGCCGCGTCGCTGCTGATCGGACTCCTCGCCCGCCGCCGGGTCCAGCTCCAGGTCCGCCCCGTGGGCCGTCGCATCCGGCATGCGGCCCCGCCGGCGGCGCTGGTCGAGGTCCAGCTGGGTCGCCGGGCGCGGCCGGTGAGTCTCCGCACCCTGGACCTGGCCACGCGCGCAGTCTCCGCGCACTGCCGTCGTGGAGGGATCGCGCTGCCGGCCCTGGTCCGGGCCACCTTCACCGGGGAGGAGGTACGGCTCACCTGGGCCGGAGCGGCGCCGGAGCCGCCCCCGGGCTTCGGCGCCTCCGAGGACGCCTGGACGGTGGCCGGGCCGGACGTCGACCAGGTGCGCAGCGCCCCCGGCCTGGCCGAGGCGCTCCGGCCGTACCCGGCGCTGGTCACCCTCGGCCTGGACGAGCACGGCCTGCCGGTGCTGGCCGACCTGGAGTCGTTGGGGGTGCTGGCGGTGCGCTGCCCCGACGCCGCCACTGTCACCTCGGTGCTGGCGGCGCTGGCCGTCGAGCTGTCGTTCTCGCCATGGGCGGACGAGATGGTGCTCACCGTGGTCGGCGGCGACGGCCGGCTGCCCCGGGTGCTGGGCAAACACAACGTCACGCACACCGACGACGTCGCCGGACTGCTCGACCGGGTCGAGGCCCGGGCGCAGGAGCAGCGGGAGGTGCTCGCCGGTGCCTCCGCGGCCCGGCGCCGCATCGACCCCGATCTCGCCGACCCGTGGGCGCCGGAGGTCTTGCTGGTGGCGGCCACCCTGACCGAGCGGGAGCGGGACCGGCTCGACGCTGTGCTGCTGAGCCGGCCACGGGTCACCGCCGCCGCGGTCGTGCTGGGCACCGACGTCACCGCGCCGTCGGTGCTCGACCTGGTCGAGGACCCGCAGGCCGGCCTGGTCGGGACGTGGGACGGGCTCACGGTGCGTCCGCAGCTGTTGCCGGAACCGGCGGCCGCTGCGGTCTGTGACCTCGTCGAGGCCACCGGGTCGGAGGAGACGACGGCCGCGCCGTGGTGGCGACCGGAGCCGGTGCCCCACCCGCCGCCGGGCAACGTCACCTACCTGGGTCGCCGGTTCGGGGGCTGGGCGCCCGGGCCGTCGGACCCCGAGGACACCGAGGACACCGAGGACACCGAGGACACCGACCACCGACAGGAAGGCGCGGCGATGGGTCAGGCGTCGATCGAGTGGGCCGGCGGGAGCGCCGCCGACCCCGTCCACCCCGTCCTGCGGCTGCTCGGTCCGATCGACCTGGTCGGCGCCACCGGTCCGGCTCCGGCCCGCGCCGCCCGCCAGTGCCTGGAGTACTGCGCCTGGCTGCTGGAGCACCCCGGCTCGGCGGCCCCCGCCATGGTCTCCGGCCTGGCGGTCGCGGAGGGCACCCGGCGCTCCAACATGAGCCGGCTGCGGACCTGGCTGGGGGCGGACGCCGCCGGCCAGCCGTACCTGCCGGACGCCTACACCGGTCGGATCAGCCTGCACCCCGCGGTCAGCTCGGACTGGCACCGGCTGCAGATCCTGACCAGCCACGGGGTCGCCCGGGCCGGGGACGGTGCCCTGCAGGCCGCCCTCGAGCTGGTGCGCGGGGCACCGCTGGCCGACGCCGCCCCCGGTCAGTGGCATTGGGCCGAGGAGCTGCGGACCGACATGATCTCGGCGGTCCGCGACATCGGCGTCGAGCTGGCGCGGCGGGCCCTCGACGGCCAGGACCTGGACCTGGCCCGCTGGGCCGCCTCCCGGGCTCTGGCGGCGGCACCGGCCGACGAGCTGCTGATGGTGGCGCGGATCCGGACCGAACACCAGGCGGGCAACCGGCCCGAGGTGGAGCGGCTCACCCTGCAGGTCGCGGCGCAGGCCCGACAGCTGGGAGTCGACTTGGCCCCCGAGACCGTCGACGTGCTGCAGCAGGTGCTCGAGGGACGCGTCCGCGCGCGGCTCGCCTGACCGCGGACCGGCGGTCTGCCGGGCCTCCGACGTCCGGAATGCGGCGGTGGTTGGCACGGTTGCTGATGGTCAGGCTGCCCAGCCGACTGTCACCGTGGAGGCGCCATGGACCTGACCACCACCCAGACCCGCCTGCCCTCGTCCGCGCGCGGCCGGATCCACCCGGCCTGGTGGGTCGCGGTCGTTGCCTTCGTCGCGCTGCTCGGTGCGGCCGGCTTCCGCGCCGCCCCGGGTGTGCTGATGGTTCCGCTGGAGGCCGAGTTCGGCTGGCCCCGCACCCTGATGTCCGGCGCGGTCAGCGTCAACCTCGTGCTGTACGGGCTGATGGCCCCGTTCGCCGCCGCACTGATGGACCGGCTCGGCATCCGGCTCGTCACCAGCGCCGCCCTGCTCCTGGTCGCCGCGGGCAGCGGCCTGACGATCTTCGTCACCCAGGGCTGGCAGCTCGTGCTGACCTGGGGAGTGCTGGTCGGCCTCGGCACCGGCTCGATGGCCATGGTGTTCGCCGCGACGGTGGCCAACCGGTGGTTCGTCAAGCACCGGGGCCTGGTGATGGGGGTCCTCACCGCCGCGGGCGCGACCGGGCAGCTGATCTTCCTGCCGGTGATGGCCGCGCTCGTGGAGTACCAGTCCTGGCGCTGGGCCTCGCTGGTCGTCACCGGGGCGGCCCTGGCCGTCGTACCGTTCGTCGTTCTCGTGCTGCGCGATCATCCCGCCGACCGCGGCGTCACCGCCTACGGGGCGCCGGCCGACGAGCCGACTCCCGAACCCCTCCGGGGCGGGGCCGCCCGCCGCGCCCTCCAGGCCTTGCGCGAGGCCGCCCGAACCCGCACCTTCTGGGCCCTGGCCGGCGGCTTCGCCATCTGCGGTGCCACCACCAACGGCCTGATCGGAACCCACTTCGTCCCGTCGGCCCACGACCACGGGATGGCCGAGACCACCGCGGCCGGGCTGCTGGCCGTGGTCGGAGTGTTCGACATCGCCGGCACCGTCGTGTCCGGGATGCTGACCGACCGGATCGATCCGCGGGTGCTGCTGGTCGCCTACTACTTCTTCCGGGGCATCGGCCTGCTGGTCCTGCCCTGGCTGCTGTCGGACCAGGTGCACCCCAGCATGCTGGTCTTCATCGTCGTCTACGGGCTCGACTGGGTCGCCACGGTGCCCCCGACCGCCGCGCTGTGCCGGGAGGCGTTCGGCGCTTCCGGCACCATCGTCTTCGGGTGGGTGTTCGCCTCCCACCAGCTGGGTGCGGCGGTGGCGTCCGCTGCGGCCGGACTCATCCGGGACACGACCGGCCAGTACACGCTCGCCTGGTTCGGAGGTGCGGGGCTGTGCCTGGTGGCTGCCGTGGTCTCGCTGGGCATCCGGGGCCGGCGCAGCCGCACGGCCGGCGGAGCGAACCACCGGGTCTGACCGAGCAGATCGGCTGGCACACCGATCGATGGGCTATGCGCTTGCTCTTCGGAGCCCGAACCCAAGGGTCGACTTATCCCCAACGGCTGTGCGCATACCACCCGCATCCGGGTCGCTGTCAAGGCCTGCGCGGTGCGCTGCTGAGACCGTCCGAACCCGCCCGCGACGAGTTGTCGTCCACCGCTTGTCCATACTGTCTGACCTGGTCAGAGCCCTTTCGGGGCCGTGGAGGCCGGTTGTCCCCAGACCGGTCCCCAGCCGGTGCACACAGCCGTGGCGTGTCCCCCACAGGGACTCCACAGCTGTCCACAGGCCCTGTGGACGAGGGGGTTTGCGGGCCCCGGCGAGCCGCGTACGGTGACTCGGGTCGCCCACCGCCAAGACCTCCGCGGGGATCTCAGGAACTGTCGGCGGGTGTGACTAGTGTTGCGAACAGGCATTCGATAACCGCTCGGACGCCTGCTTGTCCCTGATCGTCGACAACTGCCAGTGTGCCGGCCTCGCTCACCCGAGCCGGTCGCCACCCACCCGAGGGGGTCGCGTGAGTCTTGCCGAGGTGATGTCCCCGTACCGGGACGAGGCTCCCCGGGCCACGGACCGGACCCCTCCGCAGGACATGGTGGCCGAGCAGTGCGTGCTCGGCGCGATGATGATGAGCAAGGACGCCATCGCCGACGTCGTGGAGGTGCTGCGCGGCACGGACTTCTACCGGCCGGCGCACGAGCAGGTCTACGACGCGGTCATCGACCTGTACGGGCGCGGCGAGCCGGCCGATGCGATCACGGTCTCGGCGGAGCTGGGCAAGCGGGGTGAGCTGATCCGGGTCGGCGGCGCGCCGTACCTGCACGACCTGCTGGCCAGCGTGCCGGTGGCGGCGAACGCGGGCTACTACGCCGAGATCGTGCGGGAGAAGGCGATCCTGCGGCGGCTGGTGGACGCCTCGATCCGGATCGGCCAGATGTCGCTACGCCGCCGAGGGCGACGTCGACCGACATCGTCGACCGAGCCCAGGCCGAGGTGTACGCGGTCACCGACCGGCGGGCGAGCGAGGACTACAAGCCGCTGTCGGAGCTGATGCAGCCGACCCTGGACGAGATGGAGGCCATCTCCTCCCGCGGCGGCAAGC
The DNA here is from genome assembly GCA_963832435.1 of uncultured Actinomycetota bacterium. Classification (GTDB taxonomy): domain Bacteria; phylum Actinomycetota; class Actinomycetes; order Propionibacteriales; family Propionibacteriaceae; genus Microlunatus. The sequence continues at coordinate 35,303 of CAWHTY010000024.1, forward strand.
TGGCCGGCGTGCCGACCGGGTTCGCGGAGCTGGACGAGCTGACCAACGGGCTGCACCCGGGGCAGATGATCATCGTGGCCGCCCGGCCGGGGGCCGGGAAGTCGACCCTGGCGCTGGACCTGGCCCGGTCGGCCTCGATCAAGAACGGGTTGGCCTCGGTGATCTTCTGCCTGGAGATGAGCCAGATCGAGATCACCATGCGGCTGCTGTCGGCGGAGGCCTCGATCCCGCTCTCCCACATCCGCGGCGGCCGGATGAGCGACGACGACTGGTCGCGGGTGGCGACCAAGATGGGGCAGGTGTCGGAGGCGCCGATGTTCATCGACGACTCGCCGAACCTGACCATGATGGAGATCCGGGCCAAGGCCCGCCGGCTGAAGCAGCGGCACGACCTGAAGCTGGTGGTGATCGACTACATCCAGCTGATGACCTCGGGCAAGAAGGTCGAGTCCCGGCAGCTGGAGGTCAGCGAGTTCTCCCGGCAGCTGAAGCTGCTGGCCAAGGAGCTCGAGGTGCCGGTGGTCGCCCTGTCGCAGCTGAACCGTGGGCCCGAGCAGCGGACCGACAAGAAGCCGATGCTCTCGGACCTGCGCGAGTCGGGCTCGCTGGAGCAGGACGCCGACATGGTCGTCCTGCTGTACCGGCCCGACCTGTACGACAAGGAGTCCGACCGCGCCGGCGAGGCCGACTTCGACGTGGCCAAGCACCGCAACGGGCCGACCAAGAGCATCACCGTCGCCTTCCAGGGCCACTACAGCCGGTTCACCGACATGCAGCAGTGACCGGCGAGCCGGGGTCGGGCCACCGGCGCTGAGCCGGGCCTACCATGGAGGCAATCTCGCGTGGCGACCTCCCGTCGCGCCGGAAAACCCGCCCCCGGGCGGGTTTTCGCTTCTCCGGACCTACGTGGTCACCCACGACTTCGGCGCGCGGAACTCACCTCCGCGGTCGGTGATGACGAGCGGGAACCGGGCCGCCAGGTAGCTGTCCGGCCGGGGGCGGATGTGGAAGTCGACGTGCTCCCGGAGCGCCCAGCCGCCGCGGTGGCGGACCGGGTTGATCACGCCGACCCTGATCCCCAGCTGCTGACGGGCCGCCAGGATGGGCACCTGGAGGTCGGAGTCGCTGGACACGATGACCGCCGTGTCGCAGTCCCTCTGGGCCGAGTCGACCAGCAGCTGAGTGGCCAGCGCGACGTCGACACCCTTCTGGCGCACCTTGACCACCGAGTGCAGCCGGTCGAACCGGCGGGGCTCGGGCAGATCGGCGGTGTCCTTGATGCAGCGACCGAAGTGCAGCGATACCTTCGGGGAGGTCCGCAGGGCCCGCAGGTAGGCGCGCTGCCGGTCCGCCTGGGGCCCGCCGCTGCGCGCCGGGTTGGCCCAGGCGGTGACGTAGCGTACCCGCTGGATCTCGTGACCGGGCAGCAGCCGCGTGCTCCAGGTGACCACGTCCAGCCACCGCAGCGGGGTGTCCTTGAGCACCGCGTAGTACAGGTTTGGGCCATCCACGTACACGTTCGTGACCATCGACCAACGGTATTCTCCCGCCTGCCGTACGAACAGGTCGGCGGCGCGTCCTTCCGGCCCGGACCGCGGGTCGAGCCCGCCCCCGTGGTTGCGAGACTGGGCGCCGTGCTCGACCTCGTGCTCAAGCTCTGCCTGGCGCCGGCCCTGGTGGTCGCGGTGTCTCTGGCCGGGCGCCGCTGGGGTCCGCGGTTGGCCGGGATCCTGGTCGTGCTGCCGGTGGTGGCCGGCCCGATCCTGCTGATCGTCTACCTCGAGCACGGCCGCGACTTCACCGCCCGCGCGGCGGCGGCGACCACCCTGGGAATCGCCCCCCTGGCCGGCTACGCCGTGGTGTTCGCTCTGGTCTCGCGCCGGTGCCGGTGGCTGCCGTCCCTCGCGGCCAGCTGGTCGACGGTGCTGCTGGCCGACCTCGCCCTCGCGCAGGTGCGCCTGCCGGCCGTCGTCGCGTTGGCCGTCGCGGTGCTGGCCCTGCTCGCGGCCGGTCGGCTGCTGGCCCGGCTGAGCTCCCCGGCGCCGCCGACCAGCCGCCCTCCGGGGTGGGACCTGCCGGCCCGGGCGCTGGCCACCGCCGTCCTGGTCCTGCTCCTCACCGGGCTGTCCGCCGTGCTGGGGCCGGTCTGGACCGGCGTGCTCACCCCGTTCCCGGTCGCACTCAGCGTGGTGTGCGCCTTCGCTGTGGCGCACGATGGGCACGCCGGGCTGGTCGCCTGCTGCGCGGCGTGGTGCCGGGGCTGCACGGATTCGCCGCGTTCTGCTGCGCAGTCGCGGTCGGCGTCCCCCCTCGGCGGCGGGGCGGCCTTCGGGCTGGCGACAGCGATCGCGGTCGCGTACGCGGTCGTCCTGGTGCGGGTCCGGCCCCGGCCCGCTGCACCGCCGGGCCGTGAGCCACCATCCCCCGGCCGACCCGGTGCGGCGGTCGGACCCACGGCGGCCGGCGGTGTCGGTTTACCCCCCCGTGACGACCTGTCGGCCGGCACCGCGCCGTGATAACCATGGTGTTACCGGGTGGTTTCCGGCCATGGCGGCCGTCGGAGATCTCGCCTACCCTGTTGTTCTTGGGACACGTGTGACGAATGTGACGTTCGTCGATCAAGGGAGTAACCGATGACCGAGTCCCGAACGCACGTATTCCCCGTCGCGCTGGGCCTGGCCACCAGCGTTCTCGTCGTCCTCAGCGGCTGCGGTGCCGTTCCCGACGAACTGGGCACCACCGGGTCGCAGCAGAGCTCGTCGCCGACCGCGTCGAGCCGGCCCAGCCCCACGTCGGCGACCTCCGCAGCGCCGTCACCCAAGGCCTCGACTCCCGCCCCGGCGCCCACCCGGAAGGCCGCGCCGAAGCCGGCTCCGGGCCCGGCGGCCGTGC